>CAWFBJ010000008.1:0-360604 GCA_963814055.1 uncultured Alphaproteobacteria bacterium
GCGAGCCGCGGCTGCCTGCATCGCTGCACGCATTGCCCGATCCCGTCCGTCTACAACGGCCGCTTCTTCGTCGTGCCCGAAGACATCGTGCTCGAAGACATTCGCCGACTCGTCGCATCAGGGGCTCGTCACATCACGTTTGGCGATCCGGATTTTCTGAACGGACCCGGACATTCACTTCGCATCACCAGGGCGATGCACGAAGAGTTTCCCGAGCTGACATTTGATTTCACCGCAAAGGTCGAGCACATCCTCAAGCATCGCGCGCTGATCCCGGAACTCGCACGCTCCGGCTGCATTTTCGTGGTTTCGGCGGTCGAGTCGTTGAGCGACACGGTGCTCGAGCATCTGGATAAAGGGCACAGCCGAGACGACGTTATTGAAGCTCTTCGGATAGTGCGAGGCGCGGGAATCGCTCTCAGGCCGACATTTGTATCCTTCACGCCGTGGGCGACGATCGATGATTACATAGACGTGCTCGACTTTGTAGAATCTCATGATTTGATCGATCACGTGGACCCTGTTCAATACAGCATTCGGTTGCTTGTTCCGCCGGGGTCGCTGCTGTTGTCGCGGACCGACAGTCACCGGTGGCTTGGACGACTTGTTCAAGAGTCGTTCTCATACGAGTGGGCACATCCCGACCCACGAATGGACGAATTGCACACGCGAGTGAGCGAGATTGTCGAGCAGGCGGCCGGTCAGAAGCGAAGATCCGGCGGAGACGTTCCATGCCATTCTGGAGCTTGCTACGCGGTCCGAGGGGACGCATTCGCGAGCCACATAACCTCGCCGGTTGATCCCGGGCGCTTGCGGCCCCCTCGATTGACCGAAGCGTGGTTCTGCTGAGCGGAGCCCACGCGGGACCAGTTTGGTCCCCTCGAAAAAAGAGCAGGAATCTAGAGTCGGTCATATACCCCTCTCTTTGAATCGAGAGGGCGGCGGTCAATAGCAGCGCCGCTGAATTAAGAAGCAGTTTTATGACGTGGATATTCTTCATGGAATCGTCTATAATCAAGCCCGAACGAAAAGACGAAAGACAGGAGCGCTATTATGAGTTCACCTTTGACCATTCAAATAAAAGCCGAAGTAGATCGTCAGGACATCCACGTTTGCCGATTCACGGTGGATAGACCCGTGCACGATGGAGCCGCGGTTTTTTACACGGCCGAAGAAGCGAAAGACAACGACCTGGCTGATAAGCTGCTCAAGATTCCGGGGATAATGAAGGTCGAGCTAAACGACAATCTGGTGGACGTCACCCAGGGCGGTGACGAGGATTGGCGCCAGTTGGGCAAGCGAGTCGGCACGGCTATCCGAGCTTTCTTGAATCCGGCGCCGGAGATTCCTGAGGGTGACCGCCTGCCGCCGGAGCACGTGAGGCTGCGGGTTCAGCAGGTCCTGGACGAAATGATCAATCCGGGAGTTGCCTCGCACGGCGGCTTTGTCGAGTTGCTGGATGTTCAGGATGACAACATATTCATACGAATGGGCGGCGGGTGTCAGGGCTGTGGCGCGGCGGATGTGACCTTGAAGATGGGTATTGAGCGATTGATTCGCGAGCAGGTTCCTCAGGTCCGCGAGATACTCGACACAACGGATCATGGTTCGGGCCAAAACCCGTATTACGCTCCCTCGAAGTAGACCATGCCTTTGTTCGTAGTTCGGCCTTCAGGCGGAAGTTTGTATGTCGGCATGTTGTGAACTCAGTCGAACTGAAGCGATACAAACTTCCGCCTGAAGGCCGAACTCCATCGAAGTCACTTTTTCGCTATCCAAAAATGTCTTTGACCTTGTCGACGATTCCCCGGTCCTGATGACCGTTGGTTTCGAGGTTGGCTAGTTCTTCAAGCAGCCGGCGCTGCTCCTTCGAGAGATTTGTCGGTGTGATCACGTTGACGGCGACGTAAAGGTCCCCGCGGCCTCGTCCGCCGAGGACCGGCATTCCCTTCCCTTTAAGCTTGAACAGGCTGTTGCTTTGCGTTCCCTCGGCGATGCGTACGCTCTCTTCTCCGTCGAGCGTTCGCACGTTCAAGTCCGCTCCAAGCGCCGCCTGAGTAAACGAAACAGGAATCGAGCAATACAGGTTTGCGTCGCGGCGCTCAAAAAAGTCGTGCTCTTTGACGTGAACGATCACGTAGAGATCGCCGCGCGGGCCCCCCAATTCGCCGGCTTCGCCTTCGCCGGCGATCCGCAAGCGCGAGCCGGTATCGACGCCCGCTGGAATCTTGATCTCGAGCGTTTTCTCGCGCTCGACGCGGCCTTCGCCGCGGCACTCGCGGCAGACGTCGCTGATGACTTTCCCGTTCCCGCGGCAAGTCGAGCAGGTGCGGCTGACAGAGAAGAATCCCTGTTGATACCGGACCTGTCCGCTTCCCGCGCAGGTCGTGCAGCGCACGGCTGCGAGCCTTCGGCGGCGCCGGTTCCGCTACAGATTTCGCAAGCTTCCAATCGTGGCACGCGTATTTTTGTCTTGACTCCTGCGGCGGCTTCTTCGAGCGTGATTTCGATATCGTATCTGAGATCGGAACCGCGGCGAGGTCCGGCGCGCCGCGCGTTGCGGCCGCCGAAGATGTCGCCGAAGCCGAACATGTCGAATAGATCTTCAAATCCCGGGAATCCCTGTCCGAATCCCGCGCCCGCCGCCGCTCCCGCGCCGACTCCCGCGTGCCCGAAACGGTCGTAGCGCTCGCGAAGCTCGGCTTGCGAGAGCACCTGATAGGCTTCGTTCAACTCTTTAAAGTGCTCTTCGGCTTCGTTGTCGCCTGGATTTTTGTCGGGGTGGTATTTGATCGCGAGGCGGCGATAGGCCTGCTTCAGCTCTTGTTCGTTCGCCTCGCGGCGAACGCCCAGCACTTCGTAGTAGTCGCGTTTGCTGCTCAACTGTAGTTCCTGGTTTCTGGTTACTAGTTTCTGGTTTCCGATCTCTGAATCTCCGGCAACAGAACCGGAAACCAGAGACCAGGAACCAGAAACCGAGAACCGATTATAGCAAACTCTACAACACTTCGGACAACGGCGCGGTGTCTTCTTCCTTTTCCTTCTCCGAAGGATCCGATGCGAGCCCCGTCGGGCGAAACATTGCGTCGGTGATCAAGCGAGCGGCTCTTTCAAGCTGCTCAAGCGCCTAACGCACTTCGGACGAGTCCTCAGACAGAAGGTGTCTGCGCGCGTGTTCGACTGTGTTGCGCACGAATTCCTGATCGTCGGCCGACAACATCCAGCCGAACTCGCCGAACGAGCGAATGGTGTTTTGAAGCAAGCCTTCCAGCCGGTTGCGCGCGATGATGATCTCTCTCATCCGGCGGTCGGTCTCGACGTTGCGGCTCGCCTCTTCGATCAAGTCGTAAATCTCCGAGGCCGACAAACCCGATGACGGAGTGATTCGCATCGCCTGTTCGAGACCGGTCATTTTGTCGCGCGCCGAAACCGAGACTATGCCGTCGGCGTCAACTTCAAAGGTTACTTCGACCTGGGGAAGTCCGCGCGGCGCAGCCGGTATGCCAACCAGCTCGAATCGCGCCAGACTGCGATTGCCCGAGGCGATGTCGCGCTCGCCTTGCAGAACGTGCACTTCCACGACCTGCTGATTGTCGGCGACGGTGGTGAAGACCAGGCTCTTCTTTGTCGGGATGGTCGAGTTGCGGTCGAGAATTTTGGTAAACAGGCCGCCGCGCGTTTCGATGCCAAGCGAAAGCGGAATGACGTCGAGCAGAATCAAATCTTTGACATCGCCCGTCAGCACGCCCGCCTGAATCGCCGCGCCAATGGCGACGACTTCATCGGGGTTGATCTCGATCGAAGGCTCGCGTTTAAAGATCTCGCGCACGCGATTGATGATGATCGGCGAGCGCGTCTGTCCGCCGACCAGCAGAACCTTGGTGATCTGTGCAGGAGTGAGCTTGGCGTCTTTGAGCGCCTTCTGACAAGGCTCGATCGTGCGCTCGACAAGGTCGACCACCAACTCTTCAAACTTCTCGCGGGTCAGGGTTTTGTTGAAATGCTTCGGACCGGTTGGATCGGCCGCGATGAACGGCAGATTCAGTTGCGATTCGGTCGCCGTTGAGAGCTCGCACTTGGCGCGCTCGGCTGCTTCTTTCAACCGTTGCAGCGCCAGCCTGTCGGAATGAAGATCGATCCCGGTCTCCTGCTTAAAGGTTTCGATCATCCAATCAACGATGCGCTGGTCGAAATCTTCGCCGCCCAGAAACGAATCGCCGCAGGTTGACAGCACCTCGAAAACTCCGTCGCTCATCTCCATTATCGAAATATCAAACGTGCCGCCGCCAAGATCGTAGACCGCGATCTTTTCGTTTTCGCGTTTGCCAAGCCCGTAAGCAAGCGCCGCCGCCGTCGGCTCGTTGATGATGCGTTGAACATTTAGCCCGGCGATCTTGCCCGCGTCCTTCGTCGCCTGCCGTTGAATGTCGTCAAAGTAAGCGGGCACAGTGATAATGGCTTCGGTCACTTCGTCGCCTAGAAACTCTTCGGCCGCCAGCTTCAATCGCTGAAGCAGGATTGCGGAGATCTCGGGCGGCGAGTAGTCGCGTCCGCGCACTCGCACGCGGCAATCGCCGTTTGCTGCTTCGGTGATTTCGTAAGAGCAGACCTGGCAAGCGCGCTGAACTTCATCCGAGTTGAATTTGCGGCCCATCAGCCGCTTGACCGCGTAGATAGTATTAGCGGAGTTGGTGATGGCCTGGCGCTTGGCGATCTGGCCAATCAAACGCTCGCCTTTCTCGGTGAAAGCGACTACCGACGGCGTGGTGCGCCCGCCTTCTTTGTTTGGAATGATCTGTGTGACTCCGCCTTCGAGTATCGCCACGCACGAGTTGGTCGTGCCGAAATCTATTCCAATAACTTTGCCCATGAGACTTGCCTCCTATCTCCTATCCACTCAAGACCGAGAAGGTAAAAGGGGTCTGATTAATCGATAGGGGCCGGGGGAATCAACGGTTCCGGGTTTCGATTCGTGGCTGCACAATTCAGGACCGCGAATCGCCGAAATCTGCAATTACTTTCGGGGCTGGAGGCGACTTTCACCTTTGCGGGGCGCAGCAACCGGTCGCCGATTTTGTATCCTCTTTGAAACTCTTCGATCACCGTGTTCTCTTTGTGCTTGTCGGTCGCCTCGATCGTCACCGCTTCGTGCACATGAGGATCAAAGGTCTGTCCGATGGCTTCAACTGGCTCGAGACCGAACTTCGTCAACGCGTCCTTGAACTGCTTGTGAATCAACTCGACTCCGTGCCGCAATGCTTCGGCGTCGCCCTCGCTTGTCTCCAGGCTTGAAAGCGCGCGCTCAAAGTTGTCCACGACCGGCAAAAACTGCAACAGCACGTCGTCGCGCCCGTGTTGATAGGGTCGGCGCGTTCGCGCTCGATCCGCTTGCGATAATTCTCGAACTCGGCTGCCGCCTGAGCAACTGGTCGTAAAGCGAAGCCTTCTCGCGAGTCAGTGCGTCGATCTGGGCTTGCAGCTGAGCAGCGGGTCCTGCTCGCCGTCAGCCGGATCGCAGTGTCCGCGGCTTCTTCGTCCGATGCTCCGACACTTCGCGGCTGATCGTCTCGGCCATCAGCCGACTCGACTTCCTGGGGCAATTCAGATCCATCTTCCAACTCGATGCGTCATTCTCGTCGCCATCAAAAGTAATCGGTATTTCCCGTGGCTCGTTCTTCTTATCTCCCATTATCCTTATCTTCGTTCCGTTACCGTTTTCGTCCGTTTCACGAAGCACTCAGAGCGTCCTGGCCGAGCGCCCCGCTGACCGCACGCTCAAACAACCTCGCGATGTAGTCCACGATGCGATAAGCCGGTCGTATTCGAGCCTGGTCGGCCCCACCACGCCAATGCTCCAACCGCGGCGCCTCCCGAATAGAAACAAGGAGAGGCGATCACCGTGCAATCGCTCAGATCCGCAAACCGGTTCTCGCTTCCGATCCGGACGGCACCGCTTCCGACTCGCGCTCTCTATGCACTCGTTCAAAATCTTGACGATTCGGCTCTTTTCCTCAAACATCTTAAACAGCGCCCGCATCCGTTCGGTGTCGGCAAAGTCGGGCTTCGATATGATATTCGAGGCGCCCTCGATAAAAACATCGGGCTGGTCTCCTTCTTGCAGGCTCTGGCTGCAAAGCATCACCGCGTTGCGCAGAAACTTATCGTAGAGCGCCTTCTCTTCGCTCATCCGAAGCAGAGCTCATCGCGAATCTCCGCAAGAGTCCAGCCATGAAGTTCTCAACCAGATAACGCGACGTCGAATTCAACTCGTCTTGCGTGAACTCCTCGTCGACTCGAATCACCCGATCTTGCACGCGGCCGGCGCTGGAAACCGTGATGACCAGTATCCGCGAGTCGGGCAGCTTAACAAACTCGACGTGATGAAGGATGTCCCTCGTGATCGACGGCGACACCACGATGCCGACGTTATTCGACAACTGCGACAGCAACTGGCTCGTGCGCTCCATCAGCAGGTCCGGGCTCGCAAGCGACTCTTCATCCAGCAACCGCTCATTGATCCGCGCCGCGTCCGATCGCGAAAGCTTTGTCGAACCTATGAAATGGTCAACGTAAAACCGATAACCCTTATCAGTGGGCATTCGCCCCGCAGACGTGTGCGGATGCGTCAAATAACCTTCGTCTTCAAGCTCGGCGCAGATGTTTCGAATCGTGGCGGACGACAAGTGCTCGCTCGACTGTTTGGCGAGCGCAAAAGAGCCAACCGGCTGACCCGTCGCGATGTGATCTTTCACGATCGTCGCGAATATCTCCCTCTTGCGGTCGTCGAACCTGTAACCGCTTCTCTTAGTCATATGTTCTTAACAGGGGGGCACGCCCGAATGGAAGTCGAGGCCAAAGTAACATCACCGCCCCACCCTGTCAATAATATTGCCCCGCAAGGGTAGCTCTGCGCAAGCTTCGACTTCGTGGTGGATTCAAAACAATTCTGCGCTCCGCCTCTTGCAGGAAGAGCCTTTGAACTTCGGTGGCGAACCTGGTTAGCGGTCGTTTGCGCTTTGAGCACAGCTTGACAACCACAACCTGTTTCTATAGCTTTAATCTTTTCTGTAGAGACGTCTTTCGAGGAGCGTAGAAACATGAAGAGGACCTTTCAGCCCAACAACCGCCGTCGCGCCAAAACGCACGGCTTTCGCGTGCGCATGAGCACAAAGGGCGGCAACTAGTGCTCAAGCGGCGCCGCGCCAAGGGCCGCAAGCGACTGACACCTGCGCACTATTAAAACGGTCAGTAGTGCGTACCGTAGTCAGTGGTCTGACTCGGATTCTAAACTCGCCGGGCCTGACTACGGACTACTGACCACGACTACGGACAATGAGCGAGGTATCCGAAAAGTTTCCCAAGACTGACAGGATCCTGAAGCGCGACGTTTTCCGCCGCGTGTACGAAGAAGGCCGCAAGACTCAATTCAGGTACTTCACGGCGTTTGTGCTCCCGAAATCAGACCGACCGAGCCCGCATCGGCATAACCACAACTCGAAAGATGGGAAATTCTGTTGAGCGCAATCGCGCTCGTCGCCTGGTGCGCGAAGCGTTCAGAAGAAACAAATGGCTAGTCCCACAAGGAGTTGATATAGTCATTAACGCGAAGCGGTCTCTGGTGGAGGCCGCTTATCGCGACTTTGAGAGTGAATTCATTACATTTCTACAGAGGGCGGGCCAGAAGTGAAGGTTGTTCTGATTTTTTTTATACGCGCCTACAAGCTGCTTATCTCGCCGCTACTCCCGCCGTCGTGCAGATTCACGCCCACTTGTTCTGAGTACGCGATGCAGGCGATCGAGAAATACGGCGCGTTGCGCGGCGTTTACCTCGCAGCTCGGCGGCTGCTGCGGTGCCACCCGTTTCACTCAGGCGGATATGACCCTGTGAGATAGCAAAGGACGGGCGGACACCCGCCTGATGTGATTTGATGGATCGAACTCGTTTGATAATGGCACTGGGCCTTTCGTTGGTCGTGCTGATGTCGTGGCCTCTCATCATGCGCTACCTGGCGCCGAGCGCGATTGAAGAGCCAATTCAGCTCGAAGAACCAGCGCCGCAACGGCTGCGGAGACACCGCAGCACGCGCCCGCTTGCGCAGCCAAAAAAGCCTGCACCTGCGCCGCCGGCACCGCTCAGCCCCAACCCCAAGCTCAGACAACTCAAGTCGCGCAGCGCGACGTACGATAAAGTTCGTCGAAGGAACAGTGATTACTGGCGCGCAACGCTATCGAATCGCGGCGCAGTGGCGACATCGTGGATACTCTCCAGATACAAAGAGAACGGCGAAGAGCGGACGATAACCGGAGCAGATGGCAAACCGCTCCAACTGATTCCCCAGCAGATTCCGGAGCCGCTGAGCGCGCCTTTGAGCCTGCGCACTCCCTGGTTACCGGAGATCGCGCAGCAGCTCAATCAGGTCAACTTTCAGATTGAAGGAGTAGGTCCCAACGAAAAGAAGTAACACTCGGACCCAGATGAATCGCGCACAATCACTTTCAAGTACACTTCGCCCTCGATCACGGCGACCAAGACACTTACATTTCACGGCGGCAGATTCGTGTTCGACGTCACGGCAGAGGTGATAGCAGGCGGAAGCCAGCAGGCCGTTGAAATAGTACTGGGCCCGCGATTCGGAGATCAGAGCGATAAGCAAACTGGAAGCTACACCACTCCGCCTTCGGTCGTCGCTTACACACGAGACGGCGAGCGCCAGCAGATTCTGGGGCGGCGATCACGCCGCCGTTCGCGACGGTCACTGTCGTCGATCATGATTCGAATCAGATCGAGCTGGATAAGCCGCTCGCCGAGGCGTATCCGAGATCAAGCTGACCGCCGACCAGGGCGCGACGCTTATCGGGTATGCACGGGTAACGAATCGCGAAGCAAACGGCCAGCGGCTCACACTCGATTCGTTGCCGCAGGGCACTTCGAAGGGCACCGGCGTGGCGCAGGGAGCGGACACGCTCAGGAACTTGTATGCATGGGCCGGAGTCTCTGACCACTACTTCGCTATGCTCGCGGTGCCCGATCCGAATCAAGCGATTCCTCAGATCACGCTGACCAACATTCAGATAAAGGACGGCGAAACGACCGCTTGATTACCCGTCTGCCGCCATCCCGGTTAGCTCGACTTCACAAACTCATATCTTCGTCGGTCCAAAGGACCGAGAACTGTTGGCAACTGTCGGGCAGGAACTCGGAGCGAATCTCGGCGCACTGATTGACTACGGGCTGTTTTCATTTGCGGTCAAGCCTCTCATACCCGCGCTGGCGTGGGGACTCAACGGGTTCCGAAGGCTATTCGGCAATTACGGCTGGGCGATCGTTGCGGTGACGGTGTTGATCAACCTGGCGCTCTCGCCGCTCAGGTTCTACAGCTCGAAGAAAATGAAGAAGGCGGCGAAACACCAGCCGCGAATGAAAGAGCTTCAAGACCGAATGAAGAAGCTCAAAGAGAATCCAAAGAAATACGAGCGCGAATTGCAGGAGCTTCAACAAGAGCAACTCGCTCTGATGAAGGAGGCGAACCCGCTGGGCGGGTGCATGCCGCTCTTGCTTCAGATGCCGATCTTCTGGGCGGTGTACTTGTATCTCGGGTCTTCGCTGGATGTTCGTCATGCGCCGTGGGTATTGTGGTTAAAGGACCTGTCGATGCTTGCGTTTGGCAAATTCCGTTTTCGTTGCCGGCCTGAGCGGATGCGCCCTATTTGGCTGCGCGCGTGAATACAACGGCCAAATCTTCGGCGCGCCCGGCTTCAAGCAAGTAAGGGTTCCCCTACCGCAACAGGCGCTGCTCAAACCGCAACCCAAGCCTATGTGCACGTTGGAGACTTCTTCGGCGTTACCTCACGGCCAAGTTCAACTGCCCCGCGGCGAACAGACGCGAGTTGCCAGCCTTGTCATGGACGGAAATGTTGACCGATCAATTTCGTCGAGATCAGCTGCTGCTTCGAACCCGGTTGGCATTCCCATACAAACCGGATTGAGCCTGTCCCAGCGCGTTAAGCTTGAGTACGAGCGAGATTGCTTCAGTCGAGCTGAGGCCCAAGTCCGGCAGAGGTTGCTAAGGCTGCAGGTGGCTACTGGCGCGATGGTCAAAGCGATGAAGCGCGCGGAGCGGAGCGGACATTTCCCCGGTCTCGTTACGCTCCCAACTAGCCAACCTTCAGGAACCCGGAGGTTCCGAACGGGCCGGGCGGATATGGCAACGGTAATGACGTTACCGCGTTGATGCTCTCGCGGGCCGGCGCGCCACTATCGGTTGAACTGCGCAAAGGGAGGGCCGGCGCTGGGGGGCGAATTGGAGTGCGAACTGCCGTCGCCAAGCCGAGTTCCTAACCGTCGACCCCCTGGGGCGGGTAGGCGGCAATTATGATGCGGCGTTCACTTAGTCCGCGCCCAAGCATTTGAGTTCCTGTGCTAGGACGGAAACCTCCGACTTGAGCCTAGCCATGACGGCATGAAGAGCTGTGGCAACGTCGCTGATGCGTTTGATCTGCTCCTCGTGCAGATCGGTGCCGGGTGAGCCAGGAGATCCGATCTCGCCGAGCAATATCACAGCTTTCCGCTCTTCGTTGCTTAGCTCCTGGAAGTTCCCCAGCGAAAGATAGGCGCTCCTCAGGAAGCTTTGTTTGTCAGTCTCTTCTATCGTCTTGATGCAGTGCTGGAGAACGAATTTGATAATGTCTTTAGGGTGACTCAGTTCTGCTGCATCACGCACGATGCCATTGCTGGGCTTGTTGAGTGTCGCAACGTATTTGTCCAGGACGTCGCGAGCATCGTATTGAGGAGCACTCATTACGGCTAATCCATCATGACATTCCAGTTCGTCTAGCTGACGCAGCTTTGGCGCCGTGAAGCAAGCTTGCCATCCGCCACAACGTGGCTGGCGCGGATGATCCCAGCAGGAAGCGCACCACGCTGTTCCGGAGCGCGCCGCTTATCAGCGCAAACGTTCAGCTCAAGTTCCAACGGATGCGCTAGCTGAATGACGATCATTTGCGCAGGTTGTGGCGGCTGCCCACTGCAGGTTAATTATTCCAAGTCACACGTCAGACGCAATTGACTGACAGTGGACTGATTGATGGGGCGTGTGTGGGCTGCGCGAGAGAGCGCATATGGCAAATTTGTATAGCGTATTCGGTCTTTCTCCCGGCGCGAGCAGCGACGCCATCAAGGCTGCCTACTATCGGTTAGCCAAGCAGTGTCATCCTGATACCCATGCTGGAGAAACGTCTGAGGAACGGATCAGGGAAATCAATCAAGCGTACGAGACGCTGGGTGATCCTATAGCCCGCGCGAATTATCACGCCGCGCGGCGGAGTAGACAGCTTCGCGTTCCATGTTGCAGGCAGCGATTGCAGCGGGCCATGACGGCGGGTGCGGCTGTGGCGTGATGGTATCTCAAGCGCTGCATGCGCCTAAACCCCTTGGGCTTGGTGTCCGGCCGCTGCGACGCGTGGACAATCAAGGCCAACGCATCGATGAACTCCTCGTGCCGCTTGGCGGGCAGACCCTCAAGTAATGCGCTCGTCAGCACGATAGACCCGAAGTGGCTGCCGTCGGTGGCTTTAGATGCTCATTAGAGAGCTTCGGCTGATGGTTGTGGAGAGTTGTCGTTGGCGGGTCCGGACGAGGGGAGCCGTCTGCTCCTGGGTCCTTCCTCGCTTATGTGCTACGCCAATACATCGTGACAATGGTCCGATCACCCAATGGAGAACACTATGGGCAGCAAAACCGATCAGATCAAAGGCTTGGCAAATCAGGCCGCCGGCAAGCTGAAGCAGGGCGTTGGCAAGGTCACTGGCTCAAAGGAGACGCAGGCAAGAGGCGCGGCGCAAGAGGTCAAGGGCAAAGCGCAACAGACAATGGGAAAGGCCAAATCAGCCGTCAAAGACACGGCCAATAAGGTGGCCGACAAGGCCAACAAGAAGCTTTGAGCCTGGAATGATTTAGGTCGGGGACGTCGGCATGTCGATTCCGCAGCACAAGAATCTTCGCTCCGTGGCCAAGCTTCAGGTTGGTTGGAAGTAGCCGACCTTATCGGCGTGACAGACCAGCCATCGCAAGAAACGCTTCGCGGTGAACGGCTTTCGCAAGGTCGGCATCCGCTTGCAACTGCAATTGTATCGCCCGCTGGCGTGTGAGATGCAGCGGCTCCTCCGGTGCGGCTTGCTGCTGCGCCCACGCCCAGAACACCGGTGCAATAACGACGGCCGGTGGCGAGTTCTTGAGACGCGTTTCGCCCATTCTTTCACCCCCGCAATGTACGTGCGCAAAAATTCGCTTGAGGATCCCAATCTAACGTCAGTTCCATCTTCGCAGTTGGGTTGCGCCTAAGTATGTCCACAACTTTGCCCGGGTAGCGCACAACAAAAGCGCGAACTCTGCTGCAGATCCGGGCACTGCTGAGCGACGACGTTTGTCTCAGTCGGTGCCGGCTGTGGGAAGTTCTTCTGTGGGGAGGATTGTCGTTGGTGTTTTCGCAAAACCGATCAGCCGGTCTTTGCTTGGACCGGATTGGCATGTCTTGTGTAATGAGAGGTACAATCAATCTAGCTGGCGCACCAGTTCGGACGCCTACCACCAGTGTAGGGAGCACCGTGCCCTTCCCTAATCATAACGTCTCCCGCGTCCTCACCGTTGAGGAGCAAGTAAGCGCACCCACGGCCCCATTTGCAGTTCCTGCCCGTGGGTTCTAACCTCGCGTCAGTCGTCTCGATGAGCTCTTTCAGGCGAGCGGCGGCGGCATACCCCGCTTCACGCTCTCTCCCACATTTGGCGAAAAACATCTCGGGGCTATCGAACCCTAGGAGCCGGTAGCGTTTGCCGTCCATCCTTACTGTATCGCCATCGATCACTACGATTGTCGCAAGCACTGCGGCTAAGATCGTCGCCATCTGACGCTGTTGGTACATAAAATTGCTCCCTCATGTTGCGAAGCGGCCTGTCCACGCGATCATGCGGCTCGGGATCGAGCGTCGAGAGCCAGTGATCGTATGACTCCGGTGGGATGATCACCGGCATGCGGTCGTGGATTCTCGCTCCCAGGTCACCTGACGTCGGTCCAGCTTTCGGAGAATGCCAGCGCGCTCGTGCTGAACGGTCTGCCTTCGCGCTCCCGCTTCCAGGGTTGTCCGGCCGCCTGGATGCCATTGCGGGACAGTCGTGCGCTAAGCGCCGGCACTAAAACTGTACACACACCGTAACGCCGCCCTGATACTGAATTGGGCTGCGTATGGATGAGCAGCGGATCTCCGATGTCATGCCAGGTGAGCGAGATATCCTCACCACGTGCAACGGCGCGTTCGGTCCAGAAATAGCGTGGATCGCCGGACTTGCTGAACTCGGCATCAACCACGGGGATGGTCGTGTCCACCAGTTCCGCATTGAGCATACCTTGCACGGTTGTTTGCAGCCAACGCGCCATCGCAATGTTGTCCGCGTAGATCCGCCACTTTTTCTCAGTGAGTTCACTCTTGAGATAGAGGACGTGTCCCGGACCAGCAGGGGAAAAGATGATGCGCCAGAAGCTGGCATTGGTCGTGTAGTCGTCGCTATCGGTGACGCTCAATCTGATAAATGGATTTTCGCCAGTGACGATGACGACATTAGGATCTGCGGTGCTCATGGCTTTTCCTTTGTCCGACCCGTGGAGGTTGGCATTTGGCGTCGATCTGGACAACTCGCGTGCGGAGCTATCGACAGGGTCGCGAAAAAGACGAATTCGCGATCCATACACTCTTTATCCCGCCACGCGTGCTTCGAAGCAAGTTGGTATGGTTGGGAGTGAGCTTTAACGCCCCGCGGCCTGATCGGGGCGTTTTGCTTTTCTGGATTGAGCTTTCGACGTAACTGGATCCGCACATCACAAATTGGGTGGAGGCTCGCTGAGGGCTGGCATAGAGGGATAATCGCATGGCACGTGTCACAGTCGAAGACTGCGTCGACAAGATTCCCAACAGGTTCGAGCTTGTCCTTATCGCGGCTCATCGGGCGCGCGCCCTCGCCATCGGCTCGGCCATCACAGTCGAGCCGGAGAACGATAAAAACCCGGTCGTCGCGCTCCGCGAGATCGCCGAAAAGACCGTTTCTCCAGGCGACATGCGTGAGAGGCTCATTCATTCCATCCAAAAGCAGGTTGAGGTCGATGAGCCAGAGAAGGTCGCTGCCCCGGCGGCGATGCGGGAGTTGCGGCCGACATTGGGCCGTGACAATCCGACCACCGATGCGGTCGTGGACACCATGACAGAGGAAGAGCTACTGCGCGGCTTAGAAAGATTGTCGCCCGAGGAGCCGTCGTCAAAAAGTGAAGGTGGCCCGCTTGGGCCACGCGGGTACTGAAACCGCTCTTTGAAAGGCGTGGAGTTGTGGATGCAAATGACCCCTACAAGATCCTTGGAGTTGCGCCGGACGCAACATGGTACGCCGTACGAGAAGCCTATCTTCAGCTCGTGAAAGTCTATCATCCGGACAGATTTTCAGGAGTTTCGTTGCCGGTGGAGGTCGTAGACTACCTCGGCGCAAAGGCGCGCAGCGTAAATGCGGCCTATGCAACATTGGAAGGATCTCTCAAGAGCACGTTCAACGCCTCTAACAAGCAAACAGATCAATTTGCATCAGCATAGGTGGGATAAGAAGCGCGTCTGACACCCGCACTGGGTCCAATCAAAATCGAAGGTCGCTAGTTCCATGAGCATGCAGGCCGCACGGGAGACATCGAGCCGCCTATGTCTGCGCAATGAGCGCCATACGATCGCTGCCCCAGAATGGCTCGCCGTCTGAAAGGAAGAAAGGCGATCCGAACACGCCCTTGCGGATGGCCTCTTCGTTTTCCCGCACCAATCTGTCCTTGACGTTAGGACTCCGCATGCCTGCTAGCGCCGCGTCGCGCGCTCGAAACCGATGGAGGCAGCAGCGTCGGCCGCTATCTCGCCATCGCTGGTGGCGAACCCCTCCAGCCAATACTTGCGATAGGCGACCTTGGCGAACGCCACCGCTTTGGCCGGATCCTGCTGATCGATCCAGTAGAGCACCCGAGACGGCGGCAAGGCATGCTCGGGGAAGTCCGACGGCGCCTTCAGCTCCAGGCCAATTTGGCGCGCCATGCGCGGTGCGTCGACCTTGATAACGTACTCGCGTTTCAGTGGATGTTCGAGCGGTGACTGCCCGAACGTCTTGTAGCCAAGCAGGAACGGCTTCCAGGTAACGGGAGGCGGCAGGACATCGATCTGCATCGCCGCCAGGAGCCATACGGTGACGCAAAATCGAAATAGAACTTGATCGGCCTGGTCACCACAGCGATGCCCTGCGAGAGCTAGCTGCAACCGCAGCCCTTGGCGCCGGCCGGCTTGGCGTCCGCATCCTGCTGGCAGCAGGCATCCACTCCAGCCGGAGCAGGACCGCCGCAACAGCCCTCGCCCTCGGCCGATGCCGTGACGGGTCTGCTGCACACGCCGGTCTCCGGCAGCACGAGCTCGACACGCTCCGCCGCCTCCCTGTCGCCGGCGATGTCGGCAACGATCGAGCGCACCTGCTCGTAGCCGGTCATCATCAGGAACGTGGGCGCGCGGCCATAAGATTTCATGCCTGCGAAGTAGAAGCCGGGCTCGGGCTGTGCCAGCTCGCGAGCTCCATGCGGACGCACCGTGCCGCAGCTGTGCAGGTTCGGGTCGATAAGCGGCGCCAGAATGGGTGGACACTCAAGCGCGGGATCAAGAGCAGTGCGCACCTCGCGCAGGAATGACAAATCGGGCCGGAAGCCGGTGGCGACGATCAGCTCATCGGCCTCGACATGACGGCCGCAGCAAGCCGATCCAGCACCCAGTCTGAGCTTGTCGCCAACGCTCGTGATGTGCGTCAGCCGGAACGCGGTTTCGACACGAACGCTTCCGCCTTGAACGAGCTGGGCGAAAACCTTGCCGAGCTCTCCGCGCGCAGAAAGCTTGTCATTGGCGCCGCCACCGAACGACTTTTCCGGCGTGTCCCCGCGCAGAATCCAAATGATTTCTGTTGCCGGTTCATCTCTTCTTGAGCTGCGCCAGATCGAGGATGGTGCCGACGGCGGAGTGGCCGGCACCAAGGACGGCGACCACCTTGTTCGCGTAGCGGGAGCGCTGACCGCCGAGGACATCAGGCATGCCGTAGGCGACGCGCTTGCGCGTTGGCGGCTTCGTCGATCGCTTCAAGCCCGTTGACGCCGGCAGGATTGGGTGTGTCCCAAGTGCCGGAGGCGTCGATCACGGCATCGGCGCGCAACGTGGAGGGTCCCCTACCATTCTGATAGCGGATTTCGAAAGGCGCGTTTTCCCGGCCCGCCGTCTTGACCTTGTCGAATCCCACGCGCCCCACGGATATGACACGTGCGTCGGTCTGGATGTGCTGGCTCAGCTTCGTTCGGGTGGCGAGGGGTTCGAGATACTGCGCGACAAGCTCACCCCCTGTCGGATACCGGTCCGGCTCCGGGCTGTTCCAGCCCTCTTCCCGCAACAGGGCCTCCGCCGCCTTGTCGACGTTGTAGGACCAGGGGGAGAACATGCGTACGTGCGACCACTTCCGAACCGCATGACCCACCGTAGTCGCCCGCCTCGAGCACGACTGGCTTCAGGCCACGGCCGAGTGCGTGCGCTGCCGCGGCAAGTCCGACCGGTCCCCCGCCTATGATCGCGACTGTCTTTTCGGGGTTCGACATTTCATCCATCCTTCCGGTTATACCGAAATTGAGGCAAATTGGCTAGGCGGCGGTGTCGGCTTGCTGTCTGATCGTGGCGCAGTCGGCTTCCGTGCAGCACTCCGCCACGAGGAACTCCACCAGCCCTCGCATCACGGGATAGTTGGCGCGGCAGATCAGTGTCGTCGCGTCGCGTTCCTGACTGACGAGCCCGACGATGATCAGCGTCTTCAGGTGATGGGAAAGAGTGGACCCGGGGATCGACAGCCGGCTCTGCAGCTTGCCGACGGAGAGACCCGGATCGCCTGCGCGGACCAGCATGCGGTAGATCTTCAGCCGCGTCGGATTGCCGAGGGCCTCAAGGCGCGCTGCTGCTTCATCGATCTTCATGCAAGCTCCTAGCATGGTGCAAAGCTCGTCGTCAATTATATTTCTAGCATGATGGAAATATGATATAGCATGGGCGAACGCCCTCTCTTGAAGTTCCCCGCAATGGCCATCAGCTCTGCCACGTTCGCGCGATCGCCCAGCAGACTGGTCGCGATCGTCTGCGCCGCACAGGTGCTGGTGCAGATCGGTGCCTTCTTCTGGCCGGCGCTGCTGCCCGGCATGATTCCGCTCTGGCAGCTCTCCAATAGCGAGGCGGGCTGGATTACGGCCAGCTTTTACGGCGCCTACATGGTTTCGGTGCCCGTGCTGGTGACTTTGACGGACCGCGTGGATCCCAAGCGCGTCTATCTTTTCGGCGTGGCGGCGACCGTGCTCGGTCACCTGATGTTCGCGCTGTTTGCCGACGGTTTCTGGTCGGCCCTCACGACGCGGGCGCTGACCGGCATGGGTTGGGCAGGCACGTACATGACGGGCCTCAAGCTCCTGGCTGATCGGGTCGACGCGAAGATGATGTCGCGCGCCACGGCCGGTCATGCCGCGAGCATTGGCATTTCGGGTGCCCTTTCGTTTGCTTGTGGCGACCTGATTGCCGCCGCTGCTGGCTGGCGCGCCGCCTTCTTTGCCGCCGCCACGAGCGCCGCGGTTGCTTGGCTCGCGGTGGCGCTGATCGTTCCCGCGCAAACCGAGCGCGCCACCCCGGTCAAAGACGGACAAGGCCTCTACGATTTCCGGCCCGTGTTCCGGAACCGGTCGGCGATGGCGTATGCGATCGCCTACTGCATCCACACGCTGGAGATGAGCGCGTTGCGCGGTTGGGGCGTCGCGTTCCTTGGCTACGTCGCGATAACGACCGGCGCGAGTGCAGCTTCCGTGCTGTCGCCAGCCATCGTCGCTACCGGGCTTGGGCTCATCGGCACCTTCGCGAGCGTTGCCGGCAACGAAGCCGCCATTCGCTTCGGTCGAAAACGCCTCATCGTGACAGCCATGCTTGCGTCCATCCTGATCGGTGGGAGCGATCGGCTTTGTCGGCAGCACATCTTATGCCGTTGCCGTAGTGCTTATCACCGTCTACGGCATCGTCATCTGGCTCGACTCCTCATCCCTCACGGCGGGAACGGCTGGAACAGCCGAGCCTTCGCGACGAGGCGCGACCCTCGCCGTGCATTCCATGCTGGGCTATGCGGGAGGCTTTGTCGGCCCGTTGCTGATTGGCTGGACGCTCGATCTGTCCGGCGGAATGTCGCAAATCGGATGGGGGATATCGTTCCTCTCGGTGGCAATGCTGATGGCTGCTTGCGCTCATCACGTTTTGGCTGATCCGGCCGCGTGAACTTGAGGGCGATCATGGCAGGGGCCACTGAAGGTGGGTAGGGCGTGAGTCGGAAAGGATGAGCTTGCGAGGACACGAGGGAAGCAAACTGGGTGTCATTGTCGTCTTAGGCACGACCCAAACGCTCGCTTGGGCATCGACCTACTATCTGCCGGCCATCCTTGCCGACCGCATCTCCGACGAGCTCGGCATGTCCAGCACTTGGTTTTTCGCCGCGTTTTCGGCTTCGCTTGTCGTCTCCGCGATGGTCGGCCCGCGTGTGGGCCGCACCGTCGACGCCATCGGCGGACGAGAAGTGCTCGCCGCCTCAAACGTGATCATCGCGGCGGGACTTGCAGTTCTCGCCTTTGCTCATTCCCAAGCCATGTTGTGGTTCGCATGGCTCATCCTCGGCCTGGGAATGGGCGTCGGCCTTTACGACACGGCGTTCGCGACGCTGGGACGGATCTACGGAACGGACGCGCGCTCTGCGATCACCGGCATCACATTGGTGGCGGGGTTTGCCAGCACCATCGGATGGCCCCTAACTGCGTGGGGCGCCAGTGAGCTTGGATGGCGAGAAACATGCCTCGCCTGGTCAGCCGCCCATCTGCTCCTTGGCTTGCCGCTCAACTACTTTCTTCTCCCGAAACCGCATAACATCGCGGGCCCCACCGAAAGCCAGGCAAAGCCGTACGTTCCAATTGACCGTCGGATGATCGTGCTGGGCCTTGCGTTCGCTGCGTCGTGGATGGTCGTTGCGGCCATGGCCGTGCACCTGCCGCGCCTGCTCGAGGCGGCGGGCGCAACAAGCGTCCAGGCTGTAGCAGCCGGTGCTTTGATCGGTCCCGCACAGGTGGGCGCCCGGATCGTGGAGGCAAGCTTACTCAAAGGCTTTCATCCGATGGTCTCCGCGCGCCTCTCGGTCGCGCTGCATCCAATCGGAGCGGCGGTTTTGGCTATCTTCGGTGCCGCTGCCGCGTCGGGTGCATTTACCGTTCTGCACGGTGCGGGGAGCGGAATTCTCACGATTGCGCGCGGGACCGTGCCACTCGCTATGTTCGGAGCGGAGAACTACGGCTACCGCCTCGGCCTGATCAGCGCGCCGTCGCGTGTCGCGATGGCGGCGGCGCCGCTGCTTTTCGGCATTCTTATCGAACGTTACGGATCGGGTGTGCTCGTCTTCTCATCCGCTCTGAGCATCGCGGCCCTGGTAGGCCTGTGCACTTTGCGGATCAAGACTGGCACCTGATCGCTGAGTCTTGGGTTCATGGCCATCACGACTTGGGAAGCTGAGGATTGTCCTCACCTGCTATCCGATAGATCGGATTCGCTTTCGATATCTATCGCAGTCTATCGGCGCCAAGCGAAATAGTCTGACGGTGTTTTTGACGGTATAAGCGCGGCGTCTCAAGGGATTATGTTTATCAATCAAAGCTCTATGGTGCTGGGAGATGATGGAGTGGGAGTAGAGGACCGCATCCCGGCCTAGGGCCGAGATCCAGGTCACCTCGCCATTGGCTGCCATTGATCGTCAAGCTGAGCCTCAAGAGCCCACGTTGCGTGCGCTTTACCATGAAGGAGGCAGCTCCAGACGAAGTCGAGCGGGCTTGTGTGTCGTGGTGCGTAAAGCAGTCGGATGTGAGCGGCGTATTAGCGGCGCGTCGAAGCAGCTTTTGCCGGATCTTGGCACGCCGCAAAGGCCGGAGCGCAGGCCAGCGTCTCCGTGGCGGGATATCCTGTTCTTCGCCGTGTTACCGGCACCTGCCGCCGCGGCTCGTATTGTGCGGCGGGCAGAAGGGCTGCGACATCAATACGGGTTGCGCGGTTGGTGTCGGCCAACGGAGCTGTTGCACGTTACGTTGAATGCTGTCGGTGCCTACTCGGGGGTATCTAGCGACGTCCTTTCTGCGGCCATTGAGGTCGGCTCGAGCGTCGAGGCCGCACCCTTCGAGGTGACGTTCGACGGAGTGTCGAGTTTCAGGGGCACGGATCGCCACCCGCTCGTCCTGCGCTGCAGCCACGGCATCGCTGAACTGATGACGCTGCAGAAGACCCTCGGCGCGTCCCTGCAAAGCATCGGGCTGGGGCCGGGCAACCGCTCGGGCTTCACGCCGCATGTGACTCTGCTATACGACCGGCAATCGGTGCCGGAGGCGGGCATAGACGAGCCGATCACATGGATGGTGCGCGATTTCGTCCTCGTGCACAGCCTCTATGGGCTGAGCGAACATGTCCATTGTGCGCGCTGGCCGCTACGTGGCTGACGTGCATGTTCGGATCGAGCATGAATGCGTTCCGGATGGGAGTGGGAGCGATATGGCGAAGGCCAAGGTTGTCACGATCTACGGCATCAAGAATTGCGACACGATGAAGAAGGCGCGCTCCTGGCTCGACGCGCGCGGCGTCGCGTATGCTTTCCACGACTACAAGACGGCGGGTATCGAGCGCGGCACACTCGAAGCCTGGGTCCGCGAGGTGGGCTGGGAAACCCTGCTCAACCGCGCCGGCACCACGTTCCGCAAGCTGGCCGAGAACGACAAGAACGGACTGACTGAAAGGAAGGCAGTTGCGCTGATGCTTGGACAACCTTCGATGATCAAACGGCCTGTGCTCGACGTGGGAGGCAAGTTGTTCGTCGGGTTCAAGCCCGATCTGTACGAACGGACGCTTGGTACGCGGTAGCCGGCTTTATCGGCGCTTGCGCATGGTTCACCGGCGCTTCGGATGTGCCGCAGCTGGTGCTGCCGGCGGAGCTGGATCGAGCCGGGTGCGGGGAGCCTATGCGCAGTTCCTGCACGATATGGGCTACCCGCCGCGTAGTCGCAGGATGGTTCAGGTGGTGGGCCTACGGACAAGGTCCCGATCGAGAGCGTTGATGCGATTGAATGTTCTGGGTTTAGGGCGAAGGGCTCGTTGAACCACGTTACTTCTCGCACCTGCTAGACAGCCCCCTTAATTCGTCCGTTGTCGGTGCTAAGCTCCCCGTGTGCGGACCACGAACGGAGGAGGCGGCAATGCTGAATACTTTCTCAGGCTGGCTGTTCAACGTTCTGCTGCTGGGCGCGCTCGTCGCGGTCGTCGGCCTTTGCTACCACACGTTCGCGGCACCCATCCTCCACGACGGCCTAGTGCCGCTCGTTGCCCTCGGTGTGGTGGCAGTCGTCGCGCTGTTCTGGCCTAAATTCTAGCGTCCGGCTGTTGCCGGGCGAGGACTGCGGTATCCACGGCAGGCCTCGCTTCAAGCCGCCCGTCTGAGTGCGCCGCGCTGCTTGCGAGATGCAGACGCGTTGAGGCGAAAGCGGCGCGCGCTCTTCTCTCCTTCACGCAGTCCGGCAGGGGAGAACGGGTGATCTGCGTCTGTCGCGAACCGCGGAAGGACGATGGCCGATTTCGTTAGTTTTGCCGGCATGAGTAGGCTTGCCGGCGGCTGTGGCGTGGCGGGCAGAGGCGCGGTAATCGCCTGAGGGGGCTCCGGCGCGGGCTCAGGTCGCGCTGTGGCTGTGGCCGTTGTCTCTTCGGCCTGTGTCACTTTCGCCGGCTCGATCGTCCATTGCCAGGAACGGCGCATTTTGCCGTTGTGAAGCTGCCCCTTGGTAATGCCGTCCGCCCGCGCCAAGGCTTCGAGGAAGCGGGTGTTGCCCAGCGGGGGGCGTTCGTCGACCTCGGAGAACTCACAGTAGAGGGCATAAATGCTGCGCCTGGAGTACACGCCGGTAAGATCGAGGGCGCGCGCCCAGCTCACGAAGTTGCGGGCCGCGACGTCCGGCGCCAACCTTGCACGCAAGGTCGCCCCGGGATCGATGGGACCATCCGGCGGCAAGTCGAGGGGTACCAGAGCGGCTTCGGCTTCTTGAGACAGGCGTATGATCGGGGCTGCGGGCGCCACTGCAAACCGTTCGGCCGTGTCGCGGTGCCCGGCTTGCTCAACTGCGGCGGAATTCTTGCCGGAGCGGGCCGTTAGACCCAGCCAATTCGGTATCAACGCTTTGACGCGCGCCCCCGCGCTGGCGAGTTGCAAAGCCATGGCATACCCCCTTTTCGATCTTTCGACCGATGGCACCGTATGCGGTATGCTGTGATTTGCCCTTGAGCGTCAACGGCGCGATCGCGGCAGACATTCAGGCCTTGAGCCGGTAGCCCGTGCGGAAAATCCACCACACGGCGGCGAGGCACAGTCCGAGGAAGGCCAGGGTCATGCCGAGGCTGAGCCCAACGCTCACGTCGGAAACCTCGTAGAAGCTCCAGCGGAAGCCGCTGATCAAATACACGACTGGATTGAACAAGGAGATGGTCTGCCAGACCGGCGGCAGCATCTTCACCGAATAAAAGCTGCCGCCGAGGAATGTCAGCGGGGTAATGATGAGCAGCGGTATGACCTGCAGCTTCTCGAAGCTGTCGGCCCATACGCCGATGATGAACCCGAACAGGCTGAAGGTTACGGCCGTCAGGACCAGGAAGGCCAGCATCCAGAACGGATGGGCGATGTTGAGCGGTACGAACAGGCCCGCCGTCGCCAAGATGATCAGACCGAGAATGATGGACTTGGTGGCAGCAGCGCCGACGTAGCCGAGTACGATCTCGAACGGCGATATGGGTGCCGACAGCAACTCGTAGATGGTGCCGACGAATCTCGGAAAGTAGATGCCGAAGGAGGCGTTGGCGATGCTTTGCGTCAGCAACGAGAGCATGATCAGGCCTGGCACGATGAAGGCGCCGTAGCTGATGCCGTCTACCTCGGCGATGCGAGAACCGATGGCGGCACCGAACACCACGAAATACAGGGAGGTCGAGAGCACCGGAGAAAGAATGCTCTGCATCAGCGTGCGCCACGTGCGCGCCATTTCGAACAGATAGATCGCCCTGACTGCGTGGAGATTCATTTGGAGCTTTTTACCAGATTGACGAAGATGTCCTCGAGCGAGCTTTGCGTGGTGGTGAGATCCTTGAAGGTGATGCCGGCCGCGCCCAGATCTTTCAGCAGCGTGGTGATGCCGGTGCGCTCGGCCTGCGTGTCGTAGGTATAGATCAGCTCGCTGCCACCCGACGAAAGTGCCAGGCCGCGATCCTGCAGCTCGGGCGGGAGTGCCGTGCGGCTCTTGTGCAGGTAGAGCTTGAGCTGTTTCCTGCCGAGCTTGCGCATCAGCTCCTGTTTTTCTTCGACCAGGATGAGCTCGCCCTTGTTGATGACGCCGATCCGGTCGGCCATTTCCTCCGCCTCCTCGATGTAGTGCGTCGTGAGGATGATGGTGACGCCGGAGGCCTGAAGAGTGCGAACGATCTGCCACATGTCCTTGCGCAACTCGACATCGACACCGGCAGTCGGCTCGTCGAGGAAGAGAATCTGGGGTTCGTGCGAAAGGGCCTTGGCGATTAGAACGCGGCGTTTCATGCCGCCTGACAGGGTGATGATCTGATTGTCCTTCTTGTCCCACAGCGACAGGTCTTTCAGCACCTTCTCGATGTGCCCGGGATTGGCCGGCTTGCCGAACAATCCGCGGCTGAAGCTGACGGTGGCCCATACGCTCTCGAAGGCATCGGTGCTCAGCTCCTGCGGGACCAGGCCGATCATCGAGCGGGCAGCGCGATAGGAAGTGACGATGTCGTGGCCATCGACAGCGACTTTCCCCGCGGTTGCATTGACGATACCGCAGATGATCCCGATCAACGTGGTCTTGCCGGCGCCGTTGGGTCCAAGCAGCGCAAAAATCTCGCCGCGGTGGATGTCGAGATTGATGTCCTTCAGCGCGCAGAAACCCGACGCATAGATCTTGGCGAGATGGGAAACCGAAATGATGGGTGGCATGCGGACCCGATACACCACGCGCGCCTTGCTGTCTCGTGCGGCGCGTGCTGGTTGCGAAGACGTACTGCCGGAGAGATCGCGGTGCGCAGCCGATAATTCAAGCGGCCCGGTTGGCACCAACCGTGCATGACTTAGCGGATGCCGAACGCCCTCAGTACGTTGCGTATGAACTTCGGCGGGCGCGAGGTGCTCGAGGTGCGGCGGGTGCGACGTTCGTAGACACGCTCGGACGGCAAGGGACTGCCCTGACGGCTCGATCGCTCGGGCCGTCCGCTCTTCGGAGGCGTCTCTTCCGGCGTCACCGCTGCAGGCCGCGCCCGATTCTCGGGGATATTTGCTTTCGGTTCGGTCTTCGGGATGGCGGCTGTGGCGGCAAGCGCCGTTGCGGCCGCCACTGTTGCCGGAACGATGGAGCCGGTCGTCATGCTGGATTTGTCGACCTGCGGCTCTGCTTTGGCTTCCGGCGGCGACACATCGGCCGGTCCCTTGGCCAATACCGCGCCCGGTAGGCAGCGGCCATTGTCATTTGTGGGCTGCCCCGATGGGCAGGGCGCACCGCAGGCCCCGTCCTGTTGGCCGCGTACGAGACTCAGGAGAACATCGTCCGGGTTGTCGATCGGCAGCGTGGCGTTGACGCGATCGGTAACGGATTTCATCGCCATTCGGCTGGACGTTGTCCATAGGCCGTTGACGTCGCCGTTGTAGCATCCGACACGCTTGAGCTCACGCTGCAGTTCGCGGACCAGCGATGCGCGGTCTCCCGGAATGGGATTGTTAGGTCGTTGGGACGGTTGCACCGGGCGAGGAACCGGCGCAGCCGGACCGGTGTTGCGGTCGGGTGCGTGCACCGTGAACACCGGTGTCGGCTCACCGGCATTCTGGGAATAGTGCGTATAGGCGGCCACCGCACCCGCAGCGGTCAGGCACACGATCAGGACAATCGCTCTGCTCACCTTTAGCCCCTGCTACGAACCGAGCACATCATGTCAACTTTGCAGGCAACTTGGGGCAAAAGGAAGACGATTCGCCATGAAGACCGGGTCGCCGCCATGCTGCAGCCGCTCGTGGCCAGAAAAATAAGCACCGATAACTATTCCACACGCCGCGGCTGATCCGGGCCGAGTGCGGCTACCATGATACGGGTCAGTGCCCCGATTGTCTCGGCGCGCGTCAGCCGGTCTGCCCCTGCCGCTTCCGTCAGTGATTCAGCCGCGCCGAGTATCCCGACCAGGAGAGCAGTGGTCTGGCGCCGAGGCAGCTTCACGAACGGTGCAAAAGCCGTGCGAAACTCGGAGACGAGGAAGTCGCGCCAGGATCGCCTGAACTCCTGCGTTTCCTCGCTGGCAGACAGCGCATCGAAAATGGCGTTGATCTCCGGCCCCATCGAACGGCAGGCGTCCACATAGGCCGTGCTGAGGATCGAGGCGACTTTTTCCAGCGTCGTGCCGCCGGTAGCCAGCGCAATCCGGACGGCCTCGGTTGTCTTGTCGTCGTGGTCACGGAACAAGGCGACCAGCAGTCCCGCGCGGGTGCCGAAGTGCTCATAGGCGATCGGCTTGGTCACGCCGGCGCGCTCGGCCAGATGGGCAAGGGTCAGTGCTTCTGTACCCTCGTCGCGAACAATAGCCAGTGCGGTCTGCATGAGTTGGGCCCGCCGCTGATCCTTGGCCATTCGTTTAGAGCCCGCCAAAAGCTGCCTCCTCATTTTTCGCGAGATGCCGACGAGTCGCGCTTGACGGACCTTCTCCGTGCGTATATTACCAATAGTAACTTACTGTTCGTAACTTGCAGCTTAGGCCCTTCAGGGAGGGCCGGTCAAGAGTCAGGAGATCAGGCATGAAACTCATCGTATTCGGTGCAACCGGCGGCACGGGGCAGCACCTTGTGAAGCAGGCGCTCGCCCAGGGCCACATGGTCACGGCATTCGTTCGCAATCCCGCAAAATTTGGCGTCAGCCACCCAGGCCTGCGGATTGTACAAGGCGATGTATTGGACGCGGCATCGGTCGAGCAAGCCGTATCAGGTCACGATGCCGTTCTGGCGGCGCTGGGCGCACCGGCGAGGGACACCAACAAGGTTCGCTCGGAAGGGACGCGCAACATCATCAGTGCCATGGAAAAGACGGGCGTCCGCCGCCTCGTCTGTCAGACATCGCTGGGATACGGCGATAGCATCCAGGTCTTGGACAGGACGCCGTTCTACTTCCGGCACATTATCGTTCCGTTCTTTCTGCGGCGCGTGTTCGCGGATCATGCGCTGCAGGAGGACGTCATCAAGCAGAGCAGCGTGGATTGGATCATCGTCCGCCCTGGGAATCTGACAGACGGCGAGCGGACCGGGCGTTACCGGCACGGGTTCGCAGCGTCCGACCAGGCGATCACCGTCAGCGTATCGCGCGCCGACGTCGCCGACTTCATGCTCAAGCAATTGAGCGACGACACCTATCTGCGCAAGACGCCTGGCCTTTCCTACTGAAGCCAACTCCGCATACCCACCGCAGTGGCGCGTCCCGCCTTCATCCACCTTGGAGTTTTCGATGCTCAACAACCTGGTCTTCCCGCTGACTTTCCTGGCAACCCTCGGGTCCGGGATTATGGCTGGCTTCTTCTTCGCTTTTTCGACCCCCGTCATGGGCGCCCTTGGCCGCCTGCCGCCGGCGCATGGTATCGCGGCCATGCAGTCGATCAATATCCTGGTGATCAATCCGCTGTTCCTGAGTGTGTTTTTCGGAACGGCCGCAGCTTGCGTCCTGCTTGCCGTCGCCGCCGTGTTCATGTGGCAAGAGCCAGGCGCCCTCGCGCTGGTTGCCGGCGCGCTGTTCTATTTCGTCGGCACTTTGCTGGTGACGATGTTCTTCAACGTGCCGCTGAACAACGCGCTGGCGGCCCTCGCGCCGGACAGCACCGAAGGTGCCAGGTTGTGGACGCGCTACCTCTCCGTTTGGACCAACTGGAACACGGTGCGGACGATTGCGGCTCTTGCGGCGTCAACATTGCTGACAATCGCGCTCTGTCTGCAGGCGCGTGGTGCAGCAGGGGTTTAGGCTGGGTCCCGGATATTCGCTGGCGCGAATTCCGTGATGACAGTCTAGCGGTTGAGCCAGCGCTTGGCGAAACCCAGCAATCCCTGGGGCAGGAAGATCACCATGGGGATGAAGATGAGGCCGACCGGGATCAGGTAGGGGAACTGGTCACCGAAGATGCGGGAGAAGACCTCGCGCAGCATCAGGAAAAATCCCGCACCCAGTATGGGTCCGACCAGCGTGCCGATGCCGCCCATGACGTTGAAGATCACGGCCTCGCCCGAGATGAGAAAGTAGACGAAATCGGGCGCGGCGAACCGGTTCTGGACGGCATAGAGCACGCCGGCCAGCCCCGCGAACAGCCCCGAGAGCATCACCGCCACCATCTTGTAGCGCTCCACCGGATAGCCGATGGCGCGCGTGCGCGCCTCGTTCTCGCGGATCGACTGCAACACCATGCCGAACGGCGACTGGGTGATGCGGCGGAGAATGAGGTAGGACGCGGTCACGAACGCGAGCACGAACCAATGCAGCGTCGTGGAGGTGAATGGCACGGTCCAAACGCCCGGGATGCCGAACGGCGGCCGGCTGAAGCTGAGCCCGTTCTCGCCGCCCGTCACCTCGGTCCAGGTGAAGATGATGACGTAGAAAATCTGCGAGAAGATCAAGGTGGTGATGGCAAAATAGATGTCGCGCAGCCGCGTGGAGAAATACGCCATGAACAGCGCGATGGCTGCGGAGCCGGCCAGCCCGTAGAGGATCGCCAGCCACAGGTTGGGCGGTTTGACCATGAGAATGGCCGCCGCCGCGCCATACATGCCCAGACCGAAGAACGCCGAGTGGCCGAACGAGACCATGCCCGTGTAGCCGATCAGGAGATCGGAGGACATGGCGAGCAGCCCCCAGATCAGGATCTCGGTGAGGAACCGGCGCCAGAACTCGGGCAGCACCAGCGGCGCGACGATCAGGAGCGCGATGATGACGGAAAATCCCGCCCAGTAGATCCTAGCGTGGCGCGTCATGGTCATTTGGGTGTCGGAACGAAGAGGCCCGTGGGCCGGAACAGGAGGGTCAGGATCAGCACGATCGAGGAAACGATGACGGACTGGGATGGGCTGACCCAGATCGAGGCGTAGGCTTCCAGCAGGCTGATGAAGATGGCGGCAAGGATCGAGCCGCCGAGATTGCCCATGCCGCCGACGACCACGACGATGAACGCTTTCAGCACCCAATCGAGGCCCATGGCATGATTGACGCCGACCAGCGGACCGAACAGGACGCCGCTGGCCGCCGCCATGGCAGCGCCGATGGCAAATACGACGGTGTGCACCCACGGCACCGGGATGCCCATGGCCTGGGCCATGACGCGATCCTGCATGGTGGCGCGGATCCAGATGCCGTAGCGGCCGTACTTGAGGAAGTAGTACAGCCCGCCGATGATGGCTGCCGAGAGCCCGGCGATGACGATGCGGTACCATGGGTACTGCAGATAAAAGAGCGTGAACTGGCCGGTGAAGGGCTCCTGGATCTTGCGCGACACCGGACCGAATTGCCAGAGCGCATAGTTCTGCAGCACCAGCGACAAGCCGAAGGTGGCAAGAATGGTGTTGAGGGGATCGCGGCCGAGCAGCGGGCGCAGCGTCGTCACCTGCAGGGCCGCGCCCAGCAACGCCACGCCGAGCGAAGCGACCACGAGGGCAACCCAGAAGCTGCCCGTGGCGGTCAGCACGATGACGCCAAAGTAGGCGCCCAGCATGAACAGCTCGCCGTGGGCGAAGTTGACCACGTCCATGATGCCGAAGATCAGCGTGAGCCCGGAGGCCACCAGCGCCAGGATCATGCCGGTGACGATGCCGTTCACCGTCTGGATCATGATGAGATCCCAGGGAAGCTCCACGTCTCAAACTCCTAGGTACTGGTGAATGACGGGATCGTCGACCTTGAGCCCGGCGGCCGCGGCGTGGTGCCGGACGACGCCTTTCTCCATGAAGTAGATGCGCTGGCTGGCGGCGAGGGTGAGCGGCACATTCTGCTCCACCAGCAGGATGGCGACGCCTTCCTTGTGCAGCACGCCGATGATCTCGCTGATCTGCGTGACCATGCGCGGCATCAGGCCTTCGGTGGGCTCGTCCAGCAGGATGACCTTGGGCTCCAGCATCATCGCCCGCGCAATGGCGAGCATCTGCTGCTCGCCGCCCGAGAGCGTGCCGCCGGCCTGGTTGCGCCGCTCGGCCAGGCGCGGAAAGAACGCAAACACCTTGTCGAGCAGCTCGCTGCTTGCGGGCATCGGTCACGCCCGCCCGGTCGAGGCCGGTGCGCAGGTTCTCCATCACGGTCAGCAGCTTGAAGATGCGCCGGTCCTCGGGGACGTAACCGATCCCGAGGCGGGCGACCTTGTGCGGCCGGCTGGCCGGCGATCGGCCGTCCCTCGAAGGCAATATTTCCCTGGCTCGGACTGACGAGGCCCATGATGCTCTTGAGCGTCGTGCTCTTGCCGACGCCGTTGCGCCCCAACAGGCCGACGACCTCTCCCGGCCCGACCTGCAGGGAAACGCCATGCAAAATATGGCTCTTGCCGTAGTAGGTGTGGATGCCCTCGACCGACACGAGGGGCTGCGTCGATGTCTGCGGCGCGCTCATGTCTTGAGATACACTTCGAGAACCTTGGGGTTCTGCTGGATTTCCGTCGGCGTTCCCTCGGCGAGGACCGCGCCGTAGTGCAGCACCGTGATCCGGTGCGCCAGCTCCATCACCACGTGCATGTCGTGCTCGACGATGAGGATCGTGAGGTTCTTGGCGATGCGGCGCACGAGCTCCATGGTGTCGTGGGTCTCGGCTGCGCTCATGCCGGCGGTCGGCTCGTCGAGGCACAAGAGCTGCGGCTCGGTGGCCAGCGCGATGCCGATCTCGAGGTTGCGCTGCTCGCCGTGGGACAAGGTTGGCGGCCAGCTCATCGGCCTTGGCGGTCAGGCCGACGGACGCCAGCACCGCTTCGGCCTTGCCGACGAGGTCGCGGAAATCCCCGTGATGCTTGAGCATGTTCCATCCGTGCCGGCGCGACTGGGCGGCAATGCGGACGTTTTCCAGCGTCGTGGCGTTGGGGAGGATGTTGGTGATCTGGTAGGAGCGGGCGATGCCTTTCTGTGAGATGCGGTTGGGGGAAAGTCCGCCAATGCTCGCACCGTTGAACAGGATGCGCCCCGAGGTGGGGCGCAGAACGCCCGTCAGGCAATTGAAGAACGTGCTCTTGCCCGCGCCGTTGGGTCCGATGATGGCGCGGATCTCGTCGCGCTTGACCTCGAAGTCGACGTTGTCGAGGGCTGTCAGCCCGCCAAAGCGGAGGGTCAGGCCCTCGGTGCGGAGGACCGTGGGTTTGACGTCTCCCCGGCCGGTGCCGGCCGGGGAGCGCGCGTCGAGGGAAGCGTCGGTGCTCACTTAGGCGAAGGTGCAAGCGGCCGGGAAGCTCGCCTTCTCCTTGGACACCACTTCGACGATCTGATGCTTGCCGCCCTTGATCTCGAAGATGAACTGGCGGAGCAACGCCTGGTGGTCCTCCTTGCGGAGCACCTTGTCGCCCTGCGGGAAGTCGTCCCCTTCCTTCATCTCCAGGCCTTCGAGCGCGGCAATCAGTTTCGGCGTGTCGGCGCGCCCCTGGAAGCCCGATTTCTCGATGCCGAGCTTGAGCGCGTTGATGGCCTCGTAGTTCGACTGCACATAGCGATCGGGCAGCGGGCCCGACGGGTCGATCTGCTTGAGCCGGGCGACGGCCTCATCGAAGAACTTCTTGTGCGCGGGCGTGTTGAGCGGCGCATCGAGAACCGGGATGTAGCGGTTGATGCCGATGAACCCTTCGATCTTGTTGCCGAGCGCGGGGATGTTGGTGGATTCGGCGATCGCACCGTCTCCGGCCCATTTGTACTTCTTGGTGAGGCCGAGATCGAAAGCCTGGTTGCCGATGGTCACGCCGTCGCGGCCGAAGAAGATACCGAACAAGCCGTCGAAGCTGCCCGAGATCTTGGAGAGGAAGGGCGTCATGTCGGCGGTGCCGAGCGGGATGCCGGTGGTGCCGACCACCTCGCCGCCAGCCTTCTTGATCTGGTCGGCGTAGGCGTCGCGTGTCGACTGGCCCCAGGAGTAGTCGGCAAAGGCAATGTGCCACCGCTTGCCCATCTTGTTGACGAGATAGGGTGCAAAGCCCACCGCCTGCGACGGCGCATAGTCGAATGGCCGGAACGTGTACTTGCTGCACTTGGTGGTGGTGATGGTGGTGTCCAGGCACACGCCGATCATGTTGACGATCTTGTGCTCGTCCCACACCGGCATGCACGCGAGGCACACGTTGGAAAGGAAGCCGCCCTGGTGGATGTCGATGTTGTCCTCGACAACGAGCTTCTCGGCCTTGCGTCTTCCGACGTCGGGCTTGGATTCGTAATCCGCTACGATCAGCTCGATGGGACGGCCATTGATGCCGCCCGATTTGTTGATGCGATCCACCGCCATCTGCGTGCCGACCAGCGCCGTCTTGCCGCCGGCAGCAGCGGCGCCCGAGAGCGGCTGCAGGGTGCCGATCTTGAAGGGTTTGGCTTGACCGAAGGCCGGACGCCACGGTGCCGGCACCAGCATGGTGGCGCCCAAGGCGCCTGCCGTCGCCGCGCCGTAGCCGAGGAACTTGCGGCGCGTGGTCTTGCCGCTGTACCAGAAGTCTTGAGCCCACTTCTGCTCTTTCCAATCCTCAGCCATGTCGTGTTCCTCCCTGCGGACTATTGAGATCGCCGAACGGATCGGCGCAGTGACACTCTCTCCAGCTAAAGGAGCAACACGGAGTTCTCGTGCGGCCTTCGCTGTGAGCGCTTATCCTTTGTTCAAGGTTAGCCGAAAGGCTCTGCGGCAACAAGCAGCGCCATAGGCTACGCTGCTGTCGCATCGCCCAAATTTGGGGCGGCTTGACGCCCTACGGCTGTCATAGTGGGCAGGTCCATGTAAGGTTGCAGGCAACGCAACCAATCGAGACGGAGAAGCCCCATGTGCCGGTGGGTGGCCTATTTCGGTGAGCCGATCTTTCTGGAGGAGTTCGTCACGACACCCCGCCAGAGTCTGATCGTGCAAAGCCGGCACAGCCGGGAGGCCAAGAATGCCGTCAACGGCGACGGCTGCGGACTGGGCTGGTACGGTGATCGGGAACAGCCGGGACTGTTCCGCGATGTGCGGCCGGCGTGGAGCGACGAGAACTTGCTGTCTCTTGCCCATCAGATCAAGTCACGCCTCTTTTTTGCGCATGTCCGAGCCTCGACCGGCACGGCGACGACGCGTGCCAATTGTCACCCCTTCAGTTACGGCAACTGGATGTTTATGCACAACGGTAAGATCGGCGGGTGGGACACGCTGCGGCGGCCCATCGAAGCGGCGGTGCCCGACGCGCTGTTCCGGCACCGCCAGGGCACCACCGACAGCGAGGTGATTTTCCTTCTGCTGCTGGCCAATGGCCTTCAAGGCGACCCGCAAGCCGCTTGTGTCGCCACCCTGTGCTTCATTGAAGACATCATGCGGCGTGCCGGCGAGTCCGAGCCCCTGCGTGTGACGGCGGCATTCAGCGATGGCCAGCGTGTCTATGCGCTCCGGTACGCGTCCGATACGACGCCGGAGACGCTTTATGTGCGCAGCCGCCAACGCAGCGACGGTACGCTGGTAGTCTCGGAGCCGCTCGACGACGGACGCGACGACTGGGAGGCGGTGCCGCCGCAAAGCTTCGTGACGCTTGGACCCGACGGCATCAGCATCGAGCCCTTGCGCCTTGCCGCGACGGCATGAGGTCTGCCGAACACGCATGACCAATGCGGCCCAGCGCTGTGGCCGCCGACCGCCGAGCGGTCTATTCTGGGCACCTGGATCAGGGAGAGACGCTTGGCTTACGAAACCATCATTTATGCTGAGGACGGCCCTATCGGCACCATCACGATCAACCGGCCGGACGACGGCAATATGTTCACGCCGGTCATGTGCCATGAGGTGCGCGACTGCATCAATGACATCCGCCGTGAGACGCGCACGCGCGTCATTGTACTTACCGGTGCTGGAGAAAAGTTCTTTTGCATCGGCGGACGCAAAGAGGGCATGGAGGACACCACGCTCTATGCCGGAACCCTGCCCACTCTCGAGATGTATGAAGCGATCGAGAAGCTGCAGAAGCCGGTGATTGCCTCGGTGAACGGTTTCGCGGTGGGCGGCGGCAACGTGCTGCAGATGCTGTGCGACTGCACCGTCGCCAAGGAGAGCGCCGTGTTCCGCCAGGTGGGACCGATGATGGGCTCGTTCGATGCGGGCTACGGCACATGGTATCTGGAAGATCTGGTGGGCAAGAAGCGGGCGAAGGAAATCTGGTTCCGCAACCCCAAGATTTCGGCGCGCGAGGCGCTGGCGATGGGGCTGATCAACAAGGTCGTGCCCGATGCCGAGCTGAAGGCGGCGACCAAGGAGTTTGCTCTGGAGATCGCCGAGCGTGGGCCTTTTGCGCTGGCGTCGGTCAAGGCCGCCTTCAATGCGCGTCACGGCGGCGTCTCGGGGTTGTCGCGCATGGCGCACGACCTGCTGCTGCGTGCCTATCTCAAGACGGACGAGAGCAAGGAGCTCTCCAAGGCATTCGCAGGCAAGCGCAAGCCAGATACGTCGAAGTTCGGCAAATAGGTTCGGCAGGTCAGCGGTGCGCCCGTTCCTCACGCTGCATCACCCAGCCCAAGCCCGGCGCTACTACAAGCAGGGCGTCTGGCAGGCGGATACGTTCTATGGATTGCTCGCCCGGCATGCGGTAGCCAGGCCGGATGCCATTGCCTTGCAGGATGGACGGCGCAGGCTAACGTGGAAAGAACTGCTGGGTTGGGTCGACGGTGTTGCTGCCGACCTGCGCGCAAAGGGCCTTGTAGGCGGCGATCGTGTTTCGATCTGGATGTCGAACCGGGCCGAAGCAATCGTGATGTTTCTCGCGTGCGCGCGGGAGGGGATTGCCTGCAATCCGTCCCTGCACCGGACGTTCACGTGTGCCGAGATCGGCCAACTGCTCGAGAGATTGAACGCGCGTGCGCTGCTGACCGAGCCCGGTTGGGGCGCGGATCGCGGCCGGGTCGACTTCGATGCGATGCTTGCAAATGTATCCTCGCTCATGGCGGCCTACACGCCGGAGGACCTGCCGGGTGCGGCAGTGAATGCCAACCCCGCGGCGACAGATGCCGACACCATCGTGTATCTGGCCTTCACCTCCGGAACGACGGGCACGCCCAAGTGCGTCATGCATTCGCACAACACGCTGCTGGCCAATGCGCGCGACATGGTGCGGGACTGGGCGCACGGCCCCGGCACCGTGCTGCTCAGTCTCTCGCCGCTCTCCCATCACATCGCGTGGGTGGGCGTGGCGCAATGGCTCGTTGCGGGTTGCAGTTTCGTCACCAACGATCCCCCTGCCGGCGTCAGCGTACTCGATTGGATCATCGAGACGGGAGCAACCTACGTCATGGGCGTACCGACCCACGCCATGGATGTGCTCGCACAGCAGAGGGCGCGCGGGCTCGGGCAATTGGGGTGCGCGCGCGTATTCTACATGGCTGGCGCACCAATCCCGCCGTCGGTGGCGACCGCGTTCTTGGCGCAGGGCATCAAGCCGCAGAACATCTACGGCATGACGGAGAACTCCTCGCACCAGTACACACATCCGGAAGACGAAACGGCCATCAGCGTCACCACCTGCGGCCGGGGCGGCCCGGGCTACGAGGTGCGCCTGTTCGATCCGGCCGACCGGGATCGGCCGGTGGGTCCGGGTGAGGTGGGCGAGATCGGCGGACGCGGCGGCGCGCTCATGCTCGGCTACTTCGACAACCAGACGGCCACCGAGACGAGCTTCAATCGCGACGGCTGGTTCATGTCGGGCGATCTAGGCTCAATGGACGAGAGCGGCAATCTCAAGGTCGAAGGCCGCCTGAAGGACCTGATCATTCGGGGCGGACACAACATCTATCCCGCCCACATCGAGGCACTGGCCCTGCGGCACGGGAGTGTCGTCCGCGTCGCCTGCTTCCCGGTGGCCGACGAACGGCTCGGTGAGCGGGTGTGCATTGCCGTAGCGGGTGGTGTAGCGCCGGACGAGCTGCTGGCGCATCTTGGCCGCGAAGGTCTCTCCAAGTACGACATGCCGGAGTACTTCGCGCGACTGGAGGAGTTTCCATTGACGGCCAGCGGCAAGATTCTCAAGCGCGAGCTGATCGAGATGGTGAAGCGCGGCGCGATCGAGCCGGTTCCGGTGCGCTTTGAAGCGAAGGAAGGCGTCGCCTGATGTCTGTCGAACTGACCACGCGCGAGGACTGCGCGGTGCTCACCCTCAACCGGCCCGAAGCGCTGAACGCCTTGTCGTTCGATATCCTGCGGCGGATCGGCGAAGCGTTCGACGAGGTTGCCAAGTCCAAGGCTCGCGCCCTCATTGTCACCGGTGCGGGCACCAAGGCGTTCTGTGCTGGCGCCGACATCAAGGAGTTGCGCAATCGCGATTTGATGGCGCAGAAGCGCGGCGCGGAGCTGGGGCAGGCGGTGTTCGCCAGGCTCGATACGCTGCCGATGCCCTCTGTTGCGGTGATCAACGGGTTTGCCTTCGGTGGCGGGCTGGAGCTGGCCCTGGCGTGCACTTTCCGTCTGGCGACGCGCAATGCCAGGATGGGCCTGCCTGAGATCAAGCTGGGGCTGGTGCCGGGCTACGGCGGCACACAGCGTCTGCCGCGCGTTGTCGGCGAGGCCCGCGCGCTGGAAATGATCATGACGGGACGCACCGTCGCGGCAGACGAGGCGGAACGCATGGGCCTCGTCAACAGACTGGTCGATGGCGACGCGGTGCAAGCCGGCATCGCCTTTGCGCACGAGTTCACGGGCTATAGTCTGCCGGTGCTGTCGTTCGCGCGCGATGCGGTGAAGCGGGCGCTGGACGTGCCGATCCACGAAGGCCTGAAGATCGAGGCGGACCTTTCCACGCTCGCGTTCCAGACCAAGGATGCGGCGGAAGGCACGGCGGCATTCGAGGAAAAACGCAAGCCGAGGTTCACCGATGAGTGACGGCTACATCATCGTTACGGGTTCTACACGCGGCATCGGCGCGGCGATCGCCAAGGACCTGGCGGCGCAGGGCTTCAAGGTCGCGGGGCTCACGCGCTCGGGCAAGACCGCAGCCGGTGAGGGCTTCGTTTGCGACGTGAGCAGCGAGGCCGGCATTGCCAAGGCGATTGCCGAGGTCGCCGCGCGCGGGCCTATCGCGGGGCTCGTCAACAATGCGGGGCTCTACGAGGAGCACAAGAGCGACAGGATCACGGCAGCCGAGTTCGACAGTCTGATGCACAACAACGCCACGTCGGTCGTGGTGATTTCGCGCGAGGTCTACCCGCACCTGAAGAAGTCCGGCGGCGGGCTGATCGTCAACATCGGCTCCTTCTTCGACAAGATGGGTGTGGCCCGCAGCGTTGCCTATTGCGCTTCAAAGGCGGCCATCGGCGCCATCACGCGCTGCTTGGCGGTTGAGTGGGCAGGCGACAACATTCGCGTCATCGACGTGGCACCGGGTTACATTGCGACCGATCTTAATGCCGAGTACCGCGAGAAGGAGTCGGTGATGCGGTGGATCGACCGCCGCATTCCGCTCAAGCGTCCCGGCAAGCCGGAGGAGGTCGCCAAGCTGGTCGGCACGCTGTTCAAGTCCGACATCGGCTTCCTCACGGGCGAGACCATCTACATCGACGGTGGCCAGGGCATGTATCACTGATGGTCCCGTCATGAAAATCTTCGATCAGCTCGAGCGCAAGCGCGCGTGGGAGCCGGAGGAGCAGGCGATCCTGGATGCCGTGCGGCGCGTGGCGGACGAGGTGATCGCGCCCAAGGCCGCCGGCTTCGACAAGAGCGGCGAATTTCCCTGGGCTGCTGTCGAGGCGCTGAACGGGCTCGGGCTCAACGGGCTGTTTGTGCCTGAGACCTATGGCGGCAGTCCCGCGCGCTACAAGCTTTACCTGGCCGTCGTGAAGATCATCTCGGAGGCCTGTGCCTCCACCGGTATCATCTACGCCACCAACTTTCACGGCATGAAGCCGCTGATCGATTTCGGCAGCGAGGAGCAGAAGCAGCGGCTGCTGCCGCGCATTGCTGCGGGCGGATTGGGATCGCTCGCCATCACCGAGCCGAATGCGGGTTCAGACGCTACTGGCATGACGATACGCTTCAAGCCAGAGGGCGATCACATCATCGTCGATGGCGGCAAGACGTTCATCACCAGCGGCAACACCGCCGACCTGCTGCTGGTGTTCGGCAAGTGGAGCGAGATCGACGATCCGCGCGCGGCGATCTCCGCGCTGATCGTGGAGAAGGATACGCCGGGTTTCACGGCGGGGCGCCCGGAAGACAAGATGGGGCTGCGGGCGTCTTCCACGACGCCACTCAGTTTCGACAAGGCCCGCGTGCCGCGCGGCAATCTGCTGGGACAGCCGGGCGAAGGCTTGAAGATCCTGCTCGCCTCGCTCAACAAGTCGCGCCCGAGCATCGCCGCGCATGCGCTGGGCATCGCGATTGCTGCGTTCAAGGACATGACCGCGTACATGAACACGCGGCGGCAGTCCGGCCGGCGCATCGCCGAGTTCCAGGCCAACCAGTTCCTGCTGGCCGATCTGGCGAGCGAGCTCGCGCTGTGCGAGGCCTGGCTCGATCATGTGGCCGATCTGATCGACGGCGGCGCGGCTGACTTCGGGGTCGAGGCGTCGATCGCCAAGCTGCGAGCGTCCGACCTCGCCATGCGCATGACGACAGATGCCGTGCAGATGCATGGCGGCTACGGCTATATCCGTGACTATCGCGTGGAGCGGCTGATGCGCGATGCCAAGATCACGCAGATCTGGGAGGGCACCAACCAGGTGCATCGCCAGCTGATCGGACGGAGCTTCGTGGAGAAATGAGCAAGGCCGTAGAGACCGTTGCCGTATGCGGGGCCGGCGGCACCATGGGCGCCGGCATCGCCATCGTCGCGGCACGCGCCGGATTCAAGACCATCTGCTACGACGTGGCCCAGGAAGGTTTGGACCGCGCGCTGAAGCAGACCGACGGCTTCTTTGCCAAGTCGGTCGAGCGCGGCAAGATGAAGGCCGCCGACAAGGATGCCGTGATGGCACGGCTGTCGCACACCACATCGCTGGACGACCTGGTGGCTGCGGATCTCGTGATCGAGGCGGTGTTCGAGGAACTCGATGTCAAGCGTGCGCTGTTCAGCGCTCTCAACGTGATCTGCACCGAGCACACCATTTTTGCCTCCAACACCTCCACGTTGTCGATCACCGAGATCGCAGGTGGCTCGGGACGTGATGACCGCGTGGTCGGCCTGCACTTCTGCTTGCCGGCGCAGCTGATGAAGCTGATCGAGGTATCGCCGGGAATAAACACATCGGACGAGACGCTGCGCACGGCGTGGGCCTGGTGCGAGACGGTGGGTCAGCTGCCCGTAAGGACCCAGGACAAGCCGGGCTTCATCCTCAATGCGCTGCTGGTGCCGTTCAACAACGATTGCATCCGCGCGGTGGAAGCGGGCGTGGCGTCGCCCGAGGACATCGACACGGCGATCAAGGTGGGGCTCGGCTACAAGATGGGGCCGCTGGAGCTGATCGACCTGATCGGCCTCGATACGCAGGTGCGGCTGTGCGAGGCGTTCTATCCCGTCACGCTCGATCCGCGTGCAGCCGCGCCGCCTCTGCTCAAGCGCATGGTGGCGGCGGGATTGCTGGGGCGCAAATCCGGCCGCGGATTCTTCACCTACGACCCGGCCAAGATGTTCGGAGCCTGAGATGCGCTATTCGATCCAGCCAACAGGGCGAGAGCCGCTCGTTTCCGGCGGGCGATGCTTTTCTCGGCAGCGCCTCAGCCGAAGGCGAGGTGACGATCCATCTTGGGACGCCGCTGAAAGCGGATGCAAACAAGACCGCGGTTCTGATCGAGTTGGGTACCGAATGCCTGGGCGTGCATGCGGGGGAAACCTCGGGCGAGGAAGGCTCCAACGTGCTCGGCTTTGCACGCTACAGGAACGGCAGTGACGCGCCGTCCCAATTGATCGAACTGGTGCGCCAGCCCAACAGCAGGCTCGAGGCGGTTGCCGCGGCCAAAGCCGTATTCGAGGCGGCCGGCTTCACGGTGGTGATTTCATCCGATCAGGTTGGGCGCATCATCGACCGCCTCGTGCGCCCCAAGTACAATGTAGCGCTGCGGTTCCTTGACGAAGGGCTTGCCACGGCCAAGGACATGGATCTCACCTGCCGGCTGGGCCTGGGCTATCCGGACGGGCCGATCGAGCGAGTGGTGCGGGGTGGGCTGGCCTATCATCACGACGTGACGACGGCGTTGTTTGCGGTAACGGGTGCGGCGGCCTACGCTCCGGCGCGGCGTGCGCTGGTGGCGAAGCAGCGCGAAGAAAAAGGCTGAGCGATGCCGGGTGTTCTCGCGATCTGGAACGACATCGACCCCGAGGGCTATGAGCACTTCGAGCTCTGGTACAACCGGGAGCATCTGCAGGAACGAGTCGGCGTGCCCGGCTTTCGCTTCGGCCGGCGTTACGAGACCGTGTCGGGCGGCGACCGGCGCTTCTTTGCCTTCTACGAGGTGGACAGCCCGGCCGTGCTGACGTCGCCAGCCTATCTGCAGCGGCTGGAGAATCCGACGCCCTGGACGCAGAAGACCATGACCTCGTTCCGCAACATGGTGCGCACAGTATGCGATCTGCGGCGAAGCGAAGGGGATCTGGCGGGCTCCTTCGTGGTGGTGCTCAGGGCAGACGGTGAATTCAAGCCGACGCCGGCCGCAGATGCGTTGGTGGATGAGCTTATGGCGCAGCCCAGCATCGCGCGCGTGCAGCTTTGGACGGCGGCACCAAATCAGACCAAGGCAGATACGGCAGAAATGAAGATCCGCGGCAAGGACCAGCTGACCGCGGGGGCAATCGTCGTCGAGTGCGTCCGGTACGCGGATGCCGAGCGCGTTGCGTCGATGCTGACCAAGAGTACCGCGGCAACGCTCGGCATATCCGGACCGAGCGTGCTCGGGATTTATGGGTTATTGTGTATCGCAACACCGGCGTGAGTCCGGACCGCGCGGAGGAAACAATGCCACGTCACAAGAGCTACGTTCCGCACGGTGTCATCCCGGCGGTGCTGCTGCCGTTCGATGCCGATCTCGCCATCGACGAGGCGGGCTTCAGGAAGCATCTCGCGCACGTGGCGGCGACCGACGGTATTTCGGCCATCACCATCAATGCGCATTCCACCGAAGTCGCCTCGTGCACCTTCGACGAGCAGCGGCGTGTGCTGGAGATCGCGCAAGACGAAATTGGCGACCGGGTGCCATTGATCAATGGTATCTGGGCGGATGGCAGCATCGAGGCGGCGCGCCTGGCGCGCATTGCCGCGGAGGGCGGTGCGTCCGCGCTGCTTGTGTTCCCGCCGGCGCCGTTCACGCTCGGGCAGTCGCCGGCCATGGCGCTGGCGCACTTCAAGCGCATCGCCGATGCGACCGACCTGCCGCTGATCGCCTTCCAGTATCCGCTGGCCACCGGCCAGGGCTATCCCAAGGACACGTTGCTGAAGCTGGTCGACAGCGTGCCGAGCATCCGCGCCATCAAGGACTGGATCGGCAACGTGCCGCATCATGAGTGGCACGTACGCACGCTGCAGAGCCTGCCACAGCCGGTGAACGTGCTCACGACCCACAGCTCCTGGCTATACTCGTCGCTGGTGCTGGGTTGCAACGGTCTGCTGTCGGGCAGCGGCAGTGTCATCCCCGATCTGCAGAGCGCGATGTTCAAGGCCGTGCAGGCGAACGATCTCGCGGAGGCCAGGCGCCTCAACGACCGCATCGAGCCGTTGATGCGGGTCTTCTACGCCGATCCGTTCGTGGACATGCACAACCGGATGAAAGAGGCACTGGTGCTGCTGGGCCTCCTGCCGCGCGCGCATGTGCGGCCGCCGCTGGTCAAGATCGAGGCGCCGGAGATTGCGCGCATCCGTGCGGCATTGATCGAGGCGGGGCTGCTGGACCAGAAGGCCGGCCGCCAGGCGGCGTGAGCAGGATTTGCGCTCAGCGACGCGCGACCTCGTCGAAGATCTGCCCGAACTCGATCGAGCCGGGCTTCTTGAGGTGGATCTCCATGCGTGCGTCCAGGGTCGCCAGCAGTTCGGCGGCCGACTTGTCGCGCACCACGGGATTGCGCGCATAGCCGCCCTCGCTGAAGAAGTTCGACGTGGGCATGCGGCTGCCGACCGGCGTCATCATCTCGAGGCCCGTGCGCGGACCGGCAAGGTTCATCAGCTCGAGTTCTGCGCCGGTCAGCTTGGCACGACCGTCGGCAGCTGCATCATCCAGCAAGCCCTTGAGCTTGAGCACCTGCAGCCACGGTCCGAGGTCGGAGTCCATGTTGATGGCGTGGATGCCGAGACCGGGCGGCGTGTTGGCAAAGCGCTGGTGCACGCTCCATTCGTTGGGAACGGTGCGGGCCGCGCGGATCATCTTGCGCAGGATCACGGCCTTAGCCTTGAGTTCAGCGATCCGGTCAGCGGGCGTTCCCCGCACCGCGGCCAAGGTCAGCAGGCGGCGGACGAATTCGTCACCGTGCTTCACCACGCCGCCGACTGAGTTGGCGTGCAGGAGCTGCGCATAGCCGAGCGCCGATGAGATCGGCCGGCCCTGCCGCGTTACGGGGTTGATGCCGGACTGCATGTCGTAGGTACCCATGCCACCGGTTTCCAGCGCATAGACACGTACAACCTGATCCTTCGTCAGACCGACCTTGAGGGCTTCGATCGCATACTTGCGCTTGAACTCCGCCTCGGTGGCGCGCTTGGGTACAAAGCTGAATTGCGCCTTTGCAGCGGCCAGGAAATCGCTGACGGAAGCAAGTTGCTTTTCCTCCACGGCAGGTCTGAGCTCGGCGACGATCCTGGCGACGTCGGACGGCAGCTCGGGCCCTTGGTACTTGGGAGGCTGTACCTGGACGTAGTCTTCAGGCTCGAACGCCTGGCGCATAAGGCGTTTGGCCCTGCGCAGGTCGCGTTTGCCTTCGACGCTGCTCCAGTACGCGCGGTGTTCGCGCTCGAACTTGCTGCGGGCCGTGCGATACGCAACGTAGGTACGCTGTTGCGTCGGCGTCAGCCGTGCCGCGAGGTCTGGTTGAATCTCTTCAGCATGTGCAACATGCGGTATCGACGATATGGTTGCTGCAACGCCGAGCGCGCAAGCGATCAGAATGCCTGCCCCCCGTTGCCCCGCGTTCATGCGCCTCGCTCCCCTGGCCCGCATCGGCACAAGCCTGGCCTATGCAGTGTCGGCGGTTTTCTTGTCGGCCGTTTTGGCTTGCTCAGCCGCATCCTTTGCGAACAGCTCCTCGAGCTCCTGGGCGTAGCTTCTGGCACCCGTCTGGAGCTTTTCGATGTCGGTATAGTGCTTGTAGTCCTCGTAGAGACGGCGGCGATCCATGGCCTGGAAGGTGTCGACTGTGAATCGGACTTCGCGTTCGGGCAGACCAAGCCCACGCAACACCTCGCGCGTCAAGTCGACCGAGGCGAGAAACGTCTCGCGGCGAATGATCTTGATGCCTTCGTCCATCAGCTGGTGCACGTGCCGGCGCGTGCGAGCGCGGGCATAGATCGGCACATCGGGATAATTGCGCCGCACCACGCGAGCCGTGCGCAGGGATGCCTCGATGTCGTCGATGGCAAGCACGAAGGCGCGCGCCTTGCCGGTCTGGGCTGATTCCAGGATTTCGGGACGGCTGGCGTCGCCGTAGAAAATCTGCGCGCCGAACTTGCGCACGAAGTCGACCTGCTCGGGGTTGGAGTCGAGCGCCGTGACCGGGATGCGCTTGGCGCTCAGGATGCGCGCAACGATCTGGCCGACACGGCCGAAGCCGGCGATGACCACGTGCCCGTCGTTGTCGGGCATTTCGTCGAACGCGCGCGCCGGCTTGACCTTGGGCGCCAGCCGCTCGTCGATCAGCAGCAGCAGGGGCGTCGCTGCCATGGAGAGGGTGACGGCCACGGAAAGCAGATCCGCAACCGGCCGCTCTAACACGCCCGCGGTGGTGCCGGCCGCAAACAGCGCGAAGGCGAACTCGCCGCCCTGCGACAGCGCGAGAGCGAGGCGGCGTGCCGGCGCGGACTCCAGGCCCATCCGCCGACCAAGGCCGAACAGGATGGCGGTTTTGATCGCCACCAGGCCGGCAACGATCGTGACCACAAGGTAGGGGCTGTGCGCGATCAGCCCGAGGTTGAGCGACATGCCGATGGCGGTGAAGAACAAGCCCAGCAGCAGGCCTTCGAACGGGGCAATATCGGCCATGATCTCGTGGCGGTAGTCGGAATCTGCGAGCAGCACGCCGGCGATGAAGGCTCCGAGGGACGCGGGCAGGTCGGCCAGCTGCATCACCAATGTCACGCCGACCACGGTCAGCAAAGCACTCGCCGTCATGGCTTCCTTCACCCGCGTGCGGGCGATCAGGCGGAACATGCCGTCGAGCAGATAGCGACCCACGACCACCACGGCCAGGATGACGCCGATGGCTTTGGCGGCAGATACCGCTTCCATGGGCTGCGCAGCGGCACCCACTGCCACGGCGAATAGCGGTACCAGCGCGATAAGCGGGATGGCCGCCAGATCCTGGAATAGCAGCACGGCAAACGCCAGACGGCCGTGGCGCAGCGCCAGCTCGCCCTTCTCTTCGAGGACCTGCAGGGCGAACGCCGTCGACGATAAGGCAAGCGCCAGGCCCGCGAACAGCGCCGCCTGCCAGACGAGGCCGAAGGCCATGGCCACGCCTGCCAGCACCAGTCCCGTCAGCGCGACCTGCAGGCTGCCGAGGCCGAAGATCGAAGTGCGCATGGCCCACAATCTCTTGGGTCGCAGCTCCAAGCCGATGACGAACAGCAGCATGATCACGCCGAACTCGGCAAAGTGCAGGACCGAATTGACGTCGGACACGAGGCCCAGAACGGCGGGTCCAATCAACACGCCGACGAGCAGATAGCCCAGCACGTTGCCGATGCGCAGCAGCTTGGCAAGGGGCGCAGCCACCACTGCGGCGGCAAGAAATAGGGCGATTTGCGTGAGGGTTACGTCGTGCATTGCGTCTCAGCTTCCCCCTGTGGATGCGTTCCAGCGCATACGATGAGATAAAGCCGTCCAGGGCAACCAAAAATGGTGCGATGCGCACTGATTGGCGCGAATGGCGCACGACGACGCGCCGCGATTTAAAAGGGGCGACACAACAACGGCACGCGTGAGCCGCGTCGGTCTAGTGCGCGGCTAATACGCAGTTTGAAGACAGGTCGCGTATTTCCCAGTCGCATGATGCCGGCAGAAGCGACGCGCTTCAAAACACGTCACCACCGCGGCCGGCTAGGTATCCGGGAACAGCTTGAACATGCCGTCCAGGCCTTCCTGCACCTTGGCAAGGCATTCCGTGACCTTGGCCTTGATCTCCGCGTTCGGGTATGCCTTGGCCGCATCCTCCACGCCATCAACGGCTTCGGTGAGTTTATCGATGGCTTCCAGGAGGGCGTCGTTGTCGTCAGCCATGAAAGCCTCAATTGGTGAGTTTCGGGTTGGCAAGCATACCGCAGGTGTGAAGGCGGGAATACGTCAAACGGCATGGTGGAAGGAGCCGCACCCAAAACCTCGACGGCGGCTCCTGCCTGCACCCTTGAAAACACATGCCGGCGTGCTGGGCGGGGCAGGTTGCGGCTGGTCCGCTGCTTCGCTTATTCTAACGGGAGCGACAGGCAGCTTGCCATCTCATGGCAGCTCGCATCCAAACGCATGGAGGAATGCCGTGGCGATGACAGAAGTGGCGATCCGCAAACCGCTGCCTTTCGACGCGGCCAAGCTCGACAAGCTCCTCGATGACGCCGGCATCGATGTCCTCATCGCCACGTCCAAGCACAATGTGCAGTATCTGCTCGGCGGATACCGCTTCTTCTTTTTCGACAGCATGGATGCCATCGGCGTCAGCCGGTACCTTCCCATTCTGGTCTATCGCAAAGGCAAGCCCGAGCAGGCCGCCTACGTCGGCTGCGCCATGGAGAACTTCGAAAAGGAGCTCAACAAGTTCTGGCCGGCGGCTCTGGAACTCGGCGACACGGGCAGCGCCGCAGCGATGCAGCAGGCGGTTGCGCATATCAAGAAACTGGGCGGCGTGCGCCGGGTCGGCATCGAGACCGCGTTTCTTCCCGCCGACGCCGAGAGTACTCTGCGCCAGGGATTGTCGAACGTCGACATTGTCGATGCGGTGGTGCCGCTGGAGCGGCTGCGGGCGCGCAAGACGCCGGAAGAACTGGACTATCTGCGCGAAGCCTCGGAACGGGTCATCGCGTCCATGGAGGCGACCCTCAAGCAGTGCAAGCCCGGCGTGGACAAGGAGGAGATCTTCGAGACTTTGCGGCGCGAGGAGGTCAACCGCGGTCTCGTGTTCGACTACTGCCTGCTGACCGCCGGCACGAGCCTCAACCGTGCGCCCTCCGAGCAGCGTCTCGCGGCCGGGGACATTCTTTCGCTCGATAGCGGGGGCAACTACAAGGGCTACATCGGCGATCTCTGCCGCATGGGCATCGTCGGCACCCCCGATGCGGAGCTCGAAGATCTGCTGGGCTTCGTCGAGGAGGTGCAGCAAGCGACGCGCAAACCCATCCGCAGCGGCGCGCGAGGCGGCGACATCATCGCGCTCGGCGAGAGGATGGTGGCGGACTTACCGCACGCCAAATACACCCACTACATGGCGCACGGCATGGGACTCGTCAGCCATGAGGCGCCACGGCTGATGAACATCCCGCGCCTGTCCTACACGGCCTACGACGCGGACCGGCAGCTGGAGGCGGGCATGGTGATCTCGATCGAAACCACCATGGGTCACCCCAAGCGCGGGTTTGTGAAGCTCGAGGATACCGTGGTGGTGACGGAAGATGGCTGGGAGGCATTCGGCGACGGCGCGCGCGGATGGAACAAGGCCGGGGAATGAAATCCGAACTTCTGCGGCACGCGATGCGGGCCGATGCCACCATGCCAGCTTTCAGCCTGGCGGGAGGATGTCGATGATCGCGGTGATTTTCGAGGTATGGCCGGCCGACGGCCGCAGGCAGGACTATCTCGATCTGGCGGCGGAACTCAAACCGGAACTCGAGAAGATCGACGGCTTCATCTCGGTCGAGCGCTTTCAAAGTATCACCGACCCGGGCAAGATGCTGTCGCTGTCGATCTGGCGCGACGAGGCGGCGGTGGCGCGTTGGCGCAAGCATGCCCATCACCGGCGCACGCAGTCCAAGGGCCGTGCCGGTGTGTTCAATGACTATCGCCTGCGTGTGGCCGGCGTGGTGCGCGACTACGGCATGACCGAGCGGCGCGAACAGGCGCCCGAGGACAGCGCGGCGCTGACTGGTGTTTGACCGCCGGCTGCCGGGCACATTGCGTCGCCAGGCGCTTCTGTACTTTCAGGGTGCAGCGCCGAGGCGTTGCAGGGCGTCCTTACTGCTCTGATGACTTGCGTCTTTTGTCAGCACCCGCCGAAAATCGACAATGGCTTCCTCGCGCTTACCCAGTGCTTCAAAGATATGCCCACGCGTACTCAAGGTGCTGGTATCGTTCGGCCGCAACTCCAGTGAGCGCTCAGCATCCGGCAAGCCCTGGGCTGCTTTTCCGGCCTTGAGGTAGGTCCAGGCGCGCCCGTTGTAGTAGTTGGCGTCTTTCGGATCGATCTCGATGGCTTTCGTGTAGTCGGCGATCGCGGAGTCGAAACTGCCCTTGCGGGTGTGGGCGGCGGCTCTGTAGCGATAGGCCTCGTCCCACGTAGGATCGATCTCGATCACCTTGGCGTAAGCGGCAATGGCCTGATCGTCGTCACCCTTGCGCGCGTATGCCGAGCCGAGGTCGAAGTAGGCGCTCGCATATCTCGGGGCTAGGCCGATTGCCTTGGTGTACTCGGCAATGGCCAGATCGTTCTCTTTCTTGTTGGCATAAACCAAGCCGCGGTTTCGATAGGCGGCGGCGGACTTCGGATCTATTTCCACTGCTTTGGTGTAGTCGGCAAGCGCCAGGTCCCAGTCACGCTTGGCGAAATAGGCGTTGCCGCGATCCAGCCGATACGATGTGTTCAACGGATTCAGCCGAATGGCTTCCGAATAGTCGCTTATCGCCCGCGCCGGATCGTTCTTGGCGTTGTAGGCCAAGCCGCGGTTGCCGTAGGCGCTCGCGACGCCGGGTTCGAGAGCGATCGATCTGTCGTAGTCGGCGATGGCTTTGTCGTGCTCATTTTTCTTGGCGTACATGGAGCCACGCTTGAGGTGGAAGGGGGCAGGCTTTGCGGAATGAAGTATGGCGCTGCCGTATTCGGCGATGGCGCGATCGTAGTTTTTCTGAGCGCTGAAGACGTCCCCACGGTCCGAGTAGGCTTCCGCAAATTTCGGGTTGAGGCGAATTGCTTCATCGTAATCCCTCAACGCTTGCTCGTACTCGCGCTTGGCTTCGAAAGAGATGCCTCGGCAGCGATAGGCCTCCGCGCCCGTGCTGCGCAGCTTGAAGGATTGCTGGAGATCGCCAACGGCGCGCTCGGTTTGCCCATTATTGTAGTAGGCGATGCCGCGGCTGCAGTAGGCACTGGCCAGGTTCTGTTTCGATTCCCGTCCCGATTGAATGATGGCGGTGCAGCCATTGACCTGAAGATCGAAGGGCGTCGCATTCTCGGCCCTGCACCAACTCCAGTTCTGTGATTGTTGGGCCACTGCTGACAGCGGGAATGAGAGCAGCGCAATAAGAGCCATGCACAAGCGAATCACGTTGATCTCCTACGTCTAAAAAATGCGCTCAATAAAAAAAGCAGAGCGTACAATGTAGCGCTCGGTGAGGTTGGCGCAAAGTGTCCGCACCAGACCAGTGCAGGGTGCCATTGACTGCGGGGGTGAATTCATCTGCGCTGCAACTCGTGCGCGAAACGGCAGTGCACGCTGGCCAAGGGTATCGCCTGCGCGTGGCCGGCGTCGTGCGCGACTACGGCATGACTGAGCGGCGCGAACAGGCGCCCGAGGACGGCGCGGCGCTGACCGGCGTCTAACTGTTCCTACCCAGAAGCGTTTGACCTTTAGCGCAGAGCGGCAGGCAGCCACAGCGCGAGCTGCGGAAAGGTCAGCAGCAGAGCGAGGCCGATCAGCTGCAGCACCATGAACTGCATCATCCCGGCGTAGATGTCGGTCAGCTTCCAGTCGGGCACGACGCCTTTGAGGAAGTAGGCCGACAGCGCCACCGGCGGCGACAGCCAGGCCGTCTGCAGGCACACCGCGACCAGCGTGCAGAACCAGACCAGGTCGATGCCGAGCTTGGTCACCAGCGGCAGCAGGATCGGCACGACGATCAGCACGATCGGCACCCATTCGAGCGGCCAGCCGAGCACGAAGATGACGGCCAGGATCAGGATCAGCATGACGGTCGGCGGCAGCGACAGGTTGAGCAGGGCCTCGGCGATCATGTTGGCCGAGCCGAGCCGCGAGAAGACGGCGCCGAAGTAGTTGGACGCCGCCACCAGCAGCAGGATCATGCACGACACTTCGAGCGTCGCGTAGACGCGACTTCTTGAAGCTTCTCCCAGGTCAGCGTGCCGGACACGAGCGTCATCAGGAACACGACGAACGCCCCGCACGCGCCGGCATCCGTCGGCGTGGCGATGCCGGCGAGGATCACGCCCAGCGTCGCCAGGATGACGACGACCACCGGCACGACGCCGAGCACCAGCTCCTTCACGATGGCGGCCGTGGAACCCAGCCGGTCTTCCATGGGCAACGACGGGGCCAAGCGAGGGGTTGATGTAGCTGCGCCCCACGCTGTAGACGATGTAGAGCGCGCCAGCACGAGGCCCGGGATGACGGCGGCGGCAAACAGGTCGGTCGTCGGCACGCCGACCACCGGCCCCATCACGATCAGCATGACCGAAGGCGGGATCAGAATGCCGAGCGTGCCGCCGGCGGTGATGGCGCCGGCCGACAGGCGCACGTCGTAGCCGCTCTTCTTCATGCTCGGGCGCGGCCATCACGCCGAGCAGCGTCACCGACGAGCCGACGATGCCGGTGGCGGCCGCGAAGATCGTCGCGGTCACCAGCACGGCGATGTAGAGCGAGCCTTTGACGCCGGCCAGGAGCTGCTGGATGCCGCGGAACAGGCGTTCCATCAGGCCCGACTGCTCGAGCAGGTAGCCCATGAACAGGAAGAACGGCACCGAGGCGAGCGACGTCTCCTTCATCACCGAAAAGAACTGGAGCGTCATGAGGTGCAGCGCGAGCGGCCCCAGCGCGAAGTAGCCGACGCCGAGCGCAACCGCGATCAGCGTGAACGCGATCGGGAAGCCGATGAAGATGGCGCTGAACAGGATCGCCAGCGAGACGATGCCGAGCCATTCCTCAGACATCGCCCTTCTCCACTCCCGGCGTCAGCGTCGGGACGCGCGCAGCCATTCGCCGGTTCGCGCGGCATGGATCGAGCGCAGCAGCTCGGCCAACGCCCTGCAGCAGCAGCAGGACGCAGGTGACCGGCATCACGAATTTCAACGGGTAGACGACGGGCATCCAAGGGCTGGAGACGACCCGTTCGCCGCGCAGGAACGAGATCCAGAAGTAGTCCCAGGTGACGTAGAGCAGCGCCAGCAGCGGCGGAAAGAAGAACAGGACGTAGCAGACGGCGTCGACGATGCCCTGCGTGTGCGGCGACCATTTGCGCGTAGAGGCTGTCGGTGCGGATGTGCCCGCCGCGCAGCAGCGTGTAGGCCGAGCCCAGCATGAAGAACGTGCCGTACAGCATGAACGTCATGTCGTAGGCCCAGACGGTCGGCGCGTTGAAGCAGTAGCGGGCCACCACCTCCCAGACGAGGCTGCAGCACCATCGGAATGATGAGCCAGCCGACGATGCGGCCGGACCACAGGCTGATGCGCGTCGAAGGAAGCCGACGGCCCGCGTCAGGCCCGGCGATGCCTGCGTGGTCATGTCGCTGGTCTCTCGGTTCTGGCGCAGTGTCGCGGCAGGCGGGAGGGCAGACCGATCGGATGCCTGCCTTCCCGCAGCGGTGCTACTTCTTGAGCGCGGAGTTGCCGAGCTCGGAGTAGAGGTCGAGGATCTTGGTCCAGTACGGCACGACGGTCTTGGCGAAGGTGCGCTGGCTGTCGAGCACCTCCTTGAAGAACGCGTCCTTCGCCGCGTAGCGGTCGAGCACGACGTTGGTCGCGCGCACGAACTCGGGGAAGAAGTCCTTCGGCGTGTCGAGGATCTGCACGCCGTGCTTCTCGCGCAGCTCGACGATCGCCTGGGCGTTGCGCCAGACGTTGAAGGAGTAGGTCTCCATCATCGAGGCCATGGCGGCGCCGCGCAGGATCTCCTGCAGGTCGGGCGTCAGCTTGTTCCACCAGGTCTTGTTGAACAGCACCTCGCCGATGTCGGTCGACTGGTGCAGGCCCTGCAGGTAGTAGTTCTTCCACACGGTGTGCAGGCCGAGGTTGCGGTCGTCGGCCGGGCCGATCCATTCGGCCGCGTCGATGGTGCCGCGCTGCGCCGCGGGCACGATCTCGCCGCCCGGCAGGGCGACGGCCGCGACGCCCATCTCCTTGAAGATCTCGCCCGTGATGCCCGGAGGCGAGCGGTACTTCATGGTCTTGAAGTCGGCGACGTCCTTGATCGGCCGCTTGAACCAGCCGAGCGGGTCGGGGCCCATCGGCTGGATCATGAGCGGCTCGACGTTGACCTTCAGGATGTCGGCGTAGAACCGCTCGTAGAGCTTGTTGCCGCCGCCTTCCAACAGCCAGGCGACGTGGGACAGCTGGTCGAGGCCGACGCCGGCGCCGGCCATCGGGTTGGAGAAGATGCCGGCCGCCGGATGCTTGCCGGACCAGTAGTGCGTCCAGGCATAGCCGCCTTCGACGATGCCCTTGTCGACCGCATCGAGGATCTCGAAGGCCGGCACGATGGCGCCGTCGGGCAGCACTTCGATCTTGATACGCCCGTTCGACATCTTGTCGACGCGGTCGGCGTAGCGCTTCAGCAGCTCGAAGTAGATGCTGGCCGACGGCACCGCCGTCTGCATCCTGGCCTTCTGCTGGGCCACGGCCGGCGCCGCATGTCCCATACAACGCAAGCCCCAGCAATGCTGCGATCGACAGCTCTTAGCCTTCATCTTGTTCCTCCGTGGCGCCGTGGCAGGTCGGCTTTGCAATAGTGTTATTGTCTGACGTCTGGCCTGCCGTTCTATTGCGAGACCGAACGTCCCACTTTTCGCGTCGTCGGGCAACTGTGCAGAATTCCGCTAGGAAATGTATCTGGCGTGGCAAGAGGCCGGCTTGTGCGATGGATCGGTGCTGCATTCACTAGCATAGATCACTGCTCTTCCGGCGGCCTGACGTGACGGAACTGCATGAGCAGCAGCACGTCATAGACAATCTTGAGCGTACCGCAGATGACCAGAGGCCACATCTGCAGCCCGGCGCTGAAAAGCGCGCCCGCCAGAGCCGGGCTCATGGCGGAGGCCAGGCTACGCGGCACCGAGGTGAAGCTCGCGGCTGCCGGACGTTCAGCTTCGGTCACCACCGCCATCACATAAGACGACCGCGTCGGTACATCCATCTGCGAGAGTGCTGCCCGCATGAGCAAGAGGGCAAGGGCGAGCGACAGGCTTGGCGCGAACGCCGCCAGGATGAGACACAGGCTCGACGGGATGTGCGTAAACACCATCGTGTTGACGAGCCCTATCCGGCGCGACAGCCAGGCTGCGACCGGGAAGGAGAAGGCTGCAAGGATGCCGGACCAGAAGAAGAAAAGGCTGGCTGCCGACAGCGACATGTCGAACCGCTCGAACAGCCATAGCGCCAGCAGGGACTGCACGACGAAGCCGCCCGCGAATGCGTCGATACTGAACAGAGCAGCCAAGCGGTAGACGATGTGCCGCGACGGCCCCAGTGCAGCAGGTGGTTCCGCAACCTTGGGCGCCGGGGTTGGCGGAATGCGAGAGTAGATGTACCCGCCCACGACGCCGAGCAGCGCATACAGCACGAACATGAGTTTTATCGCCGTCAGCTGCTGCATGCCGATGGAGGCGAGGACATCAGGCGCGGCGGCAACGAGCGCGCCCAAAGCTCCGGCCAAGGCACCGACAAGGCTGTAGCGCGCGAACATTCGCGTTCGATTGGCGGCTGACACGTCGCGGGTGAGGACGGCATGCTCCAGCGGCACGAACACGCTGACGCTGCCAGCCGAAGGATTAATGGTGCCGGCAAATGCGACGACCAACAGTACCGCGTAGGCGTCGACCACTGAAAAGGCCACGCCCGTCGCCACCATCAGCAAGGCCGCCGCAAGCAGCAACCGCCGGTGATCATATCTGCTGCCGATCATGCCGATGCCCAAGGTCACGAGGGCGGAGCCAAACAGGGCAGCGGTAGCCACCAGTCCGACTTGGAACGGCGAGAGGCCAAGCGCGATCAGATAGACAGGCAGGAGGACGGCGACAAACCCGTCGCCGAAATCACGCAAGGCGCGCGCGACCAAGAGATGCTTGATGGCGCTTAGACTTGCAGTCGTTTGCCCGTGATTTCGTTCGGTGGCGATATTCGTAATGACCTCCACAGTCTAGTATTTTGGCCGGTGCGACACGGCCCATTCTCTGGCGTGCTCGATTGGACCGCGCGGCGGCAACGCGGCGCGAAGCTTCTTGACGGCCGGCAAGGCTTCCATCGTCTCCCGCCAACGACAGAACGCTGGATAGTTTGGGTACATGACCTTTGCTTCCGGTGTGAAGCTGAACCCGTAGGTGCTAGGCATAAGATAGAAGTCTGCCAGCGTGAGTTCGGAGCCCAAAAGGTAGTCCTTGCCATGCGCGAGTTGGCGCTCGACCACTTTCAGGCCCACCTCGATTTTGGGGAGAGCGTGCGCCACGACCTTTTCATCGGAGGGGATCCCAAGATCTGGAAACACATTCCGCTCGTGGGAGATGTGGTAGATCATATACGGGTAGTAATAGGAATTGACCGAGCTGATCCACTGGTTCATGTGCGCTCGATCGCGAACGCTCTTTGGCTGCAGCGCCGGCTTGGGAAAGGTGTCCTCAAGATAGCCGACGATCGCGCTCGTTTCGTAGACCGTGAAGTCGCCATGCCGCAGGATAGGTACGCGATTGAATGGATGCAGCGCCAAGTGGCTCGATTTGCCCATTTCCGGCTCCAGGTCATGGAACCTGTGGGGCACTTCCTTATGGGTCAGCACCAGCCGCACAATGTTGACAAAGGTGCTGCGGGGAAAGCCGTAAACGGTCGGGTCGGACATATCTCTTCCTCCCTGTGAAGAAATCACTTGCTATGGCACGGGCAGGCCGCGACATCGGCGATCCAATAGCGGTCGACCGCTTCGTCCGCCCAGAATTCAACACGAACGCTCATCTGGCCGGAACGCCAGATGAAGGGCTCAGCGAATTCCAGATCAGGTGCTGTCTCGGAAAGGCGAATAAAGCCGAGTGCAAAGAGCCCGGACGAGGTCGCGCATCCTGAGGCATCAACGTTCATGGTCGCGGTCCAGAAGCGTTTGAGGTTCATCACCTCGGAGAAGTGCACGCTCTTGATTCCCACATCCGGTCTGCAAAGCGGCTGAGCAGTGGCCTGCCCCCCATGAAGAAAAGCCAGGAAGGTCAGGGTCAGAGCGATTAGTCTTTGTGCGCTCATCTCGTTCTTACGTCCTTGTCAGGATGGCCGTCATGGGCGCCAGAAGGGCTTGGCGGCCTCGCGCAGCGCCTCGTCCTTTGACACGCCGATGTCCTCGAGATAGCGATTATTAAGTCTCGCCAATTCTTCGAGCGCTCTTCGTTGGCGACACCGTGCGAGCCAGATCGCAACGTTCTGTAACCAGTTGCTTGCCGTCGTCGGTTCAGATGGTTGACACGCCGAGGGCTCCTGGCGAGCCTCATCGTAAATCAGTGGTTTTGGCATTGAATGTGCTCCGGAATATCTTGGCCGCTTCGCGCCTTGCCTGGGTGCATGTGAGGCCGATATCGCGCAGCAGCCGATCGTCGAGCTCGGCGAGCGCCCTGCGCTGGCGGCTGCGCTGGAACCACATGCGGACACCACTGCCTCAAAGATGCAGTTTGCCTCGCGACGGCTGACGAAAAACCGCCGGGGAGTGTGCCCCTTGATGCGTCGCGATGCTTACTGAACGTGCTCAATGTTCGACATTTCTCGTACTCTTGCAGTCGTGCGGAGAGAATGACCGCCGGCGGTCCGCTCATGCAGAGCTGCCAGCCCCACAACAACGCCTCCGCTTTTCTGATGCGGATGCCGGAGGCAAAATGCCCAAGGCCTGTCTGATGGCGAGGTCGTGATGAACGCCTTCCGACCTCAGATGCTCATACCGGCGGTGCGATGCGAAACTTTCACACAAGGCGCCAAGAATGGTGCCCAGCATGCCCGCGGTTGCCGTGGGCTGGTCGTCGGTTCGCCGTGCGGGCTTAGCCACCAGCTCCATCAGTCGGTAGCTCTTGCTGAGAGTTGAGGTGCGTAACATTTGTCATCCTCCTGGGATGATGATCAGGGGAGATCCCTCTGCGCAGGCGCCGTAGATAGGTGCTTTCCGCCTTGCCTCAAAAGCATCGTTTCTCTACCCTGCCTTAGTTTTTCTCATAAAGGTGAGCTATGCTTCGCCGGCTTCCACCGCTCAACGCGCTCAAGGCCTTCGAGGCGGCGGCTCGGCACGAGAGCTTTACGCGCGCCGCCGAAGAACTGTGTGTCACGCAAGGAGCCGTGAGCCATCAGGTCAAAGCGCTGGAATCGGAACTCGGCATCAAGCTGTTCAATCGCGAGCGCCAGCGGCTGATCATCACCGAGGCCGGTCGCGACTATCTTATCGTTCTGCGAGACGCGCTTGATCGCATAGCGGTCGGCACGGAGCGCCTGATCCAGCGCCAGAGCGCAGGCGTCATCACCGTCAGCACGTCGCCGGATTTTGCGGCCAAATGGCTCGTCAATCGCCTTGGCCGCTTTGCCGAGGCGCATCCTGGCATCGACCTGCGGATTTCAGCCACTTTGCAACACGTGGACTTCGCGCGGGAGGATGTCGATCTTGCCGTGCGGCACGGCGACGGCAACTGGGCCGGCCTCGACGTCGTGCGTCTGAGCTCCGAACAGTTGTTTGCGGTCTGCAGCCCCAAACTACTCGCAGGGCGTAACCGCATCACCAAGCCTTCGGACGTGCTGAAGTTTCCATTGCTGCATCTTGACGACAGCAACGCCTGGGCCAAATGGTTCGAGGCGGCCGGCGTAGAAGGTGCCGAACATTCACATGGACCGGTCTTGAACCGGGCCAGCATGGTCATTGACGCCGCGATCGACGGTCAGGGCATAGCTCTCGCCCGCACCACGCTCGCCGCGACGGATCTCATCAATGGACGGCTCGTGCGACCCTTCGCGGAGGCTTTGCGGCTCTCCAAGACCTATTGGATCGTCTGCCCCAAGGCGACGGCAGCACTCCCGAAGATCACGACATTTCGCGACTGGCTGCTGGCCGAAGCAGCACGAGACGTCCGGCACCTGCAGAAGTTGAGGTTCAACGATGTCGCGCGCCGGCCAAGGCGTGCTTAGTTTCTTCCGCAGTCGTCGTCCGCAATGCGCCACCACGCGCTGAAAGCCGCGCCAAGCCGGTCACGTCCGACTTTCGCGTGGAAAGCGTCCCACTCCGATCAAGTCGTTTGCGTGCACGCGTGTTGTCACTGGCGGCAGCGGCAGGTAAGGTTTTGCCGGGAGGAACAAAAATGCTGAGCAATGCGATATGGAAGACGGCCGTTCGGCTGCCCGCCGTGCTGCTGGCGGCGAGTTTGATGCTTGCCGGCGCGGGCAGCGCCGTTGCGCCGACCCAGGCCCAGGACACGATCCGCATCGGGTTGCCGACCAAGACCTATTATCCCACCATCATCGCCGAGACGGCGGTGCGTCAGAAGCTGTTTGAGAAGGAAGGTATCAAGGCGGAGCTGACGATTTATCGCAGCGGTGCGGAGACCTTTGAGGCGATGGCGGCGGGCGCCGCTGACCTGCAGCTCAACTCCGCCGCACTCATTGCGGCGGGCCGCAAAAAGGGCGTGATGACCAAGGCCGTGGGCGGTGCCGCACTGGGCTACTACGGCTGGTACATGATGGTGAAGACGAACTCCAAGATCACGCAGATTTCGGAGCTTGAGGGCAAAAAAATCGGCATCACTGCTGCCGGCTCGGCATCCGACGTCCTTGGGCGCTGGACCATGCAGGACCGCAAGGTGAAGTACACGACCGTGCCGCTCGGCGGCGGCGGACTCGTGCCGAACATGCTTTCGGGCAACGTCGACGCCGTGGTGCTGTACTCTCCGCTGTCCTTCAAGATCATGCAGGAGAAGCAGGGGCGCAGCCTGATCGACTTTGGCGCGGAGGTGCAGCCGCACCTGAGCGGGCTTTGGATCGCGCCCGACAAGTTCATCCAGGACAAACCGCAGGTGGTACAGAAGACCATGAATGCGCTGTTCGGCGCGGTCGTCTTCCTGCAGGACAAGGCCAACCGCGCGGAAGCCGTCAAGATGATCGCCGAGATCGACGAGATCGCGCCGCAGGTGGCGGAGGCCGAGCTCGACGGCAACCTCGCCAAGATGTCGACCACAGGCGAGTTGAGGGAGGATTGGCTCAGCCGCGCGCTCGACCTTGCGCGGTTGGTCGGCATGACCGATCTCGCGCCGGTGGGCGAGATTTACGACGCAAAGTTCAAGCCCGTGCCGACGAAGAAATGATGCTTGCTGCCAAGCTTTCACCCGTCGTTCCGGAAGCCAAGGCTACGCCGAAGCTGTCCGGATCTGCAGGATTGGTGAACCCGCGGCAAGATCCTGGCTCTGCGCAATCGCGCCCCGGCGCGACCGCTACGGCCAGGATGACGGGTGATGTGAGGTGATCGTGAGCCGACTGGGTTTAATCACAGCCCGACTTGCCTTGCTCGCCCTCGTGCTGGCGGCGTGGGAGTGGTTGCCGCGTCTGGGAATTGTCAACCCACTGCTGCTGCCACCGCTCTCGGACGTGCTGGCGATGCTGGGCCAGCTGCTCGGGCGTGCTCAGGTACATGAAGCCATTGCAGTCACGGCCGCCGAGGTGATCCTGGCGTTCGTCATCGCCGTGCCGCTCGGCGCCGCCATTGGCGTGCTGGCGGCGGAGAACGACTACTTCGGCGCCATCTTCAAGCCAATGCTGTTCTATGTGTTCAGCATACCCAAATCGATTTTCCTGCCGATGTTCATTCTAGTGTTCGGCATCGGCTTCGGACAGAAGGTTGCCTACGCCGCGTTCTCCACCATCTTCGTCGTCATCATGAGCGCAGCAGCAGCGGTGGAGTCGGTCAAGGCTGATCATGTGCTGGTCGCGCGTTCCTATGGTGCCAGCCGCAAACAGATCCTCACGCGGGTCTATGTGCCCAGCATGATGCCGTTCCTGCTGGAGACGCTGCGCATCTCCATGATCTTCAATTTCACCGGCGTGATGATCGCGGAGATGTACGCTTCGCGCACCGGTATTGGTCACATGATTGCCAGCTGGGGCGAGAATTTCCAGATGCCGCAGCTGTTCGCCGGCGTGATTCTGCTGGCCACCGTGGCCATTGCCTTCAACGAAACCGTGCGCTGGCTGGAGACACGATGCAGCACTTGGCGGACGTGAGAGAGCTGCGCGCGCAGACCCAGGCGGCGGCTATCGAAGTGGCCGGACTGTCGCATATCTACGAAGGTCGCGAGGGCCATGTGCCCGCGCTCGAGGACATCTCTCTGACCGTAGGCGCCGGGCGTTTCGTCGTGATCGTCGGCCCCAGCGGTTGCGGCAAGACCTCGCTCTTGATGATGATGGCGGGGCTCCGTCACCAGACTTCGGGCACTATCCTGTGCGCCGGCCGGCCCATCACCGAGCCTGATCCCGACCGCGTCGGCGTGGTGTTCCAGGAGGCCAGCCTGTTTCCGTGGCTGACTGCGCTCGACAATATCGAATTCCCGCTCAGCATCCGCCACGCGCCGCGGGAGGAGCGCGGTAAGCGCGCCAACGCCATGCTGAATCTGGTGGGTTTGCAGGGTTTCAGTGGCCGCTACCCGCACGAGCTATCGGGCGGCATGAAGCAGCGTGTGTCCATCGCGCGGGGGCTGGTGCAGGACCCGCCCGTCCTGCTGATGGACGAGCCGTTCGCGGCACTCGATGAGCAGACGCGCATGACCATGGGGCACGAGCTGCTGCGCATCTGGTCGCAGACCGCCAAGACCGTGGTGTTCGTGACCCACAGCCTCACCGAAGCGGTGTATCTCGCCGACGAGGTGCTGGTGATGTCGGCCCGGCCGGGCCGCATCATCGACCGCATCGACATCACGCTGCCGCGGCCGCGCACCTACGAGATGATGGCAACCGATGTGTTCGGCAAGCTGCGCGAGCGCATCTGGCAACAGATTCGCAACGTGCCATGAACAGTGCCATGCGACGACCTGCACCCGCCACCGTTCGCCGCCTGATCTTGGTGCTCATCCTTGTCTTGTGGGAGTTGGTGCCGCGTACAGGCCTGCTGGCGGAGCTGTTCCTGCCCTCGCTGTCGAAGACGCTGATCGTGCTGGTGCAGAACTGGGACGAGTATGCGCACGCCCTCTTGGTGACGCTCTACGAGGTGGCGCTCGCGATGCTGATCGCCTGTGGTGGTGGCATCCTGATCGGCGCGCTGGTCGGTGGGCTCGCCGTGTTGCGCAACCTGCTGTTGCCGGTGTTCTCCAGCCTGTATGCCGTGCCGATCGTAATCCTCTATCCGATCTTCACCGCCTGGTTTGGCATCGGCTCGGAATCCAAGATCGCTTTTGCCGGAATATACGGCTTTTTCCCGGTCATGCTCTCGACCGCGGCGGGCATACGCACCATCGACCAGCAGCTGCTACTCGCCGCCCGCAGCATGGGCGCCACCGTGCCGCAGCAAATCACGCGCGTGATCATCCCGGCCTCGATCCCGACAGTGCTTGCAGGCCTCCGTCTCGGCGGGGCGCTGGCGATCATCGGGGTGGTGGTGTCGGAGATGCTCACTTCGTCGGCGGGCATCGGATATGTCGTCACGCGGTATCGCACCGTGCTCGATAGTCCGCGTGTGTTCGCCGCCATTCTTATGATCCTGGTGTTGTCCGTGCTGTTTGATCTGATCGCCCGTGCTGTCGAGCGTCGCACGCTGGCATGGCAGACGGCAGGACGGCGCGAGCGCGGTGCGCCCGCCCGTGAAGCGACCTTGGCCAGCGCCCCGGCTCCGGCTTAATTGAAAAAGAGAGTAGCCATGGCTCAGCAGCTTCTGCCCACCACCGTCGTCGGCAGCTATCCCCAGCCTGACTGGCTTGTGAACCGCGAGATGCTGTCAAAGACGGTCCCACGCGTGCGCATGGACATCTGGCGCGTGCCGGAAGCCTGGCTTGAGCAGGCACAGGACGATGCCACGCTCCTTGCCATCCGCGACATGGAGCGGGCCGGCATCGACATCATCACCGACGGCGAGATTCGGCGCGAGAGCTATTCCAACCGCTTCGCCACCGCGCTGGAGGGCATTGACACGGCCAAGCCGGGCCAAGTGAAGGCCCGGTCGGGCCACGAGACGCCGGTACCGCGCGTGGTCAGCAAAATCAGGCGCAAGGGCCCGGTGGAAGTGCGCGACATGCAGTTCTTACGCAAGAGCACCGACCGCATCGCCAAGATCACGCTGCCCGGCCCCTTCACCATGAGCCAGCAGGCGATCAACGAGTTCTACAAGGATGCCGACGAGATGGTGATGGATTACGCCGTTGCCGTGAACGCGGAGGCCCATGATCTGGTAGCCGCCGGCGCCGACATCATCCAGCTAGACGAACCCTGGCTTCGCAACGATCCAGATGCCGCCAAGCGCATCGCCGTCAAGGCCATCAATCGCGCGCTCGAGGGCCTGAAGGTGCCCACCATCGTGCATCTGTGCTTCGGCTATGCCGCGCTGGTGCCGGGCGAGACCAAGCCGGTCGGCTACTCGTTCCTGCCGCAGCTTGCGGACACGACCGCCGAGCAGATCTCCATCGAGGCGGCGCAGCCCAAGCTCGATCTCGGCGTGCTGAAGGATCTGGCGCCCAAGAAGGTCATGCTTGGCGTGCTGGATCTCAATGCACCGGCCGCCGAGACGCCTCAGGTCGTAGCCGAGCGCATCCGCGCCGGGTTGAAATATGTGGCCGCGGATAAGCTGATCCCAGCCCCCGACTGCGGCATGAAATACCTGCCGCGCGACGTCGCGTTTGCGAAGCTGGAGGCGTTGAGCAAGGGCGCCGCCATTGTACGCAAGGAGCTGAGCGGTGACGTTTAAGGTTCAGAGCGCCGCCAGCGAGGTGTTTTTCTTGTCCGTGATCAGCATCGAGCCCGGCTTGTGGGTGATGCAGATCGACGGGCGCGCGGCCTCGATCGCCACCTGTGGCGTCACCCCGCAGGCCCAGAACACCGGCAGCTGATCGGTCGTCATCTCGGGCGGATCGCCCCAGTCGGGGCGCATGATATCCTTGACGCCGATCGCCTCTGGAATTCCCAGATGTACCGGTGCGCCATGTACGGCCGGAAAGCGCGAGGTGATCTGAATAGCGCGAATTGCATTGGCCGGCGTAAACGGTCGCATCGATACGACCATCTTGCCCTTGAAGCGGCCGGCGGGAACGCAATCGATGTTGGTGCGGTACATGGGAACCGTGGTGTCGCGCTCGACGTGCTGCAGGGGGATGCCCTCCTGCAGTATCGGCAGCTCGAAGGAGAACGAGCAGCCGAGCACGAATGTGACGAGATCGTTCGACCAGTATTTGCGGATGTCGGTCGGCTCGTCGACCAGTTCGCCGTCCTTGAACACGCGATAGCGCGGCACGTCCGTTCGAATATCGATGTCGCCGAGGTCCGGAAGCGACGGGTCCCCCGGCGAGCCGATGCCGATGACCGGGCATGGCTTGGGATTGCGCTGGCAGAACGCGGCGAACTCCTGGGCCGTCTCCAGGGGTAAGATGCAGAGATTGCCTTGAACATAATCAGGCGCGATGCCTGCGGTGTGGCCCGTGTATTCGCCGGCGCGGATGATCCGCCGTGCTTCGTGCAATTCTATAATTCGCATCATGTTTACAGCCGGAGCCACAGTCTTTTGCATGGCGAGCCTCTGAGGTTCGAGAGGTGGTGATTATGCCCGCCGATGCGCGTTCGTCAAAAGCACATTCGCTTCCTGACGCACCTTGCTGACTTGGCCCAGCTCTCTCCGGCGCAGCGCATCGTCAAAGTGCCAAACAGGGCGATGCGAAGTCCGGCTAAATAATCATGCGACTACTCCTTGACAGGGCGTGCTTGCCGAATTAATTAACCTAATGGTTATTTAACCGATCGGTTCATTGCATGCCTACAGATCGCCTCAGCACCACGTTCGCGGCCCTGGCCGATCCGACGCGCCGCGCCATCCTGGCCCGGCTCACGCTCGGCGAGACGTCGGTGTCGGAGCTGGCCGAGCCCTTCGACATGAGCCTGCCCGCCATCTCCAAGCATCTCAAGGTACTGGAGCGTGCCGGCCTGATCGCGCGCGGACGCGAGGCGCAGTGGCGGCCCTGCCGGCTGGAAGCCACGCCGCTGAAGGATATCGATGCGTGGCTCGAGCGTTACCGGCTTTTCTGGGAGCAGAGCTTCGACCGCTTGGATCAGTATCTCGTCAAACTACAAGCAAAGGAGAAGAGGAATGCTCGCAAGAAATAGCAGCGCCATGACGCTGACGCTCCCATCGGACCGGGAGATCGTGCTTTCGCGCGTGTTTAACGCACCGCGCCGCCTCGTGTTCGAGGCGTGGACCAATCCTGAACACGTCAAGCAGTGGTACGGCTGCAGCATCATGACGCTGCCCATCTGCGAGATCGATTTGCGTGTGGGCGGCACCTACCGATATGTCATGTGCGATCCCGGCGGCATGAACCACACGATGCAAGGTGTCTATCGCGAGATTACGCCGCCGGCGCGACTGGTCTACACCGAGCGCTATGTAACCGAGGGCTTCACCAGCAACGATGCGCTCGTCACCGTGCTGTTTGCCGAGCACGACGGCATGACGACGCTGACCAGCACGATCCTCCACCAGTCGAAGGCCGATCGCGACGCACATCTCGGCACCGGCATGGAGAAGGGCGCTGCCGAAGTCTACGACCGGCTCGCGGCGCATATCGAGGCAATGGCCTGAGTGTTGCCACGTTGAACGCATCAAAGCGTTGTGTAACTGCCGACAAAGTGGAGCATGACATGGCCATTCAAGAGAAAATGTCACCGGTTACGCCTTATCTCACCGTAAGAGGCGCCATTGACGCAATCGCTTTCTACAAGAAGGCATTCGGCGCAACGGAGAATGTGCGCATGCCGGCACCGGACGGGAAGCGCCTGATACACGCCGACATCACCATCAATGGTGGCAGGGTTCTGATGTCGGACGAGTTTCCCGAGCATAGCGACGAGTGCGGAGGAGCCGCGTTCGTGCCGACACCTGACAAGCCGGTGGGCGTGGCTATTGCGCTGCACTATGCCAAGCCGGTTGAAATCGATGCCACGTATCGCCGCGCCATTGAGGCGGGGTGCAAGAGCGTGCAGGAGCCCCAGGATATGTTCTGGGAGGCGCGTTTCGCCATGCTCAGCGACCCGTTCGGGCATCGCTGGATGTTGAATGCGCCGCTGCCGGCCAAGAAGGCGTAGACACGCGTGACAATGGATCGTGCGCTCGCCCCAATTACAAAAGCAACGACAGGATTGCTCATCTATGGCCGCTCAAACCGAACCGATCTCGAACTCGGCGCTCATCTCGAACAAGGCGCTTTGGTCAGGCCGTATCCTCAGCGGTCTCGTCGTTGCGTTCCTGCTGCTCGACGGCGCCATCAAGCTCATTCCGCTGGATATCGTGGTGCAGACCTCGCAGGAGCTCGGCATCCCGGTTCATCTGGCACGAACGCTCGGTGTTCTGACGCTTGCCGCTACAATCCTCTACGCCATCCCGCGCACGTCGGTGCTCGGCGCGATCCTGCTCACCGGATATCTCGGTGGCGCGATCTACACGCACGTGCGCGCCGGAAGCCCACTGCTCACGCATACGTTGTTCGGCGCCTACCTCGGCTTGCTGATCTGGGGTGGGCTCTGGCTGCGTGACGACCGGGTCCGGGCGCTTATTCCCTTCGCGCGCTGATTCCGCGCTCAACCAGAAAGGAGATCGTTCATGAAGGCAGAACCGCAAAAAGAGCATCAGTGGCTGCAGCAGCTCGTCGGAGAATGGACCTCCGAAGCCGAATGTTCGATGGGCCCCGGACAGCCCGCCACGAAGAGCTACGGCACCGAGCGCGTGCGCATGGTGGGAGGCGTGTGGATGGTGGGCGAAGGCCAGGGAGAGATGCCCGGCGGTGGCACAGCCACCATGATCATGACGCTGGGCTACGACCCGCAGAAGAAGAAGTATCTGGGCACGTGGATCGGCTCGATGATGACCCACATGTGGCACTACGACGGCGAAATGGACGCCGAGGGCCGCATCCTGACTCTGAGTGCCGAGGGCCCCAGCATGGCCGGTGACGGTACGATGGCGAAATATCAGGACATCATCGAGATCAAGAGCAAGGATCATCGCACGCTGTCGTCGCGCGTGCTCGGACCCGACGGCACCTGGAACCACTTCATGACGGCGCACTACCGTCGCAAGAAGTGATGATCGTTCCCGGCGTAGGCGCGTCAGCGCACGCCGCTGCCCGATCCAGCAGCAGCTTGCGCTCGCGCTCGTTGCGCGTGAGTGCGGCGGCGCACTCGAACTCGGTGCGGGCCTCATCGAGACGGCCAAGCTTTTGCAGAAGGTCGCCGCGCACGCTGGGCAGCAGATGATAGGCCTTCAGCGCGGGTTCGGACGCCAGCGCATCGACGACCTTGAGGCCGGCTGCCGGACCAAACAACATGGCAAGCGCAACCGCGCGATTGAGCTCCACGACGGGTGACGGGCTGCGTTCGGCCAGCGCCCCGTAGAGCCCCACAATGCGCGCCCAATCCGTCTCGTCGGCCGTGCATGCCCGGGCATGACAGGCGGCAATGGCGCCCTGGAGCGCGTAAGGCCCGAGCAGGTCATTGCTTTTTCTTGCGCAGGCTTCGGCGCGCGCGAGCGCGGCAAGGCCGCGGCGGATCAGAAGTTGGTCCCAGCGCGCGCGGTTCTGATCGAGCAGAAGGATGGGGTCCCCTGAGGGGTGCGTGCGTGCGCCCAGGCGCGACGCCTGGATCTCCATGAGCGCAACGAGGCCGTGGACCTCTGGTTCATGGGTTGCTAGCTCGGCCAGGATGCGGCCGAGACGCAGCGCTTCCTGGCACAGTTGTGGCCGCATCCAGTCGTCGCCAGCGGTTGCTGAGTACCCCTCGTTGAAAACGAGGTAGATCACCTCGAGCACGGACGCCAGGCGTTCGGCTAGTTCGGCCCCGCGCGGCACTTCGAAGGGGATGCGCTTCTCAGACAGGGCGCGCTTGGCGCGGACGATGCGCTGGGCGACGGTCGGTTCCGGGACCAGGAAGGCGCGGGCGATCTCGTCGGTCGTCAAGCCGCCGATCAGCCGCAGCGTGAGGGCGACGCGGGCTTCGGTGGCGAGCACCGGATGGCAGGCGGTGAACATCAGGCGCAGCAGATCGTCGCCGATGTCGTCGTCGAGTGCGGCATCGAGGTCCGGCGCGACACCTTCGCCCTCGGATTCGAGTTCGCGGCCCAGTTCCTCGTGCTTGCGCTCTATGAGCCTGTGCCGACGCAGCCGGTCGATAGCGCGGTTCTTGGCGGCGGCCATGAGCCAGGCGCCGGGCTTGTCGGGGATGCCCGATCGGGTCCACTGCTCGAGTGCAGAGACGAGCGCGTCCTGCGCCAGCTCTTCGGCGACGCTCACATCGCGCACGAGGCGCGCCAAGCCGGCGATGAGCTTGGCCTGCTCGATCCTGAAGACCGCGTCAATGGTGCGATGGAGATCGGTCGCCTTCATGGCGACCGATCTCAGCATTTGCGATCCGCCGACGCAAGGTTCCCTGTCGGCCTACCCAGGGCCCGAGCAGGTCACGTACCAGGACGGGGTGCGCTAAGAGACCTGCGCACTACTTCTTGGCGATTTGCTCACCCAGCTGGCGGTGGTGCTCGACCGCGTCGCTGGCGCCGAAGTCCTCCAGCTCGAAGATCTGCCGGATCTCGATCTCGCTATCCTCGCTCATAGGATTGGGGCAGCGCTTGATCCATTCGATCGCCTCGGCCTTCGACTTCACCTGGATGATCCAGTAGCCGGCGACGAGTTCCTTCGTTTCGGCAAAGGGACCATCGATGACGGTGCGCTTGTCGCCGGAGAAACGGACGCGCGCGCCCTTGGAACTCGCCTGCAACCCATTGCCGTCGAGCATCACGCCGGCCTTGATCATCTCCTCGTTGAATTTGGCCATCGCGGACAGCAGCTCCTCGGACGGCATCTTGCCGGCTTCGGAGTCCTTGGTTGCCTTGACCATCACCATGAAACGCATCTTCTCTCTCCTTTGGTTCTCGTTTCGGAGCAGGGGGCAGCCCTGTCTCTACAAGCACGACGAACGAAGGGCCGTGAATTCGACAGGGCCCGGCAATTATTTTGAAAGATTAGTTTAAGTGGCTGTCGCGCATGCGTTTTTATGTAGTGCGAGTGACGGTTTCTACCCGGTCCCAACGACGTCGGCCGGTTGCGCACAGTGCGCCGTGCCACCGGAAGCCCGAGCGTGACGGCGCCACTATCGGAACGCAACGCGAGAAAGAACATCTCAGCAGGTCACCGACCGGGAGCGGACTGTTCCCAACGTTGTTCAAATCGATGCAGGACGAATGACATCGACTATCCGTCGTTTTCGCCGCCAGCGATGCGACTGACTCTGCTTGGTGCGCATCTTGCTCGACGGTGCTGATTGCGTGGCGCATGGCACCTGCGCGTTCGGTATTTGCGTTTGACTCGGTGTCGCCGCCCCGTAAATTGAACGTTCGCGCTTCAGTGAACTAGCGGCAGAACCAGCATCAATGAAACGGCAGACGTCGGCCGCCGCTTTCGGGTGCAACACCTATTCTTACTCACTGTCGCGCCCTGCGGACGAGTGTCTCGCCCATCTCGTGAGCTTAGGGTTCTCCGAGTTCGAGGTGATGATGGTGCCGAGCCACCTTTGGCCGCCAGATATCACCCTTGCCGCTCGCAAGACCTTGCGCCGACTCATAGACAAATTGGGTGCGAGTGTTGTTGCGCTCAACATGCCCAATGTCGACATGAACGTCGCCGGGCTTGCTCCCGAGATGCGGCGCTATACGCTCGACTTGCTGAATGGCATCGTCGAATTGGCCGGCGATCTCGGAGTGCCGGGTGTTGTCATAGGCCCAGGCAAAGCCAACCCCCTCTTTCCTGCCTCGAAAGATCGTCTGATAGACTACTTTTTTACGGCGCTCGACGAACTCTCCCCCCGCGCCGACAAGGCAGGCACAGAACTTTGGGTCGAGAATATGCCATTCGCTTTCTTGCCCAAGATCGGGGAGCTCATGGACGTGCTCGACCGATACGGAAATGCTCGCATCGGTATCGTCTGGGACGCCGCCAACAGCCATTTTGCGCATGAGGACCTGGGGGCATCGCTACGCCGATGCCGCGACAGGCTGAAGCTCGTGCATTTATCGGATACCAACCGATGGCAGTACCGCCACGATGCCGTGGGTCTTGGCACCGTGCCATTTGCTGAAATTCCGCCAATTCTTGCGGAGATCGGCTACGACAGGCGCGCTATACTCGAGGTGATTTCGCACGATGCAGACCGTGACATTCTTGCGAGTGCGCAACGCCTGACCGAAAAGGGCTTCGCAGCGCCGGCTGGCACGAGCAAGCGTGTCAGATCCAGGAAGGCGAAAGCAGCCGACAAGTAGAATGTCTATTGTGGCGAGATTGGCGCTTTGATTGTCTCACGGACCTGCTCGCGCGACGAGCCGCTACGGACCTTTGCAAATTCCCGCTGCAGTGTGTCGAGTTCCTCGTCCGTGCAATTCTCCAGGTCGATGAGGTTGTTGCGCGCTTTGCGCATGCTGTGGATCACCTCATCGAGCTTAAGATGCAACGCCCTGGCATCGCGGTTCTGTGTGTTCTGGATAAGAAATACGATAAGAAAAGTTGCAATGGTCGTACCCGTGTTGACGACGAGTTGCCAAGTATCCGAAAAATGAAATAGAGGCCCTGTCACCGCCCATAAGACGATCAGCGCGCCCGCACCGAAGAATGCGGCAGGCGTGCCCAACACATCAGCAACGACGCGGCAATATGGCTGAAACTGATCCGCATGGTTGTCGCACCAGGGTTGAGGACTAGATCGTCGCGTGGCGGTCTATGCCGTTCCGCGCGGGCTGCCATTCTGGCTGATCGGATGCGGCCGTGTCTTCGTTCGGTTCCGCAACTTCGCCTTCGGTCGGTTCGTCGGCAGAAGGCCAGAACAGCAGACCGATGAGGGCTATCAAAAGAACCAGGGGAAGGTGACGAACCACCATCTTGGCTCCTCCCGCAGCAACTCCGGGACCCATGGGACTTGTGAGCAGCGTACCGAGCAGGGCTAGGGGCAACTGCACGGCGGCCTGGGCAGCAGCATCTGTTGCGACATCGGCTGTTTCCGTTTTTTCCGCCTGTGTGTCGCCGACTTCACCTTCTTGTTCTTTCACTGTCACCGCGAGGGCCGCAAGCAACCCTATAGCCGCGAAACCGCCTGCCATCAGGCAGTATGCGATCACGGCGCCAAAACGATCGATCAAGACCAAGGTCGTCGCCGCTGTACCGAAACCAGCTGCAACCACAAACGGCACAGCGACCGAGGCGCGGATAACGTACTTGCCGATAACCGCGCCCGCAGCCGACTTGGCGTCGTTGATCAGGGTGCGAAACACGACGATGCTTTGCCTCCGGGTGGCTTAGGAAGCTCTATGACTTCCACAATGCGCCGAGCACAAAGCCCAGCGCGGCCACAACTGCCAGCGTAGCCATCGGCTGATCTTTCACCGATTTATCGACGGCACCTTTGATGTTGCCTGCCACTTCGTTGACTTGCTGTCCGGCGGCGCGACCCTGTTGGGCAACGCGCCCAGCAACGTCTTCCACCGTCTCCGCAGCTCTGTTGAACTGATCGGTCGCCTTGTCGGCCAGCTTTTCGAACTGGTCGGTGGCTTTGTCTTTCAAGTCGGATCCAGCATTGGTTTCTGGCCGACGATACTGCGTGCTTCCCTGAGCCATGTTCCTGCTCCTTGCCAAGCTAAAGCTAATTCATTGAAATAAACGCGCAGGAGCCGCTTTAGTTCATTCTGGCAGATCAGGCTTTTCTTCAGCCAGCGCGTGACCGATGGTTACCGTCAGGGCCATCAGCAGAGGCACCGCCAGGAAAGCGCCGATTGGCCCCAATAGCCAGGCACAGAAAGCAATCGCCAGGAACACGGCAAATGGATTGAGCTCGAGCTGGCGGCCCATGAACGCGGGTGTGAGAAACTGTCCCTCTATCGTGACGATGCCGACAAAGATCAGCGGGGCGACGAGGGCTTCGCTCAATGTGGGATAGGTGAGAAGGCCGACCACAGCGAGGGTGGCCACGACAATAGCTGGCCCGATATAGGGAATGTAGTTGAGAAGCGCGGCAAGAACCCCCCACAGCAAGGGATTGGGTAGGCCTACGGCCCAGGTCAGTAGAGCTGTTGCAGCGCCCAGGCACAGGTTCACGATAGTGAAAGTGCCAAAATACTTGGTCATGTTCTCGTCAACGGCACTGAGAATGCGCAGTATCGCCAATCGCGTTTGGCGGTCGGGAAACAGGAGCACTGCGGTGTTGCGTAGCCTGGTCTGGTAGATCAGGTAGAATATCAGGGCGCCGATAAACAGGACGAACTGGCTCACGACCGGCGTCAGCACCGCGAAGATCGTGGTGACGACCGTGGCGGATTCCGGCTCTACCTTGAGTGCCGGCTGGTTGCCGTTGGCGGCAATGGCGTTGAGTGCCTTGCGCGCCTCGTCGAGCAGAGCCAGCGGCTGATTCATGGTTTGCAATTTCTGCTTGATGAGCACGCTTAGCTCGGTGGCGCGTCCCAGCCAGAATGTGACCGGCGCCGAGAGCAGGAAAAGCAGACAGACGATCACCGCAATCAGCGCGATAGTGACCGCAATTACGGCAAGGACCCGCGGCACCTTGTGCTCGCAAAGCCATGTCACGATCGGCAAGATGATCGTGGCAATTACCCAAGCAAGCAGCACTGGAACAATGACCGGGCTTGCAACGTACGTGCACCACAGTACTGCAATGACAAAGAGGCCAATCAGGGCGACGTGGCTCGCTCGTGCCCAGCGATCGAATTGTTGCGCGACTTGTGTAGGTCCATTTTGCAACGACCCCGCATCTGCTCGAGTCGAAGTCTCTCTCTCCGCTTTCCCACTGCTGGGTCCGTTGCCCACCTGTGCTGGATTCTTAGTTAGGCTCATGGCGTGCCGTTTCGGCTCAGGAAGGTGCCCTTGATGACTCGACCCGCATTGGCTGCCTGCGACCAGATTGCCGCCCAAGACGAAGCACTCTTTATGTCGCTCAATGTCCGCAGCAAACGTGCGCGTTGCGCCTCGGGAACGAGCTCTATGATCTTGGCCCACAGCGCGTCGATGTTGTAAGGCGCCACCGCAATGTCGGTGCGCACCGGAACGATCTCGTTGGCAGCGAAGCCGAGATCGGAGGAGACTGCCTCCATGGCGCCGCGGATCGACTGCGACTTGGGCTGCGCAGCGCCGGACAAGTCGTACGGCGGCTCCCATTCATTGAAGGGTCGCAACCCGTCGATATGTGTGAGCACGAGCAGCATCGGCGGTCTGCGCCGGTTTGGCTCGGCAGAGAAATGGCTGCGAATGGCGGTCAGGGCCTGGCGGTCGATCTCGCGCGCAGCGCGGGTAGCCGAAACGACCCAGAGCACCATGTCGGCCTGCGCGGCGCTTTCAATCAAAACATCGAAGGAGTTTGCGCCGGTGAGACCTGGGGTATCGATCAGCAGGGCGGCAGGCAGGCCTTCGTGTGTGAGCGTATAGGCGGTGACGCGGGCTGTCGTCGGCACGACACTCACTTCGGCTTCGACAGCATTCGCAAGGGCGTTGAGCAGGCTCGACTTGCCGGCCCCGGTCTGCCCCGCGAGAAGAATGCGTATCGGCTCCGCCCCGCGGGCTTCAGCTGCCGCCATGTCGGCGCGCGAGTTCGTCGTGATGTGGCTGTTGAGCTCGGCTTGGGTGACGCGCAAGCTGCCGCCGTAAAGATCGATGGCGGCACGCCCGACTTCTTTGACGTAGGCGCGTGCCAGGCGACGCGCCAGGTGCTCACGGCCTGCGTCATAGATCTGCCGCGTGAAGCGTTCGCGCAATTCCTGGGTCGCTGCCGAAACGGGGTTGAGCAGGCGCATGATGCGCCATAGGTCATGGCCCTTCTCGACCAGGTTCAGCGCGCCTCTCCAGCGGTACACCCACATCAGCTGCGCTACGGTGATGCGGTCGCCCAGCGGGAAGGTCTTTGTGACGAAATCGCGCAAGCCGTTGCTGGCGCGTTCGACCACGGCCAGCGCCTCCGGTACCGTAAATTGCAGCAGTGGGTCCTTGCGCTCAGGGTGCAGCCGGCGAGCGACCGTCTCGATCGTTTCCAATCCCAGGTTCAATACTGCATCCCGGCTCGACAAGCGCTCCGCATTTGCTGTGGAAGCAAGCGCAATGACGTCGTCCCAGGCCGCGGATTGCAGTGGGGACCAGGCTGCGTCGCTGACCGCATCTGTCGACCCTTCGGGTCTCGGTGTAGTCGGCGCAGGCCCCGTGATCAGTCGCTTCTCGAGGTAGTAGAGACCGGTCACAACAATGCAGGTCGCGACCCCCCAATACACGACGTACCCGTGCTGCCAGAGCCACAGCCCGCCCAGCGGGATCAGGCTAACAGTCGGCAGCAGCAGGGCGACGATCAGGAGCAAGGTGCGCGAGTAGCCGGGAAGCTTGCCCTGTTCCTTCACGGCGCACCTTCGGCTTTTCCCATATCCGTCTCGCGCTTCTTCGCGAGTCGAAAGGCATTCTGCAAGGTTTCGCGATAGACAGTCGCCACTTCCTCAGCGGACTCGCCACGCCGGCGACGCTCCAGAAAATAGATGGCGGCCTTGCCCGTTGCGTAGGTGGTTGCAAAGCTTGCCGCCGCCGCCGCCGCCGCGCCGACAGTCTGGCCGTAGCCGGGTATAAGCTTGACGAGTTGGCGGATGCCGAAGGTGGACGCCGTACGAACGAGGGTACTTACGCCAAGCGCTCCCAGAAATTCCGCGTAAGTGCGTCTATCCCAGTGCATGCCATGCAGTTTGGCGAGCTGCCGCAGCATTGCGGCCTGTACCATCGGCACGGCAACAACCCCCGCAACCGGCACTGCATCACTCGCACCAGCGGCGACGGCAAATCCCAGGATATGTGCATTTGCCGTGCGCGTATCGGTTCTTCCTGGCGCGCCCGGTAACTCGGCGAGGGCCAGCGCTACTGCTGCTGGCGCAGCCGCAATCAGCGCGCTCACGAGGGCCTCGCGACCATAGTCGGCCGGTTCAAAGCCGTCGCCCGGCTGTGTGAAATCGATGGGAACGAAGCTCAAACCGCTCTTGCCCGACAGCTTCTTGAACTGCGCCTGCTGATGCGCCAGCGATTCTGTCAGCGACTCTGGCAGGGCGTCACTGTAGTGAGGGGCTGCGTAGGGATAGGGGAGCGTGTGTCCGGTTCCGGGCGGATAGGCTTCATGAAGACTTGTTTGCGCCACCACGAGAGGCCAGTCTGGGTAGCGCTGCCGTGCTTGGCCAATAACCTCAAGCAGGGCGTGCTGCTCGGAGTCGAGGGCTTTGACGACGGCCAGCATCAGGTGCGCGCGGCCCTGGCAAAAAGCAATGTCTGCCGTGGGGTCGTAACCAGCTTCACCCAATCCGCGCGTGTCCAGGAAGCGGATAATCGGCGCCTCGTCGGGAAAGTCGAACACGCGGGCCGTTCTGGTGCAGGCGCGAAAGCCGGCGCCGATTTCGGCATCCGTTGCCTGTGTCAGGGCCCGGATGATAGAGGTCTTGCCGCTTTGCACCTTTCCAACCAGCCACACCACGGGAGCAAACTGGCGAGCCTTGTCGGCGATGGGCGCACTGCTGTCGGCCGATTGGCTCATCGCGGTTCCGTCGACGCTCATGTGGGTAAGACCCTGCTTGATGACAACGCGCATTGGCCAATGCAGTTTCACCCAAGCTCGAGCTTATTTTCTTCCACGGAATCACTTGGTCCGCAGCCAGAAGCTGGCTGAAGTATGCCTGGGATCGGACGCTGAGGCACCTGCATCTGAGTTCGACAAAGGTTTCGGCAATATCAACACGAGCGAGAGAGAAGGACAATCGACATGGCTGTTTTCACCGTGCGCCAGGGAGGACGCTACCGCGCGACCGTTACGTTGGGATGGCTTGAGCGCTGGGCGACCAACGATCTGATCGTCGAGAAGCTGCAGGCAGCCGGGTTCAGCGATATTTCCGTGACGGGCAGTGGCTGGACGCGTGTTGCGGAGGCGTCTTGGCCGGGGCCTGATACGGCTGCCGAGATGCCCTCCCAAATCACCGAGGTGATCGATCTGACCGATAGCAGTGCCGTGGTCGCCCGGCACTAGACATCATTCGTGCGAACGAGAGGCCAAGCTTCAGCTCGGTAACGGACATGTGAGAGTGCAGACGGAACACCGTGCCTGTCTTGGCGTTGAGGTGGATTCTCGCACAGCACGCACACGGCGTTTTTGCGCTGATGGGCGCTTTATGGCTAACGTATCGTTGACGTTCAGAATTTAGCCCCCTAAAAACTCCCACCCAGTTCGCAAACGCAGCAAAAGCTGCGGGCAGAACTGTAAAGCGAGGGAATGGCGGTGAGTGCACCGCCCAACGGGGGAAAATCCGTTGAGGATTCTGATTGCAGGCCTCGTCGGGCTGCTCTTTGGCGCATTTGGAGCGGCCGAGGCCCAAGATGGCAATATTTTCAAGATCCTGAAATTGGAGGGTCACCAAGTCCGCTGGCAGGTGCCGCGCGACGGAGAACCTCGTGTCGTGACCTATCAAATCGCCAACGGGGCGGTTGAATTCTCGAGCGCGCGCAACTGCCGCAAAATCACAAACCTCGGCGAGTTGATTGCGGCTTCCCAGATAGACGTCACTACCCTTCGCACGGAACTTGCTGCCGCATTTTCCATGTGGGAGGCGGCTGCCAACATCACCTTCCGTGAAGTTCCCGAGGGTACGCGAGCCGACATCTTGATAGGCGCCCAGATGGAACCCGAGGGTTGGGCCTTCGCTGATGTGTTCTACGACATCGCCTCTTCCGAGCCGATCAAACCCATATCGAGAGCGTTGGTTTGTTTGAATCCATTGCGGCGTTGGAAGGTCGGCTTCGATGGCGATCTCAGGAAATACGATTTGCGCTATACCTTCGCCCACGAGATCGGTCACGCCATAGGGCTCGACCATCCCGGTGGTGGTGATCAGATCATGGGTTACCGGTACGAAGAGCATTTCCGTACTTTGCAGTCAGGCGATATCCGTGGCGCGATTGCGCTCTATGGTGAAGCTCGCCACGCTGGGCTTTCTCAAATTCAATCCGGTCCCATTCAAACGCGGGTGCCGGTCTACTCGGTTCGCCGCTTCGCCAAGCGTTGGGGAACGAGAGGCTTCAACACACGTTCTCCTTGAGTTCAATTGAACAACTCAAGGAGTTTCGTCGTGGGCCGCGGTCTCATTCTATGGCTGGTCGGAATACCGCTGCCGATCGTTCTCCTTCTCTACTTCTTCGGCTATCTCAGTTGAGTCGCGGGTCTCGCGACACTAGGCCGTAGCGAGGCTTGGCTGCTCCGGCCGTCCGCGAATGTCAAAGAACAATGCCTGGCTAATCACCGCCTTTACGTTGTCGGGATGGAATGGCTTGGTGATCAGGAACGTGGGTTCCGGCCGCGTACCGGTGAGCAGACGCTGTGGATAGGCAGTAACGAAGATGACCGGTAGCGAGAACGTGTGCAGGATTTCGTTCACCGCATCGAGGCCCGAGCTGCCGTCTGCGAGATGGATGTCGGCGAGCACGAGACCGGGCCTAAGTCGGCTGACGGCTTCGACAGCTTGATCGGCCGTACGGGCGATTTTGAGCACGCGATGGCCAAGGTCGGTGACCAACTGCTCCAGGTCGAGTGCGATCAGTGGTTCATCTTCGATGATGACGACGGTGGTCGCCATTTGCTTGGCTATTTCGCGACCGGCCTCGTCGATAAGGCCCTGCAGTTCCTCGGGGCGGATGCCCATGATCTGAGCGGCATCGTGAGGTTGAAACTCCTCGACCGCGACGAGCAGAAATGCCTGCCTTGCCTTCGGAGCAAGGATGTCCAGATTGCGCTTGGCAGCATCCAGAGCGGTGTGACGTGTTGCGTCACCTTCATCGCTGGTGGTGTTCAAGGGAATCGAATTAACAATCGTAAGAAAGGTGCGATAGAGCGCGACCCGTGGTGGCAGATTGGGTGCAAAAATTGTCGGGTCTGCGAGCATTGCCTCCAGAGTGGAAACAACATACGCGTCGCCGCTTTTCTGACTGCCGGTAACTGAGCGGGCGAAGCGCCTCAGGTACGGTAAATGCGCCGTAACCCTCTCTGCAATAGACATTATTTCCCTCCAGTGCGCTAGCGGCCAAGCTTTATCAGCCCGACATCATCAACGCCTTGGATGCCAAGAGGTTCCCGATGGCGGGAACCATCGTGCAGGCACATCGTTGATCTGGTTGAGGCTATCGAGGCGTGATTAATCCTGCAAATGCAAAAGGAGGGACAGTGGGAGCGAATACAGGCTCTGCGGAGCACGCGAGCGAGGCGCGAACCGAGGGAAATCACAGGGATGATGCGCGAGAGTTGCGGCAATACGAACAATCTGCAGCCGTAGCTTCGAGACATCATCTCTACATCGTCCACAGCGCGGACGTACCGAAGAGCCCGTCGATCATGAAAGGCCCCCCCAAGCGACACCAAGGCAAGCCGAACGGCATGCTAGATCGCTCGGCCCAGGTGCAGATCGGCCGCATGCTGAGGGACGTTTTTGCCGATGTCGCCGAGGAGCCGGTACCGGAGCGTTTCGTGATGCTTTTGGAGGCTCTCCAAGCCAAGGAGCAGCAACCGTGAATACGGCATCTGTTGCCCTTAAGAATGCCCTCTTGGGCCTCATCCCCAATTTGCGTGCATTCGCTGTGTCCCTCTGCGGCGACATCGAGCGCGCGGACGATCTCGTCCAGGAAACCTTGCTGAAGGCCTGGAATCATCTTGATAGTTTTGAGGAGGGTACCAATCTGCGTGCGTGGCTATTTACTATCCTCCGTAATACATACTTCTCTGAATGCCGACGGCGCCGACGAGAGGTAGAGGACCGCGACGGCACTAAGGCCGCGGACCTTTCCGTCCATCCAGAGCAACCGGGGCATTTGGATATGCAGGATTTCCGCCGCGCGCTGGATGTCTTGCCACTTGATCAACGCGAAGCATTGGTGCTCGTAGGTGCCGCTGGGTTCTCCTACGAAGAGGCAGCGGAGATCTCTGGCTGCGCTGTAGGGACGATAAAGAGCCGGGTCAATCGCGCGCGGTCGAAGCTGACCGATCTGCTCAGCGTCAGTGCGTCGCACGATTACGGTCCTGACGCCGCGACTGAAGCCATTGTAGCTCGCACGGTCAGCAGTGGAATGCGGTGACGGGTTGCTTAGTCTGTTGGTCGAAAAACAAGACCTGGCTGACAATTGCCTTCACAGCATCTTCGCGGAACGGCTTGGAGATGAGAAAGGGCGGCTCCCGACCTTTCCCAGTCGAAAGCTTTTCGGGAAATGCTGTCACGAACACGACGGGCACAGTGAAGCTTCGCAGAATGTCGTTGACGGCATCGAGACCCGAGCTTCCGTCAGCCAGGCGAATGTCGGCGATCACAAGGCCAGGCCTCTTGATCTGAGCTGCCTTCAGCGCGTTCTTGTGTGTCCGTGCAACCGACACAACTCTGTGACCTAGCCCCTCCAATATGCGCTGTAAGTCCAGGGCAATGAGAGGCTCATCCTCGATGATAAGGACGTCAGTAGCGATCTGCCGACTGATCTCGGTGCCCGCTTCCCTCAGTAATTGGTCAACCCGGCGCTCGGACATCTGCAGTATTTGAGCTGCTTCCGCGTGACTGAAACCCTCAACCGAAACCAGCAAGAAAGCCTGCCTGCCTTCCGGCGTCAGCGCCGCCAAAGACCTGGTTGCTGTCTCGCCGATAAGTCCAGGCTCTGGGCCAGTTTCACGGTACCTGCGCGTCAATGTATCGAGAAAGCATTGGTAGAGCCCAAGGTGCGGCGGCAACTCGGGAAAGCGCGAAGGATCGGCCGCCATGACCTGGAGCACTCGAGCGACTGCGCCGTCGCCAGATTGCTGATTACCCGTCAAGAGCCGGGCAAACCTCCGCAGGTGCGGCAAATGGGGTGCAATGCTCTCCGCCAACGACATGGTGCTGCTGTGCCTGTTTCCGGGAGCGATGGTCAGTCTGGCAGAAGCTGCACACAACGCAACATTGGCGAATGTAGCACGCCCATGTACTGGCCGATATCTCGCCAAGCTGTGCCCCCCGCGGCTGGTGCGCCTGACGCCGAGCAATAAGACTGCGCAGATAAGTGGGACAAAAAAACTCAGGCGGTGTTCGACCGCGCTTTGGCCGAACCGTTCTTGAAAGGTTCCACATCTTCTCGACGAGCTTGAGCGAAACCAGGCAGAATATTGAATTCACAATAATTTCAGGTCGCGGCCAAGGCGGGAACCCTTGTTCCTTCACGCAGTTTGCATAACTACGCGTTAAGTCTCGAACAGAGCATGAGAGCGTTATGAGTATTTGGAATACGATTCAGCAAGAGATGCGTGAAGTTGTCTGGCTGGCTTCGGTGGTCGGCGCACTGTCGATCCTTGGGGTAAGCTTTGCAGTTGTGGTGGCAGGGTTGGCCTAACCGCGCAAGCGGATCGGGCCTGCTGGTGGTGCCGCTAGATTTTGCTGCAGCTCGATGGAACGAACAAGTTGCGATCGAGTTTGGCTTTCGACAGGCGCGCAGCCCCTCTGCTTCCCTCCCGCGCCAGTCGCGCTAGACCCGCGGTTCCCCCAAGCCGCGGGTCTTTTCTTTTGTGCGGGCTGCGCGCAAGGGGCGTTACTTCCGCGTTAAGAGATGCTGCAAAATCCAAGAACGATTGTTTAATATCGCGTAGTATGCTGCGCCGCATCCGTATCGCAGAGCGTTTCAGGAATCACGTCATGGCACCCAGGCCGAACTGGAAAGGCTATCTCAAACTCTCGCTCGTCTCCTGCCCGGTCGCACTTTATCCCGCGACCACCACGTCTGAGCGCGTTTCCTTCCGCACCCTCAATCGCGAGACCGGCAATCGCGTGCGCCGCCAGTTCGTCGACGAGCAATCCGGGGACCCTGTGGAGACTGAAAGTCAGATCAAAGGTTATGAGATTGCAAAGGGCGAGTTCATCCAGATCGAGGACGACGAGATCAAGTCGGTGCAACTCGAAAGCAATCACACAATCGACATCGAGCGTTTCGTGCCCCGTGGTGACATCGATGAACTTTATCTCGACTCGCCCTATTATCTTGCACCCACAGATCGTGTCGGCGAAGAAGCGTTTGCGGTGATCCGAGATGCCATGCGCGCCGAAGAGATGGTAGGTCTCGCGCGCGTGGTGCTTTTCCGGCGCGAACGCATATTGATGCTGGAGCCGCGCGACAAAGGCATCGTTGCTACCAGTCTACGCTACGCGAACGAAGTGCACGCGGCATCCGGCTACTTCGATGAGATTCCCGAACTCCGAGTTGCCCAAGCAGATGCTCGATCTCGCCAAGCACATAATTGAGAAGATGACAGGCAAATTCGAACCGGAGCAGTTCGAGGACCGCTATGAGAATGCGCTGATCGAACTCATTCGATCCAAGCAGAAGGGTATGCCGATCAAGCCACAGCCCTCTCATCGCCAGACCAACGTCATTAATTTGATGGACGCGCTAAGGCGCAGCGTCGAGGGCTCGAAGGGTGAGGCTGATCGCGCACCGGCGAAAAAGACCTCGACCAAGTCCCGGGCATCCCGCGCCAAGGGGAAGGCGCGCAAGGCTGGGTGATGCCAGACGCGCATGGCCAACGAGACCGAACTTCGTCAGTATCACCAAAAACGCAATTTCACGCGCACTAAGGAGCCGCGGGGCCAGCTCAAGCGCAAGACCGGCGATTTGTTTGTCGTGCAGAAACACGCCGCGCGTCGGTTGCACTACGATTTCCGCCTCGAACTTGATGGCGTGTTGAAAAGCTGGGCCGTTACTAAGGGGCCTAGTCTATCGCCAGCGGACAAGCGCTTGGCTGTGCGCGTCGAGGACCATCCGCTCGATTACGCTGAGTTCGAAGGCCGCATCCCCGAGGGTGAATACGGGGCAGGCAGCGTTATCGTCTGGGATCGCGGCCGGTGGTCAACCGAAGGCGATCCGCGCGAGCAACTTGCCAAAGGCCATCTCATCGTTGATCTCCATGGGCGCAAGCTCAAAGGCCGTTGGCACCTTGTGCACATGAGAGGCAGAGACCAGCGCAGCAAGGAAAACTGGCTACTGATCAAGGCGGATGACGAATATGCCACTATCGAGAAAGGCGGTGCGGCGCTGCTGGATGCGAAGCCGCGGTCAATCAAGACCGGCCGGACGATCGCGGATGTGGCCGCTGGCGACGTGAAGATAAAGCGGAAGCCGGCGCCAAGTGCGGGCGGAGCAAAGCAAACAGCTCCTCGACGAAGCAGAGCGGGCGCTGCCATCAAGGGTGCCAAGAAGGCATCTTTACCATCACTCATCGAGCCGCAGCTTGCGTCACTCGCCGTCAAACCACCGGTCGGTGAAAGTTGGGTGCACGAGATCAAGTTCGACGGATATCGGCTCATCGCGCGCATCGATCGGGGTCGCGTCAAACTCAAGACCCGCAACGGCCTCGATTGGACAACGAAGTTCCCTTCACTCAAGAAGGCGCTCGAAGCTTTGCCTGTTGTTACGGCCCTTCTTGACGGTGAGGTCGTGGTGGAGACCGAGAAGGGAACGCCGAGCTTCGCTGACCTGCAGGCCGACTTGAGTGAAGGTCGCAGCGATCGCTTCCGTTACTATGTGTTCGATTTGTTGCATCTCGACGGTGCGGATTTGACGCGCGTGCCGCTTGTCGAGCGCAAGCGCGTTCTTGCCGATGTTCTGGGCGGGCATAATGGAATTCTTGCCTATAGCGAGCATTTCGCCGGCCGCGGCGATGTTGTGTTCGATCATGCATGCCGCCTGGGACTCGAAGGCATAGTCTCCAAGCTCAGGATGGCGCCCTACCGCTCCGGTCGCTCCAAATCGTGGCTGAAAACAAAGTGTGTCGACCGTCACGAGCTTGTCATCATCGGGTACGTGCCCTCCGCCACTCAGCGCAAGGTGGTCGGCTCTTTAGTCGTGGGCCATCACGCCAAGGGTGAATTAGTCTACGCCGGTCGCGTCGGGTCAGGATTCTCGAACCGGGTGGCAGAAGAGCTCTGGCGCCGCCTGGAGGAAATCCGTGTCGATGCGCCGCCCGTCGATAGGGCTTTGCCGGCCGATAGTCGTCGCAATGTTCGCTGGGTGAAACCGAAGCTCGTGGCTGACGTTGAAATCCGTGGCTGGACCACTGATGGCATCGCCCGCCATGCGGTATTCAAGGGATTGAGGCACGACAAGGTAGCTTCCGACGTCGTTCGCGCGGCTCCCGCAGTAAAGACCAATGCCGCCTCAGTTCTCCCGGTGAATCTCACCCATCCTGATCGTGTGCTGTGGCCAGATACGGGAATCACGAAGCAAGGTCTTGCGGATTTTTATGCCGAGATTTGGCCCTGGATCAGTTCCCATATCGTCAATCGACCGCTGGCGCTTGTTCGCTGTCCCGGTGGGGTCGAAGAGGCATGCTTCTTCCAGAAACATGCTTGGGCAGGCATCGACGAGCACATCATTCGTGCTCGCGATCCGGACGGCGGGGAAGAATTGCTGGCCCTCGATAATGTAGACGGCCTGCTCTCGTTGGCGCAGGCATCGGTGCTTGAAATCCATGTGTGGGGGGCCAAGCTCGGTAATATCGAGAAGCCCGACGGCATTACGTTCGATTTAGATCCGGACTCGACGGTGGAATGGACGGATGTGGTGGCCGCCGCTTTCGAGGTGCGTGACCGCTTGAACAAGGTAGGCTTAAGCAATTTCGTGAAAACCACGGGTGGCAAAGGCCTTCACGTTTATGCGCCACTCAAGCCACACGCGGACTGGGTTTCGGTCAAGGAATTCGCGCGCACGCTAGCGCAGGCGATGTCCAAGGACGCCCCTCGAAAGTATCTCGCTACCGCATCTAAGCAGGCCCGGAGTGGACGCATTTTCGTGGACTATCTGCGCAATGGTCGGGGTGCTACGGCGGTCGTTGCCTATTCGGCACGGGCGCGAGCTGGCGCTACTGTGTCGACGCCGCTCGATTGGGATGAGCTGGGGCCCGACATCCGTTCAGACCGATTTACCATTTCAAATCTCTTGCACCGTCTTTCGCGCGGGGACGATCCTTGGAAGGATGTCAGCAGAGTCGCCAGGCGCCTGCCGTCCAAGCGCCCCTGATGAGGGGAACGGCGGACGGTTTGAAGCGTTGCCAATCAATGCCCACCCATTGTCTTCAAAAACAAGGGAGCTGCTAAATGGCAACCGCTACCGTTCATCCCAATCGCCAGCTCATATCGAGTGAAGACGTCGAAGGCACCAACGTCTACGATTTGAAGGGAAGCAAGATCGGCGAGATTGATCACCTGATAATTGACAAGATTTCCGGCCGCGTGACTTATGCCGTCATGAGCTTCGGCGGCTTTCTCGGACTCGGGCATAGCCATTATCCGCTGCCCTGGGGAGCGCTAAAATACAATACACGGCTCGAAGGCTACGAGACCGGCGTCACTGAGGCTCAGCTCAAGGATGCGCCGGCGTTCAGCGATGACTCTTGGTCCGACCGGAACTGGGAAAAGCAAACTCATACATACTACAACGTGCACCCGTATTGGTGACGCGATTGGAAAACTGGTGACAAAAAAAGGGCCGCCCGCCCTCATCGAGGGGCCCTTTTTGCATGTTTCGTTGGCGATGAGTAACTATTTGCGGGCTGAGACGTTGCGGGCGCCATGCTTAGTCGGCGCACCAGCGTTAGCATCAGAGGACGCTTCATTGCCAAGTGCGAGCCGCGCCTTTACGACCTCCGACAGGAGATCAGGTTCGCCACCGCTCATATTCTCCTCGCTGGCTACAGCCAGAGCGCGCGCGTCCAACTCCCACGCCTCAAGAACCGCCAATTTCTCACTTCGCGACAAACGAGTATCGGCAATTACGTCATTTGGCCGACCATAGAACTGCGTGGGATTTTGCATTGCGTCCGTGGCAACATCCCCAATAGCGACTATCTCTTTATCTCGTCTCAAATCTAGTGCTCCTGCGTAGTCTCGCTGCCGTTGGAATGGGCCCGGCGTCGCTGAGACATGCGCCCGCCCTTGCGCCCCGCCTCGGCGGCCAATGCACGATTCTGTGAAAAGCTGCGCGCCTGAGGAGCAACCCGACGACCCCCCTTTCTGCCGGCTTCGGAAGCGAGCTGGCGGTTTTGGGCAAAGCTCCTCTTTTCGTTCGGTACGTTGGCGCCACCCTTCCGGGCGATCTCGCGTTGTTTTGTGCGGTCCATGCGGGCAAACCCGCGCGGTGCGCCGCGTTCTTGGCTCAGGCGTTCTCGGACCATGACACTACTCCTAGGTGCGGATGCCCCTTTGTACTCAACATCGAATCGCCCCTTGGGGTTCCACTCATGGGAGGGGTGCGACAGCCGGTGTCAGGGGCCGCACGCAATAAGGGGGCGTTAAGGGGACGTTCGGGGTAAAGTGCCGCTAGGCCGTTCCCTTGACAGCCCGTCCAGCCTCTCGGGCAACCGCGCGTTGTGCAATCACTGGGGAGGCCTTGTCATAGCGGCTGGGCCGGATGGTATCGAGCGGTACCCGTATCGTGCAGGCGAAGCCACCAGGGGAAAAATCGATGACCGGTTCAGCTGTCGGATTGCTTCCCATTGCCGTGATGAGGGATAGGCCGAAGCCCTCATGAGACGCAGGTTTCACTGGTGGACCGCCAAACTCCTTCCAACAGAAGTTCATGTAGCTGGTGGTGCCACTGCCGCCGAGCGTCCAGTTCACGACCACCTCGCCGCTCGCATTCGAAAGCGCGCCATATTTTGCGGCATTGGTACAGAGCTCGTGCACGATGAGTGCGAATGTCTGCACACCGGAAGGGCTGAGTTCGACTGCGGGACCTGACATCTGCACCCGTTCCGAAAATCCTGCGATTTCCGCCATCACAACTTCGCGCAGTTCGGCACCATGCCACGATGCTTCAGTAAGGAGCTCGTGTGCGTGACCCAGCGACTGCAGCCGCCCCATTAGAACTTCGCGCGCGTCCGAAATAGAACGCCCCCCAGTCAGCGTCCGTGCGGTGATGGACTGAAATACCGACAGCAGGTTCTTCACGCGGTGCGCCAGTTCCTGGACCAGGATCGTCAGCCTCTCCTCGGCCTGCTTGCGTTCATGTACTTCGGCGCGCAGCTGCTCTGCAGTTCTTTCGAGCTCGGCAGTGCGGTCGGCGACTCGCTGCTCAAGGAGCGCGTGCGATCGCCCCAACTCGGCTCGTATTCGGTAAAGCTCGACAAATACGCCGACCTTGGCCCGCAAGATTTCAGGAACGATCGGCGTTTGAATGTAATCAACCGCACCTAGCGTGTAGCCTTCCACCGTTTGCACATCGTCGGCAAAAGCTGTGACGAAGATGATCGGCGTGTGGCGTGACTTCCTGCGCTGGCGGATCAGCGCTGCCGTTTCCAGGCCCGACATTCCGGGCATGTTGACATCGAGCAGGATGACCGCAAATTCGCGTTCCAGAAGCAATTGCAACGCCGCCTCGCCGGAATCGACGGCGACGATGTTCTGATCGAGGGCTTCCAGGGCCACCCGATACGTCAGATGCTTTTCGGGCAAATCGTCAACGATCAGGATTTCGGCGCGCTTGCCCTCGTTCATTGTGCAAAACCCTTGAAGAATCGTCGCGCGCAGTCAGCGATGGAGCCAGGAACGCAACACGACGAGGAGATGGTGCAAGTCCACCGGCTTCGACAGATAGTCCCAAGCTCCGGCTTCGATGCACCGTTCACGGTCGCCCTTCATGGCCTTGGCCGTTACCGCGATGATCGGCAGATCGCGACATGACGGCATCTTTCGTGCCTCACGCATGGTGGCAATACCGTCCATCTCGGGCATCATGATGTCCATCAGCACGATGTCGATCGGTGACTGTTGGGCCATAATGCGCAGCGCGTCCCGGCCATTGCCAGCCGAGACCACGGTCATGCCGTGCTCCTCCAGGACGCTGGCGAGCGCAAAAATGTTGCGGATATCGTCGTCGACGATCAGCACTTTCTTGCCTCTGAGGGCGGCGTCCGACTGGTGCAGTTCTTCCAGCAAACGGTGCTGCACCTCGGGTAGTCGCGTGATGCGGCGATGCAGGAAAAAGGTTACCAGATCTACCAACCGCTCGCGTGAATAAACGTGGCGCACGGTCAACCCTTCGACGAATGCTTTCGATATGCGCTGCTCGGCCAGTTGCGGGGTGTCCCAGACGATCACGGGCAGTCGGCCGAACGTTCGCCGGCTCTCGACTGCGCGCGAGATCGCATCGAGGTCCACGCCCGATCGACCATCGACGATCAGGCAATCCGCATTTTGCGCAGCTATCGTTTCCAGCATTGTGGCGAACGTTTCTTTCGAGACGATCACGTCCTCGCCGGCTACAGCGTGATCAATCGCATCGACGGCGCCGCCGCTCGATTCGACCACGAGAATGCGCTTGGTCGGCCGCCTGATTGCGTTAAGCAAGTCCTGCAGTCCGTCGTCTAGAATGGTCCTAGATGGAATAGGCTTGGCAATGAAGCTGCGCGCTCCAGCGTCCAGCGCGCGCTCTCGCGCGTCCTCGGTCGAAACCACACATATCGGTATGTGTCGCGTCGACAGGTCGTTTTTGAGCCGATCCATTACGCGCCAGCCGGTCATATCGGCCAAGAAGATGTCGAGCGTGATGGCGTCCGGCATGTAGTCGCGCGCCAGCGTCAGAGCGCCCGCTCCCTGGGATGTGACCAGACCTTTGCATCCGTGTTCGCGTACCGCCTCGAGCAGGAAGCGGGCAAAAGCGATGTCGTTCTCGACGATCAGAAGGACTGTGTCGCCGGGTTGAATGACATCGCGGTCATCCTGCGCCTCGTTGGAAAGTAGCGTCGGTTCCTGGGCGTGCTCCAGCTGCACCGCATCCATCTTGAAAGGCCGGTGTTCGGGGGCACCACCCGTACCTTCGATTTCAATCAAGCCCGCCGGTGCGGATCGGCGTGGCGTGCGCGGCGGCGCATACGTCAAGGGCAGGTAGAGTATGAAGCTGGAGCCCTTGCCCGGATTGCTCACCAGTGTGATTTCACCACCGAGCAGCTTGGCCAGCTCGCGGCTGATCGCAAGGCCCAACCCGGTACCACCGTACTTACGGCTAGTACTTCCGTCCGCCTGCTGGAAGGCCTCAAAGATGATCTTTTGCTTCTCGCCAGAGATGCCAATCCCGGTATCTGTGACGACGAACGCGACAGCTTCAGGCGCACGATTGAGGTTATCGTTGTCAACGCCCCAACCGGCTTCGGCGGCTTCGATGCTGAATGTCACCTGGCCGTCGTGTGTGAACTTGAAAGCATTTGAAAGCAGGTTTTTGAGGATCTGCTGCAGCCGTTTGCTGTCCGTCACCACCGACTTGGGCAGTCTAGGGTCGATGCGCAATTGGAAGCCGAGGTTCCTGGACTCGGCCATATGGCGGAACGTGCGCTCGACGAAGCGGTGGAGATCGTCGAACCGAAGTTCGCTCACGTCGACGACAACCGTACCGGATTCGATCTTCGACAGGTCGAGTATATCGTTGATCAGTGTCAGAAGGTCATTGCCCGACGCATGTATGGTTTTGGCAAATTCGACCTGTCGCCCGGTCAGGTTGCCGTCCCTGTTCTGGCACAACTGGTCCGATAGGATCAGCAGGCTGTTGAGCGGCGTCCTCAGCTCATGGCTCATGTTGGCCAGGAACTCGGATTTGTATTTCGAAGTTCGGGCAAGCTGCACGGCCTTGTCTTCCAGGGCTTGGCGCGCCTGCTCCACTTCCTGGTTCTTGCCTTCCACCTCCTGGTTGCGTTCGGCAAGGAGGCGCGCTTTGTCCTGCAACTCTTCGTTTGTCTTCTGCAGCTCTTCCTGCCGGCTCTGCAGCTCGTTGGCGAGAGATTGCGACTGCTTGAGCAGATTTTCCGTCCGCATATTGGCCTCGATCGTATTGATCACGATGCCAATGCTTTCTGTGAGCTGATCCAGGAACGCCTCGTGGCTGGGATTGAAACGCTCAATGGACGCGAGTTCGAGCACGCCCTTGGCTTCGCCCTCGAACACGATCGGCAGCACGAGAATGTTGCTGGGCATCCATTCGCTCAGGCCGGTAACGACCTTGACTGCTGTGCCCGACAAGCCTTCGAGGAGCACTTTCTGCTTGTTGATCGCCACCTGCCCGATCAATCCCTGACCCATTTCTACGGTCTTGCCATGGGCGCTTTGGCCGCCGGAGGCGTAGCTGGCAAGCAGCTTGAGGCGCGGCTCTGCTGATGAGCCGTCGCGCACATAGAACTCGGCCTGCTGAACTCCGACCACCGGCGCCAGCTCCGAAAGTATCATCTGGCCCACGGCTACCTGATCTTTTTGCCCCTGCAACAAGCGGCTGAACTTGGCGAGGTTGGTCTTCAGCCAGTCCTGCTCGGTGTTCTTGCTGGTGGTATCGCGCAGGTTGCGGATCATTTCGTTGATGGTGTCTTTGAGGACGGCGACCTCACCCTGGGCATCAACCGTAATCGAGCGCGTCAGGTCGCCCTGGGTCACGGCCACCGCCACCTCGGCGATGGCACGCACTTGTGTGGTGAGATTTGCAGCGAGCTGATTGACGTTTTCAGTGAGGCCCTTCCAGGTGCCGGCTGCGCCGGGGACTTTGGCCTGACCGCCAAGGCGTCCGTCGACGCCCACTTCGCGTGCGACGGTGGTCACCTGCTCGGCGAATGTGGCCAACGTATCCGTCATGCTGTTGATGGTATCAGCGAGGGCGGCGATTTCGCCCTTGGCTTCCACGGTCAGCTTGTGCTTGAGATCGCCATTGGCCACGGCTGTCACAACGCGTGCGATGCCACGCACCTGGTCGGTCAGGTTGCCGGCCATCGAGTTTACGCTGTCGGTCAGATCCTTCCACGTACCGGCGACGCCCTGCACGGCTGCCTGTCCGCCGAGCTTGCCCTCGGTGCCGACCTCGCGCGCCACACGCGTCACTTCGCCGGCGAATGTTCTGAGCTGATCCACCATCGTATTGATGGTGTTCTTGAGTTCCAGAATCTCGCCCTTCACATCGACGGCAATTTTCTTGGAAAGGTCGCCTGCGGCCACCGCCTTCGTCACGTCGGCGATGTTGCGCACCTGGGCCGTCAGATTTCCGGCCATGGAGTTGACGCTTTCGGTCAGATCCTTCCAAGTACCGGCGACGCCCTGCACGTCGGCCTGACCGCCCAGCTCGCCCTCGGTGCCGACCTCGCGTGCCACGCGTGTGACCTCGCCAGCGAACGTTCTGAGCTGGTCCACCATGGTGTTGATGGTGTTCTTCAGTTCCAGAATCTCGCCCGCTACGTCCACGGTGATCTTCTTGGACAGATCGCCCATGGCGACCGCGGTCGTCACCTCGGCGATGTTGCGCACCTGGGCTGTCAGGTTGCCTGCCATGGAGTTGACCGAGTCCGTGAGCGTCTTCCATGTGCCGGCCACGCCCGGCACATCCGCCTGACCGCCCAACTTGCCTTCCGTGCCGACCTCGCGCGCCACGCGGGTCACTTCGGCTGCAAACGAGCGCAACTGATCCACCATGGTGTTGATGGTAGCCTTCAGCTCGAGGATCTCGCCCTTCACGTCGACGGTGATCTTCTTGGACAGATCGCCGGCCGCCACGGCCTTTGTCACGTCGGCGATGTTGCGCACCTGGCCCGTCAGGTTGCCGGCCATAGAGTTGACGCTGTCCGTCAGATCCTTCCAAGTGCCGGCGACACCCTGCACGTCGGCTTGGCCGCCGAGCTTGCCGTCTGTGCCTACTTCGCGCGCCACGCGCGTTACTTCGGAAGCAAACGAGCCGAGCTGAACCACCATCGTGTTGATGGTGTTCTTCAGTTCGAGGATCTCGCCCTTCACGTCGACCGTGATCTTCAGCGACAGGTCACCGTTGGCGACCGCGGTCGTAACGTCGGCGATATTGCGCACCTGGGCCGTCAGGTTGCCGGCCATCGAGTTGACGCTGTCGGTGAGGTCTTTCCATGTGCCGGCTACACCAGGCACGTCGGCCTGGCCGCCGAGCTTGCCGTCGGTGCCGACCTCGCGTGCGACGCGTGTCACCTCGGAAGCGAAGGCGCCCAACTGATCCACCATCGTATTGATGGTGTTCTTGAGCTCCAGAAGCTCGCCTTTGACATCGACGGTAATTTTTTTGGAGAGGTCGCCGCGGGCGACGGCCGTCGTCACGTCGGCGATATTGCGGACCTGCCCGGTCAGGTTGCCCGCCATCGAATTCACGTTCTCGGTCAGATCTTTCCAGGTGCCGGACACGCCCTGCACGTCAGCTTGGCCACCAAGCTTGCCTTCGGTGCCGACTTCGCGGGCAACGCGCGTTACCTCGGCTGCGAACGAGCGTAGCTGATCCACCATGGTATTGATGGTGTTTTTCAGCTCGAGCAGTTCGCCTTTCACATCCACCGTGATCTTTTTCGAAAGGTCGCCGCGCGCCACGGCCGTGGTCACGTCGGCGATATTGCGCACCTGCCCGGTCAGGTTGCCGGCCATCGAGTTGACGCTGTCGGTCAAGTCTTTCCATGTGCCGGCGACGCCTTGCACCTTGGCTTGGCCACCAAGCTTGCCTTCGGTGCCGACCTCCCGGGCAACACGTGTTACCTCAGCGGCAAAAGTCCCGAGCTGTTCGACCATGGTGTTGATGGTGCGGGCGGTGCGAAGGAATTCGCCTTCCAAGGGACGGCCTTCAATTTCCAGCGCCATGCTCTTGGTAAGGTCGCCCTGGGCCACCGCGCCGATGACGCGTGCCACCTCGCTGGAGGGGTGCACAAGATCTTCAATCAACGAGTTGATGGACTCGACCGAATCCCGCCAGAAGCCGGTGACATCACCCAACGAGGCCCGTTGCTTGAGCTTGCCTTCCTTGCCGACCACTCGGCTCAGGCGCGCCAGTTCCTGCTGCTTGCGCGCATTGAGTTCGACCAGGTTGTTGAAGGCGTCCGCGACTTTTCCCAGCAGGCCCGGCCAGTCGAGGGGAAGCCGGACGGAAGCGTCGCCCTTTTTGACAGCAAGCAAAGCATTCAGGAGGGGTATCGCATAGTGATCGGAGCGGGCACCTTGATCGAACCCATTTCTGGTGGGGGTGCCGCTCTCTGCAATCTCGTTGAAGAGCCGAGCGACTTTACCGGCAGTTCCCGTCCAATGCTCCGGCAGACGGTTCGAGCAGTCGCCCTTTTTTAGGGCTTCCAACCCCTGCAAGATGGCGCCGAGTTCATTCTCGGTAGCTGTTTGAACAGCGGACAATACCGATCCCTCCCCCAAACGTGACATTCCGAGCGGACTAGCAACGCGACAATGCGTGGTTGGTTCCCGCCCGTGAGCGGCAGATTGGAAGATCGTTCGATTAGGAGGGTGACGTGCGGCTGAAGAAACGTGAATGCTGTTTTGTCTCATCGTGTTGAAGGGCATTCGCTCTTCGATCAAAAGGGCCGCCTCGGGGCTGCGCGCCATTTACATTGTTCTTGTTATGTTCTAGTTTGCCAACTCGAAATTGAGCTGCCACATCTAAAGACTGGCGATTGGATAAATCGTGCCGCGTATCGTGTCGGTTTGGTTGCCGCGATGGCCAATTTTGCGCTTCTGCACAGCGCAGGCACGAAGTCTCCGACCGCTTAAACCGGTTGATCCGGAGCGGCCATTTATCCTTGCTACTGATGCCCGCGGAGGGCGACGCATTGCTGCCTTGAACGAGGCTGCGGAGGTTTTTGGTCTCGGGGTTGGCGATAAGGTGGCCGACGCACGGGCTAAGGCTGGTGTGCTGCAAATGCACTCTGCCGATTTTGCAGCGGACCGTGCCGCGCTGCAACGTCTGGCCCTGTGGGCTACGCGTTATTCGCCAGCTGTTTCGCCCTGGGGTGAGGCTAACGGCGCGGACGGTTTTTTTCTCGAGGTGACGGGGAGCATCCACTTCTTTGAGAATGAGGAGATGTTGCTCGCCGATCTTTTGCGTCGGCTCAGTCATTTCGGCCTGCCAGCACGGCTGGCGATAGCCGATACGGCTGGAGCAGCCTGGGCGCTTTCGCGTTTTCATCCCTCTTCTACCGTTGTTCTGGGCTCGGGGCGCGAAGCTGAACACCTCGCAGCATTGCCTATCGAAGCATTGCGCTTCCCCCCCGATATATGCACGCCGCTGCGGCAGTTGGGCTTCAAGCGCATCGGCTCCCTGATCGGCGAACCGCGCGCACCCTTCGCTGCCCGCTTTCCGGCCAAACTTTTGCAACGCCTCGATCAGGCGCTCGGCCGTGCGCCCGAGCCGCTTTCTTTCATCACCCCGCCTCCAACCTACCACGCTCTGCGTCAGCTTCTCGAGCCAATCGCGGCGCAGGAAATGATCGTCACAGTTGCTATCCATCTCATGGAGGAAATCGTTCCTGCTCTCATTCGCGACGGCGTGGGGGCAAGAAGTTTGCGGCTCGCTCTCTACCGCATCGATGGTGAGGTGGTTGTTGTCGATTTCGGCCTCACGGTGCCGACGCGCAGTTCGGCCCATGTCGCGCGTCTTATCGACCTCAAGCTGGAGCGCATCATTGAAACGATCGATGCCGGCTTTGGCTTCGAGGCAGCAAGTCTTACCGTCAGCGTTGCCGAACGCATGGGGCCAAAGCAGACAGAACTTTCTTCTACTTGTGACCGCGACAGAGCGGAGAACACCGCAGCACTCATTGACGGTCTCAGACAACGGCTCGGTCCCCGACGTGTGCGCCAACTCGAGGCGGTAGAAAGTCACCTCCCCGAGAAGGCCGAAGCTGCGCGTGCTCCCGGGAAATCATTGGTTTGGCCGGCGCGGGACGAAGCACGGCCGCGTCCTATCCTCCTGCTGCCGCGTGCCGAGCCGGCCGAGGTGGTAGCCCTCGTGCCTGAGGGTCCACCCAGGCGCTTTCGTTGGCGTGGAACGATGCACGGTGTTGTCCACTCGCAAGGACCGGAACGCATCGCTGGCGAATGGTGGTGGCATCGCGCGCCTCAGCCTACGCGCGATTATTATCTCGTGGAGAGCGACAGGGGTCGCCGCTTCTGGCTTTACCGCGAAGGTCTTTATGAGCGTGAGACGCCGGCACCGCGCTGGTTCGTGCATGGTTTCTTTGCATGAGGCTGGGCTCATGACCGCTTACGCCGAACTGGCCGTTACGACCAATTTCTCCTTCCTGCGCGGGGCTTCGCACCCGCAGGAGATGGTGGCGACTGCCGATGAGCTTGGCTATGCCGCCATCGGCATCGCCGACCGCAACAGCTTCGCCGGTGTCGTGCGCGCCTACGGCGAATGGAGACGCATAGAAAAGAGCAAACTTGAAAAAGGATCGGGGGGAAGGACCGTCAAGCTTCTGGTGGGCACGCATCTTGTCACGATCGATGGTTTCGAAGTGCTTGCGTATCCGGCCGACAGGGCGGCTTATGGGCGTCTCTGTCGTCTCCTCACGCATGGCAATGTCAGAACCAAGAAGGGACAGAAAGGCGAATGTCATCTCACCTTCGAGGATATCGTGTCGGCCAGCGCGGGCCAGATGCTCGTCGTGCTGCCCCCGGAGACGGTCTCGCCTGATTTCGTCGAACGGCTTGCAGCGCTTGCCGGTGCCGCGCCCAGACGCACTTTTCTTGCCGGCGTGCACCGTTATCGTGGCGACGAGCGTCGTCGTCTCGCCGAACTCGACGAGCTTGGACGGCGCACGCACGCACCGCTCGTTGCCATCAATGACGTGCACTATCACGCGCCGGAGCGCCGGCCGCTCGCCGACGTGCTGACATGCATCCGCGACAAATGCACGATCGCTGAAGCGGGCTTCGAACTCGCCGCCAATGCCGAGCGGCATCTCAAGCCGCCTGCGGAGATGGCGCGGCTATTTGCCGGCTTTCCCGAAGCGATCGCGCGCACTGTCGAGATCGCTGATGCCTGCAGCTTCTCGCTCATCGATCTCAAGAATGAGTATCCCGACGAGCCTGTGCCGCCGGGTAGGACGGCACAGGGGCATCTGGAAGATCTGGCATGGAAAGGCGCGGAGCGGCGCTATCCCAGAGACAGGTATCCCGAGGGCGTGCCGGAGGAGGTGAGGGACAACCTCGTCAAGGAGCTCGCGCTCATCGCCAAGCTCGAATACGCGCGTTATTTTCTGACCGTCCACGACGTAGTGGCGTTCGCGCGCAACCTGGAGAAGCCGATCCTCTGCCAGGGGCGGGGTTCGGCAGCGAACAGCGTCGTCTGCTATTGTCTCGGCATCACCGAAGTCAATCCGACCGAGATCAAGCTGCTCTTCGCCCGGTTCATTTCCGAGAACCGCGGCGAACCGCCCGACATCGACGTCGATTTCGAGCACGAACGGCGCGAGGAGGTGATCCAGCACATCTATGAGCGCTATGGCCGGCACCGGGCAGCTATCTGCGCGACCGTCATTCATTACCGCTCCCGCCAGGCGATCCGCGAAGTCGGCAAGGTGATGGGGCTGACGCCCGACGTGACCGCCGCGCTCGCCAAAACCGTATGGGGGAGCCATGATGATGGCTTGCCGGACAGCCATATCCGGGAAGCCGGGCTTGATCCCGCCAATCCGGCGATCCGGCAGGCCATCGCGCTTGCGCGGGAGCTGCTCGGGTTTCCGCGCCATCTCTCCCAGCATGTCGGCGGCTTCGTGCTCACCCGCGGGAGGCTTGACGAGACGGTGCCGGTCGGCAATGCCGCCATGGACGAGCGCACCTTCATCGAATGGGACAAGGACGACATCGATACGCTCGGGCTGATGAAGGTCGACGTGCTGGCGCTCGGCATGCTGAGCTGCATTCGGCGCGGCTTCGACCTGTTGAAGACGCACTACTGGAAGGACTACACGCTCGCCACGGTTCCCCCGGATGGAACGGAGGATGCCCGGCAGGTCTACGAGATGCTCTCGCGCGCCAATTCCGTCGGCGTGTTCCAGGTCGAAAGCCGCGCGCAGATGTCGATGCTGCCTCGGCTGAAGCCGGAGAAATTCTACGATCTCGTCATTGAAGTTGCGATCGTGCGCCCGGGGCCGATCCAAGGCGACATGGTGCATCCCTATTTGCGCCGGCGCGATGGAATCGAGAAGGTCTATTATCCATCTCCCGATCCTGCGCATGGCCCAGCCGATGAACTGAAAGATGTGTTGAGCAGAACGCTGGGGGTTCCGCTTTTCCAGGAACAGGCCATGCAGATCGCCATCGATGCCGCCAAATTCACTCCCGACGAGGCGGATGGTTTGCGGCGCGCCATGGCGACCTTTCGCCACAACGGGACCGTCCATCTTTTCGAGGATAAATTCATCACAGGCATGACGCGCCGCGGTTATACCCAGGAGTTCGCGGAACGCTGCTTCAAACAGATCGAGGGTTTCGGCGAGTACGGTTTTCCCGAGAGCCACGCAGCAAGTTTCGCATTGCTTGTCTACGTCTCCGCCTGGATGAAGTGTCATTATCCCGACGTCTTCTGCGCCGCGATCCTCAACAGCCAGCCGATGGGTTTCTACCAGCCGGCCCAGCTGGTCCGGGACGCGCGCCAGCACGGTGTCGAGGTGCGGGAGGTGGACGTCAATTTCAGTGCGTGGGACTGCACGTTGGAGGATGTTCCGGGAGGTGCGCACCACGCTGTGCGCCTGGGATTCAAGCAAGTGCAGGGGCTAAACGAGGACGAGTTAAACAAGCTTATCGCGGCGCGCGGCAACGGCTACGCCAGCACCGAACGGCTGGCTGCGGTCGCCGGTGTCTCGCGCTTCACGATCGAACGCCTTGCGGAAGCGGACGCCTTCCGGTCCATGCAACTCGACCGGCGCGCGGCGTTGTGGGCGGCGCGGCGGATCGACACGATCGGGATCAAGAAATCGACGACGGATCGCGCTCTCCCGCTGCTTGCCCCGCATATGAGCGAGGATCTTTTCCCGGAACCGGAGATCGCGTTGTCTCCCATGCCGCTGTCGGAACATGTGGCTGAAGACTATGTGGCGACCGGGCTATCGCTGAAGGAACACCCCATAAGCTTCTTCCGTGAGCGGCTGGAACAGCTTGGCGTCATGCGCAACGTGGATCATCGCAGTGAGGCCTTGCGGCAGAACCGAAGGATTACCGTTGCCGGCCTGGTGCTGACGCGGCAGATGCCCGGTGCCAAGGGAGTCGTCTTCGTTACGCTCGAGGACGAGACCGACATCGCCAACATCATCGTATGGCCGAAGGTTTTTGCCAGGAACCGCCGCACGGTGATGACGTCGCGCTTCCTCGCCGTGCGCGGGCGCCTGCAGCGCGCTGGCCGCGTCGTGCATGTTCTGGCCGAAAGCTTCATCGATCTAAGTGCCGAATTGCCCCGGCTGTACGGCGACGATCTCCTGTCCGATCTGCCTCTCCTCAAGAGCCGCGACTTTCATTGAAGTATCGGCAGCCCCGGCCACCGGGCAGTATCCCGATACGGGCAAAGCGCCAGCAGCTTGCACGCCTACTGACTCATGTACCAGCCCCCGTTCGGCGACACGACCTGGCCGGTCACGAACTTTGCTTCGTCGCTCGCGAGATAGACGGCCGCCCAGGCGATGTCGTCGGGCTCGCCGAAGCGGCGCAACGGCGTGTTCGCGGCGATCTGCTGGCGTACCACGCCCAGGGGTGCGGTCATGTCCGTGTCTATCCACCCCGGCGCAATGGCATTGACGCGGATGTTGCGCGGGGCAACCTCGTGAGCCAGCGAGCGCGTGAGGCCGAGAATCGCTGCCTTGGCTGTGGAATAGGGTACGTTGCCAGGCCGTCCGAAAGTACCCATCACGCTCGAGATGTTGACGATGGCGCCGGACATCTGCGCGTTCATGATTTTTAGTGCCTCCCGGCAGCAGAAGAAGGTGCCGTCGACATGCACCCCCAGCATGCGCCGCCAGTGGGAGTCGGTGGTCTGCGTCGTTGCGTCGATGAAGCTTGTGACCGGACCGCCGCTCGCCAGCTCCTGCGCGAGCTTGGCACGCCGGGCGATGAGCTGATCCACATCGTTGCGGCCTTCCAGCCCACTGATGCCGGCATTGTTGACCAGTATGTCAAGGCGCGGGATGAGCCGCTCCACCTCTGCGAACATGGACGACACCGAGGCCGAATCCGAAACATCCGCAGCCACGCCATGACCGCCCAGCTTCTCAGCCGTGCTGCGGGCTGCGTCCAGATTCAGGTCGTTGACGATGACCGTGGCGCCTTCGTCCGCGAAACGTTGCGCGATGGCGGCACCCAAGCCACGGGCCGCGCCTGTAACAAGAGCGGTCTTGCCCTCCAGTCGAGCCATGATCGATTTCCTCATGCTTGTTTGGGGATGACTGCCGCGCAAGACGGGAGCTTGAAAGTTACGGGTGAAACGATAGCCTTCAGGGTGCGAATAGTGAAGGCGTCGAAATCGCCATCAAGATGGGTAGCAGATGCTTCAGGGAGCAGACGGCCATGGGCCAGATGCACGGCAAGGTCGCCATCGTGACCGGCGGAGCTTGTGGAATTGGGGCGGCGTGCGCACGCACTCTGGCCCGCGAGGGCGCCAAGGTAGCCGTGACAGATTTGGACGACGCCAACGGGGAGGCCGTTGTGGCAGAAATCCGTCGGGCGGGCGGGGATGCTATTTACCTGCATCAGGACGTCACTGACGAAGGGCATTGGCCGGAGGTCGTTGGTGCGGTTGAAAAGCAGCTCAGCCGCGTCGACGTTATGGTGGCCAACGCTGGTATCGCCATCAGGGTGCCCATTGTCGATATGACGCTCGCCGACTGGCGGCGGCAGCAGGCGGTGAATCTCGAGGGGGTGTTTCTTTCCGTCAAGTATGCCGTGCCGGCAATGCGGCGTTCAGGTGGTGGCTCCATAGTCATCATGTCATCTCTGGCGGGCTTGCGAGGCGCGGCGGGGCTCGGCGGATACTGTGCCACCAAGGGGGGCGTGCGGCTCTTGGCCAAGGCCGCGGCCATTGAGCACGCGGAAGACAACATTCGCGTCAACTCCGTACATCCCGGGATTATCGCCACCGACATCTGGAGCAAGATGGTAACGGGTGCCGACGCAGTCCGGCGCAACGAGCCAACAGACATCCATGCGCTGTCGCGCGCCTTTGTGCCCCTGTCCCGGGCCGGGGAGGCGCAGGACATTGCGGACGGTGTGCTCTTCCTCGCATCCCCGGCCTCTGGTTACATGACGGGAGCCGAACTGGTCATCGACGGTGGCATGTTTGGTGGTGGAATGCGGCGGTAGTTGAAAGCCAGTAGCGCAGAGGATCGGAGAGCATGAACGCTCAGACCAACGGCGGCCAGCAGAATGGGTGGGACGACACCTTGGACGCCGTGATCGTCGGCGCGGGTTTTGCCGGCATGTACATGCTGCATCGATTGCGGGGGCTGGGTTTCAAGGCGCGCGTGTTCGAAGCCGGTAGCGGAGTCGGCGGCACCTGGTACTGGAACCGGTATCCCGGCGCACGCTGCGACGTGGAAAGCGTGCAGTATTCCTATCAGTTTGACGATGCGCTGCAGCAGGAATGGGAATGGAGCGAGCGCTATGCGGCCCAGCCGGAGATTCTTCGCTATGCGAACCACGTGGCTGACCGCTTCGATCTGCGGCGGGACATGCAGTTCAATACGCGTGTGATCTCCGCGGCGTTCGATGAAGGTCGGGGGCGTTGGGCGATCGAAACCAGCGACGGGGCACGCACGACCGCCCAGTTCTGTATCATGGCGACGGGGTGCCTCTCTTCGCCGAACCTGCCGAAGTTCGAAGGCATGGCAAGTTTCAAAGGCGACCACTACCACACCGGCCACTGGCCGCACCAAGACGTGGACTTCACCGGCAAACGGGTGGCGGTGATCGGCACGGGATCTTCGGCCGTGCAGTCCATCCCCATCATAGCGGGACAGGCCAAGCACCTGTACGTGTTCCAGCGCACTGCCAATTACGCGGTCCCTGCGCACAATGCGCCGCTCGATCCTGCGTACGTGAAAGAGGTCAAGGCGAACTACCCGACGATGCGCGCGCGCGCCAAGCAGACCATGACCGGCATCGATTTCGACTATAGCGACGTCAAGGCGCTGGAGACGCCACCGGCGGCGCGCACGGCAGAGTTTGAAAAGCGTTGGCAGCGAGGCGGGCTTTCGTTCCTGGGAGCGTTTCAAGATCTGATGGTGAGCGAGGAGGCCAACAGCACCGCCGCAGATTTCGTGCGAGGCAAAATTCGGAAGAAAGTGGAGGATCCCAAGCTCGCCGAACTGCTCTCACCCAAGAACACCATCGGCTGCAAGCGGCTGTGCATCGACATCGGCTACTACGAGACCTTCAACCGGTCGAATGTCGAGCTCATCGACGTGAGCGAGGAGCCGGTCGAGGCAATCACCGAGAAGGGAGTCAGGGCGAAGGGGAAAGAATATGACGTCGATGTGATCGTGTTTGCCACCGGCTTTGACGCCATGACGGGAGCTCTCCTCAAGATCGACATTCGTGGCCGAAACGGACTTCAGCTTCAGAAAAAATGGAGCGAGGGACCGCGCTCTTACCTGGGCATCGCCATGGCCGGCTTCCCGAACCTGTTCTCCATCACGGGCCCTGGAAGTCCCTCTGTGCTCACCAACATGCTGCCTACGATCGAACAGCACGTGGACTGGATTGCGGGCGTGCTCGCGCACATGCGCGAGCACGGCTTTACTGCAATCGAGCCGGAAGCGCGTGCGGAGGAAGATTGGGTCGGCCACGTCGGCGAACTAGCAGGACGCACGCTGCGCTATACATGCAGCTCGTGGTATTTAGGGGTGAACATCCCAGGCAAGCCACGCGTGTTCATGCCCTACATCGGCGGATTTCCAAGGTACGTGGAGCGCTGCAGCGAGATTGCCGACAAGGGGTACGAGGGCTTTGCCCTGACTTGATCGAAGGCCTCCTTGCCAGGGAGCTTACTTTGCGGGTCGCCTGGACGAGTCGCTGCTCCAGCCGCGCCACATATAGTATCCGGTGTCCAAGATGCCCTTCAGGATGGGCTCGACCATGATCGGAGCCGGGACGGGCGCAAGTCGGCCAAGTTGAAATTTTTCACACAAGCGCCAGCCTTTCGTGCAGGGAGATCGGGGGATATTGCGCCCGGTGCTGTCGTGTGACACGGCGTACAGGTCTTCGTCCTCGCACTGAAAAAGGTAGGCCGTACGGGAGGTGTCATGCATTGCATTGCCCTCTATCAGGAGAGTCGTTTTCAGGTGGCGAGTTGGACATCGCTTCTTTGCACGACGATAGATCCGTCTCCTTCGATCTGCCCTCGCAGATGTTTCTTGCTCGCAATCCCCTCGAGGCGATCTCTGTGTTTCTCGAAGCGCGCTAGGTAGTCACCCGATCCCGGAGGCGACCACTCGATGACTTGAAGAGCCGCATGCGCCACCAGGATGGGTACAAGCAGCCCGCCATCGCGCATGGCAAACTTCACACCCCTGATGGTCTCGTGTGCAGGTTGAGCGATTGATGAAAGACCCACGGGACCGACCTCCGCTTGTTGTCACGGGCTTCCCCGGGGCCCCAGCCTCATTTGAAGGTGCTGGAGACGATCTTGGACACGCTTGCAGGTGCGCAACCACTGTTGCTCGGTCATATGCGTCCCGCGATCCCACATCTGGACGCAATTTGCTACGCCGGACTCGTGGGCGCTTTTCTCGGCAGCTTTGCTTGATGGAAGCGCCGCACTTGTTGACGGGCGCGACGGTACTGCAACCTCCGCCGAAACGTATCCTGCGCTGGTGACGACCAGCAAAGCAGCGATGATCAGGGAGCGCATAAAGTGCTGACCTTTTGCCATGGAGCTTTGTGGACGATGCAATAGGACAGCGCCACCTATGCCCTAGCTATCCTTCTTTTGGTTCTTCGACGGTATGGTCGACCAAGTCCGTGACATCCGCATCATCGGGCTCCTGCTCGAGGACAAGATCGTCATCCGGAACCCCGCTTGGTGTCTCCTCGGTCGCGTCTTGCGCGACCTCTTGCGCACGTTCCTCCGGATCTACAGGCAACACCGGTTTGGGACGTTTGAAAGCCTTGCTGCGCCATCCAGTCTTGCCGGTAGAGGAGCCGCCGCGCTCATTGCTGAATAGCGGCCGCGCAACAACGGTGAACTGGACTCCACAAGAAGGACACACGATCGGCTCGCGCGCGAGATCGTAGAAGCGTGTTTCGCACGCCTGGCAAACGCGCTTCGTGCCGCGGGCGGCTTTGTTGCTTTGGATGGCCGTGTTGATGGTGATCTCGCAATGTTGCGGTCATGGCCAAAAGCGCCGCCGGGCTGGCCCAGGCGACGCGTGCCAAGTCCATGAAAGGAGTTAGGCTTTCTGAATCTCTCCGGCCTGCTTGCCGCGGCCCTTCCTGTCGTCTTCGAGTGTGAACGTGACTTTGTCGCCCTCGTTGAGCGAGCGCAGCCCTGCCACCTCAAGGGCCGATGCATGGACAAAGACGTCCTTGGACCCATCTTCGGGGGTGATAAAGCCGAAGCCCTTAGCGCCGTTGAAAAACTTAACAGTGCCGGAAATTCTCATAACGAGAAGCCTTTCCCGGTGTGCGTGAATTGAGTTGACCAGCAAGGGGTCCACGCTAGACCCATGCAACTCAGGTTCGGGAAAAGGCACTTGACCGGCTGCGGCGAGTGTCTGACCAAAAAATGAGGGCGCGCCCATCATGGATCGCACCGACCGCTGAGATATGGGCTTGGTAGCGACGGAATACAAGCAGAAGCCTCCTTGTGCGAACCGAATTAATCGCGTGCATGAAAGATTGTCGTGACTGCCAGCTGCAGTCGGCGTAGGGTCACCGGTGCGCCCTGAAGGCGCGCCAGACGCAGCAATCTATCGCTCAAGGCATAAGCGATCAGCCCCCGACCCGTTCACTACAGGTTGCGTCTCTTGGGTGTGACCGGGGCTTGAGACATCGCGATCCGATAGCGGCTGACGACCGTCATTAGATCAAAGGTGAATTCGGCAAATGCGCGTTGCCGCGCGCCGAGGTTCTATCGTGGAGCACTCAACGCTCGTGGGCTACTCGATCCTTGTGGTCGAGCAAGAACCCTTTGTCGCAAGCTGCGTGCAAATGCTCCTGGAAGGTGTGGGAGCTGAAGTCCATTGCGCAACGCGTGCAGGCGAAGCCTTACTTATCATTGATCGGAAGGATATTTCAGCTGCGGTGCTGGACTGCAGCAAGAGCGCCAAGGGTGGCCGGCGCGTCGCGCAGCGGCTCGCCCGGCTTGGATTGCCTTTCGTGGTCTGTAAGGACGCCGGTCAGGATGAAGCATGGCTGGGCGTGCCGGTCTTGATCAAACCCGTGGTGGGGGGCGAACTCGTCGAGATGCTGTGCCGGCTGGTCCACGCCGACAGGGAAAGGCTTCCGAGCCCGAAAATCGAGCATTCTGCGCTTCCCCTCGGCGACACCGAGAACTTGGTGCTGGCAAGTGGACGTGCGCTTCGCCCGCGCTCGCCCGTAAAGGAGATCTGGCATGGCAAACCGTGAGCAAAGAAGCAGCCGCGAAAAGAGAAAACCGAAAGCCAAGAAGCCGAAGGCAGCAGGTGCGCAGAGCGCGCCATTCGCGCGTGTCGAAGGCGCAGGCAATTTCAAAGGGAGCGCCGGCAAGAAGGGGCGGTGAATGCCCAGCCGACGACAGAGTTGCGAGGACCAATGCAGCACAAGTTCAAGGTGGGTCAGTTGGTTGACTACAGTCCAAATCGATCAGGCCTGTCGGCTTCCGCGAGGGGATACGAAATCATGCGGCTGCTTCCGCGCGAGGGCGTGGATATCCTCTATCGGATCAAGTCGCCCACCGAAGCGTTCCAGCGCGTCGCCAAAGAACAGGATCTCACGCGAAGGAGTTCCAAATAGGCGGCTATCGTGCGCGCGGCCGATTGCCGGCGAAAAGCACCACCAGTGAGGGACGCGAATGAAGGATGTGATGACGTTGGCACTTGCAGATCGCGTCATGCGGACGTTTCACGTCGCTCTGACGGCAAGTGTCTTTATTTTTCTGATCCTGATGGTCTGGTGAGAATGCAGCAGCGGCAGAAAATAATTGATCTGCATCGCGGCGTCCGCGGTGCGGATCAGCGCTGGAGGCATCGGAAAGGCTACCTTCATGCCTTGGGATAGTCCCGATGGGAACAACGGAAGAGGCCCGCTGGATAAGCACAAGCCGTTGATACCCGGCTGGTCACGCATGACCGGTGCGGTCAGGTTGCTTCTTGCGGCCGTTCTGACTGCCGCCGTTGCTTTCTACGCCTTCACCTTCCACGTAAATCCCGACGAACTGGGCGTCGTCATGCGCTTTGGCAAGGTCGAACGCCAGGAGCCGCCCGGCCTGCATTTCCGCATGCCTTATCCGATCGATGTCGTGCACCTGCCCAAGGTGACGCGGCAGAACATCATCGAGATAGGCATGCGCACGGAGTCGGGGACACGCACCGGCTCCGGCCGGGTAAGCTATGTGCGGGAAGAGAGTCTGATGCTGACGGCCGACGAGAACATCGTCGACATCAATTTTGTCGTCTACTGGCGCATCCAGGATGCGCAAAAGTACCTCTTCAACATCCGCGACCCCGAAGAAACGGTGAAGGAGGTGGCCGAGAGCGCCATGCGCGAAATCGTCGGCCAGTCGAACATCCAACCTATCCTGACGGGCGCGCGCCAGAAAACCGAGCAGGCAGTGCAATCGCTTATGCAGGGCGTGCTCGATTACTATGCCGCGGGTATCCGCGTCGACCAGGTGCAGTTGCAGAAAATTGACCCGCCGACCCAGGTCATCGATGCGTTTCGCGACGTGCAGGCCGCGGCCGCCGACAAGGAGAAGCTGCAGAACGAGGCGTTAGCCTACGCCAGCCGCATCGTTCCGGAGGCCCGCGGCGATGCCGAACGCATCCTGCAGGGTGCGAAAGGCTTTCAGCAGCAGACGATCGCTGAAGCTACAGGGCAAGCGGCGCGCTTCCTGAAGATCCAGGAACAGTACCAGAAGGCGCCTGACGTGACGCGCACGCGCTTGTATCTGGAGACCATGGAGCGCGTTCTTGGCAGCGCCAACAAAGTCATCATAGACAGCAATGCGCGCGTCGTGCCGTACCTTTCGCTCGGGCCATCGCAGGACCGCAAAGTAGGGCAGGACCGTAGAACTGGCGGCACTCAATGACTGGAAATGCGCGCTTATTGAGCGCGAGTGGCCTCGCGCAATTCTCCAAATGAGATCAACTGCCGGCGGCTTTCATCCCACAGCACCAGGCGTACGCAACCCAGGCTCTGCATCAGCGTGAGCCGGCCGACCTCTCCCAGTTCCGGATGATCGCGTAAAACGCCCGGGAGCCGGTAGTAGGGGATGCGGCTGCAAAGATGATGCACGTGATGCACCCCAATGTTGGCGGTGAACCAACGCAGGACGTGCGGCAAATCGTAATGCGAGCTGCCGTGCAGAGCCGCCTCGTGCACGGTCCAGGCGGAGCCTTCGGCCCAGAACGTGTCCTCGAACTGGTGTTGGACGTAGAATAACCAAACACCGATGGATGAGGCCAGCAGCGTGATCGGCAGGTGCACGAGAAGGAACGGCGTGACTCCCACCAGCCACATCATCACTACGATGGCAAGAGCAATGGCGGTGTTGGTGGCCATGGCGCTGATCCAGGGCACCCACCCGGCTCGAATGAACCCAATGGGCACCCGATGCTGCAGCAAAAACAGATAGGCAGGCCCCAGACCGAACATGATGATCGGGTTGCGATAGAGCCGATACCCGAGTTGGCGCCATAGCGGCAATGCCAGGTACTCCCGCACCGTCAGCGTGCTGATGTCGCCGATGCCGCGATGCTCCAGATCGCCCGAGCTTGCGTGATGGATGGCATGGCTCCGGCGCCAAACGTCGTAAGGCGTCAACGTCACTGCGCCGAGCACGCGGCCCACCCAGTCGTTGACGGCGCGGCGACGAAAGAATGCGCCGTGGCCGCAATCATGCTGGATCATGAAGAGGCGCACGAGGAAGCCCGCTGCCGGTACAGCCAGGAGAAGGCTCAGCCAATAGCTGAAGCCCATGGCCGCCCATACCAGAAACCATAGCCCCGCAAAGCATCCCGCGGTCATCAGCAGTTCAAGCAAGCTGCGGCCATGACTTGGCTCACGATATTTGCCCAGGATCTGCGCCCATTCGCGCGCAGCAACGGTCGAGTCAACAGGATGTGCTTTTTGCAAGGTTCGGTTCCATTGGCGGCTTGTCGGGGAACTGGCGTGGTGCGGGCTGTAACGATTCTTCTGTAACACGCCTGCCGGAAGAAACCGGAACCTTTTAGGACACATGCCAAGAAGAGGTGGAGAAATGACGCGCTGGTTCCAGTCGTTACTGCAAGTAGCAGCAGCATCGGGACCTTGGAGGGACTGATGTGCGCGACTGTGCCGCATTTATGCTCATGCACCGTCAACCGGCGTTCAGCCGATATCTCGAGCCGCGCCGACCAGGGCAAGCCTCAGCTCCAGTCTCAGCTCTGGGCGGCCAGCGATCGCAACCGTTTCAGCGCCTCGCTGGCCAATTCGCGCGTCAGCTGTGCGGCCGGCATCTCGCGAGCGAGCGAGGCGGATTGCCCGGACCACAGGGAGGTGAAATCCGTGACGCCTTTCGCCTCGGCGGCGGCTTTTAGCGGGGCCAGAGCACCGGCAGCCAGAGGAAACGCCGGCGCATCGGAGGAGAGCGGTCCCACGTCACGCATCAGGCGGTTGATAATACTTCGCGCAGGGCGTCCCGTGAACAAATTCGTCAGCGCGGTATCGTCGTCCAGCGCCGACCGGAGCGCCGCCTTGTTCAGTGCGGGCACATTGGCTTCGGGGCAAAACAGGTAAGCGGTGCCGATCTGTACGGCGCATGCGCCGAGCGCGAAGGCCGCCGCGACGCCACGGGCGTCTGCGATGCCGCCGGCGGCAATGACCGGGACCGTCACGGCATCGACCACCTGGGGCACGAGAGCCAGCGTACCGGCCTGCGAAGCAACATTGTCCGTCAGGAACATGCCGCGATGGCCGCCGGCCTCGTAGCCTTGCGCGATGATCGCATCACAGCCGTGCTGAGCAAGCCACTTGGCTTCCCTCGCTGTGGTCGCCGAGGCAATCACTTTGCAGCCAACCGCCTTGACTCGCTGCACGAGCCGATCCTCCGGCAGGCCGAAGTGGAAGCTGACGACCTGCGGTTTGTATTGCTCGACGATTGCGCAGGTCGCATCGCCGAATGCCTCGCGGCCGCTGCTGGGCACGGGCTTGGCCGGGTCGATGCCGAGTTCGGCGTAGTAGGAACTGAGCAGCGCTTTCCAGCGGGCCTCGCGCTCTGCGTCAGGCGCCGGCGAAGCGTGGGTGAAGAAGTTCAAGTTGATCGGCTTGTCGGTGCGCTGGCGGATGACGCCGAGCGCCGTGCGTATCTGCTCGGGCGTCGACATGGCGCAGGCGAGCGAGCCCAGGCCGCCGGCCTCCGAGACAGCGACGGCAAGCTCTGCCGTGCTGGGACCGGCCATCGGAGCCAACAGGATGGGATGCTCGATGTGGAACAGCTCAAGCAGTCTTCGATCTGGCCACATGGTCATGAAACAACGCTCTCCGTTGTTTGAACTCAATGCAGATGCGACTATACCTGCCTGTCATTCCGCTGAAGCGGGGAATTACGGCTAGGACCGGCTTATCTCGTCAAGTCGGACATCTGTCTGGTCGTCAGAATGACAGTGGTGCGGCGGCCATCGCCTACGGGGCCGCTAGCGATTGGAAAGCCCCGTCTACCCAGGAACGCTTGCATGACGTGTGGGGCGCGATAGCCCGCCCGCTTCCGCCGCTGGTGGGTGGTGCCTGGGCATAAATCAGCCCGCGGGCGTTCCCGTCAGTTCGAAACGCCTCGATTTGTTGGTCGGAGCGGGGAGATTCTAACTCCCGACCCCTTGCTCCCGTACAAGAGGGCTAATACTGAAAGCGAAGAAATCCTACTGTTTTGGCGCTTGCCTTTTCCCAGCAAGGCCGCGCTCCGGCTCGAACAGTTCTCCGAAATCAGGAAAACAGTCCGGCCAAAGTCTGCAAGTCCCAGGGAGCAACGCCTTGAGTGAAATATTTGAGCGCTACCGCCGCAGCCTCGCCCAAGCAGATCTCGAGTCCTTCGAAGCTCTGTGCTTCCATCACGCCGAAACAGTGGCAGCACCGTACTCAAGATTGCTCAACGCGCCGAGAATTCAGGACCACGCGGTTGCTCGGGCGCTCGTTGAGCGTGCATACGAAAATTCGGCGCAAGCAATTCACGAAGCCTATGCGACAGACAAGGAGTGCGGTGCAAAGATTTTTGCGTATGCGCTCGCCAGCCTTTGCGAAGGGCCGGGATGTATTCCGAGCTTGATCAGTGTGTACGGCCCAGACCGAGACGGTAAGGCCGACTCGTTCGAATGCAACATCCAGCACGAGCGTGGTGGCGCGATAAACAGCAACTTCACAGCCACTTATGGCGGCCTCACTTGCGATTCATATTATTACTATGAGGAGCCGTTCGGGAAGGACAGCTCAGTTACCTTCAGCACCGATCATCTCACCGATGAGGGAGTCGAATTTGCGAAGTGGCTCTATGCCGATCGGATCGAGGCACTGCGCCGCCGTGAGTAAGCGACCAACTCAAGCGCGCGACGGGTGAGGAGAGTGCTGCCGGGCGAAAACGCCCCCCAAAGCGCCCCCGGCACTCGCGACGATTTTGCTAAGTAGCTGAAAAGATTGGTCGGAGCGGGGAGATTCGAACTCCCGACCCCTTGCTCCCGAAGCAAGTGCGCTACCAGGCTGCGCTACGCTCCGCCCGACCACGACCGAACATGTTGAACTCGGCCGATGCGCCAATCGCTCGACGCGCTGCGTTATAGCCGTGGGTCCGCCGGGCCGCAAGCGAACGCGCTGCCCGCCGGTATTTCTGGGTTTCAGCGACGGGTCGCATCGTCCTGCACGTGCGGCGCTGAGGCTGGCTGGCCAGGAGGCTGAGCCGGCGGCGGCCGGGCGATCAGACGTGCTGGCCGCCGTTGATGTGCAGTTCGGCGCCGTTCACGTAGCTCGACTGCTCGGTGCAGAGAAAGTAGATCGCTTTCGCCACCTCTTCGGGCTCACCCAGCCTGCCCAATGGGATCTGTTCCTCGACGATCTTGTCGGTGCCGGGCGACAGGATTGCGGTGTCGATCTCGCCGGGCGAAATGGCATTGACGCGGATGCTGCGGCGGCCGAAGTCCTTCGCCATCTCGCGGGTGAGGCCGGCGAGCGCCGCTTTCGAGGTGGCATAGGCAGCGCCCGCAAACGGATGCACGCGGCCGCCGGCAATGGAGGTGACGTTCACCACCGCACCCTTGGCCCGCTCGAGTTCCGCGATCAGTCCGCGCGCCAGCATGATGGGCGCGAAGAAGTTGACCTGGAACACGTGTTGCCAATCGTCGAGCGGTGTCTCGATGGCGCCAAGCCGTAAGCCGCCTTGGCCCTTGGGCGAAATGGCGGCATTGCTGACGAGGGCGTTGAGGCGGCTGTCCTGGGCCTTGAGGCGTTCACGCATCTCGCCGATGGCGCGCAGCGTGTCGGCGGGGTCGGCGAGGTCGACCTGGATGTGATCCTCGGGCCCCATCTCCCATGGGCAGTTCTCCGGGAAGGCGTGGCGTGAACAGGTGATCACGCGCCAGCCGGCCGAAGCGAAACGCTTGACCGTAGCGTGGCCGATGCCGCGTGAGGCACCTGTGAGGATGAGCGTCTTGCGCTCGGCGTTTGGTGTGTTCGACATGGGGTTACGGCTGATAGATGGTGAGCTGCAGGGGCTTTAGCTGTCCGTCGTTGCAGGGGTTGAGATCCTGGGGACAATTGGAGAATGCAACGACGCAGTCCATCTCGGCGCGCAGGTCGACATAATCGCCGGCCTTGGAGACCGGCGTGGCGATGGTCCAGGCCCCGCTGGCGTCGACAGGGCAGTTCATGAACAGGTTGAGCGACATGGGGATGTCCTGACGCGCGATTTTGTAGGGCGCTAGCGCAGCGAGAAAATTCTCCACACAGCCATAATGGGCGTCCACACCATAGCGCACCTTGTCGATCTCGGCGTTGCAGGAGCCGGCCAGTAGATCGTGGCGCCCACAGGTATCGGCCGTGATCGTGAACATCGGGTTGGACAGCTCCGAGTAGAGCACGTGCCCGGTTGTCACGAACACGGTGCCGTTCAGCCTGATGGTGTTGGAGATCCAGAATTTCTCCGCCAGATCGGCGCGATTGTAGGCGACGAGGTCGCCGACCTGCCGGCCTTCCAGATCGACCACACGCATGACCTGGCCGCGTTCGATCTCGCGCGCAATGCGACCGCGCGGCGGCAGCGTGGTTTCGAAGACGACGCGCCCGGATACAGGGGGGACGCCGGCGGTGTGCGCGCCAACGGAAGCTGTCTGCATCTTCGGGCCTTCTGTCAGGGTGCCGGTTTGCCGGCGGGAGCGTAGCTCCCCCTGCACGCGCCCGCAATGCGCACACGAGCTAGCCGAGGGGCGCCGGCCGCATGCGATCTAGGTCCGCGCCTGTGCCCCGGGTCGGACCATGGCTGCGCCAGGCCATTGCGCTGCCGAAATGCGCGCATACTGCGGGGGGTAGCTGATGGGCGCGCCTAGGCGCTCGGCCGCGTGCCACACCCAGCGCGGATCGTCGAGGAAGGCCCGTGCCAGGGCGACGAAATCGGCCTGGCCGGAGGTGATGATCGCTTCCGCTTGTGCGGGCTCCACGATCAGGCCGACAGCGCGCGTGACGATGCCGGTCTCTGCCTTCACCTTGGCGGCCATCGGCACCTGATAGCCCGGACCCAGCGCAATCTTCATGTTGGGGACCACGCCGCCTCCGGTAACGCAGACATAATCGTAACCAGCCTTTTTCAGCGCAGCCGCGAACGGCACCGCATCGTCGGCCGTCAGCCCGCCGTCGGCCCAGTCGGTGCCGGTGATGCGGGCTCCCAGCGCCACGGTTTTCGGCGTCATGGCGCGAACGGCGGCGGCCACCTCCAGCGGGAACCGCATGCGGTTCTCGAGCGAGCCGCCGTACTGATCGGTGCGATGGTTGGACAGCGGCGACACGAACTCATGCAGCAGGTAGCCGTGCGCGGCGTGCAGTTCGATGACTTCCAGTCCGGCCCGCGTGGCCCGCTCCGCGGCCTGGCAGAACGCGGCCTTCACCTCGGCCAGTCCGCCGGTGTCGAGGGTTGCCGGCGGCGGTTCCCCCTCGAAGAACGGAACGGCGGTAGGCGCCACGGTCTGCCACGCCCCCTCGCCCGGGCCGAGCGGTTTTCCGCCCTCCCACGGCACGTGGGTCGAGGCCTTGCGGCCCGCATGCGCGATCTGGATGCCGAACCGCGTGCCCGGCGCCGCGACGCTGCGGGCTGCCTTCACGACCCGCGCGATGGCCGCCTCGTTCTCGTCGGAATAGATCCCGAGGCAGCGTTGCGAGATCCGGCCGGACCGCGTGACGCCGGTTGCTTCCAGCATCACGAGCCCGGCCCGGGCGATGGCGAACTGCATCAGGTGCTGCAGGTGCCAGTCCGTGGCGGAGCCGTCGTCGGCCGAATACTGGCACATGGGGGCCACGACGACGCGGTTGGGCAGCGTGAGGGGGCCGAGGTCGAGCGGCGAGAAAAGATGGGGCACGGTGTTGCCTTGTGGGTTGGGAGCACAGGAAGGGATGTCAGTCTAATCTTGCCGATGGCATGATACAAATCGCGCTGCTGTCATCCCGGATATTTCGCGACCCGCGAAATATCCGGGACGCAGGGGAACCGGTGTGAGCGACAGAAACTGTGGCCCTGGGTGCCGGCTCGTCGCTCCGCTCCGGCCGGCATGACAGGGTTTGCCCCCAAAGCGACACTACTGGTTGTCGCCCGCCAGGGCCTCGCAAACCGCCCGCGTGACCTGCTCGGTCCGCGCCGTGCCGCCGAGGTCGGGCGCGATTCCCTCGGGCTCGCGTGTGACTCAGTTTCCGGCCTTCACGCCGGCGGCCTTGATCACCGTGTCCCACTTGGAGACTTCGGAGGTCAGTTGAGCCTTCAACGCTTGCGGCGTCGCTTGATCGAGCTTCACGGGCACCGTGCCGAGACTGGCAAAGCGCTCGATTACCGTGGGGTCTTGAAGCGCAATTTGCAGCGCCTTGGTGAGCTTGCCGGTCGCGTCCGCAGGCAGCCCCTTTGGCGCCCACATGGCGTGCCAGGCCGAAACCTCGAAGCCTTTGAGACCGGATTCGTCGAGCGTCGGCAACTCCGGCAGAACCGCCAGCCGCGCCGGCGTGGTGGCGGCATAGCCCTTGATCTTGCCCTGCTTGATCTGGTTAGTGGTGCCCGTGGTCTGGTCGCACATCATGTCGAACTGGCCGCCGACGAGGTCGTTCATCGCCGGGCCCGTACCGCGATAGGACACCGCCGTCATCTTGATCTTGAGCGCGCTCATGAACATCAGCGCGCACAGATGCGACGCCGAGCCGATGCCTGCGTGGGCATAGGTGATGCTCTCCGGCTTGGCCTTCACCCAGGCCAGCAGCTCGCCGATAGTCTTGGCTTCCAGCGTCGACTTTCCCACGATCGTCATCGGCACGTCGGTTATGCGGCCGATGGAGTCGAAGTCGTCGAGGACGTTGTACTTGAGGTTGTCGTAGAGCGCCGGCGCCGTGCTCTGCGCGATGTGCCAGACCGCCAGCGTGTAGCCGTCCGGCGCCGCCTTGGCGACGCGTGCCATGCCGATCGTCCCGCCGGCACCGCCGACATTCTCCACCACGATCTGCTGGCCCAGCGTGCGGCCCATGGATTCGCCCATCAGCCGCGCGACCGTATCCGTCGGTCCGCCGGCGGCGGCCGGCACGATGATGGTGATGGCTTTCTCCGGATAGCCCTGCGCCGCGCCGGCGCTGGCAAAAGCCAGAAGTCCAACCAGGGCACCTACCGCAGCCCCCGTCACGCGAACACCCATTGTCATTCTGGCGTCTCCCGATTCGTCGGATTTATTCGTTGTCTCCCATCAGAGCATTGCACACGGCTTTTGTCACATCCGCAGTCCTGGCCGTGCCGCCGAGGTCGGGCGTGTGCAGTGAAGGATCGGCGGTGACGCGCTCGATGGCGCGCATCAGGCGTGCGGCCGCAGCCTTCTCGCCCAGGTGCTCCAGCATCATCACGCCGGACCAGAAGGTGCCGATCGGATTGGCGATGCCTTTGCCCGTGATGTCGAAGGCCGAGCCGTGGATTGGCTCGAACATGGAAGGGAATTTGCGCTCGGGATTGAGGTTTGCCGTCGGCGCGATGCCCAACGATCCCGCCAGCGCAGCCGCCAAGGTCCGAGAGGATGTCGGCGTGCAGGTTGGTGGCAACGATGGTGTCGAGCGTCTGCGGCTTGAGAGTCATGCGCATGGTCATGGCATCGACCAGCATCTTGTCCCAGGTCACGTCGGGGAACTCGCGTGCGACCTCTGCGGCGATCTCGTCCCACATCACCATGCCGTGCCGCTGGGCGTTGGACTTGGTCACCACGGTCAGCAGCTTGCGCGGCCGGGTGCGTGCCAGCGCGAACGCGAAACGCATGATACGGGCCACGCCCGCGCGGGTGAACATCGACACGTCGGTGGCCGCCTCCTCGGGCAGCCCGCGGTGCACGCGTCCACCGACGCCGGCATATTCGCCTTCCGAATTCTCGCGCACGATCACCCAGTCGAGTTCGGGACCGGTCACCGCCCGCAGCGGACTGGTGATGCCGGGCAGTATCCGCGTGGGACGGACGTTGGCGTACTGGTCGAACGGCTGGCAGATGGCGAGCCGCAGGCCCCACAGCGTGATGTGGTCCGGCACGTCGGGCGCGCCCGCTGAGCCGAACAGGATCGCATCGTGATCCTTGATCAAATCGCGGCCGTTGTCGGGCATGAACGCGCCGGTCTTCTTATAGCGGTCCGAGCCCCAGTCGAAATGGTCGAAGGTGAACGTGAAACCCCCGTCGCGCATTGCAACGGCGCCCAGCGCTTCGATGCCCGCGGCGATCACCTCCGTGCCGATGCCATCCCCCGGTATTGTGGCAATGCGATAGCTGCGCATGATCCCTTGTCTCGTTCTTCGATTTCCCGCTCGCCGCAACCTTGTAGTCCAACTGGAGTCCTCCAGCGCAAGGGATTGTGCAGGGTGGTTGGCTGAGCCCTGCGGCACCCGGGCAACACCGATGCTCCTACCGCGTGATGAAAGCTGCAGCGATATCGCTTGGCGGGCGGTGATGTGCAATCTTGTTGCGAACGATTCGCAAATTCGAAGGATGATATCTCGGATGCTGAGCTGGAACGTCGTGCACGCGTTGTCCGCTGTCGCGCCCGGCGGCTTGCGCGGTTTTCTGGCCGTGCTGATGGTGTTGGGCGGAATGGAGCACCTCGCGGCGCAGGAGAAGGACACGCGCCCTGCCGCTGGCCTGCAGGACAATTCATTCCTGATCGAAGAGGCCTACAATCAGGAAGCCGGCGTCGTTCAGCACATCATGAGCCTGCGCCGCCAGAACGGCGCCTGGTCGTTTGCCTATACCGACGAATGGCCGGTCAGAACCCAGACGCATCAGTTCTCCTACACAGTGCCGTACCTATGGCTGCACAATGACGGCAACGGCGCGCGCGGTTTTGGCGATGTCCAGCTGAATTACCGGTTCCAGGCCCTGACGGAGAGCGCAAGCCTGCCGGCCTTCGCGCCGCGCTTCAGCGTGATCCTGCCGACCGGCGATGAAGATCGCGGAACCGGCATGGGCTCCTACGGCTACCAGATCAATTTGCCCGTCAGCAAGATTGTGTCCGACCGGGTTACGCTGCACGGCAACGCCGGCATCACCTCTTACTTCGACGTGCACGGCCGGCAGCCGACCGGCTACAATCTCGGCGGCAGTGTCGTCTACGCCGTGACGCGCGACACGAACTTTCTCGTCGAAGCAGTCGGCGAGTGGACTGAAACCGTCAACGATACATTCCGCATCGAACGGGAGTTTGCCTTCACGCTCCTGCCGGGCGTGCGGCACGCCTTCAATCTGAAGGAGGGTCAGCTCGTTCTCGGGGCAGGTGTCCCGATCCAATTCACGGAAGGGCGCACGGACGTCGGCGCCCTTCTCTACCTGTCCTTCGAGCACAAGTTCCGCTGACACCGGCGCGCAACCATCGAGTCGGCGACGGTCGCGGTCTCGTCGAGATGGGCCCGCGCGCCAAGGGAATCTGTTTCGCGGGATCACTGACTATCGTGGCTTCATGCTCCGTGGGGGGTGCGTGCTTGTCGAGGGCTTGGACTTGGGTTTGATCTTGCATGGGCAGCAATAAATGCCCTTCGTTATGGTATGGCATCTCCCGCACGCGCAGTCGCAGTTCGTGCACGTCGCAGGGTCGGCGATCGCCGGTGGGCCGATAGCGGCGGTCGCGAAGATGGCGGCGACAGCGAGGGCGCCAGCAGTGCTGAGCAGGGCACTTTTCAACATTGCGATCTCCTTGGGTTGCTCGTTCTTGAGCTCCTGACAGGAGTATGTCGCTTGGCGTGGGGAACAGGTTCACGACTCTGGGCAATCACACGGGCCGAGCCGTGCCGAACGTGTCGTTCATCGCCACGAAAGCGGCTGCCATGCCAGCTGCGCTTTGGAAGAACGTGCGGCGGTCCATCCCCTGACGCGTGCCGATCTCGTCGCTCATCGCGAGCAGCCGGGCTTCGACCTCTTTCTGGCGCTCGCTCTGCGGCGCGGGGATGTATTCGTCGCTGGAGACGATTTGCGTCGGGATCGGCGTGGTGTGCGGCAGCATCTCGGCCGGGATCAGTGCGTCCAGTTCGTCATCGGTCAGGAAACCCATGGCAGCCTCCCTGATTGGGGTCCGCTTCGCTCAGCCTCGGCAGAACGCGCCGAGCATAGTTCGGTGCCCTGTTCCGGTCCAAGCAACTTGCTTGCACGCTAGCCAGAGCGCGGCCGGAGGAAGGGAGATACGTCGCCGAGCGCCGACGGCTGCACGACCTACGGATAAAGCCGCTGTTTGTTCCAGGCCGCGCTGACAGTATCGCGGCGGAACGCGACGCGCTCGTGCAGCCGGAAGGGCCGGTCGTGCCAGAATTCGACCTCCAGCGGCGTCACGCGGAAGCCTGACCAGTAGGGCGGGCGGGGAATGTCGTCCTGGTGCTTGGCGGTCATCGCCTCCACCGCCTTTTCCAGCGCCTCGCGGCTGGCGAGCGGGCGGGACTGCTGCGAGGCCCAGGCGCCGATGCGGCTGCCGCGCGGGCGTGTAGCGAAGTAAGCGTCTGCTTCCGCATCGCTCACCGTGGAGACAACACCACGGACGCGCACCTGGCGGCGCAGGCTCTTCCAATGAAAGTTGAGCGCCGTCTTTTTTGATGCCAGCAGCTCCTCGCCCTTGGCGCTCTCGAAGTTGGTGTAGAATACTAAACCGCGTGCGGCGTCGCCTGCCGGATCGAGACCCTTGAGAAGCACGATGCGCACGTTGGGCATTCCCGCGCCGTCGACGGTCGCCAGCGCGAAGGCGTTGGGATCGTTCGGTTCGTGCGCCTTGGCCTCATCGAACCATGCACTAAACAGCGCGAGCGGCTCGATGGCGGCCGCGAAGTCGCCTGCCTGCGGGGCGGTGTAATAGCCTGGCTTGATCTCGTCCGCCATCGTCGGTCCCTTTTGCGATGCGCCCGCACGTTGTTCACCACACATTAACCACGTGGGGTAACACTCAAAAACATCGTTCTCCGTTTCGTCGTGTCAGTTCAGTGGGTTGTTCATGCGTTCAGGTTCTCTCTCGCTGGCGGCTTCCGTGGCCACAGCGTCGCTCATCGCGTCCCTCGCCTTTATGCCAGTTCGCGAGGCGGCCGCCCAGGAAGTAAGGCCTGCTCAGCCGCCCTGCAGCTGCTCGCTGCCGCAGGAAGCCCCCAGAGCGTCCCCTCGCCCGAAGCTTGCCGATTACTCGCAGGGCCTCGATGACAACGACGAGATTGCGACGCTCGATGCGATCCGCGTCGCGCTGAGCGAAGTGGGCGACGGCTCGACTTACGTGTGGCACAGCCAAAACGGCCGTCTGAGCGGCGTGATCCAGCCGACGGCCTCGTTCAAGGACACAGCCGGCCGAGTATGCCGGCACATCGTGCTGGTCCTGACCACGGGCGTCCGCAGCGGCCGGGTCGAAGGTGTCGCCTGCCGGCTCGCGGACGGCCGCTGGCAACTCGAGGGATAGGCAACTCGCTGGGGAAGCGTCCCTGCCGCCTATGGTTCCCTTGGATTTTTGCCCCGACTTCCGCAAGATAACGCATGAGCCTCCGGTGATTCGCGCGTCCGGGGCGCGCTGCGACATCACCCGCCTCGTGCCGGAAGCCGGCGCAGGCGCTTGTTTGTCTATGCAAGGAGGCCACGGTGCCGAAAGCCGCTGTCCTGGAAAAATCGCCTGCCGGCGCCGAGGATGCCGGCCGGTTGCGTCATCTTGTGCTGGTGCGTGCCGTTTGCGCGCTGCGCGGCGCCACCAAGGCTGAAATTGCGACCGACCTCGCAGCCATTGTCTCCGGCATGCCGGCTGCGCAGTGGCGTGCAGCCGTCGAACGCGAGATCGAGGCGCTGGGCGCCCAAGGTCTTGTGACGGCAAAATCGGCCCGGCTCGAAGCGAGCGATGCCGGCAAAGTGCAGGCCGCCCGGTTTCTGGGCACCAGGAACGATTTTCCGCGGGTATGGAGCGAGGTGCGCGACGTTCGGCTGGTTGCCGTTGCGCTCGGCATGCAGCGCGAGGCGCCCAAGCGCCTCAAGGCGCTCGCCACGGTGGATGGTTTGCGGGGTGCAATCGTCGATAGTGCCTACAACTTGAAGTTCAAGGGTGTGGCGACGCCCGCCCGGCTGCGCGAGGCGCTGGCCGCCATGGCGCTGAAGCGCGCTTTCGGCGACAAGGGCACGACGGCGCTGGCTGGCAAGCTCGGGCTGTCGGCGAAGGCTGGACGTCTGCTCGCGGCCCAGCTGTCGGCCGAACCGCGTGACTTCGGGACCGACACCCGTCTGATCGCGGCTCTGGCGGCGGAACACATCGGCTCTGCCGCGTCCGATCTCGCCGGGTTGCGCCTGGCGGTGCTGCGAAAATTTTTCGGTGGCCCGTCGCCGCATGCGGCCTCTGCCAAGCGCAAGCCGTCCAAGCGTGCATTGGGCAAGAGCTTGCAGTCCGAGGCCCAGCCTGCACTGCCCTTCATCATTGCGAGCGCCCCGCCTGCTCCGGTGGCGCCGGCGCCAGTGCCGATTTCAGCTCCTGCGCCTGACGTTGTACCGCCGGCGCTGGGACGTCCCGACCTTCCCGGTTTCGCTTCCGAGGTGCGCCGGCATGCCGCGAGCCAGGCGCGCGGATGGAGCGGGGACCGCAAGGCCTACATCAGCCACGTGTGGCGGAATATCCGCGACAAGCGCCCCGACTGGGGTCTCTCGGAAATCGAGTTCAAGTGCATGCTCGCCGAAGCGCATCGCGCCGGCCAACTCGCGCTCGCTAACGCGGATTTAAAGGACAAGGACAATATCAAGGACGTGCAGGACTCCGCCGTCTCCTACCGCAACGCCGTGTTTCATTTCATCCGCGTCGACGCCTGACGCGGGTGCAGTATCCAATCTGGTAGAGGTTTCATGCGCCACGAGGCTCACATAGCGCCGCTTGCCGACCGCCCGTCAGCGGCCTTCGAGCACTCCATTACGTGGGAGGACGATGTCTGGCGGGCCGATCCCGTCGACGTCGAACTCGTGCACGCGGCCGCGCGGCGCAAATTCTCCGACCTGCTGAGCGCCGTGACGGCGGACCGCGCCGCGCAGGTACAGGCGCGCATTCTGCTGTTTCATGGCCAGTCCGGCGCCGGCAAGACGCATCTGATACGCGCGCTGCGCACCAGTGCCCACCGCACCGGCCGGGCCTACTTCGGCTATGCGCAGATGACGCCGGACGTGGCCAACTACGCCGACTACTACCTGCGCCGCCTGGTGGCCTCGCTGGAAAAGCCCTACGACCCCGACAAAGGCGGCCAAAGCGCGCTCGCGAGGCTGACCAACGGTCTGGTCGGGGATGGTTCCGTGGTCGATCCGGCGCAACTCGATAAACTGCGCGATGCCAAGCTCAGCGAAGGTTCGCTCGCCAAGCTCGTGCTCAGTATCGCGGACCAGATCATCGCGGCGCCGAAGTTTGCCGGCCAGAGCCTCGACGTCAACATCGTGCGCGCGCTGCTCTACCTGCAGCGCTCGGACCCACGCATCGACCAGCGCGTGCGCCAGTATCTCTACGGGCACAAGCTGAACGACCTGTCGCAGGAAGCGGTGGCGGCGCTCGATCCCAACGCGGGCGAGGGACGCGCGTTCGAGATCATCGAGTCGCTCGGCCGCCTGATGTGGTCGGTGGACCGCGCCGCTCTGGTGTTCGCGATCGATCAGGTCGAGGATCTGCGCTTTTTCGATGACTATACGGAGCGCTTCCAGAAAGCTGCGCGCGACCTGATCCAGATCGCCAATCGCGTGCCGACGTCGATCGTGTTGGTGTCGTGCCTCGCCGAGTTCTACGGCAAGGTGCGCGAGGTGCTGGCGCAGTCCTACATCGACCGCATCGAGAAGGCGGGCCCGGTTCCGCTGATCGAGACGCGCACCGCCGAGGAGGCGCGTCTCATCATCGCCAAGCGGTTGCAACAGGACCCGCGCAACGACGGCTCCGATCCGACGCTGTATTTCGGCCCGCAGTTCTTCGAGGAGTTCGGCGGGCTTTCGACCCGGCGCATCCTGGAGCTGGCCCAGACGCGCCTGCGCGAGCAGGAGGGCGATGCGGCGCCCGTAGCCGAGGAGAAGCAGGGCTTCATTTCGACGTTGGCGGCGGCGCTGGGATTTTCTGGCGGCGGCAACGATGCGGATGACGCAGCGCCTGCGGCGCCGATCGAGTTCCGTGACCACTGGGACCGCTTCATGGCGCAGTCCGAAGCGGACATTCCCAGCGACGACGACAGCCTGATGGGCGTTCTCGCCGGTGCGCTGGCGTTGGCGAAAGACGAGTGGGCGGGCGCGATCGACGCGACGGCGAAGCGGGTCACGCTGACCGATGATGTTCCCGCCATCGATCTTACGCTGCGTCACGCTGCGGGGTTCAGCACGGAGTCGCGCATTTTCCTGTGCAACCGGCCGACACAGGGCGGCGGCTTGAAGCGGCAGATCGATCGTGTCCTCAACGCCATGGAGGACAAGAGCTGCTTCATGCTACGCGCCAGCGATTTTCCGCCGAACAAGAAAAACCAGACGGCGCAGGCGTTCCGCAGGTTCCGGGAAAAGGGGGGCCGGTCGCTGCTGGTTCCCATTCCCGACTGGGAGCGCATGATGATGGTGCGCGAGTTTTATGCGCAGCACCGGCAGGATCCCGGCTTCAGCGACTGGTTCCAGCGCGCCAAGCTGCTGTCGGAGGTGCTTTCACTGGTGCATCTGCTGCGGCTGGATATGCTCGGCCGTAGCCTGCGCCCGGGCGAGGCTGCTGGGGCGCAGGCTGCAGGGCCGGCCGATGCTGCTCAGGCCGCGAGCGCAGGGCCTCCGCCGAGCCTGCCGCCGCCCATTCCCATGAAGGGGCCGTACGCCGCCGACTGGACCGGGTGGGACACCGCCGCTGCAGCGTCGGCCGATCCAAAGGAGGACATTCCGCTCTCGCTTCTTCTCGACGAGACGGGGGATGGCGCGAGCAGCATCCTGGCCGGCCGTGCGTTGCGGTCGAGCAAGAGCATTACGCTCAACAAGGACGTGCTCAAGCGCCATGCCGCCGTGCTCGGCGGGTCAGGCTCCGGCAAGACCACGCTGGCGCTGTGCATCATCGAGCAACTGCTGCTGAGGGGCACGCCCGCGGTGTTGATCGACCGCAAGGGCGATCTGTGCTCCTACGCCAATCCGGACGTGTGGCGCTCGCTGGAAGGCGAATTCGGCGAGCGGCGCGGGGAGCGCGAGAAGCTGGCCGACTCCATCGACGTGGCCGTCTACACGCCGGGCCGGGCCTCGGGCCGCCCCATCTCGATCACACTCCTGCCCACCGGCATCAACGAACTGCCCGAGCAGGAGCAGCAGCTGCTCGCCAACCTGTCGGCGGCGGCGCTCGGCGACATGCTGCATCTGAAAAACTCGGCCACGCACCAGAAGCAGTCGGGCACGCTGTCCGTGGCGCTGCGCATCCTTGGTGGGCGCTTCAGCAAAGAGGTGACGCTGGTCGACCTGATCGGGCTGCTGGAAGACGAGGACCCCGAGCTGACGGATCTCACGCAGCGCATGGACCCCTCGGGGCGCATCCGCCGCGATCTGGTCGCGCAGCTCGATAGCCTCCGGCATCGCAACTCCGCGCTATTTGAAGGCGGCGGCGAGCCGCTGCGCATGGAGCGGCTGCTCGGGCGCGGCCCGCATGCGCGCACCGACAACCGCACGCGGCTGTCGATCATCTATACGGGCTTCCTCGGCGACAACGAGAACATCCTGTTCTGGGTGTCGCAGTTCCTGTCGGAAGCGCTGCGCTTCTGCCAGCGCAACCCCAACGACGAACTGCAGGCCGTGGTGATGTTCGACGAGGCCGATCTCTACATCCCGGCCAACGCCAAGCCGGCGACGGCGGAACCGCTGCAGAGCCTGCTGAAACGGGCGCGGTCGGCGGGGCTCGGCATCATGCTGGCGACGCAATCGCCGGGCGACCTCGACTACAAGTCGCGCGACCAGATTACGTCGTGGTTCATCGGCCGGGTGCGCGAGGATACAGCGCTCAAGAAGCTGCGCGCGGCGTTCCAGAGCGAGTCCGGCCTCGACCCCAGCTCGGTGCTGCCGGGGCAGACGGTGGGCGAGTTCCATCTGGTGCAGGAAGGACTGGTGCGGCCGATGCGGGCGCAGCGGTCGCTCATCTCCGCAGAGCAGGTGCCCTTCGACCGCATCGAGCAGCTCGCGCGCGAGACCAAGGGCCAGGATGAAAAGCAGCTCAAGCTGTTCGCCTGAGAAGCTGACATTTCGCAACAGCGTGCGGACTTGGTGCAATGCAAAAAAGAGCATTGCATACCAGCCGTGCGGCTTTCCGGCTCATGCTTTGCGCTAAATCCACGTGCAAAAGGGATGATTTCGCGTTATATTATGGGTACGGACCAATGAGGAGGGCAGGTCCGGTTGCGGAGTTGGACTTGCGGCAAAAAGTCTGATTCCGGCGGGTCGTAGGCGTTGCGGGGTAGTGTTGTGATCGATAAATCGTTTTTTATCATGGCGTTAGCGTGCGCCGCGGGTCCTATCCTGGGTGCAGGCATCTATATCGTCGTGCACCTGTTCTAGGCTGGCGGATTCTTCAAGGCATTGCAGGCCGTAAAGGCCGGTGGCTGCGCTTGCCGGTGAGCTTTTTTGCGAGCTCGAGCGCCGTTGAAGAGGGTTTTCCACAAGTTTAATGGCCGGCTGAATTGACCCTGTTTGGGCACGCCGGCGCGATTCCAAAATCCTTGACTTGAGCGGCTGCAAGAGCAACTGGGACACGGTTGGCGCCTTCGCTCGTCTCGAGGGCGTGCGCCCCAAGATGTTTCCAGGAGGGAACCCCCAATGAAGCTCGTTCGATTTGGCGCTGCAGGCGCCGAAAAGCCAGGCCTTGTCGACGCCCAGGGCGTCATTCGCGATCTGTCGGCGCACGTGAAGGACATCACGGGCGAGACGCTGAGCGACGCCAGCCTCGATAAGCTGCGCAAGCTGGACACCAAGGCGCTGCCGGCGGCACCGCAGGGCGTGCGCCTGGGCTCACCGGTCGGCCACGTGCACAACTTCATCGCCGTGGGCCTCAACTACGTCGACCACGCCAAGGAAACCGGCGCGGAGATTCCCAAGGAACCCATCCTCTTCAACAAGCTTGCCAACTGCATCGTCGGGCCGAACGACGATGTCATGATCCCCAAGGGCTCGCTGAAGCTCGACTACGAGATCGAGATCGCTTTCGTCATCGGCAAGCGCACGCGCTACGTGGAAGAAAAGGACGCGCTGTCGCACATCGCCGGCTATGCCGTCTGCAACGACATCTCCGAGCGTCACTTCCAGGCCGAGCGCGGCGGCCAGTGGATGAAGGGCAAGTGCGCCGAGACCTTCGGCCCCCTGGGACCGTGGCTGGTGACGCGCGATGAGATCGACGACGTGCAGAACCTGTCCATGTCGCTCGACGTCAACGGCCAGCGCCGCCAGACCGGCAATACCAAGACCATGATCTTCGGCATCGCCCACTGCCTGCACTACATCTCGCAGTTCATGGTGCTGGAGCCCGGCGACGTGGTGACGACCGGCACGCCGCCCGGCGTGGCTCTCGGCATGAAGCCGCCGGTGTGGCTGAAGGCCGGCGACACGATGAGCCTGACCATCCAGGGCCTCGGCGAGCAGAAGCAGAAGGTGGTGGCGTTCAAGGAATAGAGACGCAGCACTGCCGGATCGGACGTAAAAAACCGCGCGGGGATTCCCGCGCGGTTTTTCCTTTCAAAGTCGGGCGAGCCTAGTGGACTTGGCCTTGGCCCGGCCGATGGGTCGGCGCTGGGGCCGGCTCGTTGAGATGCTCGAATTGCCGCGCGATGCCTTTCCACGCGGAAGAGTCGTTGAGGCGCATGACTTCGAGATCGCCCTTGAGCTTTTGCAGACGCGAAAGCAGCAGATGCTCGTCGTCGCTCAGGCGATTGTCGCCACTGGCTTCCTCGAGGGCGAAGATCAGCCGGTCGATCAAGCCGCCTTCGGGCAGCAGCATGAGGGCTGGAATCCTGCGGTCGATCTCTACAGCCACATCGTGAAGCAGCGAAAGCGTGTGCCGGTCATCCTGAAATTGCGCGGCGAGAACGTCCTGCGCCTGTTCCAGCACGCGCCGGCTGTCGCTTTCCACAAGCCTCAGCTCGCTGTTGAGCGCCGGGCGCTGGCGCGCCTGCCGCTTGAGGGCGTTGGCGGCCGCAAGCGCCTCGCCGGCGACCTCCGAATCCCAGATGTGATCGAGTGACACGGCCGACACGCCGATCGGCCTCACGAGCTCCTGACGGAACAGAACTTCCAGGTCCTGATCGGACCTCGTCGCAGAACCGTTGCCCTGAGCGTGATGGTTCGCCAGCAGGCGTCCGCGGTTGTCAGCGATGCTGGCGCGGGGCGTCCCGGGGGTGCCAGTGATCAGCGGCGTCAACGTGGACGCATTTGCATGCGAACTCAGGAGGCGCTCATTTGCCTGACGTGTGACCAGCAGGGCTTCAGGCGCAACGGAGACCAGGAAACGGCCGCGGATGCGTGCCAGCGTCTTGTAGAAGTCGCGGCTGATGAAATAGTGGCTGTTATTGACGCGCTGCACCGCTTCCATGCTCGCGCCGGCGTTCAACGCATTGCGCACGACCTTCTTGTCGCTTCTGTCGACCTCGCCGAGGTCTATTTCCGCCGTGAAGTCGTGCCGCTCCTTGACTCCCACCTTCTCGAGGAAGGTCGGCCTATCCTCGATCGGATGCACGTATTTGAGGACGGTCTCGACGTTGTCCCTGACGTCGGGCAGCAGCGCCACCGCGACGATGCGCTCGAGGTCGGCCAGTGCCACATGCGACTTGTCGGCAGCGAACGCCTTCTTGGCGACCTGTGAAATGTACTCGAACAGCTCGGAACGCAGCTCGTAGGTCTCGTCTGCGACGTGGCGCACAGCACCAATGGTGGCGCCGGCATTGAGAACGCGGTGCAGGTCTCGTGCGTGCGGATCGTCGTCACGCACGGCTATGCGTTGCGTGAAACCGCCATCAGGCGCCATTGGGCGCATCGCATTGAGGACGGCTTGTGCGTTCTCGTAAGTGTGGGGCAGCAGGGCCGTGTCGATGACCGCCTGCAGCTGCTCGGCGCTGCGCGCCTTGAAGCTCGGAACGTCCGACAGCGGCGACTTGACGGAGGCGGCACCGAACAGGCCGGCCATGAACACCAGCGCGTCGACGCCGATGGCCAGCACCAGCGCCAAGTAGGCGAGGCGGTTGCCGTCGAGGAATGCGTTCCAGGTCACGACGAAGCGATGCGCCTTGTCGTCTCGGTTCATGTCGATGGCTTGCAGCCGTGCGCCGAGGTCGGTGGATTCCTGCGAGACGAGGCCTGAGTCCTGCAGACAGTTGCGGCCGAAGCCCAGGAGCGCGTCGGTGGTGGCGTCCTGCGGCAGCTTGGAGCCGCCCGCGCATGTGGCCTGGAAAGCCACGAGGCCGGCATTCAAGGCGAACAAACGCGCGGCCGCTTCGGCCGCGTGGTTGGGATCGCAATCGATGGCGCGGACCCGCTCCTTGGCTGCCGGCGTGCTCAGCATGGCGTTGAGAAGATTGCCGCACTGGGTCTGGAGTCCTGCCAGCCGCTCGGTGTCCGGCTGCTGGCGGAAGGCGGAGCGCGCGCGCTCGAAGGCCGGCAGCACGCGGGCCGGATCGACTTTCGTGCCTTCCGCGTCGCCCTCGGAGCTTTCGGCCGCCTTGATGCGCTGGGCCGCGGTCTGGGTCTCGCCCTTGTACTTGGCGACATCGCCATTGATGGTGGCGATCTCGCGCTTGAGGCTGACGATGCGGGCGGATGCCTGGTCGCGCTGGCGCTGTGCCTCTCTCAAGCGCGGGTCGTCCGTGATCAACAGCTTACGCTGCAACTCATCCGCTTCGGCCGTACGCTGGCGAAAGATCGGCCCCTTGCCGCGCTTCAGCGTGCCTTCCACGCCGCCGTCTTCCGCGTTGGCCTCGATGCGTTTGGCCGCGATGGCTTGCCTTGTCGCACTATAAGTGCCCTGTGCCTTCGCCAGCTCTGCCTCCAGCGCGCCGATGCCGGGTTCGACACGCTGCAGTTCGGCTTCCAGTTCGTCGCGCCGCCGCAGCAATGCCGTCTGGTTGCGCTCGGCGCCGGAAATGCGTTCCTGCTGCTCGGCAATGCCGCGCCGCCGATCCTCCATCTTGGAGACGAAGTATTTCTCGATCTCGCCCTGCGACCCCTGCGCCTGCTGGGCCAGTCTGGTGAGCTGGGTGTCGTAGGCCTTCCAGCCGTCCGTCTCGAACAGGCGCTCGGCCTCGGCAAGCTGGACCTTCTGCGCCCGCTCGCCGATGTCGGCGACCACGCGGCCCACCTGGTTCAGCGTGCGGATCTCGGCGGCCCGCTTTCTCTGCTCGGCCGAGAAGATGGCGTTGAAGTGCGAGTCGAAGGAAAAGAACACCGAGGCGCCCATCGAGGCCAGGAACATCACCCACAGCACCGCGTTCTTGGCGATCAGGCGCACGCTCTGCACGTACGGCGTGGAGATGTCGCCGCCGCGCCGGAAGTTGAAGGCGATGACGGCGACCAGCACGACGGCGATCAGGAAATAGAGCGCGACGTCGGCGAACCGGCCCCAGTCGGCGACCAGCCCGGAGGCCCGCGTGAAACCGACGGCGCTGTATTGATTGAGCAGCCAGTAGAACGCCAGGCCGGCCAGCGCCACGCCGAGCAGCATGCCGACGGTGGCTTCGCGCGCGGTGAGGCCTCTGCCCGAAGCGCTGCGCTGGTTCATGCCGGTGGCAAAGCTCTCGCCGATCAGCCACGCCACGATCAGCATCACGCCCTGGATGCCGAAGGCGATCAGGATGGAAAGCAGCGGCGCGGAGGTGAAATTGCGCAGGCCGTCGAAGGTGGTGTAGCCCGACGCGAGCGACAGGGCGATGGCGGTGGCGCCCAGCAGCGCGAGTTGCCAGTTGTTGAACATCATCTCTTCGATGATGCGGAACAGGCGCTGAAAGAAGCCCGTGCCCCACAGGGCGAGCAGCCCGAGACCGGAGAGCAGAACCAGCAAGCCGGTTTGGGACCAGATGCCGTTGATGAACGCGACGACGTCGAATCCCATCACCAAGTCTCCCGCTGAACTCGCAGCCTGTAGCATTCGCCGGAATTGCCGGCGCCGCAGCTATCGGCCTTGAAGGAAATACGCACGCACCTCATGCACGCTCGTCAGTCGGGAGCGCTGGCGCGTGCGCTGCCGTGATAAGCTGTCTTCCCGTTTGCACCTTGACGTTGCAAACCGGCAGTTTGTCGTCCGGATTGCGGCAGCCATTTGGCTCCGCATGAGTATTAACACGCATTACCAAGATTTCATCCGCCCGGTGGTGGCTTAAGCTCGAGCGCGCGGAGCGCCTGATCGTGCAATTCCGCCGCGGCGGAAGTGAAACAACAGAAGATGACCTTGCTGAAATGTGTATCGCCGCGGAGCTTTTCAACAACCGTTGCAACGGCGATGCACGCGGCGCGATCAGGCGGGAAAGCATAAACGCCTGTCGAAATTGCCGGAAAGGCGATCGAGCGGAGGCCGTGTTTTTTCGCGAGTTCCAGCGAGTTCGCATAGGCATTGGCAAGCAGGGTTGCCTCGCCCGTGCCACCGCCCTCCCAGACGGGACCAACCGTGTGGATGACATGGCGGGCCGGCAATCCGTATCCCTTGGTGATCTTGGCTTCGCCCGTTTCGCAGCCGCCAAGCGTGCGGCATTCGGCGAGCAGTTGCGGTCCAGCGGCGCGGTGAATTGCGCCGTCGACACCGCCGCCGCCGAGGAGCGAGCGGTTCGCGGCGTTGACGATGGCATCGACCTCGAGCGTGGTGATGTCGGCGACGAGGATGTCGATGCGGTGCGGCATGGCTGCGCCCTCTCGCAAGGCGGACATCCGAAAAGGCCAGGGTACCGCTCGGAAGGTCGCAGGGCTACTGTGCGAGCCTTGGCTGTCGGGAATTAGGATTGCAAAGGGCGCCCGGTGGCATTTCAGGCCGGCAGTTGGTATAAGGTAACAATGAACCTTCCGATCCCCAGCAAAGCCTTCCCGACGCCCGAGCATAACCACGACCGTTGCCTCGACGAGGCCATGGTGCGGGCGCGAAAGGCCTTCGAGGCCAAGGGATTGCGGCTGACCCCGCTGCGTGAGGCGGTATTTCAGGAGATCGCGGCAGCCTCCCACCAGGCCATCGGCGCCTACGAGGTCCTAGAGCGGATGGCCAACCGCGGCGAGCGGCTGGCGCCGATCTCGGTCTACCGGGCCATCGATGCGCTGGTGACGGCCGGAATCGTGCATCGTTTCGAAAGCCGAAACGCCTTTTTTGCCTGCCACGCCGGGCACGAGCAGCGCCAGCTCGTGCTTGCCTGCGAACGCTGCAATGCCGTGGCGGAGGTCGACGGCGCCAAGGTCTTTGCCGCCATCGACAAGGCAGCCGATGCGGCACATTTTTCGACCGGCACGGGCAAGGCTGCCGTGGTCGAGGTGTGGGGTTTGTGCGCCAATTGCTCCGGCAAGGACACGCACCATGCGCAGTCCTGATGGGCTTGAGCAGCCGGGCCAGCATGGCGAACAGCATGCCAACGCTTGTGCTCACGATCATGCCGGGCATATGCACGGCCAGCATCACGGCCATCATCATCATGACCGCGCACAGCTCAAGCACAGTGCAACGGCGCTGATCAGCGCACGCAACCTGATGCTCGCGCGTGGCGGCCGCACGATCCTGGCTGATATCGACATCGACATAAGCCCACGCGAGATCGTGACCGTCATAGGCCCGAACGGCGCGGGCAAGACCACGCTGGTACGTGCCCTGCTGGGGCTCGAGCCGCTCGACCGGGGCAGCATCCGCCGCAAGCCGGGCCTGGTCACGGGCTACGCGCCGCAGCGGTTCGATGTGGATCGGGCCATACCGCTGACCGTGACGCGCTTCGTGGCGATGGGCCGGCGCGCAACCCTCGATGAGCTCGCGCGCGTGCTCAAGGATGTCGGCGCGGGGGCGCTTGCCGAGCGCCAGCTGGCGGAACTGTCCGGCGGCGAACTGCAGCGCGTGGTCCTGGCGCGGGCCCTGATCCGGGAGCCGGACCTGCTGGTGCTCGACGAACCCGTGCGCGGCGTCGACTACGCCGGCGAGGCGGAGCTGTACACCCTCATAGGCCGGCTGCGCACCGAGCGCGGGTTCGGCGTGCTGCTGGTGTCGCACGACCTGCACGTCGTCATGGCGCAGAGCGACAGGGTGATCTGCCTCAACCGGCATGTGTGCTGCTCGGGCGTACCGCAGTCGGTGGCACAGCATCCCGAGTACGCCCGCCTGTTCGGTCCACAGGCCGCGCGTGCGTTCGGCCTGTACCACCACCATCACGATCACCACCACGACCTGGCCGGCGAACCGCGCCCGCCTGTGCACGGGCATGGGTCGAACACCGGCGTTTGATGGACCGAGAAGCGGAGCTGACGTGCCCGAACCCTTCCTGATGCGTGCCCTGCTGGCGGGTTTCGGCCTGGCCATCGTCGCCGCGCCCCTGGGCTGCTTCGTGGTCTGGCGGCGCATGGCCTACTTCGGCGAGGCGGTGGCCCAGGCGGCCCTCATCGGCGTCGCTTTAGGACTGGCCTTTTCGCTCGATCTCACCGCCAGCATGTTGATCGTCACGCTGGCCGTTTCCGGCTTGCTGGTAGTGCTCGGACGCCAGCAGGCGGTGCCGTTCGATTCCCTCCTGGGTCTTCTCGCGCACGCGGCGCTGGCCCTCGGCGTGATCGCGGCATCCCTGGTTCGCGGTCCCCAGGTGGACCTGATGGGATTTTTGTTCGGCGACATCTTCGCCATCAACAACGCGGACCTGCGCTGGATTTTCCTCGGCGGCGCCGTGGCGCTGGCCGCCCTCGTCTATATTTGGCGGCCGCTGCTGTCGCTCGCCGTGCACGAAGACCTCGCCGCCGCCGAGGGTGCCGCCACCGAGCGCACCAAGTTGATCTTCGTCATCGTGCTGGCGCTTGTGGTCGCAATCGCCATCAAGATCGTGGGCGCACTTCTCACCATCGCCTTCCTGATCATGCCGGCCGCCGCCGCCCGGCCGCTGGCCCAGACGCCGGAGCAGATGGCGATCTACGCAGCCGTCATCGGCATGGTGGCCGTCGCCGCGGGCCTGTTCATGTCGCTCTCGTTCGACACCCCGGGCGGGCCTTCGATCGTGCTGGTTCTGGCGGGGCTGTTTGCCGTATCGATCTTCCCGTCGGTGGCCGGGCGCCGCTAGCGGCTAGAGCCGTTCCGTCCTAGATGCAATCACAAGCCACACACTCGTCCTCGTCCTGAGCCTGTCGAAGGACGGGCCGCGACTGCAACTGCCGTGGTTCGACAAGCTCACCACGAGGGCGGCGCACGTTGGCCGGGTCAACCTGAGTCGGAAAAACTCTAGCAGAATTAGTTCACGCTGATACCCGCCGCCTTGATGGCCGTGCCCCAGCGCTCGATCTCCTTGGGCAGGAACTCGGCAAGGAACTCCGGCGTGCGTTGCTGCGGTGGAACGATGACGAGACCCAGGGCCTCGAGTTTATTTTGAATGTCGGGCCGCTCGATCATGATGCCGATCGCCTTGTGCATCTGACGCACGATGGAATCCGGAGTCCCTTTCGGGAAGAAGAAGGCGTTCCAGACGCTCGCCTCCACACCTTCCAGGCCCTGCTCGGAGGTGGTCGCAAGCTCGGCAATGATGGGCACGCGCCGGGGCGCCATGACGGCAATCCCCTTCACCGTCCCGCTCCTGGCCTGCTCGACGCCGGTCTGGATCGTGTCGCACATGTAGTCGATGCGGCCTCCGAGCAGATCCTGCATCGCGTTCCCCGCGCCACGGTAGGGCACGTGCACGATATCCACCCCCAGTGCGATATTGAGCAGTGCGCATGGCAAATGCGTTCCCGAACCCACGCCGGCCGAGCCGTACTGCATCTTGGCCTGGTTTGCTTTCGCGTAGGCAATGAACTCCTGCAGGTTGCTCGCGGGCAGATCCTTGCGCACGATCAGGATGCGCGGCGATTCTGAAACCAGGGAGATCGGTTCGAAGTCGGCGGCCGCATCGTAGGGCTGCTTCTTGTAGAGCCATTGACTGTAGGCATGCGTTCCGGAATTTCCGATCAGGAACGTGTAGCCGTCGGGCGGGCTCTTTGCGACGCGCGCACTGCCAACTGTTCCGCCGGCGGCCCCGATGTTTTCAACGATGACGGACTGGCCCAGGACCTCGCTCAAAGCCAGCGCCTGCACGCGCGCCGTGGTGTCGATGCCGCCCCCTGCCGCGAAGGGCACCACGAGCGTGATCGGCCGGTTCGGCCAATCCTGTGCCGCCGCGGTCGTGCCACAGCAGAACAGGGCCAGCACGGCTGCCAAAAGCGCCTTCGACGTCATCGCGTTTCTCCCTGCTTGTTCTGAAGCCGACGCGCACAGTCGAGCGCGTTGCCGTTTAGTGCAGACCGGCGGGCAAGCCCTCCCAGACGTCGTCCTTCCGCAACCGGCGTGGAAGCAGGCCCTGCTCCGTCGCGTAGCGCAGGGCAAGATCGATCGCGGGTTGAAGTGCTGCGCATCCGATCGCGTAGGGATCACACTCACCGAGAGACAATCCAGCACCGGCTTTGGCTGCGCGGAACATGCGAACGAGTTCAAGAACGACATCCGGCCGCTTCTGCGCGAGCTCGGCCCGGACCGCCACCAGGTGATTGACGGGCACGAAGCGGTGTGTTTCCCAGAATACCTCGGCATCAGCTTGAGGATCGGCAAACACCGTCCGCAGCGTCGGGTCATTGGGCACGTCGTTGCCGACAATGACGGCGTCCAGTTCGCCCGCGCGAAGCATGCCGAGCAAGTCCTTGCCAGGTGGTGCCCGCTCGACCCAGGGCGGATCGCGGTACTCGGCCACATGCGCATCCTCGAAGGTGACCCAGCGCACGGCGTCGTGCCGGACGTCATGCATGTCGGCCAGGATACCGCGCAGCCATAGGCCGGTCGTTTGACTGTAGGCCCGCACGCCCACCCGGCGTCCTGTCAGATCGCGGGGGCCGCCAATGTCACTGTCCGTCCGGCACAACAGAGCGGATTGCTGGAAGCGCGCAGACAGAACCACCGGCAGGAGCACCAGCGGTTTGCCATACGCCTTCGCCTGCAGAAAGGTCGCGATCGCCATCTCGCTGACGTCGAAACGCTGCTCGCGCACCATCGGAGCGAATGCCCGGTGGATCGGCGCGACGTCGGCGAAGTCCAAGACTACGAGGCTGGAGGTGATTGCCCCGTCGCGCAGTGCGCCCGTGTGCGGGTGCTTGCCCAAGGCCATGCTGAGCGTCAGCGGACCGCCCGGGCTCTGATCTCGCTTGTCATCCGGCATGGCTCAGCCCTCGACTTCAGCCGGGCGATAGACCAGCCCTTTCTGCGCCAGCTTCTCGCGCATGCCATAGAGATCGAGACCCAATTCGCCCGCCTGGAGACGCGTGCGGGTCTGCGCCTCCTTGGCTTCGCGCGCTTCGCTTTGGCGCAGGACGGCCTCTGCCGATGCTCTCTGGACCACCACCACGCCGTCATCATCGGCGAGGACCAGATCGCCGGGGTGGACCATCTGGCCCGCGCACACGATCGGCACGTTCACCGACCCGAGCGATTCCTTGACCGTTCCTTGCGCCGAAACGGCTTTGGACCAGACCGGGAAACCCATCTTGGTCAACCCCGCCACGTCCCGCACGCCGGCTTCGATCACGAGTCCGAGCACACCGCGCGCGGCGAGGGAGCACGCCAGCAGTTCGCCGAAGTAGCCGGTGTCGCAGGGCGACGTGGGTGCCACCACCAGCACGTCGCCGGCGCGGCACTGCTCAACGGCAACGTGAAGCATCCAGTTGTCGCCGGGCGGCACCGACACGGTCACCGCGCTCCCAGCGATACTCGCGCCCGGATAGATCGGCCGCATGAATGAGGCAAGAAGGCCGGTCCGGCCCTGCGCTTCGTGCACGGTGGCGACGCCGTAGGCCGTGAAGCGTTGCGCGACCTCGCGAGCGACGCGGGGCGGGTTTGTGACGACCACGTTCATAGCAGTGTCTCCACGACATGCGGAAAGACGTTCTCGTAGCCTTCGCCGTAGGTGATTTTCTTGTCCGAGTTGCGCGCCGCCTGTGCCCCGCGCTGCAAGGCGACCCGCGTATAGTACTCCCACAGGTGCTCTTGGCCCGCCATGCACTCGATGGCGGCGCGCTTCTTGTCCCACACGGACGTAATGTCCAGAAGCACGGTGGGTTTCCAGTCGCACTGCTCGGGCTGATGCGGCTCGAACAGAAACACCGGCGGGGCGCCCAGCACCCTCTGGCCGGGGTTATGTCCGTGCGCCTGGGCAACGATGCGGGCGTGCTGCGCGAACTCCGTGACCGCCGGATGGTCGTGGTTGTAAATATCCTTGTGCGAGTGGGTCAGCACGAACGCGGGATGGATGGTGCGGTAGACATCCACGAGCCGGAAGAGAGCTTCCTCGTTGAGTGCGATCGGGTAGTCTCCAAGGTCCCAGAACTGAATGTCGGCGACGCCGAGACTTTTGGCGGCGGCTTCCGCTTCCTTCTGCCGCTCGACTTTGACACGCTCCAGCGTCATGCCCTGCTGCCGCCAGAGCTTGGCCGATTCGCCGCGCTCGCCAAAGGAGAGGCAAATCACGGACATCGCGCAGCCGATCTCTGCATGCAGGGCAATGGCGCCCCCAGCCCGCCACACGAAATCCGCCGAATGGGCACTGACCACCAGCCCCGTTTTTCCTGCCGCTGTCATGATGCAATCCCCTTGTCTGACCGGATATTCTGGGCCATCCCCTCACCACCAGTATGGCCCAGCAGGTGCGGCGTGCCAAAGCGGCAGTGCCATCTGTCGCACTACCGTCGCACGGTAGACGATCACCCTCCGGCTCACCTGTGGTAAACTCGGCCGGCAGGATAGCCCCCATGGCCTCATGACCTCGACGATACAACTCCGCGCCCCCCGCAAGTCCACGATCCCCGTCAACGTGGGCGGTGTGATCGTCGGCGGCGACGCCCCCATCGTCGTGCAGTCGATGACCAACACCGACACGGCCGACATCGAGGGCACCGTCCGCCAGACGGCGGCGCTGGCCGGTGCCGGCTCGGAGCTCGTCCGCATCACCGTCGACCGCGACGAGTCCGCCAAGGCCGTGCCGCACATCCGCGACCGTCTCGCGCAGATGGGCGTGCGCGTCCCCCTCGTCGGCGACTTCCACTACAACGGCCACACGCTGCTCAGCGATAATCCCGCCTGCGCCGAGGCGCTCGACAAGTACCGCATCAACCCCGGCAACGTCGGTTTCAAGGCCAAGCGCGACCGGCAGTATTCCGAGATCATCGAGCTGGCGTTGAAATACGCCAAGCCGGTGCGCATCGGCGTCAACTGGGGCAGCCTGGATCAGGAGTTGCTGACACGCTTGATGGACGAGAACGCCGCCGCGCCCGCGCCCAAGGATGCGCGCAGCGTCATGCACGAGGCCATCGTGCAATCGGCGCTGCTGTCGGCCGAACGCGCCGAGGAACTGGGCCTCGGCGCCGACCGCATCATCCTCTCGGCCAAGGTCAGTGCCGTGCAGGATCTCGTCAGCGTCTACACCCTGCTGGCGGAGCGCTGCCGCTACGCGCTGCACCTGGGGCTCACCGAAGCCGGCATGGGCTCCAAGGGCATCGTCGCCTCCACCGCCGGCATCGGCATCCTGCTGCAGCAGGGCATCGGCGACACCATCCGCGTCTCCCTCACGCCCGAGCCCGGCGGCGACCGCACCCGGGAAGTGCAGGTGGCGCAGGAAATCCTGCAGACCATGGGCCTGCGCTCGTTCGTGCCCATCGTCGCCGCCTGCCCCGGCTGCGGCCGCACGACCTCCACCGTATTCCAGGAGCTGGCCAGCGAAATCCAGGGCTACGTGCGCAGCCAGATGCCGGTATGGCGCGGCAGGTATCCCGGCGTCGAAGCGCTGAACCTCGCCGTCATGGGCTGCATCGTCAACGGCCCCGGCGAATCCAAGCACGCCGACATCGGCATCTCGCTGCCCGGCACCGGCGAGGCCCCTGTCGCCCCCGTCTTCATCGACGGCAAGAAGGCCATGACACTGCGCGGCGCCAACATCGCCGCCGAATTCAAGACCATCGTCGAAGACTACGTCGCCCGCCGCTACGGCACCCAGACCACGCCGAGCCCGAGAAGGTCGGCTGACCTGCGCAGGAATTCGACGGCACGCCCCCAACGTGTCGCCATAGGCGCGCGGGATTTAAGTTCATGTCGACCTAGGCAGGACGGCCGGCGCCGGCGAAATCCTTCTCCAGCGTGGCGATGAGGCGAAACACGACGGCGACCGCAATCAGCCCGAACACGACCCCGCCGGCCATATTGCCGATCAGGACGCCCTGAGCGCCGCCCCACTGGCCGCCCATCGTCACGAACGGCAGCGTGCCGAGAGTGGCGCGGCCCCAGTTCAGCGCCGTGGCGTAATGCGGCCGGCCCAGCGTGTTGCAGGCCGCGTTGGCGAGGAACAGCGTGCCGAAAAACACGAACAACGGCGACAGCCAGCGGCAATAGAAAAGGAGCAGGTCGGCGGCCTCGCCTGTCAGCGCGAACAACTTCACCAGCACAGGCGCCAGCAGAATCAGAACCAGCCACGCCAGGCCCGTGAACAGCCCCGCCGCCCACAGCGACTTGGTTAGCGTCAGCCGCACCCGGTCGAAGGCGCGCGCGCCGAGGTTCTGGCCGATGATCGGCCCGATGGCACCGGCGAGGGCGAACATGGCGCCGAAAGCCACGGGCGTCACCCGGCCGATCACGGCCCAGCTTGCGACCGCGCCGTCGCTGAAGCGTGCAATGGTCGCGGTCACGAGCGCGTTGCTCGCGGGCGTAGCGACATTGGCGAGCACGGCGGGGAGCGCGAAACGCGCAATGAGCCGCCCATCCTCGATGCGCAGCGAACGCCAGTCCGGCGTGGTCAGGAGCCCATGCACGCGTATCACATACGCCAGGCCGAACACGGCAACGCACACGCGCGCGGCCAGGGACGACACCGCCGCGCCCTGGATGCCGAGCCCAAGCCACAGGATGCACAGCGGGTCGAGCGCCAGGGTCACGAGCGCACCCGTGAGCGTGACAAGCATGGCGCGGCGTGCATCCCCGACCGAGCGCAACACCGCCGAGGAACACATGGCGAGCGCGAGCAGCGGCAGGGACGGGATCACGAGGCGCGTATAGGCGAGCGCCAGATCGAGCGTGCGCCCGGTAGCTCCGATCGAGGCGAGAAGCATATGCAGTGACGGCCACATACCCGCGACAACCACGGCGGCGACGACCACGCTCGAGATATGGGCATGGGTCGAGAGCCGTCGCGCGCGGACGAAATCCCCGGCTCCGATCGCAGGCGACACCAGGGATGTGGTGGCGATGGCAAAGCCGATGCAGGCCGATACGGTAAAGAACAGGATCGAGCTGGCGTACCCGACGGCTGCCAGCACCTCCACATCGCCGAGCATCCCGAGAAACAGGATATTTGCCAGGTCGCCAAAGAAAATCGCCATCAGCCCGACGGCGCTCGTGCCGGTCATCACCAGGATGTGGCGCAGGATCGACCCCGTCACGAACCGGCCCGGTGCGGGACGCGGGGGTTGCGGCGGCTCGAGCACCGGCACGGGCGGTAGGTCGGCGACGGTCATGACGGCGTTGTTTCTGCGCTCGCCCGGGTATTGGCAACCCAATTCGCGCAACCGTATCGCCGCCGCGCCGCAGAAGGTCCCGGCATTTCCCCAAATCCCCTATAGACAGGGCCCCCCCGCACAGCCCAAACTTTCGCCGCTGACGACACTGCGAGCTGCCCCGTGCGGTCGCGCTACAACCAAAAAAATCAAGACCTCCCGGGAGGAAGAGCATTGGACGCCAAGGTGGAGACGGGTGCCGCACACGCCTCGCACGGCTCAACCAAGGATGTCATTTCGGTGCGCCGGCTGTCGCTCAAATACGGCCGCGGCGCGGCCGGCGTTCTGGCGCTCAGCGACATTTCCTTCACGGTGGCGGATGGCGAATTCATCGCCGTCGTCGGCCCGTCGGGCTGCGGCAAGTCCACGCTGCTCAAGATCCTCGCCGGCCTTCTGCCCCAGACCGAAGGCGAAGCCAGCCTGAAGGGCACGCCCATCAAAGGTCCGCGCCGCGACATCGGCGTCGTGTTCCAGTCACCCGTGCTGTTTCCCTGGCGCAGCGTGCTCGGCAACGTGATGCTGCCGGCCGACGTGCAGCGCCTCGATCAGGCCGAGATGAAGAAGCGCGCGCTCGACCTCATCAACCTGGTGGGCCTCGACGGCTTTGAGAACCGCTACCCGCGCGAGCTTTCCGGCGGCATGCAGCAGCGCGTCGGCATCGTGCGCGCGCTGATCCACGACCCCGCCATCCTGCTGATGGACGAACCCTTTGGCGCCCTCGACGCCATGACGCGCGAGACCATGAACGTGGAGCTGCAGCGCATCTGGATGGAACGGCGCAAGACCGTGCTTTTCATCACCCATTCCACCGCGGAGGCCGTGTTCCTGGCCGACCGCGTGATCGTCATGACCCCGCGCCCCGGCAAGATCGGCGACGAGTTCACCGTCGACCTGCCGCGCCCGCGCAAGCTCGAAGTGATGAACACCGAACGCTTCGGCGCCTACGTGAAGCGCGTGCGCGCCGCTCTGAATCCCGGCGGAGGAGGCCTCGACTGATGCCGCGCGGACCCGTTTCCTTCACCCTGCGCCTGCTGTTCATCGCGGCCCTGCTCGGCGCGTGGGAGTGGGCCGTCATCTTCTTCCAGACGCCCGCTTACATCGTGCCGGCACCGTCCGGCATCGCCTATGCCATGTACAACGGCATCGCCAGCAACCTCTACGTCAGCCACATCGGCGCAACGCTGAGTGAAACGCTGCTCGGCTTCGTGTTCGGCTGCGCGCTGGCTTTCATGCTGGGCACCGTGGTCGCGCTCTCGCGCACCGTCGAATACTACCTTTATCCCATCATCATCATGTTCCAGGCGATGCCGAAGGTGGCGCTCGTCCCGCTCATCCTGGTCTGGTTCGGGCTCGGCCTCACCTCCAAGGTCATCAGCGCCGCGCTGGTCGCCTTTTTCCCGCTGATGGTCAACACCATCGTCGGCCTGCGCTCGGCGGACGAGGACCGTATCAACCTGATGCGCTCGCTGTCGGCCTCGCGCTGGCAGATCTTCCGCATGCTGCAGCTGCCCAACGCCATGCCCTACATCTTCGCCGGCCTCGAGATCGCGATGATCTTCGCGCTGATCGGCGCCATCGTCGCCGAGCTCATCAGCTCCGAGAAAGGCCTCGGCATGCTCATGCAGAGCATGAGTTTCACCATGGACGTGGCCGGCCAGTTCTCGATCCTCTTCATCCTGTCGGTTCTGGGCTTGATCCTGAACGGCATTGTCACCCTGGTGCGGCGGCAGGTGCTGTTCTGGGATACCTCGCGCGATGCCGACGCCAACGAACAGAATGCAACCAAGGGAGAAGTTTTGTGATGCAGCGTTTGATCGCCTGGGCGGCGCTCGCAGCCGGCCTTGCCGTCGCGGCCAGCTCAGCCACGGCCCAAGTCCAGACCATGCGCGTGGGCTGGTGCGCCAAGACCGTGAGTTCGGCTGCCGCGCCGTTTGCGATCGCCGCTAAGATGGGTTGGTTCGAGAAGGACGGCATCAAGGTCGACCTTGTGCCGCTGCCGGGTTCGACCGACTGCGTGAAACTGGTCGCCACCAAGGAACTGCAGGCCTCCCTGCCCTCTATCGAGCCGCTGGCAATCATCCGCCCGCAGGGCGTGAAGGCGAAGTTCTTCTACACCGCCTACCAGGCCAACATCTATGGCATCGCCGTCCCGGCCGACAGCCCGGTCAAGTCCATTGCCGACCTCAAGGGCAAGAAGATCGGCGTGACATCGATGGCGTCCGCTGGCGTCATCGTCGCCCGCGCGCTCGCCAAGGCCGCCGGCATGAACCCAGACTCGGACATCACGATCCTGGTCGCGGGCGAGGCCGCGCAGACGGCAGCCCTCCTCGGTTCCAAGCAGATCGATGCGCTCTCGCAGTTCGACACCCAGTATGCGCTGACCATGAACTCCGGCGCCAAGCTGCGCATGCTGGAGCATCCCGAGATCAGGAAATTCCCCTCCAACGGATTCGTCGCACTGGAGGACTATCTCAAAAACAACCGCAAGGAAGCGGTGGCCCTCGCCCGCGGCTACGCCAAGGGAACCGTATTCGCCATCGCCAATCCCGAGGCTGCCATCCGCATCCTGTGGGAGATGTATCCGCAGACCAAGGCGACGGGTAAGGACGAGCCGACGGCGCTGCGGGACGACCTGATTACTCTGGAGGCACGGGCCAAGAACTGGCGCTACGAGCAGGTCGACGGCAAGCGCTGGGGCGACAACGTCGTCAAGAACTACCAGGACTACGCCGATTGGCTGCTGGCGCAAGGCATCATCAAGACCAAGACCGATGCCAACGATCTCGTCACCAACGACTTGCTCGACGAGGCCATCAACTTCGACGAAAAGGCTCTGATCGCCGAAGCCAAGGCCTACAAGGCGAAATAGCTGCTGCTTTCGTCCCGGGCTTCATAGCCTCGGCCCGCGCCGGGGATGTCCGGGACGATAGCCACCAAGTCCACGCCATTGGATGGCCGCCGTGAGCAATGCTCCGTTCGTTAGCGAGAAACTGATCCGCTTCCATCACTGCGACCCCGCCGGCATCGTCTTCTATCCGCAATACTTCATCCTGTTCCACGAGCTGCTCGAGGACTGGTTCAATCGCGGCCTCGGCCTCAACTACGCCGACCTGATCTCCAAGGAGCGGCGCGGCCTGCCTACGGCGCACATCGATTGCGATTTCCGCATTCCCAGCAAGATCGGCGACACCGTGCAGATGCAGCTTGCCGTCAAGCGCGTCGGCAACACCTCCATCACACTGGCCGTGTCCGTGCGCTCCGGTGCGGAGGTGCGTGTCACGGCCAACCAGGTGCTGGTGCTGATCTCGCTGGAGGACGGCGCCGTGCTTCCCATTCCGCCAGCACTACGAGAACGCTTCGAGCGCTTCGTCGAAGCCGCCGCGTAGCATCTTGCCGCAAGACTACTGGTGAGAATTTCCGGAGCGCACCACGCTGATCTCGCCCCGCTCGATGGACAGCACAGTGTCGGCGAAGGCCTCCAGCAGCTTGGGGTTCGACTCGGTCACCAGCAACGTGATGTCGGGGTCCTGCGCGCGCAGCCGGCGCAGGGCTTCCGCGTAGCGCTGCGCCAGCACCGGCGCGAGACCCTGGAAGGGCTCGTCCAGGATGACGAGGCTGGTGCCCAGCATCAGCGCGCGCCCCAGCGCGACCATCTTGCCCTGCCCGCCGGACACCGAGCCAGCGGGCCGGTCGCGCAATTCGGCGAGTTCCGGCAGCACACCGTAGGCCCGATCCAGCCGGCGCTTGGACTCGCTCTGGTCCAGCTTGGCGACACGCGCCGGCAGCAGGATGTTTTCTTCCACGGTGAAAGACGAGAACAGCCGCCGGTCTTCCGGCGCGTAGCCAATTCCAAATGCCGGGCGGTCATGCGGCGCCACCGGCCCCAGCTCGGTTGCCGCCAGCTTGATGCTGCCGGTGGCCTGCGTGAACCCCATGACAGTGCGCGCTACCGTGGTCTTGCCTGCGCCGTTACGTCCGATCAGGGCGGCGGTGGCGCCGGCAGGCAACGCGAACGAGACGTTGCGCAGCACCTGCGCGCCGGCAATGGAGACGTTGACCTGGGCGAACGACAGCATGGGTCAGATCCCGATCACTTGCTCGCGGACGCCCTGGTCGGCCAGCACTGCCGCCGGAGGTCCGATGATCTGGATCTTGCCGGCGTTCCAGACAGCGACGCGATCCGCATAGCGGGTCACCATGTCCATGTCGTGCTCGACGAACACCGACGTGACGCGCTTCTGGGCGAGCGCGGACACCAGGATGTCCATGATGGCGAGCTTCTCCGACGAGGCCACGCCGGACGTTGGTTCGTCCAGCAACAATAGGCGGGGCTTCAGCGCCAGCGCCACGGCGATGTCGGCGAGCTTGCGCTTGCCCTCCGGCAGCTCGCCGGCCTTCTGGTCGGCCACGTCACCGATGCTGACGAGATCCAGCAGCGCCTCCATCTCGGCACGTTCGGGCATATCGTGCAGCGGCTGGAACAGCGATGTACGATTGTTGGCCGCCGCAGCGGCGATCAGCAAATTCTCGATCACGGTGTAATCGCGAAACAGCTGCGGGATCTGGAATGCCCGCGCGATGCCGAGCCGGGTGATCTCGCGCGGCGGGTGCGCGGTAATCTCCTTGCCTTCGAACTGCACCGTTCCGGCCTGGGGCCGCAGGTAGCCGGTCGCAATGTTGAGAAAGGTGGTCTTGCCGGCGCCGTTGGGGCCGATGATGGCCAGCTTCTCCCCTTCGATCACGTCGATGTCGACGTTGTCGGCGGCCACCACGCCGCCGAAACGGATGACGAGGCCGCGCGCCTGCAGGAGCACCTTGCCGGTCATCGGGCGGCCTCGGCCGTGCGCCGGCGCTTCCACATGCCGATCAGGCCATTGGGGGCGAACAGGATGATGGCGATCAGCACCAGGCCGAGGATGAGCTGCCAGGTGTTGGCGAGCTTTGCCGATGCGTAGAAGCGCACCAGCTCGAACACCGCCGCTCCGGCAAAGGCGCCCAGCGCATTGGCCGTGCCGCCGAGAATGGCGATGAACACGAACTCGCCGGACTTGGTCCAGTAGGCGAACTCCGGCGTCGCGATCTGCTGCGCCACCCCCACCAGCACGCCGCCGATGCCGCCCAGCGCCGCCGATATGACGTAGCCGATCAGCAGCACCCGCCGCGCGGAGACGCCGAGATATTCCAGCCGCGTCTCGTTGGTCTTGATCGCGCCCAGCATGTGCCCGCGCGGGCTGTCGAGATAACGCTGGGTGGCGATGGTGGCGGCAACCGCGATGGCGAGCGTCACGCCCAGCAGTACGAACTCGAACGTTTCCGGCGAGAAGGTCATGCCCGCGATCCTTGGACGGGGAATGCGGATGCCGTCCGCGCCGTTGGTGTAGTGGAACATCTTCTCCAGCAGCGACCACAGCACCATGGAGAAGGCGAGGTTGAGCATGCCGAAGAAGATCTCGCGGTAGCGCACCACGAACAGACCCACGAGCAGGCCGAGTACGGTCGCCACAACGGTGCCCACCAGCAGGTAGCCGACGAGGTCGCCGACGCCGAGATAGCGGCCCCAGAATCCGGCCGTGTAGGCGCCGGCCGCAAAGAACATGGCGTGCCCGAACGACACCTGCCCCGCCTGCAGCAGGATGATGATGCCGAGCACCACGATGCTTTTTGCCAGGATCAGCGTGACCAGCGTGGCCATGCTGGGTACCAGGATCGGCACGCCGACCGCGAACAGCACGACCGCCGCCAGCGCTGCATAAATTGTGCGAGCCCGGCCCATCAGATTTTCCTGACCTTGGTTGCGCCGAACAGCCCCTCGGGCCGCACCAGCAGCACGATCACCATGATCAGGTACGGCACCAGCACCTCGAACTCGGGATAGGTGTAGATGACAAAGGCGCGCGCGAGCCCGATCGCCAGTGCCGTGATTGCGGTGCCCTCGATCTGCCCCAGCCCCGCGGTCGCGGCCACCGCAAACGACAGCACAATCATTTCCGTGCCCATGCCCGGCACCAGCGCCGTCGTCGGCGACGCCAGCGCGCCGCCGAGGGCCGCCAGCGTCGCCCCGATGATGAAGGTGACGAGATAGACCCGCTGCGCGTTGATGCCGATGGAGGTCGCCGCCTCTCGATCCTCCGTGACGGCCAGGATCACCGCACCCGAGAGAGTGCGGCGGAGAAAATAGCGCAGCCCGAACAGCGCCAGCACCGCCACGGCGGGCAGGAGCAGGATCTGGTAGGACGTGTAGCTGACGCCGAATACGGACACGTTGGGAAGCAGCTTCAGCGGTTCGGCCGCATAGATCGGCTGCACGCCCCATATGATGCGCTGCAGGTTGTCCATCACCATGAAGACGGCAAACGTGATGAGCAGCTGCAGCACCTCCTCGCGGCCGTATACGCGGCGCAGCAGGAGTTTCTCGATCAGGCCGCCGGCAACGACGCCGACGATCACGGACGCAACCAGCAATGCCGGGTAGGTGAGCCACGGCGAGATCGGCGCAACCAGCAGGCTCAGCGTTGCCGCCAGATATGCCCCGAACGCGTAGAGGCTGCCGTGCGCGACATTGACGATGCGCAGCACGCCAAAGATCAGGCTGAGCCCGACCGAGACCAGGAAGACAAGGGCGGCGTAGGCCAGCCCGTCGAGGCTCGCCAGGACGAATAACGTCGAATTCATTGCGGGTTGGTATCGATGGGTGTTGCCGGGACCGGCGTGGTGAGCGTCAGCCCCGGCTTGTTATGTGTCATCAGCCGCCGTGCTTGAAGACCGGCACGTCCATCTTGACGAAATCCGGCCCCAGCGTCTTCAGCCAGTCCACGGACTTCTTGCCTGCCGGCGTGGTGATCTTCGCGGCATCGAAGATCATCATGTTGTCGAGCACCATGTGATCGAAGCCGTCGGCTTTCTTGGTCACCCCGACCAGCTGCGCCTCGAGACCCTGGTTGTCTTCCGCGCGCAAATGGATCGGACGGCCGTAACCCACGAAATCCAGGCCACCCGCTGCATCGACCACCTGCTCACGCGTCGGCCACTTGCCGCCGTTGGCCTTGATCGCCTTGTCGTAGGCGCCTTGCAGAGCCGCAAAGGCCTGCTTCATGTGATAGACGGGATAGATCGGCCAACGTCCGGTCTTGGCCTTGAAGGCGTCATTGAAGGCCTTGAACTCGGCGTCGCCCTTCTTCTCCGGGTGCAGGAACCAATGGTCGCCGCGCGCCCCGATGATCAACCCTTCCGGCAGGTCCTTGCCGAGACGCTGGACCGACAACTCGCCGATGGCGAGAATGAATGTCGACTGAGCCAGCAGGCCGCGCTGGCCCGACTGCCGCACCAGCGTATCCAGATCGCCACCCCACGAGGTAGTGAACACCACGTCGGGCTTCAACGCCATCAGGCGCGAGACCTCGGTTGAATAGTCGGGCGAGCCGAACTTCGGGAACAACTCGGCCACCACCTGCACGTCGGGCTTCATCTGCTTGAGCGCGGTGGAGAAGATCTCCCAGCTCTCCCGGCCCCAGGCGTAGTCCTGGTTGACGACGGCGATAGTCTTGAAGTTGGGCTTGGTCTTGAGCAGGTACACCAGCACCGCCAGCATTTCCGGCGTGGCGTTGGCCTGGCTGCGGAAATTGTAGCGGTATTTCTTGGCTTCCAGGATCGAGGCCGCGCCGCAGTCCCACATGAAGTTCAGCATCTTCAGGTCTTCGGCCAGCGGCACCAGCTGGTTGCACGAGCCCGACGAAATCGATGCGAACGTGGCGTCGACTTTTTCGTCCTGGACCAGGCGGCGGTAGTTGGAGACGAGCGCCTCGCCGCCCGCGCCTTCGTCGACGAACGAGAGCGTGACCGGCACACCACCGATGCCGCCCTTCTTGTTGAGGCTCTCGGCAATCATCTCGGCCGCCGCCTTGCTGGGCTCGCCGAACACGGCCGCCGGCCCCGACAGGAAGGTGGTGATGCCGATCTTGATGTCTTTCGGCTTGTCCTGGGCCTGGACTGGCAAGGCCAGCGCGGCCAAGCCCAGCCCGGCCATCGCCAGGTTTCGTAGTGTCGGGCTCATGTGGCGTTCTCCCGTAGTACTCGTTCAGTCGTTATTGAGGCTGAGCGTAGAGCGTTCACTCCGCGGCCATGCGCAGGGACGGCAGTTTCGGCCTGCGCCGTATTCCTTCCTCGACGATGGCCGCGATACGCGCGCGCTCCGCGCCGGCGAGCGGCAGGCGCGGCGGCCGGCAGCGGTCGTTGGAGCCAATGGCGATGGCTTCCGCCAGCTTGATGTTCTGCACGAGCTTGGTGGAGACATCAATGTCCAGCATGGGCCGCATCCAGCGATAGATGGCGCGCGCCTCCTCGAAGCGGCCCGCCTTGTACAACTGCCAGATCGCAACGTTTTCCTTCGGGAATGCGAGGCCCACGCCGGCGACCCAGCCGACCGCGCCCATCGCAAAGCTTTCCAGGGCCAGATTGTCGACGCCGGCGAATACCTGATAGCGGTCGCCCAGCAGGTTGATGACTTCGGTCACGCGGCGGATGTCGTCGGAAGATTCCTTCACCGCAGCGAACAGCGGCTCGGCGGCCATCTCGACCAGCATCGCCGGCGTGATGTCGACGCCGTAGGCGACAGGGTTATTGTAGATCATGACCGGCAGTCCGCCCGCCTTGGCGACGGCCGTGTAGTGCGCCATGGTCTCGCGCGCATCGGACTTGTAGGGCAGGCCGGGCAATACCATGAACCCGGCCGCGCCGGCCGCCGCACCGCGTTCCGCCATTCGCTGGGCATTGCGGGTCGAGCCGTCCGATATGGTCAGCAGTACGGGACGCGCGCCGGCCACCGAGCGGGCCACCTTCAGGACTTCCAGCTTCTCGTCAGGGTCGAGGGTGGATGCCTCGCCGAGCGATCCGCAGACGATCAGGCCGTCGACGCCTGCCTCGATGTTGAGCCTGTAGCAGCGCTCCATCTCCGCGGTATCGAGGCTGCCGTCTTCCTTGAATTTTGTCGTTACCGCCGGAAGGATTCCTTCCCACTTTGCCGTCTGCGTCATCGCTTCGCCTTCGACCAGTTGCCGCGGGACGCATGATGGCCCGGATCGGGCACAAGCAAAAGACATGCTTTTGCGTCCCAGTGAGCGCCTGTCATGCGATTTCGGCCGATCTTGCGGCCAGCGACCCACCCGATGCCGTTTCCAATATTGTCTCGGATCGGTTGCAACAACTAGGATGAGGACAACCAAACATCGGGAGGTCCCATGCAGCACACGTGCTATTGCGTCACGGCGCACAACCAGCCCCTGGAGCGCATGGACGTGACGACGCCCGAACCCAAGGGCGCGGAAGTCCTGATCCGCATGACGGGCGCCGGCGTCTGCCACAGCGACATCCACCTTTGGGAAGGCGTCTACGACCTGGGCGCGGGCAACAAGATGACCCTCAAGGACCGAGGCGTCACCCTGCCTTTGACTATGGGGCATGAGATCTCCGGCGAGGTGGTCAAGGCCGGCCCCGAGGCCAAGATCGCGGCCGGGACCTCGTGCGTCGTCTATCCCTGGCTCGGCTGCGGCGAATGCCCGACCTGCAAGCGCGGCGACGAGAACCTCTGCACCATCAAGACGCGATCCATGGGCGTATTCTCGGCTGGCGGATATGCCGAATTCGTCCTCGTTCCCCACGAGCGCTACTGCGTCGCGCTGGGCAAGCTCGACCCCGCGGAGGCGGCGCCGCTGGCATGCTCTGGCGTCACCACCTATTCGGCGCTCAAGAAGTTCGGGCCCAAGATCAAGGACGAGCCGGTCGTCATCATGGGCGGCGGCGGCCTTGGGCACATGGCGCTGACGGTGCTGCGCGCGATGCAGGGCAAAGGCGCCATCGTGGTCGACATCGATGCCGAGAAGCGCAAGGCGGCCCTGGAGGCTGGCGCGCTTGCCGCCATCGACGGTGCGGCCGCCGATGCGGCCAAGCAGATCATGGAGGCGGCAGGGGGAGGCGCATCCAGCGTGCTCGATCTCGTCGGCTCATCCGCCACCATCGGTCTTGGTATCGCCAGCCTGAAGAAGGGCGGCGAAATCGTCGTGGTCGGTCTGTACGGGGGCGAGTTGAAGCTGCCGATCGTCTATTTTCCTCTACGCGGGATGGGTATTCGCGGTTCGTACGTCGGCAACCTGCCCGAACTCAAGGAACTGGTGGCCTTGGCCCAGGCGGGATCGCTCAAGCCCGTCAAGATCACGCGACGCAAACTCGGTGAGGCAAGCCAGTCCCTGTCCGACCTGAAGGCCGGCAAGGTGGTCGGCCGCATCGTGCTCGTGCCTTAGCGTCTTTCCGGTTCAGATTGATCCGGGACGTTTGCACCAACCCCGTGGTGAGCCTGTCGAACCACGGCGTCGGCGTGTGCAGCCCGTCCTTCGACAGGCTCAGGACGAAGTTGAGCACGTGGTTTCGGTGATCCCACGGAAGTCGGAAGGACCTTAGCGGGAAGGCTCTGACGGCCGCTCAGGCCGTCAGGTGCGAGACGTTCTTCACCACGGTGTAGTGCGTCAGCCCTTCGCTGCCGCCTTCGCGGCCGTAGCCGCTGTCCTTGACGCCGCCGAACGGCGTCTCGGCGAGCGAGGCCACCAGGTGGTTGATCGACAGGTTGCCGGCCTCCACGCCCTCGCTGAGGCGGTCGGCATTCTTTGCCGAGTTGGTGAAGGCATAAGCGGCGAGCCCATAGGGCAGCTCGTTGGCGCGCGCGATGGCCTCGTCGAGCGTCTTCACCCGGTTGACCACCGCGATGGGACCGAAGGGTTCCTCGCGCATCACGCGCGCGTCGTCGGGCAGGTCGGCCAGCACAGTCAGCGGCCAATAGTAGCCGCTGTTTCCAAGCCGCGCGCCGCCCGACAGTACTTTCGCACCCTTGGCTTTCGCGTCGGCGACCAGCGCGGTCATCATGTCGATGCGGCGGCTGTTGGCGAGCGGCCCCATCTGGTTGTCGGGGTCCATGCCGTTGCCGACCTTGAGGGCTGCGGCCTTCTCGGCAAAAGACTTGGTGAACTCGCCGTAGACCTTGTCTTGCACGAACCAGCGCGTCGGCGACACGCATACCTGGCCGGCGTTACGCGACTTGCCCATGACCGAGGTTGCAGCGGTCGCTACGGGATCGACGTCGTCGCACACGATCACCGGCGCGTGGCCGCCCAACTCCATGATCGCGGGCTTCATGTACTGCCCGGCCATGGCAGCCAGGTGCTTGCCGACGGGAATCGAGCCCGTGAACGTGACGAGCCGCATGCTCGGATGCGGGATCAGGTAATCGGAAATCTTCGAAGGCTCGCCGAACACCAGGTTGAACACGCCGGGCGGCAGGCCCGCCTCGGTGAAGGCACGCGCGAGCTGCACGGCACCTGCCGGCGTCTCCTCGGACGCCTTCAGGATGATCGAGCATCCGGCCGACAATGCGCCGCCGACCTTGCGCGACGGCGAGCTCATGGGGAAATTCCACGGCGAGAACGCCGCCACCGGCCCGATCGGCTGGCGCAGCACCGTGTGGCGCATGCCTGGTTCGGACGGGATGACGCGGCCATAGGCGCGTCGGCCCTCCTGCGCATCCCACTCGATGATCTCGCAGCCGCGCAGGATCTCCAGCCGCGACTGGGCGATCGGCTTGCCTTGCTCGAGCGTCATGGCGACCGCGAAGTCCTCCACCCGCGAGCGGATGATGCCGACGGCCTTCATGATGATCTCGGCGCGCTTGGCCGGCGACGTGCGCCGCCAAACCTTGAACCCTTCCTCCGCGGCAGCAACCGCGGCGGCCAGATCAGCCTGGGTGGCGTGCGGCACCGTGCCGACCACCGTCTCGTCGGCCGGGTTGATGACAGGCGCGCCGTCGCGCGAAATCCACTTGCCGCCGATCAGCAGCTGCAACTCGGGATACTTGACCTTCGAAGTCTGGGCCATTGTCACGCTCTCACTTCTGCGACGCCTCGCGCCACGCGATCAACCTGCGGATGCCTTCTCTCATATCCACCTGCGGCCGCCAACCGATGGCCTGCTCTGCTGCGCGGTGATCGATGCGCCAGGCGCCGCCTGAGGTGAGCCGAACCTTGCTCGGATCGGGCTCGATGTGTTCGGGTGCCAGATCCTTGCCCGCCAGCTCCGTCACCAGTGTCACGATCTCCAAAGTGGTCACCGGCGCCGGCCCGGAGATATTCACGGCAACGTCGGTGGCGCTCGAGGCGAATGCCGCCGCATTTGCACGGGCGACATCGCTGACATGCACGAAATGCTTGGTTTCCGAGCCGTCGCCGATCACCTGCGGGCGCTGTCCTGCCCGCACGCGGTCGTGGGTCTCGATGATGTAGAGCGCGTTGGCGGCACGGTAGTGCTGGCGCTCGCCGTAGACCGTGGAGTAGCGCAGCACCACGTAGTTCAGTTCGCGTTTGCGATGCGCGTCGCGGCAGAGCTGCTCGCCCACCATCTTGCTGGCGCCGTACAGGATTGCAGCCGGCGGCGCGCCAACCGAATGGAACGGCGTGCTCTCGACGAGATCGCCGACGATGCCCGGGCCGTAGCCGTACACGGCGTTGGAGGACGCAAACACCAGCTTCTTCACGCCGTTGATGCAGGCCGCTTCAATCGCGTTCTGCGTGCCGCGAATATTGACGTCCAGTCCTGTCCACGGATCGCGGTCCATGGTCAGCGACATCACGGCGGCGAGATGCAACACGCCGTCGATGCCCTTGGTCGCCGCCAGCAGCTGCGGCAGCCGCATCACGTCGCCCTGCACCACCTTGAGCCGCGGATTGTCCTCGATATGCCGGATGGCCTCGCGCGTGCCTTGGAAAAAGCTGTCGAGGATCGTCACCTCGCCGGCCCCTTCAGCCAGCAGCAGCTCGGCGGTGGCCGATCCGACCAGGCTGGCGCCGCCGACGATCAGGAAGCGGCTGCCTCGCAACGGAACGGCTGCATTGGGTGACGTCGTGTTCATGGCTCGCCTCACCTCTCCCGTCGCACCACGAAGCCTGCGGCCTCGCGCAATGTGTCCGCCTCGCTGCCGAACGATGCCAGCGCGGCAACGGCCTCCGCTTCCAGCGCAGTCAGCCGCAGCTTGGCGCTGGCTGCGTCGCCTGCGGCATGCAATGTCGCCTTGGCGGCGTCTTTGCCGACGGCCTTGCCTACTGCCGCCGCATCGCCTTCGAGGTCGAGCAGGTCGTCGGCGATCTGGAACGCGAGCCCGATGCAGTCGCCATAGCTCGCGAGCGCACCACGCTGTTCGGTGCCGGCGCCTCCAAGGATAGCGCCCGCTTCGCATGAGAACCGCAACAGCGCGCCCGTCTTCATCGCCTGCAGGCGCTGCACGTGCGAAGCCGATGACTGCGCAGGTGACCCGAGCTTCTCTGCCTCCAGATCGAGGCACTGCCCCCCGACCATCCCTGCGCCGCCGGATGCACGGGCCAGTCCTGCGACAAGTTCTGTCCGGATTGCGGGGTCGGCATGCGTTGCGGCGCCAGACAGGATCTCGAACGCCAGTGTCAGCAGGGCATCGCCCGCCAGAATGGCCGTCCACTCGTCGAACGCCTTGTGCACGGTCGGCCGGCCGCGCCGGACGTCGTCGTTGTCCATGGCAGGAAGGTCGTCATGGATCAGCGAGTAGCAATGTACGCACTCGATGGCAGCAGCCGCTTGCAGGGCAGCCTCGGCCGTCACGCCGAACAGCGTCGCACTCTCCAGCACCAGAAAAGGGCGAAACCGTTTGCCGCCTCCGAGCGTTCCGTGCCGCATGGCAGCCACCAGGCGCTCAGGCGCGCCGCCGTCGGCCAGATTATCCAGCAGCGCGGCCAGATGCGCCTCCACAAGCGCGGCCGATTGGTTTAGGCGTTGGCTGAAAGCCATGCGTTTTCCATATCTTGGTGGCGGCTGTGGTCGGCGCCGTGCAGTCGCCTTTATTTAGCGGTGCCGTGCCCGCAGCGAAAGAGTCGAGAAGGACAAGGGGAAGGTGGACGATTCCGCGCACGGCGACGAGCCGGCCGAGCCGAAAGACGCGGGGTCCGCCAAGGCAAGGCTGGATACCCCGCTGCGCGAGCATACTCCGGAGCGCGAACCTGTCGCCGACGCGATCCCGACCGTAACCCCGCATCCGCCCCGTCTGCCGTCACAAGTGCCACCCTGGCTCGAGGAAACAGTCGCCGCCGGCACCGCCGGCGACGTTCCAGCCGGGGCAGACGAGGCGCAAGCCAGGGTACAAGACGCCATTGGGCCACCCCCTGAAGTGCCCGTTACGCCTATCACCCTAGAGCCCTTCTCCCCGCCCGCGCCCCCGGCCGCGGTAGTGGACGACGACGGAGGCCGGGAAGTTGGCGCAGTCAACCCTGCCCCTGAGATGCCTGATCAGTCTGCTGCGCTTCAGTCACCCGCGCCTCCGGCCGATGCGGATGGCGTCGGCAGCCGGGAGATTCCTACGACCGAGCGCGAGCCCGAGTCCGAAGCTGTCGCCGAGCCTGACGAAGATGCAGAGCCTGCCCAGCATGCTGTCTTCACCGCTGAGGGCGCCCCGCCCGCGCACGTCGAGGCACCCAGCGGCGTTCCGTCAGTTGGTGAGGCTCCTGTGGAGTCCCCCTCCGCCTCTGGTGGCCGGCCCAGAGGCGCATGTCGACCACGATCCTGTTCCTCCCACTGTGTCCGACATTGACATTTTGCCGGCACCGCCGAGTGAGTCCGTAGACAACTCCGCCCAGGCCGATGCGTTCGTGTCCGAGGTGTCCGCTTTGGATGAGCGGATTTGGCGCGATACGCCGGAGGCGCAGCAGACCGCAACTGCGCTCGCCGTTGACGCTGCGGCACAGATCATCGATATGCCGCCGCCGGCCCAACAGCCGCCGCCAATTCGAGAGGAGCAAATCTGGTCTGGGCCGCAGCCCATCGACCCAAGTTTGCAATGGCCGGAGCCGGAGCACACCGACGCACAGCGCGAGCCGTCGTTTGAAGCCGATGCACGCTCCGAGCCGGAATCGCTCAACGACCGGCACGCATCGCAGGCGGCATTTGTCGCGGGCGCTGAGACACCGGCGCAGGCACCATCCCTGGTTCCATCGGCCCTGGCGGCAGCCTGGCCATCAACGTCGCTTCCGGCACCGGCGCCCGGCCGGGTGGGCGAACCCGTCCGCTATCTGCGCCTCGCCGCCCGCATGGCCGGAGGCGCAGTACTGGCACTGACGGCCGCGGTTCTGTTGTTGGTGGTCCTGTACCGCTGGGTCGATCCGCCCGCCTCGACCTTGATGCTCGGCCAGCAACTCACGGGCACGCAGATCGAGCAGAGATGGGTGCCGATCGAGCGCATTTCCCCGCATCTCGTGCAGGCAGTCATTCTGTCCGAGGACGGCGGCTTCTGCCGTCATCGTGGCGTGGACTGGCCGGCGCTGGAGGAGGCCATCGAAAGCTCGCGCGGCGGCAGCACCATCACCATGCAGGTGGTCAAGAACCTGTTTTTGTGGCCGCAGCGCAGCTACATCCGCAAGGCGCTCGAGATCGTGCTGGCCTACGTGGTCGAGGCGGTCTGGCCCAAAGAGCGCGTGCTGGAGATCTACTTGAACATCGCCGAATGGGGCCCTGGCATATTCGGCGCGGAGGCGGCGGCCCGCAGCCATTTCGGCCGGTCGGCGTCGCAACTGACCGCCCAGGAGGCAGCCCTGCTGGCGGTTTCGCTGCCGAGCCCGATCGACCGGCGGGCCGGGTATCCCGACCAGCAGATGCGACGCCTTGCCAACAACTTGCAGCTGCGCATGCGGGCGGTCCGGTCCGTGCCGCAGTGTGTGCGGGTTCGTCGCGCCGGGGGCTAGGACGCCGCTTGCACTGGTCTCTGGCCAGCGGCCGCCATTGTCGCTATAAGCCGCGCAACCTGGGCGCCGGCGGACAGTGGCGGAGCCCCCGTTCAGCAATCTCGAGGGAGAAGCGCCATGGCCGTCCCCAGAAAGAAAGTATCGCGCATGAAGCGCGGAACACGCCGGTCCGCGGATGCGCTCAGCGCACCGACCTACATCGAGGACAAGGACTCCGGCGAGCGCCGGCGTCCGCACCACATCGACCTCAAGACCGGCAAATACAAAGGCCGTCAGGTTCTTCCGCCCAAGGCCGAGGCCTGAGGCCGACACCCGTATGGTGCACCAGGCGCGGCCCATGTTGCGTCGTTGGTCCGAAGATCGGCGCAAACGCCTGAAGCAAAAACCTCGTGGTGAGCTTGTCGAACCACGAGCGGACCGCTGGAGCGCAGCCCTTCGACAGGCTCAGGGCGAGGGACCAAGGCGATATTGGGGGGCGGGGCCTACGAACGATCGCGCGAGAGCTGTTCGAGCTTGGCCTGCATGGAGGCGAGCTGGGATTTGAGTTCGCCGATCTCATCGGGTTTCGCCGGGGTTGGCACGGCTTCCGGCTTTCCCCCCTTGGCCTCTTCACCCGGCTTGGCCGTCGGCGTCTTTGTCCCGAAAGGCGAGAACATCGCCATAGCTTGCTCGAACATCGCCAGGTTCTTGCGCGCCTGCTCCTGGTAGGCCTCGAAGGCACCAGCAGGCGTAAACGCGCCGGCAAAGGTCTTGCGGAAGCGGTCCTGCTCCTTGGTGAGCGTATCAAGGGTGATCTGCAGGTAGCTCGGCACCAGCCGCTCGACGCTGTCGCCGTAGAACCTGATCAGCTGGCGCAGGAACGGGATGGGCAGCAGGGTCTGGGTGCCCATGCGGCTTTCCTGCTCGACAATGATCTGGGTCAGCACGGCGTGGGTGAGGTCGTCGCCGGTCTTGGCGTCGAATACAACAAAATCGCGGCCTGATTTCACCATGGCCGCCAGATCATCCAAAGTCACGTAAGTACTGGTGTCAGTATTATACAGCCGCCGGTTCGCGTACTTCTTGATAACGACCGGTTCTTTTTTGTCAGCGGCCGGGTCCTTGCTGGCAGCGGCCGGATCGGTCTTGTTGAGCATGCGCGGGATCGCCTGACAGACCAAAATTTATGCAGTGCGCAATTTAGCACGGCAGTGCACTGTGAGACCAGCCGTTTGTTAGGCTTGAGCGGTACCGTCTACCCATGTGGTTAGCTGTCCGCTTCCATGTCGAGGTCCGCATTGCAGGTGCGAAAGACGCCCGCTATATCCTTAAAACAGGTTGAACTAGACCGCTCCTCGCTGCGCCTTCGGGTACAGCCCGCGCCCGGCCAATCCGAAAACCCTACCCGGAGTTAACGATGAGCAAGGACCAGTCCACCATCGTGATCGCCAGTGCTGCCCGCACGCCGGTCGGCGCATTCAACGGCGCGTTGGCCAGCCTCCCAGCGCATGAACTGGGCAAAGTCGCCATCAAGGCCGCCCTGGAACGCGCGCGCGTCGAGGCGGGCGAAGTATCCGAAGTGATCCTGGGACAGATCCTTGCGGCCGGCGCCGGTCAAAACCCGGCGCGGCAAGCCTCGATCAACGCCGGCATCCCCGTCGATGCGCCGGCCTGGGGCATGAACCAGCTCTGCGGCTCGGGCCTGCGCGCGGTGGCGCTGGGCGCCCAGCAGATCCAACTGGGCTCCTCCAAGATCGTCATCGCCGGCGGCCAGGAGAGCATGAGCCAGGCGCCCCACTGCTCGCACATGCGCGACGGCACCAAGATGGGCGACGTCAAGTTCATCGACACGATGATCAAGGACGGTCTGTGGGACGCCTTCAACGGCTACCACATGGGCACCACGGCCGAGAACGTGGCCCGCCAGTGGCAGATCACCCGCGAGGAGCAGGATCGCTTCGCTGTCGCATCGCAGAACAAGGCGGAAGCCGCCAAGAAGGCCGGCAAGTTCAAGGACGAGATCGCACCCGTCACCATCAAGACGCGCAAGGGCGAGACGGTGTTCGCCGACGACGAGTACATCAAGGACGGCGTGACCTACGACTCGCTCGCCAAGCTGCAGGCCCGCCTTCGACAAAGAGGGCACCGTGACCGCCGGTAGCGCCAGCGGCATCAACGACGGTGCCGCCGCCGTCCTGCTGATGACGCTCGAGGAGGCCAACAAGCGGGGCATCACGCCGCTCGCCCGCATCGTCTCTTGGGCGCACGCCGGCGTCGATCCTTCGATCATGGGCACTGGGCCGATACCCGCCTCGAAGAAGGCGCTGGAGAAGGCCGGCTGGACCGTCAAGGATCTGGACCTGATCGAGGCCAACGAGGCTTTCGCCGCTCAGGCCTGCGCCGTCAACAAGGGCCTCGGCTGGGATACCGAGAAGGTCAATGTCAACGGCGGCGCCATCGCCATCGGCCACCCCATCGGCGCGTCGGGCGCCCGCGTGCTGAATACGCTGCTGTTCGAGATGCAGCGCCGCAATGCAAAAAAGGGTCTGGCCACTCTGTGCATCGGCGGCGGCATGGGCGTCGCCATGTGCGTCGAGCGCGACTGAACCCAGCCGGGCGTCCGCTAATCTTAAGTTCAACCCCGGTCGGCGCTTGTCCGGCCGGGGTTTTCTTTTAGTCTGGCCATGCAGGCACTCCACGCAAGCAATAAGCCCGAGGGGAAACGCGCATGGCCAGGGTAGCAGTCGTGACGGGGGGCACCCGCGGGATCGGACAGGCGATCTCGATTGCACTGAAGAACAAGGGCTTTCGTGTCGCGGCGACCTACGGCGGCAACGATGCCGCCGCCCGCCAGTTCCAGGCCGAGACGGGCATTCCCGTCTACAAGTGGGATGTCTCCGACTACGCCGCCTGCGAGAAGGGCGTCGCCTCCGTCACCCGCGAACTCGGCCCCATCGATGTGCTCGTCAACAATGCCGGCATCACGCGCGACGGCATGCTGCATCGTATGACCAAGGAGAATTGGGAAGCGGTGATGCACACCAATCTCGACTCGGTCTTCAACATGACGCGGCACGTCATCGACGGCATGCGCAATCGCAAGTTCGGGCGCATCATCAACATCTCGTCCATCAACGGCCGCAAGGGGCAGATGGGACAGGCGAATTATTCCGCCGCCAAGGCCGGGCTGCTCGGCTTCACCAAGGCCGTGGCGCAGGAGAATGCCGCGCGCGGCATCACAGTGAATGTCATCGCGCCGGGCTACATCGCCACCGAGATGGTGGCGGCCATGCCGAAGGAAGTGCTCGAAACCAAGGTGCTGCCGCTGATCCCGGTTGGCCGTCTCGGCGCGGCGGACGAGATCGCGCGCTGCGTGGCGTTCCTGGCCGCCGACGAGGCCGGCTTCATCACCGGCGCCTGCCTCGACGCCAACGGCGGGCAGTACATGGCGTGATCGTCATCCCGGTGCGCGTCACCGGGATAACCGGCCGTCCTGAGACGCCGGAGCAGCTGATATCTGGATCGCGAGCGTCCGGGATGACAGGCCCTTACCCGCGCAGCCGCGTGCGCACGATGCGCGGGAACTCGTCGCCCTGCGCGTGCGCGCTCGGATTTTGACCGCCGGCGCGCTGGTCGGCTGTGTGAGAACGTCCGTCGTCGAGAGACCACCAGCGCTGCGGCGCGCGCTCTTCGGCTGCTGGAGGCGCCGCCTGCGGAGCCTGGACAGCAGGCGCCTGATAGGCCGGTGCCGTCGCTGTCTTCTGAGCCGCCGCCCTGGGAGCGCTCATGCTCTGCGGCACCGTCCCGCCGGCGAACCAGGCATCGATCAGGTCGAGTTCGTCGGCCGACAGCTTGAGGCCCTGACCGCGGCAGCGCGCCACCACGAAGTTGCGGAACCTGCCCGCGAACAGGTTGGCGGATGCACCCTGCTCGAACCAGGGATCGGCCTCGCTCACCACCTCGAGCACGAAGCGCACATCGTCGCGGCGCACGTCCAGTCCGCGCTCCTGCGCCCGCTGGGTGATGTTGGTCAGCGTCTGCGCGCCGATCAGGTCGTTGTCGGTGATCTCCTTGGCCATGATCTCGAACAGCAGCCGGTATTCGGGCGGCGCGAGCGGCGGCGCCTGGCAGGCCTCCTGGATGCGCGCAATCGACTGCTGGACTCCGCCGGCAGCCTCCATGCGCTGCGGCGCCTGGGCCGCCTGATGCGTTGGCGCCAACTGCTGTGCCGTAGCCGTGCGGGCATGCGGCATCGGCGCTTCGGCCGCTGGCGCCGCCGTGTGCTCGCGCTGGGCGGGCGCTGCACGGCGCGCAGGTCGCAGCGGAGGCTCTTCTGCCAGATGGTGCTGCACGGCAGGCGCGGAGCGCGGGGCAACCACGGGTGCTGTTGGCACATACGGCTGGTATTGCGGCGCCGGCTCGGCAGTCAGCTGCGCCGGCGCGAAACGGGAGGCCGGTGGCGCCGGGATCTCGGCACGGGGCTCTCGAATGTCCAATGCCCGGCGCTCGACCGGCGCCTCGACGTGCCGCCTGGCGTCGAAGGCCAGGTAAGGCGGCTCGTCCGTCAGCCGGATCTCGTCGGGAAGGCCGCGCCGTAGCAACTCGCGGAAGCTGCCGGCGCCCGCCCAGCCGGTGGCAATGGTCTTCTCGTGACCCAGCGCGCGCAGCGCACGGTCGGCCAGCGCCTCGAGCGGCACAGGGGCCGGCGACGACCGCACGCCTGCGACCACCTCGGCCAGGATCTGGCGTCGTGCGTCCTCCACCCGTTCCTTTGGCGGGGTGGCGGGCAGCGCGTCGGTGCCCTCTGCAGGCAGCTCGCCCGCCAGGATCAGCTCGATCAGGTTGGATTCGCGGATCTCGCCGTCGCTGATGGCCGTATAGGGCGCCGCGGTGAAGTCGTTGGCGAAGATCACCGTGCGGCGCGCATGCGCCCTGAGGCGGATGAGCACGGGCGTGAAATCGGCATCGCCCGACAGGATGATGAACTCGTCGAAATAGGTGTCGTGCATCAGCAGGTCGCGGATATCCATGACCATGCGGATGTCGGCGGAGTTCTTCAGCTGCGCGGTGAGCGGCGGGCAGTCGATCACCTCGAACCCGGCGCGCAGGAAGTGGTGGCGCACGAACGGGAAGGAGTTCATGTCGGTGGAGTTGTCGTGCTGGTTGCGCCGCGGCACCGGATTGCCGTAGCAGCGGTTCATGACGATGCGGCGGGGTGTGCTGCCGAACTGCGCGTTGGTGGGCGTGATCAGCCGTCCGCTTTCGATCTCGCGCAGCCAGGACATCGCATCCTTGGCAAAGCGCTTGGCGGCATCCTCGCTTTTTCTTTTCAGCGACAGGTAGATGTTGTCATAGTCGACAAACAGTGCGCTGAGGCACGGCCCGCCCGCTTCCCGTTTCATTCCCGGTACCCCCACTGCGGCGTTAGTTCTTTTGCAACACAATGCAAAATCTGAGTCGCGTGGTGGCTGCAAGCGCAGGTAGAGCGCACTCGTGTATCATCAACATAATGTTAGGTTGGCCAAGGCCTTGCCGGTGCGGTGGGTAACCGCATCATGGACCGGCCGGTGTTGCGAATCTGTCGCTAGGCGACGGGATCGAACCCCGGCGGCGCCAGCTCGAAACCCGCAAATTCAAAGCCCGGCGCAACGGTGCAGCCCACCAGCGTCCAGTCACCGAGGCTCTGCGCCTGCTGCCAGGCGCGCGCCGGCACCACGGCCTGTGGTCGCTCGCCGGCAAGAAGGTCTGTGCCAAGCCTGATCCCGCGCTTCTCCGCGCCCTCAGCGATGCTGAGCATGAGCGGTGCGCCGGCATACCAGTGCCAGACTTCCGCCGCGTCCACCCTATGCCAGCGCGAAATCTCGCCGGCCCGCAACAGGAAGTAGATCGCTGTGGAGGCAGCGCGGCCCGAGATCGCATCGTTATTTTGCGAATCGCGAAACGTCTCGCGGTAGTGCCCGCCCTCGGGATGCGGCTGCAGCGCCAGCAGGCGGATGATTTCGTCGGCGGAGAGGTTTGCTGAACGATCTGCGCACATGGCCCCTGCGCTCACCCGGAACGGGTTCGTTTGGGAGCCTTCGCATGCTGCTCGAACTGCTCCATCATTTTGCTCAAGCTTTCCGCCTCAGTCTGCGAGACCTTCCCGATCTGCTGCAGGATCACCCACGCGTCGACGATGGTCTGATACTCCATCTCGGTCCTGATGCGCCCGCGGCTGAGAACTTCGCGCACGAGATCCCTCCGTTGGAACGGCAAGTCCCGCTCTGTCACACGCTGCCAGAAGCGCTCGATGTGCTCTCCGCTCGTCTCGTTCCAGTAGGTGAAGAAGGCGTCTTCCAGATATGCGAGGCTCTTGAGCGTCGCAAACGCAGGCTCGGGTGCGAGCGCCGACGTCTTGTAAAGGGTTTCCCAATTCTCCCACGCGACGCTAGGTACCGCCTTGGCGATCGCCGTGCCGATATCGATGGCTTCGGCGAAAGCGGCCGCTCTGGCCAGGTACTTTGCGCTCGGCTTCTTGGGTGGCATCGCGACATCTGACTTGCTGGCGAAGGCCTCGGAACATCATCCCCGGTTCTTGCGCTCGCGGATCTCGCCGAAGATCTGCCACTCGGGCTTGCCTTCCATGCCGAGCCGCTTCTGGATCGCGGCCACGTGCGGGCGCAGGAACGGATTGGTCTCCAGCTCGATGCCGATGGTGGTGGGCAGCGTCGGCTTGCCGGCGGCGCGCAACTGGTCGACCTCCTTGGCCCGCTTCTGCAGCGCCGCGTTCTCGGGCTCGATGGTGAGCGCGAACTTGGCGTTGGATTGCGTGTACTCGTGGCCGCAGTAGACCGTCGTGTCCTTCGGCAGCGCCATCAGCTTCTTGAGCGATTGCCACATCATCTGCGCGTTGCCCTCGATCACGCGGCCGCAGCCGATGGCAAACAGCGTGTCGCCGGCAAAGGCCACCTTGGCTGATGGGAAGACATAGGTGATGTGTCCGGCGGTGTGGCCGGGCGTATCGAGCACTTGCACCTCGTGCGCTGCCGAACGTGAACGTGTCGCCCTCGCCCACCTGCTTGTCGATGCCGGGGATCTTGGCCGCTTCGTTGCGCGGGCCGATGATGGTGCACTTGGTCTCGGCCTTCAAGGCAGCGTTCCCGTCGGTATGGTCGGCGTGATGATGGGTGGTGAGAATGTGGGTGAGCTTCCAGCCCTTTTCCTTCAGCGCTGCGGTCACGGTGGCTGCGTTCGGCGCGTCGATGGAGGCCGTGAGACCTGCGCCGGCATCGTGGATCAGCACGCCGTAGTTGTCGGAGAGACAGGGGAATTGGTGAATTTCGAGTGTGGCCATGGGCTATACTCTCGCGCTTTCGCTTGCATTTTTGCTGTCGAGCCGCACCCTAACAGCCAATTCTTCGAATTCAACTGTCCAAGGCGCGAGCGTCACCACCCCGTCATGCAGAACGACGTTCTCGAGCTTCGCAGCTTTTACAACCGGCCCCTGGGCGGCATCGTGCGCCGGCTGCTGACGCAGCGCATCCGCGCCCGCTGGCGCAGCGCGCAGGGCCGCCAGCTCATGGGGCTTGGATTTGCCGTGCCCTATATCGGCATGTTCCGCGGCGAGGCTGCGCGGCTGGGTGCACTGATGCCGGCCAGCCAGGGTGCGCTGGTGTGGCCGTCGTCGGGCAATGTGCTGTCCGTCATGGTCTCCGAATCCATGCTGCCGCTGGCCGACGCTTCAGTCGACGACCTGCTCTGCGTGCATTGCCTGGAGGTGGCCGAGCGCGCCGGGCCGCTGCTGCGCGAGATGTGGCGCGTGCTGGCGCCGGAGGGCCGGCTGCTGATTGTCGTTCCTAACAGGCGGGGCCTCTGGGCACGCTTCGATACCACACCGTTCGGCCATGGCCGGCCCTACAGCCGCGGGCAGCTCGAGCGTCTGCTCACCGATGCACTGTTCACCCCCACGCTGTGGACGTCCGCGCTCTACATGCCGCCGATGGACCGGCACTGGCTGGTGCGGTGGGCGACCGCGTTCGAGCGCATAGGCGCCCGGCTGTGGCCGGCCTTTGCCGGTGTCATCATCGTCGAGGCGCGCAAGGAGCTGATGGGGGCCCTGCCCAAGGGTAAGCCGGCAAAAGGTAAGACGGTGCTGGTGCCCGCACGCGGCCTGCTCAAGGACGGCCGCGGCTCACGCGATGGTGCGCCGGCTATTTCCCGTCTGCATCGTTGGCCCCGTTAGCCTCTTTGGCGCTGTTGGCCGTGATGAACTTCACGATGGCGCCGACGGCTTCGTCCTCGATGCCCAGAAAGCCGTGCCGCGACATGGCCTCGCACGCCTCCGACGGGTTCGGCTCGCCGCCTTTCAGCATCACGACCTCCACCGGCTGCGCGTTCGTGAGCCGGTCGCGCAGCTTCGAGACGCCGTCCGGCGGCGTGGTATCGCAGGTGTCCTCTGCGTGAGCGAGGATCAGCGTCGGCAGCAGGACCTCGTCCAGCGGCAGGCTCGCGACGCCGTCGGGGTGGGTCTGGGCCAGCTTCCAATGTGGCCTCGGCTTGGTGATCGTCGAGGTCAGCACGAGGCCATCGATATTGTCGGCTGCGATCGCGTTCCAGGCCGCCGACCACGTGCCCGTGCTGGTACCGACGGCCCAGACAGGCACATCCGCCAGCTGCTTGATATAGCCTCCGACGGCGTCGATGTCGCCGGCATGCGCATTGCCCATGCGAAACGCGGCGTCCATGCCGTCCTCCCGATCCGACGGCGCATCGACGAGCGCGACGATCAGCTTCTGCGCGGCAAACTTCTCGCGCGTCCGCACGAGGAAGCTGCGTTCTCCCCAATCCATCTCCGTGGGACTTTTGAGGCCCAGCGCGCCGTGCCCGCCGACGAGCAGGATGACGGCGGCGACAGGGTCTTCCGGCTCGATCAGAATGAAGGATTGCGCGACGCCCCTGGGCGTGACGATGGAAACCAGATCGGCCTGCTGCGCTGCCGCCGGCGCTATCAAGGCGAGCACGAGCAACGGAGCAAACAAGCGAGCAAGACGCATCCAGTCACTCCGATACGCGGACAACCTGTCGGCAGCAGGTCAATGCTCCAGCGGCCGGGCCAAGCCGATGATGGCAGGTACTGGCACCCGTCCGCGGCTTATTCAAGGACAGTCAACAGCTATCGCTAATCACGTCATTTGCTGTTGGCCGTGACAAACTTGGCGATCGCATCGACGGCCTGGCCCTCGATTCCCAGGAAGCCGTGCTGTGACATGGCTTCGCAAGGGTCCGACTTGGGCCGATCGCCGCCGCTCAGCAAGACGACGTCCACGACCTTGGCATTTGTTAGGCCCTTGCGCAGCTTCGGTGCGTCGCCGGCAGGCGTGATATCGCAGCCGTCCTTGGTGTGGGACACGATCAGCGTTGGCACCGTGATTCGCTGCAGCGGCATGCTTGCCACGCCGTCGCTGTGGCTCTGGGCAATCGTCCAGTGGGATTTGGCGCGGGTGATCGTCGACGTGAGCACGAGGCCGTCGATGTTCTTGGCGGCGATCGCACCCTCTGCCGCCGAGAACGTTCCCATGCTGGTCCCGACCAGCCAGACGGGAACGGCCGCTTCTTTTTTCAGATGGGCTGCCACCGCACCGATGTCGCCGGCGTGCGCGCTGCCCATGCGGAAGATGCCGTTCATTCCCTTCTGCTGGTCGGATGGCGCATCGATGACGGCCACCATGAGGTTGTGGGCCGCGAACTTGTCGCGCGTCCGCACAAGGAAGTTGCCCTTGCCCCACTTCATGGCCGATGCGCTTTGCAAGCCGAGCGCGCCGTGACCGCCGGCAAACAGGATGACGGAAGCGACAGGCTTGTCGGGCTTGATGAGAATGAAAGCCTGCTTGACGCCGCGCGGCGTCTGAATGGACACCAGGCTGGCTTTCTGTGCGTGCGCGGGAGCCGAGGCGGCCAGCAGCAGAGCAATGAACGGAGCAACAACACGAAAAACAATCGTCATTATAGGTCTCCCACCAACCGGACTAATTGCTAGGGTGGACCCTTTCGGGTCAGCATGAACACAGCCTTCTCGCCCATCATGTTGTGCACGGTCAGCGGCAGCCAGGTGCCGAGCTGCTGACCCCAGGCATTGAACGCCACCGCCCGCTCCACGCGCGCGTTCACCACTTTGCACAGATCGGCGAAGTCCTTGATGGTGCACAGGTGGGCGTTGGGGGTGACGTACCAGGCGTCCGGCAGGTTGTCCGTCACCGGCATGCGGCCCGTAACCAGCAAGCGGCCTCGCACCTGCCAGTGACCGAAGTTCGGGAACGAGACGATCGCGTGGCGGCCGATGCGCAGCAGCTGTTCGAGCACGACCCTGGGCTGGCGCGTCGCCTGGATGGTGAGGCTCAAAACGGCGTAGTCGAAGGCGTCGTCGGGATAGTCGGAAAGATCGCGGTCGGCATCGCCCTGCACGACGGAAAGCCCGCGCGCCACGCAGGCATTGACGCGCTCGCGGCTCACCTCGATCCCGCGCCCGTCCACATCCTTGGTATCCGACAGCAGTTGCAGCAGCGCACCGTCGCCACAGCCCACGTCGAGCACGCGCGAGCCGCGCGCCACCATCTCGGCGATCAGCAGATGGTCGACGCGGTTGGTTTGTTGGGTGTTGGGCGCCAGCATCAGCCTCTCCCGGCTTTCAACCCGCGCTTGATGGCGGCCGCGTTGAGGAAGCCGCGAATGGTCGCAAACAGTTCCGGCTCTTCGAGCAGGAACGCGTCGTGGCCCTTGTCGGACTCCACCTCCACGAAGCTGACGTTGGCTGCCACCGCATTCAGTGCATGCACGATCTCGCGGCTCTCGCGCGTGGGATAGAGCCAGTCGCTGGTGAACGATACGACGCAGAAGCGCGTTTTGGTGCCCTTGAAGGCATTGGCCAGCACGTCGCCGTGCTCGGCCGCGAGGTCGAAATAGTCGATGGCCCGGGTGATGTAGAGATAGCTGTTGGCGTCGAAGCGGTCGACGAACGTCGAGCCTTGGTGGCGCAAGTAGCTCTCGACCTGGAAGTCGGCGTTGAACGAAAAGCTCTTGGCAGCCAGATCCTGCAGCGAGCGGCCGAATTTGCGCTGCAGTGCTTCCTCCGAAAGATAGGTGATATGAGCGGCCATGCGCGCCACGGCCAAGCCGTTGCGCGGCTCGTGGCCGCTTTCCAGGTAGCGTCCCTGCGCCCAGTTCGGGTCGGCCATGACGGCCTGCCGGCCGACTTCGTGGAAGGCGATGTTCTGCGACGAATGCCGGGCGGCGGTGGCAACCGGCACCGCGGTCGCGACCCGTTCGGGATGACGCGCCGCCCAGGCCAGCACCTGCATGCCGCCCATGGAGCCGCCGATGGCGCAGAACAGCTGGTCGATGCCGAAATGGTCGATCAGCGGAACCTGCGCCTCCACCATGTCGCCGACGGTGATGACCGGAAAATCCAAGCCCCAGGGCTTGCCGGTCTCGGGGTTGGTGCTGGCCGGTCCCGTCGAGCCCATGCAGCCGCCCAGCACGTTGGGGCTGATGACGAAGAAGCGGTCGGTGTCGATGGGCTTGCCCGGACCCACCATGGTCTCCCACCAGCCGGGCTTGCCGGTGATGGGATGCGGGCTCGCCACGTACTGGTCGCCGGTCAGGGCATGCGTAACGAGAATGGCATTCGACTTCGCCCCATTCAGGACGCCATAGGTCTTGTAGGCAATGCGGTAGGGCGCGAGCTGCCTCCGGGAATCGAGGCGCAGGGGCCTGGAAGGGGAAACATCGAGGTAGTCGCTGCTGGGCGTGGTTGCTTCCAGCACGCGGGTGTCCACGGTCGCCGTGAGGTCGAGGGGATTGGCCGTATTCATAAGTGCCGTTTAGCTAGGCCCTGGCGGTTGAATGTCAATCCTTTTGTAGATACCCGCACCCGCACGTGCGCGATCCCGAGGGGTGTTAGAGACCGCACGCCGGCCCCGAATGGGGCCCGGGGGGAATGATACCGTCCGGATATTTGGCCCGGTCCGACCTCCATTCCCGCCGTCAGGTAAGTTTGCTGTCGTTCCAGGGTTGATTTGGCTGTCCTTTTCACCGATCTATCCGGGAGAGGACAGATCATCATGCTCGACCAGACCACCCCCAAGGGCCGCATCCTGTCTGCCGCGCTGGATTGCGCGGCCAAGAAGAGCTGGAGCGATGTCACCCTGCTGGATGTTGCGGAAGCGGCCAATCTGCCCCTCGGCGACCTTAGGGGGCAGTTCAACACCAAGGACGACGTCATTGCCGGGCTGCTGCGCGCGGTCGACGACGAGGTGCTGAAGCGGGCCCCCAAGCGCGCCGAAGGCCAGGAGCCGCGCGATGTCTTGTTCGACATCCTTATGACCCGCTTCGATGTGCTCGGCCCCCACAAGGCGGCCTTGAAATCCATTCACGCCTCGGGTCCTGCCGATTTTGCCTTGGCACGTCCGTTCCTCGCCTCCATGCACTGGATGCTGCAGGCCGCGGGCATCGGCACCGACGGCGTCGGCGGGGGGTTGCGGGTCTCGGGCCTGGCGATGGTCTATGCCTCGGTGTTCCGCGTCTGGCTCGAGGACGACGATGCGGGCCTCGCGCGCACCATGGCCGCTCTCGACCGGCGGCTGCGCCGCGGTGAGCGCACGGTACGCAACGTCGAGCAGGTCGGCGCCGTTATCAATCGCTTTGCCACAGATGGTCCAGCGTTCCTCCGTTCCGTTCTGCGCGGCCAGCCCGCTAAACCCGAGCCGAAGCCCAGCCCCGAAACCACCGCTCTGTAGCGATCAGCTCGCCGTTACTTGGCCGGATTTATTTGGGTACGCGACCGCCATCCAATGCTTTCTCGATGTCTTCCGCACTTGGATTGTCGCGTGAGATCCAGGCCTCGAGGTCGCGCAGGACTTTCGCCTGCGCCAGGGGGCTGGGGCTCCTTTCCGCTGCCGGTGCGCGTTGTTCGGACCGCGTTCCCCAGCGCGGGCCAAAGCCGTAGACCGCGCCGTACATGACTTTCGCAGTTTTCTCCGGAACGCCCGAAGTCCGCATGGCGTCGTAGAACACCTTGTGCGTGTCTTTCCAGCCGCGCGATTGCAGTTGGCAATAGTGGTCGTGCACGACGGCGGCCAGCCGGTATTTGCCCGTGAACGGCGGGTAGCTCACCCACAGGAAGCGCGGGATGGATGCGCCGTCGGTCCTGGTGCCGGCGGGCACGTCCCATTTCTGCCCCTTCGGATCGGTGTAGGAGAACGCATCGATCAATTGCATGTTGCGGCCGTCGGCCAGCATCTTCACGGCGGGGTCGCCGCTGAAGCGCCCGTCGGTTTGGGCATTGGCCGCCGCTGTCAGGCCCAGAACAACCGCAACGCAGATCGTCCAGTATTTGGCATGCAGCATATTTGCCCTTCCCTCCATCAACGAACGGCGCTGTCCGGCCGTCACGCAATGCACCACAATCTACGAATGAACTTGAAGCATAGCGTGCGTGGATCATATCACAACGGCAAGAGCGCCGGCTGCGGCTGATATGCGAGGGAGACGCATGAGCGACATCGATGCATCGCAGCCGCGCATTACGTTCGACGATTTCATGAAGGTCGATGTCCGCGTCGGCACTATCGTTGCGGCAGAGCCGCTGGCCGGCGCGCGCAAGCCCGCCATCCGGCTCGAGATCGATTTCGGCCCCGAGATCGGCGTCAAGAAAAGCTCGGCGCAGATTACCGTCCACTACCGCCCCGAGACGCTGATCGGCCGCCAGGTGGCCGCCGTCGTCAACTTTCCCCCGCGCCAGATCGGCAAGACGATGTCGGAGGTTCTCACGCTGGGTTTTCCCGACGCGAGCGGCGAGGTCGTGCTGGTCATGCCGGAACGATCCGTCCCGAATGGCGGCCGGCTGTACTGAAGGGCGCTACAGCGGCACGCGCACCGTCGCGCGCAGACCGCCCATCGACGACTCGCCCAACGCAATGTCGCCGCCGTGGCTGCGGGCGATGTCGCGGGCGATTGCCAGCCCGAGGCCGGTGTTGCCCATGTCCTGGTTGCGGCCGTTGCCCAACCGGTAGAACGGCCGGAAGACGTTGTCGCGCTCGGCCGGCGGAATACCCGGTCCGTCGTCGTCGACTTCGATGCGCAGCCATTCCTTGTCCGCGCCGGCCCGGATCACGACGTAGTCTCCAAAGCGGGCGGCATTGATCACGAGGTTGGTCACAGCGCGCTTGAATGCCTGCCGCTTCAGCGGCAGCACGAGATCGCGGTTGGGGTGGCGCATTCTGATCTCGATCGGCGTGCCGTAGTGTATCGCGTCCTCGTTCACTTCCTCCAGCAGGTCGCCAACGTTGGTTGGCGCAGCCGCCTCGCCGCCGTCGCCCTTGGCAAAGGCGAGATAGTCCTCCAGCATGTGCTGCATCTCGTTGACGTCGCTGCGCAGGGCCTCCACTTCCGGTGTGCTGCCGAGCAGCGCAAGCTCGAGCTTGAAGCGGGTCAGTACGGTGCGCAGGTCGTGGCTCACACCCGCGAGCATGGTCGTGCGCTGTTCGACGTGGTGCTTGATGCGATCGCGCATCTCCAGAAATGCCTGGGCCGCCTGGCGCACTTCCCGCGCACCGCGGGGGCGGAAGTCTTGCGGGATGGGCCGGCCTTTGCCGAACTCGTCGGCGGCTTCGGCGAGCCGAAGGATCGGGCGGATCTGGTTGCGCAGGAAAAGGATGGCCACGGTCAGCAGCACGACGGACGTGCCAACCATCCACATCAGGAAGATGTGCGAGTTGGAGGCGTAGGTCAGCGCGCGCGGCGCAGTGAAGCGCAGGATGGCGTTGTCGAGGTTGACGCGGATCTCGACGTGCCGAAGGTTGCCGACCGTGTCGATCCAGAACGGGCGCTTGACGTGCGTGCTGATCTCCTCCGACAGCGCCCGGTCGAGCAGATCGAAGAACGGCTTGGGCTGCGTGGGCGGCAGTTTGCCCGGCGCCATGACGGTCATCGAAAGTCCGAACCTGATCTGGGCCAGGTCGGCGAGCCGATTCTCGTCGGCATAGGCACCCGCCTGATACAGATCGACAACTGCCGCCATGTCGCGTGCAGTCGCCTCCGACAGGCGCCGCGTCACTTGGTTCCAGTGGCGTTCCATGAACGCGAACGCGACCACGCTTTCCAGCAGCACGATCGGCGCGATGATGATGATGAGGGCACGGGCGTACAGGCCCTTGGGCGCAAGGTCGCCGAGCATCTTGGCGATGCCCGTCCACGCCGTCCGCGCCCGGCTCATCCAGTCGCGCGGTGCGTCCGGGGTCTGTCCCTTGGGCGCGAGCATGGACCTGCGCTTGGCGCTCCCTTCGCCTCTAGTATCCCGGTCGCGAAGCTCGTCTGATCTTGCAACCGGCGTTGAAGGACTTTCGCAATCGAATAAACACTAGCAAGTTTATGGTTCGAGCGTGATTCAGATCGAGAATTTCTCTCATGGGCGCGCCGCGAGGAAGAGGCGAATTCCTCAATCATCACGCTAGTCGGTGTAGAGTATGTAGCCTTTGCCCCGCACTGTCTGCAAATAGACCGGATTGGCCGGGTCGGTTTCAATCTTACGGCGCAGGCGGTTGATCTGCACGTCGATGGCGCGTTCCGTGCCGGTCGAACTCGTCGGCAGCCAGTTCGTGGCGGGCGATCGGCATTCCCGGCCGCTGGGCGAACTGGCGCAGCAGATCGCGCTCGCGCTCGGTCAGCTTGATGGACTCCTCGCCACGCTTGAGTTCTCCGCGTCCCACGTGGAAGGTGAAATCGCCCATGGTGATCTCGTCGCGCGGCCCGGACGGGCCCTTGCCCCGCTTGAGGATGTTCTGCAGCCGGAGCAGCAGCTCCCGCGGCTCGAACGGCTTTGCGACATAGTCGTCGACACCGACCTCGAGCCCCAGGATGCGGTCTTCCGCTTCGGCGCGTGCGGTCAGCATGCAAATGGGGATGTTGGAGATGCTCTTGAGGTCACGAGCCAGATCCAGCCCGCTCTCTCCCGGCATCGTGATGTCGAGGATGACGACGTCGAAAGCCAGGCCGCGCATGGAAGCGCGCGCAGAAGCGGCGTCGACGGCTGTCGTCACGCGAAAGCCGTTCTCGTGCAGATAGCGCGCCAGCAAATCGCGGATGCGCTGGTCGTCGTCGACCACAAGAATATGCGGCGCATTGTCGAGAAGCGATTCCATGGGCATCCCCGGTGCAATCGGTTCAGCTTCAGTCGCGCACTGCCGCGGCGGCTCCCGCCGGCAGCAGCGACTTCACTTGCCCGCGCTCTTCCAGGCTGATCATGCTGAAAAGAAACTGGCGCACGATCGCCTCATTGCCGGGACCGCATACTTCCAGGGCGCCCGCAACCCGCTTGGCTTGCAGCTGATCGAGACGGCCCGCGAGGCTCGCACCCTTTTCCGTCACGCGCAGCAGCCGTTCGCGACGATCGTCGACCCCCGCCTGCTGGGCAATCCAGCCTTCGTCGACGAGCTGCTTCAGCACGCGGGCCAGGCTCTGCTTGGTGATCTTCAGTACCTCGAGCAGGTCCGCCACCCGCAATCCCGGATTGCGGTTGACGAAGTGGAGAACGCGGTGATGCGCCCGGCCCAATCCGAACTCGGCAAGCACCGCATCCGCCTCCCGGGTGAAGTCGCGATAGGCGAAAAACAGCAGCTCGACGACCGTGATGAAACGGGGGTCCGGCGCGGGCAGAGGTGACTTGTCCGCCCTGTCCCCGACTGGCAGGCGCACGCGGCCCATCGCCTCGGAATTTATGTCAGCCATGTTGACTTATTTGACCCCGATTGTTAGTGCTGGCAAGCCTTTTCGTGCGGGCAAATGCCGCCGGCGGCCCTTGATTGCCATGCTTTTTCGGGCTGCGCCGCAGCGGGCCCGATTACGCTTAACGGGCGCAGCGACAAGAACTAGGCGAGCTCGGGCCTATGACCCCGGGAGGAGATGCGCATGGTCGATACATCCCCCTATCACGATCGCGACGGCTTCATCTGGTACGACGGCAAGCTGGTGCCATGGCGCGAAGCCAACGTGCACGTGCTGACCCACGCGCTGCATTACGCGAGCGCCGTGTTCGAGGGCGAGCGCGCCTACGGCGGCGAGATCTTCGAGCTGACGAAGCACAGCCAGCGTCTCTACGACGGCGCCAAGACGATGGATTTCACCATCCCCTACAGCGTCGCCGAGATCGACCAGGCCTGCCGCGACACCATCAAGGCCAACAAGCTCAGCGACTGCTACGTGCGCCCCATCGCCTGGCGCGGCAGCGAGATGATGGGCGTGTCCGCCCAGTCGACCAAGATCCATCTGTCCGTCGCCGCCTGGGACTGGGGCTCCTACTTTCCGATGGAGGAGCGCCTGAAAGGTTTGCGCCTCACCGTCGCCAAGTATCGCCGGCCCGATCCCGCAACCGCGCCGGCCAAGACCAAGGCTGCCGGTCTCTACATGATCTGCACCATCGAGAAGCACCGCGCCGAGCGTGCAGGCTATGCCGACGCCCTGATGTACGACTGGCGCGGCCACGTCGCCGAATGCACCGGCGCCAACATCTTCTTCATCAAGGATGGCGTGCTGCATACGCCGACGGCCGATTGCTTCCTCGCCGGCATCACGCGCGGCACCGTCATCGGCCTCGCCCAGAAACGCGGTCTGCAGGTGATCGAGCGCACCATCATGCCCGACGAGCTTGGCAGCTTCTCTGAATGCTTCCTGACCGGCACGGCGGCGGAGGTGACCCCGGTGGCCGAGATCGGCCCGCACAGGTACAAGCCCGGCAAGATCTGCGAGACGCTGATCAACGACTACACCGCCGCCGTCCAGCCCAAGAAGCAGGCCGCGGAGTAGCGCTATCTGTCTTCCCGGAATGCGCTTCAGCGCATATCCGGGACCCAGCCGTTTCGTCATTCCCGCGAGCGCGGAGCGCGTAAGCGGGAAACCAGATGCGAACAGCGCCACTTGGCTGGATTCCCGCTCTACGCTTCGCTTGGCGGGAATGACGCCGGGAACCAACATTCGCCCCTAGGGTGCTGCCGCCCCTAGCGTTGCCGTTGGGGCACAGGTCCACACTCCCTGAACCAATTTCGCGGCCGGGCGTTGCAGACCACGGACGTTCGGTTGAGATTGGGCGCACGAAACTGCAACCTGAGGCACCCGCGATGCGAAGCGTACGCACGTGGCTATTGGCGCTGCTCGCCAGCGGCCTGCTTGGCCTTGCGGCTCAAGACGCCGTGGCCCAGCCTGCCGGGCTTGATCTCAACAGGGACTGCCAGACCATCCGCACCTGCAACTTTGCACGCAACGGCAGCTATCGCGGATGCCTGTCGTCCTACAGCTGCCGGGTCTGCAGCTTCGTGCGCGGCACCTGCCGCATGGATGCCGGCCGGCGCGTGTGCCAGCAACTGCGCTGCACCTGGGGCTGATTTCGTCTCGGTCGAGCTAGTCGCCGCTCATGCCCATCGCCTTCGCCAGCAGCCGGTAGCTTTGCCGGCGCGCAGCCTCGTCATGCGCCCACGTTACAACGGCCATCTCCTGCACGTTGAGCCGCTTGGCCAGGTCGTCGATCCGCTCGGCGACCTGCGGGCCCGTACCGACAAACGCCGTCTTGCGCATGTCGGCGATGCGCGCGGCCTCTCCTTCCGAATAGGGGTGAGCGGCCGCGACGGCCGCCGGCTCGAGCGGCGCAAAGATGCCGCGATCGCGCAGCAGGCGCACTTGCGCGCGCGAGGAGAAATGAAACTGCGCTTCCTCCTCGGTCTCGGCCGCGAGCGCCCACACGCACAGCGCAGCGTGCGGCTCGGGGTGACGCGGGCTCGGCTTGTAAAGGTCGCGATAGATTTTCAGCGCTTCCGGGCCGCCTTTGCCGTCGGTGAAGAACCAGGCAAACGCATAGGGCAGCCCGAAGTGCGCCGCCACCTGGGCGCCGTAGTCGGAGCTGCCGAGCATCCAGATCTCGGGCGACGTCTCGCCCAGTGGATAGGCCTTCACCGCAGCGAACGGATGCCCCTCGGGCAGCGGCGATCCTGACACCCACGCCATCAGGTCGCGCACGTCGTTGGGGAACAGCGCAGGGCGTTCGTTCGCCATCGGATTCAAGGCGAAGGCCGTTCGCCCATCGGAGCCCGGTGCGCGTCCGAGGCCGAGATCGATGCGGCCCGGCGCGATCGAGTCCAGCACCCGGAACTGCTCCGCCACCTTGAGCGGCGCATAGTGCGGCAGCATCACGCCGGCGCTGCCGACCCGGATGCTCTTGGTGGTGGCCGCGATGGCCGCCATCAGGATTTCGGGCGCCGTGCCGGCGATGGTGCCGTGATTGTGATGCTCCGACACCCAGAAGCGCTCATAGCCGAGCGTCTCGGCAGTACTGCGCGAGCGCGATGGTATCGCGGATGGATTGCCCATGCGGGCGGTCCGACACGGCGACGGACTGATCGAGAATGGACAGGCGCAGGGCGAAGCCCTCCTTGCAGCGGTGATCAGGCAACCGGCGCGAGCATAGCAGTGATTGCAGTCGAGGCGGACCGTAGCGTAACAAGAGCGGTCGCGTCTCGCGGTGGCCTCGATGGAGGTGCTAGCGCCATGGCTCAAATGCAAGAGGCTTGTTCATGCTGAAGTTCTATTTCAACGGCTCGCCCAATCCAACCAAAGTCGCGCTGTTCCTCGAAGAGGCCGGCTTGCCCTTCGAGCCGCACGCAATCGACACCCGCAAGGGCGATCAGTTCAAGCCGGAATTCCTGGCCATCAATCCCAACGGCAAGGTGCCAGTCGTCGTCGACGGCGACGTCACCGTGTTCGACAGTAACGCCATCCTGCTCTATCTCGCCGAGAAGACCGGCAAGTTTCTCCCGCCGCCTGCCGCGCGGGGAGAACTGCTGTCGTGGCTGATGTTCGTTGCCACCGGCATCGGTCCGTTCTCGGGCCAGGGCGTGCACTTCCGCCATTTTGCGCCTGAGAAAGTGCCTTACGCCCACAACCGCTACCAGTACGAGGCCGAGCGCCACTACAGCATCCTCGAAGCCCGGCTGGCCAAGCGCAAGTATATCGTCGGCGACACCTACACCATCGTCGACATGGACGCCTGGGGCTGGGCCCGCATGGTGCCGTTCATCATGGGTGAGGGTGCTTGGGACAAGTTCCCCAACCTGAAGCGGCTGACCGACGAGATCAGCGCCCGCCCTGCCGCCGCGCGCGCCATCGCGCTGAAGGACAAGCACACCTTCAAGTCCGAAATGGACGACGAGGCGCGGGGCCACATGTTCAAACACCTCCAGCGTAAGGCCGGGTAAAACTGGGTCGGCTCGCGTAAGCGTCTGCCCCACGATGGTGTTGCGGCCGCCAAGCCGGAGTTTGGCGGCCGCAGCAGTTGCCGGGATGCAAGGAAGGTGCTTCCCTCCGTAAACGTGCTGTCGAGCCCGACCCGAAGCAGAGGTGGCGATGAACCGCAACAGCGACTATGAGTAGCGCATATCTATGGGGGGCTATCGAGAGCCATGTTGACGGTCGAAGACGTTGCGACAATTCCGTTGTTTTCCACCCTGGCAAGAGCGGAGCTTGAACGCCTTGCTCGCACGTCGGCCGACCTCCGCCTCAGTGCGAGTGAATTCGCCGTTCCCGAGGGCGGAGAGCCCGCGCTCTTTGCCGTCCTGAGCGGCAAGATCGAGGTCATCAAGACGTTTGACGGGATCGAGCGGACGCTCGGCTGGCGCTTGCCCGGCACCATTTTCGGTGAGGTGCCGATCGCACTCGGCACGCCGTTTCCCGGCGGATACCGGGCCGCAGAGCCGTCCCGCGTCATGCGCGTGGACGTCCAGCAGTACTACGCCGTCGCCGCAGTATCGAAGGAGGTCTCCACGAAGGTCAGCGCGCTCGCGCGCGAGCGGATCGGAGGACTCCAGAGCATTACCAACGAGCCGCCCAAGCCGCGCGCAACGCTCGTCGGTCACCGCTGGGATGCGGCATGCGGCAACTTGCGGCGGTTCCTGGCCCGCAATCAGATTTCCTTCAACTGGTTGACGCCCGACGCGCCGGAGCTGCCGGCGCTCTGGGGTGGAGCCCCGCCTCAGGAAGGCGACTGCCCAGTGCTGCGATTGGCCGATGGCCAGATGGTCAATCGGCCAGATGTGCGCGAAGTCGCCAAGCGCCTGGGCCTGCAAACCAGCCCGCGCTTCGCCGACTACGACGTCGCCGTGGTGGGTGGTGGTGCGGCCGGCCTCGCGGCGGCAGTCTATGGCGCCTCGGAAGGGCTGCGCACGATCGTGGTCGAGCGCGAAGCACCCGGCGGACAGGCCGGAACCTCTTCGCGCATCGAGAACTATCTAGGGTTTCCCAGCGGGGTATCCGGCGATGAGCTTGCCAGTCGTGCGCTGCAGCAGGCCAAACGGCTCGGGGCCGAGATATTGGTCACGCGGTCCGTTGTCCGTGTGAGCCCGAAGACACACGAGGTGGTCCTGGATGGCGAGGAGGTCGTCTGCGCAAAGACCCTCATTCTGGCCACCGGCGTGTCGTGGCGCCGCCTCGCGATCGAGGGCCTCGACCGGCTGATCGGCAAGGGCGTCTACTATGGGGCCGCGCGCAGCGAAGCCAACAGCACGCACGGACAGGACATCCACCTCGTCGGCGCCGGCAACTCGGCCGGCCAGGCGGCGCTGTTCTTTGCCAATCACGCCCGCAAGGTCACGCTGATCGTGCGCGGCGCGTCTTTGGAAAAGAGCATGTCGCACTACCTGATCGAGCAATTGCGCGGCAAATCCAACGTCGCAGTTCAGCCGTGGTCGGAAGTCAGTGCTGTGCACGGCGATATGCACCTGACTGCCATCGACACGCGCGACAGCAAGACCAAGCAGGTGCAGCGGCACGAGTGCGGCGGCCTGTTCGTCTTTATTGGAGCTGACGCCGAGACCGAGTGGCTGCCCGCCGACATCGCCCGCGACTCGCGCGGATACGTGCTGACCGGCGATGACCTGACCAAGGCCAATCGCTGGTCGCACAGTCGCGATCCTTATCTGCTCGAGACGAGCGTTCCCGGCGTCTTTGCGTGTGGAGATGTGCGGCTGAGCCCGGTCAAGCGGGTTGCGTCAGCCGTCGGCGAGGGCAGCATGGCAATCGCGTTCGTTCACCAATATCTGGCACACGATCGGTAGCCTGCTTGATCCGACCTCAAGCCGCCGGGCTGCTCCGCTCGTGCGACAGCAGCCCGCGCAGAGCCGCGACGAAGCGGTCCGCGTCGGCCTCGTCGTTGTAGACGTGCGGGCTGATCCGCATTCTTCCTAGACGCGGCGCCACGTAGATTTGCTGTGCGGCAAGCCGCTCGACGAGCGCGTCGGTCCGAGCCGCCGGGAAGCTCAGGCTCAGGATATGCGGCGCTCGCCCGCGCGCTTGGGGCACGACGATGTCCGTGTCGGCCAATCCGTCGGCGATGCGCGCCGTGATGGCGGCGAGCCGGGCGCTGACGGACTGCGTGCCCCAGCCGGCCATCAATTCCATGCCGATGGAGGCCATTTCGAGCGAGATGAAATGGTCACGCTCGCCCATGTCGAAACGCCGCGCCCCGGTGACATAGCGCGTGTCGGCAAAGTAGGTGTCCTGTTCGGCCCGCACGGCACGGCGACCGTAGCTCGTCTGCTCGAGCGGAATGCCGTCCTGGTGCCGCTTGGCAACGTAGAGGAAAGCCCGTCCGTAGGGCCCGACCAGCCACTTGTAGGTCGGGAACACCACAAAGTCAGGGTCCAGAGCGCGTACGTCCAGCGGCAGCACGCCAACGCTCTGCGTGGCATCGATCAGCAATGCGGCACCGCGCGTCCTGAGTTCCAAGGCGATCCGGTCCACATCGACGACGCCACCGTCCGACCAATGCACCGACGAGATGGACGCAAGGGCCACCGGCGCCGCGCCGGGCCGCGCAATGCTGTGGGTCACAGCTTCCGTCCAGTCGCCGTTTCCCGGCCGCTGCACCACCTCTACGGTGAAACCCTGCGCGTCGGCCCGGCTCATCCATTCGAGCACCGGTGACGAGTGATCGTCCGCCAGCACCAGCACCCGCGTTCCGGGTGCGATCTTCAGGAGCTTCGCGGCTGTTGCCACTCCATAGCCGACCGATGAAATCAGCGCCACGTCATCGGCGTCGGCGTTGATCAGGCGCGCCGCCGCGCTCCGCGCACGCTCGTGCTGCCCGGTCGCGAAAGCCTGGTCGACGAGCCAAGGCCGTCCTTTGCGCGCTACTCCGGCGCGGCCGGCTTCCTGCGTCGTCAGCGGCAGCGGACTCCACGATGCGGCATTGAGGAAGCAGACGTCGCGCGGGATGTCGAAGAGGGCACGCTGCGATGCCAGCATTGCCTTCACCAGCCCTTGAACGGCGTCTCCGGCACCGGCGTCTTGGGCGGCCGGCCCTGCGTGAAGGCCACGAGGTTGTCCACCACCAGCTGCCCCATGGCGTCGCGCGTATGCACGGAAGCCGAGCCCACGTGCGGGAACATCGTCACGTTGTCGAGTTCGAGCAGGGTCGGGTTGACCTTCGGCTCCCCCAAAAACACGTCGAGGCCGGCCGAAAGGATGGTCCGCTTCTTGAGCGCATCGATCAGTGCCGGCTCGTCCACCACCGATCCCCGCGACATGTTGATCAGGATGCCGCGGGGCCCGAGCGCACCAAGTACCGCGGCATTGATCAGGTTCTGCGTGCCCGGGCCGCCGGGGGTCACGACGATAAGCGTATCAACATCGCGCGCCATGGCCACAAGGTCGTTGTAGAATTTGTAGTTCACGTCGGCCTGCTTGCTGCGCCCGAAATAGCTCACCGGCAGACCGAAGGCTTCCAGCCGCCGGCCGATCGCCTTGCCGATGCGGCCAAGGCCCGCGATGCCCACGGAGCGGTCGCGCAAGGATGCGGGTGTCAGGCGATAGTCGCCCTCCGGCGCCCATCGCCCATCGCGCAGCCATTTCTCGGCCTGGTAGAATTCCCGCACCGTGCCAAGCAGCAGCCCCAGCGTCGTATCCGCGACTTCCTCGGTCAGCACCTCCGGCGTGTTGGTCACGACCACACCGCGCCTGGCGGCAGCCGCCACCTCAACCGAGTCGTAGCCCACCCCGAAATTGCCGACGATCTTCAGATTGGGAAATCGCCCCATCAGCGCATCGTCGGTCTTCACGCCCGTATGCCCGCCCGTGCAGATGGCCCGGATTTCGGGCGCGACCTGCTTGAGCAGAGCCTCCCGGTCCGCAGCCTTGTGCAGCCTGTGCACGGTGAAGGCGGCATCGCAGCCGTTCTCGATCAGCGGCATCATGGCACCGGTCATCAGCAATGCAGGCTTGGACATCAGGTTCTCCGGCTAGCGCAGCATGTGCATGCGCTGTAACCCCGCACGCGCAAGCGTTCAACCCAATGTTTACGAGCTGTACTGATGCAAGAGCGGGCCGTAATGCGCCTCGGTGGCGACAGGACCGCACATGGGGCTCCAAGACTCCCTTTGGAATCATTCGATATTTCAGGAGGAAGTGGTGGGTTGGCCGACGGTGCTCCCTCGATTTCCTGATGCGAATACCTTATATTGAGGACGTGCAGGCCAAGCTATCGCCTACAACTCGAGAACACGCATGAGCATGCCCAAACTGTCATCAAGACCCCGGCCCCAGGTGATGAAGCTCACCGAACGCGCCGCCGACCGCATCAAGGCCATCCTGGCCGACAAGGGTGCCGGCACCGGCGGGCTGCGCATCGGCATCAAGAAGGGCGGCTGTGCCGGGATGGAATACACCATGGAGTGGGCGGCCGAGCAGAAGCCGTTCGACGAGGTGGTGGAGCAGGATGGCGCCAAGGTGCTGATCGACCCCAAGGCGGTCATGTACCTGCTCGGCACCGAAATGGACTATCGCACCGAAAAGCTGTCCTCGCAGTTCGTGTTCACCAACCCGAACCAGACCGGCTCCTGCGGCTGTGGCGAGTCCGTCAACCTTGCCCCCGTGGCCAAAGACAAGCTGGAAGGCCTGCAGGCCTGACCTACGCCAAAGAGGCGACCGTATCGGTGGCCACCGGCTGCAAGCTGTCACGCCCGTCGATCAATTCAAGTACGCTGCGCAAGTGGATCGGGTTGCGCTGCTAATGCAGAGCTACTTTCTCGCTGACACAATAGCGGATGCACCAAGGATCTGATTTTCGATCCGGATGTCCGAAAACCGGTTGGCTCTTAGGGCTTGCGTCAAGTCATCCACCCACCGGGTTCTTGCGAGCAACATTGGAACATCGTTGAACGCCATGGTCCACTCGGGGTGCTTCCAGGTTCCGTAGGCCTGCAAGAACTTGAAGTGAACGTTCCAGAGCGCCAGGAACAGCGGGTGGGTTGGACGCGTAAGTTCATGCGCGATGAGCACGCCGTCCTTGCGCAGCATTTTCCAAGCGTGCGCCACCAAAAGATCAAGGTCGACATACTTGGCAAGGTAGTCGGACACGATGCAGTCGAACTCCCCGTCCAGAACCACGTCTTCGGCCCTGCCGTGAATGAATTCCACGTTGCCGAGGCCGAGATCGCGAACCTTTTTTCTGGCGATGTCCAGATATGCGTCATGCAGCTCCACCCCGATAATGCGGCACGCGGGAAAAAGCCGGGCGATCTTGCAGGTCAGAATACCGGTCCCGCAGGCCTGCTCGAGGATTCGCTCGGGTGCCTTCGGAATCTTCTTGAGAATCTTGCGTTTCCACCACCCGTCGAGCCCGAGCGTCGAGACGCGCGCAATGTGATCATAGCTTTCGGCATTGTCCCCAAAAAACCGCTCCGCGAATTCTTCAGGACGTGTGTTCATGGCGATTGCTCGTGTTTCGCGGACGGCCCTGGGTGCCACAGTGCTCAGCGACAAATGACCTTCGAGCCACCACCGCGTAACCCGATGGTCCGACGCAACGGCTACGGCTTTTCCCACCGTTCCACTGCCCGATCGTCGCTTTCGCGCGAGTCCACCCATTGCCCTTCGCCGTCGAGTCCGACTTCCTTCTTCCAGAACGGCGCGCGGGTCTTGAGGTAGTCCATCAGGAACGCGGCGGCATCGAACGCCGCCTCGCGGTGTGCCGACGCTGTGACCACCAGCACGATGTTGTCGCCGGGCTTCAACGCGCCGACGCGATGCACGATCAGGCTCGCCTGCAGCGACCAGCGGGTGTTCGCTTCCGCCTCGACGCGGGCCAGCTCCTGCTCGGTCATGCCCGGATAATGCTCGAGCATCATGCCAGTTACCGTGCTGCCCTTGTTGTCGGCGCGCACCGTACCCGTGAACGTGACGATGGCCCCGATGTCCGTGCGGCCGGCAGTGAGACGGGCCACCTCGGCGCCGATCTCGAAATCTTCCGTCTGGACGCGCACGCTCACCGTCAGCCCCCGGTCACCGGCGGGAAGAACGCGATCTCGCGCGCTCCCGCGATGCTTGCAGTTTGCTGTACATGCGTCTGATCGACGGCAGCACGCACCACGCCTGGTCGGGCGAAGGCCTCAGCGTATTCCGGACCACGCTGCGTGAGCCAGGCCACGAGGCCGGCGACGGTCGTTACGCCGGCGGGCAGATCGACGATCTCTTCGGCCTTGCCGGTCTTCTCGCGCACCCAGGCGAAATAGCGGATCTTTACGGACATTGTTGTTCAGCGCTTTTCACGTCGTTAGCGCTCGATGGCCGTGCGCACGGCGGCCTTGAGGTAGTCATAGCCGGTCCATAGCGTCAGCAGCGCGGCCATCCACAGCATGACGAGACCGGTCCACGTGACGCCGGGAATGAGCTTGTCGCCCGCAGGTCCGGCCAGCAGCACGCCGAGCGCGATCATCTGCATGGTGGTCTTCCATTTGGCGAGCTGGGTGACGTGCACCCGCACGTTGAGCTCGGCCAGGAATTCGCGCAGGCCCGAGACCAGGATCTCGCGGCACAGGATGATCACCGCCGCCGCCACATGAACCCTGTCGATCGTGTTGTCATGGGTCAGCATCAGGAGTGTCGCGCCGACCAGAAGCTTGTCGGCGATCGGATCGAGTATGCGGCCCAGCTGCGACTGCTGCCGCCAGACGCGCGCCAGAAAACCGTCGAGCCAATCGGTAATGCAGGCGGCGACATAGACGCCGAGCGCCCACCAGCGCCCATTATCGCCGGGGATGAGAAACAGGCACAGGACGACCGTCGGAACCGCGACAATGCGCAGGTACGTCAGAATATTGGGCAGGCTGACAGCACTCACTGCGCCCGGCGTTGTGGCGGCGGATTCCATGGCTCGGACATGAGCATTTGGGTCTTCGAGCGTCAATGGCTGAGGCCGGGCCCGGTGATCACGACTTGGGCAAGTTGGCCCCTAGTGTGATGATCGAGAAGTCCGCACCATCGTGGGCGGCTTGGTGGCGGAGCGGACTTCTCGATCTGAATCACACTAAAATCATCGAGTTTGCTAGTGTCCTTTCAGATCGCGAAATTCGGTCCGAGCAAGCCACAGACTGAGACGAATTTCGCGATCAGGACACTAGCCGTGCCGTTCGTGGAAGAAATCATAGATGGTTTGCGCCATTTGCGCGCTGATGCCGTCGACCGCCGCGAGATCGTCGACACCGGCGCGCGACACGGCCTTGGCCGAGCCGAAATGCTTGAGGAGCGCACGCTTGCGTCCCGGGCCGATGCCGGCAATCTCGTCGAGGGGATTGGCGCCGATGGCCTTGCTGCGCTTGGCGCGGTGCGTGCCGATCACGAAGCGGTGGGCTTCGTCACGCAACCGTTGCACAAAGTAGAGCACGGGGTCGCGGGGCTCCAGCATCATCGGCCGGTCGCGGCCGGGCCTATGGAAATGTTCGCGGCCGGCGTCGCGGTCGGGTCCCTTGGCGACGCCGATCAAGGCTACGTCGCGAATGCCGAGTTCCTCCAGAACCTGCCGGGCGATGCTGAGCTGGCCCAGGCCGCCATCGATCAGCACTAGGTCCGGCCGGTTGGGAAATTCCTCGACCGCTGGATCGGCGTCCACCGCGTCTTCAGCAGCATCGTCCAAACCTTGCTCCGGCTCAAGCAATGGCGCGCCCTCGTTCGCCGCGTCCGCGCGCAGCACGCCGAAGGCAATCGCGCTGCCGCCACGGCGGTCGATCGGAGGAGGTTGCGGCGGCTCGATGCGTGAGACGGAGGCTCCCGTCATCCCGGAAGCCGAGGCGCTTGCGCTGAGGCTATCCGGGATCTCATGCAGCGAGTCGGAGCCTCCATCAGATCCCGGATCGGAGCGCTGCTCGCCTTCGGCTCGCTTCGCTCCGTCCGGGATGACGGGTGGGGAAACGGGCGCCTCCGCCTCGTCCAGTACCAGGCGCTTGAAGCGGCGCGTCAGCACCTCGCGCATCATGGCGTAGTCGTCGCCCGGCGTGAGGTCGGCCGCCTTGATGTTGAACTTGCGGTATTGGTTCTTCACGAAGCCCGAGGCGCCGGCGACGATCATGGCCCCGACCGCGTTGCTGCCCTGGGTATGGCTGTTGTCGAACACCTCGATGCGGCGCGGGATGGCCGGCAGCTCGAAACGCTCCTGCAAACCCTTGAGCAATGTCAGTTGCGACGAACTCTCCGCCAGCTTGCGTCCCAGCGCCTCGCGCGCGTTCTGCAGTGCGTGCTCGACCACACCGGTCTTGGTGCCGCGCTGCGGCACGCGGATTTCGACGCGGCGCTCGGCCTTGGTGGACAGCGCATCGGCCAGCAACTGCCGACTCGGTACCTCGTGTGACAGCAGAATGAGGCGCGGCACGGGCTTGTCGTCGTAGAACTGGGCGATAAAGCTCTCCAGCACCTCGTCGATGGCAAATGTGCGGTCGGCCCTGGGGAAGTAGGCGCGGTTGCCCCAGTTCTGACCGGAGCGGAAGAAGAACACCTGAACGCACGTCTGCCCGCCGTCCTGGTGGGCGGCGAACACGTCGGCTTCCTCGACGCCCTCGGGATTGATGGCCTGGTCGGCGGTGACGTGGGCCAGGGCCCACAGGCGATTGCGGTATTTGGCGGCCTGCTCGTAGTCGAGCCGGTCGGCCGCTTCCTGCATCAGGCGCTGATACATTTCGCGCACGTTCTGGCTCTCTCCGCGCAGGAAGCGCACGGCCTCCCCAACCAGCCCGTTGTATTCGTCGAGCCCGATCTCGCCGGTGCACGGCGCCGAACAGCGCTTGATCTGGTGCAGCAGGCACGGCCGCGTGCGGCTCTCGAACACGGGGTCGGAGCACGATCGGAGCAGGAACGCTCGCTCCAGCATGTTGATGGTGCGGTTGACGGCGCCAGCCGAGGCAAACGGCCCGAAGTACTCGCCCTTGCGGTTGCGTGCACCGCGATGCTTCAGGATCTGCGGCGCCCGATGCTCGCTTGCCAGCAGAATGAAGGGAAACGACTTGTCGTCCCTGAGCAGCACGTTGTAGCGCGGCCGGAAGCGCTTGATCAGGTTGGCTTCCAGCAGCAGCGCTTCGGCCTCGGTGCGCACGCTCACGAATTCCATGGCGGCGGTATTGGCGATCATGCGCACGATGCGGTTGGAATGAGTGCCCGCCCTCGCGTAGCTGGTCACCCGCGCTTTCAGATTGCGCGCCTTGCCGACGTAGATGACGGTGCCCTCGGCGTCGATCATCCGGTAAACGCCGGGTGAATTGGGCAAGGTCTTCAGGTAGTGCGCGATGACCGCCGGACCGGTCGGCGCAGCGTTCGCTGCCGCGCGCGCCCGGGCCGCGGGGCCGACCGGCACCTCGCGCGTGTTTTTCAGGGGCATGGCACAGACTTAAGACGGCGCCGCGTGCCGGTCCAGTGGCGGTTCGGCGCTGGCGAACACGACCAGGCCGAGAGATGTTACCGAAGTGTTTATGTCCGATATACTTAGCTCCTGCGAATCTCTAAAAGTATGATTGATGTTCGTTAACACGTCTGTTTTGTCATACCAGCTCTGCGCTACCGTAGTATTTAACTTCAGCTTGATATTACCCGGATAATTGGAGGGGGAAGCCACCAATTGGGGCCCCCCAATGTTTCGCGTTTTGAGTTGTATTGCGACCGAGCACGATCTCCGGCTCGTAGTGCTTGCTGCCCTCATCTGCGCGACTGCAGCCTTCACATCCTTTCGCATCTATGCCCGCGCGACAAACGCCCGGGCGATGCAGGACCATCAATATCGCCGCTTGGCCTGGCTGGGTTTGACGGGCCTCAGCACCGGCGCCGGCATCTGGTCCACCCACTTCGTGGCGATGCTGGCCTACGATTCGGGCTTCCCAACAGCCTATGATCCTTCGTTGACGCTGATGTCACTGGTGATCGCCATCGGCGTCACGACGATCGGTTATTTGATCTCCGTCGACGGCAGGGACGCAACGCGCCCCCAATATCGCTTCGGTACCGGTGCTGTCGGCCAGGTGCTCGCGACCTACGGTGCGGATGCAAGGGTAGCCGTTGGCGGCGCCGTGGTGGGAGCGGGCATTTGCGCGATGCACTACACAGGGATGGCAGCGTTGATCGTCCCCGGCGCGCTGGAGTGGAACAAGCCGCATGTGGTCGCATCGGTGGTCCTCGGCATAGCGCTCGCCGCTGCGGGCATGGTCGCCAACCGTCGCCTGGAGCCCCGCAAGGCCCTATGGGTCGCGCCCGGATTGCTGACGATCGCCATCTGTTCCCTGCACTTCACGGCAATGGCCGCTGCGACCGTCGTTCCCGATCCAACCATCATTGTGCATCCATCAGTCATCAATACCGTAGGGATGGCGTTCGCGGTGGCTGGCGTCACGATGCTGGTAATGCTGGCGGCAGTCGGTGCCGCGCTCGTCAATGCTCAGGCTGAGCGCGAAGTGGAAAAAGAGTTGCGGCGTCACAACGAAATCCTGCAACAGCGCGACAAGGAACTCGAAGCCCAGAACGCCCAGCTCGCGCGACAGCACGCGCTGCTCAAGCAGCACGAAGAGCAGCTACAGGCTCAGAATTTGCAGTTGGACGCCGCCCTCAACAACATGGTGCAGGGATTGGCCATGTTCGATGCGGAGCATCGGCTGGTGGTGGCAAATGCCCGCTATGCGGAGATGTATGGCCTGACGCCGGAGGAGGTGGCACCGGGCACCACCCTGAAGCAGATCCTCGAGCATCGCATCGCCAAGGGCTACCTTGCCGGCAGGAGCGCCGACGAACTGCTCAAATCGATGCTCAACCGCACGCCAGGAAAAAAGGCGGCTCAGTACACCAGTTCCCTGCACGACGGGCGCTTCATCACGGTGTCGGTGCAACCGATGACGGACGGCGGCACGGTGACAACCCATCAAGACATCACCGAGCAGCGCCGCTCGGAGGCCAAGATTGCGCATATGGCGCTGCACGACGCGCTGACCGGTCTGCCCAACCGCGTGCTGCTGAACGAACGGCTGGAGTCTGCGCTGGCACGTCTCAAAGGCAATGACATCGTGGCCGTGCATCTTCTCGACCTCGATCTTTTCAAGAACGTCAACGATACGCTGGGTCATCCCGCCGGCGACAAGCTGCTCAAGATGGTCACTGCACGGCTGCGGGCCCGCATCAGCGAGACCGACACGGTGGCGCGCATGGGCGGCGACGAGTTCGCCATCGTGCAGACATCGATCACGCAACCGGTCAACGCCACGGCGTTGGCGCTGCGCATCATCGGCGCGCTGGGCGAGCCCTTTGAGATCGACGGCCAGCAGGTGATCATCGGCACCAGCATAGGCATCGCGGTAGGGCCGGCGGATGGTGTAGATCCTGACCAGTTGCTGCGCAACGCCGACCTTGCACTCTACCGCGCCAAGGGCGACGGCCGCGGCACCTATTGTTTCTTCGAGCCGGAGATGGACGCGCAGATGCAGGCGCGGCGCGGCATGGAATACGATTTGCGCCGAGCGCTGGTGGAAGGCGAGTTCGAGCTGCACTACCAGCCTACCGTCAGTCTCGAAGACAACCAGATCAGTGGCTTCGAAGCGCTCATCCGCTGGCGCCATCCGCACAAGGGTATGATCCAGCCCGGCACATTCATCCCCGTGGCGGAAGAGAACGGCTTCATCATCCCGCTCGGCGAATGGGCCATAAGGCAGGCGTGCGCTGCAGCCGCAAAGTGGCCCGATCACACCAAGATCGCCGTCAATCTCTCACCGGTGCAGTTCCGCAGCGCGGGTCTGGTGCAGACGGTGATGAGCGCGCTGGCCGCATCGCGTTTGGCGCCGCAGCGGCTCGAACTCGAGATCACTGAAACCACTCTGATGCAGGAGAACGAGATAACGCTGGGAATGCTCTTCCAGCTGCGCGAGCTGGGCGTGCGGATTGCATTGGATGATTTCGGCACGGGCTACTCATCGCTGAGCCACCTGCAAAGCTTCCCATTCGACAGGATCAAAATCGACCGCTCCTTCATCAAGGACATCGAGGGTGCGGGATCACTCAACATCGTGCGGGCAGTGACCGCCCTGGCCAAGGGGCTCGGCATGGAGACCACCGCCGAGGGCGTGGAAACGCAGCAGCAACTCGATGCCGTGAAACTGGAAGGCTGCACCGAGATGCAGGGTTTCCTGTTCAGCCGTGCGCGGCCCGCGCATGAGATCGAGCAGCTCTACTTCCCAGATCGGCTTGAAGAGCTGGAGGTGAAGGCCCCAGCTTTGCGGCTGCGAGCCTAGCGGCATCGCCTGCGCATACCCTGTGGAGACCCCGGGAATGGGCGGCCGGCCGACGTGCTGGGCACGCGTCTCGAAGGCGGCGTATGGCCTAAACATTGTCCGTCTTGTTTTGACGGCTGGGCAAAATCTTACGCAGTCCTTCCACCCACGCCCATTTGATACATCTCAATTGTTCTTCAATAAGTTTCCTGCACATCTACAAATAACATATGAATAAATCGATTTCATCTCCACGTTGTTTAATTAACCATGCCTTGACCCTCTGTTGTTACTTATTTTCGGGTGTAGTCCTCCAGGGGTTCCCGTGTCCCGCGTATCAGCCATTGCACTCGCGCAGATCGATTTGCGGATCGTGCTGTTTGCCATGCTCATCGCGGCGGGGACAGCATTCACGTCGCTTCAGATCCTTGCGCGCGCCCGCGAATGCAGGGGCAACGAGCGCACGGCTTGGCTTCTCCTTGCAGGGGCGGTAGCTGCCGCCGGTATCTGGTCCACACACTTCCTAACCGTTCGCGCCTACACGTGGGATGTCGCGACGGCCTACAATCTTCTGGCGGTTGCGGCCACGCTTCTTGCCGCGACCATCGCCACAACTGCTGGGCTTGCGTTGGCCGCGCCCGAGGGGCGCTGGCAGGCCGCAGCTGGCGGTGCGCTGATCGGCCTCGGCATTGTGGTCACTCATGTCGTCGGCGTGAAGGTGCTCGATGTGCCTGCAACGCTGCATCGCAACGTGCCGGTGGCGATGCTGGTGAATGTCCTGGCTGTCGCTTTGTGCTGCGCTGCCATGTTGGTTCAGCAAGAGTTCAAGCACCGATGGATGCCCTTGGCCGCCTCGGGCCTGCTGGCCTTTACCATCTGCGGCTTCCATCTTGCGGCTTTGGGAACGCTTGCCGTCACCCCAGACCCGACGCTCGCTCAAACAGTATCGGACATCAGTGGCACCACACTCACCATCGTCGTGGCCTGTACCACCGGTTTCATCATGGTGGTTGCGCACATCGCAACACACATCGCCGCGCAATTGTCCCGGGAGACCGAGCTCGATCTTCGGCGGCGGCATGAGGTGCTGCAACTGCGCGAAGAAGAGCTGAGCCGGCAGAACGTACGTTTCGATATGGCTCTGACCAGTCTGCCGCACGGGCTCATCATGGTGGATGCCGATCGGCGCCTGGTGGTCTGCAACAAGCGCTATGCCGATATTTACGGCATTCCTTCCGAGCTGACGAAGCCGGGCACGCACTTCAGCGCGCTGGTGGACCATCGCCTCGGCAAACCTCATCCTCGGCCCCCATGACGCGGAGTTCTTCCGCCGCGAAGCGTTGGGCGCGGTAACCAAGTCCACGGTGAAGACGCGACGCCTCAATGGCGGACGCATCGTTCTCGTGTCGCGGCGGCCGACGCCTGACGGCGGCTGGATTGCCGTGCACGAAGATATTACGGAACGCCGGCGGCTTCAGGAAACCGAGCGCGAGGCCAAGGAGGCCTTGGCAGCCGTGTTCGACGCGGTTCCGGCTGCCATCATCTGCGTCGCTACCGACAAGCGGGTCACGCTGTGGAGCCGGGGTGCGGAGCACATCTTCGGATACACCGCAGAAGAAACCGTGGGCCAGCCCTACAAGCTCGTCCCGCCCGGTGGCAAGCCGGAGTTCGAAAAATTGTTCGAGCGCGCATTGGCCGGCGAGACAATGCGTGACGTACGCGTGCAACGCCGGCGCAAGGATGGCTCGCTGATCGACGTCAGCTTCTCCTGTGCCGCCATGCGCGATCGCGACGGAGAGGTTCGCGGCATTGTCTACGCGCTCGACGATCTCACCGAGTGGGAGCAACTTGCAACCCGTCTCGAAGCCCAGAACGAGCTGCTGGTGCAGCGCGAGGAAAGTCTCAAGACACAAAACGGACAGCTCGATGCGGCCCTCACCAATATGCTGCAGGGCCTGGCCATGTTCGACGCACAGGAGCGCCTGATACTCGCCAACGCGCGCTATGCCGAGCTCTTCGGGCTCACCCCGGAAGAGGCAATACCTGGTACTACGCTGCGCGAAATCATCGAGCGCCGGGCGGCAAAGGGCCTCTATTCCGACACCACCGTAGATAAGGTGCTGGGCGAATTACGGCAGCACATCGCGCGCGGCACAGCCAGCCATCTCGTGAACCCGGGCGATGGACGCTTGCTTTCAGCCTCGCTCCAGCCCCGGTCCGATGGCGGCTGGATCGTGACGCTGCACGATATTTCCGAGCAGGAGCGACTGAAGAGGCAGCTGCAGGACCAGAACGACCAGCTGGACGCCGCCCTGAACAACATGTCCCAGGGCCTTGCCATGTTCGACAGCGAGCAGCGGCTGGTCGTGTGCAATCAGCTCTACGGGGAAATGTACAAGCTGTCGCCGGAGCAGATGCAGCCCGGCACGACCGTGCGGCAGATCCTCGAATACCGGCTCGAAAAGGGCTTGTACAAGACAGAGGACTTTGTCGACACGCTCGTCAACAGGCTGGGGCAGTTGCCCGCGGATATCCATAGGCTGGCTGACGGGCGGGTCATCCACGTAACCTACCGGCACACGGCCAACGGCGGGGTTGTCATTACGCACGAGGACATAACGGTGCGCGAGCGGCTCAGCGGGCAGCTCGCGCAGCAGCATCAGTTGCTGAAGGCGCAGGAGGAACGGCTCAAGACGCAGAACGTCCAGCTCGACGTGGCGCTCAACAACATGGTGCAGGGGCTCGCCATGTTCGATGCCGAGATGCGTATCGTGATCGCCAACGATCGCTATGCGACGCTCTACAACCTGAAGCCGAGCCAAGTGAAACCAGGCACCTACCTGCGCGAGATTATCGAGAAGCGCATCGCCAACGGCGAGCTGCAGGGCAAAAGCGCCGACGAGGTGATGCGCAGGACGGTCAGCCGCTTGAGCGCGACGAGCGAGAGCCAGTACACCACGCGCATGAGCGACGGCCGCTACATCGTCGTGTCCAGCAAGCCGATGAGCAACGGCTTCATCGTCACGACGCACCAGGACATCACCGAGCAACGCCGCTCCGAGGCCAAGATCGTGCACATGGCGCTGCACGATGCGCTGACCAGCTTGCCGAACCGCGTGTTGTTCAACGAGCGGCTGGACCATGCCCTGGCGCGCACCAAGCGCGGTGAAATCGTGGCCACCCACCTGCTCGACCTCGATCACTTCAAGAACGTCAACGATACGCTGGGCCATCCCGCGGGCGACAAGCTGCTCAAAGCCGTGACCGAGCGTCTGCGCACACTGGTGCGCGAAACGGACACCATCGCCCGCATGGGCGGCGACGAGTTCGCAATTTTGCAGACGGCAATTCCGCAACCGGCAGATGCCGGAGTGCTGGCACGCCGGGTGATCGACGTCATCGGCGAGCCGTATGTGATCGACGGCCAGCAGGTGATCATCGGCACCAGCGTGGGCATCGCTGTCGGGCCGATCGACGGCGTCACACCCGACCAGTTGATGCGCAATGCCGACCTGGCGCTCTATCGCGCCAAGGACGATGGCCGCGGCGCGTTCTGTTTCTTCGAACCGGGCATGGACGCCAAAATGCAAGAGCGCCGCGCCATGGAGTACGACCTGCGCAAGGCGCTGCTGGCTGGAGAATTCGAGCTCTACTACCAGCCGGTCGTCAATCTCGAGAGCAACAAGATCAGCGGCTTCGAGGCACTGATCCGTTGGCGGCACCCCGAAAAGGGCCTCATCTCGCCCGCTTCGTTCATCCCGGTGGCGGAGGAGATCGGCTTCATCATTCCGCTCGGCGAATGGGTCATCCGGCAGGCCTGCGCCACCGCGGCGCGGTGGCCGGAAGACGTGAAGATTGCCGTCAATCTTTCGCCGCTGCAGTTCCGGAGCTCAGGCTTGGTGCAGACGGTGGTCAACGCGCTGGCAGCGTCGAGTCTCCCGCCGGAGCGACTGGAGCTGGAGATTACCGAGACCACGCTGCTGCAAGACAGCGAGGCGACGCTCGCCATGCTCTATCAGCTGAGGGAAGTCGGCGTCAGCATTGCCATGGACGATTTCGGCACCGGCTATTCGAGCTTGAGCTACCTGCAGAGTTTCCCCTTCGATCGCATCAAGATCGACCGTTCCTTCATCAAGGACATCACCGACGGTGTCGGCTCGCTCAACATCGTGCGCGCGGTAGCGGCCCTGGCGAAAGGGCTCGGCATGGAAACGACCGCGGAAGGTGTGGAAACCGAGCTGCAGCGCGAGAAGGTTGCATCCGAGGGCTGCACCGAGATGCAAGGCTTCCTCTTCAGCCAGCCGCGGCCGGCACATGAAATCGAGCAGCTCTATTTCCCTGATCTCGGAAAAGAGCAGAACAAGCCGGCCGTCGATGTCGACGACGCACTGCCTATCGCTGCGCGCGCAGCCGCTCGATAAGCTCGACGGTGGGGTAGGAGTCTGCGGGCAGACCCAATTTCATCTGGGCCGCCTTCACGCTGCCGCGTGTGGCGGCTCCGAGTTTGCCGTCGATCTCACCCACTTCGAGTCCGCGACGCGCGAGGAGCTGCTGCAGTTCCTTGACCTGCTCCATGCTCAAGTCCGGAATCGGCCGGCTGCCCCGGCTCATGGGCGGCGCACCGCCCAGGCGGGTCGCCAGGTAGGCGGCCGTCACGCAGTAGTTCAACGACTGGTTCCACTTCAGATAGACCTGAAAATTCGCATAGGCGAGAAACGCAGGGCCGTAGCGCCCCATCGGCAGGAGCAGCGCGGCGGGTGTGGCGTCTGCCGCAAGGGGTCTTCCGTCGGCGTGTTTCACGCCCCAGCCGGCCCACTTGGAGCGGGGATGCTGAATGGCAAGATCGGCCTCCTCCCAGGCCAGGTTGCCGGGAACGTGCACCTCCTCGAGCCATGGCTGGTCACGCTGCCAGCCCAGATGCGCGATGAAATTGGCCGAGGACGCGATGACGTCGGGAACGCTGGTGATCAGGTTGCGCCGGCCGTCGCCGTCATAGTCGATAGCGTGGTTGAGGTAGTGCGACGGTAGGAACTGGGTTTGGCCGAGTTCTCCGGCCCACGACCCGATCATCTCCTCGGCCGTCAGATCTCCACGGTCGATGATGCGCATCGCATCCATGAGTTCGGTTCGAAACATGACCGGGCGCCGGCAATCGTAGGCCAATGTCGCGAGCGCGCGCAGGATGGGCAGCTTGCCGACAACGGAACCGTAGTCGCTCTCGAGCGCCCAGAAGGCGGTGATCACGGGGCCGGGCACGCCGTACTGCTTCTCGACCTTGGCGAACAGGTCGCGGTGCTGTTTCAGGCGGGCGATGCCGTTCTGGATGCGGTTCTGGGAAATCAGCTTGTCGGAGAAGGCGAGGAAACTTTGCGCAAAGAAGCCTTGCTTGCGGTCGCGGGCGATGACGCCCGGGTCCATCGTCATGTCGTCCAGCACGCTGGCGACCGTGGCCCGCGAGATGCCGCCACGGAGGGCTTCCTTGCGAAATCCCTGCAGCCAGGCTTCGAAGCTGCCCGTGTTGCGGCATGTCGGCGGATTGGGGGGCGGATAGGGCGATTGCGCGTGGGCGTCCACCAGGATGACCCACACGGCCACGCTTGCGGCTGCCAGGAATGCTCTGCTCGATTGCATGAAGTTGTCCGGTGAAAGAGGATACGCCCTGCGGCTCGATTGCGGCGGGCATCCAACACCGCCTCGCTCGACGCGGCAACATCTGCCGGTGCGATTGGAACTAGGCATGCTAGGCCAATTGCGGCGTCAGAATGGCCCTCGTGCCCCGATCCGGTGGCCATGCGGTTCAGGCTGAAACCGAGCGGCTACCCTTCCGGGCAAAGCTCGAAAGCCTTGTCGAGCGCCTGCGTCTGCGTGGGATACTCGCCGGCAATCTTGCCGTTCCTGGCGTAGGCGGAAATGAACGCTTCGGCTTCGCGCACTTCCGATCCATCGTTCACGTCCAGAACGGTGAAATTGACGACTTGGTCGATCACCGAACGGATGATCATGGCTTTTTGTCCGCCGTAGCTGGCAGTCCAGACGCGGCATCGTTGATTGGCCGCCGGCGGCGTAGCTGTTTCCGTGACGATCTTGGCCTTGGCTGCGGCGCTTGCTGCCGATGCGGTGCGTACACCTGTGTTCTTTTCGGGAGGGACCGCCTTAGCTGTCGCAGCCGGTGCCAACGCCGCCTTGGCTGGCGGGGCGGCCGGCGGTGGAGCGACTGCAGGGGTCTCCGAAGGCTGGATCGAGGTTTCAGGCGGAGGAGAGTTGAGCACCTTGAAGGGTGCAGGAGGAAGTGCAGGTGCTACGGAAGCCTGCACCCCGAGTGCGGAACGCCTGTCGTTGCCTTCGACCTTGGCCTGATCGATGGCGCGCTGTGCAAGGTCAGCACCCGACGGCCTGGGCTGCTCCGCGGCTGCGACCTTTGTTTCAACGGGCGGGGTCGGGTTTTTAATCGACGACGCACGCGCCTCCTGCATCAATCCCGGTTGCGGGTCGGGCCGGTTGCAGACTTCGGCATCGAAGCGATCCGCCACCGTCTGCAGCATGCCTGGGTAGCCCTTTGTCCCCGGAGCCCATTTGGCCGACATGTCGGCAAAGTTGATGGGACGGGTGAACGTCTGCTGCCAAGGCGTGAGGACGCCCCAGTCCCTGACGTTGCGCGTGCGCTGGGCGATCGGGTTGTCGACGGGACGGCCGGCATACAAAAGCAGATGCTCAAGGTGCGCGCGCACGCCCGAGCCTATGTCGGGGAAGCTCTCGCCCCGCTCGCCCTTCCCTGTCGCTCCAAGCCCGGCAAAATTGTTCTGCGAAGGCTTGACGTCGCCGTGACGATTTCCGCGCCAATAGCTGAGGGCGCCGGTCTCGACGATCATCTGGTAAAAGGCGAAATCCCAGCGCACCCCGAGCGCTTCGCCGTGGCGCATATATTCGGTGGCGATGTCGTCGTAGCGCGAGTCCAACTGGGGATTGCGGAGCCTCAGGTAGGCCGTCAACCTGCCCGGTGTTACGCATTCAGGTACTTGGTTTCGCGGCCCAGCCAGAATGTCAGGAAGTTCGGCTGCAGCAGAACCCGCCGTCAGCATCGAGGCGGCGAAGGCCAAAAGCGAAAACGCTCCCGCTTTGCGAAGCATGGAAGTACCCACCCGATTTTCCGTGTGCTCAGTGCACGTCCAAGCACATCCCGTTCATAAACCCTTCATTATTAAAGGGTCGTTAGCGTCCCCGCGCTACCCGGCGGCTGCTGTCCATGGGTTGCCAGTGGCATAAATCCCTCAAGCCGTCGTACTGCGGCCCGACGTTCCCCCGTTTGTGGCGACCCCGGTCGTTGCAAGTGACCCGCATTGCGCGGATCAACCACCAGATTTGCATGTTCCCTGTGCTTTGGGGCGCCAGTTGGGGCGATCCATGGCGTCCGTGTGGCAAAGCACACGGTTGCGGCGGCAAATGGCGTTGGAGCAGGGTCGCCTCGCATGTCGGGGTAGTCGGAACGATCTCGCTCTAGGGTGCGTCAGACCGGCGCCGCTCGATCTCGATGCCTACCGAACGGCACTGTTCCATGACGTCGGGCTTTTCGATCTGCACCCGTACGCTTTCGACCCGCCGGTCGGCCAGGCACGCGCTGGCGATGCGCTCCGCCAGGGTCTCGATCAAATTGACATGCTCGCCTTGCACCAGCCTGACGATCCCGTCCACCACCTTGCTGTAGTCGAGGACGTCGGCCAGGCGGTCGGATACGCCGTCGTAGTCATCGCGCACCAGGAGTTCGGCGGAGACGACGATGCGCTGCTCATAGCGCTTTTCGCGCTCCAGTACGCCGACGCTGGCAACGATCTCCAGGTCGCGTACGAACACGCGCCTCGGTCCGCGCGCCGGATCGCGATGGGCAGCAGATGTGGGCGCGGAATTCTCGTTCATGCTCATGCGGGTATTTCAGCCGCGCGGTGCGCGTTTCACGTCGGGGGTTTCCCAGGCCAGGTGCTGGCCGCCGTCGAGGGCGATCATCTGTCCGGTCATTGCGGGAGCGTCAAGGATGAAGCGGATGGCTTGGGCTATCTCTTCGGGCGTCGTACCGCGCTTCAGAATGGTGGCCTCGCATTGCCTGCGAAACTCTTCGTCGGACTGGTGGGCGCTCTTCAGGACCGGGCCGGGCCCGATGGCGTTGACGCGCACGCGGGGCGCCAATGCCTGTGCCAGCGTGCGGGTGGCGTTCCACAAGCCGGACTTCGCGACGGCGTAGGAGAAGAACCGCGGCGTTGGTTTCCATACGCGCTGGTCGACGATATTGATCACGTTGCCCTCCACGTCGGTTGGCAGGGCTGCCGCGAAGATCTTGGCCAGGAATACGGGTGCCTTGAGGTTCACTGCGAGCTGCGCATCCCACACGCCGGGGTTCAGCGTCGAAACGTCGTCGTAGGTGAACATCGACGCGTTGTTGATGAGACAGGTCGGGGGGCCGAGTGCCTTGGCGCACCGGGGCACGAGGTCTTCAACGGCAGCAAAATCGGTCAGATCGGCCTTGAGCACGGCCACCTTTGCACCCTTGGCCCGGATTGCTGCAGCCAAAAGTTCAGCCTCATCGAACGACTTGTGGCAGTGCAGGCCGATTCCCCAGCCGTGTGCCGCAAGGTCGAGCGCCAGGGTGCGCCCAATACGCTGGGCTGCGCCGGTGATGAGTGCGACGGGGGCAGACCGCATTCCTGGCGTCCCGGCCACTGTGGGGTACGAACGAAAGGCTCATAGCGCGTTCGGCCGTTTGTGCAAGCGCAGCACTCTATCGGCCCAGGTGGACGCGAAGTTGAGCTGAAGTAAACGCTTTGGCAACTATTGCCTCGTTTATCGGCAACTGCACTCCGAGTAGTCGCCCTAAAATTGTGCAAAAGTGCCCGATAAGTTGCCGATCCAGGCATACTGTTGCGCTACTGGCACGGGGTTTTCCGGACAAGTTGCTGTTGGGCCATTTCCGATTGCTCGCCGGCAATTTCATGCACAATAACAACCACAGACGAATCAGTAGGGAAGCCACCATGACATTCAGCATTACAAGATTTGCCCGCTTGGCCGCGGTGTCGGCGCTGAGCGCGGCACTGGCTGCGGGGCCCGCTCTCGCGGACGGCCCCACAAGGCGGGGCAGTATCAAGGATCCCGTAGAGGCGCCAGCGCCGCGGGCCTGTGCGCTGTCTGCCAACGTTGCTCTGGCTACGGAATATGTGTTCCGTGGTGTTTCGCAGACCGCTGAAGGCCCCTCAATTCAAGGCGGCTTCGATGCGACCTGCGGCATGTTCTATGCCGGCGTCTGGGCCTCCAATCTTGATTGGGGCGGCGTGGGCGGCAACGATGTCGCCAACATCGAAATGGACTTGTACGCGGGCATCAAGCCGAAGACCGGCCGGATCACCTGGGATCTCGGCGTGATCTACTACGCCTATCCGAACTCCATCGACTCCACTGGTTTCGATAACAACTACTTCGAAATCAAGGTGGGTGGCAGCGCAGAAGTCTGGAAGGACGGCACGCTCGGCGTGACGGTGTTCTTCTCGCCGGACTACCAGTACGAAACTGGGAATGTCTGGACCATCGAGACCGGCTTCTCGCAGGTGCTGCCGAAGATGGGCATGTTCACGCCGACGTTCAGCGCATTGCTGGGTTATCAGGTCGGTGACGATGCTGGATACAACGCGCGCGTCGGCAACGGTGACGACAACTACCTTTACTGGAATGCGGGCGTGACCTTCGGCTTCCTGGAAAAATGGTCCCTCGACCTGCGGTATTGGGACTCCAATCTGGGCAGCAACGCCGGCGGCAACGGCTTCTGCACGGGGCAGACGTTCCAGTGCGACGAGCGGTTCATGGCGACCCTCAAGTTTACCTACTGACATCTGTAAGCGATTGTCTGGCGATCGGGCTCCTCGCGGGGCCCGATTTGCTTTTGGTGCACACGGTTCGCGATCGATGCGCAACGCCTGGCCGCAGACCATCCGTAGGGGCTTGCCTGGCTCACATGCATCGCTGCTTGGCGTCGGCTGGTGAGGCCAAGCCGCTCAGCCAGCACGCGTAGGCGCCCTTATGGCGCGAAGCGGCGGCCGGTGAGCAGCGCTGTCATCGTTTCGTGCCCCGGCACCGATGTGTGGCAGTCTGCCGGTGTGGTCTGCCCGCTGGATCGGTCGATCGGCGCCTGGGTGCAGCCGCTATCGGTTTCCTGGGGGCCTCCCGCCGGGCGAAATGCGCCGGCAGGCGGAGCCTCGCGGACTGCTGCGGGAAGGATCGGGCTGTTGCCGATCAATACTGAGAAGTTGCCCAGTTCCCAGATTGCGAAGAACGCCGTGCCTCCTGCAAGCGCCCAGCCGCAGAAGCCGACAACCTTGGCGATTCCAGTCCGCCTTTCCAGGGCCGCCTGGCGGCGACGCAAATAGGGACCTTGAGAAACGTTCCGCGTGCCGCGCCCCGCGCCACTGGGAGCGGCGTGCACGGATGGATGATGTTTCTGACCTGCCCCGCGCAGCATAAACGGCCCCGCCATTGCGGCGTTCGTGGGTGCGCCGCGGTTAGATGGAAGGTGCCGGGAGCGCTCGCCGGCGGCAAGCCGGCCCAAGCGCGATTGCTGTGGATGAGCCGGGGGCAAGCCGCACTTCAGTCCAGGTGTGTCATCCGTGAACGCTGGCAAACCGCCTCTTCGGGGGAGGGGACAATCTGGCGGTGGTCCGGACGGCCGGTCGCTTCCTACCGGGCCGCACTGCCGCGAACGGGGGGGATGTACATGCGGTCGGCGGAGCACAGGCGCCGTTGGTTTTCGTTGTGGCCACAGGCGCGAAAGTTCCCGGTCTTGTCGAAGCAGATGCGCACTTCCCGCAGCCGATTGCCCGATCCGCCGCACTGGACCGCGATCATGTCGGGCTTGAGTTCAGGATTGGCGGCGAGGAAATCCTGAACGAGTTCACCCGGGCCGACAAACAGCCGGTCGTCGGTGAGGCGCACGAATCGCTTCGGGATCTGCACCTTGTCGTGCAGGCGCCGCGCCAGGTCGAAATAGTCGTCCACGCCGAGGCCCGAGCACGTCCCGTGCTTGCGATACTCATGGAAGATGAGCTTCTTGCTCGGCATGATATCGAGCATGCGCTCCGCGACGGGCCCGGGCACCCAGCCGCGGTCGGAGCTGCGGCAATCCTGGGGCCAGCCGCGCTCATGCTGCGGCCAGAGTCCGTGCAGCACGAAGGCATAGGGCCGGCTACTGCGCACATCGCACTGCGGTTCATAGTTGTTGCCCCGGCGGTCGGCGCAGTAGGTCGGGCTCCAGGACAGCGCGAGCACGTAGTAGTCGAAGGCGCCGGCCTGATTGCGGTCGCCGCGATCGCTGTTGCGACCGTTGTCACGCTCGTACGCCTCCGGCCGTTCGCGATAGGGCACGCGTTGCGACAGGGCCGTGCCGGCGACGAGTGCGACAGCAGCAAGCACGAGTGCGATTTTGGCGATACGCGTCTTCATCCGGGCGTCCCTGGGCAGCAGCAAGGCAAGGCCTTTTGCAAGGCCAGCATATTGGCCCGGCATCGGGCCGCAAGTCCTCCTCCATGCCTGTTCCCGGCCTAGGCGGCAAGGCCATCCAGGATGCGGGCCCAGCTGCGGGCGCCCTTGCGGAAGGAGGTCAGGTTGTACTTTTCGTTGGGGGAGTGAATCCGGTCGTCGTCGAGCCCGAAGCCGACCAGCAGGCTGTCCATGCCCAGCGCGTCCTTGAAGGATGTGACGATGGGTATGGAGCCTCCCATGCCGATGATCGCGGCGGGGCGGCCCCACTCCTCCTGCAATGCCTTCGCGGCTTTGACGACAAACGGCGCCCTGGGGTCGAAGGCGACGGCGGCCGAACCGCCCCTGCTCATGAACTCCGCGCTGCAGTCCCTGGGCAGCCGCTCTTTCACGAAGCGCTCCAGGCCCTTGAGCACCTTGGCCGGATCCTGGCCCGGCACCAGCCGGCAGGTGATCTTTACGGACGCCTGCGAGGGGATCACTGTCTTGGTGCCGACGCCCTGGTAGCCGCCCGTGATGCCGTTGAATTCCACCGTCGGCCGAGCCCAGAGCTGCTCGAGCACGCTGTAGCGCTTTTCGCCTGCTGGCTGGCTCAATCCGACATCGCCCAGATACTCCTCGGCGGAGAAGTCGAGGCTTGCCCACTGCTGCAGTTGCTTGGGCGACGGCTTCCTGATGCCGTCATAAAAGCCCGGGATGCGCACCTTGCCGTTGGCGTCGTGCATGTCGCCCAACACCTTGGCGAGCGCGCGGATGGGGTTCATCGCTGCGCCGCCGAAGCTGCCCGAGTGCAGATCGCGATTGGGCCCGGTGATGACCAATTCGGTCGCGGCCAGTCCGCGCAGTTGCGTGGAGATGGCCGGCGTATCCTTGTCCCATTGCCCGGTATCGCACACGAGCGCCAGGTCGGCCGTCACCTCCTTGCCGTGCTTGGCCAGAAAGCCCGGCAGCGACGGCGATCCGCATTCCTCCTCGCCCTCGATCAGCACGCTGATGCGGATCGGGCATTGGCCGGCCACGCGCTTCCAGGCCCTGACGGCCTCCAGGAAGGTCATGAGCTGGCCCTTGTTGTCCTCCGCGCCGCGTCCCACGATCACCTTGCCGTTCACCTTGTCGGTGGCGATGCGCGGTTCGAACGGCGGTGTCTTCCAAAGATCGAGCGGGTCGGGTGGCTGAACGTCGTAGTGGCCATAAAACAGCACGTGCGGGCCGCCGTTCATGGCCGGCTGCCTGTCGTGCGCGACAACCATCGGATGCCCGGTGGTGGGCACGACCTTCGCCTCGAAATCCATGTCCTTCAGCGTGCGGGCGCACCATTCCGCCGCCTTCTGACATTGCGGCTTGTAGGCCGGGTCGGTCGACACGCTGGGGATGCGGATCAGCTCGAACAGCCGATCCAGGGCCTGACCGTGCGCCTCATCGAGGACCTTCAGAACTTTGGGCAGATGAGCGCTCATCGCTGACCTTTGTGGCTGGTGGCACGGCAAAAGGCGGCAGGTTAAAGGTGCGTCTCCACCTTATGTCAACCAGAGCTCGCACCATGCCTTCGCCTGTGTGCCATGCTTTGCGCGGGAAGCAAGGAACCTCATGCCGGGTTTGGGCATTCGACCAAGCTGCCTTTTCGATCCCCGCAAGGCCTGATATGGGCTCACCGTGCGAGGGAAGCCCTCATGGCGCCAACCTGCTCATCTGCCGGAGCCAGCCGCATGTCGACGAACAGGTCTGCCAAAGCTCAACGCCTCAGCCAAGCGGGTGTATCTGTTCGGGGCAGGCCGGGCGGACGGCAATGCTGACATGAAAGACCTGCTTGGCGGCAAGGGTGCCAATCTCGCCGAGATGGCGAGCCTCGGCCTGCCCGTGCCGCCAGGGTTCACGATCACCACGGAGGTGTGCACCGCCTACACCGCCAACGGCGCCGCATTGCCCGACGGTTTGAAGGAAGACGCCGAGGCAGCACTCGCCGAGATCGGCACGGCCGTCGGGGCGAAGTTCGGTGATCTGGACTCACCGTTGCTCGTGTCGGTGCGCTCGGGTGCGCGCGCCTCGATGCCGGGCATGATGGACACCATCCTCAATCTCGGTCTCAACGATGAGACGGTGAAGGGCCTCGTCGCCAAGTCCGGCAATGCGCGCTTTGCCTACGACAGCTATCGCCGCTTCATCCAGATGTACGCCGACGTGGTGCTGGGCGTCGATCACGGCGTGTTCGAGGACATCCTCGACAATCACAAGAACCTCAACGGTTTCTCGCTCGACACCGATCTGAGCGCCGACCATTGGCAGGACGTGATCGCCGAATATCACGCGGCCGTCGAGCGCGACACCGGCAAGTCCTTCCCGCAGGACACGGCCGAGCAGCTCTGGGGCGCCATCGGCGCGGTGTTCGGCTCCTGGCAAAACGACCGCGCCAAGACCTACCGGCGCCTGCACGGTATTCCCGACGGCTGGGGCACGGCCGTCAACGTGCAGGCCATGGTGTTCGGCAATCTCGGGCAGAGTTCTGCGACGGGCGTCGCTTTCACGCGCAATCCGTCGACCGGCACGCGCGAAGTCTACGGCGAGTTTCTGGTCAACGCCCAGGGCGAGGACGTGGTGGCCGGCATCCGCACGCCGCAGCCGTTGACCGAAGCGGCGCGCAAGGAGGCGGGCGAGAAGCTGCCCTCGCTCCAGAAACTGATGCCGGAAACGTTCGGCCAGCTCGAGAAGGTGTTCGCCGATCTCGAGCGCCGCTATCGCGACATGCAGGACATCGAGTTCACGATCCAGGACGGCAAGCTCTGGATGCTGCAGACGCGCTCGGGCAAACGCACGACCAAGGCGGCGCTCAAGATCGCGGTAGACTTGGTCGCCGAGAAGTTGATCAGCGAGGACGAGGCGGTGCTACGTGTCGATGCCGGCGGCCTCGATCAACTCCTCCATCCCACCATCGACCCGGCCGCAGAGAAGACCGTCGTGGCGATGGGGCTGCCGGCGTCGCCCGGTGCCGCGTCAGGCGAGATCGTATTCGATGCGGACGAGGCCGAGACCCTGAAGGGTCAGGGCAGGGAGGTCATCCTGGTTCGCGTCGAAACGAGCCCCGAGGACATCCACGGCATGCACGCGGCCGCCGGCATTCTCACGGCCCGCGGCGGCATGACGAGCCACGCCGCCGTGGTGGCGCGCGGCATGGGGCGGCCGTGCGTGTGCGGCGCCGGTTCGATGCGCATCGACACCAAGGCCGGCACCATGACAGTCGGCGGCCAGGTTTTCCGGAAGGGCGACATCATCACGGTCGACGGCGGCAAGGGCGAGGTGCTCAAAGGTCGCGTGAAGATGCGCCAGCCCGAGCTGTCCGGCGACTTTGCGACCATCATGGCCTGGGCCGACAAGGCGCGGACGCTCGGCGTACGCGCCAACGCCGACACGCCGCGGGAGGCGAGCCAGGCCCGCGAGTTCGGCGCCGAGGGCATCGGGCTCTGCCGCACCGAGCACATGTTCTTCGAGGAGAGCCGCATTCTCGCCATGCGCGAGATGATCTGCGCCGACGACGAGGCCGGCCGCCGCAAGGCACTGGCCAAGATGCTGCCCATGCAGCGCGCCGATTTCGAAGACCTGTTCGAGATCATGGCCGGACTGCCGGTGACCATCCGCCTGCTCGACCCACCGCTGCACGAGTTCCTGCCGCACGAGGAGAAGGAGGCAGCCGCGGTTGCCAAGGCACTCGGCGTGCCGTTGTCGAAGCTGCAGGGCCGCGTTTCGGAGCTGCACGAGTTCAATCCGATGCTCGGTTTCCGCGGTTGCCGTCTTGCCATCCGCTACCCCGAGATCACCGAAATGCAGGCGCGCGCCATTTTCGAGGCGGCTGTCAACGCCGGCAAGAAGACGGGCAAGCCCGTGATGCCGGAGGTGATGATTCCGCTCATCGCCTACCGCACCGAGTTCGACATCCTGCGCGACGTGATCGTCAAGACGGCGCAGGCGGTCGAGAAGGAGATGGGCGCGAAGCTCGACTATCAGATCGGCACCATGATCGAGCTGCCGCGCGCGGCACTGAAGGCGCACGAGATCGCGCAAGGCGACGACGGCGCCCAGTTCTTCTCGTTCGGTACCAACGATCTGACCCAGACCTGCCTCGGCCTGTCGCGGGACGATGCGGGCCCGATCCTGTCCAATTATGTCGAGCAGGGGATTTTCGAGGTCGATCCGTTCGTCTCGATCGATCGCGACGGCGTGGGCGAGCTGGTGCGCATCGGCACCGAGCGCGGCCGCAACGTGCGACCCGATCTCAAGATCGGCATCTGCGGCGAGCATGGGGGCGACCCGGACTCGGTGGCATTCTGTCACGAAACCGGGCTCGACTACGTGTCGTGCTCGGCGTTCCGGGTGCCGGTTGCGCGCCTGGCCGCTGCGCAAGCGGCGATCAGGGCGAAGAGCGGCCAAGATACAGAGAGCCGGACGCGCGGCGATTGATGCGCGGCGCCGCCCGGAGCACCTACATACGGCCGGGTTTCAGCCTGACGCCGGGAGAGGCGTGCTCGTAGATGACGTCGCGCCGGAAGCGATAGAGCTGGGCGGGCCGCCCTCCGGTGCGCAACCGCAGTTCGCCGGTCGGCTCGACCAGCCCGCATCCCTCTACCAGGCGGCGGAAATTCTGCTTGTGCAGGTGCGGCCCGAGAATGGCCTCCACGGCTTTCTGCAGCTCGAAGAGTGTGAACTCGTCGTGCATCAGCTCGAACACGATCGGGCGGTACTTGATTGCGCGGCGCAATTCGCCGATGGCGCGTGCCAGCACCAGCGACTGGTCACCGAGCATCGGGTGCATCAGCCGGGGCAGGCGCTGCGTAATGCCGGTCGCGTCCTCCGCCGTGGCGCCCACAATTCCCGCCTCGCTGAGCAACTCGTAGCGCTCGGCTACCTTCTCCTCGTCCCACGTCGTGCCCGCACCGCCGAAAGTGATGCGCAAGCGCTGCCGGCGGTCCGGCACCCATCGGGCGGGGTAGGATGGCTCTGGCTTGGCCGCCCAGGCTTCGAGGCGCTGCTCGATCTCGTTGAGACAGTCCGGCCGGCCATTGCGCCAGTCTTCCCAGGGGAAAAAGCTGTACCAGCCGCGCCAGGTCGCGCGCGTCCGGTCGCTGCATTGTTGCGGGCCGACAAGGGCGAGGTAGCTGACGGAGACGAGGTGGGGGACATCGATCTCGGTCCGGGAAGGTGCGCCTAGCGTGCACAGTTGTTCGAGGAAGCCCAATTCGACGCCGGTCTGAGTCTGAACCCAGGATTTCACCCCGCCTTCCAGGGTGCGGTGCTCTCCCGGCAGGAAGCCGCCGCAGGGAAGGGTCTCATCGCCGGCGCGTTCCGCCGGCACCACCGCCACCACCGGCTCGGATGCCTGCACGGCGAGGACAGCGCCTGTGAGAGCGACGGCCACCGCGTTGGCGCCCGCAGCCGCATACGGCGCGGCGCGTGGCGGTGTCCCGGCTTTGAGCGCACTCCCCTTGGTACGCATCGGCGAACTCATGAAAGCCTCTAAAGCCTTTCAGGAAATCAACGCCTTAGCCGCTAAACCTTGATCGTGGCAATTTTCGGCCGCGCAGAGGGCACGAATGCTGCTCAATTTCAGGCAAGGCCGGAAAAATCGGCAGGCAGCGAGAAGGGCCGCGCCTCTTGGGTGACGGTTCCGCGCCCCATGGATTCCACCGCTTTGATGATGCGGCCTTTGCGCCCGAGCGCGGCGTCGGCCAGCCGTATCATCAGGCGGTTGGGGTAGGCCGTGGGCGACGCCTCGCGCAGGCGCTTGGCGATCAATTGTTCGGGCGCTTTCGGATTCAACGCGCAGAGCGAAATCAAGGCGGCTGCCGTGGAGCGGCTGATGCCGGCCCAGCAGTGGATGACCATTGGACCCTGCCCGCCCCAGGCATGCGCAAAGTCGAGCAATTTCGTCATGTGCTGCTCGTTGGGTTCGACGTATCCGGCAATCGGCTGCGAGATGTCGTCCACATGCAGGCGCACGTGCAGATTGGGCTTGATCCGTGCAGGCGTGTCCACCACGATTTCGTATTGCAGGCAGGTCAGCAGATGGGAGGCGCCGCTGCTGGCAACCACGTCGGGGACGGCACTCAGGGGGCAGACATGGATGCTGCCGTCCATGCGTAGCGATTGCGGTGCGTGGCTGCGCGCGACATTCACATTGCTCATGGAATTCTTTCCCCGCTCATCGTCCTTGAAGCTGTCCTAGAGTAAGAGAGTGCCGAAATGACGACGGCCCGTTACTTTCCCACAAGAGCGTCGAAACGCTCCATGAATGCGGCCTGGGCGACGGCGACCGACTGTGCGCTCAGAGCTCTCAAGGCCTGCTGCAGGTCCGCGGGAAGGCTGCTGGGCTCGCCGAAGAAAAGACCGGCTTCCTCCAGGCTGAAGCCCGCAAGCACCGTTGCCTCATAGTAGGCGGCAACACGATCGGCGTGCTTGATGCCGGCGGCAACGGCTTCCGGCAGGACAGGCGGCAAACCGAAACGGCGGTGGATGGCCTGCAGCAGCCGCACCTCGAAGGCCTTGTAGTCGAGGCCGACCGCGGCCTTGAAGGGGCTGATGAGATCGCCGATCACGTACTCGGGTGCATCGTGCAGCAGCGCGGCCAGCAGCCAGCGCGGCTCCGCGGCGGGCTCCAGCGCAGCCGCGATTTGCTCCACGACGAGCGCGTGCTGCGCCACCGAGAAGGCGTGATCGCCGATCGTCTGGCCGTTCCAGCGCGCAACCCGGGCCAGCCCATGGGCGATGTCGGCGATTTCGATGTCGGCGGGTGATGGATCGAGCAGATCCAGACGCCGGCCCGACAGCATGCGCTGCCAGGCGCGTAATTCTGCCGGCTTCGGCGTACTGCGGGCAGAATTATCCGTCATGTGCGCGGCCTCGCCGCGGGCGCCTTGAAAGATCGCTGCAGCTTTGCGCACGGCTCGTAGCGATGGCAGCTCATCAGGTGGTCGTTGACCATGCCGGTGGCCTGCATAAAGGCATAGACGGTCGTAGGCCCGACGAAGCGGAAGCCTTCGGCCTTGAGCGCCTTGGAGATGGCTTTGGACGTCGGCGTCTCGGCGAGCACGTTCTTGAAGGACCGAAGCGTGTTGATCTGCGGACGGCCATCGACGAAGTTCCACAGGAACGCCGCGAGCCCGGTGCGCTCCTGCAACTTGAGAAGTGCCCGCGCGTTGTCGATGGTGGCCTCCACCTTCAGCTTGTTGCGCACGATACCGGGATCGGCCATCAGTCGCGCAATGTCCCTTTTGCTATAGCGGGCGATGCGCTCGGCATCGAAACCATGGAAAGCCCTGCGGAAGTTCTCCCGCTTCCTGAGGATGGTGAGCCACGACAGCCCCGCCTGAAAGCCTTCCAGCACCAGCTTCTCGAACATGGCGCGGTCGTCGGTTTTGGGCACGCCCCACTCCTCATCGTGGTAGCGCGCATAGAGGGGATCGGCGATGCCGGTCCAGGGGCAGCGTTCGGGCTCGGCACCACTCATGGTGCCGCGGCCGGAACGGCCGGCGTCATGTAGGCGGGGAGTTGGATGGTGAGCGCTGCGCCCGCAGCGGTGATCCGTTCGCCCTTGCGCTGCATTTCCTCCACGCGGTCGAGACGGACGAGTGCCAGCCCGCGATGGCCGGCTACTGAACCGATCGCGCCGATGGTTGCCTGGCCCGCCGTGATCGCGGTACCGGTCTCCAGGGCTTCGTCGCCCTCGACGATCACCACGCGCTTGCGGGCGGTGCCGCGGTGCTGCATGCGGCTCACCACTTCCTGACCCACGAAGCAGCCCTTGCTGAACGACACGCCGTTGAGCAGATCCATGTTGGCCTCGTGCGGGAAGGTGTCGCCGAGGACGTAGTCCTTGCCGCCCTCGGGCACGCCGAGGGCGATGCGGTGGGCGTGATAGTTCTCCGCATCGCCGTTCTCACCGTCAAATCCGGCTTTCGCAAGCACGCGCAAACCCAGTTCCGGCAAGCGTGGATCGGAAAAGCAGACGGTGTTCTCCGTTCGGCCAGGGCTGTTTAGGGCCGCCGCCTGTCCCAACACTGCCATGACGCTGTACCCGGCACTGGCGTCGTGGATGTCGACCTTTGCGCGCAGCTTGTACATGGTGAGGCGCCTGGCGAGACCGGCAGCCTGGTCTTTAGCAGTCTCCAGCACGAATCCGTCGCCGTCCCTGGCGACGAAGAACTCGAACAGGATCTTGCCCTGGGGCGTGAGCAGCGCGGTGTGAAGGGCAGGCTGCTTGGCCAGCAACTCCATGTCGCTGGTAATGATCCCCTGCAGCAGCTTTTCGGCATCCGCACCGGCAACGCGCACGACGCCGCGGTCGGCAAGCAGCGCTGTCCTGGCGTGCGTCATGTCGGTTGTGCCGATCCGGGCTGCAGAGGACGCCCATTCTGCTATATCTCGCTGCCAACAGGTAGGCGGCACGGTGGCGACACGCAAGCACCGGACCGCGCGTTGCTGACAAGGTGCCACGATGGCTGAGACTTTCGACATGATCGTCAGGGGCGGAACGGTCGTCAATCATGACGGCCGTGCCGAGCGCGACATCGGCATCCGCGGTGGGCGGATCGCGGCGATCGGCGCGCTCGCCCGGGCTTCGGCAGCCGACACCATCGACGCCAAGGGCCTGCATGTGCTGCCGGGTGTGATCGATACCCAGGTGCATTTCCGCGAACCCGGGCTGGAGCACAAGGAAGATCTGGAGACCGGCAGCAGGGCCGCCGTGATGGGCGGCGTCACCGCCGTGTTCGAAATGCCCAACACCAAACCACTGACGACCTCGGCGGCAACGCTGGCCGACAAGGTGGCTCGCGCGCGGGACCGCATGTTCTGCGACTTTGCCTTCTACGTCGGCGGCACGCGCGAGAACATCGACGACATCCCGGCGCTAGAGCGGCTGGAAAGCGCGGCCGGGATCAAGGTGTTCATGGGCTCGTCCACCGGCGACCTGCTGGTCGACGACGACGCTTCGCTCGCGCGCATCATCGGCAAGATTTCGCGCCGCGCAGCCTTCCATGCAGAGGACGAGGCGCGGTTGAAAGAACGCATGCCCCTGCGCCGTCCGGGCGATCCATCCTCGCATCCGGTGTGGCGCGACGAGCAGGCGGCGCTGATGGCGACGCAGCGCCTGGTGCGGATTGCCGAGCAGCACGGCAGGCGCGTGCACGTGCTGCATGTGTCGACCGCCGAGGAAATGACGTTCCTGGCCGAGCACAAGGACTGGGCCAGCGTGGAGGTGACGCCGCATCATCTCACGCTGGTCGCGCCCGATTGCTACGAGCGCCTCGGCACCTATGCCCAGATGAATCCGCCCGTGCGCGACGATCGGCATCGCCAGGCCATCTGGGCGGCGGTCGCGAACGGTGTGGTGGATGTGCTGGGCTCCGACCATGCCGCGCATACGCGCGAGGAAAAGGACCATGCCTATCCGGACAGCCATTCGGGCATGACCGGCGTCCAGACGCTGGTGCCGGTCATGCTCGACCACGTCAATGCCGGCCGGCTGACGCTGGAGCGCTTTGTCGATCTGACGAGCCACGGTCCCAACCGACTGTTCGGCATCCGCGGCAAGGGCCGCATCGCGGTGGGCTACGACGCGGATTTGACCATCGTGGATCTGCAGCGCCGCGCGACCATCGCCAACGCCTGGATCCAATCGCGCTGCGGCTGGACGCCCTACGACGGGGTCTCCGTGCAGGGCTGGCCCATCGGTACGGTCGTTCGCGGCAAGCGCGTCATGTGGGACGGAGCCATCGCCGGGCCGGCCCATGGCCAGCCCGTGCGCTTTGCGTGAGAGTGGAACGGATCAGAAGTAGACCCCTGCCGTCCAATCACTGCCGGGTTTGATCCTGGCGTCCACGCAATGTCCGTTGTGCCAGTATTTGTACTCGCCGCAGTCACCGGCATGATGGATGGCGGCGGCTTGCGTGGCGCCGGCCGCCGCGACTGCGATGAAGGCGAAAGTAGCCGTGAGTTGAATAAGGCGACCAAGTCCGCGCATGGTGTCCTCCTTGGGATGACATATGCCCGGTACACGGTTCGCCGCGGTGCGTTCCGTCGTCGCCGCCTCTCACAAGCGCGTGACGTCCGCCGGGCGACGGTCGGAATGCAAGAAAGCGATCCTCGAGGAGATCGCTTTCGGCATTACTGCTATGCTGGCCGTAAGTGGTTCGGTTCAGTACGTCCGGCCGTAGCGCGCGCCGACACGCTCTCTGTCCGGGCTCACCTGCTCGGCGATGGTTCTCGCAAGTTCGGGCGGCAAGCGGCGCACCACCGTCACCGGCGTGCCAACACCGACGCGGCTGGCGAGGTCAACGACGTGTCCGTTGAGCATGCGGAAGCATCCCGACGATGCCGCCCGTCCGATCGACTTGGCATCGTTGGTGCCGTGGATGCGATACAGCGTGTTGCCGAGATAGAGCGCCTTGGCCCCAAGCGGGTTCCTGATGCCGCCCGTCATCTTCTCGGGCAGGCTGGGATCGCGCTCGCGCATTTCTGCCGGCGGATGCCAATCGGGCCACTCTGCCACGCGGCTGATCTTCTCGGTGCCGTTCCAGTTGAAGCCTTCGCGACCTACCGAAATCGGGTAGCGAAGCGCGGTGCCCGATGACTGGATCAGGAACAGCTGCCGGCCCTGGTGGTCGATGACGATGCTGCCGGCGGCGTACGAATTGGGGAAGGACACCCGCTTGGGCTGGATCGACGAGATGTAAGGACGGTCGCCGCCGGACTGCAGGCGCGGCCCTGATGGGCGGCGTCGTTCATAGTCGTCGTCATCGTCATCGTTCCAGAAATTGGAGAAGAACCCGTCCTGCGGCGGCGGCCGGGTGTAGGAGGAGCGGCCGGACGGAGGGCCCCATTGGGCCAGCGCGGCATCCATCGTGAAAACCATGGCGAGCGCCACAAGTCCAGCACGCAACATACGCCTATCCTTCCGCTATTTTCCCCGTAGCCGCCGTATCGCTAGCATCCCTGCGCGTGGCATGACATGCGGCCTTGTGCGCATTATTTCAATATCTTGAACGCTGTAGCTGAGGATTCGGTTCACATTTGAGGCGCGTCGACCCGGATTTTTTTACGGCTTATCAATCCTCACGTCGAAACGAGTGCCATGCGCCGTCGGCGCCGATGGCTAGTCGCCAGTGAGTGTACCGCCCCTTGGCCTTCATGTCCCTCATCGCGGCTGGCGGGACAAGTCGCAGGAGTTCAACTTCCTGTGCAGCCGTAAGGGTGTCCAGGGCGACCTCCGAAAAATAGGGCCAGATATAGAGCCGGTTGTTCTCGATATCCCGGCCGAGGGGCAGGACGACGTACCCCGCTTCCAGGATCAGCGACAGCGCAGCCAGCACTTCGCGGCCCTCGCCGTCGCCCGAGACCTTCTTCCATTGGGCGACAGGGTCGCCTTTGGAGCCGGCGCCCAGATCGGGCTTCAGGTCATTGAGATCGTAGGCATGGCGCAATTCCTCGATCTGGCCCGATTGGATGGCCGCAAGGAGCGCTTCGCGCATGTCCCGCACCGGATCGGGCAGCTCCTCGGTTCCATAATAGATGCGCAACGGGGCTGGCTTCTTGGCGGCGCCCGCCTTCTGCTTGCTGGTTTGGGATAGAGCTGGCGCGATCGGGTCCAAGGAATGGACAAGCAGAGCCGGCGCCAGTAGGAATAGCCCAACAACAACCAACGCTGTTCGTCCGCTTAGCCGCATCGGGAGAATCCATTGTTTTCGAGCCGTTCGCCTCAAGGCGGCGCGCCCGTGTGCGAAACTCGCGGTTCGCACATCAGCACATCCGGGACCGCCGTAGCTGCGAGGCCGGTGCACGCACCGGCCCTGTCATAGCTCACCCGTGTCTTATATTGCCTATATTCCGAACCTCTTCCTGATCGTGCCGGTCGGCATGCTCATGGGCATCTTGCTGGCCCTGCCGTTGGGCCCTGTCAACCTGCTCGGACTGCAGCGCGCTGTCGAGCGCGGATTCTTCGGCGGGCTGGCGGCCGGCCTCGGCATCGTGCTGGGCGATGGCCTGATCGCACTGGGCACTTCGCTCGGTGTGCAAGCCATTACGGGCGCCATCCGGGACTATCGCACGCTCATTCAGATCGTGGGTGGCGTGGCGCTGCTCGGCGCGGGCTTCAAGCTCTATTTCACGCCCTTTGTCATTTCTGCCGACCAGCCGGCCGAGAAGGCGACGCTGTGGGAGTACGTGTGGGATATCCCGCAGATGTTCTTCCTCACCATTACCAACCCCAGCGCCGTGCTTGGCCTGGTGGCGATCTACGGCGGCGTCAGCTCTTTCGTGGAAGTCGAATCCCACATCGACGCCCTGGCGATGGTGGCATCGATCATGGGAGGCAGCTTTCTCTACTGGTTCGTCGTGTCGGAGCGCATCAGCCACGTGCGGCACCGACTGGACCAGGTGCGGCTCAGCAAGATCAATCGCATCGCCGGACTGGTGCTGATTGCGTTCGGCGGCGTGTTGATCGGCGAAATGGTCTTCAAGCGGCTGCGCTTCTGGTAGCGGAACGTGCTGTCGCGCTACTGCCGCGAGAGCGTGAATTCGCCCTTCTCGATCCGGGCACCCAATCCATTGATGAGCGATATCACCGAATCCTCGCCGAATGCGGCCACGAGATCGGTGAGAGCGGTGTAGAGAGCGGCGTAGGCCATCAGCTCGGGGGGGATGCCGCTGCCGGTGCCTTCCTCCCACGCTTCGAGGATGAAATTGAGCGCCATCAGGCTCTCATCGGTGCTTGCGGCTTTTCCGAACGCGAGCATGCCCCTGTTCCCTTCCCGCGCCTGCCGGACCCCCCGGTCGAGCGTGCGCACTCCTCGGCGTAGACCAGGTGGCGTAGCATGCGAAAGTGCATTCGGTGCCCGCTACAACTGTTAACGATTAATGGCCTGACCAGTTGGCGAGGGAGGAAAATCGGCGCGGCTATGGTGCCGATTTCACGAGACCGGATGCAACCTCGGCGCCCTCGGCGAGAAACCGGTTGATCGCCGTCTGGGCGGACGAGGAGCAGGTATTGTAGGTCCGGCTGTAGCTGCGGTAGCCGTTGTTGAAGCTGCGGGTGAGCTTGGCGCGCCGCAGGGCCGAAGAGCCTTCCGTATCCATCAGCTCCTTCATGCGATCGCGCCAGAGCTGGCCGTCGTTGGCGCCGCACAGCTCACGCAGGTAGTGGACAGCGCCCAGGATCTCGCACAGCCGGAGCAGCTTGTCGTCATAGGGCCTGGTTTCGCCCGGCGTGCCTTGCGCCGATACGCTCGAGACCGTGGTGGCCACGGCGAGTGCGAGAGCGCAGATACGCTTTCTGAACGGCGCAGCGATGCTCATGAACGTTGCAACCTCACGTCCCCCGCGCTGCCGCCTGCTGCCGCTCCAGCGCACGATGGATGAAGGAGGCGGCTCCGTCGGTCAAGGGGAGGCTCCCGACGGCTGCCATGGGTACAAAGCGGGCGGCTGCCGCGTCGTCGCCGGCTGCCGGCTCGCCGCCCACCCAGCGGCCGAAGAATACGACCAGAAGATAGTGGGCGGTCAGTCGCCCGCCGGCATCGTGGCGTAGTACCTCGTGGATGTCCAAGAGGCCGCTCAGCTGCGCCTCGATGCCGGTCTCTTCGCGAATTTCGCGCAGGGCAGCGTCCCGCGCCGTCTCGCCCGGCTCGATGTGGCCGCCCGGCAGGCTCCAAAGACCGCTCAGCGCCCCTTTTCCGCGCTCGACCAGCAGGACCTCCGCACCGCGAAAGATGGCGGCACTGGCGCCGCAGCGCGGCCAGGGGGCAGGTGTTGGGGCATTCGGCATGGCGGCCCGAGCATGATCCTAGCGGGACCGGCACGCTACCTCAGCCCCGGCCGGGCCGTCGACGGTGGTTAAGATTGCATGAGCTGGTCCCTCGCCCTTTTTCATAGGGTTGTCTATTGTTTGACCTACGAGATTTCGTCCGCCCGGAGCGGCGGGCGTGGGATTTGACGGCAAGCCGGGAGCTGCCGGCACAGATTTCGAGGAGTGAGGTATGTCGTACAAGGGCCGCGATCTGGATTTGCGCACGCCGCATGCGCTAGGCGTCAGCGAGGATGCCGCCGGGCAGGCCGGCTGGTCCTTGCCACCGATGCCCGGACGCGATGGGCCGATCCCGGTCGACCAAACTGTGCTCGCGTGCTGCAACGCCGCCTACGACGCGGCCCTGTTTCACGGCGCCCGCGATGTGCGTGTCGAGCATCTCCTGTATGCCCTCACGCGCGTGGATGCGGCGCGCGATATCCTGGAGCAGCACGGCGTACGCACGCAGCAATTGCGGCGCGATGCCGCGGGCGCCATCGTGGACGAGGTGCCGGCAACCGGGGGCAGCAAGGTGCCGCGCAGCTCCACCGAATATGAAAACGTGCTCCGCCGTGCCGCAGGCCGCGCCGGGCAGGACAGCGTGCCCGCTTCGGTGCACGATGTTATGCGCGCCGTGCTGAGCTACGGCCGCGAGATGCCGGCAACCGCTCTGTTCCTGCGGTCGGCAAACGATTCCCAGCAGCTCGAGCGCTGGGCTGCCGAGCAGCCAGCGCGCCTGCCGGCCTATGCCGCGGCGGCACTGCAGCCCGCAGTGGCCCAGGAGCTGATCGGACGGTTGGAGTCGGTCGAGACGGCGATGCGCACGCTCGCTGCGGAAGTTACGGCCGATCGCAGGGCGATGCTCGACCTCATGGGCGAAATCCAGCACGAGCTGCGCGCTGCACGCCAGGACAGCATTGCCGCGCAGCCGGCGATCGTGCTCGACAAGATCGAGGACGTGGGCCGGTCTGTGTCGGGTCTTTCGGAGCGCTTCGAGGCCATTCGCACATTTGCGCCGGGCGACGGCGCGAACGCCTTGACCGGGCGTCTTACCGCGCTCGAAAGCAAACTCTCCCAGCAACCCTCGGCCATTGCCGATGCCGTCGCCTTCATGCTCACGGAGCGTCATGGTGACGGCTCCCTGCAACTGTCTGCCGACGAAGATGCGCCCAGGCACGGCGCCATGGAGAGACTGGCGGAGCTGGAAACTATGATGCGGTCGCAGACCGAACGCCTGGAAGATGCCGGCAAGGTGCATGAGCGCGATCTGAACGAGATCTTCGAGGCGCTGGTAAAGCTCGGCACCAACCAGCAGACGCTCGCCAACAACCTGGAGGCGTGGCGGCTCGACAGCAGCGGCGACGTCAGCATCGTCAGCAACCGTCTGGAGAACATGGAGCGCTCGCTGCAGGATGCGCTCACGCCGCCCACGGTGCGCATCGTGGAGGAAAGGACACGGTTCACGCCGCAGGAGCTGGAGAACAGCACGGGCTTCAAGCGCTGGCTGTACGGAACCGGGCGGGTGCTGCCCTCGAGCTGGCGCGAGGACATGTCGGCACTGCGCAAGTCGATGCGCTCGCAGCGCCGGATCGAGAAAACGCGAGGGGCGGCTGACTAGTGTCTTTCCGATCTCGATTGAGCTGCTCCAACAAGCACAGCCTCAGTGGTGAGCTTGTCGAACCACGGCATCGGCGCGTGGAGCGCGTCCTTCGACAAGCTCAGGACGAGGACGAGTGTTCAGCTTTGCAACTCCTCTAAGAACGGAAAAGCTCTAGCGGTCGCCGCGCTTGGCCGGGTCGATCCACTTTTCGATCTGCTGCGCGGTGCCTGTCTCGTAGCCGAGCCCGCCGTAGAAGCCGAGCACCGCCTCATTGCCTGTGCGCACGAGCAGGTTGGCCTTCCAGACGCCGCGTTCCTTGAGCCACGCCTCGGCTGCTTCCACGATCTGGCGGCCGTAGCGCAGCCCGCGTTGCTGCGGCTCAACGCTAACGTAGTACATGGCGCCGCGGTGGCCATCGTGGCCGACTATGGCGCTGGCGATGATGCGGCCGTCAGCAAGGCCCACGAGCACTTCAGAGTTGGGTTTGCCGCGTGCGAAGGCGAGATCCTGCGCCGGATCGTTCCACGGACGCGTGAGCCCGCACGCGTGCCACAGCGCGATGACGGCGGCTTCCTCGCCGGCGGCGATGGGGCGGATGGTGAGTTGGGTCATGCTGCCGTCATACCGGGGCTTTTCCCAATATCCAAGGAGAGGATCTATCGACCCGAATGTGCTTCGTGCCAAGTCGTGGATGGGGCCGATTTCGGCGGGCTGCGCTACGGCCTCCGGCCTGCGCCCCGAAGATTGGACGTGTGACCTGCGGGACTTTATCGTGCGTGGAACATCCACGCGGGAGCCAATGATGAGCAGCGAAGCACTCAAGGCGCAAATCGCCCGAGAGTTCGGTACGCCCGCCGTCGTCATCGATCTCGACCGCGTCGAGGCCAACATCGTCCGCGTGCAGCGGCTGTGCGATGCCAAGGGTGTCGCCAACCGTCCTCATATCAAGACGCACAAGAGCCCGACGCTAGCAAAGATGCAGGTAGCGGCCGGCGCCCGGGGCATCACCTGCCAGAAGCTCGGCGAGGCCGAGGTCATGGTCGATGGCGGGCTCGACGACATCCTCATCAGCTACAACCTGGTGGGCGAGGAGAAGATGGGCCGCCTGGGCCAACTCCTCGGGCGGGCGTCGATCACGGTGGCTGCCGACAACCCGACGGTGATCGAGGGCCTGCCGCGCGCCGCCGAAATCGGCGGACGTTCGCTCGGGGTCGTCATCGAGTGCGATACGGGGCGCAAGCGCGCCGGCGTCGAGACGGCCGGGGAAGCGATCGCGCTGGCGCGGCTCGTCAAGGACAAGCCCGGCCTGCGCTTCGACGGCTTCCTGTTCTATCCGACCGAGCGATCCTGGCCCGAGACGCAGCGCTTCTTCGAGGAAGCGCGGGAGGGCACCCGTGCGCTCGGGCTCGAGGCGCGCATGGTGTCCACGGGCGGCACGCCGAATCTCGTCAACGTCGGGCAGCTAAAGGGCGCTACCGAGCACCGGGCCGGCACCTACATCTTCAACGACCGCATGATGCTGGCCTGCGGCGCCGCAAAGCCCGAGGACTGCGCGCTCAGCGTCTACGCCACGGTGGTGAGCCGTGCCGCGCCCGAGCGGGGTATCCTCGACTCGGGTTCCAAGACGCTGACTGCCAACTCCGGCGCGCTCAATGACGGCTTCGGGCTGATCCTGGAGTACCCGCAGGCCAAGATTGCAGCCTTCGCGGAGGAACACGGCTTCCTCGACCTGTCCCGCAGCAACGCCCGGCCCAAGGTTGGCGAAGTGGTGCGGGTGATCCCCAACCACGTGTGTGTGGTGGTCAATATGGTCGACCGGCTGATCGCCGTGCGCGGCGAGAAGATCGTCGAGGTGCTGCCGGTTGCGGCACGGGGCAAGCTTGTCTGACGGCGGCCTCCGCTGATGCTTTGCTGCTTCACCTGCGCAGGCTCAACTCAAAGCACCTTCCCAGGATTCAGTATCCCCTTGGGATCCAGCGCGGCCTTGATGGAGCGCATCAGGTCCATGGCGACGTCGCCTTTGGCCTTGGCGAGTTCCTTGCGCTTCATCTGGCCGATGCCGTGCTCGGCCGAGATCGAGCCGCCGAAATGCAGCACGGCCTCGTGCACAGCACCGACGATGCCGTCCCAGTGCGCCATGAACTCGGGCTTGGGCATGCCGATGGGCTGGGCGATGTTGTAGTGCACGTTGCCGTCGCCGAAGTGGCCGAGCGGCAAGGGCCGCGCGCCGGGGCAGACTTTCAGCACTGCAGCGCTGGCGCGGGCGATGAACTCGGGGATCTTGGCAATCGGCACCGACACGTCGTTCTTGATGTTGCCGCCCTCGGGTTTCTGCGCTTCCGACACGCCCTCGCGCAGGCGCCAGAAGTCGTTGGCCTGCGCGAGCGAAGCGGCGAGACGGGCATCGGTGATGAGGCCTTTCTCCGATCCGGCCTCCAGGATTTCAGTCAGAAGCCGGTCGGCGGTGCCGTCGGGCTTGACGCCGGAAATTTCCATCAGCACGTACCAGGGATGTGCTTCCGAGAACGGATCGCGCGTGTTGCGGACATTGCGCAGCACCATCTCCAGTACGGTGCGCGGGAGGAACTCGAAGGCGGTGAGACCCTGGCCGGCGGTCTCCTGCGCGATGCCGATCAGACTGATGGCATTGGCAAGCTCGGGCAGCGCGAGGATGGCGGTCGCCTTCTCGGCAGGCTTGGGGAAGAGCTTGAGCACCGCTGCGGTGATGATGCCGAGCGTGCCTTCCGAGCCGATGAACAGATCCTTGAGGTCGTAGCCGGTGTTGTCCTTCTTGAGCGCGTTGAGGCCCTTCCAGATGCGGCCGTCGGCCAACACGACCTCAAGGCCCAGCACGAGCTGGCGCGTGTTGCCGTAGGCCAGCACGCCAACCCCGCCGGCGTTGGTGCCGAGGTTGCCGCCGATCTGGCAGGTGCCTTCGGACGGCAGGCTGAGTGGAAATAGACGGTTGACGTTATCGGCTGCGGCTTGGGCCTCGGCCAGCGTGAGGCCGCTTTCCACCGTCATGGTGAAGCCCTGAGCGTCGACCGCACGGACTTTCTTGAGGCGGCCGACGGAGAGCAGGATCTCACCGTTCATCGGCATCTGCCCGCCGACGAGGCCGGTGTTGCCGGCCTGGGGAACCACCGGAATGTTGTGCGCGTTGGCGAGCGCCATGATCTTCGAGACTTCCTCCGTGGAGCCCGGGCGCAGCACGATGGAGGCGCGGCCCTCGTACATGTCGCGCCATTCGCGCAGGTAAGGAAGCTGCTGGTCGGGATCGGTGAGCGCGTGGTTGGCGCCGACGATGGCGCGGAAGTGCTCGATGAGGTCGGGCCTCAGGGCGGACAGTCTGGCCGTGTCTTTCATTCGGTTCTCGCGGCGCGCTGCAGGCGATCGTTGATGGCTTCGCCCAGGCCATACGCCGGGATAGGCATGACGGCAATGGCCGTGGCGCCTGCGGCATCCAGCGTGCGCAGGGCGGCGAACAGGCTGGCGGCGGCTTCGGCGAGATTGCCAGAGGGGCTGAGGTTGATCACCGGGCCATCGTGTGCAGGCGCTTCGCTGCCGAATGCCAGCAGCGCCTCGCCCGCGCGGACGTCGCGCGTATCCAGCCGGACCCGCGTGGCGGGAGCGTAGTGCCGCACCAGCATGCCGGGCGAGGACGGCTTCACATTCTCGTCGCCCGCCACGGCGACGGCAACCCCAAGCGCACGTTCTATGTCCTCGCGCGCGATGCCGCCGAGACGCAGGACGACAGGCGTTTCGCCGGTGACATCGACGACTGTGGATTCCAGTCCGACGGGCGTGGCGCCGCCGTCGAGGATCATGGCAACTCGGTCGCCGAGATCGGCTTCGACGTGCTGCGCGGTGGTGGGACTGACATGGCCGGAGCGGTTGGCGCTGGGAGCGGCGATGGGCAGGTTCGCTGCCCGCAGCAGGGCCTGGGCGATGGGATGCGCGGGGACGCGCACGGCGATGGTATCGAGACCGGCCGTGGCCAGCTCGGCAACGATGCGATTGGAACGCCTTGTCAGCACCAGCGTGAGAGCCCCAGGCCAGAACGCGGCGGACAGCCGTTGCGCCAATGGCGTCACATGGGCAAGCGCCGACACGGCTTCGACTTGGGCGACGTGAATGATCAGCGGATTGAATGTTGGACGCCCCTTGGCCGCGAATACCGCGGCAACCGCCAGCCCGTTGGTGGCGTCAGCGCCGAGGCCGTAAACGGTTTCGGTCGGGAATGCGACGAGGCCGCCGGCGCGCAGGAGAGCTGCGGCCTGGGCGATGGCTTCGGGCGTGGCGGGAAGGATCATAGGCGAACTTCAAATTCCGGATGCGCCAGAATGTCGGGCATACCATCGCCCTTTCGACCGATGAGGTTTCGGCCTAAGCTGCCCTAAACGTCAAGGGCGGAATACCACAGCGCGAGGGCTCTCATGACCTATCAGGCTCCAGTAGACGACATCATGCAGTCGCTCAAGACGGCGGCGGGGCTGGACGAGCTGATCGGCAGCGGCGTGCTGGAGGGCGTGGACGAGGACACGATCCGCGCGGTCATCGAGGAGGCGGGCAAGTTCGGCGCGGAGATACTGGATCCGTTGAGCATGTCCGGCGACCGCGCCGGCTCCAAACTGGTGGACGGCAAGGTCGTCACGCCGGACGGCTGGAAGGAGGCCTACAAGCAGTTCGCGGCCGGCGGCTGGGGCGCCCTTGCGGCACCCGAGGAGTGGGGCGGGCAGAACCTGCCGCAGGTCGTTGCCACGGCCGCGGGCGAGATCTGGAACGCGGCCAACCTCGCGTTCGGCCTGTGTCCGCTGCTGACGTTCGGCGCCATCGATGCGATCGAGGCGCAGGGCAGCGACGAGCTCAAGAAGACCTATCTGCCCAAGATGGTGACCGGCGAATGGACCGGCACCATGAACCTGACCGAGCCGCATGCGGGATCCGACCTGGGCGCGCTGAAGTCCAAGGCCGTGAAGCAGGCCGACGGCACCTATCGCATCTTCGGCACCAAGATTTTCATCACCTACGGCGACCACGAGATGACCGACAACATCGTGCATCTGGTGCTGGCGCGCCTGCCCGATGCGCCGCCGGGAACACGCGGCATCTCGCTGTTCGTGGTGCCCAAGTATCTCGTCAACAAGGACGGCTCACTGGGCGCGCGCAACGACGTGATCTGCGCCGGGGTGGAGCACAAGCTCGGCATCCACGCCAGCCCGACCTGCGTGATGAAGTACGGCGAGAAGGACGGCGCCATCGGCTACCTGCTGGGCGAGGAGAACCGCGGCCTCAACGTCATGTTCATCATGATGAACGCGGCGCGGCTGGCGGTCGGCACGCAGGGCGTGTCGGTGGCGGAGCGCGCGACGCAGCAGGCCATCGCCTACGCCAAGGATCGCCGGCAGGGCCGCACGGCGTCGAGCAAGGGCGGCGAGATGGGGCCGATCATCGAGCACGCCGACATCCGCCGCACGCTCATGACCATGAAGGCACTGACGCAGGCCGCACGCGCCATCTGCCTCGTCACCGCCAAGGAGACCGATGTGTCGCGCCGCGCGAAGGATCCGGCGCAGCGGGCGGCTGCAACCAACCGCGTGGCACTGCTCACGCCCATCGCCAAGGCTTTCTCCACCGACATCGGCTGCGAGGTGGCGTCCATGGGCGTGCAGGTGCACGGCGGCATGGGCTTCATCGAGGAAACCGGCGCGGCGCAGATCTATCGCGATGCGCGCATCCTGCCGATCTACGAGGGCACCAACGGCATCCAGGCCATGGATCTCGTGGCGCGCAAGCTGCCGCTGGAAGGCGGCAAGGTGGTTGCCGGTTACATCGCCGAGTTGACCAAGACCGTCGAAGAGGTGCGCGCCTCCAACCGGCCCGAGTTCGGCCGCATGGGCGAGCGGCTGGGCGAGGCGGTGGCCGCACTGGCGGAGGCGTCGCGCTGGATGGGCGGCGCGCCTGCAGAAGAACCCGGAAGCGGCGATGGCTGGCGCGACGCCGTATCTGCGGCTGTTCGGGCTAGCGTCGGGCGGCATCTATCTCGCGCGCGGGGCCTTGGCGGCGGCGCGCAACGGCGGACAGGCGCAGCCGATCGCCATCGCGCGTTTCTTTGCCGAAAACATCGCCAGTGCCGCGCCGGGGTTGAAGGAAACCGTGATCGGCGGCGCCAACTCCACCCTGATGCTGGAGCCTGAGGCGCTTTCGGCGTGAGACAAAAAGGAAAACCTCGTGGTGAGCTTGTCGAACCACGAGCGGGCTGCGAGGGGCTCGCCGTTGCTTGCGGTCGTCCTTCGACGCAGCTCAGGACGAGGGCAGCATTAGGAGCGAGGATGCCGATGGCTTCTGGTGTTATAGCGACCCTGCACAACAAAGACGCCGACAGGGCCGTCAAGATCATAAGGAGGTCTGACGGCACTTTCGGATGCAACGAATTTCGGAGAGATCCGGAAGACGCGGGAGGCTGGACGCTTGTCAGAGAGAACGCCTCAGGGAGCTATGCCACCCAAGAGCAGGCTGTCGCCGCCGCCCGCGCCGGCTGGCTGCGGGATGCGGTGTCGCCGGCAAAGGAATAGCGTCCATGTCACTTCATCCGAAAGCCGAGCGGACGCTGCAAGAATGGCATCGCATGGCCGACGCGCGCGATTTGAGCGAGGTCGCCGCGCTGTGCGCACCCGACGCGGTGTTCCGTTCACCCGTCGCCCATACTCCCTACAAGGGTGCGCCGCTGGTCGCGCAGTTTCTGCAGCAGGCGCTGCAGGCGTTCGAGGATTTCCGCTATCACCGCACCTTCTACGCGGGTGACCACAGCGCCGTGCTCGAGTTCAGTGCCAAGGTCGGCGGCAAGGAGTTGAAGGGCATCGACATGATCCGCTTCGACGCGGACGGGCGCATGATCGAGTTCGAGGTGATGGTGCGTCCGGCGAGCGGTCTGCAGGCGCTGGGCGCGGAAATGATGCGCCGCATGACGCCGATTTTGGCAGCGGTGAAGCAGGGTTGAGGATGGGATGAATACCTCGTGGTGAGCTTGTCGAACCACGAGCGGGCAGCGAGGATCGGCCATTCTGTGGCCGTCCTTCGACAAGCTCAGGACGAGGTCGGAGACGGCAGCTCCGGAGAAAGACACGAGGCAACGGCATGACCCAGGAAATCGAGATCAAGGTGCAGGACGGGGTGCAGGTATTGCGCTTCACGCGCGCCGACAAGAAGAACGCCTTCACGGGCCCCATGTACAACGCGATGTCGGAGGCGCTGGATGCGTCGGAGAACAACGACGCCATCGCGGTGCACGTATTCATCGGCTCGGGCGGGGTGTTCTCCGCCGGCAACGACATCAACGATTTCATGCGCCGCGCACAGGCGACCGCGACCAGCGACGGCAAAGGCATCCCGGCCCCGTCGCTCGATTTCATCCGCCGCCTGCCCAAGGTGACCAAGCCGATGATCGCCGCGGTCGACGGCCTTGCCATCGGCGTCGGTACCACCATGCTGCTGCATTGCGACCTGGTGTATGCCTCGCCCACGGCCAGCTTGCGCACGCCGTTCCTCGATCTGGGGCTGATCCAGGAGGCGGGGTCCACCATCACGGCGCAGGCGCGCATGGGCTATCCGCGCGCCTTCGAGATGATCTGCCTCGGCGAGCCGTTCAGCGCCGAGCGGGCGCTGCAGGCGGGCCTGATCAATGCCATCGTGCCTGCCGACCAGCTCGAAGCCACCGCCATGAAGGCCGCCAAGCGGCTCGCCGCCAAGCCACGGCAGGCGCTGATGACGTCGCGCCGGCTGCTGCGCAAGAACCATGAGCAGCTCAGCGCCATGATCGACGAGGAAGCCCAGGCCTATCGCTCGTTGATGACCTCGCCCGAAGCGCGCGAAGCCTTCACCGCCTTCCTGGAAAAGCGTCCACCCGATTTCGCCAAAGCCAGAAAGAGCGGCTGACCTTCGCCCAAATGGCGGGATATGATCCGCCCCATGCCGATGCCTGGAGCCTCACGCCGGAAATCTGAGCGCGGGCGCATGCCCGTCGCCGCGGTATTGCGGGCGCTGGCGTTGGCGGTGGTCCTGTTCCTGCCGGTGGCCGTATTCGCCGGCTGGCTGGACAAGTTCACCACTGCTGGCGGAGAAGGCGGGCAGCCGCGTGGCTGCCGGCAGTGCCGGCGCACTCGAGAAGGCTGCTCGATATGTGAAGGCGCTGCCCGCCAAAATGGAGGGCGTGGCGCTGGCAGCGCAGGCCACCCAGGAGGGCCACTGGCGCTTCGTCAACAGGGCGGGCGAGATGTTCACCGCCGGTACGCCCGATGAGATGAAGCGTGCGGTGTCGGTGCTGCATCCGGAAGCGAAAGCGGGTGTGCGGCTGTCGCTGTACGTTACCGACGACACCATCTTCAGCACCCGCGCGGCGCTCAAGACGCTGCCCGCGAACGCCGAGCTGTTTGTCGTTCACGGCTCGGAGAGCTATCGTGTCCTGCGCCGCACCGACGGCACGATCGAGCGCCTGTTCGCCGAAGTGCGTCCCAATCTCGTGATCGAGATGAGCGACCGGCGGCTGTTCGAGGAGGCCGCCTGGCAGCTGGCGCGCCCGCTCGACAAGGCCAGCGTGCGGGTGCTGGCGCTGGAGCCGGGCGGTCCATCGACCCTGTCGGCGTGGCCGCGCATCGACAAGGCGAGCAAGCGCGCGCTGATCGATGTGATCGATCCGGGCAGCCTGCCTGCTGCCATGGGATCGGTGCCTGGCCAGACGCTGCTGGTTACGGGCCGCATCGAGCGCGAGCTGCTTTACGTGCAACCCTCCAGCGGGTCGGAGCGGAGCCTGCTGCTCAAGGATCTGTTCAAGGCTGCGGGGGACGCGGACGTCAACCTGATCGTGCTGCACGCCCCTTCGACGCCGCGCCAGCCGGGCGGACGCAACTGGCTTTGGCTGACAGTGGAGGTCAAGGGGCTGGACGAGGCATTGAGCCGCGCGCGCATGGCCGATTTCCTGAACGCGCTGGGCGCTCCGAACCGCCGCCTTGCGGCCGTGGCCTGGGCCGCCGACAAGCGGGCCGTTCTCGACCTGGCGAATGCCGGTGACCTGCCGGCAGCGGGTGGGACCGGGTCCGTCAGCGACCTCTTCACCGGCATGGTCTCGGATATCACCGGCAAGGTCGTTGCCACGGCCGTGCAGGCCAACCTGCGCAGTGCCGAGCGACAGCAGGAACTCGACCGACGCATTATGCCCGGTATCCCGTCGTCCCTGCAGGCCATCTATCTGGCGCTGATCGTGCTTGGCTTGTTCGGCGTGCCGCTGTCGCGCCTGTGGTGGCAGAGGATATGGCCGGCCGAGGTTGCGGAAGAGTACGCCGGCCGGATCGGCTACTGGGCCGCTTGGACGGTGCGCGCACTCGCCTACTGGTTGGTTTTTTTGCCGCTGACTGCCGTGCTTGCCGCACCCTTCAATATGTTCGGCCAGATCCGGGATGGCGTCATGACGCCGGTGCGCTGGTGGCGCCGGCTGACGGGGCGCAAAAAAGGCGCGGCGCGCGGCGGTGAAAGACCGGCAGAGGCCGGCGAACCCGCACGAGACGCTGGTCAGCGGTCGGCGCCAGACGGCAGGGCGCGCGACTGGCCGGTGCTGGAAGCGGCAAGACGACTGGGCAATACGCGGCCGAGCCGCTGAACGTGCGCAAGCAACATGGGCCGCGTCGCGCGGCCCGCGGGAGGAAAGGGACGACGGATGGCAACGCTCAAGGGTAAGACGCTTTTCATTTCTGGTGCCAGCCGGGGCATCGGGCTGGCCATCGCCTTGCGCGCGGCACGCGACGGCGCCAACATCGCCATTGCCGCCAAGACGGCCGAGCCGCACCCCAAGCTGGAAGGCACCATCTACACGGCGGCCAAGCAGATCGAAGCGGCCGGCGGCAAGGCGCTGCCACTGGTGTGCGACATCCGCATCGAGGAGCAGGTGGCGGCAGCCGTCGAACAGACAGCCAAGACGTTCGGCGGTATCGACATCTGCGTCAACAACGCCAGCGCCATCTCGCTCACCCCCAGCACGCAGACCGACATGAAGCGCTACGATTTGATGCACGGCATCAATGCACGCGGCACCTTCCTGGTGTCGAGGAACTGCATTCCCTATCTCAAGAAGGGATCGAATCCTCACATCCTGATGCTGTCGCCGCCGCTCGACATGAACGTCAAGTGGTTCGCCCCGCACGTCGCCTATACGATGGCCAAGTTCAACATGAGCATCATTGCGCTGGGACTGTCGGGCGAACTGAAAGGCGACGGCATCGCCGCCAATGCGCTGTGGCCGCGCACGACCATCGCCACCGCGGCCGTACAGAACCTGCTCGGCGGCGACGAACTGACCAAGCGCAGCCGCACGCCGGAGATCATGGGTGACGCCGCGCATCTGATCCTGACACAGGACGCCAAGACGTTCACGGGGCGCTTCTGCATAGATGACACGCTGCTCTACGAGCATGGCGTCAAGGATTTCGAGAAATACCGCGTCGACAAGAGCCTGGATTTGGCGCCCGACTTCTTCGTGCCGGACAGCATTCCGCCGCCGCCGGGTGTGACGATCGCCGGGCGGATGCGGTGACCTTCCCCCTCTCCCCGCCCTTGCGGGGAGAGGGCCGGGGTGAGGGGCAGCGACACCCTCCGGCGCAGCGCCAGCTTCTGCCCCTCACCCTAACCCTCTCCCCATGAAGGATGGGGAGAGGGAATTTGTTTCCCAATCGAGGCAACGACCACATGAACCCCACCGTCGAAATCACCGGCGTCCGCATCCGCCGCGCCATCGCACCGGTCCGGCGCGTGCTCAACACCCGCGTTGGGCGCTTCACCAAGGGCCCGTTCCTGCTGATCGACCTGGAGCTGAAGGGCGGCGGCATGGGCCGCGTGCTCGGGTTCACGTTCATGCCCATAGGCCTCAAGGTGGTGCCGATCCTGCTGGAAGCGCTGGTCGAGGCCTTGAAAGGGCGCAAGATCACATACGCCGATGCGCCGGCCGCGCACGACTTCTGCCAGAAGGCGGTCACGCATATGGGCCACGAGGGCGTGGCGCAGATGGCCCTGTCGATGCTCGACATGGCGCTGCACGATGCGCTGGCGCGCGAGGCGGGCGTGCCGCTGTATAGGCTGCTCGGCGGCAGCAATGCGCCGCTGCCCACATATCACAGCTGCGGCCTCGGCATCGCCGAGCCGCAGGACGTCGCCCGCGAGGCCAAGGATATGCTGGTGGAGCACGGCGGCTTCACGCACATGAAGCTGCGCATGGGCCGGAACGATGCCGCTGGCGAGGTTGCGGCCTATAAGGCCGTGCGCAGCGCCATAGGACCCGATGTGCTGATCTCATGCGATTTCAACCAGGGCCTGCCTGCGGTGCATGCGCTGGAGACGTGCCGCGCCATCGACGGCCTGGGCCTGACATGGATCGAAGAACCGGTCGCCTACGACGACTACGACACGCAGGCGCGGCTCGCGACCAAGCTCGGCACGCCCATCAGCATCGGCGAGAACTGGTGGAGCTGGCGCGTCGGCAAGGCCGCCATCGAGATGGGCGCATGCGACTATGTGATGCCCGATCTGCTGCGCATAGGCGGCGTCACGGGCTGGATGCGGCTCGCCCGCGTGGCGCAGGCGCGCGCGGTGCCCTTCTCCTCGCACCTGTCGCCCGACTATTCGGCGCACGTTCTCGCCGCCACGCCCACCAGGCACTGGCTCGAATTCATGGACTGGGGGCAGGACCTGACGCAGGACCCGCTCGTGCCGGTGAAGGGATTCACCACGCCGCGCGATACGCCGGGCACGGGCCTGGAGTGGAACGAGAAGGCGATTGCGCCGTGTCTGGTTAGCGGTTAGGCGGCCGCCACAGCGGTCGCGCGCCTAGTCCGGCCATGCAGTTTGGTACCGCCGCGTGGTGTCGAACCACGGACCTCCTGACCCACAATCAGGCGCTCTCCCGGCTGAGCTACGGCGGCATTCGCAAGGCGAAGGTGCGCGAGGCGATTTCAGGCGCTGTCTGCGTGAGACGCGTTACGCACCTCACGCAGACGCAGGGCCACGCTCAGTTGTGGTGATGGTGGCAGCGCAGGTGCCAGTGGCCGTGGCAGTGCGCATGACCATGGCTCCAGTGGATATGGCCATGGCACACGCGACGGCAGTGGTGATGATGATGATGGCCGTGCGCGTGATGGTGGTGGTGATGGCCGTGGCCGTGGTGACCGTGGTGGTGATGATGGCCATGACCGTGATGACCATGACCGTGTCCATGACCACCATGGGCCTGGGCCGTGGTGGCGGCGCCCATCGCCAGCGCAGCGGTCGTTGCTGCAACCATCGATGCACGGCGCACCCAGCTTGACAGTCCTTTCATGATGCTCGCTCCTTGATGCGGGGCTAGCCCCGTGTGGTTTCCTTCCCGGCGAAGTCAGCACCCCGAGGGGGCCACCTCTTCAGTCGCGCTGACACCGCTTCTGGTTCATTCGTGCTGTTTGCCCCTGCCCTGGGGCGCCTGAAAATGCGCCCCCGGGTTCATGCAGGCACCTTCGCGCATCGACCGTGAACGGAGTTGGAATGCGATTGTCAGGCGCTGTTCATGCGTCGGCTGCCGCCCCAGACGCCACCGCGCGGCTGCAAGGGCCGTCGTGCGTTGGCTTGCCTACGCCGCGCCGTGCAGGATTTGATCGACGAACAGGGGCAAGACTTCCGTCGCGGGACCGTAGAGTGCCTGGTGGAGGGGGTGAGGCGCTCGCTCGCCTGACCAGTCAGCCGAACCGACGATCACGCCTATTTCTTGGCGCTGATTTTCCTGGCGTCGGCAGGCGGGCTGATGGCCTTGCGATCGGGCTCGGCCTCGAAATTGTCCATCAGCTCCACGAATTCGGCGGGCTCCAGGTGTTTGCTCATGTCGATCAGCTTCTTCACCACGTCGATGCGCCGTTCGAGGTTCTGGATGTCGATGCTGTCGGCTTCCGCGTGGGTCTTGCGCGTGGCGGCCAGCGTCTGCTCGGCCTGGGCCAGCACCAGGGTGGTGTCGGCTTCCAGCTTGGTGTTCTGCAGGCCGCGGGTGCGCAACCGGTCCTGGATGTTCTGGACGGCATCGGCGCCGAGGCTCTGCCCCAGTTCGCGCGCCGTGCGCTTGCTCTGCACGTCGACGATGGTGTCCAGAAGTGCCGTGAGCGCATTCGCCAGCCTGCTCTTGAATCTCTGGATGGCGCGCCGGCTCTCGGGCGATGAGCGGTACTGGTCCGGCTCCGGGATGGCGATGCGCGACCGGCCGCCGGAGACCTGGTCGTAGACCACCAGAAAAGTGTCGATGATCAGGTCGGTCGCGCGCAGGGCCTCGCTGGTGTTGAGCACCGTCGCCAGTCGTGCCACCCCCTTCATGGTGAAGACATGGGGCTGGTAGCGCGTCCCTCCCCGCCCCGTATTCGAGGTCGCGGTTTGCGACCTCAACGCCTCGATCTCGGCCGGCGACAGCTGGAACGTGTGCGCCTCGGTGAATTTGTCGGCGTTGCGGGCAACGGCCTCGTTGACGCGCTTGGTTTCCGTGCCGAAGGCCTGCGCCACGTGGGCGTCGAGCATGACCCGCTCACCGCGGATCTCGTAGACGTCCGGTCCGATGGCCTTGACCGCCGGCACAATCTCACCTGCCATATTCGCTCTCTCTTTGAGGTCGCGAGCTGCGACCTCAAACAAGGGCCGCCCACGTCGCGCCACGACTCAAACGCTGGCGCCGCATTTAAGCTGCCAGGCCGCCGTCCAGGAAGCGGCTCGCCGGCCAAGACGCGTATTAGGCTTAAGCCTTTCCCTGCAGAATGCGGTCGACGAACAGCGGCACGACCTTGGTTGCGGCGCCGTGATGGGCCTCGTGGAACAGGGAAGCGCCTTCGGAAGGCTCGAGATTGAGTTCCACAGTGTGGGCGCCGTTGCTGCGGGCCTCGGCGACGAAACCCGCGGCTGGATAGACGTTGCCGCTGGTGCCGATGGACACGAACAGGTCGGCCTGCGCCAGTTCTTCGTAAATGCGATCCATGTGATAGGGCATCTCGCCGAACCACACGATGTCGGGGCGGACGCCGCCGGCCTTGGCGCACGCGGCGCAGGTGGCACCGACCGCGAGCGGAGGCGCGTCGATGCCCCAGGGATGGCGGGCCTGGCAGTGGTTGCACAGGGTCTGGCAGTATTCGCCGTGCATGTGGATCAGGTTCCTGGTGCCCGCCATCTCGTGCAGCGGATCGACGTTCTGGGTCACGACCACAACCTGTCCGCCGTTGCGCCCTGCATGCTCGCTCTCCAGCCGGGCCAGGGCGGCGTGCGCCGCGTTCGGCTTGGCGCCCGCGCCGAGGTTGCGGCGCGCGTTGTAGAAGTCGAGCACGCGCTGTGGGTTGCGCGCGAAAGCCTCGGGCGTGGCGACGTCCTCGACGTTCACCTTTGACCAGATGCCGTCCTTGTCGCGGAACGTGGCAATGCCGGACTCGGCGGAAATACCGGCGCCGGTAAGGATGACGATGCGCTTGAAGCGGGACATACTGGTGCGTCTTTCGCGGAGAACTTTGAGAAAAGAACTAGCGGGCCGGATGGCCTCAGGCAATTCCACGGCGGCATCCAGGTTGCGGAACCGTCTGCTGCAGGCCCTCCTCCCCTTGGGGAGAAGGTGGCCGTCGTGTCGAAGACGCGCCTCCGGCACGAAGGGCGGATGAGGGGGCCTTCACCAGAAGGAAAGTCGCCCCTCACCAGTTCGGCCGAATGACTTACGATCGCGCTTTAATGCGACTCCCTGTTGCGAAGACGGCGCACGCGACCGTAAGTCATGGCCTCACGTCCTCTCCCCCAGGGGAGAGGGAAGACTCGTCGGTGCCCTCCGTTGCAGGAGCGGGAATGGTAGCCAGATGCAAACGTGGTTGAGCTGGAGTTCGGGCAAGGACTCGGCGTGGAGCCTGGAGAACTTGCAGCGAGACGGCGAGCACCAGGTGACCGGGCTGTTCACCACGGTCAACGCGCAGTTCGACCGCGTGGCCATGCACGCCGTGCGGCGGACCTTGTTGGAAGCGCAGGCGAAGGCAGCAGGCATCGACCTGCACGTGATCGACATTCCCTATCCCTGTCCGAATGCCGACTACGAGCGGATCATGGGTGCGTTCGTCGCCAAGGCCCAGGCGCACGGCGTTGCCGCGATGGCGTTCGGCGATTTGTTCCTGGCGGACATTCGCGCCTATCGCGAGCGGCAGCTCGCAGACACCGGCATCGCGCCGCTGTTTCCACTGTGGGGGCGGGATACGCGCAAGCTTGCGGCCGAGATGATCGATGGCGGGCTGGTGGCGTGTCTGACGTGCGTCGACCCGCGCAAGCTGGATCGCGCGTTTGCCGGACGCGGGTTCGATCATGCGTTGCTGGCGGACTTGCCTGCCGGCATCGACCCATGCGGCGAGAACGGCGAGTTCCACACGTTCGTCAGTGCGGGGCCGATGTTTCGTGTGCCCATTCCGGTGCGCTGCGGTGATGTGGTGGAGCGCGATGGGTTCGTGTTTGCGGATATGGTGCCTGCTGAGCCCGTCCCGGCGTGAGCCGCAGTGCGCGGCTGCTTGGCGTCATTCATGCCGTTTCAGGCTGGACTGGAACGCAGGGCCAGGTATTGCGCGAGCGCCTCGTGCGCCGGTCCGTCTTGGTACCGGCCGTTGCGCAGACAATTCAGGAACACGAAGGCCATCCAGCCAAGGAAGAGCGTGACCCCGAGCAGCGACAGGGTGCGGTTGAGCAGCACGTCGCTCACGGCGTATTGGATGCCGACCGCGGTTGCGTCGGCGCTGGAGCGCACCGGAATCATCGTAACGCCATCGCCACTGCGGAAGAACATCAGGAACTGGGTGCTGCTCGCGGATTGGTTGCTGTCGGCCGAATGGATCTTGACGCTGCACAGCGACACCAGAAAAATGTACCGCCTGCAGGTGCCCTCGGTGGCGCGAAGTTCGTATGCCACTTCGTATGTGCCGGCGTATCTCAGGTCGCGTGACACCTCGGGTCCGTAGAATGCCAACGCCCCGAACGCCATCGCCGCCATGAGGAGCGCAAAGCCGATGAGCTTCAGCTGGCTCATGTTGGTCCAGACCGGCATCGTGCCCCTCTCGAGAGCCTTGAGGTCGCTTTTGGTAATGAGATCCGGCCACTGCGGCGTGCCCTCTTGCGGCGCGCGCGGCGCCTGCTGGCGAGGTGCGCTGTGCCTCACATTCCGCTTGCCGAAATCACCCACGTGTCCCTCCAAAGCTCGTGCGCGGACGCTACTGGCGGATCGTTTTCAATTCGTTGAGCGTCCTCTGGTGCATTCGTGAGATGGTGAACGATGGGTTGATGACGGCCCACGCCAGGTGAGGATTGAGAACGGCGGGTTCCATGGTTTCGTAGTCACGGGCCGATGTTGACTGAGCCCGTATTGGTGCGGGGCGCGCGACGTGGTGGAGCGCGACGGATTCGTGTTTGCGGATATGGTGCCGGTGGGATAATCGGACGTCGTGCAACTGCAACGCTTTTGGACCGAGGCGGCATGAGCGGTGAATCGAGCCAGCATGGCCAACCCGGTGCGCACGAGGAGCGTGGCGCCGGCCAGGCGCGCGATACGCTCAGGCATGTCGACGTAATCGGGGCTGAACGGAGCGGTTTCTCGCCGTTGCGGTGGATGCTGGTGATCGTGCCGCTGCTGCTGGTCGTCGTTGGCGGCATTTACCTGGCGAGCCTGTGGATGGCGTCGTTGCAGCGAGCGCCTGAGCAGCGTCGCGCCAAGGAACAACGGCCTGTTGCGCCTCAGCAAGGCGTGCGCCGCGCACCCACGGAGTCGAGCGGTGTCGACGCCCGCGACAGCGAGTTCGACATCGGCGTCGTGCTCGGCCTGCTTGCCAAGGCCGATCCCAAGGAAGGCGCGACGGTCTTCAAGATGTGCGCCGCGTGCCATGGCGACGAGAAGGATGGCCCTCACAAAGTCGGCAACAATCTTTGGAACATCGTGGGCAGCCCGAAGGCCGCACGGCCCGACTACAGATACTCGCAGGCCCTGAGAGCGAAGGGCGGGACCTGGTCGTACCGGGAGCTGGCGGAATATCTGCACAATCCGCGCACGTCGGTGCCGGGCACTAGCATGGCCTACGCCGGCATCAGGAACAACGAGAGAATGGCCAACCTGATCGCCTACATGCGGACGCGCGCCGACAAACCAATGCCGTTGCCGAGGTGAGAGGGGCCCGTCCTGACGTGATATGAAGGGCGGGCGCAGCACTGCGAAGCGCAGACTATGATGGAGGTCCCCATGTCCGCCCCAGCACCCTCAGACGCCAGGACCATCAGGGTCGGCACGCTGGAAGGCAAGCGGGTCTACGGCGGCGAGCTGGAGGTCAAGCTGCGCGTCAGCGGCGATGAGATGATCCTGCTGGAAATTTTCTATGCCGCGGGAGTCGGGACACCGCTGCATTCGCACACACATGAGTCGGTCATCTATCTTGTGAGCGGCAAGCTCAAGGGCACCATCGACGGCAAGGAGATCGTGATGCTGCCGGGCGATACCTGCCGGCATCCGGCAGGCGTTCTGCATGGCGTCGAGGCCCTGGAAGACTCCGTCATCATGGAGTGCAAGTCGCCCGCGCCGGACATTTCGGCGTTCATGGCGGCGCGGTAGCGGTAGGATAAGTTGCTGCGGTCAGGATCGAGGAGCGCTTATGGCACCGTTCGTCGCGTTCGGTTTGGGGCTGCCCGACTTTTACCTGCTTCTGCCGATGGCGACCGTTCTGGCAGGCGTGCTGTCCCTCATTCTGGGTTTCTTTGTCGCGACCTACCGGAGAGCGGCAGGCGGTGGTCTCGTCCTGGCACTGATATGGCTGGTCGTGGCCGTGATCTACGGCGTGTCGTTGAGTACGGCGCTGGGACTTGCTGCAGCGTTTGTGGCAGTCGCGCTCGTCGCACACGTGCTGCGACGGCTGAGGCGCGCATAGGGCCGGCGGTGCACTTCGACGGCCGAGGTTTCACAGTTTACTTCGGCGCGGTCTTTAGCGCCGCGACCTCGGCTTCCAGCTCCTTGATGCGTGCCTGGAACTGCTGGATCGTGCGGCCGACGTCCTCGGCGTGGAACATCTGCGGGATGTGCTGGGGGCAGTTGGTGTCCCAGGCTTCGACCTCGAACACGATGACCTGCTCGTCGCGGGCCTTGTAGCCTTCCGGCCAGAGGCGGGCGAGCAGGGCCGGATCATCCTCCACCACGCGCGCCCGGCCCCACAGCTTCACGCGCCGGCGCTGCGCGTAGTCCATGACGAAGATGTAGGCCTTGGGGTTCTCGGCGAGATTGCCGGTGGTGATGTACTGCCGGTTGCCCTTGAAGTCGGCGAAGCCCAGCGTTTTCTCGTCGATGACGCGCAGGAAGCCGGGCGGGCCGCCGCGGTGCTGGATGTAGGGCTGGCCTTCCGCGTTGGCCGTCGCCAGATAGAAGGAGCGCGCCTCGGCCAGAAAGCCGGCCAGATCGGGCGTTATGGTGGTGCGCCAGCCGCCGCGTTCCTCGGCCTTGGCATAGTGGTCGCGGGAGCCGCGCCTGGCCTGGATGGCCTTGACGGTGGGCGTGAAGGCAACGTCGCTGGAAGGGCGGGTCATGGCGGGTTCCACGCTGCTAGGGCCAGCGACAATGTAGGTACGGTGCGACAGTTAATTGCATTACATTTCCTGTTCCGTTGAATGAGATCTTTGCAAGAGTGCGTGAACGCCGGGTGATGTGGGGTCGGGTCGAGGCAGGCAGGTGAAAATGGCAGACAACGTGGGCATGGCGGCCCAGCTTGCGGGACAGTCGCTGCGGTTCGGCTGGTATTTCGCGCTCAACCGGGCGCTGGACTGGCGCACGGACCAGTTGGGCAAGACGCCGCGCTACAAGCCCACGCGTCCCGTTCCGCCGCTGCGCGAGCTGCTGGCCGACCAGGCGCAACTCTTGATGGCCGACGCCCTGGCCGTGCGCGATGGTCTCTATCCGCCGATGGACGACGACGCGGCTTCCCCGCTCGGCCATCTGGCACGCGTGCGGCAGATGTTTGCCGACCTGCCGGAAGCCTATGCCAGGCGCGCGGAGAAGGATGCCACCACCGCCAAGGCCGAGCCGGCGGCCGCCGGTGTGCCCGAATACTACGCGCAGGATTTCCACTTCCAGACCGGCGGCTATCTGACGGAAGGCTCGGCGCGGATCTACGACGTGCAGGTGGAGACGTTGTTCATGGGCGCGGCCGGCCCGATGCGGCGCGCGGCCTTGGGCCCGATCGGCGAACTACATGCGCGGACGCGACCAGCGCAAGGTGACGCTGGTCGATGTGGCCTGCGGTACGGGGCGGTTCCTGCGCCAGGTGCGGCTTGCGTATCCTGCCATGACCCTCAAGGGGCTCGACCTGTCACGGCCCTATCTGGACGAGGCGGCTCGCCAGCTCGACGGCCTGCGCGGCGCGGAGCTGATCGAGGCGGCAGGCGAAAACATGCCGCTCGGCGATGCCAGCGCCGACATCGTGACCTCGACCTTTCTCTATCACGAGCTGCCGCCCGATGTGCGCCGGCAGGTCACCGCGGAGATTGCGCGCGTTCTCAAACCCGGCGGCCTGTTCGTGTTCATCGACAGCCTGCAGATGGGCGACAAGCCGGGCTGGGACGGATTGCTCGAAGCCTTCCCGCATCGCTTCCACGAGCCCTACTACCGCCACTACAGCACCGACGATCTCGACGGCATGTTCGAGGCCGCCGGCCTGGACGCCGACATGACCACGACGCCGTTTTTGTCGAAGCTGATGGTGCGGCGGAAACGGCTCTCCCTCTCCCCGCTGGCGGGGAGAGGGTCGGGGTGAGAGGCGGCGGCAACCTCCCACGTCGAACATGTGGCCGCCCCTCACCCTAACCCTCTCCCCATGGAAGAATGGGGAGAGGGAAATGTTCCACTCACGACCCGAACGGATACTCCACGAATTCGACGATCATGCCTTCGGGACCGCGGCAGTAGAACGGCTTGGCGCGGCCGCCGCGCAGGCTCAGCACTTCCGACAGCGGCTCGTAGCCGGCGGCGATCATGCGGCGGTGCACTTCCGGGGCGTCCTTCACCTGGAAGCAGATGTGGGTGAGGCCGTGATCGCACTGGCGGATCGGGATCGGCTTGCCCTCGGGCGTGAGCCACTTGAACAGCTCGATGTGGTAGCCGGCAAGTTCCAGCATGGCCCAGCGGCAGGCGGCGCCGGGCATGCCGGTGACGACGGCCAGCGGCGCCTCGTCGCGGTTCTCCATCTCGCCCAGCACCTTGAAGCCGAGCAGATCGACGAAGAAGGATTTCATCGCGTCCCAGTCGCGGCAGCTCACCGCCGTGTGGTGCTGGCGGACGATGAGATCCGTCAAAGGTTGTGTCTGGTTCATCGTTCCTCTCCATTTTTGCGCCGGCCGATAGTCGTTGGCATGCAACCGCAGTGGTGAGCCTGTCGAACCACGATTTGCGATCCGTAGCCCGTCCTTCGACAAGCTCAGGACGAGGTAAGCAATCGGTGAGCCGACATCAGCAGCCCATCGCGTCGGCAACGCCCGTGAAGCTGCCGGCGACCACGTCCCAGTCACCTTCGGCCTTGATGTCGATTTTCTGGTGCGGACCGTACTCGGCGGGTCGCGCCACGAAGGCGGTGCGCAGGCCGGTGGCTGCTGCGGCGGCGAGGTCGCCATTGTGGGCCGCCACCAGCATGACCTGAGCGGGCTCGAGATTGAGCAGTGCAGCGGCCGCCTGGTAGGCGGCGGGCAGCGGCTTGTAGGCGCGCGCGGTCTCCGCGCCCAGCACGACGTCCCAGGGCAGGCCGGCGTTCTTGGCCATGCGCGTCAGCAGCCCGACATTGCCATTGGACAGCGTGCCGATGATGTAGCGGGTCTTGAGACGCTTCAGTCCCTCGACGGTGTCGGGCCAGGGCTTCAGGCGATGCCAGGCGCGGTTGACGTGATCCTTGTCAGCCGCGCTCAAACTCGTGATGGCGTATTTGGCGAGCAGCACGTCCAGGCTTTCGCGATGCAGGACATCGAGGATGGTCCAGGCGCGGCGGCCGGAGCGCACCTCTTCCATGGCCGGCTGATAGAGGCCGCGCCAGTCGTCGGTGAAGGCGGCCCAGTCGGCTTTGAGGCCTTTCTCAGCGCCGAACCTGGTCAGCTCGGCAATGATGCTGCCGCGCCAGTCGACCACCGTGCCGAACACGTCGAACAGCAGGGCCTGCACGTTCCCCTTGGCGGTCATGGGGCGATCCTTCGCTTGAGCTCAATCCATGAAACGGGCGCGCCACGCGGGCGGGGGGATCATGCAGCGGTCGGTGCGGCCGAACAAGGCGTAGCGGTTGAGCGCAATGCGATCGTAGGCCCAGTCGGCGAGCGGCCGCGGCAGCAACCGCAGCACGGTCAGCAGCCGCGCGGTGCCGCCGAGACGCCGGCACACCTCGGTCACGCTGTCGAGCTTGGCGTAGGCGCGGCCCTCGATCAGAACGAGGTTGGTCTGGAACGTCTCGGTATCGAGCCCGTAGTGGCGAAACAGCGCCTGGCCGAGCGGCGATTGCGCCGTCGCCAGGCGGAACGCAAAAGCCGCGTCGCGTTTCAGCACGAACTGCGCCGAGCGCGTGCACAGCACGCACACGCCGTCGAACACGATCAGGCCTTTGTCGTCGGGAAAGCGGGGCACCTGCGGATCGTCGCGGTAGCTGTAGGGCGGCATCCCGGAGAGCCGCCCGGACAGGCTGGCGCCGGCCGTCATGCCTCAGGCTCCGTGGGCCGATCTGCCCGCGATGGCGCAGATAATGATCCGCCAGCACGATGGCCATCATGGCCTCGCCAACGGGAACGGCACGGATACCGACGCAGGGGTCATGCCGGCCCTTGGTGGAAATCTCCGTCTCGTTGCCGAGCCGGTCGATGGTGCGCCGCGGGCTCAGGATGGACGACGTCGGCTTGACCGCGAACCGGCACACGATGGGCTGCCCCGAGGAAATGCCGCCCAGGACGCCGCCCGCATGGTTGGAGGTGAAGAACGGCTTGCCGTCGTTGCCCATGCGGATCTCGTCGGCATTTTCCTCGCCGGTAAGCTCCGCTGCAGCCATGCCGGCCCCGATCTCCACGCCCTTGACCGCGTTGATGCTCATCATGGCAGCAGCCAGGTCCTGGTCGAGCTTGCCGTAGATGGGCGCCCCCCAGCCTGCCGGCACGCCTTCGGCAACGATCTCTATGGCGGCACCAATGGAGGAACCCGCCTTGCGCACGCCGTCGAGATAGTTCGACCAGGTTTCGACGATGCCTGCGTCGGGCGAGAAGAACGGGTTGTTGTTCACCTCGTCCCACGACCATCGGTTGCGGTCGATTCTGTGCGCTCCGATCTGGACCAGCGCGCCGCGGATCGTCACGCCCGGCAGGATCTTGCGGGCAATGGCGCCTGCTGCCACGCGCATCGCCGTCTCGCGGGCGCTGGAGCGGCCGCCACCGCGATAGTCGCGAATGCCGTATTTCTCCCAGTAGGTGAAATCGGCATGTCCCGGCCGGAACTTGTCCTTGATGTCGGTGTAGTCCTTGCCGCGCTGGTCGACATTGTCGATGAGCAGGCTGATGGGGGTGCCCGTGGTCACCTGCTGGCCGGCCTCGTCGGCAAACACGCCCGACATCAAGCGCACCGAATCCGGCTCGCGGCGCTGGGTGGTGAAACGCGACTGCCCCGGCCGGCGCCGGTCGAGGAACACCTGAATATCCTCTGTTGTCAGCGGGATACCGGGCGGGCAGCCATCGACAACGCAGCCGATTGCTGGACCGTGGCTTTCACCCCAGGTGGTGACCCGAAACAGATGGCCAAACGTATTGTGAGACATCGGGCGGACGTCCGTTTTGCGGCGCAAAAAAACTCATAACCGATGCGCCTCGGGGTAGGCAATGCGCGCTGCACAGGAGTGTTGCCGTTTAGTGTGGCTATTTCGCATTTGCGATTGCGAAGACGGATTTTCTTCACCAACGGCTTGTGGACGGACCGTGGCCGCCAGGCAACGAACAGGGCGGCAAATAACCCTCAGTCATCTGCCGTTCATGTACCCCTCTTTAGGGTCCGACGGCGCTGTCGCACGCGGGCAGGGACAAGGTAGCACCTCCCGCTGCGGTAGCGCGTGTTTCAATCGGGAGGTTTTGAAATGCAGATCAGACGGACGCTGTATGCCCTGCTGGCACTGGCCATCGCCTTTGCTTTCTCGCCCATCACCCAGGCGGCATCGCCGATGGGCCCGGGCTCGCAGCCGGGAACCGAGAACCTGACCTATACGGTCAAGGCCAAAGCCAAGGCGAAGAAGGCCCCGGCAAAGAAAGCCAAGGCCAAGAAGGGCAAAAAAGCCAAGAGCAAGGGCCCCGGCCGCTGCGGCACCTTGATGTACTGGGACAAGAAAAAGCGCAGCTGCGCGACGAAGGTGAAGTAACTGATCGATCGGCGGAACAACCGTTTCGCCATCGAACTGAAATTCAGCGGCCGGAGCTCAACGCTCCGGTCGTTGTTTTTTTTGTCATCCCCGCTGCAAGGCGATGGCGCAAAGAATGAGATTTCCAAGGATCGGCCAGCGGCTTTTCGATCCAGATTGAGCCGGCCAATCTGCTCCGATCCCAGTGGTGAGCTTGTCGAGCCACGGCGTTGGCAAGCGCTGCCCGTCCTTCGACGAGTTCAGGACTAGGGTGCGTGTGAGAGTTGCGTTTCGATCAAGCAAGGAACAACCCTAGCGGCCGATGCGGCTGAGGCCTTCCATCGCGTCCTCGTTGCCGGCATCGATCTCCAGCGCCTTGCTGTAGTCGGCGCGGGCAGCGGATCGGTTGCCCAGTTCTTCGTTCGCCGCCCCTCGGGCCACATAGAGATCCGTGTCGTCCGGGGCGAGCTTGATGGCCTGATCGAATTCCGCGATGGCGCGCTGGTAGTCGCCCTTGTTCGCATAGGAAAGACCCCGATTGTAGAGGGGCCGGGCGCTGGTGGTGTCGAGGCGAACGGCTTCCGTATAGTCGGCGATGGCAAGGTCGTGCTCGCCCCTGCTGTCATAGATCTGGCCGCGGTTGTTGTAGAAGTCGGGATCGGTGGGGTCGAGCTTGATGGCCTGGGTGTAGTCGGCAATCGCCAGATCGACCTGGCCGAGCTGGTCGTAGGCATTGCCGCGGTTGAAGTAGGCGGTTGCGTTGGTGCCGTCGAGCTTGATCGCCTCCGTGTAGTCCCTGGCTGCCGCTTCCCATTCGCCGCCCTCTTCGTGAAGGATGCCGCGCTGCAGGAAGGCCTCGATGCGCGTGGTTTCGTCTGCCCCCGCTTCCTCGACGGCGCGGGTGCAGGCAGCGATGCGCGCCGCCGCGGGGCCGGCGTCGCTCCTGCAGATGTTCAACGCTTCCGCCGCTGTCTGCGCTTCGACGGGGACGCAGCCGAGTGCAGCAAACAGCAGCATCCCGGCCGTCAGATGGAGCACGCGTGGACCGGCCGTGGACTTTCGCGCAGGCATGCGGCGCACCTTTTTCTCTGTTTACGCACCAGGCTACGCCGGGTTGGACGGGCGGCGCTTTTGTATGGGTCGAACCCGCAAGGTGACCAGAGCTATTTTGACCTCGCCGGAGACCCGCGATGCGCGGCACGCTTCATGTGGCTCGCCGGTCACGCGCCGCGGCAGCGCTCTGCACATTCGCCGGGACAGTGACAGTGTTCGCAGCCTATATATTGGCGGATTGTTCCGCTAGGGCCTAGGGAACACGGAGGAAAAGTCATGCGTCTGTCTCTCACAGCAACCGTCGTGGGCTTGCTTGCATTCGGCTCGATGATGGCCTCGCCCGATCCTGTCGCGGCCACCAAGAGCAAGATGGGCTGCGATTCCGATACCGAGATATGGGATGCCGCGCTGGGCAAGTGCACGCCGGGCACGCCCAAATACAAGAGGAAGTCGGCAGATCAGGCCACCAAGCCACCGGCCAAGGTGACGGCGGCAGCCAAGAAGGCGCCCGCTGCCAAGAAAGCGCCGGCGGCCAAGGCACCGGCTGCCGCCAAGTAGCAGATCGGTTGAGTGAGACGGCGACAGCTCACAGCCAACGCGCGCTGCCCGTGCTCAGCACCAGGATTTTGTCCTGCGGTACTTCGAGAAAAGGAATTTCCGCGCCCGGAAGGTGCAGGATGAGGCCGCGCAGCACACGGCTGACCCCGCCGTGCGAGGCGACGACGGCGTCGTGCCGGATCTCTTCAAGCCACAGTGCGACGCGATCCGACAGCATGCGATAGCTTTCACCGTCGGTCGGCTGCCAATTCCAGCAATCGGCCGTGCGCGCGGAGAACCCCTCCGGATCGGCGGCTGGGAGATCGCGCAGGAGTTCGCCCTCCCAGTGGCCGTAATGGATTTCTCTTAGCCGGGCATCCTTGCGATAATCTGAGATGGGAAGCGACAACTCGCGGCGCATGATCTCCATGGTTTCGCAGGCGCGCGCCAGCGGGCTGGCGATGTAGTCGAATGACGCAGCGTCGTTGCCGAGCAATTCGGCAAGAACGAGCCCGTTGCGTCGCGCCTGCCCGCGCCCTCGGGCATTGAGGGGAATGTCGCGCTGACCCTGGTAGCGCTGTGCTGCGTTCCAGTCGGTTTCGCCGTGCCGGACGAAGTAGATCGTGACGCCGGGGGACAGCATCAGACTTTGAGCACCAGCTTACCCTGGTTGCCGCCCGTATAGAGGAGATTGAGCACATCGGGGAAGGCGTCGAGGCCGCCCTCTCGCACGTCCTCGCGGATCTTGAGCTTGCCTTCCTTGTGCCACGCCCCGAGTTGCGCAATAGCCTCGGGGATGCGGTTGGCCCAATCGAAGACGATGAGACCTTGCATTCTCAGACGCTGGGTGAGCACGGCGCGCAGGTTCTTTGGCCCTTCGGGCACGGAGGTCGCGTTGTAGGCCGAGATCAGGCCGCACACGGGGATGCGCCCGAACAGGTTCATCTGCATCAGTACGGTATCGAGAATTTCTCCGCCGACGTTCTCGAAATAGACATCGATGCCCTTGGGCGCAGCCGCCTTGAGGTCGGCCGCGAGATTGCCGGCCTTGTAGTCGACGCAGGCATCGAAGCCGAGGTCCTGCGTGACATGGCGGCACTTGTCCGGCCCGCCCGCAATGCCCACCGCCCGGCAGCCCTTGATCTTGGCGATCTGGCCGACGATGGAGCCGACCGCGCCCGACGCCGCCGATACGACCACGGTCTCGCCGGCCTTGGGCTGACCAACCTCGAGCAGGCCGAAATACGCCGTCCAGCCCGGCATGCCCAGACCGCCGATCCAGCGCTGCAGCGGCGCCTGCGAGGTATCGACCTTGACGACGCGCTGGCCGTCGGACACCGCATAGCGCTGCACACCGAACATGCTTTGCACGGCATCGCCCGGCTTGAAGTCCGGATGATTGGACTTCTCCACGATGCCGGCCGAGTAGCTGCGCATGGTTTCGCCAATGGCGACCGGGGGCACATAGGATTTGCCCTCGTTGACCCAGCCCCGCATCGCCGGATCAAGCGAGATGTACTCGATCCTGACCCGGAACTGGTTGTCGCCCGGCTCGGGGACCGGCCCGTCCTCCAACTTGAAGTCGTCGCGCACGATCATGCCCTTGGGCCGGCGCGCAAGCTTGACCATGCGATTGCTCATGGGAACCTCTGGGTCGCGTCTGGTTCGATTTGCTGGTTGTCGGATGCATCACACGGCCTTAGCAAGGTGGCGTCAAGACAGCTCGTGCGGTTGGGCAAACTGCGGAGATCGGCAATGCCAAAAGCGCAAGATCTGCTGCGGCGCATCGGCGAGCAACCCCGCGTTGCGCGGCTGGTGGCGCGGATCACCGGCGTGGAGCGTACGACCTTGATCACGCTCATTATTGCCGCTTCCGTACTGTTTGCCTTCGCCAAGCTTGCCGATGCGGTTGGGGAAGGGGGCACGCGCGCGTTCGACGAGTGGCTGCTGGTGTCGTTGCGCACCCCTGGAAATCTCGCCGATCCCGTCGGGCCCAAATGGTTCGAGGAAATGATGCGCGACTTCACGGCGCTCGGCAGCACCGGGGTTCTCACCGTCATGGTGCTGACGATTGCAGGGTTCCTCGCCATGACTCGCAAAGGTTACGCTGCGCTTTTCGTTCTGGCGTCGGTGATCGGTGGCGTGCTCATCAGTCAGACAATGAAATGGGCCTATGCGCGGCCGAGACCCGAACTGGTGCCGCATGGTGCCGAGGTCTACACCGCGAGCTTTCCATCCGGCCATTCGATGATGGCCGCCGTCGTCTACCTGACGCTGGGCGCGCTGCTGGCCCGCACCCAGGTCGACCGGGCCGTGAAAGTCTACATTCTTGCCGTTGCCGTTATCGTGACCGTTCTCGTCGGCGTCAGCCGCGTGTATCTCGGCGTGCATTGGCCGACCGATGTCCTGGCAGGATGGGCGCTGGGCGCGGCGTGGGCGCTGACATGCTGGCTGGTCATGACGTGGCTGCAGGCGCGCGGGCAGGTCGAGAACGAGACTGCAGGAAAGTCGGTGTAATCAAGTCTAGGGGGCAGAGAATGATACGGCAGATCGGCGTCATGTTGGCACTGGCGGCCCTGTGCTTGCCGGCTGAGGCGCAGGATGTGCGCGAACGCCTTTCAATTGCGCAGACCTTCAAGGGTAAGGCGATTACCGTAACGAGCGAACTCACGCTGCCGCGCGGTGGCGCCAAGGTGCCGGCCATGATCGTCCATCACGGCAGCGGTGGCGTCACCGACGAGCGCGAAAGGCGCTATGCGCGCGAGCTTGTGAAGATGGGTGTGGCAGCGCTGGTGCTCAATTCCTTTGCGGGGCGGGGTGTGACCTCGACCGTGCGCGACCAGGCCGCGGTTTCCAACAACGACATGATCGCCGATGCCTTTGCCGCGCTGAAGCTATTGGCGGCTCACGCCAGTATTGACGCTGGCCGTGTGGGCATCGTCGGCTTCTCCAAGGGCGGCTCGGTGGCTCTGCTCGCTGCGCACGAGCAGCGCGCTGCGAAGGCCCTGCCGGCAGGCCTGCGCTTTGCGCTGCATGTGCCGTTCTATCCTTCCTGCTCCACGCAGCACTACAAGCCCAAGACCACGGGCGCGCCGATCTACATGCTGCTGGGTGGTGCCGATACCTATGTGGGCGTCGCGCCCTGCCAGGAGTATGCCGCCGCGCTCAAGGCCGAGGGCGCGCGCATCGAAACCACTGTTTTTCCAGGTGCCAAGCACGGCTTTGACGGAGGGGTCGCCTATCAAAACCCGCGCGGAGAGAATTACAGCCGCTGCATCTTTGCCCAACAGCCGGATGGCAGCTGGAAGGAGCGCGGCAGCGGCGCCGTCACCCACGATGCGAGCAGCAAGCCCATCGCGGCCGCATTCAAGCAGGCGTTGGCCAAGTGTCGAACCTTGGGCGTGAGCGGCGGACCCAACGCCGCTGCGAAAAGCAAAGCGATGGCGGACCTCAAGGCCTACGTGCAGCGCCACCTGCTGGACAAGCAACCGTGACAATGATCGAGGTGAACGGAGGGGCTACCAGGTGCCCGATCGGCCCACCGTGGTGGTGTGCTTCGATGGCTGCGATCCGGAGTACATCCGCCGCGGGCTGGCCGTCTGCAGGCTCGTGAGCCGGGCGCGGGCGATGAGTTCGGCATGCTCAATTCGAGCACATGCGGTTCAGGGGATCGCGCGATGGAATGCGGTTCCGCCAGGCTGGCAGGCAAACCAGACCTTCTCTCCGGTCACGGTTGTGACGGTAGCCGAGATGATCCAGCCGTTGTCCACCGCCTCACGCCACAGGGCGTTGGTGCAGGTGATGTTCCGCCACTCCTCGGTCTTGGATTCCCTCCAGGCGTCGCGCGTGCCGCTTCCTGGCGTGCTTACATAGCGCCTGAAGTGCACGAGCTTGCGATCGCAGAAAATCTCGACGCCGTCGTTGCGCGTCGTGCGATTGATCCAGGTGCCGACATCGCGGCTCGCGGCACGGGTGACCTGGCCCGCCGCCTGACAGAACTGGGTATTGTCGAAGGCGTGCAATGGAGCGCTCGCGGCGGCACCCAGGATGATGCCTGCTCCAATCGCTATGAGCAACGTGGCGCGCATGCCGCAAATCTTCAGTGACTGAACGGCGGGTTCGGCCGAATGCCGCGCAGTCTAGCAGCTTTGGCCGGGCCGTGCGCTATTGCCCATGAGATCTTATCGGAAATGTCCGCGCGACCCGGTCGGCGCCCGGCGGCAGCCTGCACATCTTGCGCACTTGGATCTGAACGCACAAGCGTGGGGCCGCCTCGGCATGCTGGCGGTCGCGTTGCGGAAGCAAGCATAACCTCATTTATGACCGAATGGAGCGTGAAGATCTGGGCAAGCGATTCGGCGCCAACCAGATGAGGGGGCTGCACAATGTCGAAGATGGTTCAACTGGTCGAGGAACTTCGCGAGCGGCTGAATACGATTGCCGACGGCGAGCAGAAGCTCGTCGCGTCGCTGCGTGAGGCCTTGAATCGCTTCGACCAGAAACTGTTGCAGGATGTGCGCAGCATTACGGCTGAGCACGAGTCCCGCCGGGGTGCCATCCTGAACGAACTGCAGGGTCTGGCGTCGCGCATGGGCGCTTTTCCGCCGCCGGCGCGCGACGTGCGCCTTGGCGCAAACAACGCCGAAGGGTCGCCGCCCTCCTTGCCCCCCAACGGGCGGCTGCGGGCAGTCGAAGGGGGAGCTTGGCGCGAAGCCACCGACAAGCTGCAGACCGAGCTCGATTCCTACTTCAAGAAGCGCGCTTGAGAGCTGCGTGAACGCGACCGGCAGTTTGCGCCGTCCCGTCGAGCGCGGCGCACCCGGCTAGCGTCCTCGCTAATCAAGCGATCGCCGACGGCAGCGAGCGGGTTTCAAGGCGAGGCCGGCTGACGCCTGCTCGCATCAGTAGGCGTTGCGATAGGCCGTCCGCGACAAGACCGTCATCGCCAGAATGTAGACATCCAGGGCCACAGAGCAGTTTTCGATGTAGTACAGGTCGTGTGCCACGCGCGCCTGCATCGCCTCTTTGGTCTGCGTTGGGCCGCGGTGACCCTTGATCTGCGCCCAGCCGGAGATGCCCGGCTTCACGTTAAGACGGCGGCCGTAGCGCTCGATGATGCGTTCGTAATACCAGTCGTGGGCAACAGCGTGCGGACACGGGCCCACCAGCGACATGTCGCCTTTCAATACGTTGATGAGCTGAGGCAGCTCATCGATATTCCACTCGCGTAGGAAACGGCCAACCCGCGTGATGCGCGCGTCGCCTTTCGAGGCCTGAACGACGTCATCTCCGTCGTCGCAGCTCGTCATCGTCCGAAACTTCCAGATGCGGAATTCCCTTTGATTATATCCGCGGCGGCGCTGGCGGAAGAAAACAGGGCCGGAACTGTCGCACTTGATCAATATGGCAACGACAAGGAAAATCGGCGCGAGCGCCAGCAACACGATGCTGGACAGGCACGTATCGAATACGCGCTTGGCCATCGATCTCGACAGGCTCAAGGGCCGGCGGCGGAGAACGACGGTTGTGGTCGCGCCCAGTTGAGCGACGCCAAGTTGTGGGAACTGTTCCACGAGGCCCAGTCCGCCAAGATGGACGGCGGCCGGAACGTCCATAAGCTTCTCTGCCACCTTGGTGGATCGAGGGGCATTTGCCCAGTCGGTCAGAACAACAATATCGCTGACATTGTTTGCCCGGGCCGCATCGAGAGCGTCCTTGACGCAAGAGCTGAGCTGTTCTGCGTAGTCGGCAGCCGCAATGTCGGGCTCCGGCATCACGGCAGTGGCTGCAACCTTGATGCCGGACGTCCTGAGAGAGGCATTCAGCGTGAAACGCTCGAGGTCTTCCTTTGAGCCCACAACCAGAAGCTGCCGTGTCGTGAGCCACCCGCGCCTGAGCGCTTGGCGGCGGCAGATAACCATCGTGCCTTCAAAGCCGGCAACGCTAATCAACCCGATGCCATACAGCAGTATTAACCAGCCGCGGGATTGAAGGTGGGTGCTCTTGGTCAGAAACCCGATAGCGGCGATGCACAAGAATGCAAAGTTCCACGCCCTAAACAGATGCGCGTAACCCCGCTCGCCCGGAAAAAAGGTCTTGGTGCGATAATGGGCGTGAAAGATACCCGGCAGCGAGTAGAACAAAGCGATGAGGAGCCCAACCAAAAAGAAGACCCTGATTGGACCGAGGGTATTATGGGCCGCCAGATGATACGACAAGCCTGTCCCAACCGCAGCCAGGACAATAAGGATCGTCTCCAGTAATAGGGCGAGCGCAAAAAACTGTTCCGCCGAAACGGCCACATCGCCCAGGCGATACCATCCGGGCGACCTTCGGGCCTCGTCTGCAAACATGTAGTCCCCGCACGCGATACTAAGAGGGTTTCAATAAATTCACCCGGTAGCTCGACTTGGAGTTGCCAGGTTACTCAATATGAAACAAGCGTTTGCGGATTTTTCGGCATTTGTCAAGTGAGCACAACCACATACGGTCCGTTAAGGTTGCTGGCGACGATGCACACTTCACTGGTCCCGACGGCAGAGCCACAGATTTTAGTCTGTAAACTTTGGCACTTCATCCGCGATTTTTGCACGTGGCAGATCGGCAACTTGCTTCAGCTAACTGTGTTCGGTTCACGCGACAGCAGCTTTTGGAGCACACTGTTTCATTCGCCGACACTTGCCGGTGTGACTAGCAAGATCGATGCCGCCGACCCCTCGCCCCGCCCTGCGATCATTTAGCCGCTTTTCGCGACCGGACTGTGACGTGCTTCCGGTGAAGGTCAGTCAGTGAGCGCCGGATCGGTGCAACCTGGCTGAGATACGAGCACTCTCATAGGCGTCACTCGGACGCTCGAATATCAAGGACCGGAAGTCTATGCCGGCGAAGAGGCGCGCTTGCGTGCAGAAAGCGCCGCGCCGAACGCCTGAAACAATGCGCGGTTCACTGGATTGCGCTGCGCATCGTACTCAGCGTGCCACTGCACGCCGAGCGCAAAGCCCGGCGCGCCGGCGATACGGATCGCCTCGATCGTGCCGTCTTCTGCCACGCCCTCGACGACGACCCGCTCGCCGGGCTCGAGAATCCCCTGACCATGAAGTGAGTTCACGCGGATGGTCTCGCGACCGAGGAGCTGCGCGAAGGTGCCGCCCGGAGTGAGAGTGACGTCGTGGCGCTCGGCGAAGATGACGGCGGGGTCTGGATGAATCTCGCCGGTCTCCAACCGCTGCATGCGATGATTCATGCGTCCGGGCAATTCGCGGATCTCGGGATGCAGCGAGCCGCCGAAGGCGACATTCATTTCCTGAAAGCCTCGGCAGACGCCGAAGATCGGCACGCCCCGGGCGACGCAGACCTCGATCAAGGCGAGCGCCAAGGCATCACGGTTTTCGTCGTAAGGTTCATGCGCGACATGCGGCTCGGCGCGGAAACGGGTCGGATGGACGTTGGCCCGGGCGCCCGTCAACAATATGCCGTCGACAACTTCCAGCAATGTTTCGATATTCGTGATGTCAGCCGCGCCCGCAAACATCATCGGCAGCGCGCCCGCCACGTCCGCCACCGCGCGAAGGTTTCGTTCGCCGACAAGCTGCACGGCAAACCGGTTTTCGAGGAAATAGGCGTTGCCGATCACGCCAACCACGGGTTTCGTCATTGCGCCGGTCTCACCTATCGACTCGCAAATCCCGGAATGCGTCCTCCAACCGCCCAAGCGATTCCTCCAGGATCGGGCGCGGCGTGGCGAAATTGAAGCGGAGCCATGTTGCGCCGCCCGGTCCGAACTGCGGGCCGGGGCTGGCGAAGATGCGCGCGTTCGTCTTGACCCTGTCGGCGACCTCTTCGGGCGGCAGGCCGGTTGCGGAGAAATCGACCCAGGCGAGGTAGGTAGCGTCGAGGCGCATAGAACGGGCGCCGGGCGCCGCGGCCTGGATCCGCGAGTCGAAAAGATTGCGGTTCGCGACGAGGTAAGACAGCAGCGCGTCGAGCCAGGCGTCGCCCGTCCGCCAAGCCGCCTCGGTCGCGATCATGCCGAAGCTGTTGTAGGAGGCAAGGCCGCTCGCGGCGATCTGCGCATCGAGGCGGCCTTTCAACGCGGCGTTGGAGGTGACGCACGCGCCGACGTGAGCGCCGGCGAGATTGAACGTCTTGGTCGCGGCGAGGCAGGTGATCAGGCGGTCCGCGATCTCAGGCGCGGCAACGATGGTGGGCGTGTGCTTTGCACCGTCGAAGACGAGGTCGCAATGGATCTCGTCGGAAACGAGGAGCAAGTCGCGTTCGGCGCAGAAGGCAGCCAGCGCGCGGATCTCTGCGGCCGACCAGACGGTGCCGCCCGGATTGTGCGGGCTGCAAAAGAAAACGACCTTTGTCTTGGGCGTCAGCTTTGTGCCGAGGGCGGCCAGGTCCATGCAGTAACGGCCGCCGGTCTCGACAAGCTGCGCATCGAGAATACGTCGCCCATTGGCCAGGATGATCCTGCGGAAAGCGTGATAGGCAGGCGGGAAGACGACGACCTCATCCCCGGGGGCGGTGAACGCCTGAAGGATGAGACCCAGCGCTGACACGACCCCCGGCGTCTGGCTCACCCAGCCCGGATCGATCTGCAGGCCATGCCTGCGCGCCATCCAGGCGGTAAGCGCCGCTGCCCAGCTCCCAGTGTCGGCGTAGTAGCCATGAACGGCGCGGCCGACTTCGGTCGCGAGCGCTTCCGTCACGCCGGGCGGCGCAGCGAAATCCATATCGGCGACCCACATCGGGATAGCATCCGGCGCCTCGATGCCCGAAAGCCGCGCCATGTTGTCCCACTTCGTGGCATGGGTGCCGCGACGCTCGATGACGCGATCGAAATCGAACATGGGCTGCGGCTCCTGGATGACGCATGGCGCGAGCGCCCATTCAAGCTGGAGGTGACTCGACAGGTCAAGGGACGCGATCACGCACCTTAGCGCAAGAGGGTCGTTGCGCCGCCAGTTGACGCGACCTGGTTCACGGCTTCAGGTCCATCTCCAGGTGAATGTAGTCGCCGCGATAGGTGACCTCGGCGAGATAGATGACCGTGCGGTCCGGCCCGCACATGACGCGTCGCACCTCGCCGACGGGTGCGTTCACCGGAATGCCCAGCAGCCGCGAGGTCTCGACATCGGCCGTCGAGATGGTGAGCGTTTGCCGCGCGCCGGCGATCTTCAGGCCCGGTAGTGACGTCAGAACGGGCAGCGCCAGCTCCCGGCGGAACCGCGCTGGCGCGCGGCGGAACACGCGGTGGTCGATATAGATGGAAATCACGCAGTAGCGCTCGCCGTTGCGCGAATGAACACGGCGCAAGTAGTAGTACTTCGGCGCCTTGATGCCGTCCTTATCGGACAAATCGGGATCTGCCACCGCTTCGGCCAGCGTCGCATGATCGGGACGGTCTCCCGAGTACATGGCGACCAGGTCGTCGAGCGTGGTCTCCACGCGCAGCTGCCGCCGTGCGCCGGGCTTGCCGGTGACGAACGTGCCGCGGCCGCGCTGCGGCGACAGCAGTCCTTCTTCCGCCAGCAGCGCGATCGCCTGGCGCACGGTGACGCGCGCCACGTCGAATTCCTGCATCAGGTGTTCGATCGACGGCAGCATGCTGCCCGGCGGCCAGTGGCCCTTGGCCACGCGCTGCCGCACCAGCTCGGCGAGCTGCAAATAGCGCGGGATCGGCGTCGATCCGAAGATGCGATGACTGGCGTTCGCCATGCGTCTTGCCTCAAACATCCTATGTATAGTACTTTTAGGACGTTTACGACCAGCATTTGACCAGGACTGTCCCAGCGGTGCGCCGAACGGCCCTCATCCTTGTGCCATGGTTCGTCCTCCTCGCGGGCTGGTACGGCATCCATTACAGCGGGTTGATCAATCCTGCCCTGGTGCCCACGCCGCATGATGTCTTCCGCCGCTTCGTCGAGCTGATGCAGGATCGCTTGCCGATGGACATCCTGATGTCGACGCGGCGCGTCTTCATCGGCGTACTGTGCGGCATCGCGCTTGCCGTGCCGGTCGGCTTCGTCCTCGGATGGTATCGCGGCATCCGCACCTTCATCGATCCGCTGATCAACTTCTTTCGCGCGCTGCCGCCGATTGCCCTGATCCCGCTGGTGATCGTCTATTTCGGCGTCGACGAACTCGCTAAGACCGTCATTCTCTTCTACGCCTCGTTCTTCTCGGGCGTCATCGTCATGTACGAGGGCATCTCGCAGATCAGTCCGATCTACGTGCGCGTGGCACGCACGCTCGGCGCGACCGACGGCGAGATCTTCCGCAAGGTCATCATCCCGCTGGCCGTGCCGCACATGCTCACGGCGCTCCGCGTCGCGCTCGGTGTCGCCTGGGCGACGCTGGTGGCTTCCGAGCTGATCGCCGCCCAGCAGGGGCTCGGCGCGCTGATCCAGAACGCCGGCTCGTTCTTCCAGCTCGACATCATCTACGTCGGCATCATCTGCATCGGCTTCGTCGCCCTGTTCATGGACATGGCGCTGCGCGCGATCGCGCGTCGCTTCGTGAGCTGGCAGGAGCGCATCGCATGAGGCCCGGCAAGGCGCGCATTGCGTTCAAGAATGTCTCGGTGCGGTTCCCGACGCCCGGCGGCGGCCAAATGCAGGTGGTCGACGACGTCACCTACGACATTGGCGATCGCGAGTTCGTCTCGGTGATCGGCCCGTCCGGCTGCGGCAAGACCACGATGATGAACATCGTCGCCGGCTTCATGCAGCCGTCGGCTGGCAGCGTCACGCTGGACGGCACACCGATCGGCGGCCCCGGCCCGGACCGCGGCGTCATCTTCCAGGATTACGGCGTCTTTCCCTGGCTGACGGTGAAGGACAACATCGCCTTCGGTCTCAACCTGCGCGCCAACCGCACCGGCGCGGCCGAGCGTGATGCCATCTGCGAACGCTACATGCGTCTGATGGGACTTTCGGATTTTGCCGACGCCTGGCCGCGCATGCTGTCGGGCGGCATGCGCCAGCGCCTCGCTCTTGCCCGCGCTTACGCCGTGAAGCCCGAGTTCCTGCTGATGGACGAGCCGTTCGGCGCGCTGGACGCCCAGACCCGTTCGGCCATGCAGGACCTGCTGCTCGAGGTGCTGGCCGCCGAAAACAAGACGGTGATGCTCATCACCCACTCCGTCGAAGAAGCTGTCTACCTGTCCAACCGCATCATCGTCATGACGGCGCGGCCAACGCGCATCCGCGAGATCATCCAGGTGCCGTTCGCCTATCCGCGCACGGACGCCCTGCACGAGAGCCCGGAGTTCGGCGAGTTGCGGGCCCACGTGCGCGATCTCGTGATGCAGGAATATGCCCAGCAGGCGCGCCAGCGCTCCCCTCAGACCACATAACCAACCAACCCAGGAGGAAACCCATGACCATCAACCGCAGGACATTTCTGCAAGGCACCGGCGCTGTCGCCGGCGTCGCAGCCGTTGGTGCGCCCGCCATCGCGCAGGCCAAGACCAAGATCCGCATCGGTTACCTGCACACCCTGGCCGTTGACGGCCAGATGTGGCTCGCCGACCATCTCGGCGCTTTCGACAAGAACGGGCTCGAGCCGGAATACAAGCTGTTCCAGACCGGCCTCGAGCTCTTCCAGGCCATGATCGGCGGCAGCCTCGACATGCTCTCCACGGGCGCCGTCATCTCCAACTTCCCGGCGCGCGGCCAGGGCAAGATGTTTCTTGCCAATGCCGTCGAGTTCGCCACCGCGCAGCTCTGGGTGCGCGACGAGATCAAGACCTTCGCCGATCTCAAGGGCAAGCGCATCGCCACCACCGCCGGCACGACCGCACACGTGTTCCTGAGCACGGCCATGAAGGCCAACAACCTGGCGCCGACCGACGTCGAGATCCTGAACCAGCGCATGCCGGACGCCGTCACGTCCTTCATCTCCGGCGCCGTGCCGGCCGTGGCCCTGTGGGTGCCATTCAACATCACCGTGCGCGACAAGGTGCCGGGCGCCAGGAAGCTCGTGGACGCATCCGCCTACTATCCGCAAGCCGCCATCATGTCGGGCTGGGCCACCACGGCCGATTTCCATGCCAAGAACCGCGAGGTGCTGGTGCGCATGGTCAAGGCCTGGGCTGCGGGCAACGACTATCTCACCGGCAAGCCTGACGAGGCGCTCGAGATCCTGCAGAAGAAGCAATACCCGCAGGTACCGCTGGCAGACTTCAAGGAGCAGTTCGCGGCGCAGAAAGTGTTTCCGGCCGCCGAGTGGCGTAAGCTTTTCAGCGACGGCACCGTGACCAAGTGGCTCCAGCAGGTGACGGATTTCTTCGCCACCACCGGCAACATCCCCAACCCGATCCCTGCCTCGCAGTACTTCGATCCTTCGATCTACATGGACGCCACCAAGAGCTGATCTTTGCGTCCCAAGGGCTACGACTACATCATCGTCGGCGCCGGTTCGGCGGGCTGCGTGCTTGCCAACCGGCTGTCGGCGGACCCGGCATGCCGCGTGCTGCTGCTGGAGGCTGGCGGCCGCGACCGCAATTTCTGGCTGAAACTTCCGGTCGGCTACTTCCGCACGATCTACGACCAGCGCTTCTCGCGGCTGTTTCCCACCGAGCCGTCCGAAGGCACGGCGGGGCGAAGCATCGTGTGGCCACGCGGACGGGTGCTTGGGGGCTCCAGCTCGATCAACGGACTGATTTTCATCCGTGGCCAGCGCGAGGATTTCGACGATTGGGCACAGTCCGGCGCCACGGGCTGGGGCTATCGCGACGTGCTCCCCCACTTCCGCAAGTTCGAAAGCTTTGATGGCGCTCCCAGCCAGTACCGTGGTGCGCACGGTTCCCTCCATGTCTCCACCCTGCGCAACGACCACCCGGCCTGCCGGGCCTGGGTCGAGGCGGCGCAGCAACTCGGCCTGCCGGCCAATGGCGACTTCAATGGTGCGACCACGTATGGGGTCGGCTCCTACCAACTGAGCATCGGTAAACGCTGGCGCGAAAGCGCAGCTGTCGCGTTCCTGCGCCCGGCAATGGCGCGGCACAATCTGACGGTTGTCACGGGAGCGCATGCAACGCGCATCGAGCTCGAAGGCTTGCGCGCCATCGGCATCGAATGGGTCAAGCAGGGCAGCAAGCAGTCCGCGCGCGCCGATCGCGAGGTTATTCTTTCGGCCGGCGCCCTGCAGTCGCCGCAATTGCTCCAGCTTTCCGGTATCGGTCCGGCCGGCCTGCTGCGCCAGCACGGCATCGCAGTCGTTGCCGACCTGCCGGGCGTCGGCGAGAACCTGCAGGACCACTACCAGGCGCGCACCATCGTTCGCCTCAAGACCCGCAACTCGCTCAATGACGATGTGCGCAATCCGCTGCGCCTTGCGCGCATGGGCTGGGACTGGCTGGTCCACGGCCGCGGCCCGCTGACCATCGGCGCGGGACAGGTCGGCGGCGCGGCCTGCACGAAATATGCGAAGGGCGGCCGGCCCGACATCCAGTTCAACGTCATGCCCCTGTCGGTGGATAAGCCGGGCGATCCGCTGCATCGCTATTCCGGCTTCACCGCATCGATGTGGCAATGTCATCCCTTGTCGCGCGGCCGCCTCGCCATCCGCAGCAGCGACCCCTTCGCGTCGCCCATGATCGAGCCCCGCTACCTTTCGGCCCAGCTCGACCGGCAAGTGACAGTGGAGGGCGTCAAGATGCTGCGCGAGATCTATCGCCAGCCGGCGTTTCGTGAACTGTGGGACGAGGAAGTTCTGCCCGGTCCAGCCGCAGCATCCGATGACGACATCCTGCGCTTCGTGCGCGAGCACGGCGGCACCGTCTTCCACCCGTCCGGCACCTGTCGCATAGGAGGCGGCGAGACGGCCGTTGTCGATGCGAACCTGCGGGTGCGCGGCATCGAGGCCTTGCGCGTCATTGACGCCTCGGTGATGCCCGCCATCACCTCCGCCAATACCAATGCGGCCTCGCTCATGATCGGAGAAAAAGGCGCTGCTCTCGTACTTGAGAACTCCGGAACGTCCGGGCGGCGGTGAACCCCCGGTACTTTGATGTGCAAAACGGCGCTATTCGCCCCAGAAGTTGCTTGACCGACACGGACGTCAACCAGGAAGTCAGTACGGTGCGACCGTTGCGTGGGGGCGGGGGCGCGTATGCGTGCATACTTTGTTGCGGGACTAGTGTGTCTGCTTGTATCGGGGTGCGTAACGACCCCTCAGTTTGAAACCCTCAGCGGCGTTACTCCCAAGACCATTGTCGACGTGATCGAGTGCGAGCTGATCGAGGCGCGCCAGAAGATCCGGGACGCAAACAAGAACTCGAAGGACAAGATAAAGCGTCCGACGTTGGACGAGTGGACGGCCGTCGCCGATCTCACATTGCAAGTCGACGAAGAAGCGAGCCTGGCGCCCGCGTTCACGCACACCGACGTGGTCTCCAAGTCGCTCACGCGCGTGTTCGATTGGGGCGTCAAGTTCAACACGCAGGCGACGCGGATCTATACGGAGACCGTGACGTTCAGGATCGCCGATTTGAAAACATGCAGGAGGCCTCCCACAAAGGTGTCGCTCAACGGCAACCTGGGTCTCCAGGAGATCATAGACATGGCCTTCGGAGCGATTGACCAGGACGATGTCGGCATCGGCCACCCCGGCGATCCCCTCACAGCACCGACCCGGCGCGCCCGCGTCCCGACCGTGACCTTTTCGGAGAAAGGCTACGCGCTCAGCAGAAAGGGGAAAGGGAATCGGGAAGAGAGGGGCAAGAAAGAGAACGCCTTCAGCACCTCGATCGAGTTCGTGGTGGTGAAATCCCTCGGCCCGACGGGCCCGTCGTGGAATCTGGCCAACTTCAGGGGTCCGGGGAAGTTGTTTTCGGTCGAACGCGGCGACGCGCACAAGCTCAGGATCTCCTTTGCCAGAGGCCCTGATGCGGAGAGGGAAGGCAGCAATCAGAACTTGAAGCTCCTGCTCGAATCCCCATCGCCGAGATTCCGCCAGCTACAGTAGCATAGCCTGCCGGGCCGTTCCCGCATCGTTGCGGCCAGTGCGGATTGCCGCGCCGTGGCGCGAGGACTTGGCACTGTGCATCGGCTGTTTGGCGGAAAAGTAACGGGTTTTCCCCCGACGCCATCCAACAGGGACCCCGGGTTTTTTGCCATCCTCTGCAGGAAGGGTCTCGCATTTCTCAGTTCAAAGCGGCAATAATGAAGTCGACTAAAGAATAACAGTACCGGGAGGAGGCGCATCATGGACCGCATCTGGCTGAAGCACTATCCGGCGGGCGTGCCGGCCGATGTCGATGCGGGGCAATACCCGTCGCTGGTGGCGTTGTTTGAGGAAAGCTTCGCCAAATACAAGAACGCCAACGCCTACGCCTGCATGGACAAGAAGCTGACCTACGCCCAGCTCGACGAGATGTCGCGGGCGCTGGGCGCCTGGCTGCAGGGCAAGGGGCTGCAGCGTGGCGACCGGGTCGCCATCATGATGCCGAACGTGCTGCAGTACCCGGTGTGCGTGGCCGGCATCCTGCGCGCGGGCTTCGTGGTGGTGAACGTCAACCCGCTCTACACGCCGCGCGAGCTCGAGCATCAGCTGAAGGACTCCGGCGCCAAGGCCATCATCATCATCGAGAACTTCGCCAAGACCTTGGAGCAGGTGCTGTCCAAGACGCCCATGCAGCATATCGTGTTGGCGAGCATGGGCGACCTGCTGGGCTTCCCGAAGGGCACGATCGTCAACATGGTGGTGCGCAAGGTGAAGAAGATGGTGCCGGCCTTCGCGCTGCCGGGCGCCACCAAGTTCAACGACGCGATCGCGGCCGGCCGGCGCCTGCAGCTGGCCAAGCCCGACATCAAGCGCGACGACGTCGCCTTCCTGCAGTACACCGGCGGCACCACCGGCGTGTCGAAGGGCGCCACGCTGCTGCACCGCAATGTGATCGCCAACGTACTGCAGAACGAAGCCTGGCTGCAGCCCGCGCTCAAGAAGGGCAAGCAGGTGGAGCGCATGACGATCGTCACGGCGCTGCCGCTGTACCACATCTTCGCGCTGACCGCGTGCTGCCTGCTCGGCATGCGCATCGGCGCCATGTGCCTGCTGATTCCCAACCCGCGCGACATCCCGGGCTTCATCAAGGAGCTCGGCAAGTACGAGTTCCACATGCTGCCCGCCGTCAACACGCTCTACAACGGGCTGCTGAACAACCCGGAGTTCGCCAAGCTCGACTTCTCTGGCCTCAAGGCTGCCAACGGCGGCGGCATGGCGGTGCAGCGGGCGGTGGCGGAGCGGTTCTTCAAGCTGACGGGCGTGCCGATCATCGAGGGCTACGGCCTGTCGGAGACCGCGCCGACGCTGACCTGCAACCGCGCCGACAACACAGAGTACACCGGCACCATCGGCCTGCCGGTGCCGTCGACCGAGATCTCCATCCGCGACGACGACGGCAAGGAGGTTGCGCTCGGCGAGCCCGGCGAGATCTGCGCCAAGGGTCCCCAGGTGATGGCCGGCTACTGGCAGCGGCCCGAGGAGACCGCCAGCGTCATGACGGCCGACGGCTTCTTCAAGACCGGCGACATCGGGGTGATGGATGCCGGCGGCCAGGTCAAGATCGTCGACCGCAAGAAGGACATGGTGCTGGTGTCGGGCTTCAACGTGTACCCCAACGAGGTCGAGGACGTGGTGGCGAGCCACCCGGGCGTGCTGGAGTGCGCGGTCGTCGGCGTGCCCGATGCGGCCTCGGGCGAGGCGGTGGTGCTGTTCGTGGCCAAGAAGGACCCGGCGCTGACCGAGCAGGCACTGATGAAGTTCTGCGCCGAGCAGCTCACGGGCTACAAGAAGCCCAAGTACATCATCTTCCAGCAGGAGCTGCCCAAGACCAACGTCGGCAAGGTGCTGCGCCGCGAACTGCGCGACGCCGCCCTCAAGGCCACCAAGAAGGCGGCCTGAACGGCACGACGCGGTGGAGCAAGCTATACCAAGCGGGAGTTGGGGAAGCAGTCCGCCGCCGCCGGATCGCGGTAGACGAGCTGGCGCAAGCCGCTGCGGTCGAACGGCTGCCACTGGCCTTCCGGCTGCGCCAGGCGATCGGCGATCGCATAGAGCACCGCGGGGTTGACGCCGAGCCCGACGTGGCTGGCCTCGACCTCGATATTCTCGGTCTGGGGCGCGGCCTCCTGCACGCTGCATTGCCAGGCGACGATACCGTCGGTGCGGCTGTAGATGGAGGTGGTCGGCACCGGCGGCGCCCGCTTGATTTCCTCCCAGTCGCGCCGGTTGTCGACCTGCTCGCCGCTCACGAACTCGTAGAGCTGCCAGGCGTTGGTCGCGCGGGGATGGCCGGCGAACGGGGTGCCGAGCGTTATGACGCTGCGCACTTTGTCTGCTACTGCCTTGGCGGTCTCGCGCGCGTAGATGCCGCCGAGACTCCAACCGATCAGGCTGACCTTTTGGCCGTAGCGTTCGTGCAGCTTGGCGACCAGTTGCTCACAACCGGCCAGCACGCCCGGCCTGGGACCGAAGTTGCGGCCCAGCTCCCAGCGGTGCGGTGGCATAGTTGCGGTCTTTGAGATAGCGGCGCAGCGGACCCGTCGAAATGTCGGATGCAGCAAGCCCCGGAAATACCAGTACCGGATGCCCGTCGCCACGCGGAGCGCTCATGAGGATGGGAAGCGCAGCAAGGCTGGCGCCGAACTCCCAGGGCGCCCGCAATTCGAGCGCCAATCTCAAAGCGCCGGGAGCACGCACGCCGTCGTCTGATGGTGTCTGCACGGGCAGCCTCGTCCTGGGGTCACGCTACATGTCTAGAACTGATGAGACACCAATTCGTTTGCAATAGGCTTGCCGCGTCAATTCAGCGCTTTGTCCGGCGGTGCCGCCTCTTCGGCAACAGGTTTCGTTGCCTTGGTTTTCGCCTTCCGCTTGGCTGGCGACGGCGCCTTTGGCACCGCCTTTTTCGGTCTTCTCCGGGCTTTCGCTGGTGCGGCTGTGGTATCGCTCGCGGCAACAGCCCCGCCGTTGGCCGGCCTGGCAGCCGTCCCTTTGGCAGCGCGACGGCGCTTGGCAGGCTCGGCCGCAGCCTGTGCGGGCACCTTCTCAGCAGCGACCCGCGTGGTCGTCTGTTCGGCCTTCTCCAACGGTTTCGCAGCGGCGGCCTGCGGGCCGAGAACCAGGTGCCGCAGCTCCTTGTGCGCCTCCACCAGATACTCGATGAGGTCATCGACGTCGGGCACAGCTCTCCGGCAAGCCGTGAAGCCGTAGTCCAGCGAGCCGTTGTAGCTCTGTACCGTGATGTTCAATGCCACGCCGTGGGCCGGGATCGAGACGGGATAGTAGGTCGCGAGCCTGGCACCGGCCATGTACAGCGGCACCGGCGCTCCCGGCACGTTGGAGATGGCGACGTTGGCGACCGGCGGCAGGTTGTCGGAAATGCGCGACCGGCCGAACAGCAACGCGAAGCCGCCCATGATCCACGGCGCACCGAAGGACGGGAAATCGGTCGGGATCGCCGCCTTGAGGCTGCCCGACAGTTCCTTGGCTGCCTTGCTCGACGCGATGATGGTCTTGAGCCTCTCCAGCGGATCGGCGATGTCGGTCGCGAGGCTGACCAGCATCATCGAGACCTGGTTGTTGAGGTCCGTATTCCCGGCCTCGCGCAAGCTCACCGGAACGGCGGCGTTGAGGGATGCGCTGGGGAGCTGATTGTACTCGTCGAGGTAACGCCGCAGCGCACCAGAACTCGCTGCCAGGACGACATCGTTCACGGTCCCGCCGCACGCCTTGGCGATTTGCTTGACCTCCGCGAGCGATACCGAGCGCGCCGCGAACGAGCGCTGGTTGGTGATCGACACGTTGAGCGGTGTCTTCGGCCCGAGCTGCCAGTTCTTCGGCATCCCGAACTGCGTGAACTGCCCACCCGCGAAAGCCGGCATCGTGGCGCTCGCGATCGCCTGCATGGCGTTCGGCAGCGTGGTGAACAGCTTCACGTATTGCTGGATGGTGTTTTGCACCGCCGCGGTGGCCAGCTCCGCCACACCGAGCTGATATTGATTGCCCTTGTTGCGTGCGCGCGGTGCCTTGATTTGCCGCGGCTCGGGCGTGAGATCGTAGATGGCCTTGGCAAGCGCAACGCCCGCCTGGCCGTCCACTGCCGCGTGATGCACCTTGGCGTAGATCGCCGGCTGGCCGGTCTGCAGGCCCTCGATGACGTAGAACTCCCAGAGCGGCCGGCTGCGGTCGAGCAGGCTCGAGTGCAAACGACCAATGAGCTGCTCGAGCTGCTTGAAGGTGCCGGGCTTGGACAGCACGACGCGGCGGATGTGATAGTCGATGTCGATATCGCTGTCGTCGACCCACACCGGGTTGGACAGCTCGAAGGGGATCTGAGCGAGCTTGTGCTCGAACACCTCGGCGAGATGCATGCGGCCGGCAATATGCGCCTTGACGTCCTCATAGAAGTCGCCGGTGTAGCCCTCGGGCAAATCGAAGATATTGAGGCTGCCCACGTGCATAGGCATCTCAGGCGTTTCGAGATGCAGGAAGGAGGCGTCCACGCCGCTCAGGTGTCTCATCGGCAGCTCCTCCCCAGAACTCGCCGGCGTGCCGCGGCCGCTGGGCGAGTTCGTCCTATTTCATTCATTGTCGCAGACCGCCCGGCCATACTCAATGTTCCGTCTGGCAACTCCGTAAAGAATTCCTCGACCCTGGTATGCCACGGAGCCCAGGCGGCCGGCGTTGTGCCGAGCAATCATGGGTTGGCATTGAACCGGCCCCAAGCATACAGTTTGTCAGCCGTCCGCAAATGATCCCGTGAGTACCAGCATGGCCAGCGACAACCCCCTGCATCCGATCCCCAGCCCGCCGCGCAAATTCATGATCGGCAACATGCTGTCGGTGCGGGCCAACTCGCCGATCCAGGACATGATGCAGCTGTCCCGCGATCTCGGCCCTATCTTCTGGCTCGACATGATGGGCAAGCCAATGGTGATCGTGTCGGGCTACGATCTGGTCGACGAGCTGTGCGACGAGCAGCGCTTCGCCAAGAGCACGCGCGGTGCGCTGCGCAAGCTGCGACCGGTGGCGCACGGTCTGTTCACCGCGGACACCGAAGAGCCACGCTGGTCCAAGTCGCACAACATCCTGCTGCCGACCTTCGCGCAGCGCGCCATGCAGGGCTACCACGAAGCGATGCTCGATATCGCCGATCAGCTGATGCTGAAGTGGGAACAACTCAACTCGGACGACGAGGTCGACGTCACTGACGACATGACGCGCCTCACGCTCGACACCATCGGCCTGTGCGGCTTCGACTATCGCTTCAATTCGTTTTATCGCGACGGCAACCATCCCTTCGTCGACGCCATGGTGCGCTCGCTCTCGGCCACCATGCACGCTCGCGGGCTGCCCCTGGAGGATCTGATCAATCGGCGCGAACAGCGCCAGCTGCGCGACGACACCCGCTACATGCACGAGGTGGTCGAGAACGTGATCAAGGCCCGGCGCAACAGTGCCGAGGACACGGGCAAGAAAGACCTGCTGAACTTCATGATCTCGGGGGTGGACAAGCAGACGGGACAACGGCTCGACGACACGCAGATCCGCGACGAGACCATCATCTTCCTGATTGCCGGGCACGAGACCACCAGCGGGCTGCTCTCGTTCGCTGTGCATGCCCTGATCAATCACCCCGAGATTCTGGCCAAGGCCTACGCGGAGGTCGACAGTGTGCTGGGACCCGATACTTCCGTTAAGCCCACTTATCAGCAGGTCAACAAGCTCACCTATATCACTCAGGTCTTGAAAGAGACGCTGCGCCTGTGGCCGACCGCACCCGCGTTCGGCATTCGCGCCCACGACGACACCACGCTCGGTCACAAATTCCCGCTGAAGAAGCACTACCACTGCATCGTGCTGGCACCCATGCTGCATCGAGATCCGAAGGTCTGGGGCGCCAATCCCGACGTTTTCAATCCCGACAACTTCACGCGCGAGGCGGAAGCCGCGCGCCCCGTCAATGCCTACAAGCCGTTCGGCAACGGCCAGCGCGCCTGCATTGGGCGCCAGTTCGCAATGCAAGAGGCTGCGCTGGTGCTGGGCATGGTGCTGCAGCGTTTCAAGCTGATCGACCACACGCGCTACAAGCTGAAGATCAAGGAAGCGCTGACGATCAAGCCCGAAGGCTTCAAGATCAGGGTGCGCCCGCGCACCGATCGGGCGCCGATGGCGAAGTCGTCGGCACCGATCGTGGTATCGACACAGCCGAACGGTGCGGCCCCCGACACAGACCAAGGAGTGAAGGGCGACGGCCGCGTTCTCACGGTCCTCTACGGCACGAGCCTTGGAACCTGCCGCGACATCGCGGGCCAGATCGCCGATCGCGCAGGGTCGAGCGGTTTCCAGGTGACCAACGCGGCGCTCGACGACTACGCCGATGGGTTGCCCGAAACAGGCACGCTGGTCGTGGTCACCTCGACCTACAACGGCGGCGCCCCTGACAGTGCCACCAAGATGGAGACCGCCATCCGCGAAAAGCGGATCGGCGAGGTCGAGCGGCCGGAACTCACCTACGCGGTGCTCGGCGTGGGCAACACGCAGTGGAAAACCTATCAGGCGTTCCCCAAGCTCGTTGAAAGCACGCTGCGGCAAACCGGCGCGAAGAACCTGCTCGCGCGCGGCGAGGCCGATGGCAACGGCGATTTCGACGAGGCCGTCGAAGGCTGGATGGGTGCGCTATGGAAGTCGCTGGGCGAGGGAGACGCACCGGCCGCAGCCGCACCGCGCCTGAAGATTGCATTCAGCGACGCGCACGCGACGCGGGCGAGCGTGCTGCCCGAATCGGCCTATCGGCTCGAGGTGACCGGCAACGACGAGCTGGTCGGCGATGCAGCAGGGCTGTGGGACTTCAGCAAGGAGCCGCCGCGCTCTTCCACGCGGCACATGACGATCCGGCTACCCAAGGACGTAACCTATCGTGCGGGCGATCACCTGGCCATCTACGCCCGCAACCGGCCGGAGGTCGTTGACAGCATCATCGAGCGTCTCGGGCTCAGGCCAGACCAGGTCGTCGTGCTGGACGGCAAGGGGAGCCGGATGCGGCATCTGCCGATCGGCAAGCCGGTCACCGTGCGCCAGTTGCTCGGCGATTTCGTGGAACTACAGGATGCAGCGACACGGAGCGACGTGCGTGCGTTGCTCGATCACACGCGCTGCCCCGTCACCACCAAGGAACTGACCAAGCTGATTGCAGAAGACGACGAGGCAAAAAAGGCGTTCGCGCGTGACATCACCGACAAGCGCATTACCGTCTACGATCTCTTGATGCGCCACCCGGCGATCGAACTCACACTCGAAGGTCTGCTGGAGATGACCTCGGCCATCAGGCCGCGCTTCTACTCGATTTCGTCTTCCCCACTGGCCGTGCCTGATGCCATCAACCTGACCGTCGGAACCGTGGCGGCGCCAGCCTGGTCGGGCAGCGGCTTCTATCAAGGCGTCGCCTCCTCTCATCTGCGCTCGGTCAAGCCGGGCGAGGAAATCCTGGGCTTCGTGCGGCGACCAAACCCGCCGTTTGCGCCACCCGAGGATCCGGAGCTGCCGCTAATCCTAGTCGGACCCGGCACGGGCTTTGCTCCGCTCAGGGGCTTCATGCAGGAGCGGGCGGCGCAGCGCGCCAAGGGGATCGAGACATCGACCGCGCTGCTGTTCTACGGCTGTCGGCACCCCGATCACGATTGGTTCTACCGCGACGAGATGCTGGGGTGGGAGGAGACCGGCATCGCCAAGGTGCACTGCGCCTATTCCAGCTCCGACAAATCCCCGCACCGGTTCGTGCAGGACGCGATCTGGGCCGCTCGCGAGCAGGTGTGGGCGGCGCTCGAGAGCAGCGGCATGGTGTTCGTGTGCGGCGACGGGCGCTTCATGGCGCCGGCCGTGCGCGAAACGCTGATCCGCATCCACATGGAAAAGCGCGGCACCAACCTCGAGCAGTCCTCCGAGTGGCTCGAAGGCATGATCGAGGGCGGCCGCTATCACCAGGACGTGTTCGGCTTCAAGTAGGCGGCCGAAGCAAAACGGCGCTCCACCACCAAGTGATGGAGCGCCGCGCCCCGCGACTTCCCGCTACCGATTTGAAGTTAGGCCGAGGCCTGCACCGACGACTTCTCGCCGGCCTTGCGCAGCGTCTCGCCCAGCGGCGACCATGCGGCCATCGTCTTGGCCTGCGCGATCGCGTTGAGTTCGTTCACCGAGGCGAACATCGCCTGGCTGCGCCGTGTCATGAAGGCGACGTTCAGGTCGACGATGTCCTTGAGGCTGCGGGCCTTGAGGCTCTGGCGACCGAATTCCATGGCGTCGGTCACAACGTCCTTGCCGTAGCGGCCGAGAGCGCCGTTGAACTCGGTGACGCCGTTGAAGGACGTGCGGCCGGCATGGCCCAGGGTCTCAACGACCTCGCCGCCGAACTCCCGCGCATCGTTCCACTTGGTTTGCGCTTGGGCGAACGTCGCCTCTACGCGCGCAACGGCATCGAGCGCTGCGGCTTCCGACTTCGAGGCGGTCTCCTGCACAAGCGTGCTGGCATTCTTGATGACGGCCTTGAGGCCGGTGTCCTGGGTTTCCATGGGTCTCTCCTGCCTTGGTAAGTTGACCATAACGTCAATATAGGCAGAGATTGCTGCGTTGCAACATTTATTCTATCGCGTCGCAGCATAAAAACTGCGACATCCTGCCTCCCTATATGTAAGAGGCTGATTTATATCCGCTTCTGCCTCGTCACGGGCGAGCGAGAAACTCGCGGATGTGGGCGGCGACCAAGGCGGGCTGTTCATGGATCACCCAGTGTGTTCCATCGGCGATGCGGCGAACGGTCAGGTCCGGCACATACTCTTCAAGCCCCTCGAGGTTCTCCTTGACCAAGGCCTGATCCTTTTCGCCCCAGATCACCAGGGTCGGCACATTGACCTTCGAGGGACCGGCGCTGGGCTCGAAGCTGTGGGCCTTGGCGTCTGCACTCGTCGGCGGACCGATACCCGCCGCGCGATACCAGTTGAGACTGCCGGTAAGGGCGCCGGGCTGCGACCAGGCCGTGAGGTAGGCCTGCCGGTCGTCCTCGGTGAAGTGGCCTTTCTTCAGCCCGCGGGTTAGCACCGCATCGACCAGGAAAGCATAGTTGTTGGCCGCCAGGGTCGCCTCCGCCTTCGGCGATCTGAATAGAAGCATGTACTGGCTGGCCGCCTGTTGTGCGGGGTTGCGATTGAGTTCACGCTCGAACAAGGCCGGGTGCGGGGCATTGATAATCACCAGCTTCTCGAGACACTCCGGATGATGGATGCCAAGAGACCAGGCGACACCGCCGCCCCAGTCGTGCGCCACCAGGGTGAATTTCTCATGTCCCAATGCCTTGGCAAGTGCACGTAGGTCATCCACCAGATGCGGTACCGCGTAGTCGCTTACGTCGCGCCGGTTTGGAGGAGAGATTGTAGCCGCGCATGTCCGGCGCGACGGCGAGGTGATCGCGGCCGAACTCGGGCAGCAGGTCCTTCCAGGCGTACCAGAACTCCGGAAAGCCGTGCACGAACAGGATAAGCTTGCCCTGTCCTGCTCGCGCATAGTGCAGGCGTACACCGTTGACGTCGGCGAACTCGTATTTCAGCATTGGCGCGCTCCGATTAGGCAGCACTCTACAAAAAGTATCAACGCGCGTGCGCCGCAATGGCGTCGATCAGTTGCGGCCACATCGAGATTGGCAGCGCATGACCCATGCCATCGATCGTCAGCAGGCGCGCACCTGGGATAGCCTTGGCAGTCGCGACCCCGCCTTCGTGACGCACGAGCGGATCTTTGTTGCCATGGATCACAAGCGTCGGCACGCGGACGCTGCCGAGTGCCGAGGTGCGGTTGCCCGACGCGAGGATGGCCGCCATCTGCCGCGCTACGCCCGGCGGATTGAGGCCGCGCTCCCAGGCACGTGCGGCGCGCTCCAGGTCCCTGGCTTCGTCGAGCGGAAAGCCGGGGCCGCGCAAGACCGCCCAGGTGCGTTTGTAGCTCTGGAAGTAGCTGTCGCGGTCGGTCGGTGGTGGCGAGAGCAGTACCGCCATCGCCTCGGGCGTGGCCTGGGGAAGGCTCGGGTCGCCGGTTGAAGACATGATGGAGGTCAATGAGAGCAGGCGCGCACCGTGGTGAATCGCCATCTCCTGGCCGATCGCCCCGCCCATTGACGCGCCCACCACGTGTGCACGCTCTAGTCCGAGGGCATCGAGCAGACCGGCGGCGTCGGCCGCCATGTCGCGCAGAGTATAGGGAGCGGCGATCGCCTTGCCCATGAGCGCCTGGCCGAGCAGAGCCATCAGATCGGGTGTGCCGTACTGGGGAAATTTGGTCGAAAGGCCGATGTCGCGATTGTCGAAGCGGATGACGAAATAGCCGCGCGCGGCGAGCTGCTCGCAGAAGGCCTCGTCCCAGGCGATCATCTGCGCCGCCAGACCCATGATGAGCAACAGCGGCGGGGCTGCGCGGTCGCCGAACGTGTCGTGACAAAGCTCGATGCCGTTGGCTGGCACCAGCGAGGAATTCTCTTGCATCCCCGATCCTCTTTCGTCTGGTTTTGTTCCCAGCCAATGCGGCCGGTCCCAGGGACCAGCCATCGTCTTTTCCTACTGCTCCCGCCGTCAGGAAATTGGGGAGCGTCCCAGCTGTCAGCATATCAGGAGTGACGAACGAATGCGCTACCGGGCGAAGTACGCAACCGGTCTGGGTGTCCAGCAAATCGGGCAGCAACGCATCAAGCGACGATCTCGTCGCCGGGGTATTTGGCGCTCCCTAGGGGGCGTACCTCTTTTCAGATTGAAATTTCTCAAAATCTCAACTCCTAAAACACGTTAGCCAGTTTGTGCGCGCAAAACCGCGCCTATTGAAATCAGCTGCGGCCCGCCTGCTTTCAGCGGAGTGAAAATTACTGCGGGCTTGCAGCGTCTGCGAACGGGTTGAACTTGGTCGCCTCCTTCTTCTCGTTCCCTTTCGCGGACGCCCAACTCGACATCTTCGGCTTGGCCCGTACTGGCACCTTGGCAACCTTGGCTTTGACCGGCTCGACCTTTTGGGAACCCAGCTCGCCGGCCTTCGTCACATCAGCGACCGCACGTTCATAGTCGCCCTTTGCCACAAAGGCCTCGGCGCGGCTGTTGTAGGCAGCGACAAAGCGGGGGTTGATCTCGATTGCCTTGCTGTAGTCGGCGATCGCTTGTCCGAAGTCGCCATGCTTGGCCAAGACATCCCCGCGAATGTGATAGGCGCTCGCGTCCTTTGGATGGCTACGGATGACCTCCGAGCAAGCCTTGACTGCTTTCACGTAGTCCGTTGTCTCGAAGCAACTGTTCCTGCTTTGCGTCAGTGCAGGCACCGCTAACAGAGCAAGAATTCCGATGGCGATGCTGGCCCTTCTGTGCATCGTGTTCCCCTCTTACTCACAACCGCCCCAGACCATGTTAGTATCTAATCCGCCCAAAGTGGGGCCGCGCAGAAAGACGGCGGCTTCTACGGCTGGCCTACAGCTACTGGGGCAAGAACGTCGACACGCGCGTCCAGCCGCGGCCCCGACCTAGTTGGCATAGCGCAGAGAATGCTGACGGCAAGGGCTGCCAAGGCTCCAAATAACCACAGCATCTCCGAACTCTCAAAGCCAAGCCCTAAGCACCCCAGATCTCCTTCAAAAACCGAAGCCAGTTCTCGCCCAGGACGCCACGGATGCGCGCCTCGCTCCACCCGCGCCGTTCCATGGCCTGGGTCAGGTTTGGATACTGCGCTGGGTTCTCCAAACCAGCGATAACCGGCGCCGTGCCGCGCGTCGGCACCATGCGGCGGGCATAGCCTTTGTCATGCCGCAGCCAGTCGAAGAAGGCCTCGTCCTGATCCTGCGTGAAGTCCGTGCCGATACCGATGTTGCCTTCGCCGCAGACCTTGATCATGTACTCGAACAGATCGACGCAATCATCGAGCGTGGACTCGCCGCCCTTGGGCATGAACGGCGCGTAGGTGGCGACACCGACGAAACCGCCCTTGTTGACGATGGTGCGAAGCTGCTCGTCGGTCTTGTTGCGCGGGTGATTGAGCAGGCCCGTCGGGCACACGTGCGAATAGGCGCACGGCTTAGCCGAATGCTTGATGGCATCGTCCGCAGTCTTGGGGCCAACGTGCGAGAGATCGACCACGATGCCGAGCCGGTTCATCTCGGACACGACCTCGCGGCCGAAGCCGGAGAGACCGCCGTCGTTCTCTTCCCAGCAGCCGCAGCCAACCAGGTTCTGCGTATTGTAGGTGAGCTGGATGACGCCAACGCCCAGCTCCTTGTACAGGGCGAGCGTGTCGAGCCGATCCTCGAGCGCGGACGTGTTCTGGAAGCCCAGGATGATGCCGACCTTGCCGGCTTCCTTGGCGCGGTGAATGTCGGCTGTGGTCTTCACCGGCATGATCAGGTCGGCATGCTCGCTGAGCCAGCGTTTCCAGTCGGCGATGTTCTGCATCGTGCTGCGGGTGTTCTCCCAAACACAGCACGTGCAGTTGGCGGCGGTCAGCCCGCCCCGCTGCATATGCTCGAACACGCTGCGGCTCCAGCGCGACACCACGAGGCCGTCGATCACAATCGAGCGCGAATGGATGGATGAGGTCATAGGGTGAACCTGTCTGCGAGTTGTGGAAGGGCCGGTTTCAAGGAACCGTGGCGGCCAGCTTGGCCGAGGTCATGAACTTCACGCGCGCGTGCTTCTTGATATGCTGGATGTGCCGCGCCAACATGCGCAGGCGGCCGGGATGGCCGATCAGCTCGACGTGCAGCGTCAGATGATAGAACGCGCCCGGCCATTCGTAGAGGCCGTCGAACTCGTCCTGCCATATGGTCTGCACATCGCCAGCCGTGCGGATGACGCGGCCGATCTCGCCGCCGTAGACAAAGTAGGGCGCGTCCGCCAGATGCCACTGCACGGGCAGCTCCACCACGGGCGTCGGCTTGCCGTTCTGCTGGTGCCGGTAGGGCCGGACCCGATCGTGGAAGTTGGTCGATGCGGTCACGCCGTGGTCGATCAGGATCTGCAGCGTGTCGCTGCTCCACTCCCAGGATGCCGACCGGAACGTGGTCGGCTTGATGCCGGTGATCGCCTGCAGGGCGTCCATGCCGCGTACGATCTCGGTTTTCTCCTCGTCACCCTTGAGCATGAGCACCGAGCGATGGCCATAGGTATGGCTGCCGATCTCGTGACCGTGGCGCGCGATGTCCTTCACCGCCTCGGGATAGCGCTCCGCCGTGACGCCGGGCACGAAGAAGGTCGCCTTGATTCCGTTCTCCTGCAGCAGAGCCAGCAACGGCGCCAGGCCCTCGCGGATCGCGTACGTGCCGTGCGACAGCAGCACCGGGCGCTGCGCATTCTCGGGCTTGCGTCCGAGCCAGCTGGCCTCGGCATCGAGGCAAATGCCGAACACCACGGGAAAATCAGTTGCCATGTTCCTTTTTGCTCCTTTTTCTTTCCGTCAGTGAATGAGCGCCGTCAGGATCGCATCGAGATCGGGCGCGCGCTCCAGCGCGAGCAGCCCTTCCAGTGCCGCATCTGCCGAGGCCGGAGGCAGCACATCCCTGGTGCAATCCTTGAACTTGCGTGCCAGATCGGCGTCCGACATCGGCGCCTGCGGGTGCCCGCTCGGATAGACGACCGTGTGCTCGAGCCTCCGCCCGCCGGCGAGCGTCACGATCAGGCGGCAGCGCTCCTCGCCGGAGGCCGGCGCGAGGTTGGCCGGAATCTCCGGGTCGAGCGCCATATGCACTTTCGGCCAGAACGCAACGAGCTCCGGATCGGCCAAGGCGACCAGCGTGAAATCCGACAGATCGGCGCTCCGCCGGCATGCGGCAACGGCCAGGCAATGGTTAAGACTGAACCGGCCTTGCATCTCGTCCCGCGGCCGCTCGTACATCAGGTTCTTCTGCACGATGGTGGAGACGAACGCGTCCACACGCTCGATATCACCTGCCGCAAACCCCGCAGTCCGCTGCATATGCAGCATCGCATCGATCGGCCGATGCGCACTGGCGCAGCACGGATAGGCCTTGATCCAAGCGCCGGGCTCGGCCAGGGCCGGCGGCCCCTTCAATCTTGCCTCCGCCACCCTGAACCCCGGCATGCCTTCGGTCCCGAACAGGGTTTCGAACGACCAGGCGCCTTCGAAAATCTCGGGTGCCGCGGTCAAACCCTGCTCGGCCAGAGACGCCGCCAGAATGCCGGCTTGGGCAGCCATCCCCGCATGCGCGGGCTTCATCTGCGTGCCGAACTGCAGCTTGCTGCCGCTGGAAAAGCTGGTGGCGATGCTGATCGCTCGCGCCGCGCGTTCCGTGTCGAGCCCGAGAAGCCGCGCACACCCGGCAGCGGCAGACGGCGCGCCCAGCGTCAGTGTCGTGTGCCATCCGCGCGCGTAGTGGGGGTAGTTCACCGCGGCAGCCAGGGCGTTCATGACATCGAACGAGATTGCGAGCGCATCGAGCACCTGCGCACCCGACGCCTTGCGTTCCTGGGCCAGCGCCAGCAGCGCCGGCACGAACACCGCGCTGGCATGCGCCGCCGCGGTCTCCAGCATATCGTCGTAGTCGAGCGCATGCGCTGCCGTGGCATTCACCATCGCCGCCCATGGCGCGGCGGTATGCTTGGCCGAAACCAAATCGAGGGCACCGCCGCTCTGCCAGCGCGACAGGGTGGATGAAATCGCAAGCGCCGCAGAGTCACCACGGCCCGCGACCATGCAAGCACACGTATCGATGACCGCGCGTAGTGCAGCCTGCTGCACGGGCGCCGGCCAGGTGCGCGGCGCTTCCGCCGTATGCGTTGCGAGCGCTTGCGTGATCGTCATGCCATCACCCTCGTGGCACCGAAATCGAACCGCGGCCACCTCTCGAACTCATCGGCAAAGTGACAGCGCGATGTCTGACCGCCGCCGCAGTCGACCACCGGGGGCGCGTCGGTGCGGCAGATGTCCTGCGCCATCGGGCAGCGGGTATGGAACCTGCACGCCTTGGGCGGCGAGATCGGCGAGGGAATGTCACCAGTCAGGGGTGCTGACGTGCGCCGACGCGCAACCATTGGATCGGCCAGCGGACAGGCTTCGAGCAGGGCGACCGTGTAGGGATGCCTCGGCCGCTGGAAGATTTGCTCTGTCGGCCCTTCCTCGACCACGTGACCAAGATACATGACGACGACGCGCTCGCAGAACGAGCGCACGACACCCAGATCATGAGTAATGAACAGATAGCTGAGGCCGAGTTCTTTCTGCAGCTGCTGCAGCAGGGCCAGAATCTGAGCGCGGATCGATATGTCGAGCGCCGAGACAGCCTCGTCCGCCACAATGAGAGACGGCCGCAGCGCGATGGCGCGGGCGATGCAAATGCGCTGGCGCTGCCCGCCCGAGAACTGATGCGGATAGCGGCCGAGATAGCTCTCGCCGGGGCTCAGGCCCACCAAGTTGAGCAGGCGCACGACTTCGGCGCGGATCTGGTTGCGCGGCACGATGCCGTGGATGCGCAGCGGCTGCGCCAATGTCTGCAGCACCGTCTTGCGCGGATTGAGCGAGTTCGAACGGGTCCTGGAAGATCATCTGGATCTCCCGTCGGTAGTCCCGCATCTGCTGCGTGGTCTTGGCATCCAGCAGGCTGGCGTCGCGGAACCGGATCGCGCCGCCAGTCGGCTGGTTGAGCCCGAGCACCGACCGCGCCAAGGTGGTCTTGCCGCAGCCGCTCTCGCCGACGACGGCGACGATCTCACCGGCGTTGACGTGCAGGTCGACGCCGTCGACCGCATGCACGACCGCGCGCGGGCTGCCGAACCAGCCGCCGCCGACGGGAAAATGCACTTCGAGGTCCCGGATCTCAAGGAGCGGCGGCATGTCCGGTCTCCTCGTAGAGCCAGCAGCGCGCACCGACGCCGGGCGCGATGGCGAAATCGGGCGGCGCATCGACCGAACACTTCGGCATTTTCTCGCCGCAGCGCGGATGAAAGCGGCAACCGGGGGGCGGCATGATCAGATTGGGCGGTTGGCCTTCGATCGACGCCAACTTCTCGATGCGCCGGTCGGGCGAAAGCGTCGAACGCAACAGTGCCCGTGTGTAGGGGTGGCGCGGGTTGGCGAACACGCCGAACACATCGCCTTCCTCGACGATCTTGCCCGCATACATGACGTAGACCCGGTCGCAGTATTCCGCGACCAGCCCCAAGTCGTGCGTGATCAGACAGCATCGAGCTCGACAGATCGCGGCGCAGTTGCGCCAGCAGCCGCATGATCTGCGCCTGGATGGTGACGTCGAGCGCGGTGGTGGGCTCGTCGGCGATCAGCATCGCCGGCTTGGAGGAGATCGCCATCGCGATCAGCACGCGCTGGCGCATGCCGCCGGAGAGCTGGTGCGGGAAATAGTCGATGACATTCTTGGCTGCGGGAATGCCCACACGCTCCAGCGCTTCGAGCGCCGCAAGGCGCGCCGCACTGCGTCCGAGACCCTGATGCAGCAGCACGGCTTCGACGATTTGCTCCCCTACGCGCATCAGCGGATTGAGGAAGGTCATGGGGTCCTGGAACACCATGGCGAGGCGTCCGCCCCGCACGTCGCGCATCTCGCGCTCCGACAGTGAAAGCAGGTTGCGGCCTTCGAACGTCACCTCGCCGGACACGATGCGTCCCGGCGTGCGCACCAGCCGCATCAGCGACAGCGCCGTCATGCTCTTGCCGCAGCCGGATTCGCCGACCAGCGCCACTGCCTCGCCCTGGCCGACATGCAGCGAGACACCGTCCACGGCCTGCACCGTGCCGCTGTCGGTGAACAGCCGCGTCACCAGATCCTTCGCGCGCAGGAGCGGCTCGCCCATCACCGCTCCCGCGATCTGGGGTTGAGGATGTCGGTGAGACCGTCGCCGACCAGATTGAGGCTGAGCACGCACAGAAAGATGAGTAGCCCCGGAAACGCCGTGGTCCACCAGGCCGAGCGCATGAGCTGCTGCGCTTCCTGCAGCATCTGGCCGAGGCTCGCTCTGGTCGGATCGCCGAGGCCCAGATAGCTCAGCCCCGCTTCCAGCAGCATCGCCTGCCCGACCATCAGCGTAGCGTTGACGACCACGGGCCCGAGCGCGTTGGGCAGGATCTCGACAAAGATCAGGCTCATGCGCGAGGCACCCGCCACGCGCGCCGCGTCGACGAACTGCCGCGAGCGCAGGCTCAGAAACTCGCCGCGCACCAAGCGCGCGATCTCCGGCCAGCTCAGCACCGCAATGGTCACCAGGATGTTGACGATGCTGGCGCCGAAGAACGCCACCAGCAGCACGGCCAGGAAGAATCGCGGAATGACCTGGAAGACTTCGGTGAGGCGCATGAGCACTGCGTCGGTACCGCGGCCGAAGAAGCCGGCGAGACCGCCGACCAGGATGCCGAGGAAGGTTGAAATCGACGCCGCCCCGAAACCCACCATCAGCGATACGCTCAAGCCTGCAGTGGCGCGGCTGAAGACATCGCGGCCGAGTTCGTCGGTGCCCATCAGGTGGGTCAGGTTCGGCGGGCTCATACTCGGGCCCACGTTGATGCGGCCAGGCTCGAAGCGCAGGAATATCGGCGCCAGGATGGCGAGCACGAAAAGCGCAACCAGGATGAACGCGGCCACCACCGATCCGCGGTTGCGGCTGAAGATGCGCAACCAGCTCGGCCCGGGGATGTGCGTGATCGCCATGTGCGCCCTATCGGTAGACCACACGCGGGTCGATCAGCGCGTACACCACGTCGGTGAGGACGTTGGCACAGATCACCATGACGGACAGCACCGTGAACAGGCCCATCAGCACGGGATAGTCGCGCGCACCGATGGCCTCGTAGAGCAGGCGGCCCATGCCGGGCCAGGCAAACACCGTCTCCGTCAGCACCGAGCCCGCGAGCATGAAGCCGAAGTTGAGCCCGATCACCGTCACCACGGGCAGGATGGCGTTGCGCAGCGCGTGCCTGTAGACCACGCGACCCTCCGAGACGCCCTTGGCGCGCGCCGTCGTGATGAAGTCGAGCGCCATCACCTCCTGCATCTTCACACGCGTCAGGCGGTAGATCAGCGCCAGGTGATAGAAGCTGTAGGTGAGCGCCGGCAGCACCAGATGGTGCGCCACATCGAGGATGCGGCCCAGACCCTGCGACGGCGCTCGCAGGCTGTACATGCCCTGCGTCGGAAACCACGCCAGATGCAGAGCAAAGACAATGAGCATGATCTGGCCGAGCCAGAACACTGGCATGGAGTAGCCGGCGAGCGATACGAATGTCGCTGCATAGTCGCCCGCCGAGTAGGGCCTGCGGGCCGCGATCACGCCCAGCAGGATGCCGATCACGCTGCTGACGAGCAGCGCCGTTCCCATCAGCAGCAGCGTCGCCGGCATGCGGCTGAGGATGAGCGAGAGCACGGGTTCGCGGAAACGCAGCGAATAGCCGAGATCAAACTGCACGATCTTGCCAAGGTAGGTGACGAGCTGCGTCCACAACGGCTGGTCCAGGCCGAATTCGCGGCGCAGGCTTTCGATGTATTCGGGCGTGGCTTCCGTCGCGCCGATGAGAAAATCGACGGGATCACCCGGCGCCGCGTGGATCAGGGCAAAGTTGATCAGGATGATAATGAACAAGATCGGCACCGCCTGCGCCAAGCGGCCGCCGATATAGATGAGAAGCGATGCGGTAGGCACTCGTCACCTGTGCCAAACTGTGCGAGCGCTGGGGTGCCGGATCAGCGTGCCTCGTAAGCGTTCTCGCGCCCCTCAATGTAGCCTTGCGGGCCGGTGACCACACCCTTGAATTTGGCCGACACCGCATGCACGGGCGGCAGCTCGAACAGCGGCAGGGCCGGCAGGTCGGTCAGCAGCAGCTTCTGGATGTTGCGCCACATGTCCTTGCGCTTGGCCGGATCGCTCTCCTTGAACTCGCTGTCGAACAGCGCATCCGTGGCCGGGTTCGAGTAGCCCATGGCATTGACGAACGGCACCTTCAGGATCTGCTTGGTGTGATAGCGCGCATTGACGCTGATGGTGGGATCAGGCCCGGTCGTGAACAACTGCATCGCGAGGTCGAAGTCCCACTGGCGGTATACCCGGTCGGTGAACGAGGGACGGTCGAACGTCTGCACCGTCACGTCGACGCCGACGTCGCGCAGGTTATCCTTGATGATCTCCGAGCCCCGGCCCTCATAGTCGCGGCCGGCGGCCCAGAACAGGCGCAGCGAGAAGCGCTTGCCGTCGGCTCCCTTTGCGAAGCCCGCTTCGTCGAGCAGTTTGTTGGCAAGGGCTGGATCGAACTTGTAGTCGAACTCCGGCGTGAACGCCCAGCGCACGTTGCTGGAGACGTGGCTGCGCGCCACCTTGCTCTCGCCGAACAGCGCCTTGTCACGGATGGTGTCGCGGTTGATGGCGTAGGCCATGGCCTGGCGCACCTTCTGGTCCTTGAGCGCCGCATGCCGGTGATTGATCAGCAAGAACCCGTTGGTGGCGGCCGCATCGCCCTTCTCGACCAGATAGAAGCGCTTGTCCTTGCGCAGCTTGCCAAGCTGATCGTAGGGCACGATGTACCAATGCAGGAAGTCCACTTCGCCGCGCTCAAAGGCGAGAAAGCGGGCGGCGGCATCCGGCATGATCTGCAACACGACACGATCGAGATAGGGCTTGCCCGGCTTCCAGTACTGGTCGTTGCGGGCCAGCTCGATGAAGCTGCCGCGCTGCCAGCGCACGAACTTGAAGGGGCCGCTGCCGACCGGCGCTTGGTTGGCCGGATTGGTTTTGGCGTCTTTGCCCTCATAGAGGTGCTTGGGCATGATCAGGGCTGAGCTCGAAAGCACGCTGCCCAGCATGGTCAGGAAGGGAACGTAAGGCTCCTTCAGCCGGAACTCGAAGGTATGCGTGCCGGTGGCCTTGGCCAACTCCACGTTTGGCCACCAGGTGCCGGCGCGAGGATGGTTCTTGGCGATCAGGTCGTTGAAGGTGAACTCGACATCGGCGGCGGTGACCGGCTTGCCGTCATGCCATTTGGCATTGGTCGCCAATTGGAAGGTGAAGACCCGGCCGTCCGGCGAGACCGTCCAGCTTTGCGCCAGATCGGGTTGGGGCTGAAGGTTCTCGTCCAGCAGCACCAGCGCATTATAGATGTTATCGACCACCATGAAGGTCGGCGTGTCGGTCGTCAGGTGCGGCGCGAGCGAGGAGGGCTCGTTCTCGACCGCGATGATGAGGCTGCCTCCGGGCTTTGGCGCAGACTGGCTGCCGGCGGGAGAAACAGCGACCGCCAGGGCGGTAAAAGCGGCGAACGTCAGCGCAATTGTGCGAAGGCCGGCAATCATCACGATCCACTCTGTTGCGCCGCGGGAAGCGGCTGTCGCCACCGTCTCGTTACAATTCAAGATGCGATGCAGCAGAACGCTTGGTTTGCACCGCACCGACGCATTCTTGACCAGTGGCGACACGTGCCCGCTACACCTGTTTGCTCTCGGTTCGCGGCGGATAGCCGTAGCGGCTGCGGTAAGCGCGGGAAAAGTGTGCGGCGCTGGTGAACCCGCTCGCCACTGCCACCTCCAGCACGGACAGCGACGTCTGCCGCAGCAGCAGGCGCGCGCGCTCGAGTCGCAGCGACGACATGTGCTGACCGATGGTGCAGCCGAGATGGTTTTGGAACAGCCGCTCCAGCTGACGCACGGAAACCCCGGCCGTTTCGGCCAGACTTTGCCGGCTCTGCGTTTCCTCGGGCGCAGCCTCGATGTGCTCGAGCACGTTGAGGAGCGGCGAGTGCCTTACGCCGTAGCGGTCGCGTAGCGACATGCGCTGTGGCTCGCGGCTGGACCCGAGCCTGGTGTGCAGAAACCATTCGCTGACTGCGCTCACCAGCTCGCGGCCGTGGCGCCGGGCGATCAGGGTCAGCATCATGTCGAAGGCTGCCGTGCCTCCGGCGCTGGTGCAACGGTTGCGGTCGATCTCGAACCGGGTGCCGGTTACCGCGTGGCGCGGAAATTTCTCGCGGAAGGCCGGGATATACTCCCAGTGCATCGTGCAGCGATAACCTTCCAGCAGTCCAGCCTGACCTAGAATGACGGGCCCGCCAGCGACGGCACCGATGCGTGTGCCGCGATGGTTCTGCGCACGCAGCCAAGCCAGTGTCGGCGCATCATCGAACAGTGTCGGATTGCCGCCGGCGCACACAAACAGATCGTCGACGTCCAGTGGCGCCTCGATACCTTGGTCGGGAACCACAGCAACGCCATTGGAGGCCGCCACAGGTTGGCCGTTGGGCGACACGTGCATCCATCGATACAGCTCGCGTCCTGACAGCGTATTAGCGGCGCGGTAGGGCTCCATGGCGCAGCTGTAGGTCATCAGCGCGAAACCCGGCACCAGCAGGAAGCCGACCCGGTGAGGCATCGTGTGTGCAGTTTCGCGGTCCGAACTGCTTGGGGCGGGGCCTTTTTGCGACGGGGCCCGCCGACCCGGGGAGTCGCTCTTGTTCAAGAAAAAGTCGCTCTCGGTCATGACGGTCCGGGGGATCGTGCCAGATTTGTGCCCCGACACAAGCCTGTCATTGACGCGACCTTCCCAAACCCGGTCCTAGCCAGATGCGATATTCGCTCGCCGCGCTCCTCAAGAACGCGCTCTCGGGGAATGCCCACTGGACCCCGGTCTGGCGCGAGCCTGAGCCCAAGCCGGCCTACGACACCGTCATTATCGGGGGCGGCGGCCATGGCCTGGCCACGGCCTACTACCTTGCCAAGGAGCACGGCATCACGGACGTTGCGGTAGTGGAAAAGGGCTACATCGGCTCGGGCAACGTCGGCCGCAACACCACCATCATCCGCTCCAACTACCTGCTGCCCGGCAACACGCCGTTCTACGAATGGTCGCTCAAGCTCTGGGAGGGCCTGGAGCAGGACATCAACTACAACGCCATGGTGTCGCAGCGCGGCGTGCTCAACCTGTTCCACTCCGACGGACAGCGCGACGCCTTCGCCCGCCGCGGCAATGCCATGCGCCTGAACGGGGTGGACGCCGAGCTGTTGAACCGCGATGAGGTGCAGCGGCTGCAGCCCCTGCTCGATGTCGACAACGCGCGCTTCCCCGTCAAAGGCGGACTGCTGCAGCGGCGCGGCGGCACGGTGCGGCACGACGCCGTGGCCTGGGGCTATGCCCGGGCGGCCGATCAGCGCGGCGTCGACATCATCCAGAACTGCGAGGTCACGGGGCTCCGCATCGAGGGCGGCAAGGCGATGGCCGTCGAGACCACACGCGGCACCATCAAGGCAAAACGCATCGGCATTGCCGTCGCCGGCAACTCCTCGCGGCTCGCCGCCATGGCGGGGATGCGCCTGCCGATCGAGAGCCACGTGCTGCAGGCGTTCGTCTCGGAAGGCATCAAGCCGCTCATCGATCAGGTGGTGACGTTCGGAGCCGCGCACTTCTATATCAGCCAGTCCGACAAGGGCGGCCTCGTCTTCGGCGGCGACATCGACGGTTACAATTCCTACGCCCAGCGCGGAAGCCTGCCGGTCGTCGAGGACGTGATGTCCTGCTCGCTCGCCCTGTTCCCCTCGCTCAGCCGCCTGCGCTACCTGCGCCAGTGGGGCGGCATCATGGACATGTCGATGGACGGCTCGCCCATCATCGACCGCACACCGATCGAAGGTCTCTATCTCAACGGCGGCTGGTGCTACGGCGGCTTCAAGGCCACGCCGGCCTCGGGCTGGTGCTTTGCCCACACCATCGCCACCGGAACGCCGCATCGGTTCAACGCCGCCTACCGCCTCGATCGCTTCGCCACCGGCCATGTCATGGATGAAAGCGGCCACGGCGCGGTACCGAACCTGCACTAGGGAAAGATCCATGCGCCTACCCTGTCCTTACTGCGGGCCGCGCGGCAGCGACGAGTTTGTCTATCTCGGCAGCGCCGATCCCGTGCGACCGGCAAGTCACGACGCACCTCCGGAAGCTTGGACCGACTACGTCTTCCTGCGCGACAACCCTGCCGGCGCCAATCGCGAGCTGTGGCATCACGCCCACGGCTGCCGCGCCTGGCTGATCGTGACGCGCAACACGCGCACGCACGAGGTGCTCAAAGCCGAGCCCGCGCGTGCCGCATCAGATTCGTCCAAACAGACCGCTGCGCAATGACGGGCTCATCGACATCAAGCGGAACGCGCAGCACCTCGCAGCCCAATCGCCTCGCTGCGGGCGGACTGATCGACCGCACGAAAGTGCTCCCGTTCACCTTCGACGGACGGGACTATCAGGGCCATTCCGGCGACACGCTCGCCTCCGCCCTGCTTGCCAACGGCGTCACGTTGGTCGGCCGCTCGTTCAAATATCACCGGCCGCGCGGCATCTTGTCGGCAGGCCCCGAAGAGCCCAACGCGCTCGTCGAATTGCGCACCGGAGCGCGGCGGGAGCCGAACACGCGAGCAACTGTCACGGAACTGTATGCGGGACTGGCAGCGCGCAGCCAGCACCGCTGGCCGTCCCTCGCCTTCGACCTGATGGCGGTGAACGGACTGGCGGCGCCGATGTTCAGCGCCGGCTTCTACTACAAGACCTTCATGTGGCCGGCGTCCTTCTGGGAGAAGGTCTACGAGCCTCTGATCCGCCGGGCCGCCGGCCTCGGACGCGCCGCACGCAAACCTGATCCCGACACCTACGAGCGATCGCACCTGTTCTGCGACGTGCTGGTCGTTGGCAGCGGCGCAGCCGGCCTGACAGCGGCGCTGGCGGCAAGCCGCAGCGGCGCGCGCGTCGTGCTCTGCGAGCAGGACTTTCTTCTCGGCGGCCAGCTCCTTGCCAACGCCTCCGAGATCGACAGCAAACCGGCACGCACCTGGGTGACGGATGCCGAGCAGGAGCTGGCGGCTCAGCGCCGCGTACGCATCTTGAAGCGCACCACTCTATTCGGGCTGTTCGACCACGACGTCTGCGGTGCGGTCGAGCGCGTCAGCGATCATCTCGAAGCGCCGTCACCACATACCGTGCGCCAACGCTACTGGAAGATCGTGGCGCGGCGCATAGTGCTTGCCGCAGGTGCCATCGAGCGTCCGCTGGTATTTCCAGGCAACGATCGCCCCGGCATCATGACCGCGGGCGCCGTGCGCACGTACATCGAACGGTTCGGCGTCGTGCCCGGACGCCGCGCCGTCGTCTTCACCACGGACGACAGCGGCTGGGCCACGGTGGAGTCGCTGCAGCGCGCCGGCGCATCGATCGCTGCCGTCGTGGATACGCGGCGCAAGCAAGGTCAAAACGGGATCTGCGAGGCCGACACGGTGCCGGTGATGCGCGGCGGCATGATCACGGCAACGCAAGGGCGCAAGCGGCTGCGCAAGGTTGAGATCACGGACGCCAATGGCCGGAAGTGGCCGGTGGACGCCGATTTGTTGGCGATGGCCGGCGGCTGGGACCCGGCCGTGCACCTCACGTGTCACCTGGGCGGCAAACCGCAATGGGACGACACCATCGCCGCGTTCGTTCCTGGCCCGCTGCCGTCGCATCTCGCCGTAGCAGGCGCCGCCGCGGGTCGCTTTGGGTTGGTCGAGGCGCTGGAGGACGGTACACGCGCCGGAAGCGAAGCTGCGCGCAGTTGCGGTTATGCCGCTGGCACCTACGCCGCACCTTCGAGCAGCGGTGACACCGCGGCGCGCACCATCACACCGTTCTGGCATCTGGGTGCATCGGCCAAGAAGTGCTTCGTCGACTTCCAGAACGACGTCACCGCAGCCGACATCGCGCTGGCCGCGCGCGAAGGCTATCGCTCGGCCGAACACGCCAAGCGCTACACCACGCTCGGCATGGCCACCGACCAGGGCAAGAACTCGGGCGTCAACGGCCTCGCACTGCTGGCCAAGGCGACCGACCGGACGATCAGCGAGACCGGAACCACCACCTTCCGGCCGCCTTTCACGCCGGTCGCGATCGGCGCCATTGCCGGCCACGAGCGGGGCAAGGAGTTTCGCCCGTCGCGCTACACGCCGACGCACGCTTGGGCGGCCGAGCAGGGCGCGGTGTTCGTCGAGGTTGGGCAGTGGTACCGCGCGCAGTGGTATCCCAAGTCCGGAGAGCGAGACTGGCTCGAGAGCGTCAACCGCGAGGCTCGCACCGTGCGCTCCGCCGTTGGCGTCTGCGATGTGTCGACGCTCGGCAAGGTCGAGGTCACCGGTCCCGATGCCGGCCACCTGCTCGATCTTGTCTATGCCAACGGTATGTCGGGCCTCAAGGTCGGACGCATGCGCTATGGCGTGATGCTGCGCGAGGACGGCCACGTGCTCGACGACGGCACCGTCGCGCGCTTTGCCGCGAATCGCTTCTTCCTCACCACCACCACCGCGCATGCGGAGAAGGTGCTGCGGCACATGGAATTCTGCCACCAGGTGCTCGCCCCTTCGCTCGACGTATCGTTCGTGGCCGTGACCGATCGCTGGGCCCAGCTCGCGATCGCCGGCCCCAGATCACGCGACCTGCTCGGCAAGCTTGTGGATGACAACTTCGATCTGACGACCGAGCGCTTTCCGCATCTTTCCGTCGCCGATGTAACCGTCTGCGGCGGCATCTCCGCCCGGCTGTACCGGATTTCGTTCTCGGGCGAGCTCGGCTACGAGATCGGCGTCGCAGCCGACTATGGTGATGCTTTCATGCGGCGCCTGGCGGAGCTGGGCAAAATGCTTGGGCTTCAGCCTTACGGTACGGAAGCGATGACGGTGCTGCGCGTCGAGAAGGGCTTTGCCGCATCGGGCGAACTCAACGGCCAGACCACGGCGCGTGATCTTGGCCTCGCCGATCTCATGTCCACCAAGAAGGACTACATCGGCCGCGCTATGCTCAACCGACCGGCTTTCACCGATCCCGACCGGCCGTCCCTGGTGTCCTTCGCGCCGATTGACGTCTCCAAGTCGCTCGCTGCCGGCAGTCACTTCCTCGACCTGGGCGCCGCGGCAAAAATCGAGAATGACCTGGGGTACATGACGTCGGTCGTCTACTCACCGGCGCTCGGCCACTACCTCGGTCTCGGCCTGCTCAAGCGCGGCGGGGAACGTATCGGGCAGCGCGTCAGGGCCTATGACCCGGTCCGCAACGGCGATGTGGAAGTCGAGATTGGTCCCGCCTGCAGATACGACCCCACGGGAGGGCGCGCACGTGTCTAAGCCTTCGCTTGCCATCCGCTCGGCGCTCGCAGGCGTCGCCATGCCCGGCCAACATGGCGCCGCTGGAAGCACCGGTGTGACGCTGACCGAGCTTGCCGGTCTGTCGCTCGCAGCTGTCGTCGCACGCGGCGGCCAGATCACGGCTTTGAGCGCAGCCGTTGAGCGCGAATTCGGCGCAACCTTGCCCACGCGACCCGGACGCACCGCGCAGAACTCGATCGCGTTCGTCTGGTCAAGTCCCGATCAATGGCTGGCCATCGGCGCATCGGCAGACAATCTCATCCAGCGCCTCACGTCATGCGCCGGTGCATCGGGCTCCGTGACGGACCTCACCGGATCACGCACGATTGTGCGCATCGGCGGACCCAGCGCGCGCGACGGCCTGATGAAGGTGGTGCCTATTGATCTCGACGAGACCGTTTTCACTACCGGCAGCGCGGCCGTGACGGTCGCAGCGCACATGCCCGTCCAGCTCTGGCAGATTGACGCATCACCAAGCTACGAGATTGCCAGCCCCCGCTCATATGGGGTCAGCCTGTGGAAGACTTTGACCATGTCTTTCGCGGAGTATGGCTACTGTTCGGCGACCACGATGGTCTGAACGGCCCGACAAGCGTTCAACAACAATCGCCAACAAATTCATGGCGCGCCGGACAGGATGAAACTGCGAACACCTATGTTATTGAAATTGCGGTTTGATTGGATCGCGCTCAGCGCGGCGCGGCGGCCATAGGTTCAAATCGGGGACACGCAGCCACCTTTACCGAACAACAATTCTTCTGCCCAACAGGCAGAGCACCAGATGTCCGTGATCAGGGTTTTGAACTTATAAATCTGCACGGCAGATCACCTCGCTGACTAACGACGAGTGGGTCTGCTTTAAGCTCAATCCAAACTCCGCAGCTGCGTCCACTCATCTCAGTCACGGCCTGGCTTTTGCCGGGCAGATCGCGAAGCGATTGAGCATGGGGAAGATTCAGTCAGGCTCGGTCCCTTGGACCTTGGCGGTCTCGCGGTCGCTCGTTTATGCGGCCGGACGATATGCAGAAGCTGCCCATTACGCCACCGCCGCTCGTCTGCCCCACCTTTCGGACGGTTCACCGCTTCAGAGCGTGATAGCTCAACTCGCCGGGGTCGGTGAGATCGGGCACTTTCCAGCCGTCGAGGTCGTATTCGGCCATGCACTCCTCGGCGAAACCCTTGAACTTGTCGGCATTGCCGGAGGCCTGTGCACCGAACAGGCAGTATCGGCGGATCTCCTCGGTGGAGCCGCCGTAGTTGATCTCGTAGAGCTCGTGGCGGCCGCCGAACTCGGTGGCCATGCAGTCCCACAGCAGCTTCATCAGCTTGACGCGCTCCTCCGCCTTGTAGCCGTTGGAACCGCGTAGGTATTGGTCGAGGTAGGGGCGAATTTCGGGGCTCTTGAAGTCGCGCGCGTGGCTATTGAGGTAGATGAGGCCCGAGGCCACGGTCTGCTCGATGATGTACTTGACCTTGGTGTAGGCCATGGTGGCGATGATCTGGTAGGCGTTGCCGGGGTCCATGTTGGGCAGCACATAGTCGCCGATCCAGGGCCTGGGGTCGCGCACCATGGCGTCGGACAGCGCCCAGAACAGGTTGCGCCAGGCGATCACCTCGCCGACGTTAGCCTGCACGCCGCGATAGTCCTTGGTGCCTGCCGCTTCGGTGGCCTTGAGCAGTAAACCGGCGATGAAGTCGAGCTTGACGGCGAGACGCGTGCAGCCATGCACGACGAAGCGCGGCAGGAAGCCCGTGCGGGGGAAGAAGTTGTTGGCCTTCTCGATGTCACCGTAGACGAACACGTTCTCCCAGGGCACCAGCACCTTGTCCATGATGAATACGGCATCGTTCTCGTCAATGCGGGACGACAGCGGGTAATCGAAGGGGCTGCCCATCACAGTCGAGGTCATCTCGTAGGAGGTGCGGCAGATGAACTTCACACCGGGCGCGTTGGTCGGCACCATGAAGACGCAGGCGAATTTCTTGTCCTGCAGCGGGATCAGGCCGTGGTGGGCGACGAAGGTGTAGTTGGTGAGCACCGAGCCGGTGGCCACCACCTTGGCGCCGGACACGACGATGCCCGCGTCGGTTTCCTTCTCCACGTGCGCGCACACGTCCACCACCTCGCTCGGCGGGCGATCGCGATCGATGGGCGGATGGATGATGGCGTGGTTGATGAAAGGCACGCGCTCCTGGCTGAACTTGTACCAGCGGCGCGCATTCTCCTGATAGGGATCGTAGAAGTCCGCATTGGCGCCGAGCGTGGCGAGGAATGCCGCCTTGTAGTCCGGGGAGCGGCCCATCCAGCCGTAGGTGATGCGGGCCCACTCGGCGATGGCGTCGCGGCCGGCAATCAGCTCATCGACGTTTTTGGGGGCCTTGAAGAAGGCGTGGGTCATGCCGCCGTTGCCGGTGTCGGTCGGGAGCAGAAGTTTGGATTTCCGCTTGGGATCGTGCAGGGCGTCATAGAGGCGGGCCACCATGCGCGCGGTATTGCGGAAAGCTGGGTGCGTGGTGACGTCTTTGACGCGCTCCCCGTAGATGTAGACGGTGCGGCCATCCCTCAAGGAAGCTAGGTATTCCTCACCGGTCTGGGGGGCCTTGGCGGCAAGGTTGCCGATGGTTTCGGGCCTCCGGGCGAACGCCTCGCGATCCTCGGACTGTGCGGATTTTGCCTTTGCCATGTGCGCTGCTCCCTTACTCGCGTTGCGCTTTGGGGCGCTTATGAGTGATGTTCGATTATCGAACTCGTGTACGATTTGCGAACTAGCAACGATAGGAGCGATGGATCGCGATAGCAAGTTGGGAAGCGCCATCGCAGCGCATTCGCCTGCGCGGCTTGACCGTCACGCAGTCGTTGCCGCGATGCGTTCCGCGACGGTACGCAGCGCAGGGAGGAAGCGCTCGCGCATCTCGTTGCGGGTGGTGCGGGTGGAGTGGGTGGACAGGTTGAGCGCGCCGACCGCCTGGCCCATGCGATCGACGATCGGCACGGCGATGGAGCGCAGGCCGCGTTCCAGTTCCTCGTCGACGATGGAGAAGCCCTGCTCGCGGTCGGCGCGGACGCGCTCGAACAGTGCCTGCACGTCGATGATGGTGGAGGGCGTGTAGGAACCGATGCGCAGCGAGCGCAGTCGGCGCCAGATTTCGTCGTCGTCGAGGAAGCCGAGCTGCACGCGGCCGACGGAGGTGTGGAACGCCGGCAGGCGCGTACCGATAGAGATGGCCACTGACATGATGCGGCCGGCCGGAACGCGCGCCACGTAGACGGCGTCTGTGCCCTGCAGGATCGCCGCCGAGCAGGATTCGTGGAAGCGCTCGCTCAGCTCCTTCATGAGCGGACGCGCGCGCTCGATCCAGTTCTGCGCGGCGAGATAAGAGAAGCCGAGCTTGAGGATTCCGGGCGCCAGCGAGAACTGCCGGCCCTGTTGCTCGACGTAGCCGAGGCCCGTGAGCGTGCGCAATATGCGCCGTGCGGTGGCGCGCGAGAGATCGGTTGCGGCTGCGGCTTCCGACAGGGTGAGGCTCGGGCGCTCGCGGCCGAATAGGCCGAGCACGGCAAAGCCCTTGGCGAGCGTGGTCATGAACTCCTTGTCCTGACCCTCGCCGTCTTTGCTCGCGATATCGGCCTTCGGCGCTTTGGCCGCCGGTTGCGGCTTGTGTTTTGCAGACCGCTTCACAGGGTTCCCGCCTAGAGTCCTGGATCCCGGATATGCGCTGCCGCGCATTCCGGGATGACAACCCGTTGACACCGGGCACCCGCCCGGACGACAATGGCCACTTATCGAACGTGCGTTCGATAATCGAACATTGTTGATCCGCCGTCAAATGGTTCGGGCGGAGACCAGCGCCAAAGCAGGCCGCCAAGGCCTCGACGAGGAAATGCCTTTTGCGACGGGAGCGCCAAGCAGCGCGCGCCCGCTCGTTTGCCAACAGGGAGGAAGGCATGCCAGCCCATACGCGCCATCGCACCTTCACGCGCCGCAGCTTCATCAAGACATCGGCCGCCACCGGCGCCTCGCTTGCCGCGGGTAGCGTGTTTGCGCCGGCCGTGCACGCCCAGGCCAGAACCATCAAGCTCGGCTACGTCAGCCCGCAGACGGGTCCGCTGGCGCCGTTCGCGGAAGCCGACAATTTCATCCTCGGCAACTTCCGCGAAACGGTGAAGGCCGGCATCAAGATCGGCAATGCCACGCACCCGGTGGAGGTGGTGGTCAAGGACAGCCAGTCCAATCCCAATCGCGCCGCCGACGTCGCCAAGGAACTGATCGTGCGCGACAAGGTGGACCTGATGCTGGTCGCCTCGACGCCGGAGACCACCAACCCGGTGTCGACGCAGTGCGAGATCGATGAGGTGGCCTGCATTTCCACCGTGGCGCCGTGGCAGCCCTGGTACGTGGGCCGGCAGGCCAACCCGGCCGGCGGTCCGCCCGCGTGGAAGCCTTTCAACTACACGTATCACTTCTTCTGGGGGCTCGAGGACATCATCGCCGTCTTCACCAACATGTGGGGACAGGTTGCCACCAACAAGTCGGTCGGCGGGCTGTTCCCCAACGACGGCGACGGCAACGCCTGGGGCGACAAGCAGATCGGCTTCCCGCCGGTGCTGGAGAAAGGCGGCTACAAGCTGACCGATCCAGGCCGCTACCAGAACATGACGGACAATTTCTCGGCCCAGATCACCGCCTTCAAGAACGCCAACTGCGAGATCGTCACCGGCGTGGTGATCCCGCCTGACTTCACCACGTTCTGGAAGCAGGCCCTGCAGCAGGGCTTCAAGCCGAAAGTGGCATCGGTGGGCAAGGCGCTGCTGTTCCCCGTTGCCGTCGAGGCGCTGGGCAAGGACGGCAACAATCTGTCGTCGGAGGTGTGGTGGTCGCCGAGCCACCCCTTCAAGTCCTCGCTCAACGGCATGAGCGCCAAGGGGCTGGCCGACGCTTACACGGAGGCCACCAAGAAGCAGTGGACGCAGCCCATCGGCTTCGTGCACGCGCTGTTTGAGGTGGCGGTGGACGCGCTCAAGCGCACGGCAAGCGTCGGCGACGCGAAGGCGGCGGTGGCGGCGATCGCGGCCACCAACCTCGACACGGTGGTCGGCAAGATTGCCTGGAACGGCGCGAACTTGCCGCCGTTCGCGGCCAAGAACGTCGCCAAGACTCCGCTGGTCGGCGGGCAGTGGCGCATCAAGGACGGCAACAAGTACGATATCGTCATCACCGACAACAAGACCGCGTCCGCCATTCCTGTCGGCGGCAAGATGGAAGCGATCGCCTAGATCGCGTACCCTCCACGGAGCCGGCCACATCGCCGGCCCCAACCTCTTGCGACAATGCTGCTCCAGATCCGGCGCCTGTCCAAATCGTTCGGTTCGCTCAAAGCGGCCGACAGCATCGACCTTGAGGTCGCCCGCGGCGAGGCGGTCGGCATCATCGGGCCGAACGGGGCCGGCAAGTCGACCTTGTTCAATCTGATCGCCGGCAATATCGCGGCGGATGCGGGGGAGATCCGTCTCGATGGCGTCGACGTCACCGGCACGAGCGCGCACATGCGCTGCAGGGCCGGGATCGGGCGTTCCTATCAGATCCCGCATCCGTTCGAGACGCTGACCGTGTTCGAGAACCTGCTGGTGGCGGCGGTGCACGGGCGCGGCGCCGAAGGCGACGATGGTGTCGATTTCTGCGCGGGTATTCTGGAGCGCACGGGTCTCATGCGGCGTGCCAATGCGCCGGCGGGTTCTCTCACTTTGCTGGAGCGCAAGCGGTTGGAAATGGCCCGTGCGCTCGCCACCGGGCCGGAGCTGCTGCTGCTGGACGAGATCGCCGGGGGGCTGACGGAGAGCGAATGTCACGAGCTGGTTGCCACCATCAAGAGCATCCGCGCGGAAGGCACCACCATTGTGTGGATCGAGCACATTGTGCACGCGCTGCTGGCCGTGGTGGACCGGCTGGTGGTGCTGAACTTCGGCCGCAAGATCGCGGAAGGGCATCCGCAGACCGTGATGAGCTCGGCCGAGGTGCGGCAGATCTATACCGGCATCGCGGCGTGAGGTGTGTGGAGGCCATGGGACACCTGGGGGTCCAGAGGGGCTTGCTGTGTTCCCTCCCCCTAGAGGGGGGAGGTGGAACCTTCGCGATAGGGGGAGGGGAAAAAGCAGCGGCCGAGTTGCGGTGTGTTCCTGCGGAGGCCAGCGCATGACGTTGCTGATGATGCAGGGGCTGACGGCGTTCTACGGCGATTTCCAGGCGCTGTATGGCATCGACCTCGTGTTGAAAGAGGGCGAGACGTTGGCGATCATCGGGGCGAATGGGGCCGGGAAGTCAACGTTTCTCAAGACCATCACGGGGCTGCTGCCGGCGGCCCCCGGGAGCGTGGTGTTCGACGGGCGGCCGATCGGCGGATTGGGGGTGGCGGAGATCGTGCGGCTCGGCATCTCGCTGGTGCCGGAAGGGCGCAGGTTGTTTCCGTCGCTGAGCGTCGAGGAGAACTTGAAGATCGGCGCCTACGGCCGACGCAACAGCGGCTACTGGTCGCTCGCGCGCATCTACGATCTGTTTCCCGCGCTGGCCGAGCGGCGCGAGGCCCCGTCGCAAACGCTGTCGGGCGGCCAGCAGCAGATGGCGGCGATCGGACGCGCGCTGATGTCCAACCCGCGCGTGCTGCTGTGTGACGAGATCAGCCTGGGGCTCGCGCCCATTGTCATTCGGGACATCTACGCGGCGCTGCCGAAGATCAGGGCGAACGGGGCCAGCGTAATCCTGGTGGAGCAGGACATCGTGCAGGCGCTGCAGGTGGCCGACCGGGTCTGCTGCTTCCAGGAAGGGCGCATCTCGCTGACCGGGCGGCCGGCGGAGCTCGATCGCGAAAGAATTCATACCGCGTATTTCGGCGCATGAGCGGCTGGATCAACACCTTGCTGCAGGGCGTGATGCTAGGCGGACTCTACGCGCTGTTCGCGGCGGGACTGTCACTGATCTTCGGGGTGATGCGGCTGGTCAATCTCGCGCACGGCGACCTGATCGTGCTGGCGGCTTTCGTCGTGCTGGGACTGACACGATCCCTGGGGGTCGATCCGTTTCTCGGCACGCTGCTGGCCATGCCGGTACTGTTTGCCTTCGGCTACGCGCTGCAGCACGTGCTGCTCAACCGGGCGTTGGGGCGGGACATCCTGCCACCGCTGCTGGTCACATTCGGCTTGTCGATCATCATCCAGAACGGCCTGCTGGAAATTTTCTCCGCCGACAGCCAGCGCTTGAACGCGGGCGCCATCGAGACGGCTTCCATTCATCTGGGCGGCGGCATCGCGGTGGGGACGATCCAACTCGTCACGCTGACTTCCGCCGTCGGCGTGATCCTGGCGTTGAATGCCTTGTTCTATCGCACAGAACTCGGTCGGGCCTTCCGCGCAACGTCCGACGATCCCGAGATTGCGCAGCTGATGGGGATCGACAACCGGCGGATTTTTTCCCTCGCGATGGCGGTGGCGATGGTGGTGATCGGGGTGTCCGCACTTTATCTCGGGATGCGTTCGAACTTCGACCCCACCATCGGACCGGCACGCCTGCTCTACGCGTTCGAGGCCGTGATCATAGGGGGATTGGGGAGCTTCTGGGGCACGCTGGCCGGCGGCGTCATCATCGGCGTCGCCCAGACGGTGGGGGCCAAGATCAATCCCGAGTGGCAGATCCTGGCCGGGCACCTGGCTTTCCTCGTGGTGCTGGTGCTGCGGCCCCGTGGGCTCTTTCCCCGCGCGGCCGAGTGAGAGCGGCCATGGACCACCTGCGGCGATATTTGGCGGCGGGGCGAGCGCGGGTCGCTGCGTGGCGCGAGCAGGTACAACCGGTGGTCGCTCGCGGACTCGCTCCTGTAGTCGCCCATGTAGTCGGGCGCGTAGCACGGGCCGTGGCGAGATGGGCAATGCCCATGCGTCGCCTCATGGCGCGATACATGCGCGACGGTGGGCGTGGCGTACAGGCGGCATGGGCGCGAACGGTAGCCTGGCTTAGCGCGATCATGGTACGCGGTCATGGCATCTTCAATAGCCGCATGCGGCCGTGGCTGGGTCGGGCCGCAAGCGAAGTCGCTACCGCGCGTGCAACACTGCATAGAGCGATTGCGCCGGTCGCCCAACAGGTTTGTAGTCGCCTCTCCCATATCGCTGCATGGCTGCGTGCAAGTCCACTGCAGCCGGTCATGGCCCGATTCGATGGTTGGCGACTATCGCGGCAACAATCCGCCGCAGGCCGATTCCGTATCGAAGTTGCTACATCGCTGTCGCGTTACGTAGCCCTGGCCGGCGCGATTCTTGTCGCGCTGCTGGTCGCTTTGCCGGCGTTTGCCAGCCGCACTTTGATCAACGACCTGATCTTCATGTTCACCATGCTGGCGCTGGCTCAGTACTGGAACTTGCTGGCGGGGTACGCCGGCCTCGTCTCGGTCGGACAGCAGGCCTTCGTCGGGCTCGGCGGGTATCTGCTGTTTGCCCTCACCATTCACGCCGGCATCGATCCGCTGGCGGCCATCGTGCTGGCGGGTCTGATTGCGGCCTGCCTTGCGCTGCCGACCGCCCTCGTTGTCTTCCGCTTGCGCGGGGCCTATTTCGCCATCGGCACCTGGGTGATGGCCGAAGTCTATCGGCTCGTGTTTGCGCAGTTCGGGCAATTGGGCGGCGGCACCGGCACCTCGCTTCCCGCCTCCGTCACCAACGAGGTGGCCGGCATAGAGTGGGTGAAACTATGGTTCGACGTCCGCACCTCGGCGGCACGCGACATCATCACCTACTGGGCAGCACTGGGACTGGCGGCCGGCACCATCCTAATCGTCTATCTCGTCCTGCGCTCGCGGCACGGCCTGGCGCTCGCCGCTATCCGCGATTCGGACGTTGCCGCCGAAAGCGTCGGCGTCGACAATTTCAGGAACAGGCTCAGGGTCTATGTAGTGACGGCCGGGGGCACCGGCATGGTGGGGGCGCTGATTTATTTGCAGAAGGCGCGCATCTCACCCGACGCCGCCTTCTCGGTCCTCGATTGGACCGCTTACGTGATCTTCATCGTCGTGATCGGCGGCATCGGCACCATCGAGGGTCCGATCGTGGGCGTGCTGGTCTTCTATCTTCTACAGACCAATCTCGCCCACTTTGGCACTTGGTATCTAATCCTGCTCGGCCTATTTGCGATCCTGGTCATGCTGTTCGCACCCAAAGGGATCTGGGGCTATCTGTCCGACAGGTACGGGCTTGAACTGCTTCCTACTCGGCGGCGTCTCATCAGACGGAGTGAGCACGATGAGTTTCATGTGATTGAAGACGATCGCGCAAAGCGCGGTGGAGCAGGACAATGAAAACCGCGAGGGCCGGTGCGCCAAAGCTTAGACACTAGTGATTGATCTTGCTGACGTTTTCTAGCCGATTTGTGATGCGGCCAGACTTTCGGATTCGCACCCATCTGGAATCATCGCACCCCCAGCCTCGACAATGACCGCAACGTATTGTTGGGCTTCCGCTCGGGCGGATACACCTCGGTCTCGAGGCGAACGCGCCAGGTTACTTTAGCGACCCCGTTTGCCCTTTCTACGAGGGTCTGCTTGCATCACGGCAACGCCTCTCAATTCTCAGGCCATCGTGATCAAAGCAGCAAATCCTGTGCGCATCGTCCAAGTCTCGGACACGCACGTCAGCCGAAAACGCCCCTATTTTGTGGACAACTGGGACGTATTCGTCGAGGAGATGCGGCGCCAGCCACCCGATTTCATCGTCCACGCCGGCGATGTCTCGTTCGACGGGGCCGACGACGAGGATGATATAGCCTTCGCCAGGAGGGAGAAGGATCGTCTGCGCGCGCCGTGGATTGCCATCCCCGGCAACCATGATGTTGGCGAGTTGCCGCTCGCCGTCCGGCTGGGGCAGCCCGTCAACGCCGAGCGCATGGCGCGCTGGCGCCGACACTACGGGGACAGCCGATGGTGTCGTGACGTGGGTTCCTGGCGGCTCATCGGCATCGACACGGCACTGCTTGGAAGCGGTGACGCGCAAGAGCGCGAGCAGGTTGCGTTTCTGGAGCGATCGCTGGCGGAGCGCGCGGGGCGCCCGGTCATGCTGTTCCAGCACATGCCGCCGTTCGAGAACGAGCCGAAGGATCCCGCGTTCACGACGATGGCGGTGCCTGCCGCGGCCAGGACGTGGTTGCTCAACGTATGCCTGCGCAATGGCGTGGCCGTGATCGCCCACCTCCACGTCTACCGGCGCATGGAGTACCGCGGCATCGAGATCGTCTGGGCGCCCGCAACCTCGTTCTTCAATATTGTCGAGAAGCAGCGCCGTGGCCTTGGCGTGCCCCGCGCCGGGTATGTCGAATGGACTCTCAAGGATCGCGCCATCAGCCATCGCCTAGTGGAGCCACCTCTGATGATCACGCATGATGTCGGCGCCTGGAACGCCGCGAACGGTTCCACCACCAAAATGCCGCCGCGACCGCTCGTTCGGCCATGAGTTCGCGACAGCGTCAGCGAACCGGCGATGCGTGTCGTTCTCATATCTCGTGAGCCCCGGCAGGGGCTGGCGCTCTGCCAAGTCGCGACATACTGTCGAATTGCGAGACTGCCCTAGCGGTCCCCGAACGGCGCCAGGTTCTCCGCCGCGGCCAAAGTGCTTGCTTGCGCGGAGGTCCGCTCGGTGTGTGCTCCGCTCGTAACGCAGGCCCCCATGGCAGCTTGGGGCCAATGTCCAAGCGCGAAGCCATGGTCCTCAAAGCGAGAACTGCAGCGGCAGCGACAACCGACCTTGCCCCCGCACCTAGAGGGGGCGAGCAACGGAACCTACTCGCCACCTTTCATCGTCCTGAAGTAGTGCTCGGCATGCTGGTAGCAGTTTTGCACCTCGACATCGTCACCCCTTACAGCCGCTTCGCGCGCCAACTCTGTGTATCGCTTGTAATTGTGCTCGGCGCTGCCCGAGCCTTTCTGGCGGTGGTGGTTGTTTGGCGAGCTTCGAGAACTGGGCGATCGTCTTTGAGGTCTCTGGCCGTTTCGGATTTCATTCATGGCTTGATCTCGCGATTGCGCGCGCGCCGTCTAGCTGAATAATGGTGGGTTGTGCGCAGCTAGCGGGAACTCGGCCGTGATGTCTGCGGCGGGGAGCTGGTATCGAAAGCGGGTGCGGACAAATGATCGCCTGGCGACGACGGTTCACGGCTTGCCGCAACGATAAGGACAGTGGCCGCTAAAGCAGCACAGAGCAGCAATTTTGCGCCGGTGGAACCGCTCATCTCACGAAGGCTAGGGACCTTCGCTTTCAGGACCACTTTGGAAGAGCCTCGATGAGGCAAGAGCTCAATCAAGCGAACGGCAATTGTCCTAGAATCCGCCTGCGTCCATCTTCCACCCTGCAATTGCGTAATCAACGAAGCCAGTCTCTGTACTGCAGGAATCTTTGGCAGCTCGGATAGTTCAGCTGCCTCCTCCCAAGGATCGATGTTCAGTCGCGCAAGCGCTGAAAGGACGCTGAGGGGCATTTCATCTTTGTCGGAGCCGATGGCGGCGTAGAGGAAGTCGTCGAACTCGGGTCTGAAGAATGAAACCGATGCGCCGGGCGTCATCATAATATCCGACTGTCGGGCGAGCTGATCCAAAGCGCTACTACTCGCCATAGGGCATATGTATGTGTCTCGAGCACCACGTGGCCTTTCTCGGTCACTGAAAAAGAACAGCTCTGTGTCAGCCTGAGTGTCACCCAAGGGTAACTAATACCAGGAAGCCAAATACACAGATCGTAAGCAAGAAACTGAAGGCTATTAAGAACTCGATCCGCGTGCGCGTCAGTCATCACGCGCGACAGGATGTTGGTCATCGAGTTCTCCGCTCACTGTTCCTTGCCGCCAGGAGGTGCGGGACGTTCAACTCGCGCGTCCGTCGCAAGTCGTCCATCGCCCCCGGCCATGGCCGAGGGCGACTTCGTGGCAGCTACGCATAACTAAAGCTGCCGTCCCTTCGCGAACGCATCGACGTCGCGCTGCGCTTGGAGTTTGTCGAGCTGGTATTTCACTTGAAGCTTGGCCACCAGGTCGTCCTTGTCTTTGAGGGCCGTGATCTCCTGGGCGTCGAACTTGCCCCACTTTTGCTGGATCTCTGCCCGCATCGCGCTGGCCGCGACGATCGGCAGGTCGAATTCTGGCTGCGTTACATTTGACATTTCGCACCTCCCAAACTGTTGGTTTCCAATAGTAATTGGATCGGTTTTAACTTGGGTCACCGCTTAATATGGTTATTAATATACGGAAAACAAGTAATGACCAAAATATATATTCCAAATATATTAATTGTAGCATCGGCATGAATTAGATTTACATTTTCGTTCATCTTCGCATTTGCAGGGGGGCTGGCTACAATTGCTTTGGTTTATCTATGCTGACCTGAGGAACATCTCTTTAGTTATAGTGCATCGCTTGTATTCTGCTGATGACAGAACCAGCTTGGTTGCTTGTTGATTGGCATAGCGCAACGCGCGTTGCTCAACTCTGTCGCTGGATTTGTGGCCGCGTCGTTTGCCTAACGACGCCTCAATATCGCGTTGCAACATTTTATTGTTGCAACGCACAATAAACGACCCTATGTAGGTGCCACGCGAGAACCCCGCCGCACCTATCAAAGGATGACATCATGACCCGCCAGCTCGGAAATCAAGCATTCAGTCAGGCAGAGCAGTTCCTCAAGGACGTTCGCCTTCCAGAGAACGTCCAGGCCATCGCTCAGCAGGGCGTAGCCAAGACGCACGAATTTTACACAAAGAGCGCCGCAACCGCTCAGGAGAGCGCAAAAGTTCTGACTGAAGTGGCCGAGACCGCTTGGGGAAGCACGAAAATGCTCAACGAGAAGCTGGTCCAGAATTTTACGGCCAATATCGAGGCTTCGTTCGCTGTCGCGCATGCGATCGCAAAGGCACAGTCGCTGCCGGAAGCATTGAAGCTGCAAACTGAGTTCTTCCAGAAACTTGCGGCTCAAACGACCGAGCAGACGAAGGAGTTCTTCGATCTCTCCACGCGCGCGACCCAGCACGTGTTCGAACAAGTGCAGGCGGGTACGGCGAAGGCAATGAAGCCAGTTGCCTGAGCTTAGAAGCTGAGATCGCCATCGAGTGTCTGTGCCCCGCGTCCCACAAGGGTTTGCGGGGTATTTCTTTGGCCCTTCCCGGGTGCCTGCCTAACATGAGTTAGGGGCGGGTCGGATTTTTAGGTCTAGGGTTCCTACGTACTTGTGGGAGGCTGAGAAAATGAACGCTAGCCCCCGGCACCCATGCAGACCTACAGAGCACCAAACATGTCTGATGAACATCCCCTGGAGCAACTGCTTCGCGACGCCAAGGACAAGGACGATCTCAACGCTGCCGCTCAGGGCGCAGAACTACGCAAGACGTTCGAGCTGCAAGAAAGGGTGCAAGCGCGATGGGTGCAATCCAAGGCAAGCCTGATCGATGAAATCGAGCGTGCCAACGCTGTTCTTGCTAAGCACGCCTTGCGCGAACGCTATGCGTTTCGTGAGCTGCCTGACTCTGGACCTGGCAACATTTCACGCGGCAATTTGGCATTAGGTTGTGCCCCTCCATCGAAGTCTCCTCGCGCGGAATACGATATTACTGTGATCGCCGGCGACGGGCGCATCATTCTGCTGCACCGTGCTTCAGGTCAGCGGCACCAAAACCTCACAGTTTTTACCGCCTTGGGGAAGAATTGGGAGAGCATCCTCACCGGTCTCTATCGGGATCATCTGAAAAAAAACCGCGAACCTGCCCAGAGCCTTCCATCGGCGGATGACCTTCGTGGCCGCGCCTCATAAGTCTCAGTGCCGCCATGCTCGCTGGATCACCGAGCGCTCCGTTTCGATGCGCGCGAGGGCAGCATGGGAGTCGGCACGTGCGCCATCGGGCTCCCCCGCTCGACGGCACCTCGAACTGCGCATCCCGGTTCGCTCGTATGGCTGCAATCGCTGAACTTGCACCGGACCGACACGGCTTCGATATCCTTGAAGCTGCTCCCATCTTCTAGCTGGGGCCTGCCAGGCTTCCAGTGCCCGCATTCCGGGCGTGTCGACAATCGAGCCACCTCCAAGTCGCGTGAATAGCTGGCGATGGGTCGTCGTGTGACGGCCGCGACTATCATAGGCGCGGACTTCCTGTGTCGCCTGCGCTGCGCGCCCAAGCAGCAGATTGGTGAGGGTCGACTTGCCGACACCCGAAGAGCCGACGAGGGCGATCGTCCGGTTGCCGTCGAAAAACCGCTCGAGAACGGAAATGGAGGTGAGACTACGCGCGCTCACTGCGTGAATTGACACTCCGAAAGCTATGCTGGCAATCCGATCGGTGACCTCGACAACGTCATGCGCGAGATCTGCCTTGTTGACGACGATCATCGGAGTTGCGCCACTGCTTCGCACCAATGCGAGATAGCGTTCCAGGCGCGGCAAGTTGAGATCGGCATCCGGCGCCGTCATGATGAAGACGATATCGATGTTGGCCGCCAGGAGCTGCGGCCGGCTCTTGCCTGATGCCTTTCGGATCAGTGCGCTGGTCCGCGGCAGAACGGCTTCGATCGTGGCCTGGTCATCCCCTGCAGCTCCCAGGCGCACCGCCACGAAGTCTCCGACGCCCGGCAAGTCCGAGCGCACCTTCGCAGTATTGCGCATCCGTCCTGATGTGCGCGCCGAAAGTTCTGCCCCTTCAAGGGCAACCCGAAAATGGCTTCGATGCTCCGCTATCACACGACCTGGGATCAGTCCGTCGGCGTCAATGGCCGCGAACGCCTTTTGCCAGTGTCCATTCCACCCCAGTGAATCGAGGGTCATGCATCAACTTTCTTTGCAGAGCGGCATTTGACCTACCGCATTTCCAGGTCAGCGGCGTGGCGATATCGGAGCAAACATGTTCCGTTGCGCTCGGTCAGCCTTTACGCGACACCCTGTGGTCCACGGTCAACCCGATGGCCGCAAGCCATTCTTGGCGGCGAGGATACGTTGGACAATCGCCACCACGGCCTGATGCCTATCTGGCGTCAGCGAACTTCCGGCCGCTTCGCTGTGTGCGGTGACTACATCCGTTAGCAGATCACGCGCGTCCTTTTGGCCGATGACCTTAAGATCGGTCAGCGCAATAAGAAGCGACTCGCAGATGCCAAGCGCCGCCATCCCGTCCGCATCATGAACCGGTGCGTGTTCTGTCATTTGGTACTCCATTTCAATGCCGAGCCTACCCTATCGCCGCGCCGCGTGAACTGATCCACGTTGCTAAATCAATGATTCTCAATGCCAATTCTTGGCTCCTTCAAGGGGTATCTCGTGGCCAGTCCACCGGCCTAACCACTCCTCGCCGCCGGATCGGCAACCGCCATTTGTCCGATTTCGTACCTTGGCGCGGTTGATGCGTGTTACGGATAGCGGGGGCTAGGCCAGCAAGGCTCGGCAAGCGAACAGCAACCGCGAACGCGCCCGCGTCTCTGGCCGTCGGAGACCCTAATGGGCACCGCCCAAATCGACAGCGTGCTGGCAAAGAAGCTCAGCACCTTTCTTGTCTTGTCACCCGGCGAGTTGAAGTGTCTTGCCGACATGCAGTCGGCGCCCCTCAAAGTGAAACGAGGCAAGCAGCTCACCCTGGAGGGGCAGACCGGACACAGGGCCTTCGTTCTCCAAACTGGATGGGCATCCAGCTACAAGGATCTTCCCAACGGTCGTCGGCAGATCATTTCGTTTCCGATACCGGGCGACTGTGTGGGGCTGCGCAGCGTGCTGCTGCGAACCGCGGATCATTCCGTCTCGGCATTGACCGATGCCGTGGTCAGCCCCGTGGAGGGTCCGCGCATACTGGAAAGCATCACCGAGTTCCCGCGTCTCGGGGCGGCGCTCATGTGGGCCGCCTCCCGCGACGAAGCCATGGTGGTCGAGCACCTTGTCAACATCGGGCGGCGCAACGCCATCGAGCGCACGGCTCATTTCTTCATGGAGCTGGCTGAACGGCTGAGCCTGGTGGGGTTGGCGACCGAGGCCGAGTTCAAATGTCCGCTGAGCCAATTCGTTCTTGCCGACGCGCTGGGCCTGACCGCCGTCCATGTCAATCGCGTCCTGCGACAGCTGCGCGAGCTCGACTTGCTCACCCTGCAACGGGGCACCGTCAAAATTCACGACCTGAACCGGCTCCGAAAGCTCGCGGGCTTCCAGGGCGGTTATCTGAATTCGCGCGACTAGATGCGGCAGGCAAGCCACATGCTAACCCATGTTAGTGCAGAGCGACGCCCGTCCACCTATTCAGACATGGCGGGGTAGGTACATGAGGCCCGTGAGGTCACGGGCCTTGTGTCTTTCTCCGGGAACCACTGTCTGCGGCGGTTCCCGGAGAGTCCCTCGCTGGCGCTCCGACAGCGTCCACCGCTTCTACTAACCCATGTTGGTGCAGCTTCCGAAATTCAAGCGTAGCGTCGATGCTTGCGTCCCTATGGGGCGCTGACGCAGTAGCTCTTCGCCCTCGCTCGGCGGAGCTGTCCCTGTACTCGTTCACTTGTGCTGCGTTCGGGGGCGTGATCGAGGCGAGAGACAGGCGATCCGATCGAGGCCAAAAGCCGGATTGATCTTGTGTTTCGGCATACGCGCTTAGCCTGCGCGCCGAGATGAGCGGGTATGACGACCAACGATCTTGCCGGGCACACAATCCTCGTGGTCGAGGACCAGCCGATCATAATGCTCGATTTGAAGCGCGCGCTGGAGCGCGCCGGGGCTCGAGTGCGAGGCGCCTACAATGCCGAGGACGTCAGCTTGTCCGGTGCCGTCCTCGATGGCGCCGCGCCGTCCGTCGCGGATGGGCTGACCGACCGTGGACTACCGTTTGTTTTCCACACTGGCCGTGACCCCGATGCATTTAGGCGGTGGCCGCATGCTCCGGTGCTGGTCAAACCGACCAGAGCCAAAGCCATCGTCACCACCTTGGCTCGTCTGCTACGCGCCAATGGCGACGGAGGCTGTGGGAGAGGGCAATCCGTCTTCGATCGCGCCTCGCGATCTTCTCGACACGGATGCCTTGCGCCAGCGCCCCACGCGATCCAATAGCAGAATTGCGCAGATTCGCGCCTTCCGCGATCTCTCCAAGCTGATCATGATCAGTCCAGACGCTGCCGTGCAGCGCTTTCTGGAACTGGCTGTCGAGCTGTGCGACGCGGGCTCGGCCGGCTGGAGCCGCTTGGGGCACAATGACCCCGGTGAAGAGGTATTCTGGTGGGACGCGCTGGCAGGGGAGTTTTCGCCCTTTGTCGGCGGCACGACGCCCCGCAATTTCAGCCCGTGCGGTCTTTGCCTCGATGCCGGCAAGACCGTCTTGGTATCGCGCCCTGCCCGGGTTTTCACTTACTTCGATGACGTCGATGTGCCCATCGCCGAGGCGTTGATTGTACCTGTCTACGACGCATGCGGCGCCGCATTGGGCACGATTTGGGTCGTTCATCACACCGATGCGAAATTCGACTCGAACGATGCCCGGGTGATGGAAGAACTCACCGTGCAGCTGGAACTCGCCCTCAAAATCATGGGCGACGACAAAACGCACAAGCGGGAAATGGTCGGCAAACTCACCCTGATCCAGGACACCGATCACCGCGTCAAGAATACGATCCAATCCGTGGCAGCGCTTCTCAACTTGCAGGCACGTTCGTGCAAAGTGCCTGAAGCCCGTGCGGCGATCGAGGAAGCGAGCGCGCGGCTCGGCATTTTCTCGACGGTGCACGAGCTGCTGCACGCGAAGGGAGACGACAGCCGCGCGGTCGATATAGCCGACATCATCGAGAAGCTCGGCGAAGCCCTGCGCGCCGTCCGATCCGACTTCGACAAGCGCATTTCGCTTCGCATCGAGGCTGACCACATCCTGCTGGAACCCGGGATCGCGCTCCCTGTCGCCCTGCTGGTCAACGAAGCCATTACCAATGCCTACAAGCACGCCTACCCCAACGGCCAGAAGGGAGAGATTTTCGTGCGCGTCGCGAGGACCGCAAACGGCGTTCGCATTGGTGTCCAGGATGACGGTGTGGGCATGTCCCTGGGTGTCCACGAAGGCGCGCTCGGCCTCTCTTTGATGCGCTCTTTTGCCTCCCAGCTCGGCGGCGATCTCGCCGTCTCCTCCGATGCAGGCACCACCATTCAACTGACACTGTACGATGAAGTTTCAGAGCGACCGGCTATGCAGGGCAATGCCGCATGACCAAACCACGCGCCCTGGGGAGAGCGCCCAACCGACCGTTCGGCGACCTGATGGGGTCGGAGAATCTGATGAATGTCGAGATCAGCGTGGTCATCGCGCGCGCACAAAAGCGCATCGAAGACCATTTGCGCTACATCCAGGAGAACTCTCGAAATCAGGCCGTGCAGAAGGTCGCCAACGTACATCTAGCGAAGATGCTGTCTAGCCTGAAGCGCTTGGAAAACTACAGAGACGCATTCCGCTAGCCGGACGCCTGCGTCACGAGACTGTGCACTCAGCTCCCGGCTTTGGTGAGCGGTTGCTCATCTGTGGATAGCCTGTAACAAAAGTTAGGTAGCCAGATGCTTTCAAGCTGCGGCCCTTTTCTTGGCCACGCGGGGGGGGCGGCAGGAGAGCGCTCACCCTTCGCGCCACGAACGCGACGTTCGCTTTCACCCCGATAGCGGCCTAAGGACGAGAGGTTTTCGAGATCATTCGGAGCTTGATCCAGGAGGTTCGCGGTTCCAAGCGGCGGAGCCCCAAGTATCGAGCTGACCGGGCAATTGGCGGGCATCCTGGCCTTGTCAGAGGCGGCCAAGGTTGGGGGCCCAGCGGCCTGGTGCGGGGACGCTTGTGACACGCAAGCGTCCCTGTTTTTGTTTGGTTTAGCGGAGAGCCACAGCGTCCCGCAACCAGCCGATAGGCGTCGAAGTCCCACCAGCCTGCTGTAGCTCTCCGCTTGGGAGAACTGGTCATACGGCCCAGTGTTCCCTCTATCGATTTGGCTCAGTGGGGAACAGTAGAGGACCCGCACAACGCAGCCATCGGACAGGCAAAGTCCTGACCGCCGCTGTTCCCCGAGGCGATAGAGCGTCGTAAGTTGTCGGACAACTAGGGTGGCAAAGCCACATCGTGCAAAAGAAGGGGGCGCCTCACGAATGAGACACCCCTTCAACTGGACTCGCCCGGTGCGGGTCAGGTGCGTCAGTCGTGTTATAACGGTGCGCTGGCTGACCTATTGCCGCATGGTTGAGTATGCATGGCTGATCCGGAGAAAAGTCAGGCCACGCCCACCGAACCCCTGAGCCATTACCCGTCTTGAGCACCATCCCCCGCCTCTCTTGATAGGCAAGGTTCCCTCGCACGCGCGGTCCCATCGTCGGCCTGGCTGATTCCCCGTGGCCTCCAGTTGCCAGCACGGCGGAAACTATCGCCGCCGTGGAGATCGGCGCGTCGGCCACGCTCAAACTCCTAGACCCGTCCGTTGACATTGGCGCGATCCCCACCAAGCGACCACCGGAAGTGGGTCAAGCTGTTCAGGCAAGGCGAGCGCGGCCGGATGATCGTCGAAACCTTGCGCGAAGCTGACCATCCATTAAGCACGGCGGAGAAAATCACGGCGGCTCCAGACCGCGCGCGCACACGGCGCGCTTCCGCTACACGTCAACCCCCCAAGAAGCGAAAGCGCTGACCACAGATCGTGCTGTTCACGCTGCTGCCTATAAAATTGGCTGCGGCACCGATCCTGCTGGTTCGTCTGGTTGTGGTTGGAGCGGTGGCGGAGCGCTGATGCGGCGTGCGGGCCAACCAGCGCTCCGTCCTCAGTAAACTGGTCAGACAACTGCCTATTGGCTAGTGTGCCCCACCCGCCCTTGCTTGCTTGTCTGCTCGCTGGGAGGGGCGGGGGCGAACCGCTGGCCGCACTCCGGCGGTTCGCCGGTTTGTGCTGTTGGAGTGAGCGGCCATGACCGACGACGGCATCCTTACAAACCACGACATCATCGCCCGCTGCAGTTCTCGCTTTGAGGACCAGCTTCGGCGACAACTCGACTTTGCCCCGCACCTAGAGGGGGCGAGCTTCGGAAACGACCGGTGAAGCTGATGGAACGACTCGATGGGCGGACTATCCTCGTTACCGAGGACGAACCGCTGGTTGGCCTCGACATCGCTGACTCAATTCGGAATGTCGGCGCGGTAGTAGTCTCAACGCACAATGTTCGGGATGCTCTGGCTGCCGCAGCAACCGCAGAGCTTTCCGCCGCTGTTCTGGACATCAATTTAGCCGGAGAGGACTGCTCTCTCATCTGCCAGCAACTAACCGACCGCAGCATCCCATTCGTATTTCATACCGGCTACACAGACGTTCCCGTGCTCGATAAATGGTCCAGCACTCCCGCCTTGAGGAAGCCTTCCGCGCCAGGAGCCATCATCAATGCGCTCGCTTCGCTGTTCAAGTGAGCTAGTCGAAGAACTCGAAGAACTCTAATCTACGGCAATTCTACTCCGTGCCGCCACGGGAGGATTTGCCCATGTCCGAACACGAGCACTGGCAGCTTGATGGCAGCGCGCCCGAACTGTACGAGCGCTATCTCGTGCCCGCGATCACACTGATATGGGCATCTGATCTTATTGATCGAGTACGGCCAGCCCAGGGTGAGCGGGTTCTCGACATCGCGTGCGGCACAGGAGCCGTAACCCGGCTTGCGGCACTGCGGATGATGAGGGGGCGGGTCGTTGGACTAGACTTCAACCCTGGCATGCTGGGCGTGGCTCGATCTGTACCAGACGCTGGTGCACCAATCGAATGGGTGGAAGGAAGTGCCCTTAGTCTTCCATTCGATAACAGCTCGTTCGATGTCGTTCTGTGCCAACTCGGTCTGCAATTCTTCCCCAACCGGCCCCTGGCTGTAAACGAGATGAGGCGCGTTCTCGCGCCAGGTGGTCGCGTCGCGCTAAGTGTCTACAGCTCAATTGAACAGACGCCAGCCGCACATGCGTTCGTGAGGGCTCTCGATCAACGCCTTGGTGCAGATGCTTCGAAGATCAAGCGCGCGGAGCATAGTTTCGCACAGCCAGACGATCTTGGCGTGCTGATGACTGTGGCGGGCTTCGACAGCGTGGTTGTCAGCACCGTCACGCAGCGCATCACCTTCCCCTCGGTGCTAGACTATGTGCGGTTTCAATTGATCGCCACGCCGATGGCTGGCCTGCTGAGCAATCGAAGTGACGCTGAGCGCGAGACGGCGATTAAGGACATTGCCTCCCATACCGAGTCGTTGCTTGATGCCGATATGCTCAGGGATGGCCGCCTGTCGTTCCCACAGGAAGCGTTCGTCGCCACCGCCAGTCGGATGACCTGAGGGAAGCGTCCTATCATTTCAAAGGTCGGTCAGACCTTCAGCCTTTTTCAGGGCTCGTTGCAGCACCACCGGCAACACCGGCTTCCCAACGAAGTCGATAGGCTCGTAGGGCAGAAGCGTGGACCGTGTCGCTTCATCCAAGTTTCCACTCAGGAATATGCACCGTAGCGTTTGTTGCGCGTAGAGTTCCCTGGCCGCATCAATGCCGCTGCTGCCCTGTGCAAGGCGAATAGCCGCCGCGTTATCTGGCCTATGCCAGCCGACTGATCGTCGCGTGGTGCACGTTGAAGCTCCGGGCGATCCCGCGGCACGTCTCGCCCTTCGCCAGGCGCTGCTTGGCTTCCGCCTGCTGATGCTGGGTGAGTTTGGGCTTCCGGCCGAACCGGGCGCCGAGCTTGCGCGCTGCCGCCCGGCCGTCGTTGGCCCGCTTCACGATGCGCTGCCGCTCGTCCTCGGCCAGCGCCGAGAGGAAGGCAATGAAGCCCCGGCCGATCGGGGTGGTCAGGTCCAGATGCGGTTTGTCGAGCACCTTGATCATGGCCCCGCGCGCGTGAATACGCTCGATGATCGCCACACCATCCATCATCGAACGGGTAGCGCGGTCCCACTCGGCTACGACCAGCACATCGCCTGTGCCAAGCGCATCGATCGCTTTTTCGAGCTGCGGGCGGCCCCGCAAGGCTTTGCCGGAGGCCTTCTCGCGGAAAATGTCTTCTCGGCATCCTTCCGCGCGCAATGCGGCTATCTGCCGTTCGAGATTCTGGCCCGCCGAGCTGACCCTTGCATAGCCGATTTTTCGCATTGAGATTCGCACCGGATTTATTGACCAGTGGAAACTAAGCAGATCCGGGCACTTGTGCAATGGATATTATTGAAGCATTTCGCACCAATCTTCGCCGCCGCCAGGTCAGCGGGCCGCATCGGTGGTAAGTTAGTCGCCGAGATACTTTGCGATGAAGGCCTGTTCATTATGTGAACCCGGTCATACATTGAAAGCGCATCGTTAGTGCACAATTGCCCGCATGTCCGGCCGGAATGAGAATGAATATTGCGCTTTTTGCAAAGACGGGGAGCTAAGGGTCGAGGACACGCAACTCGTCTTTCGGCAGTTGACCGACAAGGGATACGTACTTTGTCAACTAACGATCTCAATAGACGTCTGCACACAGTGTGGGCTGAAAACTTGGGGTGATTTCGCCGAAGCTATCATCGAAGACGCGGTTCGTCAGGAGTATGACAAGCTGCCCTGACCTTCCGCGCCTGCCCACTCCCGTATGCCGCTCGCCCCTCAAGGCATCGTTGGCGACATCGAAACAGCAATGCATAAACGATGAACAACCTTGCGATCCTCCGTCACCACCCGATTTTTGGAGAACTTCCGAGGGCGAGTATGGAGCGCCTCAATTCCTGTTTAACGCTGCGCAGAGTCCGACAGGGCACGACCATCTTTGCCAAGGGCGACGCAGGGACGGAGCTTATCGCAGTACTGTCGGGGCGAATAAAGATCAGCGTGCCCTCGCAAGACGGGCGCGAGGCCGTTCTCAACGTAGTGCATGAGGGCGAGGTCTTTGGCGAAATCGCGCTGCTTGATGGTCGGGTGCGCACCGCCGACGCTGTTGCAATCACAGATTGCGAACTCATGCTCATTGAGCGGCGTAGGTTTCTCCCCGTGTTATACGAGCAGCCTGAAGTCGCTATCAAACTGATCGAGGTCTTGTGCGCTCGCTTGCGCCAAACGAGCGAACAAGTTGAAGACGTGATGTTTCTCAATCTGAGGATACGCATGGCCAAACTGGTGTTGCGTCTCGCAGATGAAGCTGAAGGGCCTTTGCCACGAACAATTCTCGTGACCCAACAAGAAATGAGCCGGATGATCGGGGTGTCACGGGAAAGCATCAACAAGCAGCTGCGCTCCTGGGCACGCGCAAAGTGGGTACGACTAGAGCGAGGCGGGATCGTTGTGCTAAAACCGGACTCGCTGACCGACATTGTTGTGAAGCCCAATTTCTAGCGACCGCGCTTGCCATAACCCCCAGCAGGTCGTTTGTTGAGGGACCAGCAGCAATGCTGGGCAAATGCGGTTGCCGCCACAGCGGGTTGTCTTGGTGTGAGGATTTCGTGCGCAATGGTGCGAGCCGGGCGCTATACCGGAAGCGCTTCCAGGTGCCGCATTGTCAAAGGTAGGATCGTTTGGGCACGAGCGCGCGGAGTTGGTGGTCAGCTTGGTGTCATAGATAACCGTGTGGGTGCGCCATTTGCGCGTCGTCCGCTTTGCCTGCGAAAGCAGACATTCCATAGCGTCCCGACCAATGTCAGCTTGGTGCCACTAACAGACAACCTGTCATTCCCAGCGCAGCTGCTCAGCAAGCGCCGACACCTTACGGCGCACCGATATCGCTCGACGCTGCAAAGAAGGCGATGATCGCCGCCGAAGCTGAGGCGACTAAGAACAACTGGCCGGTGGCGATCGCAATTATCGACACGACCGGCTCGCTGACGATGCTGGTCAAGCGCGACAACACTCAAACGGCTTCGGTGGACATTGCAATTGGCAAGGCACGTACAGCCCTTGACTTCCGGCGTCCAACCAAGGCGCTCCACGATGCGATCGCTGCTGGCGGTGCTGGCTTGCGTCTACTCTCCATACGCGGGGCATCCCTGATCGAGGGCGGCGTGCCGATCGTCATTGACGGCAAGGTTGTCGGCGCCATCGGGTGTCCGGTGTTACGTCGGAGCAGGATGCACAAGTTGCAATGGCCGGGGCCAACGCGGCAAAGGCCTAGCACACAGCAAGATCGAACGAGAGGGCTGCGGGTCGCTGCAGTCCTTCCTTTCTACGCACCACTTCCGTTTGTGGCACAAAGCTGACATCGGCGGGTACGGTTTGGATGTCTGCCTTTAAGGGCAAAGCGGACGACCGCCTGATGGCGCAGTGACGTCTGCTTTTGACCCGGAGCGGGCTTCGAAGGATGCGCGGACGAAGAATCTGGCGCCCCAGCCGGCCCTTTGCGGGCTCGCATCGGCGCGACCAACCAGGGACCATGGCGACAGTACGGAGGTTGCGCAAAAGGGCCCGCCGGCATCTCTGCCAGCGGGTCTTTGTCGTCTAAAGTTACCGATCGTGGCCGCCACGACCTTCGGCGTCGAGCTGCTTGATCGAGAAGGACTCGACCGCGCTCGCTGGAGTAACCACGCCAGCAAGGAACGACAGCGCCACAATGGCGGAAAGGATAGTCTTCATTGTCACTCTCCCACATTCAGCGACTCGAACAGCACCATTGCCATTTACGTTCGCTGACGCTGATGTGGGATGTGTTCTATCCGGCGTAGTGCTGCAGGGCACAGACAGACCTCAGGGCCAACAATAGAAGTTGCCACGCATCGTTTGGATCGCCCCGCCGTGCAGGAGGATCGCATGGTCGCCATGGTTGTCTTCAAATGCCCCGAGACAGATCGAGAAGTGCCTACCGGCATCATGACCGATCTGGCGCGGTTCTATAGGCTTGGAGACGGCGACGCTGTCCTTCGATGCCCACATTGCGACCAGCATCATCGTTGGTCGAGGCATGATGCCTACCTGTCGCTAACGCTAAAACCACCATCCAAGACGAAGCGACGACAGCTACTGAGGTAAACCTGCGTTCGGCTCGACATCGCTCACCGGAACGAAATACCCTGATCCCGTTTGCCGGTTCGACGGCCATCATGGGCCGGCAACTGGGAGGCCTCTTATGACTGATGATCTCCTTGGCAAAATTCCCGCCTCGTTGAAGTCTCTCTACGAGATGGAGAACGAGCTCCGCGATGCGGCGCGCGATGGGCTCATCCTACGCAACGAGAAGGCGACCGAGCATTTGGCCGGCGCGCGCCGGCTCGCGGGCAAATCCAGCGCCCACGAGCCCTTCCACACGAACAAGGACGACTGCCTGCGGCTTAATTCCAGCCATTTTTAAGCGCGCCGCGATCTGCCGGATCTGACCCAAGGAGTGTACAAAGATCAGGTGTTTTCGTGTACCCTCAACCTCGATGCAGCGTGTTTGCCGCCGTACCTCTCCCGAAGAGTAGCCGGAGCTGCCTTCGCAAAGCAGTGGCGGCGGCTTGTCTCGTGCGAGTAGCCAGTAATGGTCTATCAGTCGCCCTTCGTAGAACGCGTTCTGCCTTTCTTGAAGAACAACACATTCCTTGGGGGCTTGCCAGACCATGCACTCAATGACTTGATCGCCAGGGGTCACATAAAAAAGTACTCGAGGGGAGAGACCATCTATCGGCGTCAGGATCCTGGCGACACCCTGATGATGGTCTTGGCGGGGCGGATAAAAGTCACCAACGTCAATGCTGACGGGAAGGAAATTGTCCTCGCCTTTCTGGCGCCGGGCGACCTCAACGGTGAGATTGCGGTACTCGGCGGAAAGGAACGTAGCGCGAATGCGATTGCGGTAGAGCAATCGGAAGCCTTTATTCTCTACGCGCGTGATCTGCTGCCGGCGCTCTGCGCACATCCCAACGTCATGCTGGAGATCATGCAGGTGCTTTGCGAGAAGCTGCGTCTGGCTTCAGCGGTCATTGAAGACAACACGTTGGAGATGAGCGCTCGGACCGCCAAGGGTCTCCTGAGGCTTGCCGAGCAGTTTGGCAAACGGGAAAAGAGTGGTATTCGCCTCGATGTGAAGGTTTCTCAATCAGAACTCGGGAAGTATCTCAACTTGTCGCGTGCCAACGTCAGCCGGCAGCTGGGAAGATTGAAGGAAGCCAATGTGATCGAGCTTGTGGGCACCCAGATTCTCATCATTGACGAGGGTGGCTTGACGGAGATCGCAGGCGCGTCTTTGAAGGATTAGTGGTGCTTTGTGGGTAGGTCAGCCTGTTTGCCGCCTTTGAGCATGCAAAGGCGCCTCCCAGTTTTCCGATCGCGGGTAATGGTCGGTGGGAGCGGAAAGACTTTGTCCCTTCAAGAATTCCTCGATCCTGGCGATCGCTTCCTCATTGGTGGCCACATCTTTGAGCGTTAGGCGAAAGGACCCGATGTCTATGGCGATGTCAGCCGTTCTCGGATTCTCGTCTATGTCGGATTTCACTTTGAACGGGCCTTCCAAAGACATCTTCGAGAGAAATTTCAGGGCAAAAAGTTTAATGAGAGATGGCATTGTATTTCCAGAATTGGGGGCTGGTCCTGAGCTGTAGGACGCTCTAACCGATGGTGGGGACGGCCGGTACCAGCCGCTTTATCCATTTCTGCCTGCGCGTGCGGACGAGGCACCGTGCGATTGCTGGTTACCGTCGAAGGCTTGCCGTGGGTCCACCAAACCGAGGACAATTGACAAAGAGATGAGCGTAAACGCCGCCACTTTCATGTTGTCCTCCTGCCGCTCGAGTTTTGCGGCACGTTGATGCCAATCTTTTGCGTTGTCGCTCACCGAAGATGCGGCGTTCGCTGCTGCGTTGCTGTGCCCTTGAGCACAGCCGGGCGATTTTTCGAAGAAAGGCACCGGCTGAAAGTGCGACGCCTCAGCCGTTCGCCTGCGCAAAAGCGCAAATGCGTTCAGATTGTTGGAGTTGCGTGTAGCTCGTTCAAGCGGCTTGGGAGCGCAGGTAAGGCAATCCAGATCAGCCGCGCATGTCAGAATCCAACCATCGCTTGAACATACACAGCACGCCATTGGGCGCTTTTGGCGCCCAGCGACAATGGCCTAACGGTCTACTTATGCGCCGATCAACTACTGGCGTATCAGCGGATGGGCGTCGCTTGGATAGCGGCTCTTAACCAGCACCGTTATGCCCCCCTTCGTAGCAGCCGTATCCGGCGCGTGCCAGATGGTCACCTCGTAGTCGTAGCTCGGTGCCCAGGCGAACGTGATCTGTGTGGGCGGGGCTGTCGACAGCGCATAATGAATGATGCTGCGCAGCGTTTCTTGGAAACTGCCTGGCAGCTGGCCCAAATAGGCTTGCCACGCATCATAAAGAGGCGTTCCTTTCTGAACGACCAGTCCGGCTCCAAGCTGTTTTCCGGGTGCGAATGCGTCGCGACTTATGGCCAGTCGCGCGATGCCATCTTTGCCGAATGCTTGATTGAGATCGTTCAATACAGTTTGAAGCATAGGCATGTTTGCCTCCATAGGCTGGTGTCAATCGTTACTGCTGGCACGACTTATTGGTTGCGATGCAAAAAAAGTAGAAGGCATGCGCACTTGGACCTCTGATAGCATTGGCTCGTAGATCATTGCGCCAGTTTCCGCGATGAGTGCGCGCGCCTTGGCTAACTCGCTCAATGCCAGGTCCACTTCTCCATTATCTTTCAAGAGCACGTCCGCCCGCACGATATGTGCAAGGCATGCTGGAACTCGCGCACACCGCTCACGAGCAACATCCAATGCCTTGGTTGCAACATGCCACGCGTCTTTCAGATCGCCCTTTAACCGGTATGCGTTCGCCAAATCCGCCAGAATTCGCGTTTCCAGCTCTAGTCCTGCCTTGCGCTCCCGCGCAAAAAAAAGAACCTCGTCCAAATCGGCAATGGCGGCATCTATGCGCCCGCCAACGACGTGTGCAAGGCCACGAGCTGCTCGAGCGTAAACGAGCGAATAGGGGCTGCCGCTCTTGGAAGCAATCGCGAAGGCGCGTGAAGCATGTTCATCAGCCAAACACGCATCGCCTTTGGCCCATGCAAGATCTACATAAGCCACGCTTGCCAAGTGGTGCGTAGGATCAATCTGTTTGGCATCGAATTGCAGCAGGCTGTCAAGGTACGGGCGTGCCTCATCGAGCCGTCCTAGCACGACCAATATCTGACCGCACATAACTTTCAGCCACATCTCCACGTCGAAGCCCAGCAGGCGACGATCGAACTCACCGATCCGATAGGCATAGTCCGTTGCTTCGGCATTTACCTTCAGGGCCTCTCGCATTCTGCCTGACAGTCGTAGCGCATGGCAGAGGACCGCCTTGAGAGTCACTTTCAGGCTTGCATCGTCAGACTTGCTTACCAGGGCTTCGGCTTCGCCGATCTTTTTCACGTATTCATCCGCCGACCCGGTGGCTGCCAGTATTCTTCCGTAAACAGCGTGAATTAGGGCACTGGCACGCATATTATTGCTAGCTAGTGCCAATCTGTTCGCCTCCTCGAAGTATGATGCAGCTTCCTGCGCCACCATGCCTTCCCGCCATCCGAAGTTCATGATCTGCCCGCAAGCCATCATCCTCAAGTAGTCGACCGATTGAGATGCAGGCTCTGACTTCAACAGCTCGAGCACCTTTTTCCAGCTTCTGAAAGCTTGGGCCGCATCATGCGCTCCGATCCAGATCGCCGCACGCATATTGGCCTGCGCCGCCTTTAGTGGCTCACCGGCGTGCTCCAGATGGTAAGCCAGAAGCGCGGCGATCTCCTCTCGCCCTTCCTTGTTTTGCGCTTCGATCGCGGCCGCGACCGCGCCATGAAGCGCGCGCCGCCGTTCGTGCAGCAATGACCGGTAGGCGACCTCCTGAATGAGCGGGTGCCGGAATGCATGCAAACGCTGGGCGTGGGAGGGTAGCTCATAAAGAAGCTCGGCTCTTTGCAGTTGCAACAGCGCCTCGCTGACGCCGGCAGGAGCAAGTCCAAGCACGCGCTCGAGCACGGCAATGGAAATCTCCCTGCCGACGACGGAGGCACTCTGCAGCACCTGCCTGGCGGTATCATCTAGGCGGTCTATGCGCGCGGCCAGAACCGCTTCGACGGTCAGCGGCAAAGGGATCGCATCGACGCTCGTTGTCGCGCGGTACGCCCCCGGCCGTCCTTGGAGATCGCCGCGCTCGATCAACGAGTGGATCAGTTCCTCAATGAAGAAGGGATTGCCCTGCGCGCGATCGGTGATGCCGTTGCAGAGTCCCGTAAGCGAGGGGTCCTGACCCAAAAGGCCGCGAAGCAAGTCGTCCGCGCAGTCGGCTGCGAGGGGCTCGGCATTGATCTGCCTGTAGTGGGACCGCTGCATCCAGGGAGCCACGAAGCCAGGTCTGAAATTGAGCAACAGCAAAGTTGTCGTGTCGACAACGGCATCGGCAAGCGCTTCGATGAACACCTCGCTGGCTGCGTCGACCCAATGCAGGTCCTCGACAAGCACTACGGCCGCGGACCCGTCTGGCTTGGATCGCGCGACTGAGCGCACTATCCGGATCAAGCGGCTTCTTCTTACAGCGGGATCCATCTTGTCGGCGGGCTGGCCAGGCTCTGCCAAGCCCAAAAGGTCGAAAACGAGCGGCAGCGCTTCGTCCGGAGAGGGCAATTTCTTGCAGGCCCTGCTGACACGCTGACGTGCTTCATCCTTGGAATTGGCAGACTTGATCCCGAAGTACTCGCGCAGCAGTTCCAATATCGGCTGCAACGGCGTGGCGCGCCCGTGAGCGAGCACGCGCGTTTCGTAGACGCGTACGCCATCCCTCCGGCAACTCTCGGCGAATTCGAAGCACAGCCAACTCTTGCCAACCCCCGCATCTCCCACCACGCCCACGACACGGCCGCGTCCTTGCTTCGTGTTCGCCAGATCGGCCATAAGAATGTTCAAGGCGTCTCCACGCCCAACCAAAGGACTAAGGCGCGGCCGGCTGCGGAACAGCTCGCTTGCAGGCGCATGCCGAACACCGACTAGCTTGAAGATCTCGACGGGCGTCGAAAAGCCTCGCACCGCGCAGGGGCCCAGCGACGTTGCGCTTACAAACTGCCGAGTCGCTGCAAGCGTATCCGCGGTCAGCAGAATGCTTCCCTCCTCGGCCATCTGTTCCATCCGGCTCGCCAGATGAATGTTGGCGCCGGCCCCGTCAAAGGTTTCGTAGAGCGTGTTCTTTACCGTCTGTACAACCACCTCGCCCGTGTGCATTCCGACGCGGATCTGGATACTGGGATCGCCAAGCCGAGCGACGGCATCCTGCATGGACAGAGCCGCCAGGCACGCTCGTATTGCGTGATCCTCGTGCGGCCTGGGCGCGCCGAAGAATGCCATAATTCCATCGCCCTGCGTGCGAATGACGACACCCTCGTAACGATCGACGGCACTCTTCATGCAGTCGAGTGCAGGTTGCAGGCGCCGCATCGCGATCTCGGGATCCAGGTTGCCAACGAGCACGGTCGAGTTGCGGATATCCGCGAATAGGACGGTAAGCCGCTTGCGCTCACCGCCAGTCTCTGCGAGCGACTTCAGCAATCGTTCGGAGGGCAGAGCTACCACCGAGTCGGGCAATTGAGCGCTGCACTGGGTGCAGAATCGGCTACCCTGGCGATTAACTTGACTGCAGGCTGAGCACGTTATGCCGAGTTGTGAACCACATGATTCACAATAGGACGCTGTCCCGCTGTTCTCATGCGCACACCGCGGACAACGCATTGATCGAGCCTCTGAAACGCTCGAGGGCCAGCCCCTGACCCATGATAACGGGACCATTTGGCCAAGACCAGCGGCGGCGACTGACTAAATGCTCCCTCGGGCACCTTCACCCGTGGCTCCCACAACTGAGCGATGGGCAGGCCTGCCAAACCATTAATATGTTGGCAAAGCGTTCGGATCTTATAGCTCGGGAACCGCCTGCCCCCGGCATAGCCGTCATGATGGCGTGGGCGGTATTGGCATGAACAGAGGCAAAAGCCCCCCAGTACGAGGCACTTGCGGGGCTGAATGCAGCACTCTGAGACGCATCGACTTTCTTGCAGGCAGAAGACGCGGTCGCGACAAGCCTCGCACGCCGGTTTGGCTGACTATCGCCTGAATGGATTGAGCTTTGCGATATATCCAACCCGGACATGACCACCGCCTTCGGCCAAATGCGTGGGGCGATCACGATACCCACGTCGACCGTATTATCAAGCTTGATAGACCGCTCGGCAAACTCAAAGGCGGGGACACGCTTGCGCGAGCCGGATTGCGAATTTGTCGACAGCATCACGTAATTCCACTCGGGGATCTCAACCAGCGCCTCACCTTTTGGCCTTGCCGCCATCATCCGCGCGTGCGCTTCGATCAATTCCGGTATCAATGTCCGCCCTTTTCCGGCGATGACAGCCACGTTCTCATCGGTAGCGATCGGAGAAATTTCCGTCCGCCTGATTCCACTGCGGTCCAAGAGGACATGCATGGGACCGGACGGCTGTATGCGGCCGCTCTCAAAGATGCGCACGTTCTCTAACAGCACGCTTTCCGGTTGGATCGGTGTCTTAGCGGTCTGTGCAACGGCTACAGCCCAAAGTCCTAGGCTAGGCCCTGCGCCCAGCAGAGGCAGCGCGGAGACGAACTGGCGGCGTGATAGAGATCTCATTTCTTCCCCCGGCTTGCAATTCAAGCAACGCGCGACTAGGTCCCTTTCTGCTTCGTGAATGTAACGAGACGCAGGTCTTGATCGACGATGTCGAACGGCACGCTCAGGCCCTCTATTATGCCGCTGGTGTTTCGATTGAACACGACAAATGCGTCACGAGGCAAGCCGCCGTACGCCTGGATCTCGAACGCAAAGCGGTCAGGTTCGGGGGTCGCCTCGAGCGGCCAGACGTGGGGATAGTATCCCAGCACAAGCTCGTCCCCCAGCTGGGTGACTGACAGGTCTCCGTATCCCACATCGGAATACATGCCGGGATAGTCGCCGGCAGGGAGAGATCGGCGTAGGCTAGGCGCCTTGGCGGTCATACGAACCTGGCCCGGAAGCATAGCCCCGGCCAGCAGGAATTCGGATCGGATGAGCGGTTCGGCAGTTGCCAAGTGGCGGTAGACGGCACCCGCCACTTTGGCGGGCAAGCGGCTATTGTGCTGGTTGGTGAGGACAATCACTGCTCGCCTCGCATCGGGCATGAACGACACGAAAGCCGTGTAGCCTTCCGCGTTGCCGGCGTGGAGGACGAGGCGCTGTCCTCCAAGATTATGCAAAAACCAGCCCAAACCGACCCCTTCTGGTCCATTTGGAGGGTTATGCGATGCATACATTCTGTCCAGCGCGGCCGAAGGGATGAGCTGACTTCCGCCTGGAAGTACGCCCCTGTTCACGTGCAGCATGATCCATTTTGCCAGTTCGGTCACACTGCAATTGAGTTCTCCTGCCGGCCGGATGTTCTCCATGCCCTTCGGCGTCACCTTGATCGCTTCGTTGTAGCCCTTCGCATAGTTTTGATGAGCGGGCAGGTCCGCGATTGCAAACGAGCAATTCCTCATACCGAGCGGGTCGAGGATGCGGCTCCTCACGAAAACGTCCCAATCCATGCCGCTCTTGGCCTTAATGACGAGGCCCGCGATGGACACCAGGAGATTGTTGTACTCAAAGGATTGGCGAAACCCCCCTTTGCCAGGACTTAAATGCCGCACGCGATGCAGGATCTGCTCGGTGGAGAATGGCCCGAGGTACCACAGAGCATCGTGGCGCCGCAGACCCGTGCGATGACTGAGAACATCTTCCAGCGTGGCATCGGCGGCCTGAGGATCTTTCAGCTTGAAGTCCGGCAGATACCGTCTGATCGGAGCATCGAGTTCGACGGCGCCGCCCTCCACCAGCATGGAGATTGCCATGCTGGTGAACGATTTGACGGCTGATCCGATGGGAAAGAAGGTCTCCGCGTCCACTCGGGCACCGGTGTCGCGATCACGAATGCCAAAACCGCCGGAGTAGGCGAGCTGTCCGTCGCTAACTACGGCAACAGCAGTACCGGTGGCTCCGCTGCCAGGAGCTTGTGCAATCGCGGTCGCGATGATCTTTTCGAGGGTGTTGCGGTCGGCTTCCGGACGAGGAGCCTGAGCGTTCGCAGTGGCCGGGTGAAGTGCAGCGGCTCCGAGCGCGGGCACCCCTGAAACGAACTGGCGGCGGGTCATGCAATCCATGGCCACTCTCCATCATCTGCCTACCAATCATAGCATTGACCGGGCGACGAGCGATCCCCTTTTGCGAAAGATAAGGCCGTGGCCAAGCCGTGCTTCGGAGAAGCAAATGCAGGCGAGGCACCCACTTGCGCCAGAAAGCTGATCTTGGGGGGCTAACTCCTTGGCCGGATGGTGGGATGGGTTGGAGGAAAGCAGCATTTCCGACCCGCAGTGAGTAATGCGATCGCTTTCCAAGTCCCGAGGGCACCCGGCACGACGGGAAAAGCCCATTTTGCGTACACACCACCGAGAATTCTCCCATGTGCCGCGCAGCACAGCGCTCACCATCAAACACAGCCAAATAGGAGATGGGCGAGCGCAATAGCCCTCCTTTTTGACTGATGCACACATGGATTCACGTGAGGCAAATTATGGAACAATCGTCGATGGCACCGCCAACAAGCACTCAAATGGCGTTTGATGCTTCACAGGCCGCGCACACTCTCGAGCAAGCCTCGTCGGGCCGAACATCAGCGCAAAACGAAATGTGGCGCAAGCTTCTCGGGCGCCTCACCCGCTTGCGTGTTGGAACCCTAAGATGGATCAGAACGGCCGCCGATCACTACGCGGCCGCTGCCGCTTACGAGCAACTGTCCCGACTTTCAAATGCCGAACTCCAGCGACGTGGTCTTTCACGCGCCTGCCTTGCGCGTGACATCTTGGCAACCTGCGATCGGACGGATCGTCTCGGAGACGGGCAAGCAGAGAAGACCTCAGAGCAGTAGGTCGCGCACACTATTTCCGACGCGATGACGAAATCTCGGCGGAATAGCGGTCTGGTCAAGGGACCAACTGCGGCCCCGTTTTCTATCTAGAAAGTTGTGACGGCTGCGGTTTCAGGTCGGCCCGGGTCCCGTGGTAGAATTGGCGCTAGGCCGTGTTGTCTGAGGCTGTCATCCGTTTGCTGCCGGTCCCAGTTGACTTAAGCGATATGGTGGCGGGATGCGCACTACTCCATAGGCGTCGGATCAAACGTCTGGCCATGCGAGTTATCAATCGTCCGCTTGCGGCACTAAGCGGAAAAGCGATCACGCGCGCCGCAATGTCTGGTCTTGAGGCCAAAGCGGACGTGATCAAAACCGGATGATGAAGTCTGCTTATGACCCGCAACGGACATCGGATGACCGTCCACTTGCGCAGATATCTCGGACCTTATGCGGCCTTTGGCAGGGCTTGCCCAGTCGTTGGTTTCTGCTTTGGTTTATATTGCCCGTCACGACGCAGCACCGGGACCCGGAAAGCCAGGGCGTAGAGCGCTGGCAGGAACGTCAGGGTCAAAATGGTCGCTGCAATCAACCCGCCCATCATGGCGAGTGCCATTGGCGCCCAAAAAACTTCGCCGGCGAGCGGGATCAAGGCCAGCACAGCCGCAGCCGCCGTGAGTACGATGGGCCGAAAGCGGCGGACGGCCGATTTCACGATCGCGCTGAACGCGTCGTGCCCTGCCGCCATGTCCTGATCGATCTGATCGACGAGGATCACGCTGTTGCGCATGATGATGCCGGCGAGCGCGATAACACCCAGGATGGCGACGAATCCAAAGGGCGCCTGAAACACGAGCAATGCTGTTGCGGCGCCGATAAGCCCAAGCGGGCCCGTCGCCACAACCAGCAGTGTCTTGCCGAAGTGCTGGAGTTGGACCATCAGCAGCAGAAGGATGGCCAAAACCATCACCGGCATCTTCTCGTTGATGGATGCTTGGCTCTTGGCGGACTCCTCAACCGCACCCTGTAACTCAACTCGGTACTCGGCGGGTAGGCCGTCTCGGAGTGGCTTTAGCCTGGCAAAAACGGCATTGGCAACATCTGGCGACTGTACGTTGTCCGGGACGAGGCCGCGCACGGTTATGGACGGCAACCGGTCTCGCCGCCACTGAATGCCGGGCTCAAGAACCACTTTGAAGCTTGCAACCTGACGCAGTGGGATCGATGCGCCGGATGCCGTCTTCACGTAGACGTTGTCCAGGGCCGAGAGCAGACTGCGCGTATTGGACGGCTCGCGCATCATCACCTTGATGGTTTCATCGTTCTCGCGGAACTCGCCGATCTGGAACCCAGAAAGCATGGCTTGCAACGACCTGCGGATGACCTGCGAAGACACGCCAAGTGCGCGGGCCCGATCTTGATCGATATCCAGTTTGAGGCTGGGCATCGGCTCAAGCCAGTCATCGTGCACGTTGCTCACCTCCGGTGTCTCACGCATGACCTCGGCGACTTCGCCTGCGAGGCGACGGACCTCGTTGCGATCGGGGCCTGTAACGCGCATCTGCACGGCCCATCCGACCGGGGGACCGTTGAATAGGCGATCGACTTTGGAGCGCACGTTGGGAAATTCGTGCGCCAGTATCTCGCGCACGCGTTCCACCACGCGCTCGCGCGCCTCGATCGACTTCGACATCAGAAATAGCTGGGCAAAGTTCTGATTCTTGAGCTGCTGATCGAGGGGCAGATAGAAGCGCGGCGCACCTTCGCCGATGAAGCTTGCGACGTAAGCCAGATCGCTGTCTTTCAGGAGCTGCTGCTCGAGGCGCTTGGCCTGCCGCTCAGTCTCCTCGAATGAAGAGCCTTCCGGCAGCCAAAGGTCGACGAGGACCTCCGGCCGGTTGGACGTCGGGAAGAACTGCTTTGGAATGAAAGCAAAACTGGCCATGCTGGCGGCCAGCGCGCCAAAGGTCACCACGACGACGATCCGGCGCCTCCGGACGCACCACGCCACGACGGCCCGGATGGCGCGATAAGGGCGGCTGTTGAATGCATTGCGGTGACCCCCCGCCTTGGTTGCCTTGCGTACTTTCAGCAGCCTGTAGCCGAGCCACGGCGTGAAATAGACGGCAGCGATCCACGAGATCGTCAGTGCGATGCCCGTCACCCAGAACAGCGTGCTGACATACTCGCCGGCCTGACTTTGTGCGAAACCGACGGGGATGAAGCCCGCGACAGTAATGAGGGTACCCGTCAGCATCGGAAACGCCGTCGACGTGTAGGCAAATGTCGCCGCATCCAGCTTGTTGTGCCCTTCCTCGAGTTTTCGATCCATCATCTCGACGGCAATCATGGCATCGTCGACCAGCAGCCCCAGCGAGATGATCAACGCTCCAAGCGAGATGCGATGCAGGTCGATTCCCATCACAGACATGACGAAGAAAGTCGCGGCCAATACCAGGGGGATCGTCAAGGCGACAACCAGGCCGGCGCGCCAGCCGAGTGCCAGGAGCGACACCACGAGCACGATGCCGATCGCCTCGGCCAGAGCCTCCAGAAACTCATGCACCGATTTGCTAACGACCTGTGCCTGATCGGAAATTCGGCCCAGCTCCACGCCGATCGGCAGATCCTGCTCGATGCGCCTCAAAGCCTGCTCGATCGCCGCGCCGACTTCGGTAACGTTGCCGCCGGGCGCCATCGTCGTCCCGAGCAGCACTGCCTCGCGGCCTTGATACCGGGTCTTGGCGGACGGGGGGTCTTCCAGGCCCTTCTTGATCTCGGCGATATCGCCGAGCCGGAAGGTCTGCTGTCCGGCGCGAAGGCGGAGCTCACGAATGTCCTCGACCGATCTCAGTCCGCCCTGCACTTCGACGCGGACCGACCGCTCGCTTGTCTCGATCCGCCCCGCGGCGTCCATGGCATTCTGACCGCCGAGTGCGGTCTGAATATCCAGCGCCGTCAGTCCGCGTTCCGCCAACGCCACAGACGGCACTTCGATGAAGACGCGCTCCTCCTGCAGCCCCAGTTGGTCGACCTTGGCGACGCCGGGAACGCGCAGCAGAATATCGCGCGCGTTCTTTGCGAAGTTCTTCAGCTCCGGGTAGCTGTAGCCCTGGCCCGTAATGGCATAGAGCGAAATGTAGGTGTCGCCGAACTCGTCGTTGAAGAAGGGACCGATCACGCCCTCGGGCAGCGTTTGGCGAATGTCACCAATTTTCTTGCGCACCTGATAGAAGGCGTCTTTGACGGCCTCTCCCCGCACCGAACCCTTCAGGTTGACAAAAATGGTGGCCAAACCGGGTCGGGTGTACGAGCGAACAAAATCGAGGCCGGGCGTTTCTTGCAGCTTGCGCTCGAGCTTGTCGACCACCTGGTCCTGCATCTCCTCGGACGTGGCGCCGGGCCAAAGCACCTGCACGACCATCACGCGAAACGTGAAATCCGGATCCTCCTTCTGGCCGATGCGCAGCAACGAGAAGGCGCCAGCTGCAAGCAGCAGTACGAGGAGAAATGCTGTAAAGCTGCCGTGATTGATGGCCCAGCGCGACAGATTGAACCCGCTCGATGCCTCCCTTTGTTGATCCGCGCTCATGAACACTTCGCTCCGACACTTGGGGTCCTAGACCCGAACACTTTCTCGTCTTAGGTGGGTCCGTTCGGGGTGGGGCCGCTCGAGCGTGTTTGTGGGCGCTCGCCCGGAAGCTTGACGCGCATGCCATCGCGAAGAAACTGCACGCCCGCGGTGACGACCATGTCTCCCACCCGAAGGCCACTGGCGATCCGCACGCCGTCGTCGGCAATCCCGCCAAGGGTAACGGCTGTCTGTCGCACCGCCTTGCTCTCCTGATCGACGACGAACACCGCTGGGCCCCCGCCGCTTTCGAACAGCGACGTCACGGGTATCACCAGCGGCGTGGCTTCCTCATCGATCCTGAGCGCGACCGATGCGGTCATACCAAGCCGCATGGTCTGCGGCGGCGTGTTCACCGCGATGCGAACGGCATAAGTCCGTGATGCGGCATCCGCCTGACCGGCAATTTCGCGAATGCGCCCCTCAAGGCTCATACGTGGGCCCGCCCAGAGCGCAATCTTGGCCTCTTGTCCTAATGTCAGACGACTGGCGTCCTGCTCGGGGACGCCAACGGCAATTTCGGTTTCTCCGGCGTCGGCCAGTGTGATGACCGTCTGACCAGCGCCTACCACCTGGCCCGGTTCACCTGTCACCGCCGTGACGATTCCCGCCTTGTCGGCCTTCAGGGTCGTGTAGCCAACCGCATTGACGGCCTGGCGCAGCTGAGCGTCGGCGCTGTCCAGCGCGGCCACAGCCGCATCCAACTCGTTGCGTCTGGTATCGTAGGCTGCCTGCGAGATGATCGCTTTCGGCAACAGGACTTTGGCGCGTTCGAGGTTGTCGTTTGCCACGTCGCGACGGCTGCGCGCCGAGGCCACAGCGGCCTTGGCACTGTTTTCCGCAAGCTTCAGGTCCGTCTCATCGAGACGGGCGACCACCTGATCGGCGGCGACACGGTCGCCCACATTGACCGAGCGCTCGACAATCTTGCCAGCCACGCGAAAACCTACGGCACTCTCAATCCTTGGCCGCACAACGCCGGAATAGCTGAGCGAGCGCCCTTGCGGGGCCGCTGCCACGATCGCGACCTTGACGGGCCGTGCCTGCTTTTCCTGAACGGCCGCCTCGCCCTTGCAGCCGGCCAGCAGCGCCGCGATGCCCAGGATTCCCACGCGACTGATGGCGCCGCCCCAGCCTCTTATTCCTGGGGCGAAGGCCGTAGATTGCTGAACGCCCATGAAAAAGCTCCTGCTTCAGGCTCGCAGTACCGGTTCGCATCTAGGCACTCTGGCTCAACCCAGTGCTTGCGATGTGAGCGCAGCTAACATATGTTAGCGGCATTGACATCGCAAAGTGTTAGCGACGCTAACTTTTCAATTCCTTGTGAAGCGTCCATTGTTGGGGCCATGCAAAAAAGCTCGACAAGCAAAGTGCGCCGCAAGCCTCGCTATCACCATGGGGAGCTGCGCGAGGCCCTGATCCGGGCGACGCGGCAGCTAGTGGAAGAGCGTGGGGCGGAAAATTTCACGCTTGCCGACGCCTGTCGCGTCGCTGGCGTCACCACCGCGGCACCCTACCGTCACTTCAAAGGCAAGCAGGAGATTCTTGAGGAAATCGCTTCACGCGGCTTCGACGAGCTCAGGAAGCGATCGATGGCCGTGGTGGCTGAGAAAGGCGAGGGCACCTTGGACGGGATTATCGCCATGGGCCAAGCGTATGTTGCTTTTGCGGTTGAAGAGACGGCGGTATTCCGCTTGATGTTTGGTCAGGAGCCGGCGCTCAAGAAAGCGGAGCACGTGGTTGGAACCGGTCATGAGTGCTTCGCGCATGTCATCGGTCAGGTTGCCATCTACTGTAAGCGCAACAAAGTGCGCGGAGATGCACAACAGATCGCGCTCAAGTTGTGGACCTTCGTGCATGGCGCCGCCTCGCTCTTGATCGACGAGGATTACATGGCGATCGCCCCGAACATCGACGTCAACCAACTCATCGCGAGCGCCACCCCGGGCCTGCTCGCGGCAGTCCCTCGGTTGCCCAGGCGTTGAACGACCGTTGCGCAAGGCCTTGAGCTGAACGCCCTTGTCGACACCATTTCGTGGAGCCCCATGTCAGGTAGTGGCACAAAGCTGTCATCGGCTGCGATGCTCGCGAATGTCTGCTTTCAGGGGCAAAGCAGACGTTCCGGACAAGACTCGCTGACGTCCGCTTCTGACCCAAAGCTGTCTTGGTACTCAAAGACCTACTGCCGAACTAAATCTCCAACTTCGTTGCGCAAACGTGCGGTGGCTGCCTGAGCCTGACAAGCGTGCGCTCGTTGCAAGCCCCATCGGACCACGACGCATCGCATGCCCTCATGCACTATGGCCTTTGGCAAACGCCGGCACCTGGAAGCGCCTGCGATAGGCACCCGGCGTCATGCCCGTGGTGCGCTTAAAGAGGCGCCGGAAGTAGGCGCCGTCTTCGTACCCGACCTGCCAGCTGATCTCGTCGGCCGGCGCCTCCGTCCGCTCCAGTCGCCGCTTTGCGTCTTCGATGCGTAGCCGCTGCACGTAGTCGATCGGTGCCAATCCGGTCGCCTCCGTGAAGCGCCGCTTGAACGTGCGTTCGGCAAGGCCGGAGCGCTTTACCATCTCCTCCACCGGGCTCGCGACGGAGAAGTGCGTCGACAGCCAGGATTGCGCCTCCGCGATCGCCGCGTCGCCATGATCCTTCCGCCCTTGGAAGACAATGTACGGGGCAAGCCCATCATGATGCCATTGCAGCGCAAAGAACCGCGCCACCGTCTGCGCAGCCGTCGCTCCGACGTGCCTGGCGATGAGGTAGAGCACGAGGTCGTGCCATGTCATCGATGCGCCCGAGGTGATGAGTTGCTCGCGCTCACCCGCAACGATCAGCACGCGATCCGGCTGCAACGGAACGCGTGGGAACACCTTGGCGAAAGCCTCAGCATAGCCCCAATGGACCGTGGTCGGCTGACCATCGAAGAGGCCAGTCTCCGCCAGCAGAAAGACGCCTGAGCATGCCGAGCACAGCAGCGCACCGCGGTCGTGCATGCGTGCGGCCCACGCCACCAGTTCGGGGTAGCGCCCGGTCTTCCATCCCTCGGCACCGAGCAGGACCGAGGGAACGATGATGATGTCCGTTGCGTCGACTTCGGCGACGGCGCGGCGCGCCTCAACCGGGACGCCGCTCGCCAGAAGCACGCTGCCCCTGGAGGTGGAAACGATCTCGACGACGAACGGTGGCTCATCGGGAATCGACGGCTCGATACCCGCCATCATGCGGAAGCAGCCGAGCACGTCGTAGATGCCGCTCAGCGTCGAGATCACGGCGTCGGGGATCGCCACGAGGCTCACATGTAGCGGCCGAGGCTGTCCCGCCATTCAGCATCTCCTGGCACAAAAGAACCGCTGCTGGCCGGTTTCGCACTCACGAACTGGTTAGCCGACAGGCACTGTCCCCCCACTTCGACGCGCGGGCGCCAGCCAACAAGGAGACAGATCATGAGTAATGCCAATCCCGCCTCAAATGCAATGAGTGCCGCCGGACTGCCCGTGGTGCCGCAGGCAGCGAGGCGCCTCGCCTCACTTGCCGCCGACGCCATCGTATCAGCCGTTCTGCGCCGTGCCGTACGACGGCTGTATCGCGAGCTTGCCGTTTTGGACGACCGCACGCTCGCCGACATTGGCCTCGACCGCGCCGCGGTAGCAGACCTCACCGCGATCAGCCGGCAGGAGACATGGATGTCTCTGACACAATTTCCCTGGCACCGCCCGCACACGAGCGTGTGACACAAACGAAGGAGACTGCCATGACGACGATCAATCAGCAGAAGCTCGAAGCCCTTTTCGGACGCTTGTTCGGAGATATTTCCGCCGGCTACGGCGGCGTGATGGTGAGCCTTGGCGACAAGCTCGGTCTGTACAAGTCCATGGCAGGTGCAGGCCCGCTCAGCTCGCAGGAGCTCGCCAAGCGATCAGGATGCGCAGAGCGCTACGTGCGCGAGTGGCTCAACTCGCAGGTTGCGGGCGGATATGTCGACTACCACCCGACCTCTTCGACCTACGAACTGACACCCGAGCAGGCGGCGATCCTCGCCGACGACACGAGCCCTGTCTTCCTCACCCATGGCTGGAAGGTGGTTTCATCGATGTGGGCGGACGAGTCCAAGTCGCTCGAAGCCTTCAAGACCGGCAAAGGCGTCAGCTGGGGTGAGCACAGCGAGCAGCTCTTCTGCGGCATCGCGGCTCTTTACCGCAACGGTTACAGCGCGAACCTCGTCCAGGAGTGGCTGCCGGCGTTGACCGGCGTCGTCGGCAAGCTCGCCAATGGCGCCGAGGTCGCCGACGTCGGCTGCGGTCACGGACATTCCACCGTGCTCATGGCGAAGGCTTACCCCAAGAGCCGGTTCTGGGGCTTCGACGCGCACGAGGAGTCGATTGCGATCGCCCGCAGGGTGGCGGACAAGGCGGGCGTCGCGGATCGCGTGACGTTCGAGGTAGCCACGGCCGAAAACTACGCGCGGCGCGGCTACGACCTGATCTGCTTCTTCGATGCGCTCCACGACATGGGTCGGCCGGTCGACGCGGCACGGCATGCGACAGGCGCGCTGGCCCAGGACGGTACAGTCATGCTCATCGAGCCGTTCGCGCGCGACCGCGTCGAGGACAACATCAACCCCGTCGGCCGCCTGTACTACGCCGCCTCCTCGACTATGTGCTGTGCCCACGCCATCTCAGAGAAGGGCACGCACGTCCTCGGCGCTCAAGCCGGCCCGCGCCAGCTCCAAGCTGTGCTGAAGTCAGCCGGGTTCGCCACGGTTCGCACGGCCGCGGAGACACCGTTCAACCTGATCATCGAGGCGAGGCGTTGATTTCATGCAATCAGCGGTCAGGGCGGACTTCATGTCCGTCCTGACCGCTTCGGCGAATGTCGGAATTGGCATAAAGCGGATGTTAGTTGGATGCCGCAGCATGTCTGCTTTCGGGGCAAAGCTGACGGCGCGCTAACGGGGGCAGTGACGTCTGCTTGTGACCCAAAGCGGACTTCATCGGATCGAGCGGGCGAAGTACGCCCGGTGTCCACGTTGCGAGAATCTGCTGTATCCATTGTGTCGGAAGGTAATGGACCGACCCCGCAAGTAGCGCCACAGTCCAAGCAAAGGGAATGAGGGCCAACGCGCTTATTTTGCCGGCCGACATTGGCATAGCGCAGAAAAGGCTGACGGCAAGGGACGCTAAGGCTCCAAATAGCCAAAGCAGGAATCTAATAATGTGAAAGGTATTCATTGCGCGCCAAGCCAATGATGTCGTCTCAGTATGCGTCAAACTGCTCGCGAGGGAGGTCCTTCGCATCACGCATCATCCGCATAACATCAACTGAACTTGAGGTTGGCGCCGCCACCACCTGTTTCGACGATTTGGCATTGATGACAGTGACGCCCACGATGGTAAGGACCGCGAGGACCAATGCACTGGCGGTGGCAATTTGTGTCTGTCGCATGTGGATTCTCCGGGCAGTGGCGACATCAATCGCCGTTCATCTATGAGGCATTCAAGACGAGCCTCGTCATCCGGAGCGCGAACCGTCCGTTACTGCAGCGTTAAATATTATTCGACGCTGCAAAAACGGCCGGCGGCGAGCCGCTGATTGGCTAAACATGGTGTCCACTGCGCCGGCCTGTTGTGCTCTACGGCACAAGCGGTGCCGGTAGCCGGAATGATCTTCCGCAGGCGTCGTGAATGTCGGGTACCGGCAGACCAGCACGCAACTTGCCTTACGAGTCCGGTTGCGATTGAAGCGACCGCAGGAGACCAGGTGTTTTCGGAGATCCGCGCGGCGGCAGATCCATCGAGGGGAAATCGGCCCTAGTTGGTCAACTTACCGAGCCATTACTTCCGTAAACTGGCACTAAGCCGACATTCACCGGGATGCTTGTCCACAGAGTAAATCGTCCTCCATGTCCAGGAACGAACTCGTTCGCCAAGTTACGATTTGCCCGACCAATCATGCTCGTCTGCTTTTCGTTCAAAGAAGGCGGCGAAACGGCGTGGCGGCCGTGGTCACAGTTCGCTGATAAGCTCTACTCGATCTCTTGAGATCGGCTCATTTGCTCATCATGAGCTCAATTAGGCACGACGCAGGGGCGCACGTCCCGAAAAGTCCGAGGGAGGCTATGGACGCGGAGCGATAAGGTTCACCGTGTGGCGTTCCGCGCCCGGCGGTGGCCACGGCAGCTTGGGTGAAGCGGCGGTGCCCCGGGGTGCTAAGTCCCCGGAAAAACGGCGCCGATCATCAAGGTTACTAGGTGGCTATTGCGATCAGCACCAGATTGATGAAGATCGTGGTGAGCACTCGCCCGTGATGCCGATCAGGTGCGGCCAGCCGGAGTGCAGATCGGGTATATCGGTGGACGCAGATCCCGAAAATCGAGAGACCCTGCGCCAGCGATTGTTTCAGATCCTTGAGCACGGACGCCGCAGGGAACCGGTGTCGCGCGTCATCGACTGGATCTTGGTCCTGCTGACTGTCGCCAATGTCGCGGCGACCGTAGCGCAGACTGTCCCCGATATCACCTTGCGCCATGGCGTCAGCCTCCACATCTTCGATCGGCTCTGTGTGCTCGTATTCACCCTTGAGTATGTCGCGCGGATATGGGCTGCGCCGGAACATCCCCTACTTCGGGAACACACGGCGCTTGGCGCGCGCTTTCGCTTTGCGGCAACGCCCTTGATGATCATCGATGCGCTTGCACTGCTTCCGCTGCTTCTCGAACTCCTATTTCCGCAGCATGGCCTCTTGTCGCTCACACGGCTTGTGCGGTTCCTCAAGCTCGCGCGTTACTCGCCTGCCCTGGCCGCCATCGGGCGTCTCATCGCCAGTGAGCGGCGCGCGCTGTTGGCGTGTGTCATCATATTCGTCGGAGTGTTGCTAGGCGCCGCCGCTGCAATGCACGCCGTTGAGGGCGCAATACAGCCGGACCGGCTTGGAGACATGCCAAAAGCGATTTGGTGGGCGGCCGCCATGCTTGCCAAAATTGGCGGGGCCGAAACCATGCCTCTGACAACGCTCGGCAGCATCATCGCAGCTATCACGGTCATGCTCGGAATTGGGTGCTTCGCGTTGCCAGTAGCTATCATTGGGCGTGGCTTCTATGAGGAGATTCGTCGCCGCGACTTCATTGTAACTTTTGCAATGGTCGCGCAAGTTCCACTGTTCTCACGCCTGGATGCCAGCTCGATCGCCGAGCTTGTGGGAATTCTGAGCGCCCGAACTGTCCCGGCCGGCACAACGATCATCCGCAAAGGCGATCGCGGCGATGCAATGTATCTGATTGCCAGCGGGTCAGTGGAAGTGGACTCGGCACTCGGTAAAGTGCGTCTTGAAGAAGGAGACTTTTTTGGCGAGATGGCTCTATTGTCACGTGAGCCGCGGTCTGCAACGGTGACAGCCGCTCGGGCGACTGATTTGCTGGTTCTTGATGCCGACGATTTCCTACATCTACTTGATCGCCTGCCCGATATCGGAACGAAAGTAGAGGTCGTCTCCCAGCGGCGCATGGCAGCACCCGGTTAGTGACCGAGTGCGTCTCGGAGGAGGGAGCCGATGTCTGCTTTAAGGGGTAGACCAGACCACGAGCCGAAGCCGCGGTAACGTCAGCTTTTGACCCAAATCAGACATCGCGCCCAAACGCATTCATGTCCTGACCGAACTGTCGCTCATAGCCGACAAGTGAAGCAGTTGGTCTTCCCGCGTCGCTGACGCGAGGCTGGGGCTCTTGTACTGGGTGCAAGGTCGCCTATTGCCGGAGCTGCTGCAGCGCCGCGATGCGGGCCTCGATCGGCGGGTGGGTGGAGAACAGAGCCATCAGGCCTGGTCTGTCGTTAATCCCTGATGCTTGAATGGATTTTGGCAGCTCGCCCGGCTCGACGCGACCTAAGCTCGTGAGCGCGCTGATCATGCTGTTGGGCTGGCCCATATAGCTGGCTGCACCCGCATCCGCGCGGAACTCGCGATGACGAGAGAACCAAGCCACAATCATGGATGCGAGAACGCCGAACACGATCTGGCATACCAACGAGGTGACGAAATAACCGATGCCCTGGCCGTTGCCGCCCCTATTGATCTGCTTGTCTACAGCGTAGCCGACGATGCGCGACAGGAACACGACGAAGGTGTTCACCACGCCCTGGATAAGCGTCATCGTAACCATGTCGCCATTCGCGACGTGGGCAACCTCGTGCGCGAGGACGGCTTCCACCTCCTCGTGGTTCATGGTCTGGAGCAGCCCGGATGAGATCGCGACGAGTGCGGAATTCTTGAAGGCTCCGGTCGCAAAGGCGTTGGGCTCGCCTTCGTAGACGGCGACCTCAGGCATCCTGATGCCGGCGCGGGTCGACAGCTTTTGCACGGTTTCCAGCAGCCAACGTCCGTCGGCATCGGCGGGCTCAGTGATGACACGGGCGCCCGTCTGCCACTTGGCCATCGGCTTCGAGATCAGCAGCGATATGATTGCGCCTGCAAAGCCGATGACCGCCGACAACGCGAGCAACGCACCCAGATTGAGACCGCTGGCATCGGCGATTTGCCCTAAACCCAGGATGTTCGCAAACACCGCAATGACGATCAGCACTGCAATGTTGGTAGCCAGAAACAGTGCGATCCGCTTCATCGTTTTCTGTCCAATCCCATGGTGTTGGCACGGCCGGCTGCCCGCCGACGTTTTCATTTCGCGTACTGATAATCGCATACAGTCCGCGCGCGAGCTAGTTCAAGCGATTCACCCTTCTGCGTAGGCAGCGCCCGCGCATCCTGACGGCGGGGGGGCGATGCCCTACGGTCCTATGCTGGGCAATGCGAGCCGTTCTCGTCAGCCAAAAGATTTGATCAGTTGAAATAGCGCCAGGGCGCTGACCAGCATCCCTACGACAGCCATCAGCGCGTGGGGCGGCACGTGACGCACGACGTATGCGCCGAAAGGGGCGGCCAGAACACCACCGATGATCAGAGCAGCAATGTGTTCGACATGAGCGGTTCCCAACTCGATGAAGAATGTCGTTGCCACAGCAACGGTGACAAAAAATTCCGCGGCGCTGACTGAGCCGATCACCTTGCGCGGAGCGTGGCCCGAACCAATCAGCGTCGAAGTGACCATGGGGCCCCAGCCGCCCCCTCCAATCGCATCCAGGAAGCCGCCTACCAATCCGAGTGGCGCGGCATATCCCACCTTCGCGTCCTCATTGGTGGGGGCCAGCTTCACCGCCTTCATGAGAATAAGCACACCAATCACCAAGAGGTAGGCGGCGACAAAGGGACGTATCGCCCGCCCGTCGATGTTCGAAAGGACGTATGCCCCCAGGACGCCGCCAAGAACGCCAGCCGTGGCGAGCGTGAGAAGCAGCTTGCGGTGAATGTTCTGGTGGAACAAATGCGACAACCCGGAGACCCCCGTGGTTGCCACTTCCGCAGTGTGAACCGCGGCGCTGGCCTGCGCGGGTGGTATTCCGAGCGAGAGGAGAGCAGTCGTCGAGATGACGCCAAATGCCATCCCAAGCGCTCCATCGACGAGCTGGGCGAAGAACCCGATTGCGATCAGAGCGAAGAATTCAGCGGTCAACAAACGAACTCTGCGACCATCGGACCGATATGGTTGACTGAAGCCTAGCACCATTGCACTACCTTGACGACCCAATCGGGCGTCAGGGCCTTTCCCCGGCTGGATTTGGCGCGGTGTCACCGTCAACCTGCCGATTGCGTCCTACGCCAGGGGTGACAATAGCAAGTAGGCGTTCACTGATAGCACCAAGATCGTCGGTCGCTGGGCTGCCTAGGCGCGATAAGTATCCGCGTCCCGCGGACTGGAGCGCAATCTTCGAGGCGCGGCCATCCATGCTCGCAACCCGTTACGATGTCTTGAAGAAGACGTTGCCAAGCCACATGGTCAAAGAAGGTCCATCGCAACATTGACGATTTGCGATGGAGACGCGAAGGCCACGAACTGCGTTGCATTCGCGCAACCAGCTCGTGATAGTCAAACTCGCTCGACCGAGGCTGTTGGCACCAAGTCACGACAGGCCTTTGATCTAACGGCAAGTTCGCTCCGAAACCTGCCGGAGGGGCCACGCGAAAGTCTGACCCCAAGCTAACTCTCTCGCCGCCCCGACATTCGGCACCGACGCTACTCTGCCATGCCTATGTCGATGAAGGGCTCATCGGCTGTCGGCCACCGCAGGCGGGCGTGGTCGTTGGTGACAATCGCCGAGCGTGGCAGTGCCATAACCTGCTCGCCGGCAGTCGCACGTGGCCCGCTTGTCGGCCCACTGCCTTTTTGATCGTGTCGCGACCGTTGCCGTTTCGCCAGCCTTCCTGAGATGCCGAGTGGTGGTTTCGCGTCATTGATCGCCCCTTGCGCAGGTGCGGCCCGCGGCAGCCTATAGACAGCATTCGTCTGCGCGCTACTCACGCGCTGATCGCGCTTTAGGGCTGCGACGACCTCAGCCGGGCTCCTTCCGTCGAAGGCACGATAAACAACAATGCGCCTACCGGGGCCCCCGACTGTCAGTCGCGTTACGAGCTGCAACCCGTGTTCCCGCGCGATACGCTCTTCGACACTCTCGGGCACGGATTCCAGAACCTCCACAAGTACCAAGTCTTCGCCCGGTGCCCCCACCAACGGCACGCTTTGCACCAGTAACCAATCAGGAACGCGTTTCTCGCCAGCGCGATCCTTGGACGCACTGCCACCGTCGTTGCCGGCCGAGGTTATGTGCGCGATGACACGTCCGCTCCAATCGGCCGCCTGGCTACTTGATGGCGCGGTAGCAGAATACAACGACAGGACGACGGCCAGACCAGCAATGGCGAGACATAAAGGCCCAGAGCGCTCAGAGAGTCCTGCGTCCTGGTTCACGGTCTTCCTGCGCGCAAGGTTGAACGATTTAACAACCACCAATGCTCGTACGGAGTTCCCCTGGGACACCAACTCCGCAATTCAGTAATCTTTGATCTGCCGGGTACTTATCTGCTGTTGCGAATGGACGAAATGCGAATACTCAGAACCAGCTCAGCGCAGCAGCGGCGGCGATTGGGCAGCACTGCTGTGAGGAAGCCCAGACCAGTAGGGCGCCCCAGGGGAATGAGACGCCCTTGGGCCTGCAGTCTCGCGAGTGAACGGGACTGTACACGCGGTTGCCACGCGTGCTTGCCTAGAACGCTGGTTAGTCGACCCGGTTTGATGACGTTAGAAATTACCGCGCCCAGCGTTGCAAAGCTCCCGATGCCATTTGAACCCGATGCCTCGGTCATGCATCTTCCAAATGCCATTGAGGCGGACATCATCATGTCCAAATTTCGACGTTCAAATTGCCGCCATGCGGCGGTTCCAGCGGGGCTGGTTAGTGGCTCTGCTCGCGTGCGTGCAGATGCACGGATGCAGCAGCAGTGGTTTCTATTTGTCTCCGTCTGCGTCGCAGGCTTTGACCACCATCAAGATCGGCATGACGCGCGAAGAGGTGATCAGCCTCCTCGGACCACCATCCAAGCAGCAGGTGTTCGGCAAAACCGAGCTGCTGACCTATCAACCAGATTGGACCGTGGCGAAGGCGTCAGAACTTAACCCGATAGGGATTGAGGCCGGTCGCGTATCCGGCTTAGGCCTTACCTACGCCGCCAAGGTTGAGATGGAACACCAACTCGGCAAGAAGTGACCTTGCGCTCTATCGCCGGCCCTTCCCTGCGGGGGCGCCCCGATCAGTCGCAAATCCCGGCGGGCCTTGATTTGAGCTGTTGGCGGACGCGCCATCTTGCCACGAACGTTCGGACCCGATTTGGGATTCGCCGCGCAGTCGGCGAACGCACTCATCCTTCACCTGCGCGCTAGTCATCTGCGCGCACTGGGACGACACGTCGGCTCCGAATGCGTCGTCTTTCTTGCCCTGGGCTATCGCACCATCGGCGAGCCAGTAGGCCGTAGTGAGAACTCCGATGGTGCTGAACGATGCGACTACGGCCTTGGTCATGTGCCACCTCCGTTGTCTTGAATTAACCCGGAGTGGCCACAAACCCGGCAAATATGGGGCGAAAGGGGGCAGTAGGCTAAAGGCGCTACTTCAGCAGCCATACTCACGTCCCCAGTTGTCCTTTCTCTCACCATTCAGGCCCCCATCTCCCGGCGTGCGTTCAATCTACGACACGTCGCTCGACGGCTTCCGCACCAATGCTCTCGGCAGAAATTGGCACTAAGCCGACATTGCGATCAGCTGCGCGAATGTCCGATCATGGGTAACACCGGACCCCAATGGTCCGTGACGAACGCTTGCCAGAGAGCTTGAAAGACCGTGCGCGACGAGCAAGGTGTTGCCCGGACTTTTTCCAAACGACAGAAAACCAACTATCTCAATGTCATATGATGTATTCTTTGGTGCCCAAGAGAGGGCGGAAGAATTCCAAGTGTAGCAGCGGGTTGCCCTCAAGTGGGACAGCCAAGCATTCTGCGGCATTCCAGGACATTCTTTGGCCGACCGTCCCACCGCTCCGAGTATTTCGATAGGCCCCCACGGATCGAATTCGCAAGCGGGCGGATTCTGTATAGGCTGCCACTTAGAGACCCAAAGCTCCGTGTCGGATGAGCGGTGGCGACGGCCCCGATCCGTCCGTACGTCGGCTACGTCTCCGCGCCCGATTGCGATAGACTACCCCCAGCGAGGTCTGGGGTTGAGGCAGATGAAAGCTCACCATCTCGTTCACAGCGCTGCCTATGGACCTGAGACGCTGAAGATCCTGTTCAAGGCGTTCGATGACGCTTGGGATGAAGTCAAACCGACAGTAAGCAAACGCCCGCGTGCCATAGAGGCAGCCCGACTAAGACTAGCAAACATTCTTCTCAGTCTGGTCAAGGAAGACAGCCGCGACCCCACTCAACTTAAGAACGAGGCGATCCAGAATCCTCCTATTGAGGCGTCAAATTTCGAACTGACGGGAGGTGCCCTTTGACTACAATCGAACGCACCCCACAGCGACTAGTACTCAAGTCGGGCTCGACGACGTTCACCCTCGACAGGAACGCGGGCAAAGCGACCATGCAGCGCAAGTTCCTGTTCTGGGCAAGAAGGCCCATGGAACGTTCTCTTGCTGATGTTGCCGGGGCTAACGTAGACACGTTCGTAGACCGTGCCTCTGGCGTCGAACTTTGCAGTGTTATGCTCGTCATGGGCGATGGCAGTGCTTGGGCACTCCCGCACACGGACAAGAAGGATGCAACGGCAGCGGCTGATGCGATCCGAGGCTTTCTCGGCATCTCCCAAGCCTGAGTTGCCCGCAAATTTCAAAGTTGGGCACTACCGAAAGATCGACTCCTATTGGCACAATCTCCCCGTGCTCGTGCAGCGCGCAGAATGTCCGTTAATGAGGGTAAACCGAGCGTGCCGACGCAACTGCCTGCACGGCGAAAAGTGACCCGAAGCGGACAGCTGCCCGGAACGAACCCGTGAAGAAGGTGGCAGTACAGTCAGAGGGGGAGGAGGCGAAGAAGGCGCGGGCCTAGCACGATGCGCTAGAGCAAAATGCAACCGCTGACAGGTGCCTCCCATTCGGGAACTGCCTTTGTTTCGATCTACCGTCATCACCTTGCACGTCCAGATCGATGATGGCGGGCGAGGAAGGAGTTGAACCCTCTCTGGCGCGGGTTTGGACTCCGCCGCTCTACCGATGAGCTACACGCCCGTACCGACTGGCGGGATCGAACCGCCTCTTGACGGGCCACGACCCGTTGCCTTCCCACTATGGTCGCGGAAGCAGGGATCGAACCTGCGGCTGACGAGGCGTATGAAACCCCCGCTCTACCGACTGAGCTATTCCGCGCTGCTGAAGGTGGCTGCCCCTCTTGGATTCGAACCAAGCCGGGCCACGTGCGGGATTCGAACCCGCGCCATCCGATTTGAAGGACCGGTGTCCTCGGCCGCTAGACGAACGTGGCAATTTTGGAGCGGGCAGCGAGAATCGAACTCGCATCTTCTGCTTGGAAGACAGCGGCTCTGCCATTGAGCTATGCCCGCCTCGCGCGCAGGGTTGGCGTGGCGGCTGCGCGCAAACAAAATGGCGGATGGTGCAGGGATCGAACCTGCGCGACCCAAAAGGTCTCGACGCGCTAGCAACGCGTTGCCTTACCGCTCGGCCAACCATCCGCAATCGAATTGGAGCCCTCGGGGTGACTCGAACACCCGACCCGCCGCTTAGAAGACGGCCGCTCTCCTCCACTGAGCTACGAGGGCAATTGTGTGCGACGTCCAATCCCGGGATTGGACGCGGAGAATAGGGAATGGCGCGAACGCCACCCCTCAGTCCTTGTACGGGTCGAACTCCCCAGGTCCTGCCATCGCGACGGCAAACGGCCGAAGCGTGTGGAGGACTTGGATGGTGCCGTCATGCTCGCGCAGCACGTCCGGCAACCTGCGGTAGGCCATCGGGCTCTCGTCGACATCGCCGCCACGGAGCAGGACGTGCTTCTCCTGCAGCCAGGCGTCCATTTGCTCACGCGTGAAGCGGGGCAGCCTGGTCCACTCACCGGCCTTGTTCTTCTTGCCTTTCGCTTCCATGCGACCGCAAATGCGACCGGCGCCGTGCACCGTCGAGTAGAGGCTATCGGCCGATGCCTCGCTCTCGATACCTTCGAGAATCACCGCGTCGTCTCCCATCGAGCCGCCAACGAAGCCGCGCTGGCCCGGGAAGGCCGGCGTGGCGCCCTTGCGTACCACCCACAGCTCACGATCGCCGTGCGTCTCGCGCCAGGCGAAGTTGTGGTGGTTGTGCACGCTCTCGGTGACGGCGGCGCCGATGATCTGGCGCACGCGTTCCACGACCCATTCGCGACCGGCATACGCATACAGCCCGCCGAGCTCGATCCCGGCGATGTAGCTTTGCCCGATGTCACCATCGGCCCGCACCACGGCCGGATCGACCTCCATGCCGTCCTTGGCGCCGGCCCATGCCAGATGCTTGGTCGTGATCTTGTGCCCCAGACCGCGCGAGCCGAAGTGCACGCCGATCCAGACAAAGCCGTCCTCGTCTTCGAACAGATCGACATAGTGGTTGCCGGACCCGACCGTTCCGAGCTGCTGGCGGGCCATCTCCTTGAGATCCGTTACGCCGGCCGCGTGCCACAGGGACGAGTCGAAAAGATCGTGATCGACTTTCACGGGGTTGCGCTGCCCGATGCCGAAGCTGATCGATCGGCCGATATCGTCGAGGATCGTCCTGGCGCGCGGCGCCAGCTCCTTGTAGCGGGCGTCGAGCCGAACAGCCATGTTGCCGCACGCAATATCGAAGCCGACGCCGCTGATCGAGATGTCCTGTTCGTAGGCGACCACGCCGCCGATGGGGTGCGCATAACCGAGATGGCCGTCGGCGCACAGAACGCCCTTGACGGCGCTGCCGACGGTCATGCAGCGCTGCATCTGCGCGAGCGTCTTGGGCTCATGCTCGCCGTAAATCTTGACGTTCCTCATAACTCGCTCCTGTTTGCGGTTGAGTGTAGTGGTCAGCGTGGGTGGATTTGAACTACCGATCTCCTGGTTCCAAGCCAGGCAGGGACGGCCAGGCTCCCCTACACGCTGATGATTGGAGCACACGGCAGGACTTCGAACCTGCATCCTCCTGATCCGTAATCAGGTGCTCAGTCCAATTGAGCTACGTGTGCAATGCTGGTGCCGCGACGGAGACTCGAACTCCGGTCTGCCGGTTGAGAGCCGGCGTGTTCTCGCCACTAGACGATCGCGACGGATTGGCTCCCCGACCAGGATTCGAACCTGGATTGACCGATTAACAATCGGGCGTCCTGCCGTTGGACGATCAGGGAATGGTGGAGCACCTCGGACTCGAGCCGAGCTCAATCTCCTTGCAAGGGAGATCTGCGGACCCTGCGCGTACCCCGATTGGGTTGCCTTGGGGGCCAGACCCTGCTCCGCGTGCAACGGAGCGATGGCGAGATGGGTCCGACCCCCGCGAAGACATGGTGCCTGGGGTAGGTTTCGAGCCCACCTCTCCGCGGCTTCGGCGCGGCGCTTTCACCAGATTAGCTTCCCAGGCGAATTCAGAATTGGTGCGGCCGACGGGAATCGAACCCATGTCTGTGCGCTGGCGACGCACGGCTCTGCCATTGAGCTACGGACGCTGGTGCACAGAGCAGGACTCGAACCTGCGAAGCACATAGGCACCCGATTTACAGTCAGGCCTCGTTGCCGCTTGAGTATCTGTGCGTCGAGAGGTGCGGGCGATCTCGCGATCGCCCGCACCGGTGTTGGCGGAAGGCTGACGGTTCGAACGCCACACCTTGCGGTGCCCACCCGTTTTCAAGACGGGGTGCCGGCCACTCCAGCGGAGCCTTCTCGTGTCATGCTGAACGCATGCCAAGAACATGGACGTCTCGGCGCGATTTGAACGCGCGACCTCCGCCTTCGGAAGGCGGCGCTCTGATCAACTGAGCTACGAAACGGTGCTAGGGGTCGAGCTGCGCATCCCAATAGAGGTAGTCCGTCCAGCTCTCGTGCAGATAGCCGGGTGGAAAACCACGCTTGGCAGCCAGCAGGTCGTTAAGTGTCGGCTCTCTCGGCTGGCGCCTTGGCTTGATGCGCAGTGAGTTGCCCTTGGCCGTATTTGCACGGCACGCAGGCCGTGACGATGTTCGACCACGTGGTCTGGCCGCCGCGCGAGCGCGGGATGACGTGCTCGAATGTCAGCGCCGAGGATGGGAACACCTCGCCGCAATACTGGCACGTGAAGCGGTCGCGCAGGAACACGTTGAAGCGCGTGAGGGCGACACGCTGCGACGCACGTTGGTATTTGCGCAGCGCCACCACGGACGGCAGCCGGATCTGCGTCGACGGGCTACGCGCCCATACATCGTACTCGGCAACAACCGATACGCGGTCACTGAACACAGCGTGCACCGCGTCCTGCCACGACAGCAGCGAGAGCGGGAAGTAGCTCATCGGCCGGAAGTCGGCATTGAGCACGAGCGCGGGATGCGCGGTCATCGTCATGGCAGACCTCCTTTCGTGGTTGCTGTGGTGAAGAACAAGGGTGAGTGAAACTGGCGACCTGCACGGGAATCTAACCCGTCTCAACCCGTGGACAGCGGGTCCGCCTCGACAGATGCGTCGCAGGTCGAATGAAAACTGGTACACGACCGCGGAATCGAACCGCGAACTTCCGACTTAAGAGGACGGCGCTCTAACCGATTGAGCTAGTCGTGTGCATGGGCTGGGGTTGGAGGACCCGGGAGGAGTTGAACCTCTGGCGCACGGATTAAAAGCCCGTTGCCCAACCGTCTCAGGCTTGAACGCTCCGGGTCCGTCGACGAGACATGCGGCGGTGAGCCGCCCCGGTTTGGTGATGGTGGTCATTGGTGATCTCCGGTTCGTAGTGATGGTTCTCCCGCACGATATCGAACCGCGGTCTTCCGGTTATCGGCCGGGCGCTCTGCCTTTGAGCTACGGGAGAAATGCTGGTGCTTCGTCGCGGACTCGAACTGCGGATCGCCTGCATGTCGGGCAGGTGCTTTCGCCGCTAAGCTAACGAAGCGTTTGGTGCTCGCTCCAGGACTCGAACCTGGGAATGTCGGTATGTAAAACCGATGCCTTGGCCGCTTGGCGAAGCGAGCAATTGTTGGTGCACCCGGGAGGACTTGAACCTCCATGCCTTGCGGCGGCCGCTTCTGAGGCGGCTGCGTCTGCCATTTCGCCACGAGTGCATGATGGTGCCGCAACGGCGGATCGAACGCCGACCCGCGATGTGGCCCGCTCGCGCTGCAGCAGATAAAGGCCGGATATGATCACGATATCCGCCCTACCAAAGCGGCGCCCTGCCATTGGACGATTGCGGCCGTTTGCGGTGGTGCTGACTGGAGGACTCGAATCTCCCGCCTCTCGCTTACGAGGCGAGTGCTCTGCCCGATGAGCTAAGCCAGCTTTGCAAATTGACAAAAGGATCGCGGCGCCGCTCCCGGAGTGGAAGCGACCTTGTCATGCGCCAAAGGCTCGGCGCCGCGTCCAAATCTGGACGTTCACAATGTCAAAGAGCGCAGCGCCAACCGGCGCCGTAGTCATAGGCGTATGGGCTCATGCGACGAGGGCGTGCGCGCGCATGCGCATACGCTCTCGGGACACGAGTTGAGTATGAATGGACTTCGGTTAGTTCTGCGGGCCATCTGCCCTCCTGCCTTAACGGCGGAGGGTGGACCCTGCGCCGGTTATTCCGGTTTCAGCCTCGAGCCGTGCTCGGAGGTATTTATCGAACTGGAGAAGCCCCAATAGCCGCGCGCGCCCATGGCTAGCCGATCGTTCGGTCGATCCGACCGTCCGGTGGCGGCGCTGAGCGCGGTGGCGATATGTGATGCGATGCGCATCGGGTTCCTCAGTTGGCTCGCTGAAATAGTCTTCAGCGGACGGTGTGTTTGACGGAAACGTCGCAAATAGTCAAGAGGCGGAAACGCAACAACGTAACTTGTCTGTCAACGGAGCGCGTACCTGAGAAACAGCTGCAGCGAGCTACGCCACGCCCGGTACACCGAGTATTGGCGCAGCTCGCGTCGCGACTGCATTCATTCTCCAAGTCGCTTTAGAACAGCGCGTTCGGGTTATAGATCTGCTTGGCGTTCTCCGGGGTGACCACCTGCACCGGCGGGGTCGAGTCCTGTTGCGCCGGCTTCTTGCCTGCGAGCAGGTCCATCATGGTCTTGAAGCCTACCTTTGCGATCTCATCGGCCGAGTTGACCCCGGTGGCGACGAAGTTGGAGCCCTTAATAATCTGCTCGATCGCCGCCTTCTGACCGTCGAAGCCGAAGATCTGGATCTGAGCGGTGCGTCCGGCGTCGGCGATCGCCTTCTGCGCGCCCAGGCACATCACGTCGCCCTCGCAGAACACCGCGTTGAGGTCCTTATGCTTGGCGAGCATGTCCTCCATGACCCGGATGCCGCCGTCCTCGGTCCACTTGCCAAACTCCGGCGCGAGGGTGACCTTGATGCCGGTGTCCTTGACCTTCGACAGGACGCCGTCGCGGCGCGCGTTACCGGTGCTGTTGTCTTCCGGCCCGCCGCGAATCATCAGCAGGTTGCCCTTGCCGTCCATGCGCTTGGCGATAACCTCACCCACGCCCGCTGCGGTGTTGAAGTTGTCCACGCCGATCCAGGCGTCGTACTCGCCGCCCTTGAGCTTCCGGTTCACCAGCACGAGCGGTTTGCCTGCCTTCTTGATCGCGGCCATGCCGCCGGGCAGGGCTTCGAGAGGGCTTATGTTCATGATCAGCCCGTCGACCCCCTTCGCCAGCAGGTCCTCAATGTCGGAGTTGACCTTGGCCACGTCGGCGTTGCCGTCGGCGACAAACGTACGCACGTTGTGCGCACGGCCTTCGGCCTCCAGCGCCCGCACCATTGCGATGAAGTACGGCGCCTTCATCTGCAGAGTGACGATGCCGATCCGCGTCTCCTTCTGCGCAGTAGCGGGCGGCGCCGCCAATGCCAGCAGGCTGCAAAAACCAACAACGATCATTGCTGTCCAGCGTTTCATTGCCATTCTCCTCCTGTTGAATAGACGAACCTCACCTTGTCACCCTTTTTGTCGCGACTAGCAGCACGGCTAGGATGATCACCGCGCCTTTCACGATGTCCTGGTAGAAGGATTTAACGCCCACCAGGTTGAGCAGGTTGTTGATCAGGCCGAGCGTGAGAACGCCGAAGAGCGTGCCGCCGACGCTGCCGGCGCCGCCGCCGAGTGCCGCACCTCCGATGACGCAAGCCGCGATCGCGTCGAGCTCGTAGGCAATGCCGAGGCTCGGCTGCGCTATGCCCAGGCGCGAGACGAGGATCGCGCCCGAGAGCGCCGATAGAGCGCCCGAGAGCATGTACGCGATCACCACCATGCTCTGAACGTTTACGCCTGCGAGGCGCACCGTCTCCTCGTTGCCGCCGATCGCCACGGTGGCGCGGCCGGCCGGCGTGCGGTTGAGGTAGCACCAGACGAGCGCGTAGCAGAAGAGCATGATGATCATGCTCAACGGTACCGAGCCGACCAGAGTTGCGCCGATGTCGCGAAATCCGGGGTGCGACGGCGAGAGCGGGACCTCGGTATAGAGGTAGACGCAGCCGCGCACGATGCCCATCGTCGCAAGGGTGACAATAAAGGATTGCAGCTTGAAGCGCGCAACGATGACGCCGTTGACCAAGCCGGCGGCGGCGCCGCCCGCAATCGCGATCACGAGCGCTGCGCCGATGCCGAGCTGATCGGCGATGCCCGCAAACAGCACTCCGCCGAGCGCCACCACCGCGCCGACGCTGAGGTCGATGCCGCCGGTGAGGATCACCAGCAGCATGCCGAGGCTGATCAGCCCGTTCGCGACCACCTGGCGCATCAAGTTGCTCATGTTGCGCTCGGTGAAGAAGGCCTCGGCGAACCAGGCGCCCGCAACCAGCAGCGTGACGAAGCCGGCGATGAGGCCGAAGTCTAGCGCGCCCAGGCGCGGCTCGCCGCCGGCGAACCACCATCTTTTGAGGCGTGTCTCGGTGCCCTCAGCCTGCATCCGGCGCCTCCACCGCGCCCGCGGCGCGGGCTAAAATCTTCTCCTCGGTTGCCTCCTCGCGCATGAACTCGCCGACCAGGCAGCCTTCGCGCATGACCAGGGTGCGGTCGCACATGCCGAGGATCTCCGGCAGCTCCGAGGAGATCAACAGGATGCCCATGCCGCGCGCCGCGAGGTCCGCGATCGTGGCGTAGATCTCTTTCTTCGCCGCAACGTCGACCCCGCGCGTCGGTTCATCGAGGAGGAGGATGCGTGCGTCCGTGAGGAGCCATTTCGCCAGCACCACCTTCTGTTGGTTGCCACCGCTCAGCATGCGCGCCAACCGCTCGATATCGGGTGGGCGCACGTCGAGCTCGCGCACCTTCGTCTGCACGAGCGTGCTCTGCCGGCGCCGATCGAGCATTCCCCAGCGGCTCATGGCTGGGAAGCTCGCGAGGCTTACGTTGTCGCGGATGGACAGACCCAGAACCAGACCGTCGCCGATCCGGTCCTCGGTGAGCATGGCGATGCCGGCACGCAAGGCATCTCGTGGCGAGCGCGGGCGCAATGCGCGGCCCGTCACGCGGATCTCGCCTGTCCCCGGCCGGTCGGCGCCGAAAACGCAGCGTGCGACTTCGGTGCGGCCGCTGCCCACCAGGCCGTACAGTCCCACGACCTCGCCTTCGGCCACAGCAAACGAAATATCCTTGAAGCTACCGGCACGGCCGAGACCATGCAGCAACAACAGCTCGCGGCCGGTTTTCAAATCCCGGCGAGGGAAAATGTCCTGGAGCGGGCGGCCGACCATGAGGCGGATCAGCTCGTCGCGCTGGGTGCGGCTCGGTTCCACGGTGCCGACGAGCGCGCCGTCCTTGAGCACCGTGACGCGGTCGGCAATCGCGTACAGCTCGTCGAGGCGATGCGAGATGTAGAAGATCAGCACGCTCTCCTCGCGCAGGCGCCGGATCAGCGCAAAGAGCTTTGTCAGATCGTCCTGTGCGAGCACAGCCGAGGGTTCGTCCATGATCAGGATGCTAGGCTTCACCGCTACGGCTTTGGCAATCTCCACGATCTGGCGCTGCGCAGGGCTCAGGCGCGCGGCTCGCCGCCGGACGTCGATTCCCTGGAAGCCGATGCTCTCTAGGATTTGCTCCACACGGCGGTGCGCGGCCTCCCAGTCGATCCACCAGCCGAAACGGCCTTTGGCTGGCATGCCGCCGAGCAGGACGTTTTCCGTGACGCTGAGGTTGGGCACCAAGTTGGCGTGCTGAGCCACCATGCGGATGCCGAGCTGCTGGCCGCGCAAAGGGCTCGTGATCGTCTGCGGTTTACCGCTGAGGCGAATTTCGCCCGCGTCGGACCGCACCGTGCCGGTCAGGATGCGCGAGAGCGTGCTCTTGCCCGCGCCGTTCTCACCGACAATGGCGTGCACTTCGCCGGCTTCGGCGGTGATGTTAACCGAGCGCAGAGCTTGCGTGCCGCCGTAGCGCTTGCTGATGCCGCACATCTCCAGGAACGGCACCGCGGGCTCCGGCTCCGGACTCATGGGGCATCACCGCGAAAAGATGCGGATATACCGTCGCGGTGTGCGTGCTGCGATACCCCGCGCACGCATCGCGACCATGCCCATCCGACCCCCAACACGTCGCGTCTCCCCCATTTGCGTCTCATTGCGTTGATGAACAAGTATTGCACAGTGCAAACGAATATTGCAAACAGCGACCGGCTTAGCGTACGAATATTGCTGAGAGTGATACGGAGGCCGATGCGTGGGACGCCTACAATCCCGCCGCGGGCCCGCAGACCCGAACAAAAGCACGACGGCACTGCGGGCGCTGAAGGTGGTGGAAGTCCTGGCCGAGGCGCGTGCGCCGCTCGCCGCCTCCGAGGTTGCCGCCATCATCGGCACCGAGCGCAGCACAGCCTATCGCATGCTCATGACACTGATGGAGGCCGGTTATGTCGTGCGCGATGCACGCACGCGGGGCTACCGGCTCGGCTACAAGCTACTGTCCCTCACGCGCGGCCTGCTCAGCAACGATGAGCGGGCCAAGATGATCGGTGACTGCCTGCGCGAAATCTCAGCGCGCACCGGCGAGACGACGCACTACTCGGTTCTGGACCGCGACCAGGCCGTTCTGGTGCAGAGGTCCAAGGGTGCGCAACTCGTCGCCATCGATTTCCAGGTCGGCGATCGCGCGGCGCTGCACTGCACCTCCATCGGCAAGCTGATGCTTGCCTACCAGGGTGCGCCCCTTGTGGACGACGTGATCCGGCAGGGTTTGGTCAAGCTTGCCCGCAATACCATCACCGATCCTGAGCGGTTGAGAAGCGAGCTGCGCAAGATCCGAGCCCAGGGCTACGCCTATGACGACTTCGAGTTTGCCGACGACATGCGCTGTGTGGCAGTGCCGGTGTTCGAGAGCGACAATTCGCTCGCTGGCGGCATCTCGCTGTCCGGCCCGAGCTCGCGCTTTACAACGCAGAAACTGCGCGAGCTGCGTGACTGCGCGCTCGAAGCGGCAGGCCGTCTGTCGCGCAAACTGGGCGGCGGCACAAAGCTGCCAGATTGAGAGATCGCAAGCAGTCTACTGTTGGCACCAAACTGACATTGGACGCTATGCCCGTGGATGTCCGTTTTCGGGGGTTAAGCAGACGAAGGACCGAGGGTTCAGTGACGTCTGCTTCTGACCCAAAGCCGCCCAGGACGGTGTGCGGTTCTCGCAATGCATGTTTGGTTGCGCTACCGTGCACGCGATCAAGTAATGGCGTGGCGTGGATCAGGATCCTCGCCGATTTTACCCGCTGCTGGAGATCGAACCATGCGATACGCACTTTGCATGTTGCTCTGCGGTTTTTTGGTCGGCCTCAGCGCTTTACCCGCCCGCACACAAGAGAGCGCCAAGCAGAGTTGGGGTGAACAAGCCCTAGTGGCATACGCCAACGGCGACAAAGCGCGCGCCCGCATTCTGGCGCAAAGAGCATTGGCGGAGGGCAAAGCACAAGCCACGCTGAGTCATTTCGACATGATGGTGTTGTCGAATCTTCTCGGCCACTTGCATCAGGAATTGGGTGATCTACCTGCGGCCCAAAAGTATTTCGAAGATGCGATTGCGGCCCACTCACAGCTCGGTCCCAAGGATCAAGATCCTTATGACAGTGCGGGCCATTATCTCGCGGCGATCAGGCAGTCCCTCGCCAGGCTGTATGCAAAGATCGGCCGGGTCGACGACGCCGAGAAGCTCTTCGCGATGGTTCGCGCCAAGGGATCCAACAAGCCCGCCGTAGATGCGTTCGAGGTTTCTACCGACTCCGGGATTATCAAACTAAAGCAGAGGGACTGGGAAGGAGCCTACCAGGACTTCGGCAAAGGCCTGGACGCGCTGGTGGCGAGCAAGAACCAAGCGCGCGGCAACTTCATTCTCGGTGAGACCATATCCGGCAGGCATTTTGTGTACGAGGGCCTGATCACGGCGGCTTTCGAGCTATATTCCAAGTCCCCGGCGGCGGGCGCGACATATCTCCGCCGTGCCTTTGAAGCCGCCGAGCTGCAAACGCACAACATCACCTCCGCGGCCCTTATGAAGATGGCGATGCGCTCTGACCGGGGATCAGTGGCGTCTGATGTCCGGCCAATGCAGGATCTTGCCGAGATTTATCAGCGGCTTTCACGTGAGCATTCCCAGGGCGAGACTGAGGGGCTGAGGGCAGAGAGCGCAAGGCAGCGCAAGAGGGTCAATGAGTACCGGGCACGGTTGCTGAAGGCCAAGGAAGAATATTTACAGCGGCAACGAGAATTGCAGAGCCTGCTTCAAACGACACGAAAGCTCGAGCAGGAGGAAATGAGCAAACAACTCGCCTGGCAACGCGGCAACTGCGTTTTTCAATCCCAGCAGGATCAAAATTGCGAGCGCATTGCCACTGAGCGGAAGCAGCTCCAGGCGGAGCTTGCGAAGCTGCCAAGGAGGTCAGCCGAGGGCATCAGCGATGGACGGTTAGATCGAATCGGCAACGAGGTCGATGCCATCGTTGAAGAGCTGGCAGAACCGTCCATTTTCCCCAGGTTCAAGGGAGGGGGTACTGGCGACCTCATTATGAGAGTGGAAATGGGCCTAGATCAGCTCCTAGCCTCGATGAATGACGACGCAGGATTTTTGGCGTGGCTCTACATAAAGATTCATGATCAAAGCACCGCAGCTGCCAAGCAATCGCCGCAGAAGCAGCCCGAACCGGTCAATCCCGCTCCCTACTCGGAGCGGATAGATCCGATAGCTCTTGGCATCAGCACGCTGCAAGCGCTCCTGAAGCCGGATGAAGTTCTGGTCAACTATTTCGTCGGGTCGGAGCGCTCCTTCGTGTGGGGCATCGGCCAACGCGAGGTGGTCTGGTCCTCCATACCAAAGACGACCTTGGAAATCGGCGCCATGGTCAGCGCGCTGCGCTGCGGTCTGGACGCGACGGTCTGGGACTATGGACCTAGCGCAAGCGCTTGTTCTACAGTCCTAAACGCTAAGCCAACCAAGCAGAAAATGGGGGATGTGCTTGAGGAGGTGCTGCCGTTCGACCTTGGACGCGCGCACCGCCTCTATAAAGAATTACTGGCGCCTCTTGAGAGACTGATCAGCGGCAAGCAGCTTCTGATCGTGCCCTCCGGACCGCTGGCGACCCTGCCGCTGCAGGTGATGCTGACCGAAGAGCCTAAGACGACGATACCCCAGAGCCTGCTGGAGTATCGCCAAGCGGCGTGGCTGGGCAGCCGGCAGCCCATGATCATGTTGCCGACGGTTGCCTCACTCAAGGCTTTGCGAGAAATCGCCAAACCCAGCAAGGCCCCGAAACCGTATTTGGGAATCGGGAACCCCCTGCTCGACGGCCCGCAGTCGGACCCAAAGTGGGGCGGATATTACAAGCAGCAAGCGAAGCTGGCGCGCGAGAAGCGCTGCCCGGCTCACTCCAGTGACCTGAAAATTGCCAGCACCGGCGGGCGCAAGCCGTTGGACGGTTTTGATCGTCTCTGGCGCGGGACGCATGCAGACTTGGCGCAACTTCGCCTGCAAACGCCACTGCCTGAAACAGCCGATGAGCTGTGCGAGATTGCGCGCGGGCTGGGCGTGTCGCAGAACGACATTCTGCTTGGTGAGGCGGCAACCGAAGCAAAAGTGAAAGACCTGTCCGAGCAAGGACGGCTCGCCGACTATGCGATCCTCCACTTCGCGACGCACGGCGCCTTGGGCGGCGAGGTGCTAGGCTCGGCCGAACCGGGCCTGATCCTGACGCCGCCCGCCAAAGCGGACGCCGACTCGACGGCGCTCGATCGTGACGACGGTTTTCTCACTTCATCCGAGATTGCTTCCCTTAAGCTCGATGCCGACTGGGTGATCCTGTCGGCGTGCAATACGGCCGCCGGTCAGAATCAAACGTCGGAGGCGTTGTCCGGCATGGCGCGCGCCTTCTTCTATGCCGGCGCGCGGGGACTCCTTGTGTCGCACTGGGCAGTAAGTTCCGGCGCAGCCGTCAAACTTACGACGCGCGCCTTCGATGAACTGAGGACCAAGCCAGACATAGCGCGCGCCGAGGCCTTCCGCGTGTCAATTCGCGAACTCATTCAGAATGGCAACACGTTCGACGCACATCCCTCGCAGTGGGCTCCCTTCGTCCTTGTAGGAACAGGCGCACATTGACGTTGGCATTGAGGGGCTTGGTTTCATCTCAGGCGGCGGACAGGTAGGTATGTAGGTGCTAACCTGTCACGCGACCTCGCCTGGTTCGAGGCTCAGCTCGTGGCCCTGAGAACTGGACCTCTTCCGAAAGGCCTTACCCGCAGGACAAAAGCGAACTGAGGATGCTTTGTCTGAAACTGGCAAAGCTGACATCGGCGGCGATGCTCGCGGATGTCTGCTTTCGGGGGTGATGCTGACGATGTGCCAAACACGCGAGGATGTCCGCTTCTGACCCATTGCAGACTCAGTGTGCACAGAATGCTTAGTGACGACGGCCGAGAAGAAGCCGTCCGGTCCAGCGCTGATACGGGTGGTGCTCGTCAAGGGCAAGGCGTCTATGCTCAAATTGATGACGACCGACCTACCGCTCGTCCTTCAATACGCCTACGGCCCGTAAGGTGGACGTGACGACCCGACGGGGATCGAGCGGATTGTCGGTCGGTTGTTGCAGCAGGCCCGCTGCCTTCAGGGCAGCCGCGATAACCGCTCCCGAATCTACCCGACCCAATGATGATGGGTTGGCCTTCCGGCCTTGCGCCGCTTCATCGTCTGGTTGATGGACATAGGGGATTATCGAACGAGCCGCCAGCAATGGCGTGTCGCCAACCGGTTCCGGCTGGAAAACGCGTGCGGCGTGATCAACCGCTTGCTCTTTGCGCGCCGTCGTTGCCGCAAGCCCCCAGAACCTCGCGATGTGATGGGTCGATGACAGCCCCACATCGAAGTGGAAGGGGCCGGCGTGACCGATACCCTCGACGCCAGCTGTGTCGAGCGGCACACCGTGCCGCATGCCGGTGATGCTGATCGCCTCGATCACGTCGACGCCGTCGTCCGAACGCCAGGCACGTCGCTTGTGGCCGTGAATCTCATGCTCCAGGCGCGGGAGAAGGGACAACCGATGCATCTTGGTCCACTGCTCCAGAATGCTCTCCATGTTCTGCGAACTCACGATCGCGTCGGCGCTGCCGTGCCACACGGACAACCGCGGCCATGGTCCTCTGTGCGGCGATGCTGCGCGCACGAGATCGCCCCATTGCTCGGCGGAACGGCTCTTTCTACCCGCCATGGCCTCGAAGGCCTCTTGCACGTTGGTTGCAGCCCCGTGCGGCAGGCCGGCAATGATTGCTCCGCCGGCAAACACGTCGGGATAGGCGGCGAGCATCGCTGCCGCCATTGCCCCGCCCGCGGACAGGCCGACGACGAAGATCCTTGACCGATCGACGCCATAATCTTGGATCAGGCACTCGATCATTTGTCGGATCGAAAGCGCCTCGCCCTGGTCGCGACCGGTGTCGGAGGCAAGGAACCAATTGAAGCAGTTGTTGGGATTGTTGGCGCGCTGCTGCTCAGGAAAGAGCACGGCGAACCCGTGCCTATCGGCAAGGTTTGACCAGCCCGAACCATAGTCATACACGGCGGCCGTCTGAGTGCAGCCGTGCAGCGCAACGACCAGCGGACGTCCCTTCGGCAGACCGTGCGGCATGTAGGACAGCATGCGCAGGTTGCCGGGATTGCTGCCGAAATCGTCCCGGCGACGAAGATGCTGCGCTGCTGGCGGCGTGGACGTGCCTCTGCGCGCACCGGCCGAAGAGAGGAGGCGTTCGAAGCGGCTGCGCAGCGCGGACAGCCTGGCAAGGGTTTCTTTCAGGCCCTTCATCGATCACCGCCTCTCGGGATTCGTCCTTGGGCTTGGCATATAATGCTGCATTGCAACATTGCAAGTTCGTAGCGCTCGCTGAACTCGTTCCGACCAGGGCGCAGCGCTCACGGCACGATTGCTCAAAAGCCTCGGTCTTGCCGAAGTCGTCCACGATCGCCAGGAAGGGGAAGTGCAGCCCGTCGGTGACGCTCAGCAGCGCGATCGGCGCCGACATGCCCAGCGTCAGCTTGCGGCGGCTGTATGTCCTGGCGACGCGACCTCGATCAAGCTGGGGTCGGGTCCGCGGCTGATCTATCGACGAGACGGTGCTGTTGTGTCCCAGCATTGACAATTGGCTGCGTATCGCGCTCGCTGCACAGAACGACCATCAGGTTCGAGACCAGCGCCGCGCGGCGGTCGGCATCGAGTTCAACGATTTTCTTTGCCGACAACATATCGAGGGCCATTTCGACCATTCCGACCGCTCCTTCGACCAGCGTCTTGCGTGCCGCCACAACGGCCTGGGCTTGCTGGCGCCGAAGCATCGCGCCCGCGATTTCGGAAGCGTAAGCAAGATGAGTGAATCCGCATTCGTCCACGGTGATGCCGGCAACCTGCAGTCTGTTGATGAGTTCAGCGCGCAGCTCTGATTTGACCTGGTCGCTATTGCCGCGCAGAGTCATTTCCTGGTGCTCGAAATCGTCATAGGGTAGCGCGACCCTATGGTGCGTACCGCCGCCTCGATCTGAACTTTTACGAAGGCCTCGTAGTCGTCCACGTCGAACAGGGCTTGCGCCGTGTCGGTCACGCGCCAAACGACCTGGGCCGCCATCTCAATGGGATTGCCGCGCAAATCGTTGACCTTGATCTGCTCAGAAATCATGTTGTTGGCGCGGACCGAAAGCTTGCTCTTTGCCATCCATGGCCATACCCAGCGAAGGCCGGTCGCGCGGTCGGTTCCCTTGTAGCTCCCGAATAGGATGATGGCTGCGGCCTGGTTGGGTTGCAGCGCGTAGAACCCTTTGGCGATCAGAAGAAAAATCAACCCGCCAATCAGTGCAACGGGAGTGGCAGTCCTAAGCTGTGAGAAGGCGCCAACGATTGTGACGGTCGCCACAACAACCAGAAGAAAGAGCATCGCATAGCCGTTCGACGTGCGCGCTATGTGCTCCCGGCTGGCATTGAGCGCCGGCGACCTTGTGTCGGTCATACAAACTCCTCGTTTGGGAAGGGCGAAAAGACCCCCCCTTTGTACCACGGTAGCTAAGGGCGGTGGTTCAAGTCAGCTATGTCCGCGTTGGCCCAATTGTGAGCTTGTCGTTGCCCGGCGAGCAGCTCAGATCGAGCACTAGGGCCAGCGTTCATTGGCGCCGCATCAATGTGACCGCAAGGGCCGCATCGGGAGTTCATCTGCCGCGTACGCCGTCGCCAGACCGGTGAGTTTTGACCCAAGCTGCCCGAGTAAGCTTCCAGAGTATCTAGTCCGCCTTTGTCGGCTAAGCGCCGACGCCGGACATGCAAACGCAGCAGTGCCCCCGACCTGCAATGGATGGATCGTTCCAATCTTGGGGTTCTCGTTTCGCTACCAGCCCATCAACTTCTTGGTGCTCTGCTCGTTATCACGCAAGAACTTGCGGTATTGCTCGCCGCCGATCACCGACGGCTCGAGGCTCAGCGCCTCGGCCTTCTGCTGGTGCTCCTTGGACGAGAGCGTCTTCTCCAGGTAGCCAATGAGTTTGGCTTCGACATTCTTGGGCAGTCCTGCAGGCGCCGCGATCCCGCGCGAGACCGACCAGACCTGGTTGAACCCTTGCTCCTTGAACGTCGGCGCGTCAGGCAGAAAGCGTGATCGCACTGGCGCCATGACGCCCAACAGCCGCAATTGCCCGCTCCTCACCTCCTCCGCGACCTCACTAACGTTGGCGCCCAACACCTGCACGTGCCCGCCGAGCACCTGGGTCTTCGCTTCGGCGGTGCTGCGATTGTGAACGACGGCGAGCTTGACGCCAGTCTCACCCTGGATCGACAGAATGGCGAGGTGGTCGTCGCCGCCCGCTCCATAGGCCGTAACAGTGATCAGCTCGGGCGCCTTCTTGGCTTCATCGATGACATCCTTCACCGTCTTGAATGGACTGTCCGCCTTGACGGCCCAAATGTTGTAGTCGAGGACATGGTTCATAAGTGGCGTGAAGCTGTCCAGGGTCTCCTTGCGACCGACCTTGGGATCGAGATAACCGGCGTACATGCTCGGCACATTGAGGTAGCCCAACGTGTAGCCATCGGGGGCCGCCGCAGCCAGGGCGCCCCAGCCGAGCCAACCTCCGCCGCCCGCCCTATTCTCGACGGTCACAGACGTGCCCATCGTCATTTCGAGATCCCTGGCCAGCAGGCGCGCGGTGATATCCGTGCCACCACCCGCGCCATAGGGAACGATCAGGGTTAATCCCCGCTCCGGATACTGCGCATGCGCCACGCCAAGGCCAGCAATCGTCTCGGCAATTGCCGCCGCAACTATAATCGCGCTTGGTAGTGTGCTCTTGCGGGTGGTCGATATCATACTTGCCTCCCAATCTTGCCGGACTGAACTCCAGCGTTGTCCAGATCATCTGCAGAATCACTTGACTGATCAAGACAGGGGGCAGCGTGCGCCTACAGCAGCGACCTCCATCGGCGCGCTAGAGCCTGCCCCGGACTGCGATGCATCCCGCAAGACGGGCTTCTTGGTCTCTTCTGAAGATTATGTCATGAGCACGTCTCTTGTCTCAAGGACTCCTGACGGCTTAGGCTCAAGGCGTCACTCCGCGGCTGTCCCGGCGGAACCCGCCCAGTAGTTCGCGTCCTGCTTGGAGCGCTGCAGCATCTCCTCGGTTTCGAAACCAGGCGCCATCGACGCATCAGTTCCGGCCAGCACCTGGTGATGCTCGATGTCGAGCGTCCTGAGCCATCGCTGCTGGCCCATGGTCAGCGCGATAAAAAATCCGATTTCCACCAACTCCGGTTCGCTGAAATGCTCGTGCAGTCGCGTCCACAGCTTGTCGTCAGCCGGCAGATCCCAGGTGATCGACTCGGCCCAGGCGAGCGCGGCCTTCTGCCGGTCGCTGTAACGGGTGGACTTCTCGAAGTTGAGAAGGTCCAGGTAGTCGTCCTCGACTATGCCCTGCTTGGCCGCCTTCATCGAGCGCTGGTTGCCGCAATACTCGCACTTTACGGAACGGGAGACGTAGATGCGGCACAGTTCCTTGATGGCGTGATCGGCAACGCCGTTCTTGAACACGTCGCGCCAGCTGTTGGCGAAGGCCCAGAACACCGCCGGCACGTGTGCGCGAACGGCCTGGCTTTCGGGCCGCGGCGTGCCTTCGCGGCGGCAGCGGTCGAGTTCAGCCAGCATAGCGGCATCGGCGATGCTGACGGGGTCCACGTAGCTGATGCGTGGCGTTTTCATCGCAAGGCCCTCCCGTTACTTGGTCGGCTGGTAACTAATGATAGAGTAGTTCCGCAGCTGCACATCTGGCTGCTACGCCCATGTTGCTGCATATGCTCACGGCAGAAAGTGGCACAAAGCGGACATCAGCGGGCCAGTTGGGCATTGCCGGCATACCGCTCCTTTACGCTTTCCCTAGGCTCATCCATGGCATTGTTCCGACAAAATCGGCGGGCACGTTCTATTGGTGCGGGATCGCGAAAATTCGGCGGCTAGGGAGGCCACCAATGATCGACGCAAGCTCGGGTCAGCGCACAGCAAACACGCTTTCGAGACGTCACGTCCTACGGGCGCTGGGCGTCTACGGCGGAACCTTGGCAATGGGTGCCGATGTTGCGCTGGGTCAGGCTCCGCAGGGCGTCGCGCCGCCGAGCACGGTGACGGTGCCGCCGCGCGATTTCGGCCCAGGTGGCGCACCGACGACCTACTTTTGGGATCCGGACGTCATTGCCGTCGATCCGACCTTCAACAGCCTCGCCCAGCCGAATGCGCCCATACAGCGGCTGTGGACCGGCGCGCTCTGGTCAGAGGGGCCGGCGTGGAACGCCCAAGGCCGATATCTGGTCTGGAGCGACATCCCCAACAACCGGCAGCTACGGTGGCTCGAGGATGATGGGCGCGTCAGCGTGTTCCGTGCGCCATCCAACAACAGCAATGGCAACACCTTCGATTTTCAGGGACGTCAGCTCTCATGCGAGCACTTGACCCGGCGCGTCGTGCGTTACGAGCTGGATGGGTCCGTGACCGTGCTCGCGGACAGGTTCGAGGGCAAGCGCCTCAACTCTCCCAATGACGTGGTGCCGCATCCCGACGGGAGCTATTGGTTCACGGATCCGCCCTATGGCGGCCAGCTTTATGAGGGTGCGCCCGACGCACCGGGCGGGCCGAGCAACGTCGCGGGACGGTTGAAAAATAGGCTGGGCCAAGCGGCTGAGATCGGCGCGGCCAGACGCGAGCTGCCGACCAACTGCTACCGCATCGATCCGAGCGGCCGCGTCGACCTCGTCATTACCGAAGACCAGGTTCCCGATCCCAACGGGCTTTGCTTCTCGCCGGACCACAAGAAGCTTTACGTGGCCAGCACCGGCAAAGGCCCGGGGGACACCGGGCCGGGCGGCAAGGGCGAAATGTACGTGTTCGATGTCGGCCCGGACAACAAGCTCTCCAACCGGCGGCTGTTCAGTGACTTCATGATCGATGGCGTGAAGTGTGGACCTGACGGTGTGCGGACGGACATCGAGGGCAACGTGTGGTGTTCGAGCAATGCGGGCCGCGCGGTCGGCTACAGCGGTGTCACGGTTTGGACTCCCGACGGAAAGCTGATTGGCCGCATTCGTCTGCCCGAGGTGTGCGGCAACGTCTGCTTTGGAGGTCCGAAGCGCAACCGGCTTTTCATGGCCGCGAGCCAGTCGCTCTATGCTGTCTACGTCAATACGCAAGGCGCGGCTCCGGGCTAATCGGTCGGTTTGGGTCCGACGCAGGCATGTTGCGGAGGTGGACGGACGGATGGACCGGCTAGTCGCTGCCCTGGTCGTCCTGCTCCTGTCGTACGAATCTGTATGCGCAGATGCCAATTAGTTTCTCGCCGACACCAGCAAAGTTCACCGTCGATGCCGACGACACACCGGGGCGCAGATGAACCGTCACTTTCTGAGCGTGTGCTTTGCGTCCGCTCTTTCGCTGCTCGCAAGTAGCATAGACCACCGGCCGCTCGCACAAGATGCCAACCCAATCCTCGCACTCCGCGGTCGCTGGGCAGGTATCGCGACGTTGACCCCCGCATCAGGACCAACCGAGTCGTATAGATGTGTAGCCACCTTCTTCCCGAGTGGTGACGGTTCGAGCATCAGACAAAATCTACGGTGCAAGAGCGCGAACTATCAGTTTGATGGAGCGACGGTCCTTCGAATTGTTGCGGGCAAGATCACTGGTCGCTGGCAAGATAAAGTCAACAACCTGGACGGCATCATCAACGGCACCGTCCGAGCCGATGGATTTGACATCCTACTCAGCGGGAATTTTTTCGACGCCAAGATGACGGTCGTAAACTCTCCGTGCCAGCAGACCCTCACAATCGTCTTCGAAGAAGGCTTGCCGATAAAAAAGCTGAGTGCGCTCCTAAAAAAATGTTGAGCGAGTAGCGGGTCTGGCTCGGCATCCGCGTCCAGCCAAGCCCATATTTCGCGGCTCGCGCTGCGTTGCGCTAATCAACATCAGGTCGCTGAAGGAGCTTTCGAGGGAGCAGTGGATATCTTGATGGACAAGCTCGCTACGTTAAGCGGGTCATCACGTATCAATAGACGCGCCGCAGCATCTTTTGCTGCGGACAACATAAGGAATTGTCAGGAAATGGTCGCATTATACGAATAACGTGAGTCTCAAGTAGGTAGCGGGGTAATTTCAACATGCGTAATACACAAACGGGGTTCGACCCCGCAGCGTTAAGACATCTTTATGGTGCGTTCGACACCGCCTGGGACAATGTCAAGCACTCGACGAGCGCAGCAGATCGCGACGACGTGCGCGAGGTGATGAGCAAGACCATCTTCGGATTGGCCCGCCACGGCTACAACAACAGCGACCACCTGGCTACGTTGGCAGCCTATCGTGCCAAGGTTTTCATCGACCTGCGCTGCTGAAGTAGCCCAGCTTATGCCTGCTGGGAGCGCGATCAGACGGGAGAGACCCGCGAAGGTGCCGATCACCCCTTGCGGCGCCCGAGTTCTACCTCGCCGCATCGAGGCGCCTCAAATCTGTCTCCGTCGCCTCAGCGCTCGCTTTGGTGCATCCATCAACGACAGCTTCTGGCACAAACCTGACATCCAGCAGGAAGCTCTTAATCCGCTTTCAGAGGTGAAGGAGACATTCCCGGAGACGCCGACTTCCGCTTCTGACCCAATCTGGTGGAAGCCAACCTCTGATAGTATCAGGCACAGCCCCTGGGTCTGCTACCCCCGCGCCTAATATAGATTAGTTGCCAGGCGTGCCAGATGGCCTATCAGTTCTCGCCGTTTGATCTACCCCGCCGCTATCCGGCCGATAGGGCAGACTTTCTCCGGCCTACCCACAGCGCCTCTGCGGAGATGCGCCGAGAGTTGTCGGCTCCTGGCACAAAGCAGACATCGGCTGCGATGCTCGCGAAAGTCTGCTTTCGGGGGGGCAAAGCAGACGAAGCGCGGAGGGCTTAGTGACGTCTGCTTGTGACCCAAACCTGACCTCGCTTACGCTCGAAGGCGTTTTTCTAACCCGCGCTGGATGCTTTGCGGTGGACTGCGCGGCGGCCGGTAAGGTACAAGCGCTCGATTTCGCTTGGTGGAAGGGGTTTGCTGAACAGATACCCTTGCACCATCCCACACCCTTCTGTTCGGACCGCCTCAAGCTGCTCCTTTGTTTCGACACCTTCTGCCGTCGTCGACATCCCTAGGCCCTTGGCCATGGCCGCAACGGCCCGAACGATGTTGAGGGAGCCGGTTCCGTCGGCAATATCACTGATGAACGAGCGGTCAATTTTGATCTTATCAAATGGAAAGCTCTGCAAATAGCTGAGCGAAGAGTAGCCAGTGCCGAAGTCGTCCATCGCAATACGAACACCCAACTCCCTCAGCTGATAGAGCGTGGACAACGTCTGCTCATTGTCCTGTAACAACGTGGTCTCCGTAATCTCCAGCTCAAGCCGAGCGGGGTCCAGGCCTGATGAGGCAAGTGCCCCAGTCACCACCTGCACCAAGCCGGGCGTGCCGAACTGCACAGGCGACAGATTGACCGCGACTTCTAGATCGTCGGGCCAGGACGCGGCCTCGCGACAGGCCTCGTTCAGGACCCATTCACCCAACGGCACGATGAAGCCGATTTCTTCGGCCAACGGGATAAAATCCCCAGGTGGCAGTAGACCCTTCTGCGGATGGCGCCAGCGCAAGAGTGCCTCAAAACCTCGCACATCGTCGCGTGCCAGATCCATCACAGGTTGATAGTGAACTTCAAACTCATTTCGGATCAGCGCGCCGCGCAGCTCAACCTCCATGGCCCGGCGATCTTGCATCTGCGCATCCATGCCGCGTTCAAAGAAACGGAACGTGCCTCGTCCGTCATCTTTCGCGCGGTACAGCGCGAGATCGGCGTTGCGAAGAAGCTGGTCGGGCGTGGTGCCGTCTTCGGGACCGACCGCGATCCCGACGCTTGTGCCGATGATCAAGTGCTGCCCCTCGATCGTATACGGCTTGCTCACTTCTTCGATCGTGCGAAGGGCAAGTGCCGTGGCGTCGGACGGCTGTGCAATGCCCGCTTGCACAATCGCGAACTCATCCCCACCCATGCGCGCCACCGTATCGGTCTCGCGCACTACGAGTTGCAGCCTTTCGGTGACCATCTGCAGCAGCTTGTCGCCCGCGGGATGGCCGAGGGTGTCGTTGACATTTTTGAAGCGATCGAGGTCAAGGAGGTGAACTGCCACGATCTCTCCGCGACGAGCGCGTGCCAATCCATGGCGAAGCTGCTCGTTGAGCAATATTCGGTTGGGTAAACCTGTAAGAGCATCATGCCTCGCCATGTGGGCGATCTTGGCTTCGGATTGCCGCTGTTCGGTAATGTCCTGGTGGGTCGTGACCGTTCCGCCATCGGCCATAGGCTGAACAGTAACGGCAATGCAGCGCCCGTCGCTCAGCACGCTGTGAAATTGCTTCAGCTGGGAGTCGTCACGATGCCGTAGCATCAGATCGACAATGTCTGCGGCGGATCGGTCCGATTGCAATCCTTCGCGCATGCGGAGGTCGATTAGGTCGCGCAAACTCGCACCAGCCTGCGCCTGCGCCTCGGTGAAACCGTAGATCTCACGATAGCGTTGGTTGCACAGTACAAGCCTGTAGTCCGCATCAAACATGGCAAGACCCTGGACCATGTTGTTGAGAGCCGTATCCAGCTGAACGTTCTGGGTTTCAACAATAGCAGTGAGCTTCTGACGCTCGGTCACGTCCTCGTGTGTGCCAACCCATCCGCCGCCTTCGATAGGGTGGTGGATAATGCTGACAGTGCGACCGTCGCCCAGTTCGACGACGCGGAGATGGGTATCCTTCCGTTCGACCAGTTTTAGGATGCTTTCGATATAGGCCTCGCGATCACCTTCAAAGCTGCCGCTGCCGAGGCGATGTTCGAGCATCTCCCGCAGGTGCGATCCGCGTTGGGTCACTTCTAGTGGCAGCCCGTACATTGTTCGATATTGGTCATTGCCTACGATCAGCCGCTTGTTCTTGTCGAACAGCACGAGACCGATCGGCATGTTGTTCACGGCCGAATGGAGGTAAGTCCTTTCCAGTTCGGCTTGCTCGGCCAGATTTCGGCTGTGCGACCTCGCACGCCGTAGGTCGCGCATGCTTAGCGCGGTGAAATAGCTGAAAAGCGGTGTGACAAAGAAAGGGATGACCAATGCAAGGAGGATATGCACCCGGTAGTTGGGGACCTCGAGCACGAAGCCGAAAATCCAGGCCACAAACATCGACAGAACGGCCGAAATCACGGTCGTGATGATCGTCACCCACAACAGGCCGAGCCGCCCCATGATGATGGTCGCCGGATGCTGACTAATGCGGGAATGAGTCTTCAACGTCGCTATTTGCTTGGAGTTGTCAACGAGAGCCGAGGGCCGCATAAGTGCGAGCAAGTGTGAGAGCTTACCTCGAATGTGGAAGAGGAGGTCGCGGGCAAGCGCGGCGGCCGCACCTAGTGTTCTGGGAACCATTTGGTCATCAACTTTAATCAATGGTGTGCGCTGCGGTGTGATGGTCCGCTACGGTGGAAAATTAGGCGCAAGTGATTAATGAAATGCCAGGGAGGCTGCAGGCGGGATTGAACCGACGCAGGCTGTACTTGTGACGTTGCAGTCATGAGGAGTTCGGACATTTGGAAAGCTGCTCGATGCCTATGGAAGCTACGAGTTGCGTCGGCCCGAACGGTCGGATCTTTACGTCTTGTACACCACGATAGCTGCAATTTTCGATAAATCCGATACTCGAAAGAAACCATTAGGCGCGGCATGGCTAACTCGGCTCCATCCCAAACGAGGGAGGAGCGGGGATGTTAGACGGCCTCAAGCGCATTTCGTTGTCATTGCATCGCCAGGCCGTCGGCTTTCTGAGCGGTGTACCCATTTTCGCTGTGCGTCAGGACGGCATCCGCCGCGAAGAGCTCCTGAACGCGATGCTAGAGGGCTTACACGTCGCGCGTGATGCCAAGGCGTTGGTAGTCGCAAGAGACGGCATCATCATTCAAGTGAATGCCTTGGCCTCACAGCTTTGCGGTCTATCAATCCGCGAGCTGCATTGCAAACCCGTGTCGCCCGAGCTGTTCGAGGAACCGCGAGCGGTGCGCCGGAGCGCAGCGATCGAACGCTGGGAGACCGGGCTCAAGGCGGCTACAGGTGAATTAATCCCTGTCGAAGTGGTTCGCCACCCAGTCGGTAACAGATTTCAGGATGTCGTCGTCTACGCCGTTCGTGACCTGCGCCAGCGGCGTGAAGCGATCGGGGAGCGGGACCGCCAGAGGAAAAGATTGCAACAGCAAGACGACGAGTTGCGTGCCCAGAAGTCCGTTTCGATACGGCCATCAACAACATGCCTATCGGGTTGGCGATGTTCGATGCCGAGAAGCGCCTGGTGGTTTGCAACAGGCTTTATGCGGAACTCTATGGCCTGTCGCCGGAGCAGGTGAAACCGGGTACGACAATCCGTGAGTTGCTGGAATACCGCCACGCAAAGGGCGTGTTCGGCAATATTGACGACTTCGACACATTTGTCCGCGATTGGCTGGCAGAGTTCAGCGCCGCATCCACGCGCACGCAGGAGCTGGCCGACGGCCGCATCATCTCCATTGTGCGCCGGCCGATGCCGGATGGCGGTCTAGTGAGCACGACCGAAGACATCACTGAGCGTCAACGGCTCGGCGGGCGACTCCAGCAACAGAACCTGCGTTTCGATCTGGCATTGAAGTATATGTCGCAAGGTTTGTGCATGTTCGATGCGAACGAGCGCCTTGTTGTCGCCAATGACCGCTATGCCGCCATGTATGGTCTCGAACCGGAGCAGGTGAAACCGGGCACGCCGTTCAGGCAGATCATAGAAGGTCGCATCGCCTTGGGCGCGTATGCCGGCGGCGACCCGGAAACCTATATCGCGGAGCGGCTTGCTGCGGTGCGCGAAAGGCATGCCTCGACCAAGATCCAGACGCTTCCCGATGGCCGTGTCATTGCCATCGTACATCAGCCGATAGCCGACGGGGGTTGGGTTGCCACGCACGAGGACATAACGGAGCGGCGGAGCTTCGAAGCCAGAATTGCACACATGGCGCATCACGACGCACTGACGGACTTACCCAATCGAGCCCTGTTCAACGAGCGGCTCGAGCAAGCGACCGAGCGCGCCAAGCGCGGTGATGCCGTCGCCGTTCACCTGCTGGATCTCGACCTGTTCAAGAACGTCAACGATACGCTCGGACATGCTGCCGGCGACAAGCTGTTGGTGGCCGTGGCGAACCGCCTGCGTGGCATCGTGCGGGGAACCGACACCGTGGCACGAATGGGCGGCGACGAGTTTGCCGTCGTGCAGGCGGGCATCAAGCAGCCGTCAGAGGCAGCTTGGCTCGCAGAGCGCGTGGTCACTGCGCTCAGCGAGCCATATGACATTGACGGTCACCAGGTCATCATCGGTGCCAGTGTCGGCATCACTATCGGACCCACCGACGGCATCGACCCTGGACAATTGATTAGAAATGCAGACCTGGCGCTTTATCGAGCCAAGAGCGCTGGCCGTGGCGCATTTCACTTCTTTGAGCCAGGCATGGACGTGCAGATGCAGGTCCGTTGCGAGCTTGAGAACGATATGCGAAATGCACTGTCGGCCGGGCAATTCGAACTGCACTACCAGCCCGTGCTCAATCTCGAAAGCGATGACATTGTAGGCGTGGAAGCGCTGATCAGATGGCATCATCCCAAGCGCGGCATGGTCGCACCGGGTGAGTTCATCCCGTTGGCAGAGGAGACCGGCTTCATCGTGCCGCTGGGCGAGTGGGTCATCAGGCAAGCCTGCGCAACGGCCGCAGCTTGGCCGGACAAAGTGAAGATTGCCGTCAATCTTTCTCCGGCGCAATTCAAAAGCCCAGGCCTGGTGCATACTGTGCTGAGCGCTCTGGCGTCCTCGGGCCTAGCCGCAAACAGGCTCGAGCTCGAGATTACCGAGAACGTCCTCCTGCAGGACACCACGGCGACACTCGCTACGCTGCATCGGCTGCGCGAGTTGGGCGTGCACATTGCCATGGACGACTTCGGCACCGGATACTCCTCCCTCAGATATCTGCAAAGCTTCCCATTCGATAAGATCAAGATTGATCGGTCGTTTGTCAGGGACATCACCGTGTCTACCGGGTCGCTCAACATTGTTCGCGCCGTTGCCGCCATGGCCAAAGGGCTTGGCATGAGGACCACGGCGGAGGGCGTCGAGACACAGGAGCAGCTCGACACCATCAGGTCCGAAGGCTGTACGGAGATGCAAGGATTCCTCTTCAGCAGACCCCAGCCCGCGCATGAGATCGAGCGGCTTCTTTTCTCACACCGCGTCGAGAGGCTCGGGATCGAGGCGGCATAGCCGGCACCTGTTGAAATTGCTGTTGCCGATAACATGTCGAGGGCAAACTGCAGCGACGCCGTCTGTAAGATTCGGAATCGCCATAGGTAACCGAATCCGCCCGCCAAGCTGGGCGTATCCACTATAGGTGGCACTGATGCACGAGGCGGGAGCCATCACCAATCGCCAGCCAGCCCCGCATCTGGCGGCCGCAGGTGCCGCGGCCGAAGGTCCGCTTTCTGGTATAAAGCGGACATTCCGGAGAATGCTCGCAGACGTCCGCTTCTGACCCAAGGTGGACGTTCGACCAGCCCTTCGAGGGTTGCTCGCGGGTAGGAAGCGGGGGCACGAATCCTCTGCACCTACGCCAACTATTTAGTAATGAACCGCGCGCTGATCGCATCGCCGTGGCGATCCCTGCCTGTCACGACCGCGACGGCACCTGCTTCAACGGGCGCATCCAGCTTCCCGACGAGTTTCTTGCCCTGCTGGTCGACCAGATCGACTGTCACGGTCTTTCCGGCCTGGAGGATGACGACGCGAATCTTACTGCCGCTTGTGTCGTGCAACTTGCCTTTTTCAAGCAAGTAGACCGTCACCTGGGTTGGCTCGAGTACGAGTTCAGCTTGGTGCCCGGCTTTCTCCCCGCCGAGCAGGCTGCCGTTCGGTCCCACCTGCTGAGCAGGGGCCTGAATGGCGTACAGCAGTACGCCAATGGCAAGAGCGGTGATGAAGCGCGGCATGGAAAAGTCCCTTCGTCAGGCTTAGCGTAAAACTTGAACCGCAATTTTGCCCGCGGGCGACTGCAGCTCACCGCGCGCCTGCCGCACAACGATCCAAGCGCCATGCAACGCCAGCGTGGCCATGATGGCCGCCACGATCAAATCGGGCCAACTGGTCCCGGTGCCGAATACGCCGAGAGCAGCAAGGAGGACCGCAAGATTGCCAAGTACGTCATTGCGCGAGCAAATCCACACGGACTGCATGTTGGCGTCACCGTCCCGATAGGCATACAGGAGTAGCGCACAGACTGCGTTGGCGACCAAGGCGAGGATTCCCACAACGCCCATAGTTATCGGCTCAGGCACCGTGCCCACGATTGCATTCCAGACAACGGTGCCGGTCACCCACAGGCTGAATACGCCCATGGTCAGACCCTTGGCCATCGCCGCCATAGCGCGGTAGCGCAACGCCATGCCAATCACAATGAGGCTGATGACGTAGTTGCCTGCATCGCCCAGGAAGTCGAGAGCGTCAGCCTGCAGTGATGCCGACCCCGCTGCCACACCCGCCGCAATCTCGACCGCGAACATCGCGGCATTGATGACGAGCACCACCCACAGCACACGCCGGTAGGCCGGGGTGGGATCCCCTACCTTCGCACCACCGCAGCAGCTTGCGCCCATGGCATCCTCTTTCTTCCGCTTGCAACGAGAGATAGCATCTACAGCCACTGTAGGTTCAAGGGCTTCAAAATGAACTATGCGATCGGAGAGCTTGCGCGCCGCGCTGGCTACGCCGTCCAGACAGTGCGTTACTATGAGCAGATCGGGTTAGTGCCGCCGCCACCGCGTACGCAGGGGCGGCAACGACGCTATGGACAAGCGCATTTGGACCGTCTCCTGTTCATCCGTCACGCGCGCGATCTCGGCTTCGAAATCGGGGACATCCGCAGCCTTCTGGAGCTGGCGTCTGATCCAGAGCGATCCTGCGCGCAGGTCGATGCGATCGCCAAAGCGCACGTCGCCAGTATCGATGGAAAGATCAGGCGCCTCACAGCGCTGCGCGCCGAGCTGACTCGGACACTGCGCGCCTGCTCGAAGGGAAAGATCGCCGAATGCCAGGTGATCGACGTCTTGGCTAGACACTGACCAGGCGCTGTGAAGACCTCGCTAGAGGTATCGGGAAGCTCATCGGACTCCACGGTATCGAAGAGCGCACCCCACGCACGGTAGCGGAAGCGCTGCACGGCATCGCCCCTTCGCGGCATTGGACAAGTTCGTCAGCTTTCGAGGGCAGACCTGCCGCGTCGGTAGGCTGATGCGCACGCGTGCTGTTGACCGGCAACGGACTCCTTTCCGATGCCATGAGCAAGGTCGCCCGCCTGTCCCATCTGCCGCAGGCTAGCCGGCTTCGCGAGCGTCCAACCGCAGGACTTACCCTCGGAGCAGCCGAAGACTGGTCATGGAAAAAGCGTGATTTTTTTATGCCTTCTTTATGCGCGCCCGCTGAAACTCACATGGAATTTTTATGCGTTGTTTGCTAGCTCAGCCCTAGGCGTGGATGATCTTCCCCGGCGGCGGCGTGGTGCGGGCCGCGCTCTGAGCAGTCCTTCTTGCCGCGCAGCGCACCGGTACAATACAGGCCTCCATGCCACAGCGACCCGTCGCCACTCAGAGGGGTGTAGAGAATAGTTCAAGGCCCGGTCAGTTCTGGTTTCTGACGCTTGGCGCTACCGGCGTCGTCTACGGTGATATCGGCACCAGCCCGATCTACGCTTTTCGCGAAGCAGCGGTTGCCGCGACCGGTTCAGGTGTGATCACACCGGATACCGTGCTGGGTATCCTTTCGCTCATTGTGTGGTCACTATTCCTGATCGTCACGCTCAAGTACGTCTTCGTCCTCCTACGCGCAGATTTCAACGGCGAAGGCGGTACCTTTGCCTTGATGGCGCTTGCACAGTCGGCAGCGCCGCACATCAGACGCCGTATTATGCTCCTCGGTATAGCCGGCGCATCTTTCCTCTACGGCGACGCCGCCATCACACCAGCGCTCTCGGTTCTGTCGGCGGTGGAAGGTCTGAAGCTTATTGCTCCCGCTTTCGAGAAGGCCGTGCTGCCCTTATCGATCGCCATTCTCATCGGGCTGTTCGCCATGCAAAGCCGGGGAACAGCCAAGGTGGCAACCTACTTCGGGCCAATCATCCTGCTTTGGTTCACAGTCCTAGCAGCCATCGGCATGGTCTGGATCGTCGCCGAACCCCGTGTGCTCGCCTCATTCAATCCCCTCTATGGCGTGACGTTTCTCCTCCACAATGGCCTCGTCGGGTTCACTGTCCTGGGACTCGTGTTTCTCGCCGTAACCGGCGCGGAAGCGCTGTACGCTGATCTCGGACACTTCGGCCGCAAGCCGATCCAAACAGCGTGGCTTGGGGCAGCGCTGCCCGCACTCACTATCAACTATCTTGGACAGGGCGCACTCGTCCTCGCGCATCCAGAAACAATCGAAAATCCATTCTTTCGCATGTTCCCGAGCTGGGCGTTGTGGCCAATCGTGCTGCTCACCACCGTGGCCACGGTGATTGCCAGCCAAGCCGTGATCACCGGCGCCTATTCCATCACCCGGCAGGCGATCCAGCTTGGGTTGCTCCCTCGCTTCAGCATACGCCATACTTCGCAAGACGTTGCGGGCCAGATCTATTTGCCCCGCGTAAATTGGCTGTTGCTGGGCGCCGTGCTGCTCTTGGTCGTCATATTCAAAAATTCCAGCGCGCTTAGCGCCGCATATGGCGTTGCCGTGACGGCGACCATGATCACGACTTCATTGATGGCCTTCTTCGTGTTCTGGAGGGTGTGGTGCTGGACCGTGTGGCAGGCTGCCGCTCTGGTCGTCCCTCTGGCGCTCATCGAGCTGGTGTTTTTCACCGCCAACATGATGAAGATCATGGAGGGTGCATGGGTGCCTCTCGCAATCGCCATTTCCCTCATGCTGGTCATGCTGACCTGGGTGAAGGGGACCACCGTCCTGAGCGCCGTTGCTCGCAAGCAGGACGCCGGTCTCGAGTGGCTAGCGCGCACGCTGGAGAAGAAACCGCCACATCGGGTCAGTGGGACGGCGGTTTTCTTGACCAGCACGCCTGATACGGCGCCATCGGCGCTTCTCCACAACCTGAAACACAATCACATGCTGCATGAGCGCAATATCATCCTCAGCATCAAATCAACCGATGTCCCACATGTGCCGAACAGCGAGCGCGTCAAGGTCGAGCGCATATCCGACACCTTCACCAAAGTGATCCTCACGTACGGGTTTATGGAGACGCCCAGCGTCGAGAAGGGGCTGTTGTTGTGTCACAAGCGTGGTCTCAAGGTCGACCTCGCGTCTGCGTCATTCTTTCTTTCGCGAAGGACCTTGCGATCTGCCTCTCGCTCGAAGGTCCCGTGCTGGCAGGAAAGGCTATTCATTTGGCTCGCGGGCAGCGCGGAAGATGCAAGCACTTACTTCCAGATCCCCTCCGATCGCGTGGTCGAGATCGGCACGCAGATCGTTCTCTAAGGGTGGCGCGATGATCTGGAGGTGATAACACGGGAGATCGGCGCCAATGCGAGTCATTGTCACGGCGTTTACCGTCGGACTGATCACTGGATGGCTGGCCAGTCTCATGGTCGGCGGTATCGATCAATTGCGCCACATCGTGGTTGGCATTCTCGGTGCATTTCTCGGAGAGGTTGTTGTTGAAAATATTGGATTTCCCATGAGCCCCCCGCTCATCGCGCAGATCATCTTCAACGCGGCCGGCGCGATCATTCTGATCGTCTCAGCGCATATTTTTCTCCGTTCCTACCCGCCATAAGCCACCCGAGATCAAGCGCCGATAGCCAAAATGGCGCCCTCCGGCTCATTCGCCCGAGGTCTGTTCTGGCACGATTTCCCCATGGGGTGGCAGGGCAGAGCACGGCAGCTCTGCCCCGGTAATTCAGACGTCGATCTTCTCGGCGATGGCAAGCGCGTCGTCGATCTCCACCCCAAGGTACCGCACCGTGCTCTCGATCTTGGTGTGGCCGAGGAGGAGTTGAACCGCTCGCAGATTCCCGGTGCGGCGGTAGATCAAGGTCGCCTTGGTCCGGCGCATGGAATGCGTGGCGTACTTGAGCGGGTCCAGGCCGATGCCGCTGACCCACTCGCCGACGAGACGAGCATACTGGCGTGTCGTCAGCTGCAGATCAGGTCCGCGACGGCCTGGGAACGAGCGTGGCCGATCTTTCGAAGCCGCTGATCCGAAGGTAGTCGTCCAACGCCTGCCGGGAAAGCTCGGTCAGCTCGAAACGAACAGGTCGCCAGTCTTGCTCTGCCGGTCGTCGCACGGTCAATCGCGTAGCCGTCGGTGCCGCGTCATCGACGCGGAGAGCGACGAGATCGCAGCCGCGCAGTTGCTATCGATGGCGGACGAACAGCGCCAGGTCGCGGACGCGCCGCTCCAGCTCGGTGTTGACCAGATCGACCACGCATGGCCGACGCGTAGTCGTGGCTTCGGCGCCTGAGCTTGCCCTTCGTACTGGCGGGACTGACCTCGACCTCGATCTGATGAGGTCAGGCTGCTTGGTGACCGTCGGAGAAGTCTCCCTCGTTGAAGACCTCACAGGCTCAGGCCGGCGGATGACGACTTCGTTGACGCGCGGCAGGTTTTCAGGACTCGATTTACTGTAGATAGTTACGGCACAGGACCCTCGATGGCAATATTAACCCTGGGCCGAAGTCAAAGCTGCTGCCTCATTGCCTATGGAAGCTTCAAAGAACATCGAGTCTGGCACCTACCAAACCATTCACAGCATAACACACATTCATGGGCTGTCGGAGGTGAAGCAGACTGTGCCCAGATAGTCACATCAACAGTGGTGTGTACATACCCTGGCTGACATCAACCTAGACTCTGTGAGTGATACAGTGGTCCCATTCACCATTCATAAACCTAATACCAGCAGAAATGCCTGACACATGCACGCCCTCCACTTAAACAATCTCCACCCACTGTAACATCCAGATCTCACTTTCATGCAGCCATTCATCAGCTGTCAAAGGGTGGGCTGACCCAGTTACCTAGAATCTCATAGTCCATCACATGACCATCCGACACTGATGGGGAGTGTCTCCAGCCTGATGTGGCGCTTTGCGTCGGCGCGTTGACCTAAAGCGGCGGAATACTGGACCGTCAGGATCACATTTGAGCAGTCTGCGAGAAAACATTGGCTCCGTGGGAAGCGAACCTGAAGAGCCAGGAATTGTGCTTGCTCAGGAGAGCGACCGCTCGTTCAAGGTACTCGATTTGGCCTTGTCAATCGTTTCCGACCACATCGCCCGCCTAGGTGTGAATGACAGCAAAGCCTTCAAAGCAAATTGGCAGGTCATGACATCCATAAAGGCTGAAGGAGAGAAGCGCGGGCTATGCGCATGTCGACGCAATCGCACTGATCAGCGCACACGGCAAGTTGATCAACTCTTCGCGATACTGGCCGATCCCCGAAGTCGACATAAACGATCGCGACTATTTCCAGGCCCTGAAGGCTGATGCGACGCTCGAACATTTCATAGGCGAGCCCGTCCAAAACAGACCACGGGAACTGGACGATCTATCTCGCGCGGCGGCTGAACACTCCCGACGGGACCTGGGTGTGGTGCTCGGTGCCATCACGCTCGAGTATTTCGAGGGATTCTTTGGGTCGATCGCGCTCCAGGAGGGGAGCGCCGTGCCCTGGTGCGTCAGGACGGCATGCTGTTAGCGGGATACCCACGCAGCGACGACGTGGGCAAGATCATTCCGTTTCACAGCCGGCATAAGCCTGCACAAAAATGTGAATGCCGTCACGTTGAGAGCCTGTCGATCGCCAGATGAGGATCTATCGGCAGGCCTCTTGCTAAATTACCCACTGCTCATTGGGGTTAGTCAGACCGAAGAAAGCGCGCTGCAGAGCTGGCGCATCTTCGCCTTCACTCGACTTCAATGGCGCAAGCTAAGGATTTCATGGTTCTGCTCATGGCGTTGGTGGTTTCGCGGTGGTGGCGAAGGCAGGAAAGCCTCACCGAAGAGCTCTCGTCAGCAGAATCTGCGGTTCGACGCGCCTCGACAACATGGGTGAGGGCTTGTGCATGTTCGATGCGGAAAAACGGCTGGTTGTTTGCAATGACCGCTATGCCAAGCTGTATCGGTTACCGCCCGAATTGCTGGAAGTCGGTACGCCACATAGCGCGATCATCGCGCATCGCGTTCGCATGGCATCCTGAAGGGCGAGACGAACGATGGCGCCGTGAAGCAGAAGATTTCGGCCTTCGGCGAGCTACCAGCCGACGCAACATCGAGCCGGATCGACGAGCTTGCGGATGGGCGCTTGATCTGCGTTGCCCGGCAACCGATGGAGGGGGCGGTTGGGTTGCAACGCACGAAGACGTGACCGAGCAGCGGCGGTCCGAGGCCAAGATCATTCACATGGCGCATCATGACGCGCTGACCGACCTGCCCAATCGTGTGCTGTTGCGAGAGCGGTTGGAGCAGGCTCTCGCAGGCACGCGCCGGGGGACGTGGCCTGGCGGTGCTCGTCCTCGACCTCGACCGCTTCAAAGAGATCAATGATACCTCGGACACCCTGTGGGTGACATCCTACTGAAGGCCGTTGCCCAGCGCTTACGCTCATGCGTCAGAGACGGGGCCACGATCGCCCGCTTGGGAGGCGACGAGTTTGCCATTGTAGAGCATGTGACAGACGCAGCAATCGAAGCACCGCTCTCGCGGAAAGACTTCAAACTGCGCTGAGCGCAGCCCTTCGATCTCGGTGACCATCAAGTGGCCGTCGGCATCGAGCATCGGCATTGCCATCGCGCCGGGCGACGGCGTCGATCCCGACCAGCTTCTGAAGAACGCGGATCTCGCGCTTTACCGTGCCAAGAGCGATGGACGCGGCACCTACCGCTTCTTCGAGCCGGAGATGGATGCGCGCATGCGCGCGCGGCGCGAGCTCGAACACGATCTGCGCAAGGCGCTCGCCAACGGCGAGTTCGAGCTCCACTACCAGCCGTTCGTCAATCTGCAACGCGACGAGATCTGCGGGTTCGAAGCCCTGCTTGCGCTGGCATCATCCCGAGCGCGGTATGGTTTCGCCTGCCGAATTTATCCCAGTGGCGGAGGAGATTGGCCTGATCGTGCCCATCGGCGAATGGGTGATAGGACAGGCTGCGCCGAAGCAGCGACTTGGCCCGAGCACATCAAGGTCGCGGTCAATCTTTCGCCGGCCCAGTTCAGGAGCCCGAAATCTGGTGCAGATGGTCTCGGCGCTCTCGCCGCATCCGGCCTGCCAGGCCGCCGGCTGGAGCTCGAGATCACCGAGTTGGCTCTGTTGCAGAACAACGACGGCGACCCTCGCCACGTGCATCAGCTGCGCGCCCTTGGCGTACGGATCTCGATGGATGATTTCGGCACCGGCTACTCCTCGTTGAGCTACCTGCAGAGCTTTCCATTCGACAAGATCAAGATCGACCGCTCTTTCATCAGCAATCTCTCGATAGCACTGGTGCGCTCGCCATCCTCAAGGCGATCACCAGCCTCGCCAATAGCCTCGGCGTGGCGACCATTGCGGAAGGCGTTGA
>CAWFBJ010000009.1:0-20019 GCA_963814055.1 uncultured Alphaproteobacteria bacterium
CCAATCCCGACGACGCAGGTGCGCATAGCGCGCACCGGAGCGGAACGGCTGTCTCTCGGGAGGCGGTCGAGCGGGAGCGTGCCGGCACACGCTCGACCCGGCCCTTCAACGCCAACGTCGAAAGGTCTGGACCGATGGCGCGTCGACTAGCTCCCTCGTTCTGCGCACTGTCGCGATCGTCATGGCTCTGGGCCTTACGGGCTACAGTGCCTGGCTCTCGTGGTCTCACTGCGGTGAGCCCATCGGGCCTATAGCGGCAGTGACCGGCGCCGGACTGTTCGTCTTTGGGGGTCCGCCTGGCGCGACCCCTGGCTGCGCCCGATCCTCCTGTCTCGCCTCGGTACGCTCGCGCTGACGATCTCGTCGGCATTCGTTCTCGTCGCGTTTCAGCTCCCGGGAGAGCGCGCCTCAGGCGGCAGGTCGAAACCTTCCGCGCGTCGAGGCCACCAAGGCCCTAGACGTGCGAAGGAAGCCCTGGCAGCCGCTGTCACGGCCGCGAAGGTGAGTGCCCGCTCCGGTCGTGGCGCCCGTTGTACGGCCTGGAGCAGCGCGACGAAGCCGCCCGGCAAAGGATAGCTGAGGCGCGCGCAGCTTGTTGATCTTCGGGCACAGGCCCCCGAGGATCCCGGCACGCAGCGTATCGCTGCGCTCCTATCGATCTGGCGGCACGCTAACAGCAGATCGCACCGGTACTCCTGCCCTGTGGCTGGAGTTGACCGCGCCGCTGCTTCTTTCGATCGGTCTTGCGCCATCTCGCCGTCAGGCGAGGGGCGCAGGTTTCGGATGCGGAAGAAGCGCAAGAAGCGGCTCGGTCCCAGGTCGGTAAACCCCGCTGCGGGGTGATCCCGCTCAGACGGTCAAACTGAACAAGCTCCGTCCCCTCTCAAGGGACGGGGCTTTTTGGCCGCGCACGAATGACGATAGCAAACTAAGTGGAACGAAACTCCTAGAAGTTGGCCACTTGCTGAAACGACGGCAGTTCTTGGGTTTGCAGTGGCCAACAATTCAGTAACGAAACGAACGAGGGAAAAATGCGCAAGATCGGTTACGCCCGCGTGTCCAGCGTGAACCAAAAGCTCGACCGCCAGCTGGGTGCGCTCAATGCCGAGCAATGCAACTGGATCTACGAAGAAAAGGTGTCCGGCAAATCGCTGAAAGATCGTCCCCAGCTCGAGCGGGCGATTAGGACGCTCGGGACCGGCGACGTCCTAGTAGTGGCGGAATGGGACCGGGCAACACGGAGCATGATGGATGGCATTGCCATCATCGACCGGGTCCTTGCGCGAGGGGCTCTCGTCAAGGTGCTGGACAAGCCTCACCTAGACCTCACCACGACCATGGGCAAGGGCATCCTGGCCTTCCTGTCCGCTATCGCGCAGGACGAGCGGGAGCGCATCACCAAGAGGGCCAATGAGGGCCGGGCGGCTGCGGTAGCTCGCGGCGGCCGCTTCGGTCGCAAGCCCAAACTGAACCCCGAGCAGCAGGAAGAGGCCTTGCGCCGGCTAGGCAGCGGCGACAGCTGCCGGCAAATAGCGCGACTGTTCAAAGTCTCCCATACGACCGTCGCTAAGCTCGCTCGGGCATAGCCAAACCGATGGCCCAACAGGGTGTCAGGACCGCACGCGCCGGGTTCTTTAGCAGTTACTTAGCAGCGGAAGGCAGAAAAGAGAATGAAACCAACTATCTACCGCAGCGGAATGCGCTTGGCACCGCCTCAGAATTCTTAGCCATCTATTAGCCGTCACCGGCTCCCACGAAGACGATCGAGACCTGGAAACACGACCGCGCTTTTTTGCAGATAAGGCTCGGCACTGGCCTGGCGTGCAGCCACATCGAGTGGCGCTGCCCACTCGTTCACCGGCGTTTCGACCTCGTGCCGCGCCCCACTCGGCTCACGGTTATCCGAAAAGCCGGCTGCAACCAGCATCTTCGCCGCACTGGCCTCACGAAACCAATAACAATCAATAAGTTGGCTTGAGACCGGTGCACCCCCAGCCATGCTTGAAAAGTTAGCTATCGGTTAGCCGTCCGGCGGGCGCCGCGTCTACAGACTGGCGGCAGTTGCTTGCCCGTCTCGCCGTCATCTTCGGGTTGTTTGACGTATGTCCGCTTTCAGGTGGAAAGCGGACATGGCGGAGGAGGCTCGCGGACGTCCGCTTCTGACCCAAATCCGACATCGTCAAACGGCTACGGCAACGACGTCCTCATTGCAGGGCCCGCCCTCCTGTGGCGTCCGTCGCAAGCTCGATGTCGTTAAGTACCCATGCTTTGTCAGAGAATGGCTCGGTCGGGCCATAGAACCGGAATATCGGGAACCAACCTTTGCCGGCAACCGTCCGTATCCAATTAACATCGGTATTCGGTGCGTCAGGACCGAAGTAAATGTCGATTTGGCCGTCGGCGTTGACCTTTGGTATGGTGTAGGAGCTCACCGACGGTAGCGGCTGTCCGTTCTGCAGTTCAGAGCGGCTCAGAGCATCATAGACGACCACCGACCAAAACGCTTTTGCTGGAATGTTTGGCGGGACCCGAAGTTTGTAGGTCTTTGCTCCATCGAGAAAGGCGCCACTGCCATCGCGATAAGCCCACAGGTATTGAGAGCCTTGGCCGACATTCTTTTCCATCATGGCTGGGGTATTGCCAGCGGCCATATAGTAGACGTTGTTCCGCGCGTCGACCTGCGGTGTGCCGTCCTGGAGGAATGTGTAACTCGCACCGGAAACACCCTGCCACTTCCGGTCGGGATAATAGAAGCCGTCCGGGGGAGCACCATAGGTGTTGGCACGCGCTATGGCGCCACCGATGCGCGCGGCCTCTGACAGCAACGCCTTCGCGCTGTCGTCTGGACTGAATGGCTTGCCCTTCTCTATGCCGATCGCCTGCATTTGCCAGCGTTCCAGCGGATCGAAAAGTTCGCGCGGTTCTTCATCGACAAGCATGGCCAACAGCTCGAAGTAGCGGAGGTTATCCGGAAACAGCGTGTCGATGTCCTTATTCGAGCCGTTCATGAACTGCATCGGCGGCGGCGAAGACGCGGATTTCAGTGGGTAGACCTTGGTCTGCTTCATGAGCGCCACCGCCTGATCGGTCTTGTCGCCAACCTGAAACCCTCGCATGGCGAAGGCAACGGAGTACGTGGGCGAGCGCGAGACAAAATAGCCCTTAGGCACGTTGCCATTATAGTTGGGGGGCAGGATCACGAATTTGCCGCCCTTGCCTTTGTCAGGCCCGAGGGGACCGATGTCGGTGACGTAGCGCTGAAAACCATCCTGCACGAAGCCCAGCATTTTTGCGGGTGCTTCAATGACCGCGGGGCCATTGGTCTTCAGATCAATATGACCGAGAGCGTAGACTGTTTCGGTATTGGCCGTGAGCAGGAGTGTCTTGGCATCCATCAGGTTTTCCCAGATCACGACCTGCTGTGGCGTCTTCGCTCCAAAGGCGCGCATACCTTCCCTCAGGCCGATCTCACTCACACGCATCATCTGCGTGGTGTAGACCTCGATGGCGCGGTTCAGTTTCTGCGTTTCCAGTAGGCGCGACCCGGCGTCGCCGACGGGATAGCCATTCCTGAACTCGAAGTCCCCGTAGCGGGATTTCAATGTCTCGTTGTTGAGCCAGCCATGTGGATCACTCTGTGCATGTGCGGGCATTGAAGCGCCTAATACGGCTGCGAAAGCAGCAATCGAGGCGATGACCTGATGCATAGAGACCTCTTCATTGTGAGCGATAGATTCTTGGAAAGCAGCAATGCTCCCTCGGCGAACGCTGGCGCGGCCACCTGGCATTAGTGGTCGATGGTTGAATGATGTGTGGTCCACGCCAATAGGAAGAAACCCTGATAGCCGCGCGGTGGCTTTCTGTAGATTGCAAGCGACTCCGAGGTCCGTTCTTGGCACAAAGCGGACATTGGCCGGTCTGCTCCGGGATGTCCGCTTTCGGGGCAAAGCAGACATTCCGAGACGAAGCTCGCGCGACGTCCGCTTCTGACCCAAAGCTGACGTTCCCGCCGGCCATGGGTATTCCCGGCTTTGCGCAGGACGAGCGTTCCTCTGGCTCCATGAGGGAACAAAGCTTCAGCGGAGGCGTTGAGGTCTGGGCGGGAACCTCGACACGGGCAAGTCCGGGGGCTAAGTTGTTGCCATCGTTGAGAGACGGCCTCCAACACAAGGAGAGCTACGCCGTGGGCGCACCGATCGGCGAAGCTCGTCCGGAGTTGATGGCCAGGTTGGCCGACTTCGTGGGGGTCGCCTACCGAAAGTTCCTGTCCTCAAACAACGCTCCTGACAGCGAACGTCGCCTTCGCGAAATCCTCGATGCGCTTCCGGCTGCGGTCTATACGACCGACGCCGACGGACGCGTCACAATGTTCAACCGGGCAGCGGCAACGTTCGCAGGTCGTGAGCCTCAATTGGGCACGGACACGTGGTGTGTCACTTGGAAGCTTTATCAGCCTGATGGCACACCGATGCCTCACGACCAATGCCCGATGGCGACGGCGTTGAAGGAAGGACGTTCCGTCCGCGGGCTTGAGGGAATTGCCGAACGCCCCGACGGCACCCGCGTGCGCTTCATTCCTTATCCGACGCCGCTCTACGACAGCTCCGGCGCCATGGTCGGCGCGGTCAACATGATCGTCGACATCACCGACCGAAAACAGGCTGAGGAAACCATCGCCAGGCACAGGGATGAGCAAGCAGCGCTGTATGAGTTTACGGATCGGCTTTTCCGCGCCTCCTCCCTGACAGATGTCTACGATGCAGCCCTCGACGCGATCCGTCGGGCCTTGGGTTGCGAACGTGCTTCAATCCTCCTCTTTGATGAGGCGGGGGCGATGCGCTTCGTTGCGTGGGCGGGATTGTCTGAGGGTTATCGACGCGCTGTCGATGGTCATTCGCCGTGGACCCGCGACGCAATCGACCCGCAACCCATTTGCATCCCTGATGTCGGGGCCTCTGATCTCACTGAATCTCTCAAGGCGACGGTCAAAGCAGAAGGCATCGCTGCTACCGCTTTCATCCCGCTGGTCGTCGAGGGCAAACTGGTTGGCAAGTTCATGGCCTACTACGAGGCGCCCCACGCCTTTAGCCAAGCCGATATCGATCTCGCGGTCACCATCGCGCGCCAACTCGGATTCAGCATCCAACGTATTCGCTCCGATGAAGAGCGCCGGCGCGGCGAGCAGGCCAGTCGTCTGCTCGCTTCCATCATCGAGACGTTCAGACGATGCGATCGTGAGCAAGGATCTCAACGGCATCGTCACAAGTTGGAACCAGGGGGCCGAGCGCATCTTTGGCTATACCGCCGAGGAAATGATCGGCAAACCGATCGTCACGCTCATTCCTGCGGACCGTCTCAACGAGGAGCCTGACATTCTGAGCCGCATCCGGCGGGGCGAACGCGTCGATCACTATGAGACTGTGCGCCGGCGCAAAGACGGAAGCCTCGATCGACGTCTCTCTGACGGTATCACCGGTGAAGGATGCGGTCGGAAAAGTCACCGGCGCATCCAAGATCGTGCGCGACATCACCGAGCGCAAGCTGACCGAACGACGCTTGCAAACCGTGATGCACGAGCTATCGCATCGTTCCAAGAATTTGCTGTCGGTCATTCAGGCGATGGCGCAACAGACGGCCCGCCGCAGCCCGTCGACTGAGCATTTCCTGGATCGCTTCAATGCGCGCATTCGCGGTCTCGCAAGTTCCCAAGATCTGCTTGTAAATCAGGACTGGCGCGGTGCCTCACTGGAAGACCTTGTGCGTCAGCAGCTGTATCCGTTCGCCGACGGAGATGCGAACCGCATCGAAGTAAAAGGGCCCCCAATTGTCGTCACGCCTGATGCGGCCCAGACCCTTGGTCTTGCCCTGCACGAACTGGCGACCAACGCCTCCAAGTACGGTGCGCTTTCTGTCCCCGCTGGCAAGCTTGCTGTGCAGTGGACGCTCGAGCCGGCTAACGGGGTGCCTCGCTTTCGTATGACCTGGCGCGAGCAGGGCGGCCCCCCCGTCGACCCGCCAGAGCATAGTGGTTTTGGCAGGCTGCTCATCGAGCGCCTGACAGCGGACAAGCTCAATGCAACACCTCTGCTGATGTTCGCGCGCGAGGGCGTAACCTGGACCTTCGATGCGGCTGCGGCAGATATTTTGGCAACGGTGGCGTCAGATTGACAGTGAGGTGACGCTGTCCGACGAAAGGTTGCTTAGCGCTCATGCCACAGGAGCACAATGTCCGCTATCGGACGGCTCGGGCGAAACACCAGCGCATGCGGCCATGTCTCTTAATGGCACAAAGCGGACGTCGGCCGTTGTGCGTTCGAATGTCTGCTTCAGGGGTGAAGCAGACATTTCCGACAAGGCTTGTAATGTCCGCTTCTGATCCGGAGGTCCGTGTTAACGTGGTTCGTACGCCCCTACACAGAGCGGACTTCTGTCGGATGCGCGTCAGCGATGCGACGGATTTACGACGGGCGCGGCGTGCCGGGAAGCAAAGGCCCCAAGGCTTTTCGCCTTAGGGCCAACGCTAAGTCAGGACTTCTCGTGCGACCTACGATTGGTAGTAACCCACACCGCAGGTCTGATCGCCGACCTTTGTCACGTAGCTGAACTTCTTGACCGGGGTCGTATCCGCACCCGGTCGCGGCCACATGTAGTCAACTTCGGCGATTGAGCCTTCTTTCGCTGCAGCAACAATTGCTTCGCCCAGCTTCTTGCCGTTTTTGTCAACGAGAACTCTTGATTTGCTGTCCCTTGATAGCGGGATGAGCTGTGATAATGCCGTCATCGCCGGCGCAGAACACGTACAAATCACGGTCCTTGAAACCAGGCGCGCCAGCTTGGAACTCGGCAAGCGCTTTTGCCTTGTCGGCCTTCAACGCTGTGACTGCCTTCTCCAGCATAGCTTTGGCTTCCCCGGCAGTGCCGAACTGTGCCTGCGCGATCGCCGTGGTGGCAAGTGCAAGCGTGACCATCGCCGCCGCAGCAGCAGCGAGCAGTTTTCTGATCATGGACGTCTCCTTCGGAATAGTTGGGACGAGCCGGCTTGATCCGTGTGTTAACACCTGAGCATCAAATTGAAGCCCTTTTGTGGGCGAGGACCGGTTGTGAGCGGCTACAATGTATGGCTCGCGTTATCAGACGGCGTTCGCTCTTAGCAGGCGAACAGGACGGTAAGAGTTAGCGGATCAAGCCGATGCGACCGTCTCAACCTTGGCATTGATCGGCTTGCGCCCACCGGTGCCGTCCTTCGACCAGTAGGGGATCAAACCCCATGTCATGCGGTCGCGCTGGTTCTCGCCGGTTTTGTGATGCTTGCGGGTAATCCAGAAAATCCTGACTTGGCGCTCCGTTCGCCGCGGCGGGGCTTCGCGCTTCCGCATGAACTTGTCTTCTTCTCTTTGGTCCCCGTTTCTGCTTGCGCCTGCCAGTGGAGGAAGTACGCTCGGCTTATTAGGCGTCAAAAGCTTCATGCCGGTGTCGCAAATTGTCTACCTCCGTTCGTTTAGGTGCGTTGACGTTTGACAGCACGCGAGCCTCTCTTGACGGGCCAGCGGGACCAGCTCCTTTGCGGCGCAAGAGCTTCGAGGTTCTCCGCTATTTGGTTGAGCATCCCTGCCGGGTGGTCTCCAAACAGGAGCTGCTCGACGCTGTCTGGCCCGATGTGACTGTTGGCGACAACTCGCTGACGCAATGCGTCACTGAAATTCGCCGCGTCCTTGGCCCAGTAAGCAGAGATATTCTGAAAACCGTCCCCCGGCGCGGCTACATCCTGAACGTGGAAGCACCGGCTTCTGATGAAGTGACGCCGCGACCCGTAACACCAGACGCCTTGCCCTTGCCCTCGCGGCCATCCATTGCGGTCTTACCCTTCAACAACTTTGGTGGCCTGCCGCAAGAGGACTATTTCTCCGACGGCATTACAGAAGACATCATCACCGAGCTTTCACGATTTTCCGAACTCTTCGTCATCGCCCGGAACTCCAGTTTTCAGTACAATGGAAGATCAGCCGACATTCGCCAGATAGGGCGGGAGCTTGGCGTTCGCTACGTGCTTGAGGGAAGTGTCCGGCGCGATGCAAACCGCGTCCGCATTACGGCGCAGCTCATCGACGCCGAAACGAGGATGCATCTCTGGGCCGAGCGCTATGACCGCAGCTTCGAGGATGCGCTGGCCGTGCAGGACGAGGTCGCTCGGCAAATTGTCTCCGTGCTCGCGATCCAGGTGAAGAAAGCCGAGAGCCAGCGGGTGATCGCGAAACCGCCTCAGACATGGCAAGCTTACGACTACTACCTCCGAGCCATCGATTACGTCACCGCCTACCATTCTTCCTACGATAAGGAGACGTTGTTTCGCGGCCGGCGTCTTCTTCAGCAGGCGCTCGCCATTGACCCGACATATGCCAGAGCCCACGCAACGCTCTCCAGTTGCTACATCTCCCAGTGGATCCATCGATGGGACGATGATTGTCCATGGACGGAGGCGCTGGACCGGTCCTATCAGGCGGCAAGGGAGAGTGTACGTTTGGCGTCTGAGCTGCCGGAGGGTCACGTCGCCCTTGGTCAGGTCCTGATCTTCTTGCGCCAGTATGAGGGAGCGATCGCTGCAGTTGAGCGGGCCATCATCCTCAATCCCAACCTCACCAGTTTCCGCTTCGCCTATACCTACATTCTTGCGGGTGAGGCTGCACGGGCCGCACAACTGCTTCAAGCGCACATGCGGCTGGACCCCTTCTATGAACCCAATGCTCCCATGGCCCTCGGCTTCGCCTTCTACATGCTTCAGCGTTACGAGGAGGCGGTAGTTCTTCTTCAGCAGGCCGTGTCGCGTGCCCCCGAGATGGCGCACGGCCTTTACGTGTTGGCGATGACCTACGCAAAGCTTGGCGAGCTGGACAAGGCCAAACCCGTAGTCGAAAAGGCGCTTCGAATTGAGCCCTGGTACAAAATCAGCCAATCGCTGACGGCCAAGTATTTCAAGCGATCCGAAGATACCGAACACCTGGTGACTGGCCTGCGTAGGGCCGGGTTTCCCGAGTGATCAGCTAAGACACTGCAACTGCCCGGATCAGGTCCAGACAGTACGACCGCGTGCTGATCACGTTGCAGCGGAAATGGATGCGGTCGCCGACCTTCACCCGATCGGTGTATCCATTGGCTGCCAGGTGGACAGGGAAGAAATCCACCTCGACGCCGGCGTCCGTTTTTATGACGCCGTGCTTGCCGTCCCAGCGAACGATTTTCCCGCGCATTTCCACTATCTCTGCCGTCGTCATGGTTTGGGCTGCATCCGTAATCTGATCTTTCAACCTGGATCTCGCGTACGACGGGGGTCAGGTTCTGGGTGGCGCGGCAATGAGCCTTGTCGCGCCACCCTCGTGGTTCACCCCGCCGCGTGAACCACGCCCGCACTGAACCCTCGGCTATGATGAGGAAGAGGCGGGGCACCGTCCTGAGAGAAACCTGAAAGTTCGCTGATTCTTGGCTGAATGTGCGCCGTGCCGCGCACAGTTCAGGTTTCTCGATCCTGTTACGGCGTTTCTGCACATCAGTTATCAAGCCAGACTGAGGCCACATCCAACTCCAAGTCGAATGCCCCATGTGATGAACTCACACGCGCTCAGTGTCTGAAGATTTCAGCCATCTTTCAGAACAACTTCAGCAATCACTCACGACCCGTCCGCACCCGCCGTGAAACATTGGTCGGCAAGACTTATGGCAAAGAGAGCGGGAGCAATGAACATTATCCTGGAATCGGGCTTTGCACTGGGACGCGCACCGGCATCTATGAGAGATGGCGAAGCGGATAGCGGGGGCAAACTTCAAAGGCTCAGAGGCGCGGCGACCCGGCCGGCCGAGTTCAATTGTCTTACGAGAGCCGAACCGCATCTCCTCATTCGAGCGGTTCTGAGCGTTGGTGCCTTGTTCTCCTTGGTCGTTGCCGCCTACGCCGCATCGAACCGATACCGGGAGCTCGCCAAGGTTCCTCGTGGCGAGCTGGAGCGGCGCGGGATAGCGCAGGGCGATCTCATCACAGAAGTTTCCAAAATACTTCTCGAGGAAGTAACCCCACCGAATCGTGCGCCCCGTCTTGGGACGCCATTGAGAAAACTCTTGTGCAGGACAATTGCTGCAGTTGCGATGGTCGCCGCCATTGCTTGGTCAACAGATCGTAGCCTTGCGCATGAACCTCATGGTTTTCACGGCGAGGGTCATGATCATCTCCACCATTGGTACAGGACCCTGCGCCAGCCCTTTACGGGTTACTCGTGCTGCGATGGTACTGATTGCCGGCCCACGACGGCACGCGTGCGCGGCAGGACTTTTGAAGTTCTGGTGGACGGTGAATGGACGAGAGTCCCTTTCGACAAGATCCTCAAGAAGCGGTCACCGGACATGAACACCCATGTTTGCGCCCCCAAGGGACCCTGGAGTCCCAAAGTGTTATTTTGTGTCGTGATTGGTTTTGGTGTTTGAAGTGGACGGATGTCGGACATGAGCGGGTGTGGGATTCAGTCCGTTCGCTTCTGACGCGTCCATGCGAGCCGCACACGAAGGCCGAACACAGGCTGCTCCGACCAGACCTGCGATGTAAAGAAAGTCCTTGCCAACACGTAGCCGTCCACACATGGCACAAAGTTGCTATTGGCCAGGATCGCGTTCTGCGTCCGTTATCAGGGGCAAAGCGGACATTCAGCTTCGCAGCGCTAACGTCTGCTTTTGACCCAACTCTGACATTGCATAGCTGTCTAGCTGCGCCAGCGTGAGAGATTTTCTCTAACGAATGCGTCGTCGGTAAAATCGGGATAGGTCGCATAGAGACGATCGATCTCGGAGACCTGGCCTGGGCTAAGCACCTCGTTGGGATTGAGACACAGGCCCGATTGCAGCAGGCCCTGGCGGCGCAGGATCTCGTGGCAGCCTGGTATGCAGCCGGCAAAGTCGTGCTCGACATCGAAGATCACGCTGTTGCAGTCGGTGACCTGACTGTCGAGGGCCAGGATGTCTTCCGGGATGGCACCGCTGACAACGCAGTCCTGCAGCTTTTCCAGCAACGTCACGGCCGACCTCGTCCACACGCTCCAATGCCCGAGCAGCCCGCCCTTGAAGCGAAGCGTCACCTCGCGGCCACCCGCGCGTACACGCACTGGTGTCACCAAGTCTGCCACGATGTGATCATCGTTGCCGGTGTAGAGCGTGACGCGTTCCTCGGCGCCTGCGGCGGCAACGCCGAAGGCGACATCCAGCGTGGCGTAGCGATTGAATGGCGCCACCTTAATGGCCACCACGTTGTCAATGGCGGCAAAGCGGGTCCAGAACCTCCGCGACAGGCGAATGCCGCCGACGGCAGCTTGCAGGTAGAAACCGATCAGCGGCATCTCGTCCGCCACGGTGCTGCAGTGGGCGATCAGTTCATCCTCGCTGGCCCCCTTCATGGCACTGAGGCCTAGGAGCACTGCGTGATACCCGAGCGCGCGGGCGATGCGGGCCTCGGCCTGGGCCTGCGCGGTCTTGCCGATGACCCCGGCGATCATCACCAGCGGGCGCCGTCTCCAATGCTGTACTGTTTCGGCCGCCAACTCCAGCACCGGGCGGTAGAGGCCGACATCGCGGATCTCGAACTGCGTGGCGTGCACGCCGACCGCCAACCCGCCGGAGCCGGCATCGATGTAGTAGCGCGCAAGAGCGCGCTGCGAGGCGCGGTCGAACTGGCGCCGCTCGTCGAGCGCCAAAGGGTGTGCGGGGATAACTGTCCCGCGGCACAGGATGGCCAGGACGTCGGCGGGCAGATCGTTCCAGCGCATTCCACGCATCTTCAGCCTCTCAAGAGATGCCTCATGCCAGTTCGGGCCCCGCGAGGGCCATGATGCGGCTGCCGTCTTCGACTGCAGGTGCAGTGCCCCGAAGCATACGCATAAAGCCTCTCGGCGCCGAGGCGCCATGCGACTGCAGCCATTGCTTGACATCGGCCTGCTGGACCGGCACGTCCAGGATCGCTGGGCCGTGGACGCTGGCAAGCGCGCGGCTCAGCAGCGCCAGGCCGATGGGCTGGTCCTCGGCCACGATCGGCCCGATGTGCGTCGCACGATGTCCGTCGCGGCCGAGGCTGTAGCCGGCGATGCTGCCGTCACCACGCTCGGCCACGTGCGCGACGCCCGGCGCGCGGAGGCGCAGGTTCTCCAGCACCGCGCCGCGCTCAAGCCCGCTGCGCTGGAGGTCGTAGCTGGTGATCATCGCAAGATCCTGTGGGCGGATCAGCCTGATGGCGATGCCGGCCGGTGCCGCAACGCGCGTGTCGGATACGGGACACGCACTCCATCGCGACAGGGGGTAGACGTCGCGGAAACCCAGCGTCAAGTAGATCGGCCGACCGAACTCGGTGGCGTCGAGGCCCATGGGCCGACCGGTCGCACCGATGATATCGATACAACGCTGCAGCAGCCGCAGACCGTGCCCTTTGCCGCGCTCTGGCTTGGTGACCAGCACCATGCTGATCCACGACGCCTGGGGTCCGAGCGGCAGAGACAGCGCGGTGGCGATCCACCTTCCCGCCGCAGTCTTGATGCCGAGCGCGGTGCCCGACGCTATCATCAGACGCCAGTCGGCTGCGATCTGGTTCCAGCCGGCCTCGATGGAGAGCGGCCACACGCTCTCGGCATCGTCGGGTTTGAGTTCATGAATCGGCAGCCTGGCCGCGTCAGAAGCGGCCATCGCGCACCTCGTAGTGCGTGGGCTTGCCATGGCTGGCGCCGCGACGCATCAGCCAATCGGCGGTCCAGTCGATCATGCGCGGCAGGGGCACGCGCGGACTGCCGAACTCGGCCACCATGCGCGCAGCGTTGTTGAGCCAGCCCGCGTCTGTCTCCCTGCCGGTCAGCTTGGGGGCAAGGCCGAAGCGCTGGCCGAACTCCTGGGCCAGCCAGCGCACGGAGATCGTCTCCGGTCCCGTCACATTGATGGCCGTGGTTGGTGTGGTTGTGCGCGCGAGGCAGCGCAGCGCCACCGCATTGGCATCGCCCTGCCAGATAACGTTGACGTGCCCCATCGACAGATCGATTTCGGCGCCGTTGCGCACCTTGGTGGCGATGTCGTGCAGCACGCCATAGCGCATGTCGATCGCGTAGTTGAGGCGCACGATGCGGCCCGGTGTGCCGAGCTGAACCGAGAAGTGCTCGAAGATGCGTTCGCGCCCGACGCAGGAATTGGCGTAGTCCCCCGGCGGCGGGACGGCCGGTACATCCTCCGTCGCCCCGCCGCTCGCGACCGGTACGAACGGATAAACGCAGCCTGTAGAAAAGGCGACGATGCGCGCCTTCGGGAACGTCTCGGCCACGATTGCCGGCACGTGCACGTTCATGGCCCAGGTGAGGGCAGCGTTGGAGGTTGCGCCGAATTTCATGGCAGCCATGAAGATGATGTTGTCGAGCTTCGGCAGCCGGGCAACGGCGCTCCTGTCGAGAAGGTCGCAGGCGATTGTCTCGACGCCCGCCGCATCGAGGGCGGTGCGGGCTGCGGGATCGGAGAAGCGCGCGACGCCCGCCACGCGTTTGCCCGGTGCAGCGCGCTTGGCCAAGCGGGCCAGCGTCGGTCCCATCTTGCCTGCCGCACCGAGGATCAGGATGTCCCCCGGCACGCCCGCAAGATCGTCCACCAGCGTGGGCGGCGGCTCGGTCATGAAGTCTTCGAGCGCGGCAACGCTCTCGAACCGCTCCGGCAGATGCTTGGCGCTCATGAGGCCTTCTCGGGGTTGGCAGGCGCGATCCGGCCCCCCGGCGGCGTGCGCATGGGCTGAAGGGATGCAAAGTCCATGTCGGCGGCCACGGCAAAGCCCGGGCAGCCGAGCGAACCGAGCTGGAGCCGGCCGTTGTCTATGCGCAGACGCGCTGGACCGCCGGCCCGGCTGTAGAGGTCGGGGTGTGCCTCGGCGAAGGCCGCCTGTTCGCGTCCGGACGCGAACGACATTCCGTCAACGAAGTGGTGCCCGTTGCGCTCCACGTGGGTAAGACCCAGTAGGGAAACCAACGTTAGGTCCTGCTGCACGCTCACACCCGCCAAGGTCGTCAGGTCTTCAGCGGACATGAAATGGTTCTGTGCGCCCGCCTTGGCATTTAGATGCGCGACGCGTGCCGCGTTGAGAATGGATTTGTAGAGACCCTTGCAGTTCTTGCTGGAGACGCCGCTGTAGCCAAGTTTGAGCGCCGTCGGAAAGGAGGCCAGCTCTCCATCAGACTCGTCGATGATTAGTGGCTTCAAGCGCGCCAGCAGCTCCACCGATGTGGCAAATACCTTGGCCCGCTTGATTGGCTGCTCGATGAAGAGGGTGGCCTTGACCAGCCTAGCCAGCGCCGGTGTAGCGCACATGCGCTTCCACAGCTCGGCAATGTCCTCAACGCTGTCGTACTGCTCGTTGCCGTCCAGGGTCGCCAGATAGCCACCGGCGTCGCGATCAAGCACGGCAGCGATCTGCTGCAGTCGGTCGAGGTCGGCCGCCACATCTCCGCCGACCTTCAGTTTGTAGTGCCGCGTGCCATAATGACGGACGACCTCTTCCAGGGTCTCAGGCAGGCCGTCATTGACTCGCGCGCCAGGCTTCTGATCGCTCGCCACGATGGGATCGACCAGCCCGACCGTGTGGCGGACGGCGATGTCGCGTCCGGGACTGCAGGGCGCGCAGGAAGCCCCCCAGATCGAAGCCAGCGAGGTCGGGGGTGAGTTCAGTGCGGACATCGATGCCGGCGGCGTTCCGCCCGATCATCTCGGCAAACGACAGCCCTTCCGCCTTGCCCGCCGCATCGAGGATGGCCCGGTCGAGCAGGGCCGGCCCGTAGGACGCTACCAGGGGCACCAGGCCGAGGTCGGCACCGCGCGCGAGCTGGTCACGGTAGGTGTCGGCATAGAGCCCAAAGGGCGTGCTCCACCCCCGGCCGCGATAGAGGTCGATCGCTATGCTGAGCGCCTGGCGCAACTGATCGAGGTTTTGGGCGTCGCTGAACGCGGGGTTTTTGTCGAACCATTTGGCGCCGAGGCTCTCTGCGGCGACGCCAACGCTAGTACGACCGTCCTCCAGCGCTATGGTGGCGCGGATAATGGCTTGGGTGCCCTCGGTGACCGTGATCACCCCGAACCGGAACGGCAGCCGCAGCTTGAAATCGCGTTCGAAGCATTCGACTGCCTCGAGTTTGACCTTTGGCGTTCCGTTATTCCCAGTCACGGCCAAGCCTCGCAGAATGGCTATAATGCACCGCGCAGGGCAAATCGTCCGAGCGCGCTATTGACGAAGCGATACCTGCTCCCACAGTCTCTCTTAGTAACCTGGAATAAGCTTCGCAAGGTTATCCGAGGGAGGACACGGAATGAAGCGCCTGCTCTTGCCGCTGGTCGGCTTTGTCGTTGGATTGCTCGCCACTGCTGCGGTAGCGCAGGATTACAGCTGGAAGCCGGACCGGCCGGTCAACATCATCGTGCCGTGGGCCGCGGGCGGATCGACCGACCAGATGGCGCGTATCGTCGCCAGCGAGTTGGAGGCCGAGCTCAAACAGAAATTCATCGTCGTCAATCAGCCGGGTGCGTCGGGCTCGGTCGGCACCAAGAGCGCGGTCGACGCCCCCAAGGATGGCTATACGTGGGCGGCGGGCGCCGCTACCGACATAGGCACCTATCGGGTGCTTGGGCTGCTCGATTCCGGCATCAAGGATTGGCATCTGTACTTCGCGGTCGCAAACCTGACCGCGATTGCCGCCAATCCCAATGCGCCGTTCAAGGATTTCGGCCAACTGCTCGAAACGCTTAAGAAGAACGGCGCCAATGTACCGATCTCCACGGCTGGCCTATCCTCCGCAGGTCACAACTTCCTGGAGTCAGTCAAATCCGCGAGCAAGATCGAGTATAAGCACGTTACCTACGACGGCGGCAATCCGGCGGTTCTGGCAGCGGTATCCGGCGAGACGCAAGCCGTGGCCCAGCTGCTCGTCGAGATGACGGAGATGATCAAGGGCAAGCGCCTCGTTCCGCTAGCGGTGCTCTCCGACAAGCCGATCATGCTCGAAGGCTTCGGCGAGATCGCACCGACCACGAAATGGCTGCCCAGCATGCCTGCGCCAATGAACTATTTCGGCATCTGGGTGCCGAGAGGTGCGCCCGACAACGTCGTGCAAACCATGAATCAGGTATGGGAGAAGAAGATCAAGAACTCCGAGGCGCTCAAGAAATACGCCACGGTCCGTAGCGCTCTGTTCGCTCCGCTGTATGGCGACGAAGCCGAGCGCGAGTCCTTCAAGATGGTGCGTTATTCGGCCTGGCTGTATTTCGATGCCGGCAAGGCCAAGGTCTCGCCCGACACGCTGGGGATCCCTCGGCTGTGAGACCTCGAAAGGCAGCAAAGCGGCAGAATTTTCCCGGCCGCTTTGCCTGCCGCAGCGGAATCCACCGACATGGCTGATGAGACGCCGAGCCTGCTCCCGCATGAGCAGCCAGCGACGCCCCGCGCCGACCTGTGGATCGCGGCGGTGTTTTTCGTATTCGGCGCGACCGCGGCGTGGTTGGCGTTCCTTATGCCGACCTTCACCAATCAAAGGGGCGAGATCTATACCGCCCCCGGTCTTGTCCCGGGGTTCTACGGCATTGTGATTGTGGTGCTCAGCGTCTGGCTAGGCGTGCGTGCCATCCGTCAGGGTGCCTTGGGCGCTGACGCCGCTGCTGATAGCACTACAGCCGAGCCAGGCACGCACAATGGCAATGCACGCCTGGCGCTCGCAGCGGGTCTCGGTCTGTTCTTCGTGGTGGGGCTGATCGGACGCGTTCCATTCTGGCTCGCCTCGGCGATCTTCATAACCCTGTTCACGGTGTTGTTCGAGTGGCAGCCAGGCCAGGTGTGGCAGGTGCGAGCGAGGCGGATCGGCGAGGCTGCCCTCATCGGCCTCGCCACCGGTGCAGTCGTCACGCTGGTGTTCGAGAAAATCTTCTATGTGCGCCTGCCTTGAGGGTCGCGAAATCTGATGTTCGATAGCCTTGGCCAGCTCGGGGGCGCTTTCGTCGGCTTCCTCACACCGCATTCAATCTTCAACGTGCTGTGGGCGACGTTCCTCGGTATCGTCATCGGTGCTCTTCCGGGCCTCACGGCCACGATGGGTGTTGCGCTGCTGACCACCCTCACTTTCTCCATGCCGCACACCGAAGCGATCATGGTGCTGATCTGCATCTACGTCGGCGCCATCTATGGCGGCAGCCGCAGCGCTATTCTGCTCAACATTCCGGGCACACCCGCATCCGCGGCCTCAACTCTCGACGGCTTTCCCCTGGCCCGCCAAGGTCTCGCCGGACGCGCCATGGGTATTTCCACCTCTGGCTCCTGGCTGGGTACGCTGTTCGGCATCCTGTGCCTCGCACTGTTGACGCCAGTGCTGAGCGAGCTGTCGCTGTCTTTCCAAAGTTTCGAGTTCTTCTGGATCGCGGTGTTCGGTGTCGTGATTGCTGGCACGCTGGCCGGTGGCGATCCGGTCAAGGGTTATCTCGCCGGCATGCTCGGTCTTTGGATCGGGACCATCGGCCAGGAGCCCTACTACAACTATCAGCGATACGCGTTCGGCTTCACGGACCTGGCCGGCGGTATCGGCCTGTTGCCGGCGCTCGTCGGGGCCTACGGTGTTGCCGAGGTTCTGCAGGCCATGCGCGGTCCCGCGGTGAAGGCCGTTGTCAACAAGCTCAATTCCATCGTGCCGCGCATCGAGGACGTGCTCAAGCATTGGCGCACGATTCTCCGTTCGGGCACCATCGGCGTCTGGGTCGGCATTCTGCCGGGCCTCGGTGAGGATGCGGCCGCGTGGTCTTCGTATGCCGCAGCGCGCCGCGCCAGCAAGGAAAAGGAAAAGTACGGCAAGGGCTCGATCGAAGGTCTAATGGCTGCCGAGACCGGCGAAGCCTCCTCCGTCCCCGGTGCAATCATTCCCGTTCTCACCCTCGCGTTACCGGGGTCGGCTCCGGCGGCCGTCCTGATGGCGGCGATGATGATTCACGGCCTCAATCCCGGGCCGAACCTGATGGTGGAGTCGCCGCAGTTCTTCTACCAGATCATTGCCATGCTGGTGATCGCCGACATGAGCAAGCTGATCTTCGGCTTCATCCTGGTGCGGCCATTGATCAAGATCCTTCTGGTACCCCGCGAGCGCTTGATGCCGATCGTGTTCGTACTGTGCGTGGTGGGCGCCTTCGCCATCACCTCGCGCGTATTCGACATCTACGTCATGCTGTTCTTCGGATTGGTCGGCTTCATCATGCGTGAGCTGAAGTTCAACATGGCGCCGCTGATCCTGGGCTTGGTGTTGGGCGATCTGCTGGAGAAGAACCTGACGCGGGGGCTCGTGCTGTCGGGGGGCAGCATCGGGCCGTTTTTCACGCGACCGGTCTGCATGGTGCTGGCGACTTTGACGATCCTGTCGATCCTGTGGTCGATCCCGGCGTTCAACGAGGGTGTGCGCAGTCTCTTCCGTAGGCCACGCCAGACTTAGCCTTCGACTCTGGCCTCTAGCGCGCCGCGCACGTAGCCGATGGCGCGTGCCGCGCAGGCCGGTCCATCGGGCTCATAGACGAACGGCTCGATCGCAACCATGCCCTGATACCCGTTAGCCGCGAGCGCCGCCAGAATCGGCGCGAACGTCAGATCTCCCTCGCCGGGACCGCGGCGGTTGGGGTCGTTGAGATGGACATGGGCAATCAGACCCGTCGGCAGCCAGTGCTGGATCAAGTCGGGGATGGTTCGTGTCTCGCTGCGGCCAGCGGCGGAACAATCGATCATCGTTCTGACCGCGGGATTGGCGATGGCACGAACGATTGCGGCCGCCTCCTCGATGGTGGTGATGAACTGGTTTTCGGGTGCTGCGAGGGCTTCGATACAATAGGTGACACCAGCCCCGGCAGCCGTATCTGCGACGGCGGCGAAGCATTCGGCACCCCACTTCTGGCCCTCCGTCTTCCGGCTCGGCTCGAGCTGGCGCTGAGCCGGCGAACCGTGCACGAGAACTTTCGCGCCGAGATCTGCGGCCAGACCGCACAGGCGGCGCATGACGTCAACGGTGCGGGCGCGCTGGCCAGCATCGCTTGACGTGATCGACAAGCCCGCCGGCATCAGCATCAGGTAGTGCAGGCCGGTGATGGCGATGCCGGCGCCGCGTGCGGCTCGGCGAATCTCGGTACGCCTGCCGGCCGCCAGCAGATGCGGGTCATCGCCCAGGGTGAATGGCGCGATCTCCAGCCCGTCATAGCCGACCTTGCGCGCAAACTCGAACTGCTGCGGCAAGGAGAGTTCGCGTATGACTTCATTGCAGAGCGAGATCAGCATAAGAGGGCCTCGATGGACTCCTGTGCATCGGACAGCACGAGCTCAATTACGTCCTCGCGAGCTTGGACACGGATCGCTGGGTCCCGACGTCCCTCTTGGAAGTTCGATGCCGTGTTCGGACAAACGTTCCAAACCGCCAAAAAAAGCATGGTGGCCAGGATAACACCTCGCCTGTCGAAGCTTTCCGCCTCGACTTTCACAATACGCATGGGTTGCCGCCAAATTAGAAGAGATTTTAGCGCATCGCGGTCCTCACGAAGTCGATTTCGGCGCGCCCCGATGGGGATTCTGGGGTTGCGCGAATAGAAGCGAGTTTCTGCGTCGCGAGCACTTGCGTCAGGCGGGTAAGCGGTTGTTCCGCGTCGCCAAGCAGGCAGGGGAGAACGGCCACTTCGACTAGCTGAATCACTTGTTCACCCCAAGCAATCGAATGTCTTGTCGCGAGCCGCGCCGAAGACAACCACCGCCGGCAGCGTCCGCCCCAGGGCCCGCGCCAGCGTCGTCTTCCCCGCCGCCGCCAACCCGCAGATGAAATGCAGCGTAGCCATTTTGATCCTGCTTTGTCATGCGGGCGGGTTGTTGCTTCTGGATGTCTGCTTTCGGAGGCCAATCGGAACGACACGCTAAGAGAGCAGTGGCGTCTGCTCATGGCACAAAGCGGACATCAGCCCGATGCTCGCGGATGTCTGCTT
>CAWFBJ010000010.1:0-32840 GCA_963814055.1 uncultured Alphaproteobacteria bacterium
GTCTGCTTTACCCTTGAAAGCAGACATCCCGGAGCATACCCGACCAATGTCAGCTTTGTGCCAGAACCGGACATTTGGAGCCTTGACCCATGCCGGTTCCACCTCTGAAAGCCCGACACGAAGCAGGCTCACCAAGTCCGCTTGAATTCTCACCAAAAGCAGGAAGGCATCGTGCAGCGCACTAAGCCGTCATGTAAGGTCAACATGAGTTGATGAGCGAAAGTGATCGAAACGAAACAAATTGTCTCAGACTTCAAGAGGGAACCTTGCGTCATTTGCTGTTGAGAATCAGTGCATCTCGGATTGACCGGAGTTGGCGTTCAACCCCCGATGCGTCTGAGGTTGGAAGAGGTTGCTGGCTGCTTTCGCGACCGCGTTCCTTAAAACAATTGTCTCTTGCGGGCCCTTTAAGGTCTTCGCAGTCGAGCTTCTTTCTAAAATCGCGATAAACTGGAGGAGCCGGCGCTCTTCGTGTAGCCACATAGCGGGGCTTACGGGATTCAACGACGTCGTTGCCTTGAAATATGATCTTGATCTGGTGCGTGTAGCCAATATCCAAACCAACTGTCGGCGTTTGCACGACAGGTATCAATCGCTCAAGTGCGAGGATGCCACCTGACACGTCGCCAACAATCTGGAATTTTGTGGTGAGCGTGGCATTGTCCAGACCCACCGAACAAAGCGACTGACTGGGGCCTGACGGTCCTTTTGACGACTTCGAGTTACAATAGGCGCCGCTGGGGACAATCCGCTCACTGCTTTCAAACGTTCGCTTCAGCCAGGATGCGATCCTCATATCGTTGATTAGCACCCGGTCCGCGTACGGCTTGTTACTTAAAATCTCCGCATACCCATATCTGCGTCCGTTCTCACACAACGGCTTTAAGAGCTCGGGGTTTTGCGCAATATTCACCGTCACCTTTGCTGACACTTCGCCACTTGCCCCCGCCCCCAAAGTGGGGAAAGGCGCCTTAGCCAGCCAGTTCTGCGCTCCCAGCCTGATGCTATCTATTCGCGCGAATTTTACATCGCCGCCGCTGGAGGTAGACAGCGACAACTCCACCGTTGCGTAACTATCTAGATCAAGTGAAAAAGCCGCTGTGCCGGACTCGTGATCCTTCAAAAATTCATACATATCGCATCGAATTTGGTTCACGACTTCTGCCACCGGAAGGCGTGCAGCAGGGGTGTGCGCAAAATCGGGAAAGAAGGCGCACCCCGCAAAAAAGGCACAGCCCAACACCGTATAAAAATGTGCACGCATCACGACCACCCAACACAACGATCTGTATAGCGTATACCTTCGTCGATGCTGCAACTGTGCCTGCGGTGCAACATGATAGGCCTGAATAGGAAGTCAGCTTAGTCACACACTATTCCGATGGAGGCATGCTCACGCGGGTCGGGAGCGCCTCGGCATTCTGCTGCGACGTATGGGAGCTGACGAACCGCGGGGAGCCCCGTTGCAGATGACGGAGCACCGCTGGGGCCAGAGGTCGGTGTTACAGCGCGGACCTGAAAGCAGAGAAGACAGCATTGACGCTCTGCTCGCCGACCAGGAAGTTGTTCGCGATCGAAGAAAGACTGTGACCACCCGCGACACAGTCGCTTATGAGAGCGATTTCGGATGTCCGCTCTCTCAATTCATCCCAAGTAGGACCACCTTCAGGGCATCGAGTCCCACAACCATCCTCAACTCACATTCCCACTTCTTAAGTGCGGCCCTTTTTTCTTGGTCATGCTCGCCGGCATCATAGTTCCAGCTTGTGACCTTCGACTTTGCTCCGCTTACGTGATTGAAGACGTGAGCGCGGTCTTCAGTTGAGATACCCAACTTGCGCATCGAAGTACCAATGGTGCGGCGGATATCATGCGGCCCAAGCCCCTCGATTTTCGGATCCATGCGGCGACAGATGCGCTGCAAAGCTTTTGTCACCGCATCACCGCGCAACGGCCCTTCGGTGCGGTTGGACGGAAACACATACTTGCTGACTCCCGATGCCTTAATAGCTTGGCAGATCACGTCTCACCGCCATTGGCGTGAGCGGAACACGATGGGGTAGCCCATTTTTGGTGCGCGCTTCTCGGATCGTCCATACGGGCTCCGCGCTGTCCAGCTCCAGTTCACACTTCTCCATCTCGATGACTTCGCTGCGCCGCTGGCCGGTGAGGCACAAAACCTTGATGGCGCGCCGGACGGCGATGGCGGCAGACAGATCGAATTCTGTTTGACCCCCGGTCAAACGGTCGACGACGATCTCGCGTTCGATATCGACCCAAAGGCGCACAAATTCATCTGGCGTCAACACGCGCTCACGTCGGCGCTCTTCGCCTAGCTTGCGCAGCCGAACGGCAGGATTGAATTTGGCGTGGCCTTCCTCGACGGCCCAGTTGGCTACTCTATTGAAAAGCGCAACAACCCGGTTGCTCTGTATCGGTCCGGCTTTCTCTAACACTTCATCGCGAACAGCACCCACGTCCTTGCGCTCGATCTCTGTGAAAACGCGTGGGCCCAGTGCCAGATCTTTCCTGATGCGATAGGCACCGAGTCCGTCGGTCAACGCACCAAGAGAGGGCCCGCTCAGGTACATGTCGTACCGGCGCTTCTCATCCTTCCACGTGTCGAGCTTCTTCTTTGCATGTTGCTCCAACCACGCATTGAACAATGCGCCAAATGTTGTCAGTTCAGGTCTGCTCGGGTCTTCGCCGTTTGCGACACGAGCCATGATACGCCTTGCCTCTGCGCAAGCCTTCGCCAAAGAATTGGCGTCTCAAAGTTCGCCGATCTCGTACCAGCGCTGCTGCCGGAATTTGCCGCGGCCGACTTGATAGCGAACGAACCATACCTTCTTGCCGGTGGGATGCACGGCGAGCACCAGTCCTCGCTCGCCTCTGATGCGGTAGTTGACTTGGCGTGCGCCAATCTTAACCGCCTCGATCACCCTGACATTCTTGGCCAGGATACGCGCTTGTTTCGTCGAGCCTGTCACTGTGCCCCGCAACGTTGCTGATTCGCATATCACAGCTCATATCACAAAAATGCGCGTTCCTCTCATGACTTACTTTGCCCGACTCGGACAAATCATGTGTATAACATTCTGATAATATAGGGTTTTTTGACAATGCTGAACGAACGGCTGGCTCTCCTTGGACAATTGATGCTGTGAATGGCATTCACGAGGTCAGCGGTTCGATCCCGCTCGGCTCCACCACCGCGATGTGCCATGGGATCATTGATGTTGGGTTCGAGCATCTTGGGCTAGCGCCGGGCTAGCGGGAACCATTGCAATTGCGGGTCTACCGGTAGTTCCCGGCCGTGTTGGCCAACCATTCTTCCGAGCCAGGAGTCCAAGGCGCCATCGCCCGACTTGGACTGCGGCCCGCGATGGCGATCCCCAAGGCTGGAGGGCTGACGGTCGCAGGTATGGCCGGGGAGGCCGTGTCTGGCCTGATCTGGGCCTTGCCCTGACCGTGTCAGTTCGGTTCTGAAATCCGATAACCGATACCGACTTCTGTGTGGATGAGCTTGGGGTCGTTGGGGTTCGTCTCGATCTTTTGGCGCAGGTGTCGAATGTAGACGCGCAGATATTGGGTATCTTCGGTGTGCGCGGGTCCCCATACCGCGTTGAGTATCTGCTTGTGGGTGACGACCTTGCCGGCATTGCGGGCGAGAAACGAGAGTAGATCGAACTCCTTGCGCGTCAGCTTTATTTCCTGTCCGGCGCGGACAACGCGGTGCTGCGCGTGGTCGAGTTCAAGATCACCGAGCAGAAGAGCGGGCGTCTCCGCCAGCCGCTGCGACCGGTGCCGTAGCGCGGCGCGCATGCGCGCCATTAGTTCCCCGACCCCGAACGGCTTGTTGACGTAGTCGTCGGCGCCAAGATCGAACGCTTCGATTTTTTCGGCCTCCCGCTCACGCGCCGAGAGCACGATGATGGGAACATCCGACCACTCGCGCACCTTGCGGATCACGTTCTTGCCATCGCCATCGGGAAGACCGAGATCGAGAACGACGATGTCGGGCGGCCGGGCGGCAATGGCTTTCACAGCCTCTGTCACGCTGCCCGCGGTTGCAACGTCGTAGCCGCCCGCCGTGAGAGCGGGCCTGAGAAACCGCAAGATGGCCGGCTCATCGTCGACAACGAGCACGCTGTTCCCGCCGGTCATTGCGACGCCTCTCCGCGCGGGAAGGTCAGCACGATGCGCGTGCCGCGCCCCTTCTTTACCGGGCTCTCGGCGGCGATCGATCCGCTGTGTGCATCCATGATGCCTTTGGCAATGGCAAGCCCCAGGCCTGCCCCTTGCACCTGTTCCGATTGCCTGGCACGCGAGAACTTCTCGAACAGGCGGGGCATCAGCTCGGCCGGAATGCCCGGGCCGTCATCCAGGACGGAAATTCTCACCTGCGAAGGCAAGACCTGTGCACCGATGGTCACTCTTGTTCCTTCCGGAGTATGCGCGATGGCATTGGCGACAATATTCGTCATCGCCTGTTCCACGAGCGTCGGGTCGGCACGGACCAGGGGCATCTCCCTTGGCAGCTCGACTTCGATGGTACGTGTCAAAGGCCGCTGGCGGCGGGCCGCGCTCACAACCCGGCCCACGATCTCGTGTACGTCGATCCAGTCCTTGCGCAGCTCCAGTGCCCCGGCATCGATACGGGTAATGGCCAGCAGGTTGCGGACCATGTCGTCCAGCGCTTCGGCCTCCTGCTTGATCTGGCCGAGCAGATCCTTCTGCGCCTCGGGTTCGAGCTTGTCGCCGTAGTCGAGCAGGCTGGTGGCCGAACCCAGGATCGAGGACAGCGGGGTTCTGAAATCATGAGATACGGAAGCCAGCAGCGTGTTGCGCACGCGCTCCGTCTCAGTGGCGGAACGCGCGGCAACCATCTCCCGAGCAAGGGAGGCGCGTTCCAATGCCGCCGCGGCCTGATCCGCAATGGTGCCGAGCATGGTCAATGCCTCCGGGTCGAATCTATCCGACTCCTTGGCCCGGGCGATACCGACCACGCCAAGGCGGCCGCGTGCCGAGCGTAGCGGCACGAAGTACCAAGGGAGCGTTGGGAGCGTTGCCGTATCGGCTCCCGCTGCTTCGTCGTGCGTGAATGCCCAGCGCGCCGCCGTCATGGCGCCTGTATCGAGTTCCTCGATCGGTGGCCAGGCGGCCCGCTGCACCAGCTCACCGGCCTGATCGAGCAGGACGACGGATGGCCGCGCCAGGCTGGTGTTGATCTCGCCTGCGGCCGCCTCTGCCACATTGTCCTCCGTCGCCAGGCTCGAAAGCTTGCGCGTGAACTCGTAGAGACGGCGCAAGGCCCGCACGCGTTGGGCGCCAAGACGTACTTGCTCGCGCACGCGTCCGGCCAACGCGGCAGAGATGGTGGAGACGACCAGAAATATGAGCAGCGACAGCAGCTCGTGCGGTTGGGCGATGGTGAACGTGTAGAGCGGCTCGATGAAGAAGAAGTTCATCGCCAGGAACGACAGCAGCGAGGTATAAATCGCCGGCCAGATGCCGAACGCGACGGCCGCAAAGAACACGGCCAGCAGGAAAACCATCGACAGGTTTGGCACCGAGGTGAGGTTTGTGAGCCCTAGCCCGACTGCGAGGGCTGCAGCCACAGCGAGTGTCGACCATAGGAACGCGAGCGGATCCGGCAGTGGCCCGAGGCCCGGTCGCCGGCTCGGTCCGGTACGCGCTCCGTCCTCGGAACCCGTCACGAAATGGATGCCGATGCCCTCGGCGCGCCGGACCAGCTCGTGCGGAAGCGACCGGCGCAACAGTTCTGCAAGGAAGCCCCTGCGGGAGCGGCCTATCACGATTTGGGTGACGTTCTCGAAGCGGGAGAGACGCAGAACCTCGGCCACAATGTCGTTGCCCACGAGCGTCTTGCTCTCACCGCCCAGCGCCTCGGCAAGTTTCAAGGCGTCGTCGATGCGCCGTCGAGCCGCGTCGCTCAAGCGCCCGCTCGCTCGTTCCACGTAGACCGCGATCCACGGCGCGTCCATCAGGTCGGCCAAACGCTTTGCAGTGCGCACGATCTGGGAGGGATCAGCGTCGGGGCCAATGCAAGCCAGAATGCGTTCGCCGGCCGGCAATGGCCCCTCGATCGCCTGCGCCTGCATCTGCTGGACCAGATCGGTATCGATGCGCTCGGCGGCACGGCGCAGGGCCAGCTCGCGCAGGGCGGCAAGGTTCTGCGGCTTGAAGAAATTGTCCCGGGCGCGTGCAGCCGTGTGCTGGAAGTACACCTTGCCCTCGGCCAAGCGCTTGAGAAGCTCCTCGGGCGGCAGGTCGATCAGCACGATTTCGTCGGCGTTCTCGAACACGCTGTCCGGCACCGTCTCCCGCACGCGCACGCGCGTGATTTTCTGGATCACGTCGTTGAGGCTCTCCAGGTGCTGGACGTTCAGCGTGGTCCACACATCGATACCGGCCGCCAGGAGCTCATCCACGTCCTGCCAGCGCTTGGGGTGACGGCTGCCAGGGATGTTGGTGTGGGCGTACTCATCGACGAGGAGCAACTTCGGCCGCTTCGCGAGCGCCGCGTCGATGTCGAACTCGCTCATGATGCGATTGATGTAGACGATCGGCTTGCGCGGCAGGACGTCCAGACCGTCCAGCAGAGCCTCCGTCTCGACGCGGCTGTGCGTTTCGGCGATGCCGACGAGAACATCGCGGCCCTCGGCCTTGGCTGCGCGAGCGGCCATCAACATGGCGTAAGTCTTGCCGACGCCGGGCGACGCACCGAGGAAGATCTTGAGACGCCCACGCCCCTGCTGCCGGGCGAGAGCCAGGAGCGCGTCAGGAGAGGCTCGTTGGGCTTTCTGTGCAGGCATTCATTGCCTCGTGCCCGTCGAGCCTACTGCTTCAGCGCGTCCAAAGCGAGATTGAGCGTCAGAACGTTAACGCGCGGCTCACCCAGAAGTCCCAAGGAGCGGCCCTCGATGTGGGTCTCGACAAGCGTGCGCACGCGGTCTTCCGGGAGACTGCGCGCTCTGGCAACCCGCGAGACCTGCAGCAATGCCGTCTCCGGCGAGATATGCGGGTCGAGCCCGCTCGCCGAAGTGGTCACCGCATCGACCGGGATCGGCCCGCTGACGCCGGTGGCGCGCAGACTTTCAACGTCGCCTTTGACGCGGTCGAGCAATTTCTGCGTGATCGGCCCCAGATTGGAACCCGCCGACGATGCAGCGTTGTAGGGCGCATCCACTGTCTTGGTATCGTCTTGCGGATCGGCGGCCGTGGTCGCGGACGGACGCGGCTGGAAATAGCCTTCGCCCTTGAAGGCCTGACCGATGAGTGTCGAACCGATGACTTTACCGTCCTTCACGAGCAGGCTGCCGTTGGCGGCGGCGGGAAATACCACCTGAGAAACGCCGGTAATCGCCAGGGGATAGGCCAGCCCGGTGAGCAGCGTGAAGAGGGCGATCATCACCAGGGCGGGACGAAAATGTTGGATCATAACAGGCCTCCTTCAGGCCAGATGCAGGGCGGACACGAAGATGTCGATCAGCTTGATACCGACGAAGGGTACGATCACACCGCCAAGGCCGTAGACGAGAAGGTTCCGGCGCAGCAGTGCCGGTGCACCGACCGGCCGATAGGTAACCCCCCGCAGCGCCAGCGGGATCAGAGCCACGATAATCAGGGCGTTGAAGATAACCGCCGATAGGATTGCGCTTTGCGGCGTGGCAAGGCCCATGACATTGAGCGCGCCGAGATCGGGCAGCGCCGTCACGAACAGCGCCGGGATGATGGCAAAATACTTCGCCACGTCGTTGGCGATCGAGAACGTCGTCAGCGCGCCACGCGTCATGAGCAACTGCTTGCCGATCTCGACAACCTCGATGAGCTTGGTGGGGTCCGAATCGAGGTCAACCATGTTGCCGGCTTCGCGCGCGGCCTGCGTGCCGCTCTGCATGGCGACGCCGACGTCGGCCTGGGCGAGCGCCGGGGCATCGTTGGTACCGTCGCCGCACATGGCGATCAGCCGGCCCTGCGCCTGCTCGTCGCGGATGTAGCGCAGCTTGTCCTCCGGCGTGGCCTGGGCGATGAAGTCCGCAACGCCGGCCTCCGAGGCGATGGCGGCAGCAGTTACCGGGTTGTCGCCGGTGATCATGACCGTCTTGATACCCATGCGACGCAGCTCGACGAAGCGCTGCTTGATCTCGGGTTTCACCACGTCCTTGAGATGAATGACGCCGAGCAGGCGTTCTCCCTCCGCAAGGCCCAGCGGCGTACCGCCTGAGCGGGCGATGCGCTCGACGGCGGCGCGGAAAAGCACCGGCTGGTCGACCGGGCGACCGGCCACCCCGCTCGCGAAATCCACGACGGCATCGACGGCACCCTTGCGCAGCCTGCGTCCACCGATCTCGACACCCGAAAGCCGGGTAGTGGCAGAAAAGGCGATGAACTTCGCGTTCTCGCGCGACGGCGCTTGCAGCCCGTATTTCTCGTCAGCCAGGGCAACGATCGAACGGCCCTCTGCGGTCTCGTCGGCCAGGCTCGCAAGGAGCGCCGCTTCGGCCGCTTCACGTTCCGACACCCCTGGCGCCGGGATGATCTCGGTCGCCAGGCGGTTGCCGAAAGTTACGGTGCCGGTCTTGTCGAGCAGCAGGGTGTCGACGTCACCGGCTGCTTCCACCGCGCGCCCGGACATGGCGAGCACATTGAACCTGAGCAGCCGATCCATGCCGGCAATACCGATGGCCGACAGGAGGCCGCCGATGGTCGTTGGGATCAATGTGATGAACAGGGCAACCAGGACGGGCACCGGAACATTGGCACCGGAGTAGGCGCCAAGCCCCGTCAGCGTAACCACGGCGATGAGGAACACGATCGTCATGCCGGCAAGCAGGATGTTGAGCACGATCTCGTTGGGCGTCTTCTGCCGCTCGGCACCCTCGACCAGAGCGATCATGCGGTCGAGGAACGAGGAACCCTGTGCGGCCGTGACTCGCACCACGATCCAGTCGGAAAGAACGGTGGTGCCCCCGGTGACGGCCGAGCGATCGCCACCGGCCTCCCGGATCACGGGTGCCGACTCGCCGGTTATGGCCGCCTCGTTCACGGAGGCTATGCCTTCGATCACCTCGCCATCGCCGGGAATCATGTCGCCGGCCTCGACCAGCACGACGTCGCCAGGCCGGAGTTGCGAGGCGTCGACGCCCTCCCAGATCTCGCGGTTGTCGCCGGGCATGAGGATGCGTTTGGCCCGTGTTTCTTCCCTGGCGCGCCGCAGAGCCTCGGCCTGTGCGCGCCCCCGGCCTTCGGCGATCGCCTCCGCGAAGTTGGCGAACAGCACGGTGAACCAGAGCCAGGCAGCGATCTGGCCGGTAAACAGCGCCGGCTGGCCCGTCACCAGATCGCGGACGAAGAGGACTGTCACGAGCGCCGATACGACGGCAGTTACGAAGATTACGGGGTTCTTGATCAGCGTGCGCGGATCGAGCTTGCGTACCGCGTCGAAGGCGGCGCGCCAGATCAGGGCAGGATCGGTGATGGCAGTCTTATGGCGCTTGCGCAGCGTACGGCTTGCGCCATCGCGATCGCGCGTGTCCAAAGCAGGTCTTGCGGTACCACGGGATTCGGCGCCCTGGCTGGATGTGTGCATGGAAGCTCTCCTTGGCGCTTTAGAACGTCTTCCCGGCGAGCATCTGGAAATGCTCGACGATGGGTCCGAGCGCGAGTGCGGGGAAGTACTCAAGGCCGCTCAGGATGACGATCACACCGGCAAGCAGGCCGATGAACAGAGGGCCATGGGTGGGGAACGTGCCAGTCGACGGGGCCAGCTTCGGCTTGGCAACCAGCGACCCGGCGATCGCCATGACCGGCACGATGATGCCGAACCGGCACGCCAGCATGCTGATGCCGAGCGTGGTGTTGTACCAGGGCGCGTTGGCGGTCAGGCCGGCGAAGGCCGAGCCGTTGTTGCCCGCCGCTGACGAATAGGCATAGATGATCTCGGTCAGGCCCCGTGCACCGGGATTGGCCAAGCCGGCCAGCGCGACCGGCAGCACCGCCGAGACCGCTGAGAGTGCCAGAATGAAAAGCGGCATGATGAGGACAGCGAGCATCGCCATCTTCACGTCTTTGGCTTCGAGTTTTTTGCCCAGGTACTCCGGTGTGCGTCCGACCATAAGGCCGGCGACGAACATGGCGAGAATGGCGAGCACAACGATGCCGTAGAGACCGGAGCCGACGCCGCCCGGCACCACCTCGCCGATCTGCATGAGCACGAGCGGCACCAACCCACCGAGCGGCATGTAGGAGCCGTGCATGGAGTTGACCGAGCCGTTGGATGCGCCGGTCGTGAACACGGCCCAAACGGTCGATAGAGCGGTGCCGAAGCGGACCTCCTTGCCTTCCATGTTGCTGCCGCTGACGCCCAGAGCGTGCATCAGCGGGTTGCCGGACGCCTCCGCCCAGTAGGCAACCACCGCACCGACAGCCAGGAACACCACCATCACGGAGAGAAGCGCCCAGCCTTCGCGCTCCCTGCCGATCATGCGGCCGAACGTGACGGCAAGCGCCAGAGCGAGAGAGAAGATGGCCCAGGTCTGGAACAAGTTAGTCCAGGCGCTCGGATTCTCATAAGGATGGGCGGCATTGACGTTGAAGAAGCCACCGCCGTTGGTGCCGAGCTGCTTGATCGCAACCTGACTGGCGACAGGGCCTTGTGCCAGGGTCTGCTTGGCGCCTTCGAGCGTGGTGGCATCGACATACGCGCTGAGATTCTGCGGCATACTGAGCGCCACCAGCACCAGCGCGAGAATGATGGAGAGCGGGAGCAGCACGTAAAGCGTCGCGCGCGTCAGGTCGACCCAGAAGTTTCCGACGGTCGCAGCCTTGCTGCGCGCGAAGGCCCGGGCGACCGCGACAGCGACGGCAAAGCCGGTGGCAGCAGAGAGGAAGTTCTGCACCGTCAGTCCAGCCATCTGGCTGAAATAAGAGAGCGTGCTTTCGCCGCCGTAGCTTTGCCAATTGGTGTTGGAGACGAACGAGGCCGCCGTGTTGAACGCGAGGTGGGGGCTCATGGGGTCGAACCCTTGCGGGTTCAACGGCAAGACATGCTGGAGGCGCAAGATCGCGTAGAGCAGGACGAACCCGGCGGCATTGAAAACCAGCAGGGCCATCGTGTAGGCAAGCCAATCCTGCTCGCGTTTGGAATCGATGGCGGCGAGCGTGTAGAAGCCACGCTCGACAGGACGCATGGCGGGATCGAGCAGCGTTGGGCGTCCTTCAAATACAGACGCCATGTAGATTCCGAGCGGCCGCGCCGTGGCAATCACCAGCACGAACATCAGCGCGATCTGGAACCAGCCGTTGAGGGTCATCGGTGGCTATCCTTGCATGGGTGCGCCCGCTGCAAATCCGCAGCGGACGCGCCAGCGATCAGAGTTTCTCGGGATGGAGCAGCGCGTACGCCAGGTATGCGGCAAGGCACACCGCAACGATTGCGCCGAGGATGAGGTCCAACATGGCAAACCTCACGTGCTCGATGCCCAGCGGGCGTAAAGCGCGATCAGTGCGATGATGCCCACGCCCAGCGCCAAGTATGCAATGTCAGCCATGGCAGACGCCTCCAGTTGTTCCAGCAAGAGAACTAGGCGTGTGCGCATTAAAACGCGATGTGGATTTCTGCGTCGGCGCATAAACGGCGCATAAAAACTGCGCACACTCTGCTGTCAGCGGCCGTGCTACAGCATCCGGTTTTAGTTCTTGGGCCCGGGCGCAAGCGAGGGCGTCCGACCCGAAGACCGAACGCCCAAGGTCTGGCCCGCCAGGTGCGGGTAAGCGGGCCTGACGCGGCGACAACGAAAGAGCGCGCGGTCCATTCCGAAGATATTCAGTTATCCACAGAAGGGTCTCTTCAAGGCAATCGCATCAGCGGCTGGCCCATGCGCACAACGGTTCCCTCGCGCACGTTCTCGCACAGCGCCAAGCCTTTGGGCGCGAATACAATGATCGTGGAGCCGTGCTCGAACCAGCCCATTTCCTGGCCCTTGCTGAACGCCGCGTCGCACGAAACGGGATTGCGACCGAGGCATCGCAGGTACTGCACGGTATCGAGGAAGTGCAACCGAATGCTCGCCACCAGGATCGCCGCGACCGGCACCAGAGTGATCGGGTGGCCGGTAGCAGACAGCCGGGTTTGCAGCACCGCGCGCTCGTTCTTGCAGAACAGCTTCTCGACGCGCTTGAGCGCGATGGGATTGACGTTCCACGTATCGCCCGAGATGTAGGTGACCCGCTCGAGCCGGCAGTCGTGGGGGGCGTGGAAACGATGGTACATGCTGGAGGTCAGGCGCAGGGTGACGTAGCGCCCGTCGCGATAGGTATCCACGAGTGCGGGATCGCAGAGGAGGTCCTGCAGGGTGTAGGGAAACCCCTTGGCCTGGATCAGCTCGGTGCCCAGGACAGGGCCGCAGGCCCCCACGATCGCGTCGCAAGGACTGGTTAGAACGGCCGGGTCTTGATCGATGGGCCGGGCCCCGTCCTTCAACTCCCGGGTGAAGCAGTCGTGCATGCTCTTGAAGCGCGTGTGCTTCGCTTCGCTGAGGTCCAGGTCGGAGAACAGGCGCCAGGCCTTGATCGACAGGTCGCGTACGAGCGGCTGCTCGATCTTGCTGAACCAGCCCACGAATCGCGTCGCCAGCCGCCGCGGAATGCGGTTGGTGAGCAGGAAATTGAGGTCTTCCTGTTGGAACACCTTTGCGATCAGCGATCTAACCGTCATGAATCGGTAAAACTGCCCAGGTAGCATTCGAGTTGATGGATTCGCATTTCACATTCGCACTCTACGCATTGGGTGCAGCCGCACTGGCGGCTTCCGGGGTCAAGCTCAAGACCCGGCTGGAATTGTCGCGCGCCAAGCACAAATCGCTGACAGGTCATGTGCGCATGGCGCGGCGCATCGCATCGCTGATCCCGTTCTACGAGTACGACGAACGGCAGTTCTTCAGCTCCGACAATGCGCCGGAAGAGATCGTTGCGCGCCGACGCGAGGGATTCGCCCGGCTTTCGCAGCTCTACCGCGATCGATTCCCCGAGAGCGCACGGCTCACGGCGGAGATGAGAGAGAGCGTCTCCGACCTGCAGTTCATCAGCGCCTATCGCGTGCCGTTCCAGTATAGCCGCATGGTGCGCGAGCACCTGAAAGGCGGGACGTTCCTGCAGTCGTCCTCGGGCGTGACGGTCACCGATCTGGACGGCAACCGCACCTACGACTTGACCGGATCGTACGGCGTCAACGTCTTCGGTTACGACTTCTACAAGGAGTGCATGGAGCAGGGGCAGCGGCGCGTGCGCGACCTGGGCCCGGTGCTCGGCGCCTACCACCCGGTCGCCGCCTACAACGTCAAGCGGCTCAAGGAGATCTCCGGCCTCGACGAGGTGTCGTTCCACATGTCGGGGACCGAGGCGGTGATGCAGGCGGTGCGGCTGGCGCGCTTCCACACGCGCCGCACCCACATCGTGCGATTCTGCGGCGCCTACCACGGCTGGTGGGGCGACGTGCAGCCGGGCATCGGCAATCCGATGCGCGCGCGCGAAACCTACACGCTGGAGGAGATGTCCGACGACACGCTGCGCGTGCTCCGCCGGCGCAACAACATCGCCTGCGTGCTCGTCAACCCGCTGCAAGGGCTGCATCCGAACGCGGCTGCGCCGGCGGATACGTCGCTGGTCGACGGCGGCCTGAGCGCAAGCTTCGACAGGACGGCCTATACGGAGTGGCTGCAGCGCCTGCGCGAGGTCTGTACCGAGCGCGACATCGTGCTGATTTTCGACGAGGTGTTCGTCGGGTTTCGGCTGGCCCCGGGCGGGGCGCAGGAATATTTCGGCGTGAAGGCCGATATGGTCACCTACGGCAAGACACTGGGCGGCGGCTTTCCGGTGGGGGCGGTGTGCGGCCGCCGCGACCTCATGAAGCGCTTTCGCGACGACCGCCCCGCCGACATCTGCTTTGCCCGCGGCACGTTCAACTCCCATCCCTACGTGATGGGCGCGATGCACGAGTTCCTGCAGCGGATCGATACGCCGCAAATCCGTGCCATCTACCGCGACCTGGATGCGACCTGGAACCGCCGTGCCGATGACCTCAACCGGCTGTTGCGCGAGGCGGAGCTGCCGGTCCAGGTGGCGAACGTCTCCTCCATCTGGACCGTCAGCTACACGCGGGCCTCGCGCTACAACTGGATGCTGCAGTTCTACCTGCGGGCACATGGCTTGGCGCTGAGCTGGATTGGTACCGGCCGTCTCATCTTCAGCCTGAACTATAGCGACGCCGACTTCCAGGCCGTCGCGGAGCGGTTCGTGGCGGCCGCCAAGGACATGCAGGCGGACGGCTGGTGGTGGGCCGATGCCTCGGCCACCAACAAGTCGATCAAGCGCCTCATCCTGCGCGAGATGATCGCAGCCAGGTTCTCTTCGCGCCGCCACGATGCGGCCTCCGGACCGGACCAGCAGGCCTAGCCTCGTCCGTGCTGCGCGTGCGTCATCGGATCGATGAGTTCGCCGCGCAGGAGATAGAACGGCGCCTTGTAGTACAGCTTGATGTCGTGGAACGGGTCGGTGACAATTTTCGTCATCCACACCAGGCCTGTCTGCACGTCCTTGAGGAAGAACAGGTGCACGGTGCGGAAAATGAGCCCGCCGACGCCGATGGTGATCCACATCAAGGCGACATGGTGCACGAAAGTCGGGATATCGGCGTGGGGCTCGAAGATGCCGAACAGGCCGGGGTTGAAGTAAAGCGCCAGCGGCGACAGGGCCCAGATCGCCATCAGCACCACCTTGCGCCGCAGGTTGTAGCCGAGCTTGATGTCTTCCTTGTGCTCGTGCGTGGCGTGGTTGACCGTGTCGTACTCGCGCGGCTCGAAGAAGAAATGCCCGGCCTGCCGCGTGCTCATGCCGACGAGCCAAGCGAGCAGCACGGCGGCAACGGGATTAGACCACACCAGGATGTACGAGCACACGAAGCTGATGGCGCTGACCAGATGCAGCGCCTGGTTGATGCGGCTGTGATGATAGAAGCGGTGATCATCCCAGCGCTGGACTCTGAGAGCCTCGAAAAAACCGTTCATGTCCGTCCGTGTCCTTTGCTTTTCTTTTCGTGAACCTTACGCACTCGCAGCCCATACTCATCCGGCGGCGCGGGCGCCCGCGCGATCGAACTCCGTCCTGGTCTCGGCCTTGCCGAAACGGATCAGCGAGAAGTGGCCGAGCGGCGGCACCGGGCTGCGCTCGATGAGGCGCATGCCGTCCGCCCCGTCGACCCAGCGGGCAAAGCGCTCCCAGGGAAAGTCCGACCGCCAGCCGAGCTTCTGCGTCACGGGCATGAACAGGTGTTCCAGGGTGCGCCTTGGCCCCTGTTCGGCGCCGACCCTGTTGATCAGGATAATCTCGCCACCCGGCTTGAGCACGCGGGCGAATTCGTCCAGCGCGACTTCCGGATGAGGCACCGTGTTGACGACGTATTGCGCGACGACCACGTCGAACGACGCGGCGGGAAAAGCCAGACGCTCGGCGTCCATCACCTCCAGGCGCTCGACATGGTGCAGCCCCTGCTCGGTGACCCGCTTGTGCGCCTTGCGCAGCATCGGCTCCGACAGATCGACGCCGACAACGCGGGTTGTCGGGGCGTAGTGCGGGAGACAAATGCCCGTTCCCACGCCGACGTCGAGAATGCGACCACCGACGCGATTGGTTGCCGCAATGGCCGCCTGCCGCGCACGTTCAAACACCGTTCCGAAGACGATGTCGTAGATAGGAGCCCAGCGCGCATAGGTTCTGGTCACCGTCTCGGCATTGATCGTATCGGTACCGACTTCTGCTCTCATCGTTCCTCGCTTCTGCGCTGCGCAGGCCGGCCAGCGGGCCGGACACGTCAACGCACCGTTGAAACCCACATCCCTACTGTGATTGCGACACCACCGCGTCGCCTACCGGCGATCCCGCAAGTGGAGTGCCGATGGCAAAGCGTGGCGCTCCAGGATTTGCAGCAGCCACCTCTGGGCGGCCGCGCGCGTAAACCGGCTCCGGACGGTCGAACGCTTCCATGAACACGGAACTCGCGTGCCCGAGGAACTGTCGCGCGCTGTTCTCCCAGGTGTTGTCGAGCGCGAATGCGCGGCACGACGCGCGTGACAACTGCAGCGCGCCGAGACAGGCTTCGCGCAGATCGTCACTGAGCACGCCGATGGGCTTGCCGCCGATGACGTCCTTTGGGCCTGTGACCGGATAGGCCGCGACGGGAACGCCGCAAGCAAGGGCCTCGAGCTGGACGATGCCGAACGTGTCCGTTTTGCTCGGGAAGACGAAGACGTCGGCGGCGGCCAGATGAGCAGCCAGCGTCGTGCCTTCCATTTGCCCCAGGAACCTGGTGTCCGGGAAGCGGGTGCGGAGTTCGGCCTCCTGTGGTCCATGTCCTATGACCATCTTGGTGCCCGGCAAGTCCAGCGAGAGGAACGCTTCGAGGTTCTTCTCGACCGCAATTCGTCCCACACTGACGAAATGCGGCCGCGGCAGATCGAGGGCGATCGCGCGCTCGGGCGCGAACAGCTGGGTGTCGACGCCGCGGGTCCACAGCCCGAGATTTTCGAAGCCACGGCTTGCCAATTCGGTCATGAGGGAGCGGGTGGATACCATCGTGACCGTGGCAGCGCTGTGGAAGCGGCGCAGCGCCGCATAGGTCCAGCTTTCGGGAATCGGGAAGCGCGCGCTGATGTACTCGGGAAAGCGCGTCGTATAGCTCGTCGTGAACGGCAATCCGCGCTTGATGCAGTAGCGCCGCACGAAGTGCCCGATCGGGCCTTCGGTTGCGATGTGAATGGCATTCGGCACGGCGGCCTCGATGCGGCGCGCTATCTCGCGCGGAGTGGGCAACGCCAGGCGCAGGCAGCGATAAGTGGGCACCGCTATCGAGGGGAAGCCCTCAGGCGTCAGGAACTCGACGGTGACGCCCTGCTTGCGCAAGCTCTGGGCGAGCGACATCAGCGTGCGGACGACGCCATTGACCTGCGGATGCCAAGCATCAGTCGCGATGAGCAGGCGCATTGGACGCTCCGGCAGCTGTGTTGTGTTGCATCGCCCGCTGCCAAGCCACCGATGAGCAGCGAGAGAAGGCCGCATACGGCGGACCGGTTTGCGTGACATGCACCGGCGACGGATCACCGACTCGACTGGACGAACATACGAAGCGGCTATTTCACTCGTGTGACAGGGCTGCGGAGATTGTGGGGCTTGTGATTTCGGGCGGATCATCTCGGCACACGTCGCGAGACGGCGGCTTTCATGTCAATTTCATGAAGCCAATGAAAGGAGGCCGATTAATTCCTGCAACGGACCAAACCCCGTCATCGAACTGGCACGCGCCTGTCAAGCACCGGTCACGCACTCAACATACCTTCATGGCGATTTGCAGCGTCTCCATCCGGCAGCGAGGAGCGCTCATGGAGGATTGCTTGCCGCACCTTCTCAGGCCGTCGCGACGCGAGGTGATTGCCGGAGCCGGTGCCTCGGCCCTCGCGCTCACAGCAGGGCCGGGCTTTGCCGCTCGCTCGCTGGTGGCGAGCGGGACCGTCTTCGAGGCGACGAGCGCCGACGGCCAACGCAGGCAGGGCGACCAGGGGCTCGCCAATGTCCTGGTTTCGAACGGCCGCGATGTGGTCAAGACTGATGCGGACGGCCGGTGGCGGCTGCCCATCGCTCACGGCGACAGCGTGTTCGTCGTCAAGCCGCCGCACTGGAGCACGCCTCTCGGCCCCCACGGCCTGCCAAGATTTCTCCTATTTGCATCAGCCGCTTGGCAGCCCTACTTCTCACCGTTATGCCGGCGTGACAGCGACCGGACCGCTGCCCGAGTCGATCGACTTTGCGCTCACGCGCCAACCGGAAAGCGGCCGCTTCCAAGCCGTCCTGCTCAGCGACACGCAGCCGGAGAACGCGGCGGAACTGGCCTACCTGCGCGACGACATCATTGTCGGTTTGATCGGCAGCGACGTTGCCTTCGGCATCAATCACGGTGACGTGGTGGCTGACGACCTGTCGCTCTATCCGCGCTACCTGGACCTGCTGCGCACGACGGGCGTGCGCTGGCACCACTGCCCAGGCAACCACGATCTCAATTGGGACGCCGCCGGCGATCATCACGCCCGCGAAACGTGGAAACGCTTCTTTGGTCCGCGCCACTATGCCTTCCAGCACGGCCAGGCGACCTTCATCCTGCTCGACAACGTTCACTACGCTGGCCGCCGGGCGGATGGCAGCAACGGCAGCTACTCCGGAAAGTTCGGCGACACGCAGCTGCAGTTTGTGAGCAACCTTCTGAAGCATGTGCCGCGCGAGCATCTGATCGTCGTGTCGATGCACATTCCGCTCGTGTCGCAACATGGCGATGCCAGTCCCGCAGACAGCACCGCCGACCGGCGCGCGCTGCTCGAACTGCTGTCCGGCCGGCCGCACACGCTCAGTCTTTCCGGGCACATGCACACCACCGAGCATCATTACCTGGGTGCCGAGGCAGGTTTCTCCGGAGCCGCCCCGCATCATCATCATGTGCTGACCGCGGCATCGGGGAGCTGGTGGTGCGGGCCTCGCGACCGGCGTGGCATTCCGTGCGCGGACAGCGTGGATGGTACCCCCAACGGGCTGCATATCCTATCGGTGGACGGGCACCACTACACGACACGCTTCGTGCCGGCGGCCGGCAAACGCGATGACCAACTGCGCGTCACGGTCTGTCGGCCGCAGCGTGCAACCGAGGCATCCGTGCGGCGAAGCGATACGCCGGCTTCATCCCCCATCCCGTCGGATCAGCTTGAAGCTTGCGAAATCGTCGCCAACGTCTTCGATGGCGGGCCCAGGACAACTGTGACCTGCGAGATCAAGGGCACAAGCGCTCGACTGATACCAATGCAGCGGGTTGCCGCTCGCGACCCGTTCGTGGGTGAGCTTTTGTCCCGGCATGACGCCGTCCGCAAACCGTGGGTCGAGCCGGTGCAGTCGACGCACCTGTGGAGAATGCCCCTTCCCGGAGGCCTTTCGCCCGGAGCGCATTGCCTGGAGGTGCAGGCCATCGACGAGTACGGGCGCCGTCACCTCGTCCATACCATCATCGAGATTGGCGCGCCGCAGTCATCAAGCGCCATCTGATGCTCAGATGCGTTCGCCGTCCCAGCGCGTTGAAGAACCCATCGGCGCACACCTGACCGATCACCGCTTGATGCCGGTCCCGCCACACCTTTGACACCGAACAACTTTGTCGCCTTTCTTGAGCATGCCTTTGCCTTCGCAATTCTTGCACTTCTGCTTCTCTTTGTTGGTGTTCTTCTGCATCCAATATCCAGTTCGCCAAGGTCTCATCCAAAAAGAACGCTTACGTGACGCATGTGAGAAGGCGACGCAATGAATGATTGCGTGCGCAGTCCGACCCACCAGAACCTCTCAATCCAGCTCCAGGCCGTCCATGCCGCTGTTCTTGCGCACGCTGGGGATCATCTCGCGCAGAAGCGATCCGGCGCTAGCGGGATCTGCGACCTGGCCGACTTCGGCGCCGCGGCGCCAGCCTTCGCACACGGCGATGCGGCCAAAACCTGCCTGGATCACTCGTCCGGTGATGTCCTGGGCTTCCTCGCTGGCCAGATAGACCACCGCCGGGGATACCCATTTCGGGTCGCGCAGCGCGCGCTGCTCGGCGGTCAGCTCGCGCAGGCCCTCGGTCATGCGGGTCTGGGCGGAGGGTGAGATGGCGTTGACTGTCACGCCGTAGCGGCGCAACTCGCGCGCGGCGATGATGGTGAAGGCGGCAATGCCGGCTTTGGCCGCGCCATAGTTGGTCTGGCCCACGTTGCCGTAGATGCCGGAGGTCGAGCTGGTGTTGATGATGCGCGCTTTGACGGGCCCGCCGATTTTCTTGCTCTGGTCGCGCCAGTAGGCGGCGGCGTGACGCGCGGGGGCAAAGGTGCCCTTCAGGTGCACCTTGATGACCGCGTCCCATTCGCCCTCGTCCATGTTGGTGAGCATGCGGTCGCGCAGGATGCCGGCGTTGTTGATGAGGACGTCGAGCTTGCCGTAGGTCGTGATCGCGGTGTCGATCATGGCCTTGGCGGCGTTCCAATCGGTCACGTCGCAGCCGTTGGCGATCGCCTCGCCACCGGCCTTTTTGATCAGAGCGACGACCTCGTTGGCGGGAGAGGCGTCGGTGCCGCTGCCGTCCACGCCGGCGCCGATGTCGTTGACCACAACCTTGGCGCCGTGGGCTGCCAGCAGCAGGGCATGCTCGCGGCCCAGGCCCCGTCCTGCCCCGGTCACGATTGCAACCCGTCCCTCACACAAGCGGCTCATGGCATCTCTCTCCGTTTCGCTCACGCTTCATCGCATTCAGTTTGTTTCGCGCCGCGATCCCGCGCAAGATGGCACAAACGGAACCATCATTAGGGAGGACCCCGTGGCCGAGGGAACGCGACCACTGCCCGCACCGACACCGGAGACAAGGCATTTCTGGGAAGGCACAAGCGCCGGTGAACTGCGACTGCAGCGCTGCGACGATTGCCGTCACACGTATTTCCCCCCGCGGCCGTTCTGCCCCAAATGCGCGTCGCGCAAGGTTTCGGTCGAGAAGGCGAGCGGCAAGGCCAGGCTGTTCAGCTATGTGATCCATCATCGCCCGGCGCCCGGCTTCACGCCGCCCTACGCGATCGCCGTCGTCGAGCTGGCCGAAGGCCCCCGCATGATGACCAACATCGTGGGATGCCCCCAGACGCCGGACGCGCTGGTGCTCGACATGCCGCTCGAGGTCACCTTCGAGAAGCAGAGCGACCAGATCACGCTGGCTTTCTTCAAGCCTGCCGGCAGCCAGTAATCCGAGGCGTTTCATGAAACCCAGGACTGTCGCTATCGTCGGCGCTGCCGAGACCACCGAGCTCGGTGTCATTCCAGGCCTGTCGCAGATCCAGCTGCATGCCGATGCCGCCCTCAATGCGCTGAAGGATGCAGGGCTCAAGCCATCGGATATCGACGGCATCGCCACCGCAGGCGAGACGCCCACCACGATCGCGCACTATCTCGGCATCACGCCCACATGGGTCGACGGCACCGCCGTCGGCGGCTGCTCGTTCATGATCCACGTGCGCCATGCGGCGGCCGCCATCAACGAAGGCTTGTGCAAGACCGTGCTCATCACCCACGGCGAAAGCGGCAAGTCGCGCATAGGGTCGACCCCGCGGCCGCCGTGGCCGGCGAGCCTCGCGGGCCAGTTCGAGGCGCCGTTCGGCGTGATGGGTCCGCCGACCATGTTCACCATTCCGGTGCTGCGCTACATGAAGACGTACGGCATCACCGAGGAACAGGTGGCGATGGTGGCGGTGGTGCAGCGCGAGTGGGCCGCCAGGAATCCGCGGGCAACCTTCAAGGAGCCGATCACCGTTGCCGACGTGCTGAAGTCGCGCATGATCGCCTATCCGTTCCGCATCCTCATGTGTTGTCTGGTCACCGACGGCGGCGGCGCGCTGATCCTCACCAGTGCCGAGCGGGCGAAGGACTTCCCGGCCAAGCCCGTCTACATCCTCGGCACCGGCGAAAGCGTCGAGACGCCCATGATCAGCCAGATGGAAGACTTCACCTCCTCACGTGCGTTCCGCGTTGCCGGCAAGAAGGCGTTTACCGAGGCCGGCATCGCGCACAAGGACGTGGATCACCTGATGATCTATGACGCCTTTGCGCACCTGCCGCTGTACGGGCTCGAGGACCTCGGCTTTTGCGAGCGCGGCGAAGCGGCGGCTTTCATCGGTGCGCGCAACACGGCGCCGGGCGGCAGGCTCCCGCTCAACACCAACGGTGGCGGCCTCAGCTACATGCACTCCGGCATGTACGGCATGTACGCCCTGCAGGAGAGCGTGCGCCAGATGCGCGGCACGGCTGCGGCCCAGGTTGCGGGCGCCAAGATCTCCGTCGCGCATGGCGTGGGCGGCATGTTCGCGGCCAGCGGCACCATCATTTTCAGCAACGAGAGAGCGTGAGGCAGATCTCGCCTCGCTTCGGGGGACGCTTCGATGAGCTACGACGCACCGTTTGCAGGGCTGAAGGTCGTCGATCTGAGCCAGGGGGTAGCGGGCCCCTACTGCGGCATGCTGCTGGCCCAGCAGGGCGCGAACGTCATCAAGGTCGAACCCACGGGTGAAGGCGACTGGAGCCGCACGATCGGCAAGCGCTACGGCGCCCACACAGCCTATTCGATCCCGACCAATCTCGGTAAGCGCTCGATTGCCCTCGACCTGAAATCGGCCGAGGGCAAGGACGTCCTGTGGCGGCTGATCGCCGGCGCCGACGTGCTGCTGGAGGGCTTCCGCCCAGGCGTGCTGGACCGACTCGGCTTCGGCTACGAGGCCGTATCGGCGCGCGAGCCGCGCATCCTGTACCTATCGGTCTCGGGCTTCGGCCAGACCGGGCCCTTGTCGGGTCGCCCCGCCATGGACCCCGTGCTGCAGGCGTTCACCGGTCTCATGATCGACAACAAGGGCGAGGACGGCATCCCCCACCGCGTGCCGTTCGTGGTGATCGACATGTCGACGGCGCTCTACGCGTTCCAGGCCCTGTCCGGCGCGCTCTACGCCCGCCGCGACGAGGCGCGCGGGAAGCGCATCGAGGTGAGCCTCCTGCAGGCGGCGAGCGCAATGCAGGTGGTCCGGATGATGATGGTTTACCTGGAGGGCGAGCGCGTCAGGCGCGCGATGCCGAGCGGCGTGTTCAAGACGGCGGATGGCTGGCTGCAGTTCCTGGTCGTGCGCAACCAGCAATGGGTCGGCTTGTGCGGCGTGCTGGGAACGCCCGCGCTTGCAACCGATCCGCGCTTCATCGACGACGACGCGCGCGTGCGCAATGAAGCGGAGCTGATGGGCATCCTGCGTCCAGCCATTGCCGAAAAGCCAACGGCCTACTGGGCGGAACGCTTGCGCGAAGCCGACATCATGCACGAGCGGCTGAACACCTTCCGCGAGTTCGTGGCGCAACCGCAGGCCGAGGCGACCGGCCTCATCAGCTGGCTGCGTCTCGACGATGTGCCCGAATCTGTTCCGATCCCCAATGTGGCCGGCATCAACCCATGCGTGAGCGGCACTGCGCGCGCGGTGACGCCGGTTCCCGGCCAGCACACCCGCCAGATCCTGATCGATCACGGCTTCAGGCCCGAGGAGATAGCCTCGCTCATGGATCGCCACGTCGTGGCCGCCATGGCCGGATGACGCGGATTATGGCCTGCCCCGCGTAGAGCGAGATTCAAGAACGATCTCGCTCTCGTGCATTCGTCATCAATGCGGTGCATCGGGACGCCAGCCGATCACGGCCAGCATGAAGAAGAAGCCGACGACGTAGGCAATGGCCACGGGCCAGCCGTGCCTGATCCACAGCCCCACCGATCTGGCTTCAGGGTACATGGTGGCCAGCGCCACACCCGCCGAGGAGCCGAACCAGATCATCGAGCCGCCGAAGCCTACTGCGTAGGCGAGGAAGCCCCAGTCGTAGCCGCCCTGCTTGAGGGCCAGCGCCGTCAGCGGAATGTTGTCGAATACGGCGGAGACAAAACCGAGACCGAGCGCAGTTTGCCAGGAGGCCGCGGGCAGCGCTTCGACTGGCATCAGGGAGGCGCAGGTCACGAGCGCCAGCAGAAATATGGTGCCCTTGAAGGTTTCCGGCATCACTTTCCAGTCGGGCATTTTCCATGGGGCGGTCGCCAGAATGACGACCCACACGGCCAGACCGATGACGGGAAGGAGATCAAGAAGCGCAGGGAATCGGATGTTGGCGAGGACGTTCGACAGGATCGCCGCGATCAGGATCGCAAACACGATGACGACGCGCGACCACTCGACCCGGACGCCTGGCGGCATGTCCTTCATGATCGGGGAATACCGATGCTGCTGAATCGCGGCGGGGATGCCGAAGATGAAGATGGCGACGGATACAGCGACGTAAGCTTCGACAACCGAAAGCGGGCTGACCCCGTCGATCCACATCATCGTGGTGGTGGTGTCACCCACGACGCTGCCGGCGCCCCCGGCGTTGGATGCCGCGACAATGGCGGCGAGATAACCGATATGAACCTTGCCACGGAACACCTCGCGCGCCATCACGCCCCCGATCAGCGCCGCTGCGATGTTGTCGAGGAAGCTCGACAGCACGCAAACGATGACCAGCAGGGCGAACGCACCCTTCCAGTCGTCGGGCAGGAAGGCCGGCATGACATCGGGCAGCTTGCTCTCCTCGAAATGCCGCGACAGGAGTGCGAACCCCATCAGCAGCAGGAACAGATTGGCAAGGATCACCCACTCGTGCTGCATGTGCAGTGCAAGACCGCCGAGGCCCGGCCCGAACTTGAATCCCGTAAAGGCGAGCTTGTAGAGAACGATGGCCGCAAGACCCGTCAGCGCCACCCGCAGCGTGTGGTGGTGGAACAGGGCCACGCCCAGCAGCGTCAGAGCGAACAGGATGAAATCGACGGGAATGCCCAGCAGGTAGACCGACGGGGGTGAAGGCGGAGTCACGGCCGCAACCGCAGATGCGGACAGGGCGAAGAGGAGTAGGGCGGCAAGTGCGATGGCGCGCATGCCAGCAGATCGCGCACAGAGGTGGAAACAATGGCGGCTTGCCGCCTTGTGCGGAAGCTGACGTACTTCTCTCGCCTTCGAGAGGGACAGATCGTGCTTGGCAAGATTCGCTTCAGCTCGTGAGGCAAACGACGCACGCAGCATTGTAAATTCCCCCCAAGCTGGTCGTTTCCTAGACTAAAGGGAGAATAATGCTCACGCTCGCGAGAGTTCTTGTTGAACCTTCCCTTCGCCAGCGCGCGAAGCTAGCTGCTTCGAGATTTTGCGGCAACTCTCCGATCGACTTGCGCTGATCCTTCCAAGGACAACTTCCTCCGGTGCGCGGATGATCGGACTGCATTCGGTTCGCCAGCAGAAGCCAGCCGTGCCATCGCGCGGACGGCACTATGATTGTCGTAGCGTATGACGTCGCGGAATCCGGTCGCGGCTTCGGGTGGCCGCCCTGGGCGTGGACGTCGCTATTTATCCTTTTCCTTCCGGCGCCGGTCCGATTGTCGGACAACTGTTGCGTGCGCGCCGTTTTCAGTGTCTGCTGGAGTCCTGGGAGAGAGACGCCCCGCAAGAGGGCCTAATGTACGCCTATATCATGCGGCGCCTATTGGCGCTGATACCGACGCTGTTTTTTGCCAGCCTCATCGTATTCGTTACGGTGCGCCTGATTCCGGGCAGCGTCATCGACATGATGCTGAGCCAGAACGACATCGCTGCCGACAAGATGGGCCGCGATCAGCTGATCTCAGCGCTCGGCCTCGATAAGCCGATGTGGGAGCAGTACCTCGCCTGGGCCGGCGGCATCCTGCTGCACGGCGACTTCGGGCGCTCGCTCTGGCAGAACGCGCCGGTGGCGGAACTGCTGGCGGCCCGCCTCCCGGTCACTTTCCAGCTCGGTTTCATGGCGCTGGTCGTGGCGCTGACCGTGGCGATTCCGATCGGTGCCTATTCGGCCATGCGCCAGGATACGGCGGGCGACTACATCGGCCGCTCCTTCTCCATCCTTATGCTGGCGGTGCCCAGCTTCTGGATGGGCACCATGGTGATGGTGTTCCCATCGATCTGGTGGGGCTGGTCTCCGCAGATGATGTTCGTCCCGTTCCGCGAAGACCCGCTCCGCAATATCGGCCATCTGATCGTTCCGGCCGTAATCCTCGGCACGTCGCTCTCCGCCGTCACCATGCGGCTGACCCGCACCATGATGCTCGAGGTTCTGCGCCAGGACTACATCCGCACGGCGTGGGCCAAAGGCCTGAGCGAGAACTTGATCGTCTCCCGCCACGCGTTGCGCAACGCGCTCATTCCCGTGGTGACCCTGATCGGCATTCAGGCGCCGCTATTAATCGGCGGGGCCGTGATCATGGAGCAGATCTTCGTCATCCCGGGCATGGGCTCCCTGCTGCTCGATGCCGTGAACCAGCGCGACTATCCCATCATCACCGGTGTGTTCCTCATCGTCGGCGTCGCCGTGATGCTGATCAACCTGATGGTGGATCTCAGCTACGGCCTGCTCGACCCCAAGGTGAGGTATCGCTGATGGCCGTCGTCGCCCAGTCCCAACTCCTGGCCCGGCGACGTGTCCGCGGCCCGACGATGACGTTTCTTGGGCGGCTGTTTCGCGAGAAACCGCTGGGTGCGGCCGGCGCCGTGGTGTTCGTGCTGTTCCTGTTTTGCGGGATTTTCGCGGATGTCCTCGCCCCCTACGGCATGAACCAAATCAATCCCGTCAATCGTCTCAAGCCGCCCTCGTGGGCGTTCCCGTTCGGCACCGACAACCTGGGTCGCGACATGCTCTCGCGCTGCCTCTATGGCGCGCAGCTCTCGGTCATCATCGGCTTCTGCGCGGCCGGCCTTGCAACCTTCATCTCCGTGTTTCTCGGCATCATTACAGGCTATCTGGGCGGCAAGATCGACCTCATCATCCAGCGCTTCGTCGACGCCTGGCAAAGTTTCCCCGACCTCATCATCCTGATCGTCGTCGTGTCCGTGGTCGGGCCCGGCATGCCGCAGATCATCGTCACGCTCGGCCTGCTGCTCGGCATTGCCGGCTCGCGCATCATCCGCAGTGCTGTCGTGTCGGTGCGCGAAAACATGTACGTGCATGCGGCGCAGTCGATCGGTGCGTCCACGCCCCGCATCTTGTGGCGTCACATCCTGCCCAATGTGCTGCCGCCCATCATCGTCCTGTTCACCACTCGCGTCGGCATCGTGATCCTGGCCGAGTCCGGCCTGTCGTTCCTGGGCCTGGGCGTGCCGCCGCCGGCGCCGACCTGGGGTGGCATGCTTTCGGGCAGCGGCCGCAGTTTCATGTTCCAAGGACCATGGCTGGCACTGGCACCAGGGCTGTGCCTGACGGTCGTCGTCTATGCCACCAACATGTTTGGCGACGCCCTGCGCGACATTTTCGATCCGCGCATGCGCGGATCGCGGTGAAGAACTCAAAGCTGAAACAAAAGACGCAATGAGGAGGAAACAATGAGGAAAAGCGGTATCGCGGCGACGATGTTCGCAGGCGTGCTTGGATTGGTGTTCGTACTTGGTGCGAGTGCCACGAAGGCCGATACGAAGCCACAATACGGCGGCACGCTCGAGGTCGGGACCGTCTATGTGACACTTTCGGCCCTGTCGTGGGACCTCGCCGACTGGAACTGGAAGCAGAACCACGACACTGGCCAATTCTACGAGCAGCTGTTCGCCGCCGACCTGTCGAAATCGAAGCGAAACGGCGGCAAGCATCCGTTCTATGCCGACGCCTGGTTGCCTTCCGACGCCATCCGCGGCGAGCTGGCGGAAAGCTGGGAGTGGAAAGACAACCCGCTGCGCATCGAGATCAAGCTGCGCAAGGGCATCATGTTCCCCGAAAAGCCCGGCGTGATGGCTTCGCGCGAGCTGACCGCGGATGACGTAATCTTCAGCTACACGCGCCTGTCCACCAGTCCGAAGAAGATCGCCACCTACTTCGATCATGTCGAGAAGGTGTACGCATCCGACAAGCACACGGTCGTATTCCAGTTCAAAGAGTACAACGCCGAGTGGGACTATCGCTTCGGCTGGGGCTACTACTCCGGCGTGATGCCCAAGGAAGTCGCCGACGCCGGCGCCGCCAACTGGAAGAATGCGAACGGCACCGGCCCCTTCGTGCTCGCCGACTTCGTGCAAGGAAATTCCAACACCTACGTGAAGAACACGATCTACTGGGACAAGGAGAAGATCAACGGCGAGGAGTATAAGCTGCCGTTCGTCGATAAGCTCGTCTACCGTACCATCAAGGACGAGGCGACCTTCGTCACCGCATTGCGAACCGGCAAGCTCGACATCCTGGAAACCATTCGCTGGCAAAACGTCGAGCAGCTCAAGAAGAGCGCGCCGCAGCTGCAGTGGTCCAAATGGCTCAACATGTCGGGCACGTTCCTGGCCATGCGCGTCGACACCAAGCCGTTCGATGACATTCGCGTGCGCCGGGCGCTGAACATGGCGATCAACAAGCAGGAGATCGTCAGCGCGTACTACAATGGCAATGCGGAGTTGTTCGCCTATCCGCAGCACCCCGACTACACCGGCTATTTCGAGCCGCTGGAGGCGATGCCGGACAGCATCAAGGAGCTGTTCGTCTACGACCCGGCCAAGGCCAAGAAGCTGCTGGCCGAGGCGGGTCACCCCAACGGCTTCACCTTCAAGGTGCAAGTCTGCTCGTGCAGTCCCGATCACATGGATCTTTTGCCGCTGATCGCGGCATATCTGGAGAAGGTCGGCGTCAAGATCGAGATCCAGCCCATGGAGTACGGCGCATTTCTCTCGGCCATGACGACGCGGACGAATACGGCCGGCTACTTCATGAACAATGGCCACACCAATCCCACGACCACCGTGCGCAAGAGCTTCATCTTCGGCCAGGTGTGGAATCCGTCGCAGTACAACGATCCCGAATACGAGAAACAGATGGCCGCTGTTTATCTCGAGCGTGACGAGGTCAAGCGCCAGGAGATGCTCAAGAAGATGACACGCGAGATTCTGGACAAGGCCCCCTACATCTGGCTGCCGACGCCGCATATCTTCACGGCGTGGTGGCCGTGGGTGAAAAACTACAACGGCGAACTGCGTGCGGGTGCCGTTCGCCCTGGCCCGATCTACGCGCGCATCTGGGTCGATCAGGCCCAGAAAAAGCAGATGGGCTTCTGATGGCTCAGGTCCAGCGCCGGCGGGGTATGCCCCGCCGGCCGGGCCGATCAACATGGCACAACCCCTCCTGCAGGTTCGCAACCTGACGACCCGCTTCAAAACGGAGCGCGGCCGGCTCACCGCAGTGGATCAGGTCTCGCTCGACGTCGAATCCGGAGAGACGGTCGCCATTGTCGGCGAATCCGGCTCGGGCAAAAGCGTGACGGCGCTGTCCATCATGCGGCTCATTCCTTCGCCGCCAGGGCGCATCGAGAGCGGCGAGGTGATATTCGAAGGCCAGGATCTCCTGAAGCTGGGCGACGCCGGTATCCGTGCCATCCGCGGCAACAAGATCGCTATGATCTTCCAGGAGCCGATGTCATCGCTCAATCCCGCTCTCACAGTGGGCATGCAGGTGGCGGAGCCGGCCCATCTGCATCGCAACGTGACCTGGGCCAAGGCGCTCGATCATGCCAAGGAATTGCTGGGCCGGGTGCGCATTCCCGACGCGGCCAGCAGGCTAGCGTCCTACCCGCACCAGTATTCCGGCGGCATGCGCCAGCGGGTCATGATCGCCATGGCGCTGGCGTGCCAGCCGCGCCTCATCATCGCCGACGAGCCGACCACGGCTCTCGATGTCACGGTGCAGGCGCAGATCCTGGATCTCCTGAAGGAGATCACCCGTGAGACCGGCTCATCTCTGCTGCTCATCACGCATGACCTCGGCATCGTGGCGCGCTACGCCGATCGCGTTGCAGTGATGTACGGAGGACGTATCGTCGAAACCGCGCCGGCGCGCGAGCTCTACAAGTTTCCGCGCCATCCCTACACCCAGGGCCTGATGGCCTCGGTGCCGCGCCTCGACGGTGATGTCGGGCGTCCGCTGGTGCCGATCGATGGTCAGCCGCCGGATCTCGCGCAACTGCCGCCGGGCTGTTCCTTCTCCCCGCGCTGCCGCATCGCCACCGATCCGTGCCGCATGGCTCCACCGCCGCTGGTCGAGATCGGCGATCGTCATTTCAAGGCCTGCTTCAATGACATCCGCGCTTAACGGCGCCGCCGCGCCGGCTCACACGACGGACGCGCAGCACGACGAGATCCTGCGCGTCGAAGACCTCAAGGTGCATTTTCCGCTCATGAAGGGCGTGGTGATCCAGCGCCAGGTCGCGACGGTCAAGGCGGTCGATGGCGTGAGCTTCGCCTTGAAGCGCGGGGATACGCTGGGGCTCGTGGGCGAGAGCGGCTGCGGCAAGTCGACGACCGGTCTCGCGGTGCTGCGCATGCTGACACCCACTGCCGGCCGCATCCTGTTCGAGGGGCGCGACATCACCCAGTACGACAAGGATCGGATGCGGCCGGTCCGGCGCCGGATGCAGATGGTGTATCAGGACCCCTATGGCTCTCTGAACCCGCGCATGCGGGTGCGCGATATCATCGGCGAGCCGCTCGAGGTGCATGGGCTGGCCAGCGACCAGGCTGCCTACCGGGCACGCGTGGCCGAGCTGATCGCCATGGTGGGGCTGCTGCCGGACATGGCGGAACGCTATCCGCACGAGTTCTCGGGCGGCCAGCGCCAGCGCATCGGCATCGCCCGCGCGCTCGCACTCGAGCCGAGCCTGCTCATTTGCGATGAGCCGGTGTCGGCGCTCGATGTTTCCATTCAGGCGCAGGTCGTGAACCTGTTCATGGACCTGCAGGAGCGCTTGCAGCTCACTTATATCTTCATCGCCCACGATCTTTCCGTCGTGCGGCACATCTCGGACCGCATCGCCGTCATGTATCTGGGCCGCATCGTCGAAATCTCGGGTCGCGACGATCTCTACAAGGCGCCCTTGCACCCCTATACCGAAGCGCTGCTGGCGGCCATTCCGGTCGCGGACCCGGAAGTCGAGGCACGCCGTCCGCGCACGATTGTCAGTGGCGAGGTGCCAAGTGCGCTCAGACCGCCGTCGGGTTGCCGCTTCCATCCGCGGTGTCCGAAAGCGATGGCGGTCTGCAAGACGGTCGATCCGCCTCTCAAGCAGCTCGATGCAGGACGGTCCGTTGCCTGCCATTTGCACGCTGCGTGAGTCCGGATAAGCGGTGACTGCCGCTCATCCCCTGTCCGCAACAAGCTTCTTGATCGCTTCTTCGAGCGGCCGCTCCGCTTCGCAGTAGTCCTGCCACGGTTTGCTCTTTGCCAGCAGGGACGGCACCGTTCGCATGGTGAAACGCATGGGATCGAGCCCATCGCGCAACTGGTTCCAGTTGACCGGCATCGACACAGGAGCACCTGCTCGCGCGCGCGGCGAGAGCGGCGCCACAGCGGTCGACATGCGGTCATTGCGGAGGTAGTCGAGGAAAATGCGGCCGGTGCGCTGCTTCTTGGACATGTTGACCAGGTAACTGTCCGGGCTGTCGCTTGCCATGTGGGAGCAGACGGCCTGCGCGAAGGCCTTGGCTTCCTTCCAGCCCAGCTTGCCGCCTTTCTTGACCTTCAACGGCGTGACGACATGCAGGCCCTTGCCGCCTGTCGTCTTGCAGAATGCAACGAGACCAAGCTTCTCGAGACGGGCGCGCAACTCCTTGGCCGCCGCAATCACGACCGGGAAGACAACGTCGGGTGCAGGGTCGAGATCGAAGACGAGCCGCCCAGGAACGGCTGGATGATGCGGTTCGCAATTCCAGGGATGGAATTCCACGGCCGCGATCTGGCCCATGGCGATGAGGCCCTCGACGCGATCGATCTGCAGATACGGCTTGCGGTCGCCCTCGACGGTGACCAGCTCGACGAGATCGGACACGCCCGGCATCTCGTGCCGCTGGAAGAATTTCTGCTCGTGGATGCCGTCCGGCGTGCGGATGATGGAGCAGGGGCGGCCCTGCAGGTGCTCGATCATCCATGGCCCGACCTTCTCGAGATAGCGGGCGAGGTCGAGCTTGGTGAAGGCTTCGCTATTGTCTTCAGCCGGCCAAAGCTCCTTGTCGGGCTTGGAAATGGCGACGCCCATGACGTGCTGCGCGTTCGATGCCGGCTCGTGCAGCCTGGCCGAAGTGCTCTTGGACCTGCTGGTGTTCGCGGCCTTGTTTGAATGCCAGATCGCGGCCGGGTTTTTGCCCACCGCCTTGTTGCCAGGCGCCATGAACGGTCGCGGCCCGCGGCCCTTGCCGGCGGCGATCTCTTCCATCGACCGTCCCGACGCTATCGAGCGGTCTTGCTGCAGAACCGCCTCGCCATCCTTGCGCTCGAACTCGTCGCTGTGCTTGATCAGAAGCCAGTTGTTGCGCTTGCCGCGCTCGCGATCGTTGCGCATGCGGACCAGCACCCAGCTGCCCTGCAGCTTGCTCGCCGGCGAGCGTGAACTTGAAATCGCCCTTGCGCAGCGCCGCATCGACGTCGCCGTTGCCCTCGGGCGCCCAGAACCCGCGGTCCCAGAGCATGACGGTGCCGCCGCCGTACTCGCCCTTGGGGATCGTGCCTTCGAAATCGCCGTAGTCGAGCGGATGGTCCTCGACCTCGACGGCCAGGCGCTTGTCGGCGGGGTCGAGCGACGGTCCCCGCGTCACCGCCCAGGACTTGAAGACGCCGTCGTGCTCGAGGCGAAGATCGTAGTGCAGGCGCGTCGCGGCATGTTTCTGGATGACGAAGCGCGGATACTCGGCGGCGCCGATCTTGCCGCGACCGCTCGGCTCCGAGGTCTTCTTGAAGTCGCGTTTGGCCTGGTAGGCCGCGAGCTTCTTCTTCGCCATCGATGCCCGCTCCGTTAACGCACCTTGCAGCCGGGGCTGAGCTGTCCGGATGCAACGGTCTGGGGCCGGTCTGCGTTCCTTGAACGTCCCCATTTTTGGCAGGAGTCGATCATGGCTGCGCGCCGCGCCTATTGGAAGGGTTACCTGAAGTTGTCGCTCGTCACCTGTCCGGTCGCCCTTTATCCGGCATCCAGCCAGTCGGAGAAGACGCATTTCCATCAGATCAACCGCAAGACAGGCAACAGGCTGCGTCAGCAGATGGTTGACGAGGAGACGGGCAGGCCGGTCGACAAGGAACAGAAGGGGCGCGGCTACGAGCTGGCTAAGGGCAAGTACGTCGAGATCGAGGCGGAGGAA
>CAWFBJ010000011.1:0-44735 GCA_963814055.1 uncultured Alphaproteobacteria bacterium
TACGCTCTGCAATTTGGCGTCGCCGCACTCGCTGTCGTGGTGTGCCTGTGGGCTGCGACGCAGTGGGCCGCCGCCATGCTGGGATATCAAGCGGCGCTCGGGCCGGCGTGGATCGATGCCGTTAGACTGAAAATCTATGCGCCTTGGCAGCTGTTCGTCTGGTGGTTGGCGTTCGACGCCCAGGCGCCCGACGTGTTCGCGCGCGCCGGCACCCTTGCCGCGTTCGGCGGCCTCGCCAGTGGTGCCGTCGCGATCGGGGGAGCCGCCCGGCGGGCCAGCCGCAAGCAACAAGCAACAACCTACGGCTCGGCCCGCTGGGCGGACGTTTCGGATGTCAGGTCGGCTGCGCTGCTAGGCGATGCCGGCGTTGTGCTTGGTCTCTATGACGGACGCTATCTGCGGCACGATGGTCCCGAGCACGTGCTGGTGGTGGCGCCGACCCGGTCCGGCAAAGGCGTCGGTCTGGTACTGCCCACGCTGCTGACGTGGAACCAGTCCGCCGTCATTCACGACATCAAGGGCGAGAACTGGGCCCTCACTTCAGGGTGGCGCTCCCGCTTCTCGCACTGCCTGCTGTTCGATCCCACCGATCCGCGCTCCGCCCGCTTCAATCCTCTGCTGGAAGTGCGCAAGGGTGCACACGAAGTGCGCGACGTGCAGAACATCGCCGACATCCTGGTCGATCCGGAAGGTGCGCGCGAGCGCCGCGACCATTGGGAAAAGACCGCGCACGCGCTGCTGACCGGCGCCATCCTGCATGTGCTGTACGCCGAGCAGGAAAAGACGCTGGCCCGCGTCGCCACCTTCCTCGCCGATCCGTCGCGCTCGATCCTGCGCACGTTGAAGATCATGCTCACCACCAATCACGTCGGCACCGACGCAGTGCCACGAGCACACCCGGTGGTGGCCTCGATCGCGCGCGAGCTGCTCAACAAATCCGACAACGAGCGCTCCGGTGTGGTCTCGACGGCCATGAGCTTCCTCGGTCTCTATCGCGACCCGCTGATCGCCGCCACTACCGCGCGCTCCGATTGGCGCATCGCCGACCTGATGCACGCCGAGCGGCCGGTGTCGCTATATCTGGTGGTGCCGCCGTCCGACATCTCGCGCACCAAGCCGCTGGTGCGCCTGGTGCTGCATCAGATCGCGCGGCAGCTGACGGAGACACTGGGTGCCGTCGATGGCGATGCGCCGCGTCGCCGCCTGCTGCTGATGGTGGACGAGTTCCCGGCGCTCGGCCGTCTCGATTTCTTCGAATCGTCGCTGGCGTTCCTGGCCGGCTACGGTGTGCGTGCCTTCCTGGTTGCGCAATCGCTGCACCAGATCGACAAGGCCTACGGACAACACCACGCCATCCTCGACAACTGTCATGTGCGCGTCGCCTTTGCGCCCAACGATGAGCGCACCGCCAAGCGGCTGTCCGACGCGCTTGGTACAGCCACCGAGTTGCGTGCCCAGAAGAACCTGTCGGGCCGACGCTTCTCGGCCTGGTTGTCGCACACCTCCGTGTCGGAACAGGAGACGCCACGCCCGCTGCTGACCGTGGGCGAGCTCCTGCAGCTGCCAGCCAATGACGCCATAGTACTGGTCTCGGGTCTGGCACCGATCCGGGCCAACAAGCTCAAATACTACACGGACCAGAATTTCCTGCAGCGCCGCTTGCCGGCGCCGGCGTTGCACGCCGACCGCTATCCCGACACGCCGCCAGCTCGGCAGCACGACTGGGAGACGTCTCAGCCTGAGCCCGATCCACGGTTGGAAAAGAGTTGGTCAGATCTCGTGCTGTCCAGCCCTTCTGAGGACGACCCGCCAGCGCGACCGCGCGACATTCCCCGCCACAAGCGCAGCAAGGGCGAAGCACCGCTGAACGACCTGCCGTTGTTCGCCGATCTCGCCTCCGTATCGGCCGAACCGCCGCCGCCGTCTAGCGACGACGATCGAACCGTCCAGTTCCCGGGGCTGCGTCTGTAGATGCCTAAGAAACGCTACACCCTCTATCTGCGGAGTTCGTCGTGCAGTTCGTGGGCTGGCGCGGTCTCTTCGCTGTTCTTGGTGCACTCAGCGCCGTCGCGGCGCTGCTTATTTTGTGGGTAGTGCCCGACTGTCGCATGCCCACAGCAGCAAAGGCACGGCAACCCGTCAGCCTGTGGACCATCTACGGGGATCGCCGCTTCTGGCGCCTGGCGCCCATGTCTGCGATCGGCGTTGGCACATCCTGGTCGCTGCAGGGGTTGTGGGCCGCCCCTTGGCTGAAGGACGTCGACGGCCTCGACCGCGTCGGCGTCGTGCATCTCTTGAGCATCATGGCGGTGGCGGTCAGTGCCAGCGGATTGATCCTCGGCCTCGTGGCGGACCGGTTGCGGCGCTTCGGCATCAAAACCGAGCACGTGCTCGCCAGCACGCTCGGCACATCGATGATCGCGCAGATGGCACTGGTCTTCGGCTGGCCAATACCTTCAGCCATCGCCTGGAGCATCGCCGCCGCCGCCGGCGCCGCGACAGTCTTGAGTTATGCGACCTTGGCCGAATACTTTCCCAAGGAGGCGTCAGGCAGGGCCAATGCGGCGCTCAATATCCTGCACGTGGGCATGGCGTTTGTGTTGCAGTCGGTCACCGGGTGGATCATCGAACAGTGGCCGGCAGCCAATGATCGCTATCCAGCCGACGCGCACCAGTGCGCCATGGGTCTTATCCTGGTGCTGCAGGTTTGTGCCGTGGTGTGGTTTGGGCTGGCCTCGCACCGTCCTTCGCGCGTAGCGCCGAGTTTGCGGCGACTGGTCCAAGAACTGCACGGCCATACAGCTGCGCGTGACGTGCACGAGGTCGGCGGCGCGCGGTTTGCAACGGGCACCAGCAGTTACGCCAATCCTTGGCGAGCCGCAACTGTTGCCTCGGCCCTGGTGTGTCTCGCGCTGATGGCGTGCCTGATGCTGGGCAGCAGCCATCCCGGCATCGCCGCGCACGTGATCGAGGTCATGCGCTAGCGCTTGCCTGCCGGCAGTTCGGTTTCCTCGTCCTTGTACGCCGGCGGGACGTAGACACTCACGGTCTTCAGCAGCGATCGACCGGTGTTGCGGATCTCATGCGTGTCGCCACGCTCGATCAGCACCATGGTCCCTGCGCTTAGGTCGATGTCGCGGCCGTTGACCTTGGCGACGCCAGTGCCGGATACGACGAACAGCCACTGGTCGGCGCCGCGATGGCGATTGTGCGCATCGCCTTCCACCCCGCCTTTGGCCAGCACCATGACCGCACACTGCGACCGGTCGTTGCCGGCCCCCAGGCGAAAACCGGTCTGAAACGTCATTTGCGTGTGCTTCATTTCACTCTCCGTGCCTGCGCCGTAGCTTCACCATCCATGGCAACAAGCCAGTCCGCCAGTTTGTTCAACCCCCAGTTCCGCGCCTGTGCCGCCGCTCGAGCCCAGGTCGGTTTCTGGGCGCGCAACGTGGGAAGGGGCGCCGATTTGTCCATGGTGGCGATCGAGCGATACAGACGCGCAGTTACTTGGCTTGCGCCTGAAACCGGCCGGCGGCGATCAGCTTTTCGAGTGATTCGTACTTGCGCAGCAGGGCTGCGGCGGTCTTGGAGCCGACGCCTGCTGCCAAAGCTTTGCTGTGGGGCGATCAGTCAGGCCGGAACGCTTGGTTTGTAAGGGAGATGAAAAGTGTACTAGTGGTACACATTGGTTGGAATTGGCAAACTTGACTGTGGTTTGGAAGTAGCCTATTTTATGTACTATGGGTACACAAAGAATGGAAAAACTAAACTGGTTGTCGCGACATCTTCCTGAAGGTCTGCCCGTGGATGCTGCATGGCTGAGACGGCAAGGCTACACGGCGAACCTGCTCCGGAAATACGAGGCCGCGCGCTGGCTCTCTCAACCGGCACACCGCGTCTACATCCGCCCGCGCGGACCGCTTGCGTGGCAACAGGTGGTGCTTTCCCTGCAAACACTTCTTAGCCGCGACCTAGTGATCGGCGGACGCAGTGCGCTCGATCTGCACGGCTACAGCCATTACTTGCAACAAACGACGACAACGGTCTATCTCTATGGACCGAAGCCGCCCCCCACCTGGCTCAAAGACCTCTCGGCAGGCGTGCAGTTTATCTATCGCAACGACGCGAAGCTGTTTCGTGACGAGAGGGCTTCAACAGCACCGCATCAACTGGACGTTCAGCCGTCAGGGAAAGATAAGCGGCCAGAAAGCGTCACGACGCAAGCCTGGGGCCCCTGGAACTGGCAGCTTGTGCTGTCCACCCCCGAACGCGCGCTGCTTGAGCTGTTGGACGAACTTCCGGAAAAGGAAAGCTTCCATCAGGTGGACATGCTGATGGAAGGACTCAGCACGCTCAGCCCAAACCGGATGCAAAAACTGCTGGTCGATTGCCGAAGCATCAAGGTCAAGCGTCTCTTTTTCTTCTTCGCCGATCGCCATCAGCATGCCTGGCTCAAGCGGATCAACAGAAAGGCTGTTGACCTTGGCAAGGGCAAGCGCATGCTCGTTAAGGGCGGGAAGCTGGACGCCAAACACCTCATAACAGTTCCTGAGGATCTTGATGGCGTTCACTGAGAACTATCGGCGTCAGGTTGCCCTTTTGCTCCGCACCGTTCCGCACATCGCGAAAGAAAAGTGCTTCGCGCTGAAAGGTGGAACGGCCATCAATTTGTTCGTTCGCGATCTCCCGCGTCTCTCAGTCGATATCGATCTGACCTATCTCCCGGTCTTTGCCCGCGCCAAGTCCCTTGGCGCAATCGACAAAGCCATGAACCGCATCGCCGCTCGTGTCGCAAAAGGGAGCAAGGGCGCAAAGATCACCAAGGCCGCCACCGAAGGTGCCGTCACAAAGTTGATCGTCCGTGAAGGCACTGTCCAGATCAAGATCGAAGTGACGCCGGTCCTCCGCGGGTGCGCTTACGAGGCGCAGGTGCGTCTTGCCTCTAAGGCCGTCGAAGATATGTTCGGCTTCGCCGAAATGCAGGTCGTCTCCTTCCCCGATCTTTACGCAGGCAAAATCGTGGCGGCGCTGGATCGCCAACATCCCCGCGATCTGTTCGATGTGCGCGACCTGATGGCGAACGAAGGTATTGACGACGCCCTTCGCAACGCCTTCATCGTCTATCTTCTAAGCCATAATCGCCCGATGTCCGAGGTGCTGGGCAGCGGACCCAAGGATATTTCAGGCGAATTTTTAAACAACTTTCAGGGCATGACTGCGCAGCCAGTCACCGTCGAGGATCTGCTTGCAGCGCGGACAGCGCTCGTTGACGCCGTCGTCAAGAACATGCCGGAAAATCACCGACGATTTCTGGTGTCGTTCGAAAGCGGCGAACCGGACTGGATTCTACTTGCGGTTCCCAAGGCGGATAAGTTACCAGCCATCAAATGGCGGCAGCATAATCTCGACAAGCTGCCAAAGAACAAACGAATTGCTCTCGTGGCCCAACTCGAAAAGGTCCTGGGTCAACAAGCAACCCCGGCGCAGCTGACCCTGCTTCCGGAAGAGAGCAAATCGCCAAGGAGAAAGCGTAAGTCGAATTGAGAGGCCGCATGATGCATCATCTGCCTACAATGGTGTGTGCCAGCTTCTGGCGGTAGTCTTGCACGGAGAACGTGTTCGTCTACGGTGACATCGAGAAGGCCAACAACTTCTTCCCCCGCACGGGCTTCCTGCCGCGCTTCGTCGTGCATGGCTGCACGCGTCTCGCCGTCAAGCTCGACTTCATCGCCGGTTTACTGCTCAAGGCCACCGAAGCGGCATCCTGGACGGCGAAGGTGTCATCGAGCTTGCGATCGTAGCGCTCGGCCCAGCGATGGGCGCCGGTTGTGGCGTCGATAAGCTAAGCGCTGATGCGGATAACCAAAGTCGTCATTCGACCACCTACCCTGCAAACAAGGCGTCGATCTGGGATCTCTCGGCCGTGCCCATGCGCTCCGGCGCATCGACTTGCATCCGGTGCGGGCGGAACCACCCTCGTCCACAATCGGTTGCCGAAAGCCCGAAAGCGCAGGTGGCGTACCAAACTACTACTTGGCTGCGAACAGCATCAATCTTCCCGGTCGCCACCCGCCTCTGGATCGCATCGCGCACTTTCAACCGTGCACGTATCTGCCCGCATAACTGCCTGCGGATGTCCCAATCATTTTTCTAAGTGACTGATTTGTTGGTCGTTCGAACTCCCGACCCCTTGCTCCGAAGCAAGTGCTCTCGACCAAAGTCTCTCGCGGCGACAACCGCGATGCGTGAGTTCGGATTACGATAAAAATTGCGCCTGGCAGTCGGGCTGCTTCCTCTGGCTTCCCGCGACTGCCCGCGTTTCCCAATTGAACCATTCATATTTTGCTACGAGCATCGGCTTGTAGCCTTGCGCAGCGCGCCTTCGGGCGGCACTCGCCGAATTGTCGAACCTGCAATCACACACGGGTCATGCTTGAGAGAGATCAACAACGCCATCCGCGATGGCCACGCCTCATGACGGCGCGTACTGCCGCCGCCTACTGCGATGAGCGTTCGCCGTATGCCTTCCGTCGTGCCGTTGATAGACTATGGCCTCGTCCCATCAGAATACCCGGAAAGGGCGAGCGATGGCTGAAAGAGGACCTAGACCAAGCAATCGATCGGTTGACGCAGCGGCGCTCACGAGACGCCGCGGACGTCCTCTGAGAAAACCGCTCGACTGGCCCCGTTACATGGTCGCCAGGCGACTAAGGGGCGGCGAGATCGGCTACTACTGGACGCCGCGTCGAAAGGACGTCGATCAAGGGTTTGCCATCCACGGTGAGGCACTCGGTTCCAGTTACAGCTCGGCAATAGAGCGTGCAGCTGGGCTCAACACGCATCTTGATTCCTGGCGCAAAGGGCGGAATGCGGTCAAAGATCTGGACCTTAGCCCGCGCTTTGGCACGGTGATGTGGTTGTTCGAACGCTATCGTCGGTCGGCTGCCTTCGAGCGTGTCAGCGAAAGAAGTTGTCCAGAATATCTCCGGGCGCTCGCAAGGATCGAAGACCTTCCAACCCGTACGGGCGGAACGATCGCACAGTTGCCAGTAGCATCGATATCGGCGCGGGCGGCAGACAAGATCTACGCTGCTCTACAACATGGCCCTCGGGGCAAACGCGTGCGCCAGGCAAATCTTTCCGTCGACGTCGCGCGGCGGGCCTGGAAAATAGTCCGAAGGCTCTATCCCAATGTCGTGCCGCACGAGAATCCGTTCGAGGGGATTCTCAAAGTTCGCACCAATCAAACAAAGATCGCCGCGACCCGCGCTGAAGCCTATGCGCTAGCGCACGCACTGAAGGAGATCGGTGAACCCCATCTGGGAGCTGCAGCGCTCATCTGTTTTGAGTGGCTGCAGCGTCCCGAGAACGTGCTGACGGGACAGATCACGTGGCCGGACTACCGTGCCGCCGAACATCCCAACCACGTGCGCATCTTCCACCAAAAGACTGGGCAGGTTGTGCTGCAGCCGCTCGAGCACGAGGGACGCAAGCTTTATCCGGAACTGGAGAACTACCTCGCTGATCTGCCGCGCATTGGCGTGCCGATCGTCGTGACCAAAGGGTCACGTGGACCCTCGCGCCCCTACGCCACGGTCTATGCCCAAGCCAAGGTCCGCGAGGCACGTGAGCATGCTCAGCTGGGCACATACGTGACGCTCGACGCCTGCCGTCATGGCGGCATGACCGAACTCGGTGACGCGGAGCTTGCAGAGCAAGGCGTGATGGCGCTCTCGGGACATAAGACGCCGCAAGCGGCGCGCCTCTACGTCAAGCGCACCGATCGTCAACGCGTCACTGCTGCGGTGAAACGTCGGCGGTGGGTCGAAGCGAACGAAACGGAGACAAGAGTTGAAATGGACGGGGGTGCCGAGAGTTCGAAATGGAACAAAACGATCGGACAAAATCGTTTGAGATCAATGGCGCGCCGGACAGGATGAAACTGCGAACACTTATGTTATTGAAGTCGCTATCTGATTTCACCGCCCTTCAACCCGGATTTGTTCTCCACCGCGGCACGCGCAGACCGCAATTTGTGCTCGCCGGCTCCTGAAATTCTCGGCGCGGGTTTCCGCGCGACCTTTGGTTCCGGTTCGGTCGCGAACACCGCCGGTGCGCCGAGCATGTTGCCTTGCAGCAGCGTCGCCGCGGCATAGTAGTTGGGAAGCCGCACGAGGTCCTTGGGCGACAGGCCGGGTTCGAACTTCAGTGCCAGAGCCATCGCATCGGCCAGGCCGACCCTGAAGGAGATAAGGTTCGTCGCGTTCGCCATCACCGCCTTGGCAACCTCGGCCTGTTGGCTGTCGCCGTGCAGCTGGGACAGGCTCTGGTTGGCGAGCACCAGGTTGAGGCCGAACTTGCGCACCTCCGCGAGTGCGTCGGCAAGCCCGGCGCTGATGTAGGTCTGGAACTCGTCGAGGTGGACATCGATGCGCAGGCGCTGCTCGGGCGGCCGGCAGCACTGGGCCTTGGCGGCGGCAACTAGTCGCGCGGTGATTACGCCACCGAGAAAGCGCGAGGCCTCCTTGCCGATGTGCGGCTGCGCCAGGTTGATCAGGCAGATCTGCTGGCGCTCGATGACCCGGCCCAGATCGAGGGTGGAGCGTGTGGCGCCCAGAATGCGCTTCAAAGTGACGTTGCCCGTGATCGGTGTCAGCTTGCACACGACATAGGGCGCGTGGTTGTCCAGGTCGGCTTCGCCCCGCGCTTCCGAGACGATGCCGTTCCAGAAGAACGACACGTCCCTATTGGTGCACTTGCGGAGCAGCTCGGAGCGGAAGAAATCGTCGCCGAACACGCGCGGGAAATCGAGAATGGAGGCGTCCTTGTCCTTAGCGTTGAGCAGGAGCAGCAAGCCGTTGCGGAAATAGTTCTCGAACATGGGTCCGAACGCCTCGGGCACCCCGCGCCATAGCGTGCGCTTGAAGAGGTCGAGAAATTCGTCGACGATGCGCGCGTGCTCGATGTCGAGGTCTTCCCCGAGGCGCTCGAGGGCGTTCATGGTGAAGACGCCGCGTGGGTCTGTCGGGTGCACGAGCACGAGGTCGTCGCGGCGCGCCGGTGGCACCAGCCGCAGAGCCTTTTCCCATAAGTCCCCGTGCGGATCGACCAGGAGCACGCCCCTGCCGGCTCGCATGGCCTCGGCGAGCATGTTCAGCATCAGTGTCGACTTGCCGGTGCCGGTGCCTCCGATTAGGTGCACATGCTGTTCCAGAGCTTGCCGATCAAGTCGCAGCGCCGCGCCGTTGTCGAGGCGACCGAGCGTGAGGCTATCACGGCGCGATGTTTTGCCGGCCGCCTGCGCCGCGAGCCGCGCCTGCGCAGCGGGAATGGCCGGTAGCCGATCGAGAAACGACAGGTCGAGATCGGGCCAGGCGGTTGTGAGGTCGACGGCGCCGTCGTCCTGGTGTGTCGATCGCGTATCGCCGTAGAGGGCCTGGCAGAGCATGTCGAGCATGATCGCGGGCACTTTGCTGCGGGCACTGAGCTTGGCACCGATACGCAGGCTATTGTCGGAGATGCACCACTGCTTGAGCAGGACCAGCGCCTGCTCGTTCAGATGGAACAGGGTGGCGAGCCTGGGCTCGCTCTGCAGCTGATCGGAAAGTCCCTTCAGGAACGCTTGGACGGCGCGCGCGTGCATGGCGTCGAGCCGGAACCGGGCCAGACTGAGCTTCAGCTCGGCGCCGCGCAGCTCGGGGCGGCTGAGCAGCTCGGCGACGGCGGCTAGATCGGGGCGGCGCGCGGGGTAGGTCGGCAGCCACAGCGCTGCGCGAGGCGTCGCGGCCTTGTCGGCGCCGCCGCTCGAGACCGCGCGCAAGGGCTGCTCTGCCAGAGCATCTAGGCTGATGAGCCGGCCGGCTGGGCGGATCTCCGTTGCGAATGGTCGGGCGGTGACGCGTGCGCGTCGGCGCCGCTCAAGCTTGAGACCCGGCATGGCGCAGGCAAGCACCGACTCGAGCGCGGCGGCGAGATAACGTGCGCGCGCATCGATGGCGGAGGTGGGTGCGTTCGCTGTGATACCGAGGCAGAGACCGCCTCCGGCGCCCAATCCAATGCGCAAGGTCAGGGCCTCGCCGGGTCCGAGCTGCTCGAGCAAGGACTGCAGCCACTGCTCCCTACCGATTTGGGAGCCGGGGCCAAAGAAGCCGGCGAGGTGGACCGGCAGCTCAATTGCGCGCGTGACCACTGGGCGCGCCTGCGCGGAGCGGAGCCTGATGACGCGGGTATCGATAGACGCGTTCTTCTCGTTCGAGGGATCGAGGGCATGGTCATGCATGGTGGGGGCCTTTCACGCTGGCGGAACGAGCGTAACTCAAGATCAGAATGACCTTACGACGATAGATTTTTATGCCGGTGGCGAAACTCTCGCCGATCAGCCACGCCACGATCAGCATCACGCCCTGGATGCCGAAGGCTATGAGAATCGAAAGCAACGGCGCGGAGGTGAAATTGCGCAGGCCGTCGAAGGTCGTGTAGCCGGAGGCGAGCGAGAGCGCGATCGCCGTCGCGCCCAGCAGGGCGAGCTGCCAGTTGTTGAACATCATCTCTTCGATGATGCGAAACAGGCGGTTGAAGAAGCCCGCGCTCCACAGCACCAGCAGCAGAAGGCCAAAGAGCAGAGCAAGCACGCCGTATTGAGACTGCCAGATGCCGTTGATGAACGCGACGACGTCGAACCCCATCACCAAGTCTCCCGCTGATCCCCGCGCAACCCACAACGCTCACCGGCATTGACGGCGCAGCAGCTATCGGCCTTGAGGGTAGTACGCACGCACCTCATGCAAGCTCGTCACTCGGGAGCGCTGGCGCGGGCGCCGTGATAAGCTGTCTTCCCATTTGCACCTTGACGTTGCAAACCGGCAGTTTGTCGGCCGGATTGCGGCGGCCGTTCGGCTCCCGGTGACGAGCGACGGCATTACAATGATTTCATCCGCGCGACACTGTCTGAAGATTGAGCATTCGTCGCAACCGCTCGTACCGTCTCAACGACTTAAGGGTATGTAAGGGTATGCCCACAGAACTTTGCGAGACTTCACCGTCCCTGCGCGGGAAGGAGTTGGGTCTCAGAGTAGACTGGGCTAGTTTGCCTTGGGCCGCAGCGTAGTGTGCTCAGGTTCCGCTCCACGCAGATCATTTGCCAGCATTTGGGCGCAGGCGACGCCCCGCAACACCGCCTGCGCCACAGGCGGACCTACACAGTCGCGTGCGGCCGCCTCATCGGCTTCGCGCGAGTGCCAGCGAGCCGTCGACCTAGGGAAGCCTCGGTCGTCGGGCATCGTCGCACTTCCAGCGCTTTGCCGATGATGGTGCGGGATGGGAAAAGTCGTAGGTGCGGACAATCCCTCAGCGCGACCGATCCTCCGCCCGAGAAGTGATCGGCAAGCCCTCTGAGCGTGCCGCAACGCTCGATAATGGTATCTCCCTCAACGTGCAACCACTTCGGCATGTGACGTAGGTTGCGGCATCTCCGGACGATGAGGTCGCCACCGACATGCAGAACCGAGGGCAGCGTCGTCAGCCGGTCCAGATCGACCGCCGTCATCGTTCCCTCCACATATAGCGTGCGAGCAAGAGGGAGCATGCCGTCGGATAGTCTCACGCCGCGCTCCAACACCATGCGATCGAGACCGAAGTGGTGCAACAGCTCGGGCTCCTGCCCTTGGTCTAGGTTTGGGCATCGCCAACCCATCAAGTCTGCCAACGCTTGGATTTTATCTCCGTAGGAAAGGAAGGGATCGCTGTTCGCTCGCCCCTTACATTCCACAACGCGTCGGCCAGCGACTTCAAGGGTTACGTGCGGACGCCCCAGCGCATCACGAATGGAAAAATATTGCAGGCCCCCACGGGCGAGCCGCGCTGCGTAGGTGTCATTTGAGAGGCAATGCCGCATCTGCCGCCCCTCCCAGCGCAAGGCCGAGCGCGTCTTTAGCTTGACCGCGAACGTCCCGTCACAAAATCGCTGCGCAATCTGTACCTCCCGAGGGTCATTTCCCTCGCTAAGGTCCTTGCGGTGTAACTCACGCTCTCGCGCTTGCCTTTCATCCTCCCCGCACAGGGCGAGCACGTCATCCAGAGTCTTGACGTTGCGAAGACGCGTGATACGTCCGCTTTTGTCTTTTTTTTCGATCCAGCGCTCTTTGTCTTTGACCGCCTTCGCCAACCATTGGTCAATTCGCTCCAGGATGGCGGCGACCTCCGGCACCAGAACGAACTGATAGAAGGGGCCTCGCGCTTCGAACTGTTCCCGCGTGAGGTTCGCGGGTGCAGGTTCCGGGTAAGTGGAAACGACGCGAAGGCACCGCTTGTCGCGCTCGAGGGCACGAAAGCTGCTTTGCATCATCAGTCTTTCGTGCAGATCGTTGGGCCGCTTCAGTATGGATTTGATGTCCTGCCTGTTCAGTACGTTTGACATACTCACAAGTCTCCCGCTTCGTGGCTTGGAGTGAAACATCGTCTATGGCTGGAACGCTGAGGCGCCGCCGCTAATCAAGGCCTCCTATTCACGCAAATCGCCCCGCGGCGTTGCGTGTTGAGTTCACGATGGTTCTTTGGTGCCGCGCCGAAGCGCTCAACCGATCGAACCGCGAATTTCTTTGAATGGCCTCCACGAGCGGTCGTTGCCGCCGGAGGCGAGCGGCACGCCGATAATGTTCGGCGTGGGGCTTGGCGGAAAACCTAGTCGCCTTTGCCCACAGGCACAAGCAACCCAGCCCGCGAATGACGCGCTTATGATGGACCTGTGACACTAATCACTCACAAACTCATAACTACCTATGTCCGCACGCGCTAATTTTTGTCAGCTTACAGATGTCTTTCTCGGCCAACGCACGAAATCCTTGCGCCAGAAGGACCAAGCGCTACGCACTGATGTACCCTGCGAGCTTCGCTGCCGTGAGCGTTCTGACGGCATGGCCTTCTCTATGCGGTGCCGATCGCGATCAAGAAAAATGTGCAACGCTTCATTGACTGTGCCGCGCAACGAAGTTCTCGAGCCACTTGGCCCAGCGTCGCGCTGACCACTGGACGGCGACCGTTCGATGCTAGTGTTCGGACGAGGGTCCACGACATTTCAGTGCGTGCTTTGTTTTCGGATCTTCAATCTGCTTGGCCGTTTTTCTCGGCGTTGCGAGCTGGTCAGCACATGCACAGATGCAAGTGGGACGCGCACCCTCATACCGTCGGCCAAAGGTGTCCTTGAGCTCCGCCTGGGTCCGCTTGTCCCATCGGATGCACGCCCGCGATCTGCTCGTCATTCAGGCGATAGTGCAACTCCTCGTTCGCGTGCTCGATGACCACAAAGAGCGCATCCGCTGCCAGGTTCTGCGTGTCCTCCGGCAGTTCGAGGACCTCGGCGATCGCCTTCTCCAGCAATTTCGTCATACCACGGAGTATACCAAACCAGCTCCAAAAACAATTTGGCCGCACGAAGCGGGGCGAGGCTGAGGCTGAACCCCAAAGATGAGAAGTGAACCAGCTTTACGCGCTAATGCTCCCTTCCGACATAATTCCATCACTTCGGACTGCTGGCGTTGACAGCGTCGCCTTTAACTCGCTCTCTCCGAGGTTTCTTATGTTCACGCGTAGCTCGTCGGCCGAGCCGAAACCGCTCCAGCCTCACATCACCAATTCCAACGCGATTGACTTACAGCACCAAACCGGCCCCTCCGAAAGCGGAGACAAATCGGTGATCGGCAACGATCTCAGGATCATCGGCCAAGGACTGAAGATCATCGGTCAGGGGGTGCTGCAGGTCGACGGTGCGATCGAGGGTGACGTGCAGGCCGCCGAAGTCATCGTCGGCGAGCAAGGGAAGGTGACGGGGATGGTTGTGGGCCAACGGGTGATAGTCCGGGGCACAGTCTCAGGCGTCATCTGCGGAAAAACAATCGCATTGCAATCGTCGTCTCAAGTGGAGGGTGACCTTCACCATCTCTCGCTTACCATCGAGCAGGGTGCCATGTTCGATGGGCGAAGCCGCCGTGTAACCACCGAGTCCGACCTGATTGATATCATTCAGGCAAAAGGGCGTGGCTGAAGGCTAGGTTCATCGAGCAGCTCGCAGGATCAGCAGCCGCCGCGCTCCGAATTTGGGAGCCGGAGCACCGGACGGCCCATCCGCTCTCGACGAACCAAATGCGGACGCCGCAACAACTACCACATCATCAGACAGCGCACCAATCGCATCCGACCCAGCAAACGACAATCAGCCTATCGCTGGCGACGCAGATCAACCGCAGGACCACGCTCAACTCGACACCTCCAGCCTCGTCACGAAGTCTGGCCTTGAACTGGCGCTCTCCGAACAATCGTCGGCGCGGGGATCAAGAGGCGGGACAGCCATTCAGACAGCCGTAGTTTTGTCAGGATTTTGCAGGAGCCATTTTTTGCCGAGCGTGCGCAATTTTCCGACACCATGGTCCTTCGGTTTGGTTCTGGCCTAGCAGGGCTTCATCAGGTGCTCTGCCAATGGCCAGACGAGGGGCGCGCCACTAAACAATTGGCCACGTCCGGGCAATCGGGCGGACCAACAAACGGTGCGCGAGAAGCGTCCATGCGCATTCCCGTCTGCGGCGGTCGCGAGTTCGCCAACCGCCACTGTTCAAACAAGCGCTGAATAAGCTCCGCCAGCAACGCAGCATTGCGTTGGTCATTGCCGGCGGCGCCGATGCCATGGCTGAATGGTGGGCAAGGACTACCGGTGTGCCCTCCGAGGTGTTCCAAGCCGATTGGGCAGGCCTTGGGCGTAAAGCTGGACCGATCCGCAACCAGCGCATGCGCGATGAGGGTAAGTCCGATCTCGTGGTAGCTTTTCCGGGTGGCAGGGCACAGCTGACATGGTTCGCAGAGGCAAGGAAGCAGGGGTAGAGGTCATAGAGGTGACGCATGATGCGATCAGCCCGGGCAACCGCACTTGATGAACGCTCCCTAGCTGGAGCTACCGACTTTGACGCTGCGCTCGAGGCGTATCTCGCCGGCGGCGACAGCGAGGCACTACTCCGAGCTGCGGCCATCGTGATCGAGTGCGAGTTGCCGTTGACCCGAGAGCATGCCGATGCAATTTCAAAGCTGACCGGCGAAAGTATCGAGATCGAGAGCTACTCGGACGCCGGCCATGCGGTCCGTCGATGGTTCGCGACGATGGATGAAGATGCCGCGCGGCACTGATATGACCCGACGACCTCAAAAAGTGCCCGAGATGAAAATTTTGACGCACTCATTGTGCGCAGCCGTCCTTCTTGCCGTTTGTCTAGCAGCGGTAGCGCAAGAGTCCGACCTCGACGCCGACGTTGAAGGTCGCTTCTGCCGAACGAATAGCGACGAAGAAAAGCGCCAGGAACAGTTGGCTGCCTGCACGCGTGTAATCAACGACCCGCAGAAGTTTGCGCGAGAGGCGCGCGACTTGGCTCTAGATATTCGTGCACGAACATACCGCGACCTTCGTCTGTACGATCAAGCCATCCGCGACTACTCGACCCTTATCAATTCCTCCGCGACCGTGAGAGAATTGCCAAATCTGTATGCCTCGCGGGCCAATTCACATTGGGAGAACGGCGACCTGGCTGCCGCAAAATCTCGATTTCACGAACGCCATCATCATGTCGAAACGAGATATCGATCGTGCGGGTCGCTATGAGCGACGCGCGTTATTCTATGTGCGCATTCAAGAACCAAGCAAGGCGTTGTCAGACTTCAAGGAAGCGTTGCTGCTTGATCCGGCCGGTTTAGATAGAGGCAATTCGCGTTTGTACGTCGAGGAGCTCGAGAAGCGCGGAGTTAAACCGACACAAGGGAAGCGAAACTAGCCTGTGTGGGCAACATTCTGCCAGTCAACCGAGTTTCATGGGGCACGGATGGTCGTGGTTAAGTTGTCGCGGTGCCGACCTGCGGTCTGAAAGGTGACACCATGAGCGACATCCAGCAGCGTACGCGGAAGCTTCGTATTTCAGCAGCGAAGGTCGATGAAAAGTCGGCCGCAGTAGGCGCCATAGGTGGCAAGGTGATCCGCGTTACGGTACCCGTGACGCGCCAATCCGATGATGGCTTTGCTGACGACATCGCGCACGCTCTCGCGGTCGGCCTCGCTGGTTGAACCCCTGATGCTGTCCCAAGCCGCGTCGAAGGCACCATAGAGCTGCTGTAACGCCGCGGGGTCGAACCCCGCACGTGTATCGGTACGCATTGATGAAACCCCACTTGCCACTCTGCAGAAAGAGTAGTGGCAAGATGCGTCAGTTTCCCGACCAATTCGTTACCGAGTGCACAGAAATCGATGCTGCGGCGCAGCTATTGGGACGTGGTGCGCTGCCAGCTTGCGGCCGCGAATGGTGCAGTTCGGGATCTGCCCCGGACAACGGCTCCAGGGCGCCTCTATGCGGTACGCAGGGCAGCAATGGCGCCTGCAAGCGCATCCCAGCCCGAGGTGTGGCCGATCGCAGTCACGGCGTCGATGGCTGGTAGTTTTGGGTCGGTCGCGCCCGCGAGAATGGCGCAGAGCAGTTCGTGGAGGGCAGCGCAGCCAAAGCCCTCAGCTGCGGCGGCGAGGTGCGCATGACTGATGTCGGAGGTGTGGTGAGTTAGCAGCGGTTCCACTGCCTGCCATATTCTATCGCGCAGGCGCGCCCGTTCAGTGAGCGACAGAGCCACGAGAACCCCGGCCAGGAAGTCGTCGCCAGATGGCGTAAGCCCCGGTCCCAGACCGAGAAGCGGCGCAATCCTCGCGGCATCAATTTTGGGATCACGGCCGGTCGCGGCTCCGCCAAGGAGCTGTTCTAGATAACTGACGGAGGATTTCGCGGCTGTCATGACCGGCGTCGCCAGATTGGGTGTGCCCGTGCAACGGAGGAGGCGGGCTAAGCCCTCGTCAGGCAGGGATGGCGGCAGCGCACCCTCAAAGCTCGCCAGCCCGCGCGTTAGGCTGGCATTGTTCCATACGCCGGGCGGCTCAGGCTGCCATAGCTGCGCAGTATGGACTGATAGTCTGAAATCGCCGGCGTTCAACACGCCGTTGACGACGCCAACAGCGTCTCCTACCCGTAAGATCGGGTGCATCGCCAGGCCGTAGTGCCAGGGCGCGCACAGCAGGTTCAAGGGTCCGGCACCCAAACTTTCCGACCCCACGCAAATCAATTCTGTACCCAAACATGCATAGAAACTACGTTCGAACACGGCCCGCACCAGCCCGCGGGCGCCCGGGCGTAGCGTCCGCGCGGCGATAGGACCGACCATGGTCGCGCGCAAGCGTATGTCGGGTGACGTGTCAACCATCGTCGGCAGCGATGTGGGTGCCGGTCTCGCCACCGAGCGCCGGCATCGCTTCCTCCACATGGGCGATGATGGCGTGCTGCGCCGCCGCCCTCAAGGAAGCGGATCGCCGCCTCGATCTTGGGCCCCATGCTGCCGGGCGGAAACTGCCCCGCTGCTTGCAGAGCCTTGATTTCGCGCAGCGAGACGTGATCGAGCCAGCGCTGGGTCGGCTTGCCGAAGTCAGCCGCCACCTTCGACACGGCGGTGAGGATCATCAGATGACGGATGCCCAGCACGTTGGCCATGTGTGCGCTGGTGAGATCCTTGTCGATTACTGCGGCAATGCCGGTGCGAATGCCCTTGGGCCCGCGCACGACCGGAATGCCGCCGCCGCCGCCGGCGATCACCACCGTGCCGCGCCGCGCCAGAACCTGGATCAGCGAGATGTCGACGATATGGCGCGGCCTGGGCGAGGGCACCACGTGGCGCCAGCCGCGGCCCGAGTCCTCGCGCATCAGCCAGCCGAGTTCGGCGCCGATGCCTTTCGCCTGCTCCTCGGTGAAGAACGGCCCGATCGGCTTGGTGGGGTTGGCGAAGGCCGGATCGTCGGGGTCGACCTCCACCTGCGTCAGCATGCAGGCGACGTGGCGTTGGCTGTCGGCCTCGCGCAACGCGTTCTCCAGCGCCTGCATCAGCAGGTAGGCGATGCCGCCCTGGCTGTGCGCGACGCAGATGTCGAGCGACATGGGCGGGATGCGGTCGCGGGTCAGCGCCTGGCGCATCAGGATCTTGCCCACCACCGGGCCGTTGCCGTGCGTGATCACCAGCTCGTTGTCGGTGAGCGCGAGCGGCAGCAGCGCCTGGGCGGTGCGCGCAGCGATGATCTTCTGCTCGTCCGCCGTGCCGCGGATTTCTTCGGGATGCGTGGCGTTGCCGCCGACCGCGACCACGAGACGTTTGGGGATGGCGCGGTACTGGGGCATGGGCTTGCGCCCCTAGCGCACTGCTGACGTGCACGGGTTCGCTTGCGCGAGAAGGAGCTGCCGCCCTTCAACCCGCTCGAGGGAGACTCCCTCCAACTCGCCCCTCGTTTGTCTCAGAAAGCGGGTGAGTCTGGCGGGCGTCCCGCCAGCGGAGTGCGGGGCGGCGGCCCCGCTCGCGCAGCGAATTGTGGTTGCTCGAGCATCAGCGCTGCACCAGGGCCAAGGCCAGCTCGGCGGCGCCGGCGTTGGACGGGGCGACCAGCACGCCGGCGGCCTGCAGAGTGGCGATCTGGCGCGAGCGCACCTGCGGGTCGGCTTCAGTGCCGGTGACGGAGGCGACAACATGCGGGCGCTCGGCCGGCGCACCGACGAGCGCGGCGGCGATCTGCCCGGCCGGATCGGCATGGGCGCCGAAGCCGATCACCACGTCGAGCAGGATGACGGCGAGCGCTGGCGTCGGCCAGTGCCGCGCGCAGTTTGTCGGTGCGCACGGCGGGATCGATCATCGGATGCGGTCGCCCGCGGGTGAATTCGTCGGCGCCGAGATCGATGATGCGGTCGGCGCCGTCCGGCGCCTGCGTCGAGCGCTTTCGCGCCGGGCACGGCGGCGTTGGAGCGCAACGCTGCGGCCGGCGCCGAGCAGGATGAGCTGCGCTTCCGCGCCCAGCGTGCCGCCCGAGTAAAGGCCAAGGATTGTGCCGGGCTTCGGCGCCGGCCGCATGTGCGCGGTATCGGGAGACTCGAGCGATCGGCGCGCCGAGCGCATCCTCGGCGGCGGCGCGCAAGGTCGGCGCGGCGCGCGCGTTGCCCGGCAGGTTCATGTCGGCCGCGCCGAGGAAGCAGATGGTGAAGGGCTTGCGGCTTGCGCCCACGCGCGCCAGCACCGCGCGCGCTACCTCGGGATGCGGCGGCTTGGAGATCAGCACGATGTGCCGCGTGGCCGGGTCGGCGTCGAGCAGGTCGATGGCGGCCAGCGTAGAGAGCGCGCCGACCTCGCGGGCGAGATCGCGGCCGCCGACGCCGATCGCCTGGGAGATGCCCTTGCCGCCCTGCGCGATCAGGCAGGTGACTTCCTGCGTGCCGGTGCCCGACGCGCCGATGACGCCGATGTCGCCGCGCGGCACGCGGTTGGCGAAGGCCAGCGGCGTGCCGTCGATGATGGCGGTGCCGCAGTCGGGGCCCATCACCAGCCGGCCCAGCGCCTTGGCCTCGCGCTTGAGGGCGACTTCCTCTTCGAGGGGCACGTTGTCGCTGAAGATCATCACGTCGAGGCCGCGCGCAGCGCCTTGCGCGCCTCGCCGGCGGCGTAGTCGCCCGGCACCGAGATCAGCGCCAGGGTGGCAGCCGGCTGCTGCCGTCCAGCGCGGCACGCAGGGACTGCGCGGATTGTGCGTGCCAGCTCCCTTGGCGCGCGGTGCGCGGCTTGTCGAGTGCGGCGGCGGCGGCGGCGAGCGCGCTCTTGGCGGTTTCTGCCGAATCCGCCCGGGCCGCCAGGATCAGATCGTTGGCGGCGGCGGCCTCGCCGTCGGGAGCTGAGCAGGCCGGCATCGGCCAGGATGCGCTTGTTGGCCGGCGTCGCCATCATCAGGGCGGCTTCCTGCACGCCGGGCATCGCGCTGACCTCGCGCGACAGTCGCATCAGCGCGACGGAGTCGAGATAGAAGCCGCGCCGCACGGCGTTGAGGATGCTCGCGCTCATGGCGTCCCCGCCATGTCCGCCAACGCCCGCACCGCCGCAGTGAAGCAGGCCATCGGCGCGCGCACCACGCCGGCGCCGACCTGGCCGACGCCCGGCTTTTTGTGGGCGATGCCGGTGTTGATGGTGGGCGCGATGCCGGTTTCGGCGACAAGGCGCACGTCGATGCCGGTGGCGACGCCGGCAAAATCGAGCGCGGGGATGGTCCACTCGGGGTTCTCCGCCGCCGTGATCTCGCGCATGGTGCGGGTGAACGACGGCTGCGTCCGCCGCCGAGCCGGCGCCGACGAAACCGACAACCGCCGGCGCCGCCGCCATGGCGAAGCCGCCGAGCCCGATGGTCTCCACGATGGCCGAGTCGCCCATGTCCGGGTTGGCGTCGGCGGCGGAGAAACCCGCGAAATAGAGGCCGACCGGCATTTCCACCGGCGCCGTGAACCAGGCATCGCCCGTGCCGCTGACGCGGATGCCGAAGTCGGTGCCGTTGCGGCACATGGCGGTGACGATGGAGGACTTGGCGATGTTGCGCGCCGGGTCGGTCATGGCCTTGCCCAGCGCCATGGCGATGTTGAGGAAGAACTGGTCGTTGCCGGCGATGAAGGCCAGCGCGTCGGCGAGGCGCGTGCCGTCGTCGGACGTGCGCGCCAGCCAGGGCGCGATCTCGCGCAGGAACAGCCCCGTGCAGCCGACGTTGCGCTGGTGCATCTCGTCGCCCATGCCGAGGCCCCGGGCGATCAGCGGCTTCAGGGGCACGCCGTTGCGCGCGCGCAGCGCCTTGCCGAGCGCGGGACCCAGCACGTCGCGCAGCCAGGCCAGGCGCTTCAGCACCTCGGCATCGTTGCCGCCGAAGCGCATCACCTTGCCCAGGCCCTCGTTGATGGTGCAGTAGGCGCGGTTGCCGAACTTGCGGTTCTCCACCACCATCACCGGCATCGAGCGCGTGGTAAGCCCGGTCATCGGCCCGACGGCATCGAAGTGGTGGTTGGGAAGCAGGCGCACGCCGCCGCCGGCCGCCAACGTCTCCGCCGCTGCAAGATCGGGCGCCCAGCCCTCGAATACGATGGCGCCGCAGATGGCGCCCTGCATCGGTCCGCACATGCGCGCCCACTCGATCGGCGGGCCGGCATGCAGGATGGTCTTGCCTTCGCCGAGCGCGGGGATCGCCGCGACGGCCGGCACCACGTCGATCAGCACCGGCTCGCCGGAGAGGATGCGCTGCACCGCCTCGCGGTTGGCGGCTTCGATGGCCGCATCGCCGGCAGATGCGCTCGAGCAGGACCGGCCAGCTCTGCATCACCGCCCGCCGGCGGCGTCCAGTCGACGTGCGTGACCGGCACGCCAGCACTCGCCAGCTCGCTGGCGAACCCCGACAGGCCGATGTTTATGACGCTGAGCGGTGAAGCGAAAAGGCGTGGTTGTGTCGGGCCGGCCATGTTCTGGATCAATCCTTCTCAAGGGCGGCATTGGCCGACAGGTGCGGGCTGGGTCGAGCCCACCAACCTTCGGAACGCGTATCTGGCAAAGTCGCGGACATGCTAGCGCGCGGCCCTCGAGAGCGCTATCGAGCAGGACAGGATAGGCCTGTTAAGGTTCCCCACGAGATGGGAGACAGCAACGAGCGCTCTCATGCAAACCTGCGCACCGACATGACGAGACAAACGGCCAATAGCGGTGCGAGATCGCGCCGGCGCCATCTATCAGGCGCTGCGACGCGCCATCATCGAGCAGGCGCTGGAGCCCGGCGCCAAGCTGCCCGAGGACGCCATCGGCGAACGCTTCGGGGTCAGCCGCACGCTGGTGCGGCATGCGCTGGGCCGGCTCGCCGGCGAAGGGCTGGTGGAGCTTCGGCGCAACCACGGCGCTGCGGTCGCCAAGCCCAGCTGGGACGAAGCGCGCGATATCTTCGCCGTCCGCCTCGGGCTGGAGCGCCTCGTCGTCTCGACACTCGCCGGACAGCTCACGGCCGAGCAGGCGACCCGGCTGCGCCGCCACGTCAAGGAAGAAGAGACCGCGCGCGGCTCCAACGAGCCATTGTCGATCCGGCTGGCGGGCGAGTTTCACATCCTGCTGGCGGACATGACGGGCAATGCGCTGCTGGCGCGCTACGTGGGAGAAGTAACGTCCCGCTCCGGCCTGATCCTCGCGCTCTACGGCCGGCCGCACTCCTCGGAATGCGCGGTGAGCGAGCATCGCGCCATCATCGACGCGCTGGATAGCGGCAACGCGCAGCGTGCCAATACGCTTATGCAGGAGCACCTGGACGCGGTGGCGGGGCGCGCGCTGATCCAGATGAAACCGCAGAAACGGCGAGACCTCAGAGACATCCTGGCCGCCTACGCAGCTCGGGACCGCCGCCCCGCCCAGCCCCCGCGCGCGGCGGCGGCGCTGAGCGCGTCACGCCTTGATGCCGTTGCGGGTGAGCAGGCGTTCGGCACTGTCGTTCCAGACGTCCATCTGCACGATTTTGCCCTCGCGGACGACGAAGCGATCGACGTAGCGGTTGCCTTCGAACGGCGTACCGTCCGGCCACTCGCCGTAAAGGGTGCCGAGATTGTAGACGATGGTTTCGCCGACGCCTGGGACGACGTCGCTGCGCTCCATCTTCTTCTTCACCCATTTGTAGCGACCCGCGTTGAAGGCCGCGGTTTCACTCGGGTGGCTGTACTTGCGCCCGCCGGTGAAGGTGATCTTCAGCGCCGGCGAGATGTAGCGGGCTGCAGTTTCCGGGTCCGGAACCATCGACGCCACCAGGAAGCGTTCGACGATCTCGGCAGCGGCGGCAGTTTCGTCCGTGTGTTTGATCTTGTCGGCAGTGGCGGGCATCACTGATCCTCCACGGTGCTGGGAAATTGGCTGTTGGCAGGCGGCACCCGCCATACGCTCACTCACGTATGCCGCATCGACCGGATACAATCTACCGCATAATTGCATGCAACTCTGCCGCTTTGTGCGCCGGTTGCTCGCGTTTATGCCCGCAACCTAGGCAAAAGCAGCTCAAGAAATCGTATTCATAAGCTGGCACTTGTGGCATACCGTTAGCCTCTTTAACGGTGTCCTTCGTATTGCGAAAGGGTCTTGCCATGCGTGCGCACGTGCATCTTCCCCAGATCGTCCGGCACCTTGCAATTGCAGTTGCCGCCGTTTTTGTGGCGGCGATCCCCGCCGGTGCCCAGGAAACCGTAAAGCTCGGGCTGGTGGCTGCGATGTCGGGCCAGTCGGCCAAGTCGGGCGAAGCCATCGTTCGTGGCCTCTCCATTGCCATCGACGAGATCAATGCCAAGGGCGGACTGCTCGGCAAGAAGGTCGAGCTGATCGTCCGCGACGACGAAAGCAATCCCGCCAAGGGCGCAGTCGCGGCGCGCGAGCTGGTGCAGCGCGAGAAGGTCGCCGCGCTGTTCGGCGGCCTCGACACTCCCGTATCGCTCGCGATCGTGCCGTTCGCCAACCAGACGAAGGTGCCCTTCATGGGCGTGTGGGCGGCGGGCACGCCGATCACACGCAACGGCGCGGCTGAGAATTACGCGTTCCGCGTCTCGGCAGTCGACGAACTGGTGGACAACGCGCTGGTCGACTATTCGGTGGCCAAGTACCAGGTCAAGAAACCCGGCATGATCCTGATCAACAACCCCTGGGGCGAGTCGAACGAGAAGGGGTTGAAGGCCGCGCTCGCCGCCAAGAACATTCCCTATGCCGGCATCGAAAAGTTCGAGACCAATGATGTCGACGTGGTGCCGCAGCTCACGCGCCTCAAGGAAGCGGGCGCCGATGCGCTCTACCTCGTCGCCAACGTCGCGCCCTCCTCGCAGGTGGTGAAATCGCTCGACCGCATGGGCTGGAACGTGCCGATCGTGTCGCACTGGGGCCCGGCCGGCGGCCGCTTCAGCGAACTGGCAGGCCCGAGCGCCGCCAAGGTGCACTTCATCCAGACTTACAGCTTCTCGGGCAAGCTCTCGCCCAAGGGTGAGGCCGTGCTGGCGGCGCTGAAGAAGAAGTACCCCGAGATCAAGACCCTGGCGGACGTGACGCCGGCCGTGGGCATCGCCAATGCGTACGACGCCATGCACCTGACCGGGCTGGCTATCGCCAAGGCCGGCTCACTGGAGGGGCCCAAGATCCGCCAAGCCTTCTACGCCATCGACAGCTACGACGGCCTCATCAAGTCCTACGCGCGGCCGTTCACGCCGGAGAACCAGGACGCACTGGGCGCGAAAGACTACATCTTTACGCACTTCGTCGAGGGTGAGATCCTGCCGCTCACGCAGTAGCCACCCCAGGATACCGGGAGGCGCTGCGCCAGCAGCGCCTTTTCTTTTTCGCGTGACCGAGACCCAAACGGGGGCGGATCATTCTCATCACCTCGGCCATGTTAAGCGGGCTGGCGCTGGGCTCCATGTATGGCCTGATCGCGCTCGGCTTCCACATGACCTACGTGGTGTCGAACACGGTCAACTTCTCCCAGGGCAGCTCGGTGATGCTCGGGGCCGTGCTGGGATACATCTTTGCTGTTCGCCTGGGCTTGCCGCTGCCGCTCGCCTGTGCCGCGGCCATTCTCTGCTGCGCCCTGTTCGGGCTGGTGGTGGAGCGGACCCTGGTTCGCCCGTTTGCTTCCCGCGGGTCCAACGCCTGGCTGATGGCGACGGTGGCAGGCGGTATCGTGCTCGACAACGCGGTTCTGTTCACGTTCGGCAAGGAGCCGCGCAGCTTCCCTTCCATGCTTTCGGTGCGGCCGGTCGAGGTATTCGGCGCGGGCGTCTACCCCTTGCAGCTGATCATTCCCGTGGTCGGCATCGTGATTGCGGCGGCGCTGGCGCTGTTGTTGCGGCGGACGCGGCGCGGCAAATCCCTGCTAGCGGTGGTGCAGAACACCGATGCCGCGCGGCTCATGGGCATCGACGTCACGCGCATCATCGCCGTGACCTATGCGCTGTCGACTGCCCTTGCCGGCCTCGCCGGCGTGCTGATTGCACCTCTATTCAGCGTGCATTCCGACATGGGCACCCTGTTCGGCATCAAGGCGTTCGCCGTGGCCATCCTGGGCGGCATCACCTCGGCCTGGGGCGTCATGCTGGCCGGCATCATCTACGGCATCGCCGAGGCCCTGGTTACAGCGCTGCTCGGGTCCAGCTACACGCAGATCGTGATGTTCACCGTCGTCATCGGCGCGCTTGCGCTGATGCCCAACGGCTTGTTCGGACGGGCGCCGGTGAGAAAAGTGTGATGATGGCGATGGAGCGCACCATCACCGTCCTGGCCATCCTGGCCCTCACCTTTACGGGCCTCTACATCGCCATCATGAGCGAGGGCTATACCCCCTTCGTGCTGGCGCTTGTTGCGCTCGCGACCATTGTCGGCGTCGGCCTCAACGTTCTCGTCGGTCTCGCCGGTCAGGTCTCCATCGGCCACATCGGCTTCTATGCGATCGGCGCTTACACCGGCGCCGTGCTCACATTGCACGGCGTCAACTTCTGGGTCGCGCTCGTCATCGCCGGCGTCCTCGCCGGCGCCATCGGCGCGCTGCTGGCATTGCCGGCCGTCCGTGTATCGGGGCCCTATCTCGCCATGATGACGATCGCCTTCGCCTTCATCGTCCATAACATCACCATCGAGTGGCGCGAGGTTACCGGCGGGCAGAACGGCCTGATGAACATTCCCCAGCCCGCGCTGGGGGCAACGCTTGCCGGCGAACGCGGCGTCACCGTCATAGCCACGCTGCTCGCCGGGCTCTCGCTCTATTTCTTCCACCGTCTGACCTCGAGTTCCTGGGGCATGGCCATGGTGGCGGTGCGCAACTCCGAGATCGCCGCCCGCGCCATCGGCTTCCGTCCCGTCGTCGTCAAGACCATCGCCTTCGCGCTGTCCGCCGCGCTCACCGGCGTTGCCGGCGGGCTGTTTGCGGCGCTGTTCGCCTTCGTCGCCCCGGATTCCTTTCCGTTCTCCCAGTCGATCCTGTTCCTTCTCGCCGTGATTGTCGGCGGCGCCGGCTGGACGCTCGCGCCGGTGGTGGGCGCCGCCGTCATCGTCGTTCTGCCCGAACTCATCTCGCACCTCGCCGAGTACCGCCTGCTGGTGTTCGGCGTGCTGCTGCTGGTCGTGCTGTGGCTGGCACCGGAAGGCGTGATCGGTACGCTGGCCCGCCGCTTGGGCCGCATCGACAAGACCACGGCCGGCGCCGGCACCTTCACATTTGCCGACTTCCTCGGCACCGGGCGCGATCGCAGGCCGCTCACCGTCAGCGGCCTCACCATTGCATTCGGTGGCGTGCGCGCCGCAACCGACGTGGCATTGACCGCCGAGCCCGGTCGCGTCACCGCCCTGATCGGCCCCAACGGCGCCGGCAAGACCACCGTGCTCAACATGATCGGCGGCTTCTACGAACCCGACGCCGGCAGTATCCGGCTGGGCGACACCGAGCTCGCCGGCGCCTCTGCGCCGCGCGTTGCCCGTGCCGGCATCGCGCGCACCTACCAGACCACGCAGCTGTTCGGCTCGCTCAGCGTCATCGACAACGTACTGCTGGGGCTGCGGCGCGGCCGTCTCGGCAACCCGTTGGCGGCGGCCGCCTCCGTCGCCGACCGCCGCGATGCCGAGGGCCTGCTGGCTTTCGTCGGCTACAAGGGTGCGCTCGGCCTTCCCGCCGCCGATCTCCCGCACGTCGACCGGCGCCTGGTCGAGATCGCCCGCGCACTCGCCACCCGCCCCAGCGTGCTGCTGCTCGACGAGCCGGCCGCAGGCCTCATGCGCGCCGACAAGGCTATCCTCACCGGCGTCTTGCGCAAGCTCGCCGACGCCGGGCTGGCAGTGATCCTGGTCGAGCACGACATGACGCTGGTGATGGGCATCTCCGATCACATCGTCGTGCTCGACGCCGGCCGACCGATCGCGGCCGGCACGCCCGAAGCCGTGCGCAGCGAACCAAAGGTGCGCGAGGCCTATCTGGGCAGCGGCGAGATGCAGGCCCGCCCGCGCGCGGTGCCCCTGCCCGCCGAACGGCCGCGCGTGCTCGCGGCCGCCGCGCTCAAAGCCGGCTATAGCGCCGTCCCCGTGCTCGACGGCATCGCCTTCGAGGTCGGCCAGGGCGAACTCGTTGCCATGCTGGGCGCCAACGGCGCCGGCAAATCCACCACCATGCGTGCGTTGAGCGGCCTCCTGCGCCCGGTTTCGGGCTCGATCAGCTTGGCCGGCACGCCTATAGAGAAGAGTCCCGCCCATCGGATCGTGCGCGCCGGGCTGATCCTGGTGCCCGAGGGCCGCCAGGTCTTTCCCGAGCTCAGCGTACGCGACAACCTCCTGCTCGGAGCGCACGCCCGCAAGGACGTCGATGTCGAGGCCGAAATCGACGGGCTGCTCGCCCGCTTCCCGCGGCTGAAGGAGCGCCTGCACGGCCGCGCCGGGCTTCTGTCGGGCGGCGAGCAGCAGATGCTCGCCATCGCCCGCGGCCTGATGGGCAAGCCGCAGGTGCTGCTGCTCGACGAGCCCTCGCTGGGCCTCGCGCCCGCCATCATCGACGAGCTGTTCGCCACGCTCGCCGAGCTGCGCGACGGCGGCATTACAATTCTGTTGGTCGACCAGATGGCGGCCCTGGCCCTCAAGGTCGCAGACCGTGGCTACGTGCTTGAATCGGGCCGCATCGTCCACGCCGACACGGCAGCGGCGCTGAGCCAGGACCCCGCGCTGGAAGCTGCCTACCTCGGTGGTCTCAAACCCGCGGAGTAACTCATGGTCTTCGATCTCGTGCTTCGCGAGGCGCGCACCCCGACCGACCCGGATCGGCTGGTCGACATCGGCATCCTGAACGGCCGGATCGCCGCCATCGCGCCGACTCTATCGGATGCCGCACACATGGAGCCGATGGGCGGCGCGCTGGTCGTGCCGGGGTTCGTGGAGACCCACATCCACCTCGACAAGTCCTGCATCATCGACCGCTGCAGCATCGTCGAAGGCACCCTCAAAGAGGCCATCGCCGAGACGGCGCGTGCCAAGCTGGCCTTCACCGAGGAAGACATCGCCGCGCGGGCGCGCCGCACGCTGGAGAGGGCAATCGCCGGCGGCACCATGCACATGCGCACCCATGTCGAGGTGGATCCGCGCGTCGGCCTGAAAGGGTTCCGGGCCGTCCGCCGGCTCGCGCGCCCTTTTTCCAATCGCGTGGATGGCGCGGTAGACGAGCGCGAAACCACCTTCGCCAACCAGGCCCTCGACCAAGTATTTATCGGCCAATAGTTTGCCCCACGACTTTGATTGGGTCCCGGTCAGCCGTCATGACACCCGCGCCTCAGCTGGATCATACTCGCTAATCGTTGCCCCGAGTAAAGCTCCCCGGTCCGCCAAGTCAGCCAGCACGCGAGCCGAACCCGCGATGACGCTGTCATCCAGCGCTATGCCGCGTTGCCTGCACGCTCTCTCGATGGCGTCGCGAAGGCTGGCTCCGGCGAAAAGCTCGCCGAGAATACCGGCAGCCAGCGGCGTGAGCTCGAGGTAGCGCACCTCGTGTTCCGGGCTCCTATAGACGAATAGTGCCGTTTCACGCAGCGTCGCTGGACTACGGTCGTTTTCGTCCTCGCCGAGCTCGTGGACCGCATGGCGATAGCGCGATGCGCGCCGCCTCGATGAACTCTACGCCTTGTTCGAGCTCCAGCGGACCGCGCATTTGCCCGGCTGGTTTGGCGATCAGGGCAGCGATTTCGATATGCAGTGCCTCGTGCCGCGCAAGCTCTGGTATGTACGCCGGCATCCGCGGATCCGGGCCCATAGCGGTGCACAGAAATCCAGCAGTTCGCGCGTAACGTCGCGCAGGTAGTGCGTGCGCGGCGCGCGCTCTGCCAAGAAACGCGCGAAGTAGTCGTCGAACCGGCACCGAGGCGCGCCATCGTGCGTGGGATCGAAGGGCGACAGTTGCCAGAGACCTTGTCGCACGAGGCGCCGATACACGAGCAGTCGCTCGATCCCAGCATCGATGATCGCATCTCGGTCGTCTTCTTCGAGGCCGTGATGGTCGAAAAAGCGGCGACTGCCGCGCTATCGTGCGACTCGAGCTCTGGCCCGAGCACGAGCTCGGAAATCGCGGCCTCAAGCGCCGACGTCATGAGAGCGCGCCTCGCTTGGCGATCGCTCGCCGATACACGCCCTCTAGAATTTCGACCTCTGCCAAGAGCTCCGCGAGAGCTGGTACTTCGTTGTCCCGTTCGAGCAGGACGGGCACAGGTCCGAGGGTCGACGGTCCACTCCAGAAGCTTCAGTACGGGGTCGCACACGGCCGACCCGTGGCTGTCGATGAGCAGGCCAGTATCCGTTCTAGAGTGACCAGCGACATGAATTTCGATCACGCGCTCGAGCGGGAGCGCGTTCAAGAACGCATACGGATCGAAGCCGAAGTTTTGCGAGTTGACATATACGTTGTTGACGTCCAAGAGCAGCCGGGCGCCGCTCTTGTGGAGTATTCGGGCGATGAACTCGGCTTCCGGCATTTGCGGTCGCCCGGCCAGCGCATACGTGGAATGTTTTCGACGGCCATCGGGACGCCGAGCGCGTCCTCGGCCTGGCGGAGCCGGTCGACGACGCGATCGACGTTCTCGTTAGACACTTCAAAGGCAAGAGCTCGTGGAGCACACGTCCGGCGGAGCTACTGAAGCACAGGTGATCCGAGTGCCACGGCGTAGCAAGCCTTTGAAGTTCCGTTTTCAACTCGGAAGTGTATGTCGGGTCCAGCGCGTCCGCGCCGCCGAGCGAAAGGTGAGACCGTGCGTGACTATCTGGTAGCTCTCGCGCACTCGCTCGAGCGCTGCGGGTAATAACCGCCGCGGCGCATGTAGTTCTCCGGGGACACTTCGAAGAATGAATCGGAAGCTTCGGACCGTCGAGCACCTCTTCGAGAAAGTCCCAGCGCAGACCCAAACCCACCCCAGTCGGGGGAGCCCGGTGGGTCGCGCTCGGCTTACCCGCAGGTTCCGGCGCCGCAACCGCCCTTGGCACCTGCTGCCTTTTTGTGGCCGGCTTTCTTGGCAGGCGCCTTTTTGGCGTCGGGCGTTGCCGCTGCGTTTTGGTCCGGTTTGGCGGCAGTTGGGGTTTCGCTGCTGCTGCCGGCAGACGCTTCAGCAGCGGCCTGGCTTTCGCTGGCCGAGTCTTCGCTCGGGTTTCCGTCACTCGTCGCGGCGGTGTCCGTTGGCGCTGGCGATGGCGAGCCCTCGGCTCGCTAGCCGTGGCGGCGGGTACCTCCTTGGCGTCTACCGGCGTGGCGGGTTCGCTTGACGTGGTGCTGCCCGAGCAGCCTGCGAGCGTGGTTGCTCCGAGGGCGGCCAGGGTGGCTGCGATTGCGCTGAACGAGAATCTATCGGACATATCGAACTCCTTTTGCGGACAGCGTCCCCAACCTTGTTTGTCTCGCGGGGCCCCGGCCCCGCTCGTTCTGCTTTCGCATCATTGGTCCGCTGCTCTCAGTGCATACGGCGACGCGGACGCTCGGTTTCAGTTTAGCGCGGATCGGCCTGGGCCGTGTACTCATGTGAAATCATTGGGGATGCGCCACCAGATCCAGCGAAACTCGCGCTTCGTGCCCGACTTTGCTGCCCAAAAGCTTGATATCGTGCGCGATCAGCACGCCCGCCGAGTCGCGCGGTTCGATGGCATGGGCTTTCAGGGAAACTACGAGTGGGCGGAGGCTTTGGATCACGAGCCGTGTCGGACGAGCATCTGGAGTTTCAGAACCAGCGTAGTGAAACACGGCGCGAAGTGCGGCGCTCGAGTCCATTTTGAAGCCATGCAAACTGAGCTTCCCTTGGCGCTGAAGTCGATTGTACGGATTTCGCCTGCGCCGGCTGTAGGTCAGCTGTTCGAGCTCTGTCACTGTGAAGCGAGCCCAGCGCAGCCGCGATCGCTCGGCTTCGGGCTTGCTCGAACCGACATCGAGCCAGTCTCGCGCTTGGGTCGTGTAGCGGGTTTGCAGTGCGGGGTCCGGGCTTGCTTGCATGACGACACTCGCCACGTCCACGCTCACGTAACCGCGCGTTCGTGAAAATCATGCAGATCCCAGTCGATTTGCCCACGCGCGACGGGAAAGGTGCCGGCGGGTGCGGCTTCACCCCCGGCACTTCGAAGGTTACCCGGCTTGCTGACGAAACGACGTAGCGCACCACGGAGCCCCGAAGCAGGGCGGGCGCTGCGGCTGAAGATGGCTGAGCAGGCCAGGGCTCCGTACGTTCCGGCGGAGGGGGTCGTTTCGAGCACGCAAGGCCGAGCGCCGCAGCCAGGACTCCCGACAATGACCGAAGCAGAGACTCCTAATGCCATACCCCAATACTCACTCCCCAGCCGAGGTAGCGAACTGCCGCGTCCAGCGAGCCGCCGACTCGCCGATCGGTGCCTTCATGAAATAGGCCGAACACGGTCCATGGAAACACCTTCAGGTCGAAGCCGAGCGTGCCATGCAAGCGCGCGCGGGCGTCTTCGTGGCTAAAGCGCGTGGGTTCAACGTACGTACCACCACGCAGTTTCAACCACTCCGGCACGACTTCGCTTTCTATGCCGAGCCGGGGCGAGAAAACCAGCGACTGGCCGGAGCGATTTCACGCCTCCCGACTGGCCAGCATTGACGGTCTGAAGGCTGACGATCCGGTGACGCCGAAGCAGATGCAAGCACTGTTCGGGGCGTGGGGATGCACCCACTCGCGGTGCAGCGGCAGCAGCGGCTAAGAAGGGCCGGAGCTCAGGGAGCCGGACGACGGGAGCTAACGGTGACCCGCTGGGTGCACCTTCAAGATTTAGCGACAACGACATCCCACCGATTCGGGGCGAAGTTTGCCAAGCGGATCGCCGAACTCAATTCGGCAGGCGTGCCACGCGACTGGCCGGTTCCACGCAGCGAACGGGCCCGGGTGCAAACCGAGGTGGCGATCGAGTTTTCGCCGCCGACCACGGCAGGTCGCGATCGCCAAACACTCACGTCCACAGACAACCGCGGGTCGCCGGCTATGACTTGACCTTCTCCCTGGTCAAGAGCGTGTCGACGCTGTGGGCGCTCGCCGAGCCAGCCGACATCCTCGAGAACGTCACTGGGCCGTACGAGGCATGCGTCTTCGGCGTACGGGTCGGACAGTCTCGCTCCCCGCCCGCTCCCTCGAGCTCATACTGTGGCTGAGTCTTACAGCAGATTGCGAGGTGTTTAGCCTAGTCAGAGCCAGTTGACCTTGTATCCCCAACGGGATTCGAACCCGTGCTGCCGCCTTGAAAGGGCGGTGTCCTAGGCCACTAGACGATGGGGACTCCACAGCACCAGCAACCATAGCGTGAGCGGCCGTGACCAGACGCTCCTGATCCGAAGCGGTTTGTTGTCCGCTTTCCGCCGCAGCGATGTGCTGCGCTATAGTTTCGCGGGCGCCCCGAAGGGTGCGTACCCTGGGCCACAAGGCCCCGTGGCGCAGTTGGTTAGCGCGCCGCCCTGTCACGGCGGAGGTCGCGGGTTCGAGTCCGTCGGGGTCGCGTAAGCGGTGATTTCGTATCACCGACTCCAGGCCAGGTAGCTCAGTCGGTAGTAGCGTTCGCCTGAAAAGTGAAAGGTCGCCGGTTCGATTCCGGCCCTGGCCACCCCCCATGCGAGCAGCCTCTCCCACGCCGCCTTCGACAAGCTCAGGGCCTTCGACAAGCTCAGGGCGCAGACGCTATGCAGCGCCCCGCCGTTCTTCCTTGGCATTCATCGCCTGCAACTTCGGCGTCTCCAGCACGTCGCCAACGATCGCGTTGGAGCGGCGTGGGCCGAGGTAGCGAGAACCTAAGTTGATCAACGTCTGTACGCGGTTGCGCCCGCCGAGCAGTAGAACAGGTGCAGCACGATCCACCCGATCCAGGCGAGGACACCCTTCAGCTTGAGCCCGATCGGGACCTCCAGCACCGCATCGCCACGACCGATCGTCGCCATGGTGCCCTTGTCGCGATAGTGAAAGGACTCGGTATCCAGTCCACGATGCAGCCGGGCAATTTGCCGAGCAGCAAACTTGCCCATTTGGATCGCCGGCTGCGCCAGCTGCGGCAAGGGTTTGTTGACGATCACGCTTCCGTCGCCGATGGCGAAGATTCGTTCCTCACCCACCACGCGGGTGTCGTCGTTGATCTCGATCCGGCCCGCCCGGCCAATCGGCAGTCCCCAGTCGCGAAGCGCGGATCACCTGACACCCCGGCCGCCCAGATCACAAGATCAACCGGCATCGAGGACCCATCCTTGAAGTCGACTCGATCCGCCTCACCTCCGAGATCGCGGTCTTCAGCCGAACGTCCACACCACGCTTGGTCAATTCTCGCAACGCGTACTGACGCAAGGAATCGTCGAACGGCGCCAAGAGGTGTTCGGTCATTTCCACCAGGACGACGTGAACGCGCGCCGGGTTGAGTTCCGGATACGTCGAGGGGATGGTCCCAGTCTTGAGCTCCGCCAGCTGACCTGCCATTTCCACGCCAGTGGGCCCGCCCCCGACGATCACCACCGTGAAGCCCGCGGAGTTCGGATCCGACCGGCCGGCGATGATCTCCAGGCTGCCGAAAATCGTGTCGCGGACGCGCAGTGCCTCGGCCCGGGTGTACATCGACATGGTGTACTCCGCCGCACCCGGAATGCCGAAGTGGTTCGTCGTGATCCCATTGCCGATGATCAAATAGTCGAAACCGACGCGAACGCCGTCACTGCAGATCACCTCGCGCTTCTCATGATCAATACCGATGACCTCGGCAGCGCGGAACCGCACATCGTCATGTTCGGCGGCGAAGTAGCGCAGCGAGTACGTGACGTCCCCAGGGTTGAGGCCGCCGGTCGCCACCTGATACAGCAGCGGCTGGAAGGTGTTGTACGGGAACTGATCGAGGAGGGTAACCCGAAAGCCTTCTTTGGCAGCTCGTCGGTCGCCGATATCCCTCCGAAGCCAGCGCCGACAACGACTACATGAGGCATCTCAGTCACATAGCCATCTAATCAGTGCGCTGACCCCCTCCAACAGACCCATCCTGCCCCGTATCCTGCAGGGCGTCCCCACGCTTCACATACGCCTCAACGAATCGTCGATCTCATCCAACGCCTGGGTACGCACCTGCAGCGCAGACAAGGTGACGTCGTGCAGGCCGTCCGGGATCCTGACCACGGTGACGTGCGGGCCGAGGCGAACCGCGCGAGCCGCGGTCTGCTCCACGTCGAGCACCGAGTCAACGACGCGGAGTCCCTCGTGCCAGCGGCGCGCGAACTCGGTTTTCGCCGACGCGAGCACCAAGATCGGTACGCCAATCGCCAGCCCCGACGCGACCCGCTGATGGCCCAGCAGAACCGCCCGCAGCCAGCCAGTCCGGATCGGCGGGCCCGGTCTCGACTTGAGCGTGAGGTCGTAGTCCCATTCGCCGCCCAGGCTGATATGCAGTGATCGCGCGGTGAATCCAAGATCAGGAAGGCGTATCACCGAGGTCGGTGCCCGACTGCCCAATGCGTCGATGACCGGTGTGCCCAACGTCCTGACGATGGCCGAGCCCTGCATGTCGAGCCAAGGCGAGTTCAAGATCAAACCCTCGAGTCGATCAGCGTTGTGAGCCGCCCACAGCGCAGTGATCAGGCCGCCCGTCGAATGGCCCATCAGTAGCAGTCGATCATGATCAACAGCAATCAGGTTGGCAGCCGCATCAAGCTCAACGGCGTAATCGTCAAGATCGGTGATGAAGCCCCGGAGTTGCCCGGCCGGATGCTACGGCCGTAGCGTCGCAGCTCGACGGCGTAGAAGTCTAGCCGAGGTCGGTCAAGTAGTCGGCGACGTGGGTCTGGAAGAAGTAGTCGTTCCAGCCGTGGAGGTAGAGGACCGCGCGCGTCCCGATCCGCGGGCCAGACTTGCGGATCAGCGTTGCCACCAGTTCGACGTCAGCGGGCTCGCCCGGCGCAGGCTCCGCGCCAGGCAACGCCAGTTCGGTCGTCTCGTACCCGACCAGGAAGTCAGGACTCCAGGTGGTCACCCACCCATAGTGCCTACTTGATGAACCTCACATTGACGGGGTACTTGTAGAACTCGTGCTTGCTGGCCGCAATCGTGCCCAGGATGCAGAAGATCAACGCCACGATGAAGACCAGCGGCCACAAGATCAACCCGATCACCACCGAGATGGTGATCACGCTGATGAGGTACGCGATGCTGTACAGAATCGAGAAGTTGAGTGCCTCTGTCGTGGTCTGCTTCAACCACTCGCTGCGATCCTTGTAGATCAAGTAGGCGATCAGCGGGCCGATGAAACCAAAGAACGGGATGCTGATGTGGGAGATGATCCCCCAGGTCTTCTCGTCACTCTCTGAGACCGGGGCCATTCCTGGCTGCGCGTACGGCTGCTGCGGGTAGCCGGGCTGACCGTACTGCTGAGGTGCATATCCCTGCTGGCCATAGCCCTGTTGCGCGTACGCCTGCTGATTGGGGTCGTATTGCTGGTAGCCCTGCTGAGCGGCAGCCTGCTGATTCGGGTCCGCGTAACCCTGTTGATAGCCCGGTTGCTGGTAGCCAGCGTTGGGGTCGGCGTAACCCTGCTGGGGGTAGCCCTGCGGGGTCGGCTGGCCATACGGCGACTGCTGACCATATGGCGACTGCTGACCGTACGCCGCACCGGCTGACGGATCGCCGGAGCCCTGCTGGGGTTGATATCCGGGGGTCTGCGAAGCCTCGGACGGACTGGCCGTGGCGTACGGGTCGGCTGAGCCAGCGCTCGTCGCAGCGGAGGTCGACGTATCCGCCTGGCCTGCGGTGGAGTCCGCAGCGGTGACATCTTCCGCCGTAGCGGGGCTCGACACTGGTTCGCTTGGACGCGCCGGCCCGGCCCCACCCTGGGCCTGCGCCTCGGACTGAGACTGCCCAGCCTGGGACTGCGATTGGTCGGGCGTTTCTTGAGGGTTTTGACTCATGCCGTCCAGGCTATTGCCAAGGGGAAGGCGCTCGGGCGGTTTTCCCTACCCTGACTTACGAAGGTGCCCGTAGGCCTGATCGTCTGCCGGGGAGTCGTCCTCCTCGTATTCCTCTGCAAGGTCGGCATATTGTGGCGGCACCTCGTGGCCGTCTGCCCCGCCCCGAAGTTCCTGCTCCAACGACGAGAAGTCAGTGTCGAACGAACGGTACTTGAGTTCGCGAGCAACTTTCGTCTGCTTTGCTTTTGCACGGCCGCGCCCCATCGGGTCGACCCCCTCGCACTGTGTCTGCCTGCGGCTAGCCGCGGCTGGAGAATGGTTAATGTCGTGAGGGAAAGGCTACCCAATGCTCCCAAGGGTGCAAAGCGCAGGGACCCCTATGCCACAACGTGTTGTCCATAGAGGCGTACGGGCTCACGTGCTCCGGGACTCACAGCCGTAACCGCCCCGCAGACCCACGCTTGGAGGCCACGCCGAGCCAGTAGCCGCTCGGCCTCATCGGCCGCGTGAGGCGGCATGACAGCAACCATCCCGACGCCCATATTGAAGGTTGCCTCGAGGTCCGGCTGGGTGATCGTGCCGAGTTGCTGAAGGAGTCCGAAGATGGCCGGTGGCAGCCACGTGGCACGGTCGATGCGCACTTCGCAAGTGGGCGGAATCACACGGGCAAGGTTGTTCGCCAGGCCGCCACCGGTGATGTGGCTCATCGCATGGACCTCGACCGCCTCGAACATCGCGAGGCAATCGCGTGCATAGATCCGCGTCGGGGTGAGCAGTTCGTCGCCGAGGGTCTGGCCTAGCTCTGGAACGTAGCGATCCAGGGTCCAATCGGACTCCGTACCGACAACATGACGGACCAGCGAGTACCCGTTGGAGTGCAGGCCTGAGGACGCCATGGCCAGCACCACGTCGCCGGGCACCACGCGTTCCGCACCCAGGATCTTGTCCCGTTCCACAACCCCCGTCGCGGCTCCGGCAAGGTCGTAGTCGTCGGGTCCGAGCAGTCCCGGATGCTCCGCAGTCTCCCCGCCCAGCAGCGCGCAACCAGCCTCGCTGCAGGCCATAGCGATCCCTTGCACGATGGCGGCGATGCGTTCTGGATGGACCTTGCCGCAGGCGATGTAGTCGGTCATGAACAGCGGTTCCGCGCCGCAGACGACGAGGTCGTCGACGACCATGCCGACCAGGTCGTAGCCGATGGTGTCGTGCCGGTCCAACGCCTGGGCGATCGCAACCTTGGTGCCTACGCCGTCAGTCGAGGTGGCCAGCACGGGATGGGTGAGTTGGGCGAGCGAGCTGGCGTCGAAGAGTCCGGCGAAGCCGCCGATGCCGCCTATGACCTCCGGCCTGCGGGTCTTGGCGACCCACTCCTTCATCAGCTCGACGGCGCGATCACCAGCCTCGATGTCCACCCCAGCCGCCGCGTACGCCGACCGATCGTTCATGGAGTCAGGGGCGAGTGAGGGCATCGGCGGCGCCGAATCCGGAAGCGACTGGTTCCAGGTCGGGAGGCTCTTCGAGAATGGATTTACCCAGCCGCTCGCTGAGCGGTAGCTCAATGGGATAGATGCCATCAAAACAGGCTCGGCAGAGCGCTTGCTTCCCTACCTCGGTCGCCGCAACCAGACCATCAAGGGAAACGTAGCCGAGCGAGTCCGCCCCGATCGAGCGGCAGATTTCGTCGGTGTCGAGCCCGTTGGCGACCAGCTCGGCTCGGGTCGCGAAGTCGATGCCGTAGAAGCACGGCCACTTCACCGGCGGGGCAGAGATCCGTACGTGCACCTCGGCTGCCCCGGCTTCGCGCAGCATCCGAACCAGCGCCCGCTGCGTGTTGCCACGCACGATGGTGTCGTCGACGACGACGAGCCGCTTACCGGCGATGACGTCCCGAAGCGGGTTCAGCTTGAGCCGGATGCCCAACTGCCGGATCGTCTGGCTGGGCTGGATGAAGGTACGGCCGACATAGGAGTTCTTGACCAGTCCTTGCCCGTACGGAATACCCGAAGCTTCCGCGTATCCAATTGCCGCCGGCGTACCCGACTCAGGCACCGGGATCACCAGTCGGCGTCTGCCGGGCACTCGTGCGCGAGGGTACGTCCCACCTCGACCCGCACCGAGTGCAACCGGCGACCCGAAATCATGGTGTCCGGTCGCGCCAAATAGACGTACTCGAACAAGCAGCCCTTGGGATCGGCCTTGGCGAAGGTGCGGCTGCGAAGCCCGTTGGCGTCTACGGCGATCAGCTCTCCCGGCGTGACCTCTCGAATGAAGGTGGCGCCCACGATGTCCAAAGCGGCGGTCTCGCTGGCCACCACCCAGCCACGTTCCAGCCGCCCGAGCACCAGCGGCCGGATGCCTTGCGGGTCCCGCGCGGCGTACAGGGTTTCCTCGTCCATGAAGACCAGGCTGAACGCGCCGCGCAGCTTCGGCAGCACCTGTAGCGCCGCCTCCTCGGTGCTCAGCCCGTTGAACGTTGCCATCAACCCCGTGATCAGCGAGGTGTCACTAGTCGCGTCGGCCGACAGCGATCCAGGAAACAGTGAACCGTTGCGCTGGTCACGCTCGTGGAGCCAGCTCTGCAGTTCCAAGGAATTGGTCAGGTTGCCGTTGTGACCGAGCGCAATACTGCCGACGGCGGTCGAGCGGAAGGTGGGTTGCGCGTTCTTCCAGACGCTCGCACCGGTCGTGGAGTAGCGGCAATGCCCGATGGCCAGGTGAGCGTTGCCCAGCGAGTCAAGTGTTGCCTCGTTGAAGACCTGGGAGACCAGACCCATGTCTTTGAAGACCACGATCTGGGAGCCCTTGCTGACCGCAATCCCGGCGGACTCCTGCCCCCGATGCTGCAGCGCGTAGAGGCCGAAATAGGTGAGCTTTGCTACCTCTTCATGGGGTGCCCAGACGCCAAAAACCCCACACGCGTCCTGCGGTCCGCGGGTGTGGGGGTCAGTGGGGTCGAGGTCGTGGTTCAGCAGGCCATCACCTTGTGCCACAGCCTCATCGTATTCTTCAGCGCCAGCTAGCACCGGAAGTTGCTGGTATGGGGAAGAAAGTCGGATCGAAGCGATATACCCTTTCCCTGGCATGGAGTCAGCAAAGCCTTCGGGGAGCATGAGCATCGGCGCTTGGTCCGACTTCGCTGGTGCGACCCGGTCGAGGGTCGTCGATCTGATCATCAGCAACCTCTTCAACCTCTGCGCGGTGGTCGGCGCGGTCGTCATGTTCGCCGCCCCGAGATCGCCGATCGTCTGGCTCGGCGCAGCCTTGGCATTGGCGTCGCTGATCATGCTCGGCCGGTTGATGCGGCGCGACATAGGCCGTCGCCGCGCGCTTCTGTCGACCTACCAGGCACCCCGGATCGTGGTCCTCGTTGCGGTCGCTGCGGGCTATCTGGCCCGACGACCCGGCGATGCTGCCTGGATCTGGGCGGCCACCGGGCTCGCGATCTTCGCGATCATCTCCGAACCGACAGTGCGCCTGCTCCTGACCAAGGCCACGCCGGTGGCTGTACAGCTTCCTGGCTTCCCCGCCGTGCCGCGGCCACCTTTCAATCCGACTTTCGTGACGCTTGCTGCAGTGGGCGAGGCGGCAGTTGGCGGCGTCCTGGCCCTGCTTGGAGCGCCGGGCTGGTGTTATCTGCTGATCGTCGTCATTGGCACGATGTCGGCCGTGATCATGGTTGGCTACGCCATCCGTGCCGTTAGGATCAGCCGGAGCTCCGCGATCGGCGTCCGCAAGGCGCTGCAGCAATACCAACCGGAGTTCTGCGTCTATTACGCCGCCCGCAGCGGCGCCCGATATCAGCTCGGCATGTGGTTGCCCTATCTGGAGCGGCTCAACCGGCGCTTCATCGTGATCACCCGCCATCCGCACACGGTGCTCGAGATCACCGAGCTGACTTCTGCGCCGGTGCTGGTTCCCAAGCTGAAGAGTGCACATGGCCGGCTCTGGCATCTGGTGGTCGACTCGCTGAAGGCAGCCTTCTACGTTCAAAATCACCAGGCCAACGTCGACCTGTTGCGGTTCCCGCGGTTGACGCACATCTGGCTGAATCACGGGGACTCCGACAAGGCGGCCAATTACAGCGCCCGCCATGCTGCTTTTGACAAGGTCTTCGTCTCTGGCCAGCAGGGCGTGGAGCGTTATGCGGCCCACGGGGTCAGAATTCGACCGGACCAGTTTGCAGTCGTCGGACGGCCGCAGATCGACCGAATCGTGACGCGAGACGAGCCACTGGCGCCCGGCACCCCGCGTACGGTGCTGTACGCACCGACCTGGCACGGCGGTAAACCCAACACCAACTATTCCTCGCTGTTTCTTGGCCTCAAGATCATCGACGCGCTGCTGGCCCGCGGCGCGACGGTGATCTTCCGACCGCATCCGCAGACCTATAGCGACCCAGATCAAACCCGCCTGGCTCAAGAGATCCAGCACCGGCTCGGCGCGGATCGGAAAACCACGGGTCGCCAACATGTCTTTGGTCATGCCGCCGAGGTGGACTGGGATATTCCTGCCTGCTTCAATCACTGCGATGCGTTGATCACCGACGTGTCTTCTGTTGCCTCGGATTTCCTGGCGACCGGGAAGCCGTTGGCCACGGTGGCGATTCAGCTGAAGGGCATCGCATTTCGTGAGGCGACCCCGATGGCTCAAGTGGCGTACGTGATCGAGCGCGACCTCAGCACGCTGCCCGATGCCCTCGACGAGCTGCTCGGTCCCGACTCGCTCGCAGCCGCGCGCAGGGCCTACCGGTCGTACTGTCTGGGAGACGCTCTCGGATCCGAGGCCCCACTTCCGTTCCTGCATGAGGTCGAGAGGATTCTCGACGGTGCACCGCTAGAGCGGCGCCGGTTCGAACCCGTACGGCCGAGCCGGGAACAGCACACCAGCGATCTGCCCGCACGCTGAGCCCGAGATCTACCAAGCGGCTGTTTGGGTCAGTACTGATCCGGCAACGACGGCCAGCGTTCAGACGCCCACTGCGACCAGGACGCATGCTCTGGCGGGACCGGTGGGATCTCGGCACCTCGCAGTTCCTCCTCGTCCGGCGCTTGGAACTGCACCTGCCACAGCTTCAGTTCCGTGTCGCTCATCTGGAACTGACCCGGCTCGGTCTCGTATCGACTGATGATGCGTCTGCGCTGCTCCTCGTAGTCAATCGGCAGGTAGACGACCTGGGCGCGGACGCCCAGCGTGTCCGCGATCCAACGGAGCGCTGAGCGTTCATCCTTGCCCCACAGGCCGAAGTCGAAGACGACGTTGGTGCCCAACTTGGCAACCCGCATCCCGACCTCCACGAGTTTGCCTTCGATCTGGTCACGCTGGCGAGCACGCTCTTTCGACCGCCAGTGCGTCGGATTGTCGCCACGGAAGATCGCGAACTGCCAGTCGTCGGGGGTCAGCCGAAGGGCAGACTCGCTGATCTCCAACTCCTTGGCTCGCGCGGTCTTCCCGGCTCCGGGCAGGCCGACGATCAAATAGATGGTCATCACCGGTTGACGCTAGTCCTCATGCCCAGCAGGGAAGATCTTGGCGGCCGGGGTTATCGCAAGCGTCACCGCAGAGCCGTACATTTACCCGAGGGTGACTGGCTTCCCGGTCCTAGCCGACTCGTACACCCCGGTGATCACGGCAATGGACTGGCGGTTGGTCTCCAGATCGACCCGGAGAGGCTGCTCACCGGCCAACGCAGCAAGGAAATTCTCGTACTGCCGGCGATGAGCGTCGATCGCCAATTGACCGGGGTTGCTGCCGGCCGTCTCTGCAGCAACACCCGAGGCATCGGGGTAGTCGGCAACCTGGTTGATCGAGGTGCCAGGCTCGCCGTACGCCCGCTCTTCGGCGCTGCTGTCGCGCGGGGTGCGGTGGATGAAGGTCAGCTTGTCGTTGTCGATCACCACCGAGCCTCGGTCGCCGTGCACCTGCAACCTGGCGCTGAGTCCCGGGTACGCGGCGGTCGTGGCATGCAGCACACCGAGGGCGCCGTTCTCGAACCGGACCACACCGACGGCAACGTCTTCGACCTCGATCCGTTTGTGGGCGAGCGTTCCGGTGTAGGCGAAGACCTCGACGGGACGGCCCAAAGTTGCCACGAGCAGGTCGACGGTGTGTACGCCCTGGTTCATCAACGCTCCCCCGCCATCGAGCTCCCACGTGCCACGCCAGTCGCCGGAGTCGTAGTACGTCTGTCCGCGCCACCAGTCGATCGAGGCGATGCCGCTGGTCAGCCGGCCCAGCTCACCGTTTGCGATGGCCGCAACCGCTACCTCGGTGGCCGGGTCGAACCGGTGCTGGGAGATGACCGCGACCTGAGTTCCGGCGCGGCGTTGAGCGGCGATGATCTCATCGGTCTTGGCAACGGTGGTCTCCGCCGGTTTCTCGATGATCACGTGCTTGCCGGCCTCGAGGGCCTCGATGGCAACCTCGCCGTGCCGGCCGGTCGGCGTGCAGACCGCGACGACGTCGACGTCAACGGCTTCAAGGGCATCCGTCAGGGACGTGAACGCCTTCCCGCCACGCTCGGCGGCCAGCCGTTCGGCCCGCTCCAGGTGGACATCAACAACAGCAACCAGGTCGATCTGGTCGGCCAGTTCGTTGATCACCGCCCCATGAATGGTGCCGATAACGCCAGCACCGACAAGGGCGAGTCGGATCCGGTTGTCGGACTCGTTGACGGCACTCATGCGTACTGGATCCCTTCGCTGCGGAGAATGTCGGTGAAGGCTTGCCAGGCTTTGGTGAACAGCTCGGGTCCGGACAGCGCCCCGTACGCGGTGTATTCACCGAGGTGCGGCTCCAGGGAGAAGAACCCGTCGAAGCCGTCGTCGCGAAGGGCTCGGACCGTCTCCGCCAGCTCGCCGTCGCCGGCGCCGGCGACTACGACCGAGGCGTCGGCCAGCAGGGCATCCTTGATCTGCATGTAGGCGACATGGGGCCGCAACATGGCATACCCCTCGGTGAACGGGCGTACCCCGACCTGGACGAAGTTGGCCGGATCCCAGGCCAGCTGCAGCTTGGGCGACGACACCGACGTGACGATGTCGAGGCAGCGGCGTGGAATGTCGCCGTAGATCTCCTTCTCGTTCTCATGCACCAAGATCACGTCGGCATCGGCGGCGGCATCAGCCAGGGCAGTCATCCGGCTGAGCACTTCGTCACGCCGACTGTCCGGGTCGGTGCCCTCCGGAATGAAGAATGAGAAGAGCCTGATGTACGGCGCTTCGAGAGTCTCGGCAACCTCAACGGCATGCCGCATCCGTTCGAGGTGAGGTGGGAACTCATCGTCGATGGCGATCTTGCCGATCGGCGAGCCGATGCTGGAAACCTCAGGCCGTACCCGTCGAGGGTCTCCCGAACGGTGTCCAGTTGGTCGGAATCGAGGTCGAGAATGTTGGTTCCCCAGGCGCTGCGGACTTCTACGTAGCCCAGGCCCAGCCCGGCAGCGACCTTGCACTGCAGGTCGAAGTCGTCGGAGATCTCGTCAATAAATCCTGAAAGTGTCCACATCGTTCGTCGTCCTTTCTCTTACGGTCACGCGGGCTGAGCCCTTCGACAAGCTCAGGACGGCGCCTGTCGAAGCCCAGCCGCCCTTGACAAGCTCAGGGCGCAGCACTCTCCAAATAGGGCTGTACTAGTTCAGATAGCGATCCGCCATCACCTCGACGACTTCGGCCGGTGGCGCTGCCCACAGATCGGCGTTGAAGATCTCCACCTCAATGTCGCCGCGATAGCCGGCTTTGGCGACAGATCTGGTGAAGGCGGCGAAGTCAATGTGGCCGTCGCCCATCATGCCGCGGGCCAGCAGCGTGTCCGGCGGCAGCGGGGTGATCCAGTCGCAGATCTGGTAGCTGACAATGTGTGGTCCGGCACGCTGCACCTGCTCGGCAATGCCTGGTTCCCACCACAGATGGAAGGTGTCGACCACAACGCCGACATCCTCCGGCTCGAAGCGCTCAGCAATGTCCAGCGCCTGGGCAAGCGTGGAGATCACGCCGCGGTCCGCAGCATAGATCGGGTTCATCGGCTCGATGCCGAGATTCACACCGAGCTCGTGGGCGTACGGGACTAGCCGTTCGATCGCTCGCGCGGCGCGATCCCGAGCATGTGGGAGATCACGATCACCAGGCGGCAACCCGCCGGGTACCAGCACTAACGTGGCCGCGTTGAGCGCCGCAGCCTCCTCGATAGCCTCCCGGTTTCGTGCCTCCGCCGCTGCTGCCTCCGCCGGATCAGCGGTCGTAAGAACCCGCCCCGGCACAATGAGGAAACCCGCAGAGCCGACTCCGCGACCAGCCGACCGGCCTCCTCAACACCCACCTCAGCAAGCTGCTCGCGCCAGATCCCGATCCCGCCGAGACCGGCGTCGACACAACCCTTGATCGCCTCCGGCAACGACCAGGAGGCGGTGGTTCGTTGGTTGAGCGAGAGGCGGCTGAGCGATGCCTCGGTGATCATCGAGCGACGCCGGCGGTCGCGAGCAGCTGACCCAAGCGGTGAGCTGCGACTCGGGATCGGTCAGCAGTTGCGCCTCATTCGCCAGCTCGAAGATCAGGGCAAGGTGCACGATGGAGCGGGCTGACTGCAGACCGCCGACCATCACCAAGCCGTCTTGCTGCCCGTTCAGCCACGCCAGAAAGGCAATCCCCGTCTTGTAGTAGTAGGTCGGCGCAGAGAAGATGTGGCGGGACAGCGGCAGCGTGGGCGCCATCTCTGCGCGATATAGGTCGATGTCGCCCTCATCCAAGGCGCTCAGGGCGGCTGCCGCAGCCGGCGCGATCGCGGCGAACGCGCCGAGCAGTGCATCTGAATGATGATCGCCATCACCCTCGATGAGCTCTGGATAGTTGAAGTCGTCGCCGGTGTAGAGCCGCACACCAGATGGCAGCTCGGTGCGCAACTGCTGTTCATGATCAGC
>CAWFBJ010000012.1:0-8923 GCA_963814055.1 uncultured Alphaproteobacteria bacterium
TTTTGCCGGCTTGTGAACCCTATTGTGACGGGCCGTCCCCACGACGGAAAAGGCGCTGCGCAGGCGCTTTCCGATCGCTGCGCGCCCGCGGCATCGCGGGTCGAGGCGCGGCGTACGAGGTGCAGCTTACCGGGGCATTGCGCCCCAGACACTGCGTCCCCAGACACTGCGTCCCTGCGGCATTGCTGCGCAGCGACGGTCCATGTGAGGTTTCCGAAGGTGGCGGCGGAGTTCGGGGCCAGCGCACGTCGGTGCAGGGCCGGCGCGCGCGGAACAGGGGGACGCTGTGGGCGCAGGCGCGGCGCGCGCGTCGTGTGCTTGCGGCCGGGGGTGTGCTTAGATGGCAGGGCAAGCCTGCCCTGCCGGCGCCATCGCATGACTCTGGCGCCCATCAAGGTCCGCAGAACCGATCGGCACGTCTCGGCCCATGAGTGAAAACAAGAAGCTGCTCGACGACTGCTTTGCGCACGACAAGAAGCGCATGCGGCATGACGAGGCGCTCAGGATCCTCAAGCAGCGTGTCGGGCCGGTGGCGAGCACCGAAACGGTACAGCTGTCGGAGGCCGCCGGTCGCATCCTGGCTGCAACCGCCACCGCGCCGCATCCGATCCCCGCGCACACCAATGCCGCCGTCGACGGCTTCTCGTTCGCTGCCGGCGACTACGATGCCAACGCCGGCACCGAGCTGCCGGTGGACGGTCGGGCCGCCGCGGGTCACCAGCTGGCGCGCACGCCGGCGGCGCGCACCGCCGCGCGCATTTTTACGGGTGCAGTCATGCCGGAAGGGCACGACACCATCGTCATGCAGGAGGACGTGCGCTTCGGGACGATCGAAGGTCGCGAGGTGGTGGGTATTCCGGCCGGGCTGAAAGCCGGCGCGAACGTGCGGAAGGCCGGCGAGGACGTGAAAGCGGGCGAAGTTTTGCTCGAGGCCGGCACGGTGCTGCGCCCGCAGGACCTGGCGGCGCTGGCCTCGATCGGGGCCGGCGAGGTGCAGTGCTTCGCGCGGTTGAGGGTGGGCATCGTTTCGACGGGCGACGAGGTGGTGAGGCCGGGCAGGCCGCTGGCCGCGGGCCAGGTTTACGATGCCAATGCGCCGATGCTGTTCGCGCTGATCGCCAGTGCCGGCGCGACGCCGGTCGATCTCGGCGTGCTTCCCGACAACCTGGATGAGGTGAAGAAACACCTGGCGCAGGCCGCGCGGCAGGTGGACGTGATCATCAGCTCGGGAGGGGCCAGCCGGGGCGAGGAGGATCATATCGTCACAGCGCTCGATGCGCTCGGCAAGCGGCACCTATGGCAGCTCGCGATCAAGCCTGGCCGGCCGATGTCGTTCGGCCAGATCGGCGATTGCGTGATGTTGGGCCTGCCCGGCAATCCGGTCGCCGTGTTCGTGTGCTTCCTGTTGTACGTGTGGCCGCTGCTGCGGCGGATGGGCGGGGCGCAGTGGCCGGAGCCGACGCGCTTCCGGCTGCCGGCGCTGTTTGCGTTTCCGGGCCGCAAGGTCGGCCGGCGCGAATTCTGGCGCGGCATGCTGAAGGAGACGCCGCGCGGCCTGGCGGTGGACAAGTTCGCGCGCGACGGCTCAGGCCTGATCTCGGGTCTGCGCGCCGCCGACGGCCTGATCGATATTCCCGAAGATGTGGAAGACATCCGGCCCGGCGACGACGTCGCATTCATTCCGTTTGCCGAGTTCGGTATCGTCGGACGCTGATGCCACCACCCGACAGCTCGCTTTCGGCCTCGCGCCTCATTACGCACGTGAGCCTGATCGGGTTTGCGACCGCGCTGTCGACGCGGGCCATCGATCCAATCATTCCACCGATCGCCGACAGCCTGGGGGTGGCTGCGTCGCAGGTGGCGTTGCTGTCGACGGCCTTTACCCTACCTTTTGCCTGCGTGCAGCCGATCCTGGGACCGGTGGCGGACGCGATCGGCAAGGTGCGGATGATGATGATCTGCCTGGTCGTGATCATCGCGGCGTCGGCCGTGTGCGCGCTGGCGACGAGCTTCGAGGTGCTGCTGATCGCGCGCATCGTCTGCGGCGCGGCCACCGGCGGCATATTTCCGGTGGGACTGGCAATCATTGCCGATGCGGTGCCGGTCGGCGAGCGGCAGGTGGGGATCGCGCGCTGGCTGGCGATCGTCATCGGCGGCAACCTGCTGGGCTCGGCCTTTGCGGGCGTGGTGGGCGACCTGTTCGGCTGGCGCGCGGTGTTCATCGGCGTCGGACTGTGCGGCGTGGCGGCGTTCGTCAACGCGGTGGTGAACCTGCGGCAGCTGGCGCAGGCGCCGCCCGGCAAACTCGATATTGCATCGATCCCGTCCCGCTACATGGCGATCTTCGCAAACCCGCGCGCCAAGTTCTGCTTCCTGGCGGTGTTCCTGGAAGGCGTGGCGGTGTTCGGGCTGTTTCCGTTCGTGGCGCTGCTGCTGCTCGCGGCCGGCGAGCCCAGGGCCTCCATCGCCGGACTGGTGATTGCCGGGTTCTCGATCGGCGGCGTTGCCTACTCGCTGGCCATCACGCCTTTGACGCGGCGGTGGCAGCCGCGCGAGATGATGATCGGCGGCGGCCTGGTGGCTGCCGCTGCGTTTGCCGTGGTCGCGCTCGATCCGCCCTGGCAGGTGCAGTTCGCGGCCTTCGTGGTGATGGGCATCGGCTTCTATCTGCTGCACGGCTGCATCCAGGTGGAGGCGAGCGAACTGTCGACGGTGTCGCGCGGGACGGCCATGTCGCTGCACTCGCTGTTCTTCTTCATGGGCCACTCGGCGGGGCCGGTGCTGTACACGCTCGGGTTCGCGTATCTCGGGGCAAGCCCTTCGGTGCTGCTCGGCGGCGTGGTGATACTGGCGGTGGGACTGATGTGCGCCCGCTTTCTGCGCCGCCGCCGTGGCGACGTGTAGCCAGGAGCCCCGACGACGGGTGCAAGGCGACTGGCCGGAGAGACGAGTGCCGGTCCGCGTGCCGCCGGCTCCTATTGCGCGCGATCGGTTTGGGGCGCGCGCCGGGTGAGCGCCCATTGGATCATGACGGTCAGGCACAAGGGCACGTAGAGCTGAAAGACAGCCCGTGCGCCGCGCTCGAAGTTCGCCAGGAAATGTCCCAGGCCGCCGTTGCGGATGATGGCGTAGACGAGCACGGCGACCACCGGCACGATCAGAACGGCAGCGGCCACGTCGAACTGGCGCAGGGTCCGGCTCCGCGCCGCCGTCACGCCGAACACCATCATCGACAGGAGCCCATAGCCGACGATGGTGGCGGCACTGAACACCGGGTCCATGCTGCACGTGAACGCATCGTCGCGGCAGCGCCAGAGCGCGGAGACCGCCACCGAAAGCGCAAGCCCCGCTCCGAGCGAAGCCAGGATGGCAATCAGGATTTGCGCAAAGCGCGCCCGGGGCAGCATCGGTTCTCCGGCGGTGCGTGTCCTACAGAAGCTTGCCCATCGCCACGGCGGTGTCGGACATGCGGTTGGAGAAGCCCCACTCGTTGTCGTACCAGGAGAGCACCCGCACCAGCTTGCCGTCCACGATCTGCGTGCCCGTCAGGTCGAAGGTCGACGACATGGGGTTGTGGTTGAAGTCGATCGACACCAGCGGCTCGCTGGTGACGCCGAGAATGCCTTTGAGCTGTTGGGCGGCCGCATGCTCCATCGCCTTGTTGATCTCTTCCACGCTGGTCTCGCGACCGGGGATGAGCTTCAGGTCGACCACCGATACGTTCGGCGTCGGCACGCGGATGGCGGTGCCGTCGAGCTTGCCCTTGAGCTCGGGCAGCACGAGGCCGACGGCGGAGGCGGCGCCCGTCGAGGTCGGGATCATGTTGAGGGCGGCGGCGCGCGCCCGGCGCGGATCTTTGTGCGCCTGGTCGAGCACATTCTGATCGTTGGTGTAGGCGTGGATGGTGGTCATGAATCCGGATTTGATGCCGCACAGGTCGTTCAGCACCTTGGCGACCGGAGCGAGGCAGTTGGTGGTGCACGATGCGTTCGACACCACCTTGTGGTCGGCTTTGAGCTTGTCGTGGTTGACGCCGTAGACGACGGTGAGGTCCGCGCCCTTGGACGGTGCGGAGACGAGCACGCGCTTGGCGCCCGCCTCCAGATGCGCCGCCGCCTGGTCTCGGTCGGTGAAGATGCCCGTGCATTCCATCACGATGTCGATGCCGAGATCTTTCCAGGGCAGCTTCCTGGGATCGCGCTCGGCCAGCACCTTGATCGGGCCGGTGCCGACGTCGAGCACATCGCCCTCGACCTTGACCGTTGCGGGGAACCGGCCGTGGACGGAATCGTATTTCAGCAAATGAGCATTATCCTTGGCGGAAAACAGGTCGTTGATGGCCACGACCTGCAGGTCGGTGCGCTTGGCCTCGACCATGGCACGCAGGACATTGCGGCCGATGCGGCCAAACCCTGAGATCGCGATTTTGATGGCCATAGGGGGTATTCCTCTTCGGTCCAGGAGTTTTGCGCATGTAGTGTCCCGATTCCGAAGTTCGCCTGTACTTGAGGCTAGGCTGGGGAGCGAACTTCGGAATCATAAGGGACACTAGGATTATTGATTTGCTAGTGTGATTCAGATCGAGAAACTCGCTCCAAACCTTGCGCCGAGCGCCGGCGAATTTCTCGATCATCACACTAGTGCTGTGTCGCGGCGGTGGCTGTCAATGTGACGGATCAATGCAAGTAAAAAATGCTTCACGGGCCATTATCGTTGCAACCCCCGCCGCAAACAGCACGGCGTTTGTTGACGCTGCGCGCGCCGACACCTATCGTCATTGTTTAGGGCAGGGTTCGCGCTTCGGACTGGGCTGCGTCGGCCACACAACGCAACTATCGCGCCGGAGCGTGAATACTGGTCTATCTCAAGTGTGTAGAGCGAGATTGACGTTCTGTGATGGGGCGCATTTGTGCTTCCATCGGCGCAATCCCGCTCTGGAGGGTAGAGGGCAGCGCGGCACCAGGCGGTTGCAGCGCTAAACACGGCGGGGCATGCCATGGCCCGGCGTCACGCTGGGAAGGCCAGCCCAATAATCCCGCTTGCGCGGGACCGGGGCAGGCGCAGCAAGGCGAAGGCGGTTACGCCAGAGAGCTCGCTCAAGGAGCGCCTGACGGTGCTTGAGCGTGAACGGGATGCACTGCGCGCCGCTTTGGAGCGTGAGGAATCGCGTGTCCGCAAGCTGGAGCAAATGAACGCGCTTGCGCGCGATCGCATCTCCTGGGCGCTGGATTCGCTGCAGAACATCCTGGAAACCAAGCGTTAGGGCTTGGGATCGGCCCAGCGCCTTCCCACCTCGTCCTGAGCCTGTCGAAGGACGCGCCGCCTGGACAAGCCGTGGTTCGACGGGCTCACCACGGGGTTGGAGCATTTGGTTCACCACGGGGTTGGAGCGCATGGCTCGCCATGGAGTGGAGTGCATCGTGAACGTGCGCTTCACGCAATCGCGGGATGACAGGCACCGCGTCATTGATTTTTAGCCCAGGTGACATAACATCTGCGTTGGCAGGGCTGCGGAGTGCGTCGCGGCAATACGACCCGGGGGCCTATAAGATCCGCACGGGAGCTGTCCCTGACCGAGGCCGTGGCCTCGGATACACGGCGCCCACCTACGTCAAGTAGGGACCACGCGGGATCGTCGCCCGCACGGCTCATGCGGCTCTGCCAATTGTCTGACTTGCGCGGCTCGCCGCCATCTGCTGTAAGCGGGCTGTGACCGATAGCTCTCTGATCCTCCAGGAAAAACGCGCTCTCCGGGCCCGCATCAAGGCTTGGCGTGCCGGTTTGACCAGCACGCAGATGGCCAGCGCCGCCGATGCGCTCGCCGCACACGCGCTGGGTTTCCTGCCTCCCCTGCAACCGCACGCCGTGGTCAGCGCGTTTGCGCCGATGGCCGACGAACTGCGCGTATGGCCGCTGCTGCGGCGCCTGTCGCGAGACGGTGTCCGCCTCGTGCTGCCCGTCATGCAGGGCAAGGGCCAGCCGCTCATATTCCGCGCATGGACGCCCGGCGATGCCATGGACAGCGGGGTGTGGGGCATTGCCGAGCCGAAGGCCGACAAGCCCGCGCTCGATCCCGATATTCTTCTGATGCCGCTGCTGGCCTTCGACCGGCAGGGCTGGCGGCTCGGCTATGGGGGCGGCTTCTACGACCGCACGCTGCAGGGGCTGCGCGCGCGCAAGGCGGTGGTGGCGGTGGGCCTCGGCTACGACGAGCAGGAAGTCGATGCGGTGCCGCGCCTCGACTACGACCAGCGGCTCGACTGGGTGCTGACCCCGTCCGGCCCGCGCAAGTGCCCCAGCGCGGGCAAGGATTGAGGCTGCATGCGCCTGTTGTTCCTCGGAGATGTGGTCGGGCGCTCGGGACGTCAGGCGGTTCTTAGCCAGCTTCCCAAGCTGCGCACGCGCTACAAGCTCGATTTTGTGATCGTGAACGGGGAGAACTCGGCCGGCGGCTTCGGCATTACGGAATCGATATTCCTGGAATTGCTCGATGCCGGCGCGGACGTGGTCACGCTCGGCAATCACGCCTTCGACCAGAAGGAAGCGCTGGTGTTCATCGAGCGCCAGCCGCGGTTGATCCGGCCCATCAACTATCCGCCCGGCACGCCCGGCCGAGGCAGCGGCATCTTCAAGGCGGCCAACGGCGCGGATGTGCTGGTGATCAACGCCATGGGATTGATCTTCATGCCGGAACTGGCCGATCCGTTCCGGGCGATCGACGCGGAGATCAACGCCTGCGGATTGAAGCAGGGCGCCGACGCCATCTTCATCGACTTCCATGCCGAGGCGACCAGCGAGAAGCAGGCGCTGGGCCATTTCGTCGACGGACGCGCCACCTGCGTGGTCGGCACGCACACGCACGCGCCCACGGCCGACGAGCGCGTGCTGCCCGGCGGCACGGCCTACATGAGCGATGCGGGGATGTGCGGCGACTACGAATTGGTGCTCGGCATGACCAAGGACGAGCCGATCAATCGCTTCCTGACGAAGATCCCGCGCGCCCGCATGGAGCCGGCGACGGGACCTGCAACTCTATCGGGGCTGGCGGTGGAGGTCGACGACGCGACGGGCCTCGCCACCCGCACAACAGCATTGCGGCTCGGTGGTGTTTTGACACCTACCGAGCCGCTGTTCTGGGTCGAGTGAGAGAGTTTGGGAAGACGGCCTATTCCATCTTCCTATCATCATGGTTGAGAGCTGATACTCGCGGCTCCCTGGACTGCCGCCCTGGGCAGCAAAGCGGCATTCCACGGATGCTGTGCATCCCGAGGCAGACGCTAGGCCGGGTCGGTTAACAAAAGGTTAATGCCTGGCTCTCTGTTATCATAGTGTTTTCAGTCCCTTCTCATTGTTTGGCAGTCATAGTTGGATGTCGTTTGGCAATTTTCGTTCTTTTCGCGTTCCGCTCTACCTTACCCATCGCGTCGTCAGCGAGCCTTTTTTGGCTTGCGTCCTTCACGTATTCCATGAAGACGCGAAGGTCTTTGTGACCAGTAACTGCCATTGCCTGCAAGTGCGTTGCTCCTGCTTCTATGAGCATGCAAGCTGCTGTCTTGCGGAGGCCGTGAAGAACGCAGTCGTCGGGGAGCTGGGCCCTGTCGATTGCACCGGCGAACCACCTGCTAAGATACGACGAGCTGAACGGGCTTCCGTTCGGGGATGTCAGCAACATCAGATGTTGTTCGCCCAGGGAGAGTTCGGCTGCAACTTCGTTTAGTTCTTTGATCCAAAGATCGGCGCCGGTTTTTTCCTGCACCACGACAATTTGCCCATCTCTCCGATGAGCGCGACTTATCTTTGCAAGGTCGCCGCAGCGCTGCCCCGTGTATTTGGCGAGCGTGAAGGCTCGGCGCTCCATTGTGCCAGGGCGCCAACACTCTTCAAAAGTTGAGCATTCTTCCTCGGTCCAAGCGCGAAGGTCCTCCGCCACTATATAAATCGATGCGGCGGGCCGGGTTGTCAGTTCGATAGTCTTTAGCCACTGCGAAGCTAAGGAAATCATTTTCACGACCTTGACTAGCATGTTTGCCATCGCGGGCGTGCCTGCTCGGCCGGCCTTCCACTTTTCGAGTGTGCTTTCTCTCAAGCATTGCAACACGATTGTTGCCGTGCGCGTCTGCCAATGGCTCCAAAATCTGCCGATTGAGATTCTGGGTATTTGGAGCCTTTCTAACTGAACTTCTCCGACTTGAAGAACTCAGCAGTTAGAGCTCCCCGGTTCCGGGCGGGTAACCCGCAGGAGGGCTTAGCCTTACCCGTGGCTGCCTTTCTTCGAGACGTTGCCCATACTGCGTCCAAAATTCTGGGGTGCCATAGGTGGGAAGGCGGATGCGGCGGCCGCGATCCCTAAAATATGCATAAGCGCTGCCATCGCGGCTCTTCTGCCAATCCACGTATCGCAACTTGATCGGCGGAGCCATGGCTACTGGTCCCACTCATTTGCCGAAGACACTGCTGTAGCAGAGGCGGGGCGGGGAACTATAACAATCGGACCACTCGGCTCAATGCGGATGGATGCCAGAGGAAGACGAGCCTCATCGCGGCCCTCATGGCGCGCGTGATGTCAGCTTGAGTAAATCGTTGAATGCGCCTTGCGGTCATGGCGCGCCATACCAAGCTTCGCGGACGCAAATCCGCTGCTTTCGCGCGATGGCTCGAATAACCATAGCTGCTGCAACTGCTCGCGGCGCTATGCAATTAAGTTGTGGCGTCGTGGGATGCATTAGGTGGCTCCGAAATAAGGTGACGGAGGAAGAATGCGCCCTAAGCGCACTTTCCTACATCAGGCGCGGAGCCTCCTGATAGATCAGGTATATACGCGTGATTTGCGTAGATCTCAAGTGGAGATAACGCTGTAACTATCTATATTCTTTGTCATTTCGCCCTTAGAATGGGTGCTAGCACAACTATTGTCTCTAATGGG
>CAWFBJ010000013.1:0-254483 GCA_963814055.1 uncultured Alphaproteobacteria bacterium
GACGGCGACGGTCTGGGCGTCGCCTGCGTCGCGCGTCGAGACGATCTCGGCCAGGCGCATCACCGGCGCCGGTGACGCCCAGTGCCAGCCGACCACGCGGATCGGCGCGGTCGGTCGCCGCCGCCAGACCCACGATCGCGAAGCCGGAAGTATTCGACACGAGGATCGTCCCGTCGGGCGCAACCGATCCAGATCACGGAGCACGCCTACCTTGAGCTCGAGGCGTTCGGGCACCGCCTCGACCACGAGATCGGTGGCGGCGGCGTCGTCGAACGAGCTCGTAAACGTGAGTCGTGCCAGCGCGGCGTCGGCCTGCTCCGCGTCACCTTCCCGCGCTCGACGCCTCGCTCCATCCCGTAGCGCCCCTTCGTGACGTGCTCCCGACCCTGGTCGAGCGCGCCCGGGTCCACCTCGTAGCAGACCGTCTCGTACCCGGCGGTCGCGGTGACCTCCGCGATCCCGCTCCCCATCACACCCGCCCCGAGCACGCCGATTCTCTTCACAGCGCTCACTCGGCAACCTTGATGATGAGCTTGCCGGTGTTCTCGCCGCTGAACAGCTTGCGGAAAGCGGCGGGCAGGAGTTCTCGGGGCCGTCGACGACGTGCTCCGAGTACCGGATGCGACCCTCCTCTACCCATTGGCCCAACTGGAGGATGCCGTCGAGGAAGCGGTCTCGGTAGTCGAGGAGGATGAACCCCTCCATCCGACCGCGCTGCGGGATGAGGTTGAGGATGTTCCGCGGGCCCGGCGGCGGTTCGGCCGTCGTTGTACTGCGAGATCGCGCCGCAGAGCACGATGCGCGCGTGCAGCGTGATCTGCGCCGAGCACGGCGTCGAGGATCTCGCCGCCGACGTTGTCGAAGTAGACGTCGATCCCGTCCGGGCAGTGCTCGCGAGGCGCGCGCCGACATCCTCGGACTTGTAGTCGATCGCCGCGTCGAAGCCGAGCTCGTCGGTGAGCCAGCGCGCACTTCTCCGGCCCGCCCGCGATGCCGACCACGCGGCAGCCGAGGATCTGCGCGATCTGGCCGCGACGGACCCGACCGCGCCCGCGGCGCCCGACACCACGACCGTCTCGCCCTCCTTCGGCTTGCCGATGTCGAGCATGCCGAAGTAGGCCGTGAGTCCGGTGACGCCGAACACACTGAGGAACGCGGTGATCGGGTCCTGACGGGGGAGGGTCATCATCCCGTCGGGGCCGGCGCGGGCGAGGCGTACTCGGACCACTGCATCATCCCGAACACGAGGTCGCCTTCGGTGTACCGGCGCTGCGCGACCGCACGACCTCGCCGAGCCCGCCGGCGCGCATGACTTCGCCGACGTGGATGCCGGGCACGTACGTGTCGATGCCGTTCATCCAAACCCGGATGGCGGGATCCAACGAAGGTACAAGGTGCGCACGAGCGCTTCGCCGTCGGCCGGCTCGGGCACCGGCGCGTCGACCACCTCGAAGTCGCTGTCCTGGAGTGCGCCCGCCGGGTGCGCAGCCATCTTGATCACGCGCGGCGTCGTCGCGACGGGCGCGTCGGTCACGCCGTCTCCTCGGGGAGCTCGATGCGGGCGAGCCACAGACCGGGCGCGTCGAGCTCGGCCGGCGTCGGCAGCATCCGCTCCGACTCCCACAGCCGGTTCAACCCTTCCGGTCCGGCCCGCTCGATGACGCCGCGGCAGAACGCCGTCCCCTGCTCGTAGTGGTGGCGCTCCAGCTTCAGGCCGAGCAAGCCCTCGATGAACACCTCGGCCTCGCCCCGCTCGACCCGGTGCCGCTGCATCGCCTCGTGGATCTGCCGGAACGAAGGGATGAGCTTCTCGCCGACGCGTTCGAGCACCGAGTCTGCGTAGCCCTCGAGGACCGCCGTCAGCGGCTGGAGCTGCCGGCGCGGGCCGTCCTGGCGCGGCGGGTGCCGCGCGCCGAGCAGGGCGTCCGGATCCTCGGCGATCGAGCCCAAGGTCGACGGGTCGCTGGGATCGACCGACCCGAACCGGTCCTCGAGCGCGTTCGGGTCCACCTCGTAGGCGGACACGAACTCGGTCGACAACCGCACGAGCCGGTCCCGCACCCACGGCACCGAACGCTCGGCGGCGTGCACGACCTCGTGCACCGTGATGTAGAAACGGAGATCCGCTCGTTGAGCGACCACGCCTCCTCGAACGCGTCGATGTTCTGCACCACGAAGCAGAGGCTCGGCGAGTCGCTCGTCGGAAGGGGCAGATCGTAGCGCCCGAGCGCGTGCTCGCGAGATAGCTCATCGAGCCGCCTGCATCCCGAGCAGCGCCGGCGCCAGCATCTGCATCATCCCGCCGAGCATCTCGGGCCCGAACGGCCCGCCGCCGGCGGCCAGGGGATCCCGGATCGCCCGATTCGAGCTCACCCGGCTCGGGGCCTGTCTCCCGCATCACCTGTCCGAGCTTTGTCGCGACCGCTTCGAGCACCGGACGCAGCGCGTCCAGGTGGAGGTTGGCCCAACCTTGTGGCCCCAGCGTACGGAGCGGTGCCGCCGCGAACGTGGCCGTCAGGTCGGTCTCGCCGACCACGTTCGTTTCGGCGGCGCGCGCCAGCTCGTCGAACTGCTGTGCGCGGCGGGATCGATGGAACGCTCGGTGCCACCCTCGACCGCGACCCACGCCGCGATCTGCCGCGCCACGTCCCAGTTGATCGGGCCCTGCGACTGCAGCATTTGCATGAGCTGGGCGAGGTCGAATCCGCCGCCCCCGAACGGCATTCCCGGAAGGCCGGATGACGGTGCGGCTCCGGCTCGTCGCGCTTCTGGGTTTGCCGGGCTCTTCGGGGTCGCCAGGTTGAGGCCGGTCCGTGACGCGGCGAGTCTATGGACGTGGTTGCGATTGCCGTCACCGGCGCGTCCGGGCTCGTGGGGCAGCGGTTGCTCCCGCGATTGGCCGAGCAGGAGCGGGTGACGCGGCTGATCGGCCTCGATGTGCGCGATCCTCTGCGCCGCGTCCGGAACCTCGAGTTCCACCGCGTCGACATGGGCGGCGCCGAGCTGGCCGCTGTTCGAGGGCCCGACGTCCTCGTCCATCTGGCCGGTCGTCGACCCGATCCCCGATGAGAGCTGATGGCCCGGGTCAACGTCGGGGGCACCCGGCGGGTCCTCGAGGCGGCGGCCGCCGTCGGGGTGAGAAGGTCGTCCTGGTGTCCAGCGCCTCCGTCTACGGGGCCTGGCCCAACAACCCCGTGCCCCTGACCGAAGACGCCACCCTCCGGCCCACCGGGCTTCCCGCTCGCCGTCCACGAGGCCGAGGTCGAGCGACTACTCGGCGAGTGGCCGCCGTGACCCCGGCGGCGCGGTCACGACCCTGCGGCCGGCCCCCGTGCTCGGCGCCCGGGCCGACGCACCCTCGCCCGGCTGATCGGCCGGCCGCCGCTGCCCGTCGGGGGCGCGGCCCGCCGGTGCAGTCGTCCACGTGGACGACCCCGCGAGGCGATGCGCTGGCGGTGGACGCGACCTCCCGGCGTTCAACGTCGCCGCCGACGGGTGGCTGAGCGCCGACGACGCCGGGCCTCGTCCGGTCGCTCCTGCCCTCGATCGGGCCGAGCTCCTCGAGCGGGTGCTGGCCGGCTGTTCGCCGGCGGGCTCGTCGACGTCCCCCCGAACGAGGTGCCCTACCTCGTCCACCCCTGGGTCGTCGCGAACGACCGGCTCCGCGCCGCCGGCTGGCGCCCGCACCACACCAACGAAGAAGCCATCATCGAAGGCCTCGACTCCCTGCCACCCCCCTCACACGCCGTGCGCTACGCCGCCGCCACTGCGCTCGCGGCCACGATCGGCACCGCCGCCGGCCTCCTGATTCGCCGCCGCCGGCGCAGGCGCGGCGCCACGGGCTAGCGGACGCGGATCCGGCTACATGCCGGCCGGTGTAACGTCCGCGCGGCGCCAGTCGTCCCACTCGTCGGTGAAGTAGCGCACACGCGTCTTCTTGTACTCCTTGACCGACCAGAGCAACGCGTAGTCGTCGCCTTGGCTCTTGCGCTCGGCGTGCTTGTGGCGGCGCCCTCGGGGCAAGGGCACGAGCATCTGATGATAATGCCGGCCGATCTCAAGTGGGCCGACGTGCCCTCCCTTCCCCAAGGGGCCAAGATCGCAGTCATCGAAGGCAAGATGAGCGAGGCACAGGCGTTCACCGTGCGCCTCAGTTTCCCGGCGAACTACAAGCTGCCGGCCCACTGGCACCCGGCGGTCGAGCGTGTGACCGTGCTCTCGGGCACCTTCTACATGGGCACGGGCGACAAGCTGGATCCAGCCAGGACGATGCCGCTAACGGCCGGGTCCATCGCCATCATGCAGCCCAAGACCAATCACTTTGCCTGGACCAAGGAAGAGACGGTGGTCCAGCTGCACGGCACCGGTCCATGGGGCATTACCTATGTAAACGAGGCTGATGATCCCAGGAAGAAGCAGTAAGCCTGAGCAGGCCGAGAGGGTCGACGCATGAGCAGGGCTCATAGGAGCTCTGAGAAATCCTCGCCCAGATTGTGATCTTACGGATTGGGAAAATCCAAGCGGCGCGTGCTATATGCGGCGAAACCCAAAGCTAGAGAGCCGTGACATGCAGAAGCCTGTATCTGCCGCGCCTGCGCCCACGCGGCCCCTGTGGGTCGTCGTGCTTTCGGCGGGTCTGATCGTCGGCATCGCTATGGGCCTGCGGCAGGTCATGGGCCTCTACCTGCAGCCGATGACGACGGAGCTGGGGATCGGACGCGAGCCGTTTTCCACGTCGATGGCTGTCGCCAATCTGATCTGGGGCATCGGCGCGGTGGCGGCCGGCATGGTGGCCGATCGCTATGGTGCTGGCCGCGTCGTGGTCGGCGGCACGCTGGCGACGATGGCGGGCCTCTATGTCATGTACACCGCCAGTACCGCTTTCGACCTGATGGTCAGCGGCGTGTTGCTCGGCATCGGCGTGAGCGGCACCGGCATTACCGCACTCGTGGGTGCTGCGGGGCGGGCCGCGCCGCCCGACAAGCGGACGGCTGCCATCGCCTCGCTGGGAATGGCCAGCGGTATCGGCAGCTTCATCGCGTTTCCATACACGCATGTGCTGATGAGCACGGTGGGGTGGCAGGCAAGCCTTCTGTACCTGACGATAACCATGGCTCTCGTGCTGCCGCTCGCCTGGCCGCTGAGCGGGAAGCCCACATCGTCCAACCTTATCGACCAGCAGACGCTGGTCGATGCGATCAAGGAAGCCTTCACCCATCGCAGCTACCAGCTGCTCGTTACCGGCTTTTTCGTGTGCGGCTTCCACGTCGCGTTCTATGGCGTGCATCTGCCGGCATTCGTGGCCGACAAGGGTCTCGACGCCAGCGTGGGCGTGGCCGCGCTGACAACGGTCGGATTGGCGAATCTGGTGGGCACCTATATCGCGGGGCAATCGGGCCGGTTCATCGAGAAGCGGCGGGGGCTGAGTCTCATCTACTTCGGGCGTTGCTTCGTGTTCCTCGGGCTGTTGTTCCTGCCGATCACGCCGTTTACCATCATCGCGATGAGCGCTGTTCTGGGCCTGCTATGGCTCTCGACCGTGCCTTTGACATCGAGCCTGGTGGCCACCTTCTTCGGCACCCGGTGGATGTCCATGCTGTTCGGGGTGGTATTCCTGTCGCACCAGGTGGGCTCGTTCACGGGCCTGTGGCTGGCCGGGACCCTTTACGATCTCACCAAGTCCTATGATATGATGTGGTGGATATCGATTGCTTTGGGACTGTTCGCGGCCGCCGTCCATTGGCCGATCCAGGAGCGTCCGGTGTCACGGCTGGCAGCAGCCAACGCAGCGTGAGGATGATGGCAAGCCAAAGCCAAATGCACGAAGCTGATACGGCCCCGCGGGATAAGATGCCCGCTGCCGTGCGGTTAGCCGTGTTCGGCGTTGTCGGCCTGTTGTTCGCCAGCGCGCTTTATCTCATCGCCGTCCGCGGGCAGGCGCTGCTGGTCGACCTGTCGGCCTTGTCCCAGCGCATCTTCTGCTTCTAGGTCGCGTGGCGCCCGAGCCCACCGGCTGTGTGCCGAAACCGCGTGCGTCCGCGTCAATGCAAATAAAACACTACGGCTTGTGGCGAGGACCGCGTGTTCTCGCCGCCGCGCTGAAAGCCGCTGCCGGCGTTTGCGCCATTGCGGTTGTTGCCGCCGCGCCCGTGCAAGCTCAAGATCAGGGCAGCCCGCGCCGCATCGTGTCGCTCGACTTGTGCACCGACCAGATCCTGGTTGAGCTCGTGGGGCGCGAGCGGATCGCGGCGGTCACGCATCTGGCGGCCGATCCTGCGGTGTCGGCGATCCCGGCGAAGGCCAAGGGCATCCCCTTCACGCATGGTGCAGCCGAGGATGTGCTCCGCTACGATCCCGACCTCATCCTTGCCGGACCCTTCGGGGTCTCGGCCACAGTCAATCTATTGCGCCGGCTGCAGCGCAATGTTGTCGTGGTCCCGCAGCCGCCGGATCTCGAGGGCGTGCGTGCCGCCGTGCGCATCGTTGCGGCGGCCGTCGGCGAGAAGTCGAAAGGCGAGGCGATGATCGCCGCGTTCGACAGGCGGCTGGCAGGTCTCGTGCCCCCGGCCGGCGCGGTGCAACCCACGGCAATCATCTACCAGGTCGGCGGGTCGGTCTCAGGCCCCGGCAGTCTGGCCGAGGCGGCGCTCGTGGCGGCCGGGTTTCGCAACAAGGCCGCCGAATACCGCCTCACGCGCAACGGACAGGTGCCGCTCGAACTGCTGGTGGCTGCGCCGCCGGATCTCCTCGTGCTGTCGAGTGCCATGGACGAGTACCGCACCGCCCTTGCCGACAATTTGCGTCATCCGGTGCTGCGGCGCCTGCGACAGCACCATGCCTCGCTGGAACTGCCCTGGCAGTTGTGGCTGTGCGGCACGCCACATATTGCCGACGCGATCGAGCGTTTGGCAGAAGCACGAAACAAGCTCGGGGCGGCCGCGCGATGAGCCTGATGCCGGCACGCGCCAGCGCGGAGATCGCACCGCCCTATTTGCTTGGGGTATTGGGAGCGGCGACCGTCGTGGCGTTTTTGATCTCGCTGGCGGTGGGCCCGTCGGGGTTTGGATTTGGCCCGACAGGCGAAGCCGGCTCGCTCATCTTCTGGGAGATCCGTCTGCCGCGCGCGATCCTCGGTGCGCTTGTCGGCGCGACGCTGGGGTTGTCAGGCGCGGCGCTGCAGGGCTACCTGCGCAACCCGCTGGCCGAGCCGAGCCTGGTCGGCGTTTCGGGCGGCGCGGCTCTGGGGGCGGTGCTGGCAATCCATCTCGGATGGTCGCAGGCGCTCGCCCTGGCGCTGCCGGCCGGCGGATTGATCGGCGCGGCCGTCGCGATGCTGGCCGTGGTCGCGCTGGCTGGCGCGCATGGCGGGCCGGTGACGCTCATCCTTGCGGGCCTTGCGGTGTCGGGTATCGCAACGGCGCTCATCTCACTCGCTCTCAACCTGTCGCAGAATCCGTTTGCTTCCGTCGAGATGGTGTTCTGGCTGATGGGGTCGCTGGCCGATCGGAGTTCTGACTTAGGTATGGCTAGCGGCGCCATTGATGTTGATTGGCATGGGCGGGTTGCTTCTGGTGGGGCGCGCGCTGGATGCGCTGACGCTGGGGGAGGATGCGGCGCGCAGCATGGGGATCGATCTCGCGCGGACGCGCTGGATCATCGTCGCAAGCACCGCGCTCAGCGTCGGTGCGGCCACCGCCGTGACGGGTGTCATAGGCTTCGTTGGCTTGCTGGTGCCGCATGTGCTGCGTCCGTTCGCCGGTCACAGGCCGGGACTATTGCTGCTAGCCAGTGCACTCGCCGGTGCCGTGTTCCTACTCGTGACCGATACCGGATTGCGCCTGGTGCAGCCCTGGATGGAGCTCAGGATCGGCGTGCTTACGGCCCTCATTGGAGCTCCGTTCTTTGTGTGGCTCGTGCTCAAGACTCGCGCGGAGCTGGCACCATGAAGGTAGAGGCGCGAGGTTTGTGGGTCCGCCTGAAAACCCGCGACGTGCTGCAGGGCATCGATGCGGCTGCGCATCCGGGTCAACTTACCGCCATCATCGGTCCTAACGGCGCCGGCAAGACCACGCTGTTGAAGGCGTTTGCGGGTCTTTTGACACCAGCCGGCGGCGCGGCGCTGCTCGATGGCCGTTCCCTCGCGGATTGGGATCGGCAAGCGCTGGCGCGTGCCCTTGCCTATCTGCCGCAAGAGCGAATTGTGCATTGGGCGCTCAGCGTGCGCGCCGTGGTGGCGCTCGGGCGTCTGCCGTACCGGCCGCTCGGCGCCGGTGAGAGCGTGGCGGACGCTGCGGCTGTCGACACCGCGCTGGCCGCGATGGATGCCGGGCACCTGGCGCCGCGTCCGGTGCTTGAACTGTCTGGGGGCGAACGTGCGCGGGTGCTGGTGGCGCGCGCGCTTGCCCAGCAGCCTCGCGTTCTGCTGGCTGACGAGCCGGCTGCCGGTCTCGATCCCGCGCATCAGCTTTCTCTTTTCCGTCACCTCGCAGCGCTTGCGGCGTCCGGACGCACGGTGGTTGTGGCCCTGCACGATCTGTCGCTTGCTGCGCGTTTCTGCCACAGCGTCATCCTTGTGCACGGTGGACGGGCGATTGCCGCTGGAGCACCATCGGATGTTCTAACGCCTGAGCATCTTGCCACCGCGTACGGCATTACCGCCCGTTATCACCTGCTCGACGGCGTGCCCGTTGTGCTGCCCCTCGACGTGCTGCCATGATGCGGCCCTGTTGGTTGCCTTGATGCGCGTCGGTAACGAATGGGGGCACATGTCGTGAGCATGTTCCGGCGGCAGCAGCGTCTCAATCTGGCGCTCGAGGGGGGTGGGGCGCATGGCGCCTTCACCTGGGGCGTGCTCGATCGTCTGCTCGAAGACGAGACGCTCGACATCGCGTGGATCAGCGCCACCAGCGCCGGCGCCGTCAACGCCGTGGCGCTGGCTGCCGGATTGGTAGAGGACGGTCGGACGGGCGCTCGCGCCAGGCTAAGGGCGGTATGGGAAGCCGTGGCCAAGGCCGGCGTGTCCGATCTCTTGCGTCTGAACCCATGGCTGGCGAGCATCAGCCGCTCCAATGCGCTGGCTCAGGTCGCCTCGCTGTTCTCGCCCTATGACTTCAATCCGCTGGGCCTGGATCCTTTCCGCAAGCTGCTGGAAGCACATATCGATTTCGCCGCCCTGCGTGCGTCAGGCGGTCCCGAGCTGCTGATTGCCGCCACGGACGTGACGACCGGGCGCCCGCGCCTGTTCCGGCGCCACGAAATCTCGGTGGAAGCAGTATTGGCTTCGGCCTGTCTGCCCACCATTCACCACGCGGTGTCCATCGGTGGTCAGGCGTACTGGGACGGTGGCTTTTCCGCCAATCCCGACTTGGTGACGCTCGGCCGCGAGAGCCCTGTCGGCGACACGCTGATCGTCAAGCTCACCACGCTCGACCGGGACGGCGTGCCGATGAGTGCCAGGGAGATTGCAGCGCGTGCCAACCAGATCACCTTCAGCCAGCCGATGCTGCGCGATGTCGAGCTCATCGAGACCGTGCGGCGGTTGAGCAGCCGCTGGACCCGCCGCAGCAGTCCTGGCGATGCGCGGCTCGCGCGCCATCGCTTTCACATGATTGAGGCCGGCCGGTTTACGGGCGCACTGGCGCCCGAGAGCAAGGGCAAGCCCGACATCGAGCTGCTGACCTATCTGCACGGCGCCGCGCGGAGCGAAACCGAAAAATGGCTCGCCCGCCACCGTGGTAGCATCGGGCGCCGGAGCAGCGTCGATCTCGCGCGGCAATTCCTGACGCCGCGCTCGGCGGCTGGATTGTCCTCAGCGCCGTCGTCACCTTCCGACAGCCGCTCCCCGACAGAGGCAGCCTGAGGGTCAGTTGGGTTGTTGCTCTGATCCTTTGACGCTACGTCTCAACTTCACATACTGCGTTGTGCAAATTTACCGGCGTCCCTGGCATACCTTGCACCACCGGCACCGAAGAATTGAGGTGCACGTCGCAATCGTGCTAAGGCGAGATTCTGGACAGGTGCGGGAAACCTGTTTGCGGGGTTAGTCCAAGGGAAGCGCCTTAGCTGTGAACGAGAATCCGTCTGCGCAATCGGCTCATGCCGCTGCGCCTGCACACCCTGTTGCGTGGAAAGCTGCCGCTGTCCTGCTGATGATGCTGGCGGCGACGACCATCCTGTCGCAGTTTTTCCGCGCCTCCACGTCGGTCATTGCACCGGAGCTTATTCGCGACCTGTCTCTTTCACCCGAGGCGCTGGGGTTTGCCAGCGGCAGTTTCTTCCTTGCGTTGCTGCTTCCGCAAATCTTCGTCGGTGTCCTGTTCGACAGGATCGGCCCGCGCATCACGGTCTCGGCACTGTCCGTGCTGATGGTGGCCGGTGCGCTGTTGCACTCCGTGGCGGAGTCGGGTGCCGGGCTGGCCTTGGCGCGCTTCGTCGTGGGGCTCGGTTGTGCCGGCAGCTTCATGTCGGCGGTGGTGCTCATCTCGCGTTGGTACCCCAAGCAGTCCTGGAGTACCGCGTTGAGCTGGGTATTTGCGCTCAGTCAGATCGGGTTTCTCCTTGCCGGACTGCCTCTGGCCGTTGCCAGCGAATGGATTGGCTGGCGCACGGCCTTTGTGGGCATGGCGGTTATCGCGGCGCTCGCGGGGCTGCTGTTTTATCATTTGGTACGCGATTATCCGCCGGGACCGCGTATCGAGGAGGCGCAGGAAGAACTCGGCGCCATCGCCGGCTTGCGCCGGGTGCTTGCCACGCCCGGCCTGCTGCGTGTGCTGGCCCTGTTCCTCGTGGCGTATGCCGCGTTTGCCTCCGTCATGCTCGTGTGGGCTGGCCCCTATCTGCACGACGTGCATGGGCTCGATGCCTTTGACAGAGGGCGGGTGCTGCTGGGCATGGCCCTGGTGCAGACGACCGCGGGGCTGGTGATCGGCCCATTGGACCGGGTGTTCAACACGCGCAAGTGGGTGGCCGTCGCCAATGCCACGATTGCGCTCGGCACACTCATGACCTTCGCGTTGGTTCCCAACCTCTCGCTCGCTGCCGCGGTCGGCTTGTTGCTGCTGCTCAGCAGCGTGTCGGCCTACGCCAGCGTGCTGCTCGCGCATATCCGCAGTCATTTTCCCGACCATCTGGCCGGCCGGGGCGCGACCACGGGCAACATGGCCCAGCTGATCGGGGCCGCGCTGCTGCCGATCATCACGGGTTTCATCCCGCCGCTCTTTCCACATGCCGGTCCTGGCTACTCGCTGCTGGCGTATCAATGGATCTTCGCCACGCTGGCGATAGCGCTGGCCATGGGTCTTGCCGTCTACCTGACAGCGAAAGACTCCAAGCCGCATGCAGCGCAAACGATGCCGCCCGAATCTTGAGCCGTTCGAAAGAATGGCCGGAGGCTTGACCCCCGGCGTCCTGCTGGCTCACCATGCGGGCTCAAGAACCAAACGGACGGGGAGGACTACGCATGGCCGATCGGTTGAAGGGCAAGGTCGCATTCTGCACGGCGTCGAGCGCCGGCATCGGCCGGGCCACGGCCATGGCGTTTGCGCGCGAGGGCGCACGTGTGATCGCCAGCGACATCAACGACGCAGGATTCGACGAATTGAAGAAGGCCGGCATTGCCGAGTGCGTGAAGCTCGACGCGCGTGATGCCAAAGCGATCGAGGCGCAGGCCAAGCGGGTAGGCCAGGTCGATGTGCTGTTCAATGCTGCGGGCTTCGTCCATCACGGCACGGTGCTCGACTGCACGGATGATGAGTGGGACTTCGCTTTCGATCTCAACGTGAAGTCCATGCACCGCACCATCAAGGCGTTCCTGCCGGGCATGCTGGCAAAGGGCGGCGGTTCCATAATCAACATCGCCTCCACAGTGGGTGCCTCCAAGGCGGCGCCAAATCGATATGTCTATGGCGCAACCAAGGCCGCGGTGGTCGGGTTGACCAAGGCGGTGGCGATGGACTTCATCGGCAAGAGCGTGCGCTGCAACTGCATCTGCCCCGGCACCATCCAGACGCCGTCGCTGACTGAGCGTATCCAGGCGCTCGGCAAGCAGGTGGGCGGCGAGGAGAAGGCGCGGGCGATGTTCATCGAGCGCCAGCCCATGGGCCGGCTCGGGACGGCTGAGGAGATGGCGCACGTGGCGGTCTATCTCGCGTCTGACGAGTCGAAGTACATGACGGGCTCGTCCATCACGCCGGATGGCGGGTTCACGCTGTGATGGGCACGTCCTCCCAAGCGCCGCCAAAGTATGTGCGCTTCTCGCGACGCCTTCGCGGCCTGGCGCTCGACTTCATCCTGTTCCTCGTGCTCATGGTCTGCGCACTGCAGATTGCGGTGGCATTCAATCAGAACGACCTCGCGCGCGTCTTGGGTTTCGGCTTCGTGATAGGCTTCCTCCTCTATGAGCCACTGCTAGTATCGCTCTTCGGCGGCACGATCGGGCACTACCTCAGCAACATTAAGGTTGTCGACGACCGGACCAACGGGAATGTCAGCTTCCTCAAGGCGGTCGGACGCGTTGTCATCAAGACAATCCTAGGGTGGTATTCGTTCATCTCGATGGTGGCCACGCGCCGTCATCAGGCGCTGTATGACCTGCTGACGCGATCGACCGTGCAAATTCGCGATCCCGCCATCGCAAGGGGCGGCGATTTTGCGACCGAGCGCATGGAGCTCTCGAGCCCCGGCATGCCGTCGTTTTCTCGACGCATCACGATAATCGTACTCTATCTCCTGCTAGTGTTCGCGGCTTGGATGGTCCTGTTTCATGGGCTTGTCCTTGCCGGGCTCATCTCAAACCAATGCCTTGCGCGGGAGCTGTGGTGCTCCAGAACGGACAACCTGATGATGAGCGGCCTCGGCTTGTGCATGCTTATCGTCATGGTCGTGTGCCTTGGCTTGGGGTGGCGGGGGCGTCTTTGGGGCGCGCGCATGTCTGCGTTGGACAGGCAGGCATAGGCGCTTTCTGATCGGCTACGCGAGAGGACTGCACATGCCCCGCTTTTGCGCCAACCTGAATTTCCTGTTCACCGAGTTGCCGTTTCTCGACCGCTTCGAAGCGGCGGCCAAGGCGGGCTTCAAGGGTGTCGAGATCGGCAACCCTTACGAGGCGCCTGCTGCCGAGGTTGCGGCCCGTCTCAAGGCCAACGGCCTCACGCTGGCCTTGCTCAATACCCCCGCGGGCGACGCAGCCGCGGGAGAGCGTGGCCGCTCTGCGCTGGCCGGCCGAGAGAAGGATTTTGATGCCGATCTGGCATTGGCCCTCAACTATGCGGAGGCCACCGGCTGCAAGCTGATCCATGTCATGGCGGGTCTGGTGCATCAGGGTGCGCGGCGCGAGACGTTCGTCGCCAACCTCAAGAAGGCGGCGCGCAGGGCGGCCGGTGCCGGCGTCACCCTCGTGATCGAGCCGATCAACCGCCGCGACATCCCCGGCTACTTCCTCAACAAGCTCGCCGAAGGGCGCGCGATCATCTACGAGGTGGGCGAGCCCAATCTCGGCCTGCAGTTCGACATCTATCACCGCCAGGTGGAGGACGGGGACGTGGCGGTCGCGCTCAAGGAGTACGCGGCCCTCACGCGGCACTACCAGATCGCCAATCCGCCTGATCGCGGCGAACCGGATGCGGGCGATCTCAGCTACGCGTGGCTGCTCAAGGAGATCGATGCCAGCGGTTACACCGGCTGGGTCGGTTGCGAATACCGGCCGCGTGCCGGCACCGTGGAAGGCCTGAAATGGGCGGCTGCGTGCGGCGTGTCGCTGGGATAACGTCATGCGAACCGCTGTCACGCGGCCTATCCTCGTCCTGAGCTTGTCGAAGGACGGCCAAGCGCGCCATGCCGTGGTTCGACAGGTTCACCACGGGGTTAGGTGCTTGTTGCTGGAACACAGTCTAGGGAAACAACCATGAAAGTCCTGATCATCGGCGGCGCGGGCATGATCGGCCGCAAGCTCGCGGAGCGGCTCGCCAGGGATGGCGAACTCGGCGGTCGCTCGATTTCAGAACTTGCCCTCTACGACGTGGTGCCGGCGAGCGTCCCCGCTGCGGCAAAGATGCCGGTGAAAGTCGCGACCGGCGATTTTCCTGCCGAGGGTGAAGCTGAAAAGCTGGTCGGCGGTAGTGCCGAGACGATCTTTCACCTGGCAGCGATCGTGTCAGGCGAGGCGGAGCAGGAGTTCGACAAAGGCTACCGGATCAACATGGACGGTACGCGGCGCCTGCTGGAAGCAATCCGCCACTCAGGCCGCAACAAGACACGGCTGGTGTTCGCCAGCTCGATTGCCGTGTTCGGGGCGCCGTTCCCCGAGGCCATCGGCGATGAGTTCTTCAACACGCCGCTGACGTCTTATGGCACGCAGAAGAATATTTGCGAGCTGCTGATCTCCGACTACTCCAGGAAGGGCTTCCTCGACGGAATTAGCCTGCGGCTCCCCACCATCTGCGTGCGGCCGGGAAAGCCCAACAAGGCCGCGTCCGGTTTCTTCTCCAACATCATGCGCGAGCCGCTGGCAGGCCAGGAGGCGGTGCTGCCGGTCTCCGAAAGTGTGATGCACTGGCATGCCTCGCCGCGCGCGGCCGTGGAGTTCATGCGCCATGCGGCAACCATCGATACGGCCAAGGTCGGCCCGCGGCGTGCGCTCACCATGCCCGGGCTGGCGGTCACGGTCGGCGAGCAGATTGCGGCGCTGAAGAAGGTCGCGGGCGACAAGGTCGTGGCGCGCATCCGCCGCGAGCCCGATCCGTTCATCGAGCAGATCGTTGCCGGCTGGCCGCGCAAGTTCGCCGCCAAGCGCGCGGTCGAACTCGGCTTCAAGCCCGATCAGAGCTTCGAGGACATTATTCGCATCCACATAGCCGACGAGCTCGGCGGAAGCATCGCGTAGCGGTACGCGCTTCGGTGGGCCGGCCGGCTAGTTTGGCTCGCCTGTCTGCTCGAAACGCGTGGTGGCGTCGACAGGGCTGTCGAGGTCGTGGCCCGCGCGCTCGAACCCGGCCTTCCAGTCACGCAGGTGCCGATCGACCCAAAGTCGTCCCTTCTCGCGGTCGCGCCGCCGCAACGCGTCAACGATATGCGTGTGCGCCTCGATCAGCCGCGGAATGCCGCCGGGGTTGCTGGTGATGATGTAGGCGGTGGTCGGCCGGACCAGAATGCTCACAGGCTCCTTGGCGAGTTGCAGCACGCGGTTGTGCGTGGCGGTGTCCAGCAGCTTGTGAAACTCGGCGTCGAGTTCGGCCACCGCAGGCGCATCGTGCCGCATCTCGCGCGTGCGGGCGAGATTGGCCTCCAAAGCCTCCAGGTCGGCTTCGGTGCGGTTGTCCATGGCCTGATCGATCGACCCCGGCCCGAGGGCGCGGGAGGTATGATAGAGCTCGCGGAACGTCACCTGCTGCAGGATGAGCGCGCGGCTCATGCGCGTGGCGAGCCCGTGGTAGTGCGGCACGGAAACCGACAGGCGCCGGCTGGCCTCCCTCGCGACCAGGCCGGACTGCTCCAGGAGCCGGATGCCTTCCCGCACCGTCGAGCGGTTGACGCCGAACTGCCTGACCAGCTCGGACTCGGTTCCGATCGGATCACCGGGCCGCAGAGTGCCGGACAGGATCTGCCGCTCGATTTCCTCGGCAACCATTTCGTAAGCCGGTCTCGCCTTGATGCGCTCGAACCTGGCCGTCACTTGGGTCATCTCAGTCCCTACGCCTACCTACGCCCATGATGCCCGCATGCTTTTGCCGCGCGCTTGTTGGTATATTGTGCACATTGATGGATGGTCTGACAATCGGACAGCGAAATTGACGTTACGCGAGGACGATGCGACTGTCAGCGCAAGAAAACACGGCAGGTCGGAGGAAGGCATGGCTCAAGGGGGTTGCCTCGCGGGCAAGGTCATAGTTGTGACCGGGGCCGGACGTGGCATAGGCAAGGAAATCTCGGCCCTTGCGGCGAGGGAGGGCGGCAAGGTCGTGGTCAACGATCTGGGCGGCTCGGCCGAGGGCGAGGGCGATGATCTGAGCGTTGCCGAGCAGGTGGTAGCCGAGATCAAGCAGGCCGGCGGCACGGCGGTGGCCAACGGTGACAGCGTCGCCGATCCGCTAGGCGCCGAGCGCATCATCAAGACGGCGATCGACAACTTCGGCCGCATCGATTGTGTGGTTAACAACGCCGGCATCCTGCGCGACCGCATCTTCCATCGCATGAGCGTCGTGGACTGGGATGCCGTTATCAAGGTGCACCTCTACGGCGCCTTCTACATGTCGAAGGCGGCCGCGCCCTATTTCAAGGAGCAGGAATTGGGCTCCTTTGTCCATTTCACCTCCACGTCGGGCCTGGTGGGCAACTTCGGCCAAGCCAACTATGCGGCTGCCAAGCTCGGCATCGTCGGGCTGTCCAAGTCGATTGCGCTGGACATGGGCCGCTTCAACGTGCGGTCCAACTGCGTGTCGCCGTTTGCCTGGTCGCGCCTGATCGGCACCATTCCGACGACCACCGCGGAAGAAAAGGCGCGCGTCGATCGCATCCAGAACACCATGACCGCGTCGAAGATCGCGCCGATCTGCGTGTTCCTGGGAAGCGACCTGTCGAAGGCAGTGACCGGCCAGATTTTCGCCGTGCGCAAGGACGAGATTTTCCTGATGAGCCAGTCGCGGCCACTGCGCGTGGCGCACAGGGATGGCGGCTGGACACCGCAGAGCATTGCGGAGACCATGCTGCCGGCATTCAAGAGCGCGCTCTATCCGCTCGACCGTTCGGCGGACGTATTCAACTGGGAGCCGCTGTAGTGAGCGCCGCCGGTCCCCGCTCTGAGCCTGTCGAAGGGCGCTGACGGCGGGAGCCCGCGGCCTGATCGTGGTTCGACAGGCTCACCACGAGGTTGCAGAACTGGCCCATGGTTGCCCCGTCGGGGCCGAGGCCGGAATGACAGAAGTGGGAGACGAAGGCTTGATCGATGGCTGAGAAAGACGAAGTCGGCATTCTGGCGTTTGGCGCGTACCTGCCGCGGCTGCGGTTGTCGCGCAAGGCGGTGGCGGATGCCAACGCCTGGTTCAATCCCGGTCTCAAGGGCCTCGCCAAGGGCGAGCGCACGATGTGCAACTGGGACGAGGACTCCGTCACCATGGCGGTGGAGGCCGCGCGCGATTGCCTGACCGGCGTGGACCGCGGGTCCGTTGTGTCGCTCGTTTTTGCGTCGACGACACTGCCTTTCGAGGACAGGTTGAATGCGGGCATTATCGCCGAAGCCCTGAACCTGAATGCGAGCACCAACGCACAGGATCTCACCGCGTCGCAACGCGCCGGCACGTCAGGACTCATCACCGCACTGCAGGTCGCGCGCGGCGGTGCCGGGCCGGTGCTCGTCGTTGCTGCCGAGAAGCGGCGCACCCGGACCGCTAGTCCGCTGGAGCTGCAGGCCGGCGACGGTGCGGCAGCCCTGCTTGTCGGGACCGGAGCCGTGGTCGCGAAGCTTGTCGCCCACGCGAGCCGCACGGTCGATTTCGTCGATCACTTCCGCGGCGAGGGCTTCGAGTTCGACTACACCTGGGAGGAGCGCTGGATCCGGGACGAGGGCTACAACAAGATCGTGCCGGCGGCGCTGGCGGACCTGTTCAAGGCGACCGATGTCAAACCCGCTGACATCGCCCACTTCGCCATGCCGTGCGTGCTGGCGCGAGTGGCGGCGGGCATCGCCAAGAAGGCCGGCATGCCCGAACAGGCCGTGCGCGACAACATGCATGCCGTGTGCGGCGAAACCGGCGCGGCGCATCCCCTCGTGATGCTGGCGCAGGTGCTCGAGGAAGCCAAGCCTGGCGATAAGATTCTGGTGGTTGGCTTCGGTCAGGGTTGCGACGCGCTGCTGTTCGAGGCGACGGAGAACCTGGGCAAGCTCGCGCCCCGGCGCGGCGTCAAAGGTCATCTGGCGCGGCGCAAGGAAGAGACCAACTACGGCAAGTTCCAGTCCTTCAACGACCTCGTCGCCATCGAACGCGGCATGCGCGCCGAGGCCGACAAGGCGACGCCGCTGTCCTCGCTGTACCGCAACCGGCGCATGCTGACCGGCTTCATCGGCGGCCAGTGCAAGAAGTGCGGCACGCTGCAGTTTCCGAAGTCGAAGGTGTGCGTGAACCCCAACTGCAACGCGTTCCACACGCAGGAAGACCATCCTTTCGCGGATACGCCATCCAAGGTGCAGTCCTACACGGCCGACCGGCTTACCTATTCACCCGACCCGCCGCACTACTACGGCATGATCGTGTTCGAGCAGGGCGGGCGCGTCATGATCGACTTCACGGATGCAGATGCGGCGAGCGTAGATGTGGCGGCGCCCATGCGCATGATGTTCCGCATCAAGGACTACGATCCACAGCGCGGATTCACGCGCTACTATTGGAAAGCTGCGCCGGCCGATCAGCAAGGGAAAGCCTGAGTATCGGGTCGTGGAATATCGCGGCAGCGATATGCAGCGTAAATCCGATACTCGCACTTAAGGAGAAAAGCTATGGCCACCGGCATCAGAGACAAGGTCGCGATCCTCGGCATGGGCTGCTCCAAGTTCGGCGAGCGCTGGGACAAGGAGGCCGATGACCTGATGGTGGAGGCCTTCGAAGAGGCCATTGCCGACGCCGGCATCGAGAAGAACCAGATCGAGGCGGCATGGCTCGCCACGGCGATCGAGGAACAGCACGTCGGCAAGTCGGGCGTGCCGCTGGCCGTCGCGCTGCGGTTGCCCTACATCCCCGTGACGCGGGTGGAGAACTACTGCGCCAGCGGCACGGAAGCGTTCCGCGGCGCGGTGTATGCCGTGGCGTCCGGTGCGGCCGATATCGCGCTGGCGCTCGGCGTGGAGAAGCTCAAGGATACCGGCTACGGCGGCTTGCCGCAGCGCGGACGCGGCGCGCTCAACTCGATGTATTGGCCGAACCTGTCGGCACCGGGTTCATTCGCCCAGCTCGCGGCCGCCTATCGCGCCAAGCACAATAAGAAGCCCGAAGATCTCAAGCGTGCCATGGCGCACATCTCGGTCAAGAGCCACGACAACGGCAACCGCAATCCCAAGGCGCATCTGACCAACAAGATCACCATGGAGAACGTGCTGCAGGCGCCGACCATCGCCGAGCCGCTGGGCCTGTTCGACTGCTGCGGCGTCAGCGACGGCTCGGCCTGCGCCATCGTGACGACGCCCGAGATCGCCAGGAGCCTTGGCAAGAAGGACCTGATCTCCGTCAAGGCGCTGCAACTGTCGGTATCGAACGGCACGGAAGCCTCGCACAACTCGTGGGACGGCAGCTATTTCGCCACCACGCGCATCGCCTCCAAGCGTGCTTACAAGGAAGCCGGCATTGAGAATCCGCGCGAGGAGATCGACCTCGTCGAGGTGCACGACTGCTTCTCCGTCACCGAGCTGGTGACGATGGAGGACCTCTTCATCTCGCCCGAGGGCGGCGCCATCAAGGACGTGCTCGACGGCTTCTATGATGCCGACGGCAAGGTGCCGTGCCAGATCGACGGCGGCTTGAAGTGCTTTGGCCACCCCATCGGCGCGTCGGGCATGCGCATGATCTACGAGGTCTACCTGCAGATGCAGGGCAAGGCCGGCCCCCGGCAGCGCCAGAAGATGCCGCGCTACGGCGTGACCCACAACCTCGGCGGCTTCCCGCACCAGAACGTGTGCTCGATCTCCGTCATCGGGCGGCATGGGGAGTGATTGTCATTCCGGCTCGCAGGGATCGGCCCGACAGCCGGGGCCGCTTGGCTGAGCCCTACTGCCTGTGACCCAGTGTTTGAAGTCTTGATCGTAATTCAGCGAGGCTTTGTTCGACGCTGCGGCCCGCGGTGTCGATCACAATCGCATTGTTGTCGATGGCTGCGAATTCACGGCCCATAACTTCCTGCCAATTCGATCCGCGAGAGCCCTTAGGGCGAGCTTCTATGCGACGTTGATGCTCGGGTTTGTCGGAACAAACGACGGCGACAGTAAAAATCCCTATCCCAGAACGTGTCGCGACGTCTTGCCAAGCTTCGCGCGTCAGCCTGATTGAATTGACTGAATCAGCGATCACTGTCCGTCCGAGTTTCAAGTTTTCCTCCGCGACGGCATACGCCACGCAGTACCCGGCGCCTTGGGCAACGAGCGCTTCTCCGCCCATCTGCAGCAACAAGTCCTCGATGGTGTCGATCCGCACATGCACAGCTTCCAGCTCGCGCGCCAAGCCTCGAGCGAGCGACGTTTTGCCCGATCCCGGGAGTCCTGAAAACACAATCAGCATCGAGCACCCGATTGTGGTCGCGGCCTAAATCGCCCGCCCCGCAGTGGCCCAATAGGGATCGCGCAGGCGGCGCTTGAAGATCTTCCCGCTGTCCTCGCGCGGCAGGTCGCGGCCGAACTCGATGCGCTTGGGCACCTTGTAGCCGGCGAGGTGCTGGCTGAGGTAGGTGCGCACGTCCGTGAGCGCGGGTGGCGGGAGGCCGGGCTGGGTTTCGATGATCGCCATCAGTGCTTCGCCGAATTCGCTGTCGGGCACACCGAACACAGCGCAATCCTTCACGCCCGGGCAGTTGATCAGCACCGCCTCGATCTCGGCGGGATAGATGTTGACGCCGCCGGAGATCACCATGTCGCGCTTGCGGTCGCACAGGAACAGGTAGCCGGCGTCATCGAGGTAGCCGACGTCGCCGCTGGTGATGAAGCCTTCGCGGTCGATCTCGGCGCGTTTGTCGGGCAGCTGGTGGTAGGTGAACTCGGGCAGGAATTCGAGCTTCGTGTAGACCTCGCCGACCTCGCCAGGAGCGAGCCGCTTGCCGTTGTCATCGTAGATGCGTACCGCGCCGCCCTGCACGGGGCGCCCCACCGTGCCCGGCCGTTCGAGCCATTCCTGGCTGTCGACCACGGTTACGGCGCCCGACTCGGTGCTGCCGTAAAATTCGTGGATCACCGGCCCCAGCCACTCGATCATCGCCCGCTTGATCTCCATGGGGCAGGGCGCGGCGGCGTGCATCACGAATTTCAGCGACGAGAGATCGTAGCGGGCGCGTATGTCGGCGGGCAGCTTCAGCAGCCGCACGAACATGGTCGGCACCATGAACATGGCCTCGATGCGGTGCTTCTCCACCAGCGCCAGGAAGTCCTCGGGATCGAAGCGCGGCATCAGCGCGATCAGGCTGGCGACACGGGCGGCGCGCAGTGCAAACGCATTGGGCGCGGAATGGTAGAGAGGGCCCGGAATCATCGTGCGCACGCCGGGGGCGAGGCCGTACACGCGCTCGCGGTAGTCGGCCATGCGCGCCTCGAGATCGGCCGTGAGCGGCTGGCGGCGCACGCCCTTGGGCCGGCCGGTGGTGCCGGACGTGTAGATCATGCTCGAGGCCTGGGGCAGTGGCGCTCCCTGCCAGGGCGCATGGCCGGCGAGCCAAGTGTCCCACTCGGTGGCGCCGGGCAGCACGCCACCAGGCCCACACCCATAGCTGGCGGCGATTTCAGCTGGTGTCGAGACCGCGAGCACCTCGACGCCTGTGGGGATCGCGCCGGCGATAGGCGCCAATAGGTCGGCATGGGCGACCAGCACTTTGGCGGCGCAGTCAGCGAGCACGTAGGCGACCTCGTCGGCCTTGAAGTGCCAGTTGATGGGCACGGCATAGGCGCCGAGGCGAACCGCGGCCAGCGAGGCTTCCAGAAACGCGAAATCGTTGCGCAGCAGCAGCGCCACGCAGTCGCCCTGGCGCACGCCCAGCGCCGCGAAGCCGGATGCAGCCCGCCCGATGCGGTCCGTGAAGGTGGTGGCTGTCAACGTGCGCGCGCCGCTGACGAGGCTGGCCGTGAACAGCGGCGCGGTCGGTTGTGTCATTGCGCTGCGCGGCTCCATCTTCTCAATGCGCAAAAAACCACCGGGCGCGGTCGGCGCCCGGTGGCACAGTCTACAACAATCGGGGTGTCAGGGATCAAGCGGCTGCCGGCCAATGACAGGCCGGCAGTCGCGCTGCGCCGATACTACTCGGACTCGGCCGAGATCACATCTCCAAACAGCTCGAATGTCTCACCTTTGAAGCGCTGCAGCTTGACCGCCTGTATCGGATAAAAGTCCGTTGCGCTCGTGTTGATCTTGATGCCAGGCAGCAGCAGCGGTACCTCGAGCCCCTTGAGGCTTGCGGCCTGCTTCATCACATTCTCACGCGTGAGATTGTCGCCGGCCTTCTTCAGCACTTCGACAAGGGAGGTACTGACCGCATAGGCATAGGCCGGGAACGCGCTCTTCTTGTCGCCGGCCGGATAGTACTTATCCATGAACTCGTTCCACGCGATCATGTCGGCATCCTTTGCCCACTGTGAATCGGTGGGATCCTTGAGGTAGGCCGCGGTCAGGATGCCCTGCCCGTTCTCGAACCCGGCAGGCTTCATGACCGAGCCGACCGAGGCCGACACATTGTTGAGATAGTGCGCCGGCTTCCAGCCGATCTCGGCGGCTTTCTTGATCGCCTGCGCTGCGTACTTCGGGATGGTGATATTGAAGAAGACGTTCGCGCCTGAGTTCTTGAGCGCGATGATCTGGCTGTCGACCGTCGGATCGGCCACTTCGTAGGTCGCAACCTGCACGATCTTGTCGCCATCCTTGCCGAGACCTGCCTTGAAGCCGTTGAAGTAGTCACGGCCGTAGTCGTCGTTCTGCATGAGGACCGCGATCTTCGCGTCCTTCACGTTGGCCAGGATGTGTTTGGCGTAAATGGCGGCTTCCGTTTGGTAGTCCGGTTGCCAGCCCATGGTCCACGGGAACTCCTTGGGCTTGCCCCAAACCGAGGCGCCGGTGGCCACGAACAGATGCGGCACCTTCTTGCCGTTCATGTACTTGTGGATCGCCGTGTTGGGAGGTGTGCCGAGCGTCTGGAACACGAACAGCACCTTGTCCTCTTCCACCAGCTTGCGCACCATCTCCACCGTCTTGGGCGGCGCATAGCCGTCGTCATAGGTGATGAAGTTCACCTTGCGGCCATTGATGCCACCCTTGTCGTTGACCATCTTGAAATAGGCTTCGATGGTCTTCCCGATCGTGCCGTAGGACGAGGCGTTGCCCGAATAGGGGTTGGTATTACCGATCTTGATCTCGGTATCGGACGCGCCTTCGTCGTACTTCTTCTGCGCGCTGGCAGGGCCGGCAGTCAGGGCGAGCGCAAGTGCGCCGGCTCCTGCCAATATCAGCTTGTGCATTTTCATCGCGTTCCTCCATTTCCAGTTCTGCATCGTGAGCAGTGAGCACCGTCACGATCTCTTGAAGCGCCTCCACAGCGCCGCCATGCCGCCGGCAATGCCCATCGGCATGGTGTACATGAGGATGATCAGGGCGATGCCGTAGATCAGCCAGGGTTCCAGCTCGAGCGGCAGGTGCACCGCCGCCGTGATCTTCTTCGTAAGCGCGTCGGCGTATTTTTCAATGACCTGGACGAACACGCCGCCGATGACGGCGCCAGGCAGCGAGGCAATGCCGCCGACCACGGCGCCGACCAGGATCGCGATCGACAGCTCGAAGCGGAAGCTGTCGGGCGACACGAATTCGAAGATGATGCCGTGCATGGCGCCGGCAAGCCCCGTGTAAAGCGCGCTGATGCCGAATATCACTGCCTTGTAGTGCGGAACATTGATGCCCATCGTGCCCGCCGCCATCGAGTGATCGCGGATGGCGACAAGCGCGCGGCCGGTGCGACTGTCGAGCAGGTTGCGTGCGATCCAGAACATCAGGGCGGCGAGGGCCAGCACGACCAGGAACATCCATTGATCGGTGCTGAGCGGCAGCCCGAACGGCGGGTCGGACTTGAAGACGTTGATGCCCATGACGCCTTTGGTGATGGGCTCGATGTGCCGGTACTTGAGGATCTGAGGCACCGCCACGGCGAGGGCAAATGTGGCGAGTGCCAGATAGTGGCCCTCGAGCCTGAGCGCGGGCAGGCCGAACAGGTAACCGACGATGAAGCACATGAGCGCGGCCGCCGGCAGCGTCGCCCAGAACGGCCAGCCGGCCTGGTCGATCAGGACAGCGGCCGTGTACGCGCCCACCGCGAAGAAGGCACCATGTCCCAGCGAGATCTGCCCGTTGAAGCCGGTCAGCAGAATGAGGCCCAGCACGGCGATCGAATAAACGATCGCCAGACTGATCTGCAGGAACTGGAAGTTGGTGACGAAGCCAGCTTTGCCGCCGGCGATGAGCAGAGCCGGTACAACAACCAGGAGCAGCCAATAGCGGTACCGCCAGAACAGGTTTGGCGAGCTTTCAGCGACAACAGGGGTCGTGGATGCGGTGGTGGCCATGGTCTCAGACCCGCTTCACGGTGACATGGCCGAACAGTCCGCTCGGCTTCAGAGTCAGAACGGTAATGACAATAATGAGTGCGACAGTGAGCTTTTCACCGTTGCCCACCAGATAGATTCCCGTCGTGCGTTCGATCAGGTTGCCGAAATAGGCGATCAGGTTCTCCAGCACGCCGACGATGAAGCCTCCCGCAACGGCGCCGCCAGGGCTCGATATGCCGCCCACGAGCGCCCCGGCGAAACCGTAGAGCAGGATGCTCGCCATCATGTTGGGCTCGAGGTACACGGCCGGTGCGACCATCGAACCGGCGACAGCTCCGATCGCCGCGGCGAGCCCCCAGCCGAGCGCCAGCATCCAGTCGACGCTGATGCCCGCAAGCCGCGCCGAGGCCGGGTTTTGCGCCGCGGCGCGCATGGCGAGCCCCAGCGGGGTCAGGCGGAAGAAGGCGAACAAGGCCAGCAGCATCAGGATGGTGACAGCGATCATGCCCAGCTGATGGGGCCCGATAAAGCCGGAACCGGCAAAGGAAACCTGCGGGAAGGGCGACGGCACGGCCTTGATCGTGTGGGTCCAGATGCCGCCGGCGAGCGCGTGGAAGATGGTGAGCAGGCCGATGAACACGACGACGATCGACAGAACAGGGGCGTTGTGCAATGGCCGCAGGATCGTGCGCTCGATGAGGACGCCGATGACGAAGGACAGCACCATCACCACCGGCAGCGCGATCCAGAAATTGATGCCCCACTCCAGGAACTGCCAGGTGAGATAGGCGCTGAACATCGCCATCTCGCCCTGGGCGAAGTTGATGTGATCGGTCGATACGAAGATCATCACGAGCGCCAGCGCCAGGAGCGCATAGATGGCCCCGTTGGCGAGGCCGGCGGCGGTTTGCTGGATCAACTGCTCCATCGGCGATCCTTGCCTCAATAGCCCAGGTACGATTTGCGGATGGCCTCGTCGTTCTTGATGTCGGCCGCCTTGCCCGACATCACGACGCGGCCGGTCTCGAGCACGTAGGCATGATCGGCGAGGTCGAGCGCCAGCGCGGCGTTCTGCTCCACCAGCAGCATGCTCACCTTTGCCTCGTTGTTGATGCGCCGCATGATGCGGAAGATCTCCTGCACGATCAGCGGCGCCAGTCCGAAGGACGGCTCGTCCAGCAGCATGAGGCGCGGACCCAACATCAGCGCGCGGCTGATTGCCAGCATCTGCTGCTCGCCGCCGGAGAGCGTGCCGGCCTGCTGGCCGATGCGCGCCTTGAGGATCGGGAAATACTCGAACACCATCTCAAGGTCGCGCTGGATCGCCGCCTTGTCGCGCCGCGTATAGGACGCGACGCGCAGGTTCTCGTCGACGCTGAGGTTGGTGAACGTGCCGCGCCCCTCGGGCACGTGCCCGACGCCGAGGCGCACGATGGACTCTGTCGCCCTGCCCGTAATGAGCTCACCGTCCAGGCGAACGCTGCCTTCGGTGCGCACCATGCCGCACAGCGAGCGAAGCGTGGTGGTCTTGCCCGCGCCGTTGGCGCCGAGAAGCGTGGTGATGCCGCCATGCTCGAGCGCGAAGCTGACGCCGTGCAACGCCTGGGTCTGCCCGTAGTATGCCTTGAGACCCTCGACTTCGAGCAGCGGCATCGGTTCAGGCTCCCGTGCCCAGATACGCCCGGATCACTTCCGGGTTCTTCTGCACCTCGGCCGGTGTGCCTTCGGCAATCTTCTTGCCGAAGTCTATCGCCACGACTTTGTCTGAGACCGACATCACCAGGCTCATGTGATGCTCCACCAGCAGCACGGTGACGTTCTGGGTGTCGCGGATGCGGCGGATCTGGCCGCGCAGCACGTCGACCTCGTCGTGATTGAGGCCGGCTGCGGGTTCATCGAGCAGGAGCAGCTTCGGATTTCCAGCCAGCGCACGGGCCAGCTCAACGCGCTTGCGCACCGGGAAGGGAAGTCCGCCGGCCGGAAGTTGCGCGTAAGGCTTGAGGTCCATGAAAGCGATCAGTTCGTTCGCCCGGTCGGTTATGTTGCGCTCCTCGCCATCGCGTTGAGGCAGGCGGAAGGCGTTGGTGATGAATCCCGTCGAGGTGCGGCTGTGACAACCCACTTTGACATTGTCGCGCACGCTCATGTGGTCGAACAGCGCCACGTTCTGGAATGTGCGGCCGATGCCGAACCGTGGAATGGCGTGCTGAGGTTCGGAAAGGATCGAGTGTCCTTCAAACAGGATATCGCCTTCGCTCGGGATATAGAGCCGCGACAGGCAATTGAAGAGCGTGGTCTTGCCCGCGCCGTTGGGCCCGATGAGCCCGGCGATCTCGCCCTGGGAAACGTCGAAGCTGACTCCGTCGAGCGCCACAATGCCGCCGAAGCGCACCGAGACGCCTCGCACGCTCAACATTGCGTCCCCGCTTGTGCCGGGGACAACGCGCATTGCCGTTGCCGCAACCATGAACGACGGATTCGCTCCCGATAGTGTTTTGTCGGGCGCTTTTTGCGCCTCATGTCGGATTGTCGGACCGACTTCGTTTTCGATATTGGAGCGTCCGTTGCGAATGGTCCAGAGGGATCTTTGTGCCGCTGCCCCGTGGGGGCGAAATTATTTCGTTGAAGACCTCTGAAACGGGGCGCGTTACCGCGATATACCCAACGGCGTCCTACAAAAGAATAAGGTCGGCAGAAAAAAGGGGCCGAAGAGCAATCTGCTTCCCCGGCCCCTGGCATTCCTTTCAGGCGGGCTCGCTCAGTTGTTGCAGGCACGGGCCCTGGCAGTGCAATTCCAGCTTTCGCCCTCCGGTTTGCGGCAGGCCGTGACCCTGCTGCGGGCCCGCGACCAGCGCGTGTAGTCGGGTCCACGGCGGTCCGCTACCACGCGGCGCCAATCCGCGCGCGCTGCGATTCCAGCCGTCGCGCGCAGGAGACCGGTGCCCCTGCCCACGTAGGTGCGGTTCGAGCATTCCGCCTGGGCGGATGAGACGGTGACAAACATCCCCGTGGCGAGCAGGACTGCAGCCGCGGCTCCATGCAATATTGTCCGTGCAATCATGACATATCTCCCTTCAACGCATTTCCAATGCCGCAAACGACGCCCGGCCCGTGGCGAGCGGCCAGCCAACGCACCTCGCGCCGGTGTAGCGCGATTTTTCCAAGTCAGCGAGGCGGTTGCCGAGGCGAAGCTAGCCGGGGCACCCTGCTTCTGACAAGCCACGTGCACGCAATCTGCGGCAACAGGCGGCATGGCTGTGAACCCGGGCGAGGGGATGCGTGCACCGCCGGGATCTGCAATACAGCTCCGGCAAGAGCCGCATTGCGCGCGCACTGCGCGTAACGGATGATCGCGCGCCGTATCACAGTCCCGCATCGACCAGCTCTCCGGCTCCATCCATGACCCTTGAACGTCCCGCCGCCGCATCGCCGCCCGGGCTCTGGCGCGATCTGTCGGCGACCCACATCGGCAACGGCGCCGTTGCCTTCCTGTTTGCGGCGACCGGGCCGGTGGCGGTGGTGCTGGCAACCGGAACCAAGGGCGGCCTCAGCGAAGCCGACCTGGCATCGTGGGTGTTCGGCGCTTTCTTCATCAACGGCATCATCAGCATCGTCTACTGTCTCGCCTATCGCCAGCCGCTGGCCTTCTTCTGGACCATTCCTGGCACCGTGCTGGTCGGGCCGGCGCTCACCCATCTCAGCTTTCCCGAAGTGATCGGCGCGTTTCTGGCCACCGGGTTGCTCATGATTGCACTCGGTCTCACCGGCTGGGTGCGCCGCGCCATGCAGGCGATCCCGATGCCGATCGTGATGGGCATGGTAGCGGGCGTTTTTCTCTCATTCGGTCTCGACTGGGTGCGGGCTTTCGAGACCGGCTTCTGGATCGCCGCACCGATGACGGCGGTGTACCTGCTGGTCAGCATCTCGCCGGCCCTGGCTTCGCGCATTCCACCCCTGATCGCGGCGCTCGCGGTCGGCGCATTCGCCATTTGGCACACGGGCGCCTTCGCTCCCGGCCTCGATACGACAACCGTGCTCGCCGCACCGCAGATCCGTGCTCCCGCGTTCTCCTGGCCGGCCATGCTCGAGCTGGTGGTGCCGTTGGCGATCACCGTGCTGGTGGTGCAGAACGGGCAGGGCATGGCTGTGCTGACGGCCGCGGGACATGCGGCCCCGATCAACTCCGTCGCTGTCGCCTGCGGCGTCGGCACGCTGGCGAGCGCGGCCGTCGGTGCTGCGCCGACCTGCCTCACGGGCCCAGTGAATGCCATCATCTCGTCGAGCGGCGCGCGGCACACGCAGTATGCCGCGGGCGTGGTTGTCGGCGTGCTGGCGATGCTGTTCGGGCTGCTGTCGCCGCTGTTCACGCGCCTGCTGCTGGCTGCACCGGCAGCGTTCATCGCCACGCTCGCGGGCCTGGCGATGCTGCGCGTGCTGCAGAGCGCCTTCGCCATCGCCTTCCAGGGGCGCTTCACGCTGGGCGCGCTGGTGACGTTCCTGGTGACGGTGGCTGGCATTCCCGTGCTCAACATCGGTGCACCGTTCTGGGCGCTGATCGCGGGCGCGCTGGTCTCCCTGATGCTGGAGCGGCACGATTGGAGCACGCACCGCGCCTAGCGGACATGTGCCGGGTGCGCATTCGATCTGCAGGACGGACACGGTCCGTTCACCCGTGGCGCTGCACCCTCCATTGGCGCTACAGTGCCCGCAACATCGGCAGCCGCGGAGCCAGCCCCACGCCATGTCTACGATCACCACCCGCCGCGCCGCCTGCAGCTGCGGACAGCTCGCGCTCACGATCGAAGGCGAGCCCGTGCGCATCTCCATGTGCCACTGCCTGGAGTGCCAGCGCCGCACCGGCGCCGTGATCAGCAACCAGGCGCGTTTCCGGCGCGAGCAAATCGCGATCACCGGCACCGCCACCGCGTGGGTGCGTTCCTCCGACAGCGGCAACGCGCTGACCTTTCATTTCTGCCCGGTGTGCGGCTCGACCGTCTATTGGGAGGGCCAAGGCTTCCCCGGCCTCGTCGCCGTCGCCATCGGCACCTTCGCCGATCCCGATTTCCCTGCGCCCGCGATCTCGGTGTGGGAGGACACCCGCCACCCCTGGGTCTCCCCGCCGGCCGATCCGGCGACGAAGCGCGTGGCCAAGCAGGGCTGAGGCAACTTCTCCGCCTGTCATCCCGGAATTCGCCGCCGTTGAAAATCCGGACCGGGCGGCAAGACAAACCCCGTGGTGAGCCTGTCGAACCACGACTTGTTGTGCGCGGCCGTCCTTCGACAAGCTCAGGACGAGGACGAGTGCGCAGCCGCGGACTTCATTCGGGGCTCCGGCCGGCATGACAGAGGACATGCCCGCGATCCACCTCGCGATTTTCCCGATCCTGCCACACTGTTGACCCATGGAGAGGATCAATAGAGACCTGATTCAACTGAGCATTTATCGGGGGATTTAGTGCTCAAGGTGATCCTTTCGGGGGCTTTGGCTGTTTTCCGCGGCGACCGCGGCCTGGGCGCAATCGCCGCCTGGGCTGTCCGGACCGCAGATCAGCGAGCTCGTCGCCGGCGCCACGGTGGAGATCGACACGCCGGCCGGCACCAAGCTGCCGGTCCGCTACACCCAGGAAGGCCGCCTCTCCGGCGAGGCCCGCGATCTCGCCTGGTACCTCGGCTCCGCCGTCGATTCCGGCCGCTGGTGGGTCGCCGGCGACCAGCTCTGTCACAAGTGGTTCCGCTGGTTCAACGCCGAGCCCCAGTGCATGCGCATCGCCCGCGAAGGCCGGGCCTTCCGCTGGCGCACCCAGGACGGCAACACCGGCACCGCCGCGATCGCGGTCGCCGCGCCCGCGCCCGTCCAGGCCTCGACCCTGCTGGCGCTGCCGCGCGTGTTCCCCAAGCGCGTCCCGCAACCCGCTCCCGCCGAGGCGCCGCCCGCGCTCGCAGGTCCGCCGCCGCGGCTCCAGGAGTCTGCCGAAGCCGTTGCCGCCGCGACGCCGCCGCCATCGCCGCCCGCTGCCAGCGAAGCGATTGCGGAACTAAATCCTCCACCAGCCGTAGCGCCACCGCTCTTGCCCGCCATCATGAATCCGTCGCTGCCGCCGCAGGTCGAGTCGAAACAGGCGGAGATCAAGACTGCGAGCGTGCCGCCGCCCCGGCCAGCGGCTCCAGCGCCGGTGCAGGCCGAGCCCAAGCGCGCTGCCGATCCCCTGTTCAAGGTCGCCAACGTCCGCAGCGACGACGTGCTCAACATCCGCAGCGGCCCGTCGGCCGACTTCGACGTCGTCGGCGAGTTGCCGCCCGACGGTCGCGGCATTGCGGTCACCAGCGCCTGCCGCGCCAAGTGGTGTCCGGTGCAGCACCAGGCGGCCAGCGGCTGGGTCAACAGCATCTATCTCGTCCCCGAGGGGCCCGACTCCGCCGCTTCGCATGGCGCCATGCATGATGGCCCGAAAGGTCCGCCTCTGGCCTTCCGCGAATTCCCCGATGCGCCGCGCTCGTGCCTGACGCCGGCCGCGCGTGGTCTGCTGGACCGCATCGAGCAGAAGTTCGGCCCCGTGAAAGTGATGTCGACCTGCCGCTCCGGCGCCATTATCGCCGGCACGGGCCGCCCCTCGCGCCACGCCAGCGGCAACGCCGTCGACTTCGAGGCCGGCAGCCGCAAGGCCGCGATCCTCGAATGGCTGATCGCCAACCACCGCAGCGGCGGCATCATGACCTACGCCGGCATGGACCACATCCACGTCGACATCGGCCCGCGCTTCCTCTCCCTCGCCGGCGGCCGCCACTGGTCGAGCTGGAACAGCACCCGCCGCGACGGCTCGCAAGCGGCCGACGCGCAGCGCTGATGTAAGCCGCGCCATCGTCATTCCCGCCAAGCGCAGCGCTGAGCGGCGGTTCATTCTACCTGTCATCCCGGAGCGTGCCGCGCGTATCCGGGAACCCAGAGCCACAGAGCACACCCCCGTGGTGAGCTTGTCGAACCACGGCTTGGAGCGTGCGGGCCGTCCTTCGACAGGCTCAGGACGAGGTTTTCCATTCGTCATTCGCTCCGCCCACGCGCCGTCCGTCCCCGGCAGAAGGGCCGGGGGTGCGACGGGTACGCGGGTGCCTCGTCGGCAGCCCTGGGCCGGTACCACCCGGCCCGGGAGACGCCGGTTGCGCCTCCCTGGGAACCCCGTCGGGCTCCCTGAGACCCTGCTCGGGTCCCTGGGTCGCCTTGCGGCACCCGCGTGACGGCGTTTTCCGATCCGGTGCTCCGTTTCAAACCGGCGGCCGCTCTAAGGGCGTTACCGTCGGCGGCGGTCCGGGGACTCCCGTTATTCTGGGCCACTACAGAACCATGACCCTCGCGGGGCGCCGTCCCCTTGCCACGCCGGTTACTGCTAGCGGTCGTCCCGTCGCGGGCAAGGACACGCGCAGTCTGCCACACGCCGCCACCCCCGGGGATAAGTGGCGCCACGCGCAATGCGCGCCCATGGTGAATCCCACGGCCCGTCATCCCCGAAGCCGAGCTTCAGGCGAGGCTATCGGGGACCCAGACCCAACGGTGGCGCGTGCATCTGGATTCCCGCTCAGCGCTGCGCTTGGCGGGAATGACGGCTCGGGTGATGTTCTCGCGCTCCAATTGGCGTCATTTCCGCTTTATGGCGGAGCCATGCCTCCGGCATGAGGTGAGGGGCGGCCACAAATTCGACCGTCACCTCGCTGCCCGGTGCACTGGGCTCCCGCCTCCGCGGGAGTGACGCCAGTTGAAAGCGCATCGTTTCCCACAAACGTCATCCCCGCGCAGGCGGGGACCCAGTTCACTTGGCAACGAAGGTGCGGTTGAAAGTCTTGCCGCCACCTATCCGCCGACTTCCAAGGCTGCGGCGCGCGGCTCGTGAATTGCTTCGCAGAACGCGGTCCCCCGCGGCTCGGTGCACTAGGTTGCCGCCTCCGCGGGAATGACGCCAGTTGAGAGCGCATCCCAAATTATGAACGTCATCGCGTGCCGCGCGGATTTCCCTGCTAGCGGGGAGACATACAAGGCAAAGGCTCCGTCACGAACAGTTGCCGTCTTTCTCAGGTTCGAAAGCCTTAATCTTTACCCCGACCAATTTCCGTTCTTTCGCAGTGAGGACCCGCTCGCGGTTCAATACTTGAATGCCGGAAGGCACCGCGAATATGGCGAGTTGTTCAAGCAGCTTTCGGTGATTTCCGATCCCCAGAAGGGCGGCAGTGCAGCCACCATCAGTGCACAGCGAGGCCTCGTCTGTGACAATAGAGATCGATGCGCTGCCGCCGGCGCGGAGTGTGCGTAGAAGCTCAGCGCAGATGCGACGGTTGGTCTTGTTTGTTTTATTGGGTGCGCGATATTCGGCGAACCGTCGCTTCAGATTTTCGGTTTCAACCTATGTAGACGAACACTTGCTGCCGATGCATTTCGAACCTGTACAGGCCGGAAACAGGTTCAAAGATGGGGAATACAAGTCTATTGTTGTTGTTGAGGGTTATGTCTCCCGCAGGCTGCCAGTGAAGCCGAAGCCCGATAGAGATACTGTCGTTCTGCAACTGCGCTTTGCATTCCTCCGGAGTCTTGCAGTCGGCAGCCAAGGTCGGGCCTGAGGACAACAGCGTCAGAAGCAGCAGCAGCAAATAGAAAGCAGCTCTAAGAACCGAGGTCTCTGAAACCGTGAAAAACATAATCGTCTCCTATCAATCGGCAGTGTAAATCACTACTGCGGCAAGATCGCTGCCGATGTGCATCGCCGTGCCCGACGTCGCGCCGAGCCGATTGCCGCCATTTGTCAGCAAGTAGGTGAGAGTCCCCGCACCCAACTTGCCCCCACGCCGCTCCCGCGCCATATATCCCCCATGCCCCGCCCCCCTAAATCCGCCGACGCCCCGTCCTCGCGTGAACGCTCGGCCGGCGCGCCTGACCGCGACTCACCCCGCGCCCCCGCCCCTCGCGCGGCAAGTCCGGCAAGCCGTCCCCGCCGCCCGTAGAGGGCGCCGGCGGCACGCCGGAGACGCGGCGTTCCACCGCGCAAGGCTTCGCCGAGGCGCCGCAGGCGCCGTTCCTGCCCGCCTCGCCCGTCCACCCTGCCCGCGCTGCGCCAGGTCGGGCCGCCCTCGCGCAGCATCGAGAGCATGACGGCGTCGCTCAATGCCATCCTCGCCAAGCCGCACGAGCGCTCCGAGCGCGCGCGCCAGGTGCTGGCCGAGCAGCCGATGATCGCCACGCATCCGCTGGTGTCGGGCAGCCTGCCGCAGTTCATCCCGCACCGGCCCGAGCGCCCCGAGAAGTCCGAGGGCGGCGTCGCCTTCAAGCTGGTGTCGGAGTACGAGCCCAAGGGCGACCAGCCCACCGCCATCGCCGAGCTGGTCGCGGGCGTGAACAAGCACGAGCGCGACCAGGTGCTGCTCGGCGTCACCGGCTCGGGCAAGACCTTCACCGCCGCGCAGGTGATCTCGGCGACCCAGCGCCCGGCCCTGGTGCTGGCGCCCAACAAGACGCTGGCGGCCCAGCTCTACGGCGAGTTCAAGAGCTTCTTCCCCGACAACGCGGTGGAGTACTTCGTCTCCTACTACGACTACTACCAGCCCGAAGCCTACGTGCCGCGCACCGACACCTACATCGAGAAGGAATCGTCGGTGAACGAGCAGATCGACCGCATGCGCCACGCCGCCACGCGCTCGCTGCTGGAGCGCGACGACGTCATCATCGTGGCGTCCGTGTCGTGCATCTACGGCATCGGCTCGGTCGAGACCTACACGGCCATGACCTTCACCGTGCAGACCGGCGAGTCCCTGCCGCAACGCCAGCTGCTGGCCGATCTCGTCGCCCTGCACTACCGCCGCAGCGACGCCAACTTCATCCGCGGCACCTTCCGCGTGCGCGGCGACACCGTCGAGCTGTTCCCGGCGCATTTGGAAGACCGCGCCTGGCGCATCTCGCTGTTCGGCGACGAGGTGGAGTCCATCACCGAGTTCGATCCGCTCACCGGCCAGAAGACCGACGAGCTGAAACTCATCAAGGTCTATTCCAACTCGCACTACGTCACGCCCAAGCCGACGCTGCAGCAGGCCATCAAGTCCATCAAGTCCGAGCTCAAGCAGCGCCTGGAGGAACTCTACAACTCCGGCCGCCTGCTGGAGGCGCAGCGCCTGGAGCAGCGCACCGTGTTCGACATGGAGATGATGGAGGCGACCGGCTCCTGCGCCGGCATCGAGAACTACTCGCGCTATCTCACGGGACGCCAGCCCGGCGAGCCGCCGCCGACCCTGTTCGAGTACCTGCCCGACAACGCGCTGGTGTTCGTCGACGAGAGCCACGTCACCGTGCCGCAGATCGGCGGCATGTTCCGCGGCGACTACCGGCGCAAGGCCACGCTCGCCGAATACGGCTTCCGCCTGCCCTCCTGCATGGACAACCGCCCGCTGCGCTTCGAGGAGTGGGACGCCATGCGGCCGCAGACCACCTACGTCTCGGCCACGCCCGGCGGCTGGGAGCTGAACCAGACGGGCGGCAGCTTCACCGAGCAGGTGATCCGCCCCACCGGCCTGATCGATCCGCCGGTCGAGATCCGCCCCGCCAAGTCCCAGGTCGACGACCTGATCGACGAAGTGCACCAGGTCGTCCGAAGATGGGCTACCGCGCGCTCGTCACCACGCTCACCAAGCGCATGGCCGAAGACCTCACCGAGTACATGCACGAGCAGGGCATCCGCGTGCGCTACATGCACTCCGACATCGAGACGCTGGAGCGCATCGAGATCATCCGCGACCTGCGGCTCGGCGCCTTCGACGTGCTGATCGGCATCAATCTGCTGCGCGAGGGCCTCGACATCCCCGAGTGCGCGCTGGTGGCGATCCTCGACGCCGACAAGGAAGGCTTCCTGCGCAGCGAGACCAGTCTCATCCAGACCATCGGCCGCGCCGCCCGCAACGTCGACGGCAAGGTCATCCTCTACGCCGACCAGATGACCGGCTCGATGGAGCGCGCCATCGCCGAGACCGATCGCCGCCGCGAGAAGCAGACGGCCTACAACACGGCCAACGGCATCACGCCCGAGAGCATCAAGCGCAACATCCACGACGTGCTGTCCTCGCGTCTACGAGCAGGACCACGTCACGGTCGATGCCGGCCTCGACCGAAGAGAACGCCACCCTCGTCGGCCACAACCTCAAGGCCGTCATCGACAACATGGAAAAGAAGATGCGCGAGGCCGCCGCCGACCTGGAGTTCGAGACCGCGGCCCGCCTGCGCGACGAGGTCAAGCGCCTGCGCCAGACCGAACTCGCCATCGCCGACGATCCCCTCGCCCGCCAGACCGACGTCGAAGACAAAGCCGGCGCCTTCGCCGGCGACCGCAAATACGGCCCCAAGGCGAATATGCCTCGCGCATCTTCTCCTTCTCCCCGTTCTTCACATCATGCGGGAAGCGTGTCTTCGACACGACGAGAAGGCCGGGATGAGGGGCCGCCACAAACGCCGTCCAATAGCCGCATCCAGCGCGAGTACCAGCCCGTCCAGCCCACCTACGCGCAAACCACCGTCACGCCGGGCACGCGCGCGAAGAAGCCCTCGCTCGACGACATGGGCCCCGGCACCGACCGCCCCGAACCTCAGCGCGACGCCGACGCCGTCTCACGCATCCGCAAGCCCACGCTCGACGAGATGGGCTCGCACTCCAACCGCCCGATCCCCGCGCGCGCCCCCGACATCGACCCGCGCACCAAGGCCGGCGCCTACGGCGAGCAGGTCAAGGGCCCGCACAAGCCGACCCTCGACGAGATGGGCCCCCACGCCGAACGCGGCCTGCCCGTCACCGGCAAGCCCCTGCCGCCCAAGCCGCCGATCAAGACCATCGAAGTCTTCGACGACACCGAAAAGAAAAAGCACCGCCACGGCCGCCCCCGCAAAACCGGCAGGCCGGGGCAGTAGCGCCGCCCGCTACTCGGGCGTGACCCGGCGCGCGGATTTCGGCGTGTCCGACACCCAGCGGCCGACTTTCTCGTTTGCATGGTCCCGAGCGCTGCGGCCTTAGCCGCAGACTGAAAATGCGCCATCCATCTCGAAGCAATTACGATGCTTTGCGCGGTCCCAAGTTGAGCGCCGCGATAACGAGGCTCACCGCCAGGCCGCCGCCGGCACCTGCGGCCGTGCCCCACAGCAGGGCCTTTGCAGCCACGTCCAGAGCATCGAACCACGTGGAGGACCCGGCATTCAGATATTGCGCCACAAGAGCGAGCAGCGACCCGGTCGGCATGGCGCTCGCCAGGCCAACGCCGGCGCCCACGTACGCGCCGGCGAAAATCGCCGCAAGCCGGCTCTCGGCTTCCAAAGCAAACACGCGCCCGGCAATGGCCCCAAATACCGCCGCGACAACCGCCACCAACGTATGCACCAGCGCGCCCGTCATTGCGTCTTCAACCTCACAGTCAGCTGGTGCCGAACGTACCAGAAAAACGCGGGCGCTACGCGCCATCAATCGCGAGATTGAACAGCGCGCCTCCGTCCGGATCTTTGTCGGCGTTCCCGGATGGCCGGGACCTTTCGACATCGAGATCGACTGTGTTGCCGCTGTCTAGCGTTGGCCCGCAGTACCAGCCGGCCGGATGCAGGCAAACAGGCGCCTTCTTGGCATCCCGCGCGGGCCGGCAGCCCGTCCCGGCGCAATAGCCTCACGCTTCCCTGAACACCGCCGCGGTCATCGCCGGGCCCGTGCGCCCAGGCACCGGCTGGTGTAGGCTCGCGTGGTTGACGAGAATGCGCCGAAGCGCATCAGATTTTGGGGAGACAAGCCATGCGGATCATCATCGCAGCCATTGCGGCAATCATGCTGCCGTTCGCCGCTCACGCGCAGACCACGGCACCGAAGGAACTTGCCGCGCGGGTCGAGCTGCACGCGTTCCAGTCGCTGACGCTGTCCGACCAGCAGTTCCTGACCGGAGACCGCGCGGGCGCCAAGCCGGTGACGCTGACGGGCGAGCTGCGCGTTGCCCAGGGTACGGGCAAGCTTCCGCTCGTGGTCCTGATGCACGGGTCCGGCGGCATCGGGTCGAACATGGACGCCTGGGTGCGCCAGCTCAACGCCATGGGCATCTCCACCTTCGTCATCGACGGCTTCACCGGCCGCGGTCTCACCTCCGTCAGCGGCAACCAGGCGCTGCTCGGCCGCCTCAACTTCATCGCCGACATCTATAAGGCGCTGGAGGTCATGGCGAAGCATCCCCGTGTGGATCCCGCGCGCATCGCGCTCGTGGGATTCTCGCGCGGCGGCCAGGCGGCGCTTTACGCCAGCCTCGATCGCTTCCACCGCATGTGGAACACGTCGGGAGCGCAGTTCGTCGCCTACATCCCGTTCTATCCCGATTGCGCCACCAGCTACATCGGCGAGGCCGACATCGGCGACCGCAAGGTGCGCATCTTCCACGGCGCCGCCGACGACTACAATCCGGTCGCGAGCTGCAAGGCCTATGTGCAGCGTCTGCGCGACGCCAAACGTGACGCCGAGCTGACCGAGTATGCGAACGCCTTCCACGTGTTCGACAATCCGATCGGTCCGGTGCCGGCCACCAAGGCCGCCACTTCGCAGACGGTGCGCGATTGCGCAGTCCGTGAGGCGGAGGCGGGCACCCTGATAAACGAGGCGACCAAAGTGGCCTTCGCCTACACCGACGCATGCGTGAAGCTCGGCCCGCATATCGGTGCCAATGCCGAGGCGGCCCAGGCCGCCACCCGCGCGGTCAGCGACATCCTGCGTGTCGCCTTCAAGCTGGATTGAACACGCGCGACGCTGCGACATCAGTCGCCGCGGCACGGCACTTGCGCGGTCAACATCAGTATCCCTTGCAAGCCGCTCAGGAGTGTGAGGACGGCCAGCAGCGCCAGCACCCAGCGGCGGAACGCGGCGGGATCGGCCGTCCTGAAACTGCGCGCGCCGAGCCATTGGCCCGCCAGCAATGGCGGAATGAGCACGAGGAAGCGCGTGCAAGCTTCGCTTGTCACCAAGCCTCGCGTGCCAGAAAGCCGAGCGCCATGGCATCTGTGCCGATGAAGGGCACAACCGCATTGTGTCGCATGCGCAACGTCCTTCGATAATTTCTGTCAACTGCTCTGACGCCATTGACGGCCGCCACCCATGAGTATCGATTGTTATAGAATGTAACAATTACACTTCGTAACGAAATCAGAGGCGCAGGTCCCGTTTCGGGGAGGAGCCGATGACGAGTACGAAGAAAATTGGGAACACCAAAACACCAAGGGGGAAACGAATGAGGTCGGTCCATCGACGGGTGCACACCCCGTATGGGCCCCTCAGCGGCCTAGCTCCGCGCGCCTTGCTTCTGACATGCTTGACGTTCGCCGGTGGAAGCGCTGCCGCCCAGGAGCGCGCCTTCGACTTCGCGCTGATCGGCGACATGCCATACACCAAGGTGCAGGAGCGCGAATATCAGCGTGTACTCGGGGCGCTCAACGCCGCCGACCTCGCCTTGGTCGCACACATTGGCGATTTCCAGTTCGATGCGCGGCCCTACAATCAGAACCCGACAATCGCCTCGATGCCCTGCGTCGACGAGAACTACAAGGCGATCTACAACTCCTTCCAGACCATCCGCCATCCGTTCGTGTTGACACCCGGTGATAACGACTGGACCGATTGCTGGCCGCTGCAAGCCCAGAAAGTCGATTCGCTGGAGTTGCTGGCGAAAGTGCGCACGATGTTCTTTCCCGATGGACGCAGCCTCGGGCAGCGACCGATCGCGGTGAGGAATCAATCCGCCGATCCACAGTTCGCAAGGTTTCGCGAGAATCTCCGTTGGAGCATCGGAGGCGTTACGTTCGTGACCCTGCACATCGTCGGCAGCAACGATAATTTCGGACGCACACCGGAGATGGATGCCGAGCATCTGGAGCGCAAGGCTGCGAACATCGCCTGGATGAAGCAGGCGTTCGCCGAGGCCAAGGCTTCGAACAGTCGCGGCCTTATCATCCTGACGCAGGCCAATCCGGGATTCGAGAATTTCTGGCCGCCGGCCGCTAAGACCCGGTACTTCATTCCCTTCATCCCGCGCGGGCAGGCGCTTCCGAACCCGACCACCGCGTTCGGTGACTACATCGAAACGCTCGCCGGAGAATTGGAGGCTTTCGACAAACCGGTTGCCTTCCTCCACGGCGACACCCACCTATTCCGCATCGACAAGCCGCTCTACAGCAGAAAGACGAACCGGCTGTTCGAGAACTTCACGCGCGTCGAGACGTTCGGCTGGCCCGACACGCACTGGGTCCGCATTACAGTCGATCCCGCCGATCCGCAGCTCTTCCGCTTCAAGGCGGAAATTGTGCCGGAAAACGCCGTCAACCGGCGGAATTGATCGGTCGAACTCTTGTCCGATGCGGCAGCTCGGGATCGTACTGCCCATTCGCGGGGCTGCCCAGCGGCTCACTGGGCAGGTTCGTCCATGCCGGACCCGCCAGTCGGTTCAGCGCCCGCTTGAGGTCATGAACAGTAATCAGACCGCTTGCCGCTGCGTCAGCAGCACCCCCGGAACCGGAAATAAAAAATTGCGTAGGCGCTTGACGGCTGAGCTCGAATTACAGAAGGCGATGGGTTACTTCGCGATGACGTCCTTCAGCGACTGGGCCGATGCACCGGTGGCCAAGACCGCCAGGACGCAGCTCATCGCGGCAGCAATTCTCATGACTGACCTCTTTCGCTGAAACAGTCCGCGCCTCCGTTCCGCCGTCCCGCGCTCGGCGGCCGGTCAGTGTAGTGTGCGCCGTTGGCGAGAATGCGCCCGAGCGCATCGGACACCTTGGAAGGGCCGCCACCCCGTCGCCACGGCCCGCAACATCCCCTATGCTGCGCCAACACGTGGAGGAGACAGCCATGGGCAACTGCATCGTCATCGTCCAGTTCGACCTGCCGAAGCGCACCGAGGAGCAAGCCGTGAAGGGCGGCACGTCGAGCGCCCCGATCTATCGCAACCTTGCTGCCAAAGGCCTGATCCGCAAGGACTACCTGAATGGCGACGCCGGCACCGGCGGCGTCTATCTGTGGGACAGCCGCGCGTCGGCGGAAGCCTGGTACACGCAAGCGCGCATCGCCGAGCTGACCGAGCGCTTCGGCGCCCGCCCGCGGCTCACGTGGTACGACACGCACGTGACGGTCGACAATCTTGCCCACGAGACGCGCGTCAACGGCAAGGCGCTCGCCGACGCGGTCTGAGTCCTGGGTGCTCCCAGGCCGGCACGGGAGGTGCCGCCGCCGCTGCAACGCGCCGCGCACGGCAGCGACAGGCTGGCCTATTGCATAGGGTGCATCAATTGGCTTAATTCGAAGCCGTCTTGACGGCAAAACCGAATAGCCGGCTTCTCGATGCCTGACGGCTCTGCCACGGCTCACCTCTTCCGCCCGAAGCTCGCCACCGTGGTGACGGAGGGCTACAGTCTCGCATCCTTCCGCAAGGACACGGTTGCGGGGCTTACGGTTGCCATCGTTGCTCTGCCGCTGTCGATGGCCATCGCGGTGGCGTCCGGAGTGTCGCCGGAGCGCGGGCTGTATGCCGCGATCATCGGCGGGTTCCTTGTCTCCGCCTTGGGCGGCAGCCGCTTCCAGGTCGGTGGACCTGCGGGCGCCTTCATCGTCCTGGTGGCGGCGACCGTCGCCGGGCACGGCCTCGACGGCCTGCTGCTCACGGTGCTCCTGTCGGGGATCTTCCTGACGGTGATCGGGTTGACGGGCCTGGCCGCCCTTATTCGATACATTCCGCAAGCCGTCACGGTGGGATTCACGTGCGGAATTGCGGTCACCATATTCGCCAGCCAGCTCCGGGATCTCGGCGGGCTGTCGATCACAGGCGCCGAGCCTGGCCATCTCTTGCCGAAGCTGATCGTGCTTTGGCGAGCCCTGCCGTCGCTCAATCCGGGCGCGCTTGCGGTGGGTGTCGGTTCGGCGGCTCTGATCTTCGCGCTGCGGCGCTGGCGGCCGACCTGGCCCGCGATGCTCATTGCGGTTGGGCTAGCCTCGCTGGCAGCCGCCCTGCTGCGTCTCCCGGTGGAGACCATCGGCAGCCACTTCGGCGGCATCCCGCGCAGCTTGCCGCTGCCGGCACTGCCGGCTATCACGCCGGCGCGGTTGCTGGAACTGCTGCCTGCCGCACTTTCCTTTACGCTGCTGGGCGGCGTGGAGAGCCTGCTGTCGGCGAAGATCGCCGATGGCATGACCGGCCGAAAGCATCGCTACAACATGGAACTCGTGGCGCAAGGCGTTGCCAACGTGGCATCCGCGCTGTTCGGCGGCATCAGTGTAACGGGCACGATCGCGCGCACGGCGACCAACATCCGCGCCGGCGCGCGCAGCCCAGTCGCGGGCATGATGCACGCCGCGTTCCTGCTGGCGTTCATGGTTCTCGCCGCTCCCTTGGCCAGTTTCATACCGCTTGCCGCGCTGGCCGGCCTGCTGGTCGTGGTGTGCTGGAACATGGCGGAGAAAGCGGAGTTCATGCACCTCCTGCATCATTGGCCTGCAGCCGTCGTGCTGCTCGCGACGTTCGGGCTGACGCTGGCGGCAGATCTCATGGTCGGGATCTTCGCCGGCTGCGTGACGGCGGCTTTGCTCGCTGTTCTCGGCGTACGGCTTGACACCCCGCGCGCCGAATCCGACCCCGACTAGGATGTCCTGCCGTGCCATGCGGGGGTTTTTTGCAGGAGAAAGCACCATGGCCCAACCCGGCAACGACCGCCGTATCGACAACATCGAATTCGCGGTCGCCGACATCGCCCGCTCGCGCGAGTTCTATGGCAAGGCTTTCGGCTGGACCTTCACCGACTATGGCCCGGCCTATTGCGAGTTCACCGACGGGCGGCTGACGGGCGGCCTCGCCAAGGGAGATCCTAAGCCGGGCGGACCGCTGGTGATCCTCTACGCCGATGATCTCGCAGAAACGCAGCGGCGTCTCGAAACCGCCGGCGCGCGTATCGTCAAGCCGGTGTTCTCCTTCCCTGGCGGGCGGCGCTTTCATTTCCTCGACCCGGACGGCTACGAACTCGCCGTGTGGTCGGACAAGTAGCTCTTGCTTGCGGGCCGAACAGGCCGGCGTCCTATTTGACCTGCAGGTTCGGCAGCATCTTTTGCAGCTGCTGCAGCTGCTTCACGTTCATCTTGATGCCATTGCCGAGCGATACATCGCCTGGCTTCATGCCGTCGGTGCAGGCGGCGGTTTTCCAGGTGGCGGTCTGCGTCATGAGCGTCGGCTGCGGACCGCTGCCTGCGCCGGGAAGGCCCTCCATGGTTCCTTCCATGCGGACCTTGACGGTCGACTGGAAGTCGCCGCTGATGGTGGTCTTGGTCACGTTCTTCACGGGACCGAACGCGCACTCGGCGTCGATCACCCAGCCCGCGCCGGCCTTTTTCATGTCGAAGCGCTGGCAGCTGCCCTTCGACATCTTGAGCCCGAACTCCATCAGCTCGCGGTCGGTGGCGGCATCGATGCACATCTGCGACGTCATCGAGGGGCCACCGGCCGGCTTCTCGGTCGTCATGCGCATTTCCCATTGCCCCGGCTTGCGCGCGGGCAGCTCGAGCAGTTGCGCAGCCGCGCCGAACGGCGCCAGCACGGCCAGCGTGATCAGGGCAGACAAGGCCAGGCGATGATGCATCATGTTCTCCTGTAGGAGAGGCACTAAAGGCGACGAGTTTGGCCGAGGCGAGGCAGCGTGGTTTCCGCTAAAGGCGGCCGGGCGAAGCAAACGAGGCACGGAACCTGCGCATTCGGCAATGCTAGCATCTCCCCGCCGTTCGGCGCGCCTGCGCCCACACGCTGCTTGCGCAGATGGCCAGTCCACGCCCCTTTAGTGTAGGGTGTTGAAAAGCCGAGACTTTGGATGCTGACGAGAGCCTCATGGGTCACCGACAGTTTATGTGTCCGCAAACGGCTTCGCGATGTGGCTAGATTGTGCCTGCTGTCACGGCGGTGACGTCCAACCGTCAATATGCATGGTACGCAGTGTTATGAGCGACAGGAGAGGAGCAAAGCCAAGTGCGGGCAAGCATCTCTATGGTGGTGGAAGCAGCCTATGCGGCGTGGGCTGCGCGTGATCTTCCGGCAACGCTGGCGGTCTTCGCACCCGACGTGGTGTTTGTCATTCATCTTCCCGATGACGTTGTGCCGTTTGCCGGTGAAGTGCAGGGCCGCGACCTGCTTGCGCCCCGCCTGCAGAGCATTTTGGACGACTTCGATTTCATCGAGTATGTGCCGCTGCAGATCACGGCTGAGGGCGGTTCCTTCCACTCGCGCGTACGGTTCCACTATCGCCACAGGCTGACGGGGCTCGAGTACGAGGGCCGCATGCGCCACGTTTGGCTCGTGGAAGGCGACAAGATCGTGCGCTTCGAGGAGTTTCACGACGCCGAGCGTGTGCGCACCTTTTTCCGCATGCTCGCGCAAGCCAAGGCCGAGCTTGCCGGCCGCACCGAGGGCTGAGGTTGCGGTGAGCGGCTGACTTACGCAGGCCCGGTGCGGCAGCTACACTATAGGGGCTGCCCAAGCTCCGGAGTGTCCCCATGCCGCTGTCCGCCGCCCCCTATGCCGTCAAGAAGCGCGTCGAGATCAAGGGCCGCGGCATGGCCTGCATCGACGTGGGCGAAGGTCCGGCCATCGTGTTCCAGCATGGCAATCCCACCTCGTCGTATCTGTGGCGCAACATCATGCCCCACTGCGAGGGCCTGGGCCGGCTCGTGGCCTGTGACCTGATCGGCATGGGCGACAGCGACATGCTGCCCGGCTCCGGCCCCAATCGCTACACCTACGCCGAGCAGCGAGAATATCTGTTCGCGCTGTGGGACAAGCTGGCGCTCGGCTCCAATATCATTCTTGTGCTGCACGACTGGGGCTCGGCGCTGGGCTTCGAATGGGCGCGCAGGAACGCCGAGCGCGTCGCCGGCATCGCCTACATGGAAGCGATCGTCACGCCCGTCACCTGGGCCGACTGGCCCGAGAATGCGCGCCGCGTGTTCCAGGGCTTCCGCTCGGATGGCGGCGAGGAGATGGTGCTCGTCAAGAACACGTTCGTGGAGCGCGTGCTGCCGGGCTCGGTGATCCGCAAGATGTCGGACGAGGAAATGGCGGAATACCGCCGGCCGTTCGCCAACCCGGGCGAGGACCGCCGGCCGACTCTCACCTGGCCGCGCCAGATTCCGATCGAGGGTCAGCCGGCCGACGTGGTGGCGGTGGTCGAGGACTATTCCGCCTGGCTGGCCGCCAGCAAGATGCCGAAGCTGTTCATCAACGCCGACCCCGGCTCGATTCTCGTCGGCCGCCAGCGCGAAGTGTGTCGCGCCTGGCCCAATCAGACGGAGATCACCGTCAAAGGCCTGCACTTCATCCAGGAGGACAGCCCCGACGAGATCGGCCGCGCGGTCGCTGACTTCGTGCGCCAGGTGCGCGACCCGGCCTAGGCTCCTTGAACGTCCAGATAATCAATCCGCAATCCAATTCAACGCGAAGGTGCTCATGATGCAGAAGCGCAAGCTCGGAAACTCCGGCCTGGAGATCGCCCCTCTGATGTTCGGTGGCAACGTGTTCGGCTGGACCGCCGACGAGGCCATGTCGTTCAAGCTGCTGGACGGGTTCGTCGGCGCCGGTCTCAACGCCATCGACACGGCCGATGTGTATTCGAAATGGGTGTCGGGACACAAAGGCGGCGAGTCCGAAACCGTCGTCGGCAATTGGCTGAAGGCGCGCGGCGGACGCGATAAGGTCGTCATTGCCACCAAAGTCGGCCTGGAAATGCCTGGCGTCGGCCAGGGCCTGCGCAGGGACTATATTCTGCAGCGCGTCGAGGATTCGCTGAAGCGCTTACAGACCGACCATATCGATCTCTATCAGTCGCACACCGACGACAAGGATGCGCCGCTGGAGGAAACGCTGGCGGCCTACGACCAGCTCATCAGGCAGGGCAAGGTGCGCGCCATCGGTGCTTCCAACTACGACGCGCCGCGCCTGGCTGAAGCGCTCGGCGTCAGCGCCGCCAACAAGCTGCCCCGCTACGAGACATTGCAGCCGCACTACAACATGTACGAACGCGCCGACTACGAGCGCGCGCTGGAGCCGCTGGTTTTGAAAGAGAGCATCGGCGTCATCCCCTACTATTCGCTGGCCAGCGGTTTCCTGACCGGCAAATACCGCACCGAGGCCGATTTCAAGAAGAGCCCGCGCGGCGGCGGCGCCAAGAAGATGCTCAACGAGCGCGGCCTGCGCATTCTCAAAGCTTTGGACGACGTCTCCGCACGTCTGAAAGCCAACCCGGCCCAGGTGGCTCTCGCCTGGCTCATCGCGCGCCCCAGCATCACCGCCCCCATCGCCAGCGCCACCAACCTCGATCAGCTCAAGGATCTGATCGCCGCCGTGCATCTCAAGCTCGACGTCGACGCGATCAAGGCGCTCGATACGGCGAGCCGATGACGGTGGTTGGCGGCAGTTGGGCTATTGCCGTTGCCGTTGCGTGCCGCGATCGCTGGATTTATCGCCGTATGTTGTCCAGCTGTTGCCTTCGTTGTCGAATGAGCGATTGCCGTATTTCGAGATCGTTTGGCCATTCGTGCCGAACTGTTGATTGCCGTAGTTCGTAAAGATGTTCCCGAAGTTGTCGTAAGTCGTGTTGCCGTACTTGGTAAACGACTGCCCGTTGGAACAATAAGTCTGGTTGCCGAACTTGGAGCAGGTCACCTGGGCGCTGGCAGGCAGCGCGCACGCGGCGCAAACAGCAAGGCTGAGCACCAATTTCATGAAAGCCTCCATTGACAGGCTTGCAAAGCTGTACGCTGCACATGCAAGAGTTGCAAGGCCCGGATAGTATTGCCCTGAAGCCGGTGGCTTATCTGGGCCTCAGCAGCACATGCCGCTTGCGGCCGAGCGACAGCTTGATCACGCCGTCGCTGACGTCTTTTGGCGTGAGCTTCGCGCTCTCGTCTGATACGGGCACGTCGTTCACACGCAAGCCGCTGCCGCTGCCCTGAATCTGCCGGCGCGCTTCGCCGTTGGATTTCACAAGGCCCGCCTTCACAAACGCTGCCAGCACCCCGAGCCCCGCCGCCAGTTCACTGGCCGCGATCTCCACCGTCGGCAGCCCCTCGCTGGTCGCGCCCTGCTCGAACGTCTCCAGCGCCGTTCGCTCCGCAGCTTCCGCCTTCTCGCGACCATGCAGCAGCGCCGTTGCTTCGGTCGCCAGCACTTTTTTCGCCTCGTTGATTTCCGCGCCCTTGAGCGCGGCCAGCTTGGCGATCTCGTCGAGCGGCAGGCGCGTGTAGACCTTGAGCAGCCGCTCCACCACGCCGTCCTCGGAGTTGCGCCAGTGCTGCCAGTAGTCGTAGGCCGAGAGCTGGTCCTCGTTGAGCCACACGGCGCCGGCCGCGGTCTTGCCCATCTTGGCGCCGGCGGACGTCGTGAGCAGCGGACAGGTCAGCGCGTAGAGCTGGTGCGTGCCCATGCGGCGGCCGAGGTCGACGCCGGTGACGATGTTGCCCCACTGGTCGGAGCCGCCCATCTGCAGGTTGCACTTGTAGCGGCGCGCCAGCTCGACGAAGTCGTAGGCCTGCAGCAGCATGTAGTTGAACTCGATGAAGGACAGCTCCTGATCGCGCTCGAGCCGCAGCTTCACCGAATCCATGGTCAGCATGCGGTTGACGGAGAAGTGCCGGCCGATGTCGCGCAGCATCTCGATGTAGTTGAGCTTGGTCAGCCATTCGGCGTTGTCGGCCATGACCGCATCGTGCCGGCGGCCACCGAAAGCGAGAAACTTGGCGAAGGCCACCTGGATGCCGGCCTTGTTGGCCTCGATCTGCTCGACGGGCAGGATCTTGCGCGTCTCGTCCCGGCCCGAGGGGTCGCCCACGCGCGTGGTGCCGCCGCCCATCAGCACGATCGGCTTGCCGCCGCCGGTCGACTGCATCCAGTGCAGCATCATGGTGGTGTAGAGGTGGCCGATGTGCAGCGACGGCGCCGTGCAGTCGTAGCCGACATAGGCGATCACGTCGCCCTTGACGGCAAGCGCGTCCAGCCCCGCGAAGTCGGAACACTGGTGGATGAAGCCGCGCTCATCCAGGACATTGAGGAAATCGGACTTGTATTTTGCCATGTTGATGCCGGCGTCCTTGGCGTGTCATCCCGGTGCTTGCCTGCCCTCGGACTTGTTCCGGGGGTCACCGGGATCCATCTCTCCGTTCGCTCCGGCAGTCTTAGATGGCTGGATACCGGGGACAAGCCCCGGTATGACAACCGGGTGCGGCCTCATGAAGCCTAAAGTCCTGCGAAGCTGGGGACGGGGTAGGCGAACAGAGGCGAACATGCAAGAGGACCAGCTGCATGAGCAAGACAATGCGCGCAATCGGCCTCATGAGCGGCACGTCCATGGACGGGATCGACGTGGCGCTGATCGAAACGGATGGGGCTCAAGAGCTGCAGCGCGGCCCTGCCGGCTCCTATCCCTATTCTGCTGGGTTTTGCGCCCAGCTGCGCGTAGGCTTGACTGAAGCAACTGATCTCCGGCGGCGCGAAGAGCGTCCGGGCAGCTTGCATCTGGTCGAGCGGTATTTGACCGACCTGCACGCCGAGGCAGTCACCCATTTCCTGCAGGATCACCGGATAGCGCCGGAAAGCATCGATATTGTCGGGTTTCACGGCCACACCGTGCTGCACGCGCCCGAACGGCAGTTGACTGTGCAGATCGGTGACGGAGCAGCGCTGGCCCGAGCCATTGGCATCGATGTGGTCTACGACCTGCGCGCTGCAGATGTAGCGGCCGGGGGACAAGGTGCGCCGCTCGCCTCCATTTATCACAAGGCACTCGTTGCAAAGCTTCGCCGGCCGGTTGCTGTGGTGAATGTGGGTGGCGTTGCCAATGTTACCTGGTTGTGTGGCGGGTCCCTTACTGAAGACGCTCTAGTTGCTTTCGACACCGGTCCTGGCAATGCGCTGATCGACGATTGGATGCAGAAGCGGACTGGAAAATCATATGACGCCAATGGCGAGTGTGCGGCTGCAGGCCGGGTTAACGAAGCCGCCCTGGCAGAGCTGCTGACCAACCGCTTTTTTGCGGCCGCTCCACCGAAGTCGGTTGATCGCAACGCCTTCTCTGCCGGTGCCGTAACGGATCTGTCGACCGAGGATGGTGCAGCGACGCTGACCGCATTCACGGCGGCGGCGATCGCAACATCGCGCTTTCATATGCTTGAGCAGCCAAACACGTGGGTCATCTCCGGTGGTGGCCGCAAGAACAAGACGCTGATGAGCATGATAGCCGAGCGGGTCGAGAACGCTGTAGTTCCGGCGGAGGCCGTAGCTCTCGACGGAGACGCCGTCGAGGCGGAAGCATGGGCCTATCTCGCCGTTCGCTCCTGCAAGGCTGGGCCATCACCTTCCCCGGTACGACAGGCGTATCGGCGCCATTGACCGGCGGCGTGCTGGCGCGGAAATAGAAGCAACAAGACGTCACACCGGGACGGGGGAACGCCGTGGAGCAGTACGACTACATCATTGTTGGTGCGGGTTCGGCTGGCGCGGTGCTGGCTGCGCGGCTTACCGAGGACCCGCGTACCCGCGTGCTGCTGCTCGAGGCAGGGCGCGCGAGCCACATCTACTCACGGCTGCCGGTCAGCTTCGGCCTCCTGATCCATCATCCCGGCGCCAACTGGCTCTACGAGTCCGATCCCGAGCCCGGCACAGCCAATCGCGCCATTCCGGTGCCGCGCGGCAAGCTGCTGGGCGGGTCGAGCGCCATCAACGGTCTCGTCTGGGTGCGCGGCCAGCCGCTCGACTACGACACCTGGGCGCAGATGGGTGCCCGCGGGTGGAGCTGGCAGGACGTGGCGCCGCTGTTCGACCGCATCGAGGACTTCGAGACGCGCGGCGCGCAGGGCCGTGGCAGCGGCGGGCCGCTGCATGTGTCGATCGTGCCCGACCAGAACCCGCTCTACGACGCGCTGTTCAAGGCAGCCGTCGAAGCCGGTTACCGCATCAACCCCGACTACAACAGCGAGGACCAGGAGGGCATCTCCAAGACCCAGGCCAGCATCAAGCGCGGCCGGCGCATGAGCGTGTCGCACTGCTATCTGGACCCGGCGAAACGGCGGCAAAACCTGCGCATCGTCACCGAGGCGTCGGCCCGGCGCGTGCTGCTCGAAGGCAGGCGCTGTGTCGGCGTCGTCTACGAGCATGGAGGGCAGAAAATCGAGGCGCGTGCCAACCGCGAGGTCATCTTGTCGGCCGGCGCAATCGCCACGCCCCAACTCCTCGAGCTGTCGGGCATCGGCCGGCCGGAGGTCCTGAAGGCGCACGGTATCGAGGTCGCCCACGCGCTGCCGGCAGTTGGCGAGAATTTTCGCGACCACATCAACGCGCGCGTCATCTGGCGCGTGAAGGATCCGCGCGTCTCCTACAACACCAAGGCCCGCGGCGTCGGTGCGATTACTCAGGCGCTCAAATACGCTGCAACTGGCGGCGGCTTCCTCAGCTTGCCGTCGGCACCGCTGGTCGCGTTTCTCAAGACGCGGCCGGAAGTCGCCACGCCCGATGTCCAGATGCACCTGATCCCGTACTCGATCAAGGACCCCAAGCGCCGCAAGCTGCAGGATTTCCCCTCCATGACGGTCGCCTGCTACCAGCTGCGCCCGGAGAGCCTGGGCACCGTGCACATCCGCTCCGCCGACCCCGATACCCATCCCGCGATCCGCTTCAACTTCCTCGGCGACAGCATCGACCAGCGCACCATGGCCGACGGCTTCCGCATGATGCGCCGCATCGTCGAGTCGCCCGCCATGGATCACCTGCGTGGCGAGGAGTTCTCGCCCGGCAAGCAGGTGGAGACCGACGATCAAATTCTCACCTGGATCCGCAACAACTCGCAGACGGCCTATCATCCCATCGGCACCTGCCGCATGGGGCAGGGCCCGAACACGGTGGTGGACGAGCGCCTGCGCGTGCACGGCATCGAGCATCTGCGCGTCGCCGACGCGTCCATCTTCCCCACCATGCCGTCCGGCAATACCAACGCGCCTTCGATCATGGTCGGCGAGAAGGCGGCCGATCTCATCCGCAGCACGGCTTAATTTCACGACGTCGCAGCGGGCTCGGCGCAATACATGCCGAACATGGCCAGCTCGGCCGCAGCCGCGTAGTGACGCGCCGAACGCGCGCGGCTGGCGATGACGACCACGCGGCGCGACGTGCAGTGAACCGCGAGGGCAAACCGCGTGTCGACGCTCAGCAGCGCGGCGTGCCATGGCGTACCGGAGAAGCTTCTGCACGTCAGCCGCCAGCGCGCGGCCATATGCTGGCCGCCCGGCAGGACCAAGAGCAGCTTCTCGACATGGCCGCGCGCGATCACCTGCTCCAACTCCCACCGCACGCCTTCGGTCCATCCAGCTACCATGGCGATGACGACGGCTTCGTCCATCCAGTTCTGCACCGCGACGCGCCATTCCTCGCCTTGAAAGCGGTCGCGCGCTGCACCCCCGGAGACGCCACGGCCGGGCTCGGCCACGGCGATATAGGGTCCATAGCGGCCGAGACGTGCGCCCACGGCCTCCTCCAGAGATTCCATGGTTGTTTCGTCCCATGAGCTGGCAGTCTCGTGCTGCACGTTTTGCGCGTCGTCAGGGAACGAACGCAGCAGCAGCGCCGGACGCCGCTTGTCCCAGCGCCGCAGATCGGCGGTGACGGGATGCAGTTCGGTTCTCGCGCGAGCCCATACTCCCGACATGTAGTCGTAAGCGGCAACTCCGACCGCGCCACCGCCGAAGAGAATGCCGACTACGACATACCAGGGCGGCTGGCCGCGCCAGTAATCATGCGCAAACCCGAACGCGGCGACATAGGCAAATGCGACAGCCAGAAAGGCCGCAACGGCGGCCAATCGCCGAAGCGTGGTCCTGGCAAGAAGCCGCGCGTCTGTCTGCTTGGGCCGCAGCAGCCGCCCTGCCACAGCGATCCACAGCACGGCAGCAAGGGCCAAGCCGCCCAGGAGCAGAGGCCCTGCCACGTTCTTGGGAAGCCCGGTTAGCGGGCCAGAGGCAACCGACGCCACGGCAATGGCAACAGCGGCCAGGCGAACCAACGCCGCCATCACAACAATGCGCCTACGACTCCAACCGCTGGCGCGGTCCAGGTTTCGCCTGAAGCTCGCAAGGGAACGCAGGATGCGCCGCAGGGTGACGCCGTACGGTTGCACCACAAGGCCGCTGGATTTGAGTGCGCGATTTTGCAGCGCGAGGGCAACGAAGGGAAGGAGAAGGGCACCGGTGAACGCAGCGACAAGCGCGATCTGTATCCAGAGCGGCGTGGCTGCGGACATGCTGCTGGCGACTATGGCGGCGGGCGTGATCAGGAATATTGCCCCCAGATAGATCCACAGCACCTGAGAGGTCGCGCTGGAAAAGCTGCCCATCACCTTGCGGGGACATTCGCTGGCGTCGATGTAAACAACTTCCATCGGAGCAATGATCGCAATGAAGCCATGTACTTCTAGACTAGCAGGGCAATCGAATTGCGTACAAAGTGAGTGCGATAGGTCGCTGGCGCCCATCACCTCAGCAGGAGCGCGTTGATGCATTTCGGTCAGTTCAACCTGATGGGATACCGCACGCCCGGAACGCAGGCGCACGAGATCTACGACGGCGCGGTCGCGCAGGTGAAGGCGGCGGAGGCCAACGGCTTCGAGACGGCGTGGTTTGCCGAGCACCATTTCTCCAACTACTGCGTGTGCCCTTCGCCCCTGATGATGCTGGCGCGGCTGGCAGGCGAGACCAAGCGCATCAAGCTCGGTTCTGCCGTGGTGGTGACGCCGCTCTATCAGCCCCTGCGCCTGATCTCCGAGATCGGCATGGTCGACGCCCTGACGCACGGCCGGCTGGTGCTGGGGGTCGGCAGCGGTTATCAGCCCTACGAGTTCGAGCGCTTCGGCGAGACGCTCGAAGACGCGGTGCCGAAGCTGTTCGAGTTCATGGAGATGCTGGAGCTGGCCTTCAGCCGCGACGTGTTCAGCTACAGCGGCAAGCACTACCAGGTCGCCGAGACGCACATCGCACCGCGCCCGGTGAAGGGTCTGCCCGAGATCTGGGTGGCGGGCGACAATCCCGCATTGCATCAGCTCGCGGCCCGCAAAGGCTGGACGGTGATGCTGACCCCGCGCCACGCATCCGTTCCGCAACTGGTCGAAGCGCGCAGCCGGCTGGCCGGCGTGTACGGCGGCCAGGGACTGGATGCGACCCGTGTAGCCATCGCGCCGCTGCGCCACGTGTGCATCACAGATGACAAGGTGGAAGCCGCAAGCTTCATGGAAAATGCGCGTCACCAGATCAGGCTGTCGCAGAGCCTGCGTTTCCGCGAGGAGCTGATCGACGGCACGATGCTGGTGGAGAAGACCTACAAGGGCGAGCCGACGATGGAGGAATTCGCCCAGCACGTGCTGATCGGCGATGCCGGGATGGTGGCCGAAAGATTAACAGCGCTGATCGCCGCCGCACGGCCCGGGCACATGCTGCTGCATTTCCAGGCGGGCGCGTCGTCGCTGAAGACGGCGCTCAACTCCATCGAGCGGTTCGCGACGCAAGTGCGGCCAATGATCGAGAAGGAGCTGGGGCCGCTCGACAAGCTCGGCATCGAGCGCGCCGCCTGAATCGCCTCAGCTGCCCGACCGCTGGCATCTTTCGCTTGAGCTTGCGCCGGCCACGCGCCCCGGCACCATCCGGCTTCCCCGTGCTGAGCCTGTCGAAGCGCGGCTTGGCGTGCGTGGCGTGTCCTTCGACAAGCTCAGGACGAGGACGAGGCCGAGCGTGCGGTGATGTGGTCCACCAGTCTCTCGAAGCGAAGCAAAGGCGCCACCAAAAGAGTGGGCGATCACTCATCCTCACGGTTGCGCGAGGACCGGCATCCGATCGGATCTTCGCGACGTATTTGCCTGTGTTGAACGAGCCGCTCGGGCTCAACCCTGAATAACGTTCGAGAGGAAATCACCATGAAGACCATTCTGTCCGCGCTTGTCGCCCTGTCGTTTCTTGCCGGCGTTGCCGCGCCGTCGTACGCCACCAGCAACGTCGATGCGAAGAAACTGTTCGACAAGCTCGACAAGGAAGGCCGCGGCGGTCATCAGAACTAAGTTCTGACCGTTCTGGTTTTGCTTTGGGTTCCATCGGCTGGATCGTGCGCTTCGCTGCGCCCGACCCGGCCGATTGTTCATTGAGGAGTGCCAGCGCAAAGCTGGAGGTCGCCTACTCCTTGCGCTCTTTCTCCATCTCGATGGTGCGCTTGTCGACGTAGGCGCCTGCGACCTTGATGAGGTCCTCGATCTTGTCCTGGAAGAAATGGTTGGCGTCGGGGATGACCGCGTTCTCGATTTTGACGCCCTTCTGCACCTTGGTCTTGGCGGCAAGCTCGGCGATCGACGCCGACGGCACGACGCGATCCTTGTCGCCGTTCACCATCAGGCCCGACGAGGGACACGGCGCGAGGAAGGAAAAGTCGTAGAGGTTGGCCGGCGGCGCGACGCACACGAAGCCGTCGATCTCGGGGCGCCGCATCAGCAGCTGCATGGCGATCCACGTGCCGAACGACACACCTGCAATCCAGCAAGAGCGCGAGTCGGGGTTCTGCAGTTGCAGCCAGTCGAGAGCCGAGGCCGCATCGGCAAGCTCGCCCGGACCGTTGTCGAAGTAGCCCTGGCTCCGTCCTACCCCCCGAAAATTGAAGCGCAGGACAGAGAAGCCGCGTTCCACGAACATATAGTAGAGGGCATACACCACCTGGTTGTTCATCGTGCCGCCGAACTGCGGGTGCGGATGCAGGATGAGGGCGACGGGGCTGTCGGAGGGCGTTTCGTGGTGATAGCGGGCCTCGATGCGTCCGGCAGGCCCATTGATGATCAGCTCAGGCATACGTGTTTGAGCTCCCGATTTGGCTGGTCTGAAGGGTCAGTGCGCCCAGAGGCCTAGAACGGGGCCTTACCGCGTTTTGCACGACCGATGGCGCACAGCAAAAATACTTGACTTGCTGGCTCGGAATTTCCATATATCCATTGAAGTTTAGAACAGTTCGAAAGAGAGTGGGTTTCAGCCCGCGCGAACTGTTCTTGATTGGCCGTGTCATAGCACGGGCCGGGGTGTCGAGCGCAAGAGGCAAGGTCGAGCCGGGTTGGCAGGCGTTGCGTTGGTGGAGCCAGGCGTCGTGGAGTTGAATACCAAAGGCCGGTACGCAGTGACTGCCATGGCGGATCTGGCCAAATACGGCGCCGGTGATGCGGTGCCGTTGTCGGCGATTGCCGAGCGCCAGCAGATCTCGCTGGCCTATCTCGAGCAGCTGTTTTCCAAATTGCGGCGCGCGGGACTGGTCGAAAGCGCACGCGGACGCTCCGGTGGCTACCGGCTCGGCCGGCCGGCTGCCAGCATTACAGTGGCGGAAGTTCTGCGCGCGGTTGAAGAGGGCATCCGCATGACACGCTGCCGTGGCGAGGACGCACCGCCCTGCATGGCCGGACAGCGGTGTCTGACGCATAGGCTGTGGGATGCGCTGGGCGATCGAATTTCAACCTTCCTTGGCAGCGTGACCCTGCAGGAAGTCCTCGACGGCATTCCTACGCACAGTCGGGCGGGCAACCAGCCCGTGCGCGTGCCGATGACCGCCGCGGAGTGGCTCGCGGAATGAGTGCGGATCGCACATATCTCGATTGGAACGCGACCGCGCCGCTGCGGCCGCAGGCGCGCGATGCCTGCATCGCGGCGCTCGATGTCGTCGGCAATCCGTCGTCGCCGCACGCGGAAGGGCGGCGTGCGCGCGCCATCGTGGAAGATGCGCGCGAGCAGGTCGCCGCGCTGGTCGGCGCCAAGCCGGCAGAGGTCGTGTTTACGAGCGGCGGCACGGAAGCTAACAACGCCGTGCTCGCTGCGGGATGGGATACGATTGTCCTGTCCGGCATCGAGCACGACTCGGTTCTCGCACCGTCCAGGGCCGGCAAGGCGCGCATCGTCGAAATGCCGGTAGGACGCAACGGCGTGGTGCGCGTGGATGCGCCGATCGATACCGCTTCAACCTCCGGCCGATTCCTGCTGTCGCTGCAGATCGCCAACAACGAGACGGGTGTCGTCCAGCCGGTGGCCGAGGTGGCCGCGGCGGCCAAGGCACATGGCTTCTTCGTCCACACCGATGCCGTCCAGGCTGCGGGCCGTATCCCGGTTGACTTGCGCGCGCTCGGTGTCGACTGTCTGACGCTATCCGCGCACAAGATCGGCGGGCCGAAAGGCATCGGCGCCCTGGTGATTCATGAGCGCGCCAGTCTTACGACCTTCATTGCCGGCGGTGGGCAGGAGCGCCGGCGCCGCGCGGGCACTGAAAACGTGGCGGCCATCGCCGGGTTCGGTGCGGCGGCAGAGGCGGCACAGCGCGATCTTGCACGCATGCAGCAGGTTGCCGTGCTGCGCGACCGGCTGGAAAGGCAGGTACGTGCGGTTACACCGGCGGCGGTCGTGGTTGGCGCGGGGGCCGCGCGCCTGCCCAACACGGCAAGCATCGCGCTCGCGGGTGCGAGTGCCGAGACGCTGGTGATTGCGCTCGACCTTGCGGGCATCGCCGTGAGCGCGGGTGCGGCGTGCTCGTCGGGCAAGGTAGGCACAAGCCATGTGCTGGAGGTCATGGGTTTGGAAAAGACCGTTGCACATGCGGCCATCCGCGTGAGCCTCGGCTGGAGTTCAACGGAACGCGACGTTGCAGCCTTTGTCGATGCGTGGAGCCGCCTCGCGGCACGCCATCGCGAACGCGCCGTCGCGTAACCAAGATCAGAGCAAAGAGAGAAGAAGAATGGCGGCAGTCCAACAGACGATCGATCAGGTCAAGCGGATCGACGTCGACCAATACAAGTACGGCTTCGAAACCGACATCGAGTCGGTGAAGGCTCCTCGTGGGTTGAGCGAGGACATTGTCCGCTTCATCTCGCAGAAGAAAAACGAGCCGGCGTGGATGCTGGAGTGGCGGCTCGAGGCCTACCGGCGCTGGCTGACCATGACCGAGCCGGTCTGGGCCAAGGTGCATTATCCCAAGATCGACTTCCAGAACCTCTATTACTACTCGGCACCGAAATCGACCGAAGGCCCCAAGAGCCTCGCCGATGTCGACCCCGAGCTGCTGCGCACCTACGAGAAGCTCGGCATCCCGCTGAAGGAGCGCGCGATCCTGGCCGGCGTGAAGGAGTCGCGCGTGGCCGTCGATGCCGTGTTCGACTCCGTCTCCGTGGTCACCACCTTCAAGGCCGAGCTGGCCAAGGCCGGCGTCATTTTCTGCTCGATCTCCGAGGCGCTGCGCGAGCACCCCGAGCTGGTGAAGAAGTACCTGGGCTCGGTCGTACCGCAGGGCGACAACTTCTATGCGGCGCTCAATTCGGCCGTGTTCTCCGACGGCTCGTTCGTCTACGTGCCGCCGGGCGTGCGCTGCCCGATGGAGCTCTCCACCTACTTCCGTATCAACGACAAGGAGACCGGTCAGTTCGAGCGCACGCTCATCATCGCCGACAAGGGTGCCTACGTGAGCTACCTGGAAGGTTGCACGGCACCGATGCGCGACGAGAACCAGCTGCACGCCGCCGTGGTGGAGCTGATCGCGCTCGACGACGCCGAGATCAAGTATTCCACCGTTCAGAACTGGTATCCCGGTGACAAGAACGGCAAGGGCGGCATTTACAACTTCGTGACCAAGCGGGGCGACTGCCGCGGCCGCAACGCCAAGATCAGCTGGACGCAGGTGGAAACGGGTTCCGCCATCACCTGGAAATATCCGAGCTGCATTTTGCGCGGTGACAATTCCAGAGGCGAATTTTACTCGATTGCCGTATCGAACGGCTATCAGCAGGTCGACAGCGGCACCAAGATGATTCACCTGGGCTCCAATACATCGAGCCGCATCATCTCCAAGGGTATTGCCGCCGGCCACTCGCAGAATACATATCGAGGGCTGGTGTCGGCGCACCGCAAAGCCAAGAATGTGCGCAACTTCACCAACTGCGATTCGCTGCTGATTGGCGACAAATGCGGTGCCCACACCGTGCCTTATATCGAGGCGAAGAATGCGTCCGCGCATGTCGAGCACGAGGCCACCACGTCGAAGATTTCCGACGACAAGCTGTTCTATTGCATGCAGCGCGGCTTGAGCGGAGAAGAAGCGGTGGCGCTGATCGTCAACGGTTTCGTGCGCGACGTGCTGCAGCAGCTGCCGATGGAATTCATGGCGGAGACACAGAAGCTGATCGGCGTCTCGCTCGAAGGCTCTGTTGGATGATGACTAGGCTCCAACCGCAACCTTTGTCATCCTCGGGCTTGTCCCGAGGATCCAGCGTGCAACATGCGCTGGAGCCAGTTGAGGGATGGATGGTCGGGACAAGCCCGACCATGACAAGTTTCTCGCTCGAAGGATCGGTGGGATAGCATGTCCCAGTACTGGTTCAAGCCGAAGACGTACGGGTATGGCGCCACACCCTCCGGTTGGAAGGGATGGGCGGCGGTTGCGGGCTACGTTGCGCTGGTCGCGGCTCTCACCCTGTCGCTGCTGGCTTGGCCGGCCGACATGCCTGCCGGCCCAAAGATCTGGCAGATCCTGACATGGACCATTTTTGTGGCAGTGCTGACGCTCGGCTTTATCCGCCTCACGCGGACGAAGACCGATGGACAATGGGCCTGGCGTTGGGGAAAGTAGGGTTAACGCCTACGGAAAGACGTCGGGCCGGGAACAACCGGCCGCGAAGGTGGCGGAGTGAACGTTCAAGGAGCGACCGGATGGCTGGGTAGGCCAGACGGACTGAGTGAGGAGACTGAAAATGCGTGATGCGGCGGAAATTGTAAGTACGGCAGTGACAGCGAAGCTGCGGCGGGAGTTGGATGAGCGCGAGTGCAAGCGGCGCAATGCCTTGTCCAGGACCAGCCCGGGTTTCGCGCTGCGGACGGGCGATGTCGGCACGGTGCTGGAGACGCTGGGCAACAACGAGGCGTTCCTGGTCGAGTTCAACAAGAACGGCAAGGCCAAGACCAACGAGTGCGACTGGCTGGGTGTGCTTTATCCCGCCGAAATCGAAATGGTGGACACGCGCCAGGCCTGAACGGCCTGGACCTGTGCGTGGTCCATCGCGTGAAAGATGATCTGAGCGATGCTTGAAATAAAAAACCTGCATGTGAAGCTGGCTGACGAGGACACCGCGATCCTCAATGGTGTGAGCCTTGTCGTGCCCAAAGGCCAGGTGCACGCGATCATGGGGCCGAACGGCTCCGGCAAGTCCACGCTGGCCTACGTGCTGGCTGGCCGCGATGACTACGAGGTGACCCAGGGCGACATCCTCTGGAACGGCGAAAGCGTGCTGGAGATGGCGCCCGACGAGCGTGCGGCCAAGGGCATCTTCCTGGCCTTCCAGTATCCGCTGGAAATTCCCGGTGTCTCCACCATGACGTTCCTGCGCACGGCGGTGAATTCCGTGCGCAAGAAACGAGGGCTCGCCGAGTTCACCACGCCCGAGTTCCTCAAGCGCGTGCGTGGGGAAGCGGCGGCGCTTGGCGTTTCCGACGAGATGCTGAAGCGCCCGCTCAACGTCGGGTTCTCCGGCGGCGAGAAGAAGCGCATGGAGATCCTGCAGATGGCCATGCTGGAGCCGTCTCTGTGCGTGCTGGACGAGACCAACTCCGGCCTCGACATCGACGCGGTGCGCGTCGTCTCGGAGGGAGTCAACCGGCTGCGCTCCAAGGATCGGGCGATGCTCATCATCACCCACTATCAGCGGCTGCTGAACTACATCGTGCCCGACAAGGTGCACGTCATGGCCGGCGGCACGATCGCCAAGACCGGCGGCAAGGAACTGGCGCTGGATCTGGAAAAGACCGGCTACGCCGAGTTCAAGCCCAAGGCGGCTGCGCACGCTTGAGACCAATAAAAAGAAACGGCACCAGATGACTGTAGCTGTACCGAGGACCAAGGCCGAGCAGGCCTATTCTGAAAGCTTCGAGGCTGTCGCCGCGAAGCTGCCGGGCGGCCGCGCCGTTGCCGAGGCGCGCAAAGCGGCCATCGGCGCGTTCGCGGGGCTAGGCTTCCCGCACCGGCGCATCGAGGAATGGAAATACACCGATCTGCGGTCCGCGATCAAAGAGGCACTGCCGCCGGCGATCGCAGATGCGACACCCGTGACGGTGTCCGAATTGGAATCCGCACTGGAAGGCCTGGCGGCGCTGGATGCGTACCGCGTCGTGTTCGTCAACGGCACGCACCGGCCGGAGCTTTCCGCTGCCGGTACGGAAAAGGGCCTGGAAATAGGGCCGTTGGCGTTCGCGCTTGGGCGGTCCGCCGGCGATGCGCCAGCCCGCCCGAGCGTGCCGGGCCATGAAGCGGTGATTGCGCTGAACGCGGCATTCGTAACTGACGGCACGCTCGTCCGCGTCGGCAAGGGCGCGACCCTCACCAAGCCGGTGCTGCTGGTGTTTGTCCGCGCCGGCAAGGAACCGCGCCTCGTCACCACGCGCAACAGTCTCAAGATCGGCGACGGCGCGCGGGCCACCATTATCGAGGCGCATGTGACGCTGCCGGGTGCTGGCGCCGGTCAGGCCAACACGCTGAGCGAGATCGCCGTCGGCGACAGTGCCGAAGTCCTGCACGTGAAGTGTACGCTGGAAGGCACCGGCATGAGCCATGTCGCCAGCGCGCTGGCAACGCTCGGCGCGGAGACACGCTACCGGGTCTTCCACCTGACCGCCGGCACCGGGCTGGTCCGCAACACGATGCAGGTTATCTTCAAGGGCGAAGGCGCCAAGCTCGACATCTCGGGCTGCTTCCTCGGCCGCGATACCGAGCACATCGACACGACGCTGGTGATCGACCACGCGGTGCCCGGCTGCGAGAGCCGCGAGCTGTTCAAGGGTGTGCTGGCGGACAAGGCGCGCGGGGTCTTCCAGGGCAAGGTGATCGTGCGCCCCGACGCGCAGAAAACTGACGGCAAGCAGATGGCGCAAGTGCTGATGCTGTCTGACGATGCCGAGTTCGATTCCAAGCCGGAGCTGGAGATCTACGCCGACGACGTGGTGTGCGGCCATGGCTCGACCGCGGCCGAGTTGGACAGCGACATGCTGTTCTATCTGCGCGCGCGCGGCATTCCGCTGGCGGAAGCCCGCCGGATGCTGATCGAGAGCTTTGTCGGCGAGGCGCTCGACAAGATCGAAGACGAGCAGCTGCGCGAGGCGCTCTCGGCCATGACGCTGGGCAGGCTGGCCAGCCTTGTTGCGTAATGACTCGCCGCGTAACGCGATGCGCGGGCTGCGGCCGCGCGGAAGGACGACCATGACGGCAATGATCAAGGGTACGGACCTGGCGGGCGACAGCGCCTACGACGTGGAGCGCATCCGTACCGATTTTCCGATCCTGTTCCGCGAGGTTTACGGCAAGCCGCTCGTCTATCTCGACAACGGCGCCTCGGCCCAGAAGCCGACCGCGATGCTGGAGGCGATCGAGCACGCCTACAAGATGGAGTACGCCAACGTCCATCGCGGGTTGCACTATCTCTCCAACACCGCCACCTCCAAGTACGAGGATGCGCGCGAGACCGTGCGCCGCTTCCTCAATGCGCCGAGCACCGACGAGATCATCTTCACCCGCAACGCCACGGAGGCCATCAATCTGGTGGCGAGCTCGTTCGGCGGCATGATCCTGGGAGAGAATGACGAGGTCATTCTCTCCATCATGGAGCACCACTCCAACATCGTGCCATGGCACTTCCATCGCGAGCGGCGCGGCGCGGTGCTGAAATGGGCGCCGATCACGGACGAAGGTGAATTCCAGCTCGACAAGTTCGAGCAGCTGTTCAACCAGCACACCAAGATGGTCGCCATCACGCACATGTCGAACGTGCTGGGCACCATCACGCCGCTCAAGGAGATCGTGCGCATCGCCCATGCGCACAACGTGCCGGTGCTGGTCGACGGCAGCCAGTCCGCCGTGCACATGACCATCGACGTGCAGGATCTCGACGTCGATTTCTACGTCTTCACCGGCCACAAGACTTACGGGCCCACTGGCATCGGCGTGCTCTACGCCAAGAAGCAGCATCTCGATGCCATGCCGCCGTTCCTGGGCGGCGGCGACATGATCGAGAGCGTCAGCAAGAACAACGTCACCTACGGCAAGACCCCGCACAAGTTCGAGGCCGGCACGCCGCCGATCGTGCAGACCATCGGTCTCGGTGCCGCGCTGGACTACATGATGCAGGTGGGGCGCGAGCGCATTGCGGTCCACGAGGCGATGCTCAAGGATTACGCGCACGAGCGCCTGGGCCGTCTCAACTGGCTGAAGATCCACGGGCAGGCCAAGGACAAGGGCGCCATCATCTCCTTCAGCGTCGAGGGCCTGCACCCGCACGACATCTCCACCATCATCGACCGCTCGGGCGTGGCGGTGCGCGCAGGTCATCATTGCGCCCAGCCCCTGATGGAGCGCCTGGGCGTGACGGCCACGTGCCGGGCGTCGTTTGCGATGTACAATACCAAGGCTGAGGTAGATGCTCTGGCCGAGGCGCTGATCAAGGCGCGCCAGTTTTTTGCGTGAGTGATCCCATGGACGGCAAGCCAGCAGATTCAGTCGAGACCGAGGCGCCGGCTCAGGATACTGCGTCTATGCCCGCGCCCGTGCCCGGTTCTTCCATCCCGCAGGAAGAATTGGAGCAGCTGACGGCCGACATCGTGGCTGCGCTCAAGACGGTGTACGACCCCGAGATCCCGGCCGACGTCTACGAGCTGGGCCTGATCTACAAGATCGACGTCGACGACGAACGCAACGTGGCTGTCGAGATGACGCTGACGTCGCCGGGCTGCCCCGTCGCCGGCGAGATGCCGACCTGGGTGGAAAACGCGGTCGCTTCCGTCGCCGGCGTCGGCGTGGTGACGGTCAAGCTCACGTTCGATCCGCCCTGGGACAAGGATCGCATGTCGGACGAGGCCAAGCTGCTGCTCGGCATGTATTGAAGCAGCCCGCTTTCTAGCCAATTGACGCGAAGCCGGTCAGGCGCTTGGCCGCTGTGTCGTTGGTGCAGCACGCACAACCTTCGATTGCCGATATGCAGGTTGGGCCATTGCGCAGCCCACGGAATCACCAGCATCATCGTTAGTAGGGAGAGCCTCAGGTGTGGCGCCCTGCTCGCAATAACGCGGCAGGGAGCTTTGACATGAGGCTCCCATGCGTCTGCTCCATGACTTACGCAAAGACCCGCTCGGTTGTTGTGTCATTGTCGGGCTCGCGCTGCTGATCGTCTTTTTCCTGGCGAGGCCGGCAAAGTCGCATTCCTGGTACGACCCCGATTGCTGCTCGGACCGCGATTGCGAACCGGTCAGCACCATATCGTTCGTGGCCAGCGATCCCAGCTCCGTGCCGGTGATGGTCGTCACCACCAGCTTCGGCACCAAGCCCCTAACGCCGCAAACCAAGATCAGGCAAAGCAAGGACAGCCGGATGCACGCCTGCATCTATCAGGGCGCGCTTCTGTGCCTGTATATGCCGCCGGGCAACTAGTCAGCTTGATGATTGTCTAGTCCAGACCGTCGATCTTCGGCCGACGGGCGGCCCACGGCCGCGCCTGTTCGAACTGTGCCGCCACCTTGAACAGGGTCGCATCCTCGCTGCGGCGGCCGATGAGCTGGATGGCCACGGGCAGACCGTCGCTGTGGAACCCGCACGGCAGGGTCATGGCCGGATGGCCCGTCAGGTTGAACGGATGCGTGTAGGGATACCAGGCCTTGCGCACGGTATCGGTTTTCTGGCCCTCGATCTCGATCGGCTCGAACAGCCGCTCCTCTATCGGAATTGCCGTGCGCGCCAGCGTCGGCGTGACGATCACGTCGAACCGGTCGAACCAGCCCTGCACCTTGCGGAACAGCTGCGTGCGGGCCAGCAGCGCGCGGCCCACCGCCTCGCCCGTGGTGTCCTTGCCCAGCTCCATCTGCCTGATGAGCGTCGGGCTCAGCTTGTTGTGCCATTGCGGCAGCGCGTCGCGGAAGCGGGCGTTCCACAGCGCGCTAGCGTAGGCGAACCACATGGGCTCGATGGGCTCCATGTCGTCGTCCATGGGCTCGACCGTTGCGCCAAGATCGCCCAGCGCCATGGCCGCGCGCTCGGTGAGGTCCAGCACCTGGGAATCGATCACCGTATTGGCCAGCATGGGCCGCCAGGCGATGCGCAGCCCCTTCAATGACCCTTCGGGTTTGGCAGCGGCCACAAAACCGGTCGACGGCGCGCCGTAGGAATAGGGATCGCTCGGGTGCTGGCCGGCCATGGCTTCCAGCATCAGCGCCGTGTCCATCACCGTGCGCGCCATGGGATTGATGCTGGAGAAGTTGGCGAACACCTCCGGCGACATGTCGTGCGGCACCACGCCCGCCGACTGCTTGAAGCCGACGACGCCGTTGGCGGCCGCGGGAATGCGCGTCGATCCGCCGGCATCCGTGCCGATGCCGATGGGACAGATGCCCGCCGCCAGCGCCACCGCCGCCCCGCCCGACGAGCCGCCGCTGGTGCGGTCGGCCGCCCAGGCGTTGCGCGTGCGGCCGAACAGCGGCGCCTCGGTGTAGGGCATATGGCCGAACTCCGGCGTGGTGGTCTTGCCCATCAGGATGGCGCCGGCCTGCTTCAGGCGCGCCACCGATACCGAATCCTCCTTGGGCACATTGTGCTCGTACATGTGCGAGGCGAACGTGGTGCGGACATCCTTGGTGTTGACGAGATCCTTCACGTGGAACGGCACGCCGTGCAGCGGCCCGAGCGCGCCTCCCTTGGCGACCGCGGCGTCGGCCGCTTCCGCATCGCGCAGCGCCGCGTCGGCGCAAATGGTGATGAAGCAGTTGAGCGCCGCCTGAGCTTTCCCGGCGCGCGCAAGCGTGGCGCGCATCACCTCCGTTGCGGATATCCGTTTGGCGCGGATCAGGGTGGCAAGCTCGGCGGCGGACGTGAAGGCGAGGTCGTTGGCGGCCATGCTGTTTCCTCTGGGAGCATCCGCTGCCAAGCTAGCAAGAAAACGGGCGGCGTGTGACAGCTTTGGAAGGGAGAATCGGCGACGGTACAGCCACCCTCGACAGCAGCGATGGCGCATTGCCTCGAAAATCGCAGCTTGTCACGGTAGCCTGGAAGATCGGCCCGCGGCTGGAAGTGTCCAATGAATGCGGTAAAATCGACGGTGCTGACGCAAACCCGTTACGGCACTGCGCATCCCGAGTGGGTGGAAAATACGCTGTGGGAGGAGGCGATCCGGGAGGAGTGGACGGGTTACGCCCTGTGCCAGCACCTCGGCATCGAGACTCACGGCCGCTTCCGCCACGATTTCACGCATTCGTCCTATCGCGACACGACGCCCGGGCCTTACTGGAGCTGGCAGCGCTTCGGCCGCACCAGCACGCCGCTGCCCGACGGGCGCGTCATCCACATCGCCGGCGAGCACGAGGATGGCTACGATCCCGACTTCTGCATCTACAATGATGTGGTTGTCGAGTATCCGGGCGGACGCCGCGAGTTCTATCTCTATCCCAAGGACGTCTTTCCACCGACGGACTTTCACAGTGCGACGCTCGTTGGCCGCGACATCATCCTGATCGGTTCGCTCGGCTATCACGACCTGCGCCGCATCGGCGAGACGCAAGTGCTGAAACTCGACACGCGGACCCTGCGCATCGAACCGGTTGCGACCACGGGCGCCGCACCCGGCTGGATATCGGATCATACCGCCGAGATGCTGGGCGAGACGGTCATTCTGGTGTTCGGCGGCAACGTGGATACGGGGGATGGCTATGGGCCGAATACCAGTGTCTTCCAACTCGATCTCACGACAATGACGTGGCAGCGCCGCAAGCACGGCGATACGAGCGTGTTTCCCATTTCGGCGGCGGACTACCGCACGTGCAAGTCTCCGCGCTATGGCACAGCCAATCCCGAGCGCAGCGACAACCCGTTCTGGCTTGAAATGGCGCGCCGGCGATGGCCGCCGAGCCGTGCGCGGTTACACTTTGGCGATTTTGCGCCGCCGGAGCCGGCACTGGTTTATCCGGATGACAAATCGGGCAGTGACGCAGAGTACGGTACGCCGGAAGCGCGGGCCTGGGCGGACCGCCTGATTGCTTCTGTAGACGGAAGCAAGCTGAAGCGCACCAGGGAGGACATCGTGTGGACGGCGGTGCGGAGGGATGCCTTGGAACTTGCGCTTCCCGATGGGCGCAAGCTCACAATCGGCGGCGATGTGGCCGACTATGGCAATGAGTATGCGGACCCCTGGATCTACAGCGACGTCATCGTTACTCACCCCGACGGGGTGATCGAAATTCTGACCTATCCGAAAGAGATCTTTCCTCACTTTTATTGGCCGGTCGATGCGGTGGTCGCCGGGCATGTCTACATTTTCGGCACCCTCGACCGGAAGCGCCATCCGGACCGGCCGCGCAGGCCAGCGGTGCTGCGGCTCGACACGCAGACGTTTGAGATCACCGCCTGTCCGCTGCCCGACCCATCGGTGCGGCTCGCCTTGTATCCGGGCGCGGCGGTCCGCGATGGCAACCGCTTGGTGCTCCCCTTCAAGCGGGATCGCGAGACCGATCCGGAGCTGGGCATTGTGTTCGATCTGGAGACGCACACCTGGGAAGGGCCGGTGCCCTATCCGTGTCCTGCCGAAGATTGAGTGAGTCACGGCAGTTCGAATTTTGCGCGATTCACTCCACCACGGTCGATGGAACGTAGTATCTCCGCGCGGCGCTGCTGTAGAATTGCGGGCCGGAACGGAGGAAGCGACCATGCAGATCGGCATCATCGGCCTCGGGCGCATGGGGGCGAACATTGCCCGCCGCCTCATGCGTCATGGCCACGCCTGCGTGGTCTACGACCGCAACCCAGAGCCGGGGCGTCAACTTGCGGGTGACGGCGCTACTGCGGCCAATGGCTTTGCTGATCTCGTGGCCAAGCTGACGGCACCGCGTGCCGTCTGGATCATGCTGCCGGCCGGCGAGGCGACGGAAGCCGCGATCGTGGAATTGAGCGGCCTGCTGGCGGCGGGCGATACCATCATCGACGGCGGCAACACCTTCTGGAAGGACGACGTGCGGCGCGCCCGCGAACTGCGCAGCAAGGGCCTGCACTACGTGGACGCGGGCACCTCCGGCGGCGTGTGGGGGCTGGAGCGCGGCTACTGCCTGATGCTCGGCGGCGAGAAGGCCGTGATCGAGCGGCTCGACCCGATCTTTTCCGCGCTGGCGCCCGGTAAAGGCGACATTCCTCCCACGGCCGGCCGGACAGGGCGTGATGCTCGTACCGAGCAGGGTTATCTGCATGCCGGCCCCAGCGGCTCCGGCCATTTCGTCAAGATGATCCACAACGGTATCGAGTACGGCATGATGCAGGCCATCGCCGAGGGTTTCGACATCCTGAAGCACGCCGACTCTCCGAAGCTGCCCGAGGATCTGCGTCTCTCCATCGATGTGGCGGAGGTCGCCGAGGTGTGGCGGCGCGGCAGCGTGATCACCTCGTGGCTGCTCGATCTCACGGCCACGGCGCTGGCCACCGATCCGCAGCTTGCCGGCTATTCGGGTCATGTGGAAGACTCCGGGGAAGGCCGCTGGACGGTGCAGGCCGCCATCGAGGAGGCTGTGCCTGCCGAAGTGCTGACGAGTGCGCTCTACACGCGCTTCCGCTCGCGCCAGGACCACACGTTCGCCGAGAAGGTATTGTCTGCCATGCGCAAAGGTTTCGGCGGCCACGTGGAGCCCGGCAAGAGTGGCTAGGCCGAGTGCCGCGTCTACTTCACTGCCAGCGTGCGCCTGAAGAAGTCGATCATCTCGGCATTGAGACGCTGGTGGAGGGCAACGCGATCGATGCGCGGTGGGTCCGCACAGATGCTTGGTACCCGGGCTGCGAATGCGGCCGAGCATGGCGCCAGGAAAACGAAATGGCCTGCACCCTCCAGCACTTCGTATTCGGGCCGGCGCGGCAGCATGCTCGCGATGCGCTCGGCGTTCCAGGGGTGAGGCAGGAGTTCGTCCGCGCCGGATCTGTAGAGTCTCACCGGTACTTCGACTCTTGATAGCCCGTTGCGGTCGAATACGTACCCCAACGCTGGTGCCATCACGAAGATTGCACGCACGCGCGGATCGGCCACGAAGTCGAGTCCCGGTTTGCGGCGAAAGTCGGAGACGGTATCGGCGCGGGTCCGATACACATCAAAGGGTACAGCTTTGCGGTATTCCTCCATGAGCGCGAAGTTCGGGACAGCCCCGGCAACCAGCAGCGCCGTATAGCCGCCTGCCGAGTGCCCGGACATACCGATGCGGGAGGGGTCAACCACGCCGCCAATCTTGGCGTGAGCAAGCACGCCGTCGATGAGTGCCACGATGTGGTGCGCCCGCCCGATCAGCTGCAGGTCTGTTCCGAACCCGCTGTCGTCGCGAAAGTTATCGCGAGGATGTTCCACGGACGCGACCACGAAGCCGGCGCGTGCCAGCGCCGTCATGCTGTCGTGGTGGGTAGCGAGGGAGCCCCCGGTCCCATGCGACACCACGATAAGGGGGAAGGAGCCAGTGGAGGGAGCAGCATCGGCCGTCGCATCGATCGTGAAAAGGCCCCGCTGCGAGGGCGGACCTTGCGCCCCTGAGGGGTAGACAACAATGCCACGCATAGATCCGCCTTCGACCGGATCGGTGAGGGCAAGATCCATAAGCCCGGCGGGGTAGCTGTCTGCGCCTACTGCTGCAAATGGCGCGAGGCCGAGCAGCATCAGGGCCAAGGCGCATCGTGCGAGCAATTCAAGCATCGGACTTGACCCACATCCCAGTGACATCTCTAGTGTCCCGATTCCGAAGTTCGCCACACCCCGAAGCCAGCGTCCCGAGCGAACTTCGGAATCAAAAGGGACACTAGAATCATTGGTTTGCTAGTGTGATTCAGATCGAGAAATTCGCTCCGAACCGCGCTGCATGTGCCGGCGAATTTCTCGATCATCACACTAGTCTGCCCCAGAGTAGCATGGAGCGAGAGAATACCGATGCGGCGTCCGACTAGACGGGCACGAGGGTCGCAATCATGAGCGATGCGAAACCACCGCAGGTCATCGTCCTGATGGGTGTTTCGGGTTGCGGCAAGAGCACGGTCGGCGCCGAACTGTCGCGCCTGCTGGGCTGGCCGTTCCGCGACGCCGACAGCTTCCATCCGCCGGCGAATATCGAGAAGATGAGCCGTTCCATTGCTCTCACCGACGATGATCGCTGGCCATGGCTGGACGCCATCGGCGCATGGATCGGCGAGCGCATCGAGGGCCGGCAATCCGGCATCGTCTCGTGCTCGGCACTGAAGCGCGCATACCGCACGCGCATCGGGTCGAGGCGCGATGGCGTGCGCCTGGTGTATCTGCTGGGCAGCCAGGAGATGATCGCCTCGCGCCTTGCCGCGCGGCAGGATCATTTCATGCCCGCAGGATTGCTGGCGAGCCAGTTCGCCACGCTCGAGGAGCCGGGGCCGGAAGAGCGGGCGCTGGTCGTTGGTATCGCCATGCCCCCGTCTTTCATGGCCGGCTCGATCGTGGAGAAGCTTGGTATTCCAGGCACCGGCAAAAGCGCGTGACGTGGCGACCAGCAAGGAATTTCTCGCATTCTTGACGGACCAGCTCGCGCCGCTGGGCCACATCACCTCGCGGCGCATGTTCAGCGGCGCCGGCGTCTACTGCGACGGCGTGATCTTCGCGCTCGTCCTGCGCGACGTCGTGCATTTCAGGGTCGATGACGGCAATCGCCAGGCCTATGAGGCGGAAGGGCTGAAGCCGTTCAGCTACGAAGCCAAGGGCCGCACCGTGCAGGTCGGCTCGTACTGGCGCGTGCCGGAGCGGCTGTTCGACGATCCCGACGAGATGGTCGAATGGGCGCGTGCCGCGCTCGCGGCGGGTCGGCGGGCGGCGGCCAGGAAGAAGCCAACCCGCAAGCGCGTAAAAAAGAAGCGCTGAGGTTGCAGGCAACGCGTGCAAAGTGGATCACTACCGGCGACATGCGCGGCAGCGTGCGGTCCGAGGTCCGCGATCACGCAGCAAGCGAATGCGTCACCACCACTTGGGCAGGTACCCGAAGTAATAGACGGCGCCCACAACAGCTGCGATCACCACAAGGCTGACAATCCATCTCATGTTATCCCCCGTAGTCAGGCAGAGAACAGTATCAACCCAGTGCGCTTGTTTTGTGAAGCCCCAACTCATGCAACCTAGACCGGCCACACCGGCGCATGGGTGCCGAGTTTCACCGGTGGGCGGGCCCAGAAGGCGGGGGTTTCGGACAGGACCGCGGCGTGCTTGATGAAGCTGAGGCGGCCGAAAGGCGTGTCCATCTCGCGGGTTAGCGACTTCAGTTCCTCGCCCGTCGGCTCTGCGCAGGCGAAACCGTTCTGTATGCGGCCGAGGCTCTTCAACCAATGCCCGGTCTGGGCGAGCGACACGCGTACGTGCCACGAGCCGCCTTCCTGCGCCTTGCGCGCCAGCGCCATCATGGCTCCGAACGCCATGAGGTAGCCGGTGGCGTGGTCCAGGGCCTGTGCGGGCAACTCCTTGGGCGCTGCTACACCCGCGGCTTCGGCCTCGGCGACGTTGATGCCGCTCGCGTTCTGCACCTGCGAGTCGAAGCCGCGCCGGTTGGCCCAGGGGCCGTCATGGCCGTACGCGGACAGCGAGACCACGACGATGCCGGGGCGCATCTCGGCCAGCGCTTCGGGCGAGAAGCCTTTGGCGGCGAGGCCGCCGGGCCGGTAGCCCTGCACGAAAACATGCGCCTCGCGCGCCAGCCCGCGCAGCCAGTCGCGGTCATCGGTGGCGCGCAGATCGATGGCGGCGGAGAGCTTGCCGCGGCCGGTGTCGATGTCGAGTTCGGGCAGGCCCGGCAGATGCGGTGCAGTCACGCGCATCACGTCAGCGCCGTGCGCGGCGAGCGCGCGCCCGCAAACTGGACCGGCGATGACGCGGGTGAGATCGAGCACACGGATGTCCGAAAGCGGGCGCTCGGCAGTGCGGGGCAGCGCGCGCGCCGGAGCATCGCCGATCCTGGTGATCTCCAGCAGCGGCAGGCGTGCGACCGCCTGGCCTTGCGGGTGTGCGCTCCATTCGGCGGGAGAACGCATCATGGTAGCGACCATCCCGGCGCCAGCGGCCGCCGTCTCGAATTTCTCCGCCTCCCATTTCAAGAGCGCGGCTTGGACGGTTTCGCGCGCGTAATCGCAGCCCAGCAGTTTCAGGATGCCGTCGCGGTGGTGGGGAAAGTTGGTGTGCAGCCGCACCTTGCGGCCGTCGCCGGTGCCGTACACGCCTGCGATCTTGTCCCAGACGGGCCCCGGCGGCTTGCCGTCGATGCGCATGTAGCGCTCGCTGCGGAACTCGACAGCCGCGTGGCGCATGTCGACGGCAACGCTCTGCGTGCGCCCGGACCGCTGCCGCCAGAGTTCGGTCGCGGCCAGGCCGGTGGCGGCAATGGTGGCTTGGGCCGCGGTGCCGACGCGGAAGGAGGAGGGCAATACGGGATCGGTGCCCGTCAGCCGTACGCGATCGAGGGCTGCCGGATCGCCGGCGGCGACAGACCACAGGTCAGCAAGAATTTGAGAAGGCGGTGCGCCGCCGGGCTGCTCGCTCATGGAGTGAGCTTAGCACAGCGGCGCGGAAGCGGCGGCGATGGAGATGAGGCAACGCGTGCCTCAGTCCTAGGCCGAGCGCGTGGTCTTTCTCAGGAAGGCCGGGACGTGATCGCCAAGACCGACTGGCGTAGGCCCGCGATCCTCCCGATCGGGCTGCCGCCGGGGTTCCCGCGGCTCCCAAGGTTCGCGTTGCCGCTTCGCCTGCTGCGGCTGCTTTGCCCTGCCGTTCTGACGATCTGGCTGGCGATCGGGCCGGGGCGCTGCTGGTTCCGTTCGCTCGGGCCTGCGCTCCTCGCGTTCGCGGCGCGGCGGGCGTGCGTCCGGCGTCCGGGCTTCTGCAACAGATGGCTGCTCTGCCGGTTCCGGTCTCGGTGGTCTTGGCGGCCTTGGTGTCGCGGCGCGATCCCTGCGCGGACGCTCGTCCGCCAGGACTGGTTGCGCCGGCTGGTCGCTTTGATGGCCATTCTCACCGATAGGCTCGCGGGCCGGGCGGGGGCGTGCGCCGTTGCGCTGGGGGGGCCTGCCGCCGCGCCCCTCATTGCGGCCGCCGCCGCCAGGAGATGGTCTCGCGCCGCGCCCACCACGGCCGCGCCGGCGTCCGGTGCTGGCCATGTCCTCGGCGCTGGGTGGATCGCCGATCCACGTCACGTCGACGCCCAGCATCTTCTCGATGTCTTTGAGCTGCTTGATGTCCTCGGACGTGACGAGCGTCAGCGAGCGCCCTTCCTTGCCAGCCCGTCCCGTGCGGCCGATGCGGTGCACGTAGTCGTCGGCCTGCCAGGGCACGTCGAAGTTGAAGATGTGGCTGACGTCGGGGATGTCGAGGCCGCGGGCGGCCACGTCGCTCGCCGCCAGCAGCGAGATGCGGCCTTCGCGGAAGGCATCCAGCGTGGCCGTGCGGCTGCTCTGGTCCATGTCGCCATGCAGGGCGCCGGCGTTGAAGCCGTGCTTCTGCAGAGACTTGAGCAGGATCGCCACGTCGCGCTTGCGGTTGCAGAAGATGATGGCGTTCTTGACGTTCTCGGCGCGGATCAGCTCGCGCAGCACTTCACGCTTCTCCCAGTCCTCGGTGGAGGCGCAATAGCGGAAGATCTGCGTGATGGTCTTGGCGGTGGTGGCGGGCTTGGCCACCTCGATGCGCACCGGATCCTTGAGAAAGGTGTTGACCAGGCGCGTGATCTCCGGCGGCATGGTCGCAGAGAAGAACAGCGTCTGCCGGCGCGGCGGGAGCAGCTTGCAGATGCGCTCGATGTCGGGAATGAAGCCCATGTCGAGCATGCGGTCGGCTTCGTCGATCACCAGGATCTCGACGCCGGTAAGCAGGATCTTGCCGCGGCCGAAGTGGTCGAGCAGGCGGCCCGGCGTAGCGATCAGAACGTCGGCCCCGCGGTCGAGCTTCTTGAGCTGGTCGTCGAACGAGACGCCGCCGATCAGCAGCGCCACTGTGAGCCTGTGGTTGACGCCGTATTTCTCGAAGCTTTGCGCGACCTGGGCTGCGAGTTCGCGGGTGGGCGCCAGTATCAATGAGCGCGGCATCCGCGCGCGCGCCCGTCCCGCTTCGAGTCGTGCCAGCATCGGCAGCACGAAACCTGCGGTCTTCCCGGTCCCCGTCTGCGCAATACCGAGCACGTCACGCCCGGTCACGGCAACGGGGATAGCCTGAACTTGGATAGGGGTAGGCTCGGTATAGCCGGCAGCCAGAATGGCGGCCTGCACTTTCGCGCTGAGCCCGAGCTCAGCGAATGTCGTTGTTTGCAAAAGGAAATTTCTCCGTCTCTCGTCATCATGCGCCAGCACTCGCGCAGCCCACTGGGGGCACGAAAAACCGGCATCCGAGAGCGCAGGGGGATTTGGCACAAAGGGCCTAACGGGAAAGCGTCAAAGCTCGGGAAATGGCTTTATAAAAGCAATCCCCTGCGCCCGTATGGGCGGGTACATGGCACTGTTCTTGGTCAATTGCAAGGAAAGCCCAACGGATTGATCCAATATGCCGCGCGGTCTGGCGCCCGGGGGCCACGCAGGCGCTGAACATTGATTTTATTCACCTTAGCGGCACGCTGAGGCCAGCCGCCGACGAGCGGGAGCATACCGAAAGGGAGATGCAACATGGTTGAGCGAACGCCGCTGGTTCTGGTGCCTGGTCTGCTGTGCACCAGGGCTTTGTGGGAGCCGCAGATCACCGGCCTGGCCGATGTCGCCCACATGATGGTCGCCGACCACATGCGGCACGACACTATGACGGGCATTGCCGAATCCATCCTGGCAGCGGCGCCGCATCGGTTCGCCCTCGCGGGCCTTTCCATGGGTGGTTACATCGCCCTGGAGATCCTACGCTTGGCGCCGGAGCGGGTGACACAGGTCGCGCTTCTCGATACCGGCTCGCGGGCGGACACGCCTGAGCGTAGCGCATCCCGGCGGGAGCTGATTGCAGTGGCCGAGCGTAACGGCACGCGTGCGGTGCAGGCGCAGCTGATGCCGGTTCTCATCCACAAGGAGCGTCTCGCTGACAAGTCGCTCGTCGATGTCGTTCTGCGCATGGGCGAAGACACGGGTGTCGATGCTTTCAGGCGGCAGCAGATCGCACTGATGGGCAGACCCGATAGCCGGCCCAAGCTGAAAAGCATTCAATGTCCTGCGCTGGTGCTGGTCGGACGCGAGGACGCGCTGACGCCCATAGCACTGTCGCAGGAGATCGCAGCCGGCATCCCCGGCGCCAAGCTCGAGATCGTCCCCGACTGCGGGCACCTGTCGACGATGGAGCAGCCCGAAGCCGTCAACCGCGCGCTCAGGGCATGGCTCGCGGCCTGACACGGCGTCACTCCTCGAAAGGCCGGATGAAGGGGCGGGCACCTCAACGTCTGGTTCCTGATACTTCTAGAGTTGTTCCGTCCTTGACCGAACCGCAATCCTCACAGTCGCCCTCGTCCTGAGTTCGTCGAAGGACGGGCTGCGCTCGCCAATGCCGTGGTTCGACAGGCTCACCACGGGGGTCGGCGCGATTGGCTAAGTCGAAAGCCGCTAAGACCGTTGACCGATGGCTCGGCGTTGCAATTGCGCCCGGCGGACCCAATGTGTCAGTCAGGCGTTGAGCCTTCAGGCAGTTCGGATTTTCACCTGGAAAGCACATGAGCAGCCAGACGGATGGCGGCGAACATAATCGCCGCAAGCAGGAGGCAGGGTTGGACGAGGCGCTGGAGCAGACGTTCCCGGCCAGCGACCCGTTCTCCGTCGGACAATTCACGGCCACCGAAGCGCCGGCGCGGCCTGCAGATCGCAAGGCGCCGCTGGTCGAGCTGCCGGACGTGCGCGACGGTCGCAAGGCGGCGCGCTAGGGCGGCCGCTTGTCAGCGCTCGATGCGCACGTTCTGGCGGCGCGCGTAGGCCACGAAGGCGTCGCGCAGGTCCTCAGTCAGGTTCATGGCGTCGGTGCGCGAAACCTTGCCATCGGCTTCCTGCAATTGGATATGTCCGCGGGCCGAGAGTTTGCGCGTGCTGCGGTCGTAGATGATCTCGTCGGCGACAAGAATCTCGCCGAAGTAGCGGATCTCCACGTTGCCGCGCGCGACCACACGGCCGTTGCGCGTGTCGTCGACAAGCTCGTCCAAGGATATTTCGAGCTGGCTGCCTTGCGCGTGTCCGGGGATGGGCCCGGCGAGCAGTCCATACAAGCAAACCATCCATAGAAAACTGCTTCTGCCGACGTTCATCCACGTGTACCGATTGCGAGATCGCATCGGAGACTACGTGGCGATGTACTGGGGCCCAAATTGGGCAAGAGGTCGCTGCTCAAATCGTGAGCACATGGCGCACGGCCGGCAGCTTTGCGGCAAGCTCTAAATATCCAGATCCTTGGCGAACGCGGCGCGCTCCTGGATGAAGCGGAAGCGGGCTTCGGGCTTGGAGCCCATCAGCGCGTTGACGGCGTCGGTGGTCTCTGCCCTGTCGCCGGCGACCTCGACCTTGAGCAGCGTGCGCTTGGCCGGGTCCATGGTGGTTTCCTTGAGCTGCGAGGCGTTCATTTCGCCGAGCCCCTTGAAGCGGTTGACTTCGACCTTGGCGTTGGCGGCGAACTCGCTCTTTATGAGTTGGTCCTTGTGCTTGTCGTTGCGTGCGTAGAACGACTTGGCACCATGGGTGAGCTTGTAGAGCGGCGGCATCGCCAGGAACAGGTGGCCGTTGTCGATCAGCTCCGGCATCTCCTGGTAGAAGAACGTGATGAGCAGCGAGGCGATGTGGGCGCCGTCGACGTCGGCGTCGGTCATGATGATGACGCGCTCGTAGCGCAGGTCCTCGTCGCGGTATTTGCTGCCCGTGCCTACGCCCAGCGCCTGGATCAGGTCCGACAGCAGCTGGTTTTGCGACAGCTTCTGTGACGACGCATTGGCGACGTTGAGGATCTTGCCGCGCAGCGGCAGGATGGCCTGGCTTTCGCGGTTGCGCGCCTGCTTGGCCGAGCCGCCGGCACTGTCGCCCTCGACGATGAAGATTTCGGTGCCCTGCTTGGAGTTCATGCTGCAGTCGGCGAGCTTGCCGGGCAGCCGCAGCTTGCGCGTGGCCGATTGCCGGCCGATTTCCTTCTCGCGCTTGCGCTTGAGGCGATCCTCGGCCTGGTCGATGGCCCAGTCGAGCAGCTTGGTGGCCTGCTGGGGGCTGTCCGTCAGCCAGTGGTCGAAGGCATCGCGCACGGCATTCTCGACGATGCGGGTGGCCTCCTGGGTGGCGAGCTTGTCCTTGGTCTGGCCCTGGAACTCCGGCTCGCGGATGAACACCGAGAGCATGGCGGCCGAGGTTCCCAGCACATCGTCGGCGGTGATCTGGCCGGCCCGGCGGTTGCCGACACGCTCGCCGAAATCGCGCAGGCCTTTGCTGAGGGCGCCGCGCAAGCCGTTCTCGTGCGTGCCGCCCTCGGCGGTGGGAATGGTGTTGCAGTAGGAGTTGAGGAAGCCGTCCTCGTCGGCGACCCAGCAGACCGCCCATTCCACCGAGCCGTGTCCGTTGGTCTTATCGTTGCGGCCGGCGAACAGGTCCTTGGTGACGCGGGTCTGCCCCTCGATGGTGGCTTCCAGGTACTCCTTCAGACCGCCGGGGAAATGGAACGTGGCTTTCGCCGGCGTGTCGTCGGTGATGAGCCCGGGCGCGCAGGTCCAGCGGATCTCGACGCCGCCGAACAGGTAGGCCTTGGAGCGGGCCATGCGCAGCAGGCGTTGCGGCTTGAAGGTGGCGCCTTTGCCGAAGATTTTCTCGTCGGGCTTGAAGCGCACCTTGGTGCCGCGACGGTTCTTGACGGCGCCGAGGTTGCGCAGCTTGCCCTGCGGGGCACCGCGGCTGAACGACATGGCATACAGCTGCTGGCCGCGCGCCACCTCCACTTCGAGCGTCTCGGAAAGTGCGTTGACGACGGATACGCCGACACCGTGCAGGCCGCCGGACGTGTTGTAGACCTTGGAGTCGAACTTGCCGCCCGAATGCAGCGTGGTCATGATCACTTCGAGGGCGGACTTGGTCTTGAATTTGGGATGCGGGTCGACCGGCACGCCGCGGCCATTGTCCGTGACGGTGAGGAAACCTCCAGCCTCCAGTTCCACCTCGATCCAGGTGGCGTGGCCGGCCACGGCCTCGTCCATGGAGTTGTCGATCACCTCGGCGAACAGGTGATGCAGCGCCTTCTCGTCGGTGCCGCCGACGTACATGCCCGGCCGGCGCCGCACCGGCTCGAGGCCTTCGAGAACCTCGATGTCGGCGGCGGTGTAGCTGTCGGACGCTTCGGCTGGTTTACGAACGGCGCGCGCCACTGGTTTGTCTCTCGCTCCTTGCTGCTCTTGCTGATCCGAGACGTCTTCAGGCTCCGGAACGTCTTCGGCTTTCGGGACGAGCTCAAGGCTCGCCTGCGGTTTGGGCAGGGGTGCTTCGGTCTTGGCGCTTTTGGAGCTGTCCGACTTGCCGAACAGATCGCGCAAGGCGCCCAGGCGGAAACCTGACATGGACGTAGCCCGTCGATCGCTTCGAGAGTATCTGACGCAACGCCACACGCAAAACCGCCTCGGGACACTGCGAATCCCCTGCGGTCAGGACACGTCGTGGGTTGCACGGGACGAGCGCCAAGGCAAGCGTGGCTGCCCGGCAACTGAATGGATTGAAATACGGTTGGAAATTTGGGAGCGGGTAGAGGCTTTGGGGAACCTGCCGAGGGCTATCGGCGCTCCAGCGTCAGAACCGCAAGACCGGCAAAACCGACAGCCATGACGATCACGCCAAAAACAGTGAGCGAGGTCGTGTCGGTATCGATGCCGAACACGTAGCACCCGAGCATGACCGCCAGCACCCAGAACCCGGCATTGATACCAGCGCCGAGGAGGATCATTCCCAGTCTGGCGGACAAGATCGATATCTCACTTGCGCGATAAAAAGCGGCGCCGTCGTTCCGCGATAGTCGGGCGGTTTTCCAGGTCAAGCGGGCACCTCTCAGTTCAATTCTCCGCGCCGTAGCTTTGAATGTCGAAGTGAAGAAATGGTTCCCAAAAATATACCTGAGTGATTCGCCTGCTATTGCAGGTGATTAGGAGCAAAGTCTAATACGCCGTATCACCTTCGAATTGTGGCTCCCGGATGACTATAAGGCCTTGGCAAACAAGGAAATCTGCGAATCAGGGCAATTTACGCAGCATTTCCGGTAGCATCCCTGCAAGACTTGGGGAAGTCTGCGTGCAGAGTGTTCCACAGTTATTCTGGGAAATTCACAGTATCCGGACAGTTAAGAGAGGCATGGCTCAAACAATTTTAGACTTGATTTCACCTTCATCTTTCAAAGACTTAGGCGAAATGCTGATCGATCTGGATATTGTCGATCAGGCGGGTCTTGCCGAGCCAGGCAGCCGCCAATACCCGCAGCGGGCCCTGCGCGCCAGGCTCAGCGGCTTTCAGGGTCCCGGCATCGCGCACTTCGAGATAATCCACCTTGAAGCCGGCGCTTTCGAGCGTCCTCTTGCCCTCGGCCACGGCCTTGTCGATCGCGGTCCCCTGGCGCGCGGCTTCTGCAACCGAGGTGATGACGGCATGGATTGTCGGTGCGATGCGGCGCTGGTCCGGCGAGAGGTAGGCATTGCGTGAACTCATGGCGAGACCGTCCGCCTCGCGCACCGTCGGCAAACCGACGATCTCCAGCGGCAGATCGAGGTCGCGTACCATCTGCCGGACGACGGCGAGCTGCTGGTAGTCCTTCTCGCCGAACACGGCGATGTCGGGCGCCACCTGCGTGAAAAGCTTGCAGCACACAGTCGCCACGCCACCGAAGAAATGCGGGCGGAAATCGCTTTCCAGGCCCTCGGCAGCCCCGGCCGGCGTGATGCGGGTGGCGAAGCCCTCCGGGTACATTTCGGCGCGGCCGGGCGACCAGACGAGATCGCAGCCCGCACCGGCCAGCTTGGCGAGGTCGCCGGCCTCGTCGCGCGGGTAGCGATCGAAGTCCTCGTGCGGCGCGAACTGCGCGGGGTTGACGAAGATGGAGACCACTGCGCGGCTGCACCGCGCCTTGGCCAGCCGCACCAGCTCGAGATGGCCGGAGTGAAGCGCGCCCATGGTCGGCACCAGCGCGACCGTCTCAGCGCGCGCGCGCCAGGATTTCACCTGTGCTCGCAAGGTCGAAACGGTTCGGAATACGGGAACGGTCCCGCCCATGGCTCTTCTCTCGATCTGCCTGTGGGCGCGAGGTTATAGACAGCGCCGCCCGGCCTGCAAGCGCCGGGATGACCTCAGCGATACCGGAACGCCGGCCCCAGAGTTGTCCAAGAGGTGGGGGCAAATGCGCTGTCGCGCTGGAATGCGTGATAAGACTCTGTTCTACCGCAGGCATGCACTGGAGGCCCAATATGCGTCCTGCCTGGGAAGCCCGGCCCGTCGAGGACGCGAGCCCAGCGCCTGCTGGATTGCCCGAGCGCGACGAGATTGCGTCCTATCACCTGATGGACGAGATGCGCCTTGTCGGCGGTCTCGTCGAGCGGGCCATCTTCACCGCGACCGAGCGCAATCGCATCGCCGACAGGGCATCGCGACTGGTCAGCGCGGCGCGCGCCAATAGTCACAAGCATGGCGGCGTCGATGCCTTCATGCACGAATACGGCCTGACCTCCGAGGAGGGCATCATCCTGATGTGCCTCGCGGAGGCGTTGCTGCGCATTCCCGACAAGGACACGGCAGACTCCCTGATCGCGGAAAAAATCGGTGGCGGACGCTGGGAAAAGCATCTCGGCCATTCCGACAGCCTGTTCGTGAACGCCTCCACCTTCGGCCTGATGATCACCGGGCGGGTGGTAAAGCTTGGCGGGGCCAAGGGCGCGGGCCCCGCCGCTGTCCTCAAGCGTCTCGTGGCCCGCTCGGGTGAACCCTTCATCCGCACCGCGCTGCGCCAGGCCATGAAAATCCTGGGCGACAATTTCGTTCTCGGCCGCACCATCGAGGAAGCGCTGGCGCGTGCCGCGCCGCTCGAAGCCAGGGGCTATCGGTTCTCGTATGACATGCTGGGCGAGCGGGCCAGGACGGCCGCTGACGCCGATCGTTATTTCAGCCGCTACATGAGCGCCATCGAAGCCGTCGGCAACGCGTCGCCGCCCCGCCCGGGATTGACGACGCACGAGCTGATGGCGCGGCCAGGCATCTCGGTCAAGCTGTCGGCGATCCATGCCCGCTTCGATCCCGGCAAGGAAGAGCGGCTGGTGCACGAACTGCTGCCGCGCATCGTCGAACTTGCTACTGCCGCCCGGTGGTTCGGCCTGGGGTTCACCATCGACGCGGAAGAGCAGGATCGGCTGGATTTGACGCTCGGGCTGTTCGCAGCCGCCTTCATGGACCCTGCGCTTGCGGGCTGGCCGGGCCTTGGCATTGCCGTGCAGGCCTATGGCAAACGGGCGATCCCGGTGCTGCGCTGGTTGCGCCGGCTGTCCAGCCATGCAGGCAAGCAGATTCCGGTGCGCCTGGTGAAGGGCGCCTACTGGGACAGCGAGATCAAGTGGGCCCAGGAGCGCGGGCTTCCCGACTATCCCGTGCTGACGCGCAAGCTCCATACCGATGTGTCCTATCTCGCCTGTCTTCGCCTGCTGCTCTCCGACCGGAACGCGTTCTATCCGCAGTTCGCCACCCACAACGCGCAATCCATCGCTGCGGTGAGCATCGCCGCGCCCGCGAGCGACTCCTACGAATTCCAGCGCCTGCACGGCATGGGCGAAGCCGTCTACGAGGAGGTGATCGGCGGCGAAAAGCTGGGTGTGCCCTGCCGCATCTACGCGCCGGTTGGCGCGCACGCAGACCTGGTCGCGTATCTCGTGCGGCGTCTTCTGGAGAACGGCGCCAACACATCCTTCGTCAATCGCCTGGCCGACGAGGAAGCGCCGGTCGCGGAGATCGTGAAGGACCCCGTTGCGATCGTCGAAGGCGAAAAGGAACTCGGCAGGGGACATCGCCTGCTGCCGCGGCCGCCGGAGATGTTTGCGCCAGTACGAGCCAACAGCCGCGGGATGGCGCTGGATCAGCCCACCGTGCGCGAGGCGCTGCGGCGCGATATCGCGGCCGAACTCGCGGTCACGTTCGCGGCGGCGCCCATCGTCGGCGGCAAAGAAGTGCACGGGGGCAAAGCGGAGCAGGTGCTGTGCCCGCACGATCGGCGCCAGCGGATCGGCACCGTGTACCCCGCCGATGCCGCGACCATCGAAGCCGCCATCGCGCGCGCGCGCGCGGCGGCGCCCGCCTGGGACCGGCTGGGCGGACCGGCGCGCGCCGCGATCCTGGAGCGCGCGGCCGACCTCTACGAGCGCGACCGCGTGCGGCTGATGGCGGTGATGGTGCGCGAGGCCGGCAAGACGCTGGACAATGCGCTGGGCGACGTGCGCGAGGCCATCGACTTCCTGCGCTACTACGCGGTGGAAGCGCGGCGGCTGTTTGCCGGCGCGGTTTCGCTCAAGGGACCGACGGGCGAGACCAACACCATCGAGCTGCGGGGCCGCGGTCCGTTTGCGTGCATCAGTCCGTGGAATTTTCCGCTGGCGATTTTCACGGGGCAGGTGGCGGCAGCGCTGGCGGCCGGCAATCCGGTGCTCGCGAAGCCGGCCGGGCAGACGCCGATCGTCGCGTTCCTGGCGACGCAGTTGCTGCACGAGGCCGGTGTGCCACCCGACGTGCTGCATCTGCTGCCGGGCGGCGGCACCGTCGGTGCGGCGCTGGTGAAGGACCCGCGCGTTGCGGGCGTGGCGTTCACGGGTTCGAATGCGACCGGATGGGCCATTCAAAACGCGCTCGCCGACCGGCGCGGCGCCATGGTGCCCTTGATCGCCGAGACCGGCGGGCTCAATGCCATGATCGCCGACTCCAGCGCGCTGCCCGAGCAGGTGATCCGCGACGTGGTGCGCTCCGCCTTCGACTCGGCGGGGCAGCGCTGCTCGGCGGCGCGCTTGTTCTTCGTGCAGGAAGACGTGGCAAAGCCGATGGTCGACATGCTGGTCGGCGCGGTGCAGGCGCTCGACATCGGCGATCCGCTGGATTTCGCGACCGACATCGGCCCCGTCATCGACGAGGATGCCATGGATCGGCTCGACGCCCACAAGCTGCGCATGCAGAAGCAGGGCGCGGAACTGGTCGACCTGCCGCTGCCGTTCGAATGCGCAGGCGGGCACCTACGTCACCCCGGCGGTGTTCGAACTCGCCGACGCGCAGATTCTCAGCGAGGAAGTGTTCGGCCCGATCCTGCACGTGGTGCGTTTTCAGGGCGGGCATCTCGACAAGGTCATCGATGCCATCAATGCCAGCGGCTACGGCCTGACGCTGGGTCTGCACAGCCGCATCGCCTCGGTGGCCGATTACGTGGCCGAGCATGCCCGCGTCGGCAATCTGTACGTCAACCGCAACCAGATCGGGGCGGTGGTGGGCGTGCAGCCGTTCGGCGGGGAGGGGTTGTCCGGTACGGGCCCGAAGGCGGGAGGGCCCAACTATCTGACGCGTTTCGCAACCGAGCGCGTGCGCACCACCGATATTACCGCAACCGGCGGCAACGTAGGCCTGCTGGGGTTCGAACAATAGCCCGAGGCGTTGCTGCACAGGCCGTGCATGTGCCGGGCGCGCTGCACGGCGTGCGACGGCATAGGCCGTGCGCCGGCTATGACCTGTTGACGAGCAGCAAACCGGCCACCACCAGCACCAGCGCTGCACCGTGATACCATGCCAGTTGCTCGCCGATGAGCATCACGGCAAGGCCTGCGGCATACATGGGCGTGAGCGTGAGCGCGGCCGAGGTGAGCACCGGCCCGTTCCGCTTCAACGCAATGTTGTAGCCCAGGAATGCGCCGATGCCGGCCGCCAGCACGGCCGCCGTGAGCCACGGCAGCATCCACAACTCGAGCACCGGCATATGCGTGCCGATCTCCACACCTGCAAACGGCATGAGCGCAAGCGTCGCGCCGAAGCTCATGACCACAAACTGCGGCAGGGCGGTTAGGATCGCCGGCGTGCGCCGCAGCATCACCGTATAGGCCACGAACACGAACATACCCGCCGTCGCCCACAGATCTCCCGGCGTGAAATTCAGGTTCTGCAGTACTTCGGGGTGGCCGCGCGTGACAATCAGCACGACCCCGGCAAGGCACGCGGCTATGCCGAGCACGAGAGCGGCCGTGAGCTTTTGCCGGCCGGCCGCGATTTCCCACGCCGCCACGAATGCCGACGTGCATCCGTAGATGAGGGCGATGTTGGTGGCGGGAGAAGTTCGGGCGCCTTCGAAGGCGGCATAAGCGCAAAACCCCATGCCGAGCGCCCCCAGGGCCCCGACGCGAAGAAAATACCCGGCTGGCGCCCGCCACCGCTCGCCCTCGCCGCGCGAGAGTGCCAGCAAAGCCACGATGATGGCCGAGAAAGCCCATCGAATGACGGACAGCGAGGCGGGTCCGAGCGCCTCCGCCATCGCCCGCCCGATGACAGGATTGAGCGCGAAGCAGGCCGGCACGAGGGCGAGAAGGAGGAGGTTCATGAACCACTTGGCTGGCGGGGCGTGCAGCCTTTGCAGACCCCCGCCGCTTTCGCAAGTTTTGCGGCGTTTGTCATCTTCCGCCCCCGGCATTGTCGCCCGCCTCGGGAAACGCCATCTTATCTGCAACACAGGCGACTCGGGAGACCGGTGCGGGCCTCGCCATGACCGACAGGGACAAGACCAAGATCGGCGGACGCGAGACCCAGACCCAGGCGAAGGCGCCTGACCAGTCTCCGCCAGGCACCGTGCCATCCGAGGTCCGGAAAAGTCCGCTCGCCCGCGCGACCTCCGACGCCGAGGTGGCCGACTTCGTGCGGCGCATGAAGGAGTTGGCGCCGCGCACGGCCGCCGGCCGGGGCCGGCTCGTCTTCGCCATGGATGCCACCATGAGCCGCCAGCCGACGTGGGACATGGCGCTCGCGCTGCAGGCGGAGATGTTCAAGGCGGTGAAAGCCATCGGCGGCCTCGACGTCCAGCTCATGTATTTCCGCGGCAACAGCGAATGCCGCGCCTCGCGCTGGGTCAGCGACCCCGATGCGCTGGCCCATCTCATGACGCGCGTCACCTGCGCGGGCGGGTTCACGCAGATCCGCAAAGTGCTGTCGCACGCGCGCGAGGAGGCCGCCAAGAAGCCGGTCAACGCGCTGGTCTATGTCGGCGATTGCATGGAGGAGGATGTCGACGAACTGTGCGGCCGCGCCGGCGAACTCGCCTTGCTCGGCGTACCCGTCTTCCTGTTCCAGGAAGGCTCCGATGCCAGGGCGGAAAAAACCTTCCGCGAAATTGCCCGTCTCACCAAGGGCGCCTACTGCCGGTTCGATGCGGGCTCCGCCGCTCAGTTGAAAGATCTGCTGTCAGCCGTTGCGGTCTACGCCGCGGGCGGGCGCAAGGCATTGGCGGCCCTGAGTGGACGCGTGCCGCGCTTGCTGCTCGAGCAGATGAAATAGCGGGGCGTCGAAAACCATGCCTTATTTGTTGTTCGGCCTCGCGGCGCTTCTCATTCTCCTGCTTCTCACCCGCGCCTACACGATGGCCAATCCGCAGGTGCTGGTGCGCCAGTTGCGCATCGGCGCGGGCGTCGCCGTGCTGGCGGGCGCCGGCGTGCTGGTTTTTCGCGGCGCCGTTGGCTACGCGATGTCGCTGGCAGCACTTGGCTCGTGGCTGCTGTGGGGCATGGGCGGCCCGCCCTGGGGCGCCGGCAGCGCGCAGCCATCGCCGGGTCAGAGCTCGCGCATCGAGACCGACCACCTCGAGGTGGAGCTCGATCACGAGACCGGACAAGATTCGCGGCCGCGTGCTGAAAGGCTTCTTCGCCGGCCGCGACCTCGAAACGCTCATCCCCGTCGAGATGGCGCATCTGTGGCAGGACTGCCGTTTTGCCGATCCGCAGTCGGCGCAAATCATCGAAACCTATCTCGATCGTGTGCATCCCACCTGGCGCGAGGACATGGCGCGGGCGCAGGGAGACAGCAGTGGACCCGACGGTCACATGACCCGCGCGCAGGCGCTCGACATCCTGGGGCTGAGCGAGGGCGCCAGTGACGACGCCATCCGCCGCGCCCATCGCGACTTGATGATGAAGATGCATCCCGACCGCGGCGGCTCCACCTTCCTCGCCGCCAAGGTCAACGAGGCCAAGGACGTGCTGCTCGGAAAATGAAACCAGATCCGGCGAAACGGCGCCAAAGGATTGATCGCCGACACCGGGCAAGAAAGGTGCTTCCGTTGGCTTAACCGCGCGTCAGAAGCTTGTTGGTGTCGGCCTATCCGGATTGAATTCATCGCACGTCTGATCCACACTCATGGCGAGGGTTTGCAGTCCGGTCGCCCGCACTGAGGTCCTGCCGAACGTGGCGTTCGGCCCAATAGCCAGCTTGGGGATTTCCGCAGTGCGCATGGAATGGATCGTCGCTGCGGTAGTCCTTGCCGTACTGCTGTATGCAATTTTCGTCTTCAACCGGCTTGTTCGCCTGCGCAATCTCGTGCGCGAGGGCTGGAGCGGCATCGACGTGCAGTTGCGCCGCCGCACCGACCTCGTTCCCAATCTGGTGGCGACCGTGAAGGCCTACGCCGCGCACGAACGCGGCGTGTTCGAGGAAGTGACGCAAAGGCGCGCTTCGAGCATCGCGGCCAGCAGCGTCGACGGGCAGGCGACGGCGGAACGGGCACTGTCGGGATCGCTCAACCGCTTGATGGCGGTGGCGGAAGCCTATCCACAGCTCAAGGCCGACAAGAATTTTCTCGACCTGCAAACCCAACTCGCGGAAATCGAAGATCAGCTGCAGCTGTCGCGCCGCTACTACAACGGGGCCGCGCGCAATTTGAACATCGGCATCCAGTCGTTTCCCGAAATCCTGGTCGCGCGCACGCTGGGTTTCAGGGAGGAGCCGTACTTCGAGCTCGACTCCCGCGCCGAGGCAGAGGTGCCGCAAATCGCATTCCCGGGGGGCAAGCCATAACCGCGATCCGACGCCTGGCGCTCGCATTCGTTTTCCTGCTGGGCGCATTCGTGCCGAGCCATGCGGCCGAGCGCATCGTGCTGTTCATCAGCGACGTGGTTGTGGAGCGCAACGGCGATCTCGCTGTCACCGAGACCATCCGCGTCGAGGCCGAGGGCAGGGACATCCGCCGCGGCATCCTGCGCGATTTTCCCACCCGCTATACGCGTCCTGACGGATCGCGCGTTGAAGTGGGCTTCCAAGTCCAGTCGGTCACGCGCAATGGCGCTGTCGAAACCTGGGCCACCGAGTCGATGGCGAACGGCGTCAGGATCCGCATCGGCAGTTCCAACGTCACACTCACCAGAGGCCAGCACGAGTACGTGATCCGCTACCGCACCACGCGGCAGATCGGCTTCTTTCGCGACTACGACGAACTCTACTGGAACGCCACCGGCAACGGCTGGACCTTCGCCATCGACCAGGCCGAAGCGCGCATCACCCTTCCGTCTGCCGTCCCGTTCAAGCAGAGCGCGTTCTACACCGGCCCGCAGGGTGCGCAGGGAAAAGATGCGACGGTGGTGGAGCAGCAGCCGGGCCGCATCGTGTTCCGCACCACGCGGCCGCTCCCGCCGCGCACCGGCCTCACCGTGGCGGCCGGTTGGCAGAAAGGCGCGGTCGAGCCGCCTTCGACGGCGCAACAGACTGGCTATTGGCTCGCAGACAACATCCTGATCGTTCTCGGCGTCATCGGCAGCGCGCTGCTGCTCGGCTTCTACGCCTTCGCCTGGATCAGGGTCGGGCGCGACCCCACGAGCGGCACCATCATCCCGCTGTTCGGTCCGCCCGGCGGCATGTCGCCGGCTGCCGTGCGCTATGTCGATCGCATGGGCTTCGACGATCGCGCCTTTACGGCCGCCATCATCAATCTCGGCGTCACCGGCCATCTGCGCATTGTCGGCAACGGTGATGCGACCACCCTGCAGCCCCGTACCGGAGGCCGGGCCGTGGCGCCGGAAGAAAAAGCGCTGGCCGCGAGCCTGTTCCGCTCGAAGCATTCCGTGCAACTCGTCCAGACCAACCACGAGACCCTCGGCGCCGCCAAGACCGCTCTCAGCGAAGGGCTGACCAGCGCCTATCTCGGCAAGCTCTTCACCAACAACTACGGCTGGTCGGGCGGCGGCCTGCTGCTCCTGCTGGCGCTTGCCGGCATTCTCGCGCTCGCGGCTGCGACCGGTCATCGCTACACGCCGGCCGGCGGCCTGATCGCCAGCCTGCTGATCCCGCTGCCGTTCGTGATGATCGGGGCGGCGATGACTTACGCGGCCTGGTCGCGCACCTTGGGGAGCATGTGGCAGCTGGTCGCCGGCATTGTCATGCTGGCCATCGCTGTGGCTGCGGGTCTGCTGGGCGTCTGGTCCGCCGCGCCCGGGCCGGCGCACCTCGTCGTGCCTGTCGTGCTCTTTGCCACGGCTGCCGTTGCCGGTCTCGCCTTCCAATGGCTGAAGGCTCCGAGCCGGGGCGGCCGCAAGACCATGGACGAGATCGAAGGTTTCCGTCTGTACCTCGGCACCGCCGAGGAGGATCGGCTCAATGCCATGGACTCGCCGGAAAAGACGCCCGAGTTGTTCGAGCGGTTCCTGCCCTACGCGGTGGCGCTCGATGTCCAGAACATCTGGGCCAAGCGCTTCGCCGGCGTGCTTGCTGCTGCGGGCGCCACGGCGGCTGCCACGGCGTGGTACGTCGGCAGCCGCGATTGGGGAAGTGACCCGGTGTCCTTCGCCGACCACCTCGGCAGCCAGCTCTCGCAGACGATCGCATCGGCTTCGACGGCGCCGGGATCGAGCGGCGGTGGGAGTGACGGCGGCAGCAGCGGCGGCGGTTCGTCTGGCGGTGGCGGTGGTGGAGGCGGCGGGTCGGGCTGGTAGCCGATCAGATCACTGCGGCGCGATCCACGGCGGGCAGCAGCCTGGCCATGCACCCGCGATCTGCAACACGAATCCCAGTCCGATCAGCGCCGTCGCCAGCAGGAACGTGCCCTTGCGTGCGGCCATGGCAGCGCGATGCACATTGCGGGCCTTGCGCAAGGCGGCCTCGTCCTGAACACGCTCCAGCGTTTCGAACGGATTGCGCTGGCCAGGAGGCGCAGGACGCAAAGTGCGCAGCGCGCGCACGCGCTCGAACTGCTCCTCCATCTCGATCTGGCGTTCCTCGTTGAAGAACGCGAGCCACCACTCGCGCAGCAGCAGCATGAAGCCGGCAAAGTCGAGCGCCAAGCCCAGGACGGTCAGCCATTGCTGGGTCATGAAAATCTCCCTCTCCCCGCTCCGTGCCGACCTCTCTGCATACCGACCGAGCGGGGAGAGGGCTGGGGTGAGGGGCCGCATCAAACTCGGGCGCGCGTGGCTGCCCCTCACCCCAGCCCTCTCCCCATCGTGAAGAACGATTGGGAGAGGGGATAGACTACTCCGCCTTCATCACGAGGCAATCGATGCTGAGGCGCTTGAGTTCGGCGCAGGCGCCGGCCGCCGTCGTCTGCGCGTCGAAGCCGGCATAACGGGCACGATAGAAAACCTTGTCGCCCTGCTTGACGGCGCTTGTCACTGCGGACCGGTCGCTGAGCAGCGAACCGGCGCGCTGGCGAATCGACGCAAGCTGGCGCTCGGCCTCGGTCTGGCTTTGGAATGCGCCGATCTGGATGTGGAATGCACCTGCTGCGGCGGCCTGCCGGGCCGGCGCAGACGCTGTCGTCAATGGATGCTGCGGGGCCTGCGCGTGCTCGGCCCGCGCCAGCAGCGCCTCGATGCTATCGGCGGATGGCGGCGCGACGGGCTGCTGCAGCAGATGCGGGGTCTCAGGCACCAGCACCGGGCGCACGCGGGCCATTTCCACGACAGGCGGCGACGCTTCCCGGGCGGCCGGGCGCACCGCAGGCTGCGGAGCCGGTGCGGCAATGATGGCGGGCTGCGGCTTTGCCCGCGCAATCAGCATCGGCGCCGGCCTGCGCGTTTTTTCTTCCGAGGCCTTCACCAGGCCAATGTTGAGATAGCTGCGCATGGCTGCGTTGCGCTGGGAGGCCGTCGCGCCGCCGAACACCGCGCCCACCACATGCTTGCGTCCGCGCCGCACCGAGGCCACCAGGTTGAAGCCCGATGCACGCGTGTAGCCCGTCTTCAGGCCATCGCTGCCCTCGTAGCTGAACAGCATGGTGTTGTGATTGCGGAACGTCTCGCCGTTGTAGGTGAAGGTGCGTGTGGCAAACAGCGGGTAGTGCCGCGGAAAATTGTCCTGCAGCCTCAGCGCCAGCGTGATCATGTCCCGCGCGGTCGTGACCTGCTCGGGATCGGGCAGCCCGGAGGCGTTCTGGAATGTGGTCGCGCGCATGCCGAGCTGGCGGGCCTTCTGCGTCATCATCTGCGCAAAGCGCACCTCGTTGCCGGCGATATGCTCGGCGATGGCCACCGCCACGTCGTTGCACGACTTGGTAATCAGGGCCTTGATGGCCTCGAGGAGCGTGATCTCGGTCCCCTCCTCGACATCGAGCTTGGAGGGCTGGGCCGCAACGGCATTGGCCGAGAAGCGGATCTTGGTGCCGTAGGAGAGACGGCCCTGCTCGATCAGCTCGAACACGAGATAGAGCGTCATCAGCTTGGCGAGCGAGGCCGGATAGCGCAGGTCATCGGCTGAGCTCTGGTGGATGACGCGGCCGGTGTTGGCATCAACGATCAGCACGGCATGCCGGCCGTTCACCTGGGCATAAGCTGGCAAAGCGAGCGCATTGACAGCGACCACCAGCGCAACCGCTGCAATGCCAAGGCGGCGCCATGGCCGGCGCCATTGAGTTGGCAACGTCATTCCCTCTGTCCGACGCGTGCGTCGGCCCGACCGGGCCGTCGCCACCCCACGCCTTGATGAAGTGCCCTGTAGGCCTTCACCGTGATTTTGGGGCGTCTTTGAGGCGCTTGCGCACCTAAATTGCCCCGAGGCGCGGAGTTCTCTGTTCCTGCTGGCGGGAGATTAACTAAGCCGGGTGAGGGGGCGGTTAAGGCTGATGGTTAATATTTGGGCAGTGCGTCACCAAAGTATTTTGCTGCATCGCACAAAACCCCCTTGACGTTATGGTGCAGTGCATATAAATAGTGTGCATCGCACAGTGAAATGCACGGCCTCCCCGGGCTAACACCAGTACGCACCGCACCAAAGGAAACCTCCCATGATCAAGAACCCCCTCGAAGATTTCCAGAAAATCGGCCAGAGCAATGTCGACGCCTACATGAAAGTGTTCGGCGAGTGGAACAAGGGCTGGCAGGCGATCGCGTCCGAGATGACCGACTACACCAAGCGCTCGTTCGAAGAGGGCACGGCCACGGTCGAGAAGCTGCTCTCGGCGAAGTCGTTCGAGCAGGCGGTCGAGATTCAGACCGGCTACGCCAAGCGCGCCTACGACGAGTATATGCATCAGATGTCCAAGATCGGTGGCCTCTACGCGGAGCTCGCCAAGGAAGCCTACAAGCCGGTCGAGAAGGCGCTGCAGTCGGTGCGCCAGCACTGACGGCACAAGTCATCGACGAGCGGCGGACTTAGTCGCTTGCCGTGTAAGACAGAGGCCCGGACAGCGCCCATGCAGGCGCGTCCGGGCCTTTTTTTGTCGCAATTGCTGATTTGATACCCATATAGCGGGGCGTGGCCGCGGCGAGGCAGCGGGTTCAGGACAACACCGGCTCTGTTCCAGCGTTTGCGGTTTTACCCCCGCTGTCGCTAAGATGGATAGTGATTTGCGCCGGGATCAAGGAACGCCCCGCGCATGTCTGGGAACCTAGAAACGGACACAGGGTTGAGCGGATGGCCGGCAAGAACGGCTCGAAGGGCGATGACGAGGGCAAGACGGGGCTCATCACCAAGACGCGCCCCAAAACCAAGAAGCCGAGCCTCTACAAAGTGTTGCTTTTGAACGACGACTACACGCCGATGGAATTTGTCGTGCACGTGCTGGAACGCTTCTTCAACAAAGGCCGCGAAGATGCCACGCGCATCATGCTTCATGTGCATCACAAGGGCGTCGGCATCTGTGGCGTCTTCACCTACGAGGTGGCCGAGACGAAGGTTGCGCAAGTGATGGACTTCTCGCGCCAGCACCAGCATCCGCTGCAGTGCACGATGGAAAAGGAGTAACACGCACCCGTGCCCGCTTTTTCCCAAAGCCTTGAAGCCGCGCTGCACCGCGCGCTGGAATACGCCAACGAGCGCCACCACGAATACGCGACGCTCGAGCACCTTCTGCTCGCTCTGCTGGACGACCGCGACGCGGCCGCCGTCATGAAGGCGTGCCTCGTCAACTTCGACACCCTGCGCAAGCGCATCGTCGAATACCTCGACAACGAACTCTCCAGCCTGTTCGTCAAAGGCTCCCACGAAGCCCAGCCGACCACCGGCTTCCAGCGCGTGGTGCATCGCGCGGTGGTGCACGTGCAGTCCTCCGGACGCGAGGAGGTCACCGGCGCCAACGTGCTGGTCGCCATCTTCGCCGAGCGCGAGAGCCATGCCGCGTTCTTCCTGCAGGAGCAGGAGATGACGCGGTTCGAGGCGGTCCAGTACATCAGTCACGGTATCGCCAAGCGGCCCGGCATGTCCGAGCCCAAGCACGTGCGCGGTGTCGATGAGGACCAGGGCGCGGAGGGGCGCGAGGACGGCAAGAAGCAGCCGCAGGACGCCCTCAACACCTACTGCATCAACCTCAACAAGAAGGCCAAGACCGGCAAGATCGACCCGCTGATCGGGCGCGAGCCCGAAGTCATGCGCACCATCCAGGTGCTGTGCCGGCGCCAGAAGAACAACCCGTTGTTCGTGGGCGATCCGGGCGTGGGCAAGACCGCGATCGCGGAGGGCCTCGCGCGCAAGATCGTCAACGGCGACGTGCCTGAAGTGCTCAAGACCTCGACCATCTTCTCGCTCGACATGGGCGCGCTGCTCGCCGGCACGCGCTATCGCGGCGACTTCGAGGAACGGCTCAAGGCCGTCATGAAGGAGATCGAGAACTATCCCGGCGGCATCCTGTTCATCGACGAGATTCACACCGTGATCGGTGCCGGCGCTACCTCGGGCGGCGCCATGGATGCGTCCAACCTGCTCAAGCCGGCGCTGCAGTCGGGAACGGTGCGCTGCATCGGCTCCACCACCTACAAGGAATACCGGCAGCACTTCGAGAAGGACCGCGCGCTGGTGCGGCGGTTCCAGAAGATCGACATCAAGGAGCCCACCGTCGAGGACTCCATCGAGATCCTGAAGGGCCTGAAGCCGTACTACGAGGAGTACCACAAGCTCAAGTATAGCAACGATGCCATCAAGGCGGCGGTGGAGCTGTCGGCCAGGTACATCAACGACCGCAAGCTGCCCGACAAGGCCATCGACGTGATCGATGAGACCGGCGCGTCACAGATGCTGGTGCCGGAGGCCAAGCGCAAGAAGAAGATCGGGGTGAAGGAGATCGAGGCCACTGTCGCCACCATGGCGCGGATTCCGCCCAAGACCATCTCCAAGTCCGATGCCGACGTGCTGGTGGCGATCGACAAGGACCTCAAGCGCCTGGTGTTCGGCCAGGACAAGGCGATCGAGGCCCTGGCCAGCGCCATCAAGCTGTCGCGGGCCGGACTGCGCGAACCGGAAAAGCCGATCGGCTCCTACCTGTTCTCCGGGCCTACCGGCGTCGGCAAGACCGAGGTCGCCAAGCAGCTTGCTTCGCTCATGGGCGTCGAGCTGCTGCGCTTCGACATGTCCGAATACATGGAGAAGCACACGGTCTCGCGCCTGATCGGCGCCCCACCGGGCTATGTCGGCTTCGACCAGGGCGGCCTGTTGACCGACGGCATTGATCAGCATCCGCACTGCGTGCTGCTGCTCGATGAGATCGAGAAGGCGCACCCCGACCTGTTCAACATCCTGCTGCAGGTGATGGACCACGGCAAACTCACCGATCACAACGGCAAGAAAGTCGACTTCCGCAACGTGGTCCTGATCATGACCACCAATGCCGGCGCGGCCGATATGGCGCGCCCGGCCATTGGTTTCGGCAGCACCAAGCGTGAGGGCGACGACACCGAAGCGATCAACCGCATGTTCACGCCGGAGTTTCGCAACCGGCTGGACGCGGTGATCCCCTTCGCCGGTCTGCCGCCCGAGATCATCCTCAAGGTGGTCGAGAAGTTCGTGTTCCAGCTCGAAGCCCAGCTTGCCGACCGTGGCGTCACCATCGAACTCACCGAAGGTGCGGCGAGATGGCTGGCAGAGACGGGCTACGACGAGAAGTTCGGCGCCCGGCCGTTAGGGCGCGTGATCCAGGAGCACATCAAGAAGCCGCTCGCCGACGAACTTCTGTTCGGCAGGCTCGAGCACGGCGGCACGGTGAAGGTGCTGGTGACCGGCGAGGGTGCCGACCGCAAGCTTGCCTTCGAGTACTTCCCGGCCGAGCCCAAGCACAAGGGCAAGGGTGGGACTGATGGCGAGGACGAAGACGGTGACGATGAGGACGGCGAGGATGCCGCCCTGGTCGAGGCCGCGCCGCGCAAGGCTCTTGCTGGCCCCAAGGACAAGAAGGATCGCCCCAAGGCCGGTACCGTGCCCAGCGTCCCGCGCCGCAAGGACGAGTAGCGGCGCGCCTGCCTTTGCATCTGCACGCATTCAATTCGCCGGACCACGACAGTGGCCCGGCGAATTTGCGTCCGGCGTCCCGCAGAACGCAAGCTCAAGGCCGGCACGGGGTTGCAACGGCGCTGCAGCGCCAGGTGCCGAGTTTCTTCTGGCAATTGTAGTCGCGGTTCTCGGCAAGATCCCAGTTCGTATAGGCGTTGCCGAGGGTGGCGATCGCGCGCACCTTCACCCGCCAGTTGATGCGGGCAAAATTCCTGGCCGTGCTCTGCTTGACAGCGATGCCCGCCGTCGCAATGACTGTGCCGTAGGGCCAGCATGTCTTGGCTTGTGCGCCGGCGGTGGGGCCAACGAGAATGGCGGCGGCGAGGAGCAGGCTCCCACAAACCTTCTTAGACCTTCCAGGCATGACGGCGTCTCCCTTGGCTGGCATGGCATCAGCGATGCCCTATTGGTCGCGGGAGACGGCCCGCAGGTTCAATCCGCCGTCTGCGGGGTACATGAGCGAGTGGGAATGCCCCTAGATCCCGAGAATGCGCACGTGGCAGTGACGGAGCAGGGCACGCATGCCCGCGCCTTCGCGGGCGGGCTGCGCGCCGGTTATTCGGTGGCCGCCTTCGTGCTGTTTGCTACGGCGCTCGGCTTCGGTGCGCTCGCCCGCGACTCCGGGTTCAGCATCGGCCATGCCGCGTTTCTGTCCCTCACCATGTTTGCGCTTCCCAACCAGGTGGTCCTCATCGATCAGCTGGCACGGGGTGCCACAGTTGCCAGCGCGGCTCTGGCCGTGACGCTGGCGGCGGTGCGGCTGTTCCCGATGGTCGCGGCCACCATGCCGACGCTGCGCGGATCGAAGCGGCGTCGGGTGCTCGAAGTGCTCGCCGCCCATTTCGTCGCGGTGACCACCTGGATCGAGGGCACACGGCGCCTGCCGGCGGTGGCGCCCGACCTGCGACTTGCCCACCATCTCGGCATCGGCGCGGCCGTGTGCGTGATGATGGTGCTCGGAAGCGTGAGCGGATTTCTCCTGACCGGCAGCGTGCCGGCGCCCGTCAGCGCCGCCCTGATATTCACCACCCCGCTCTATTTCATCATGTCGCTGGTGATTTCATCGCAGTCGCGGACCGACATGGCGGCCATCGTGCTCGGGTGCGGCCTTGCACCGCTGCTGTACCTGATCGTTCCGGGTTTCGATCTGCTGGGGGCCGGGTTGATCGGCGGCACGCTTGCCTATCTCTGGGGAGCGTCCGCGCGATGAGTTTCATGCAGGACGGGTCTGGCGGTTATCTGACGCTGCTGCTCGCCGGTTTTCTCGCCAACGAGTGCTGGCGCTGGCTGGGTGTCGCAGTCGGCGGCCGCCTCGATCTCAACGGACAAGCATTCCTCTGGGTGCGCGCGGTGGCGCTGGCCCTGGTGGCCGGGCTCGTCTCGCGCATGATCCTGTTCCCGGCGGGCGCTTTGGCGAACGTGCCGCTGGCGATCCGGGTCGGCGCCTTCGCCGGCGGCATCGCGCTCTATTTCCTTGCACGCCGCAATCTCGCCGCCGGCGTCGTCGGCGGTGCCGTGCTCCTGATGGTCGCGCAAATGCTGGTGTGGTGAGAATGTATCCGGCAGCCGAGCACTCACCCTCGTCCTGAGCTCCGTCGAAGGACGGCCGCACATATTGAGTTGTGGTTCGACAGGCTCACCACGCGGCTGGCGGATGTTGGACGCAAGCTCGGGCCTCGTCCTGAGCCTGTCGAAGGACGGCCGCGCAGGATGCCTCGGTTAGGTCTAGGCCCGCCGTGCCCGCCACACCCGAAAGCGGCCATTCTCAGCCACGACATCGGCGCGCCCGAAATGCGCCGCGAAGAGTTTGTCGAGCGGCAGGCGGCGCTGCACGACGATCTGCAGCACGCCGCCCGGAGCGAGGTGAGACGGTGCATCGGCCACCAACTGTTCGAGCAGCGTGTGGTCCTCCGCCACGCCCTGATGCAGCGGCGGGTTGGAAACAATGGCCGCGTAAGTCTTGCATCCTGCATCGGCGATGCGTGAGCCGGCCACGCCGCGTGCGCCAGGCACGTTCTCGCGTGCCGCCTCCAGTGCCACGCAATCGCTGTCCAGCATGTCGAGGATGATGCCCGGTTCCTGCGCCACCATCGCTGCCCCTATCAGGCCTGAGCCACAGCCGTAGTCGAGCACGCGGGCGCGTGAGGATAGCGCCGGGAGCGCGCCGAGCAGCAGCGCCGTTCCCTCATCGACGCGGCCGGCCGCGAAGATGCCAGGGTAACTGATCCAATCGCGTGCCTTGCCCGCAATCTCGATCGGCGACACGATCTGCCAGGCGCGCAGCGTATCTCTGAAGCTGCCCTCAGCCTTTCGCAGCACGGCCAGCACGCGCCCATGGCCGCGCGTGGCCAGCGTCTCGACGGCACCCGTGAGGTCTTGCAGCATGGTGGCCGCCGAGCGAATGCCCTCGTCATTGCCGCCATAGACGATGAGCTGCCCGCCGGGTCCGAGCACACTCAAGACCGCGTGCGCCGTCATGTCCTGTTCGTCTCGGGCCTTGGGCAGGCGGACGAGGGCGGTGTCGAATGGTCCCGCGGGTGGCCATGGCGTCGCCGGAATGTCCGCCGTAACGCGTCTGTTCCACACGGCATAGGCAAGGCCGCGCTCTTTGATCAGCGCCGGAAAGATGCCGCCCTGATTGACGAGCAGTATGCGGCCGCGCAGCGCAATCTCGTCCAGGCTGCGCTCGATCAACGCGTCGGCTGCCCGCTCGGGGTCGTTGGTCCAACGGCTCATTGCAACGAGCGTCCGCCTTAACCCGCCATCGCCTTTCGGATCTTCTCGGCGCTGACCTCGAGCACTTCGGGCTTTTCCATCTTGCTGGCGGCCGGTCCCAGCGACTTGCCTTCCCAGCGGGGCATGATGTGAAAATGCAGATGAAAGACGACCTGTCCGCCGGCCGCCTCGTTGGCCTGCAGCAGCGTCGCGCCGTCGGCGTTGAATGCTTTGACGGCGGCAGCTGCAACCTTCTGCACTGTCTTTATGCAGGCTGCGAGCTGGCTGGGGCTGGCATCCAGAATGTTGCGCACCGGCCCCTTGGGAATGACCAGCGTATGGCCTTCGCACCTCGGCATGATGTCCATGAAGGCCAGCGTGTCGGCGTCCTCGTAGACTTTCTGGGCCGGCAGTTCACCGCGCAATATCTTCGCAAAAACATTGTTGGAGTCGTAAGGCATCACCGTTTCCTTCGCGTACGCGCGAGCTGTTAATCGGGGAGTAACCTCGTCGTCAAGTCGGCGACAGCGTTAATCCGGTGCCAAGTGACGTGTGCGAGAGTGGTACCCTGAATGAAGCCGCAGAGTATCAGCATGCACGACGCAGCGAAAAACGCCAGCCCGGAGGACGCGATGATGATCGCGCGCCGCCGTGCGCTGCGTCGCGCGGAGCGCTTCGACATGGTGGTCGCCGCAACGCTTCTGGTGCTGTTGATCTTCGGCTGGGCCATTCGCTTGATGCCGTTCGAGCAGTGGCCGCGCGGTGATTTCCAGCTTGCGCTCTACACGCGTCACACCTGATCGGGCGGCGGCGCTTTGCGGAACGGCGCATATTCCGCCAGTTCCTCGGCCGCAGCATCGACGTACTTGCGCTCGCGCGCCAGATAGTCGCCGATCGCACGCCGCAATCCCGGGTTGACGATATAGTGTGCCGAATAGGTTTTCGTCGGCAGGTATCCCCGCGCCAGCTTGTGCTCGCCCTGTGCGCCGGCTTCCACGCGCGCGATCCTGTGCTGAATGGCGTAGTCGATCGCCTGGTAGTAGCAGAGCTCGAAATGCAGGAACGGGTGGTGCTCCACGGCTCCCCAGTAGCGGCCGAACAGGCAATCGCCGCCGATCACATGCAACGAACCCGCGATCGCGCGGTTGCCCCGCTTGGCCAGCATCAGCAGGCAATCGCCACCCACGCCGCTGGCGCCGAGCAGCGAGAAGAACCTGCGGTTGAGATAGGGCCGCCCCCACTTGCGCGACCCGGTCTCCGTATAGAACGCGAAGAACACGTCCCAGTCGGCTTCGGTGATCTCGCGGCCGCGCAGCCATTCGATGGTGAGCCCCGCGGCGAGCGCCTGCTCGCGTTCCTTGCGCATGGCCTTGCGCTTGCGTGAGGCGAGCGAGGCCAGGTAGTCGTCGAAGGTGCCGTAGCCGGCATTGCCCCAATGGAATTGCTGGTCGGTGCGCTGCAGAAAGCCGCGGGTGCCGAGGCGGCACCATTCGCCTTCGCTGAGAAACGTAATATGCACGCCTGATATCTGATTGCGCTCCGCGATCTCAGCGGCACCGGCGGCAAGCATCCGTTCGTGGTTTTCGCCATCAGGTCCGGGGCGCACCAGCAATCGCCGGCCCGGCACGGGCGTGAAGGGCACGGCGATTTGCAGCTTGGGATAGTAATCCCCGCCCGCCTGCATGAAGGCTTCAGCCCAGCTATGGTCGAAGACGTACTCGCCCTGGCTGTGCGCTTTCAGGTAGCACGGCGCGCAACCGGCAATGTCGCCGCCAAGCTTGAGCACCAGGTGGCGGGGCGTCCATCCCGTGCGCCCGCCGACCGTTCCGGCATCCTCGAGAGCCTTCAGGAAGGCGTGCGCGAGAAACGGATTGTAGATTGCCGGATCGGGATTGGCGCAAGCATCCCAGGTCTCGGCCGGGATGTCGGCAATCTGAGGTACGACCTCGACCTTTGCGGTACCCGCTCCGCTCATCTCACTCAAACGCTGTCCGGCCCTCGACAAGTCGCGTCGATATTAGCGCATCGCGCCGGCAATGTCCTTGCAACGGCGTATATGCCGCGACCGGGCATCGCCGGTGCGGACACCAGCATCGTGCGGCAACGAGGATCGGAAAAATACTACGCTTCATAACCTTCGAAGATCGGTGCGTCGGCCCACCGTGCGGCGGCGGCCCGCTGCCGAGGCGTTCGCACGGTCCACGTGAACAGCGGCAAATCCGGTGCATGCCGCGACATCCACTTTCGCGCCCCCGCCACGAGCTTTACATCGACGGCATAGAAGCTGACGCTGCCATGTCCAGTTCCCAATGCGCGGGAGGCCGCGGATCTTTCGCGCGTCCCGCTTCTCCCGGTCCACAGGCTGGCGAGGACCTGTTGGCCGCCGACGATCTCCCCGCGCGGAATCTCCGGCGCGCGCTCGCCCAGCGCCATGACGATCTTGCGGTTGAACGACATCAGGGCGATCGGTCCCTCGTAGCCGCGCGCCTGCCGCGCGATCTTTTCCACAAAGGTGGCATCCACCCCGGACTTCTTGCCCTTCACTTCCACCAGCAGCGGCACGCGTCCGTCGACGAGGTCCAGGAATTGCGCGAACGTCAGGATCTTCTGGTCCTGCCCCTTGTATCGGAATTTAGCGAGCATCGCTGGCGAGTACTTGGCGAGAGGGCCTGTGGCTGCAACCAGCCGCTCGAGCTTCTCGTCGTGAAACACCATGGGTGTGCCGTCGTCGGCCGGCTGCAGGTCGCACTCGATGCCATAGCCCTTGTCGATGGCGGCCCGGAAGGCCGGCGCCGTGTTTTCCAGTCGTCCCATGGTTGGGTCATGCAGGCCGCGATGGGCGATCGGTCTGACGAAAGTGTTGCGATCGAGCCCGGGGCTGGCACGCGCCACGCGGGCGTCCCGATCACGCTTGCGTGTAATCATTGCAAAGTCCTGGAGTTCCCGCGGTTATGCGCAGCACGAGTAGGCGGCAGTCTTGTCAGTGTGGTGGATGCTTTGCAAGTGATTGGCTGCCGGTTACGGTATGGCAACGCTTGGGTCATAGAACCGCCCTTCTCTGCGGGAAAGACGACGTGATGACATACATTGGTCTTGCGCGTGCGCTGCTGGCCGCGCTCGCCACCCTGGTCCTGTTCGTGGCGGTGCCGCTGCAGAGCGGTTCGGCTGCGCCGGACGGCATTGTGCTTGCGCCGCACCGCGCAATCTACGAACTGACGCTGGCCACTACCCGCGGGGGCTCGGGCGTCAGCTCCGTGCTGGGTCGCATGGCTTACGACCTCACGGGATCGCCGTGCGACGGTTACACGCAGAACATGCGCTTTGTGACGCGCATGACCAATCAGAGCGGCAACACCGTCGTCACGGATCTGCGCTCGACGACCTGGGAAGACGCGCGCGGCAAACGCTTCCGCTTCGACTCCAGCCAGTACCGTGACGAAAAGGCCACCGAAACCACGATCGGCGATGCGGCGCGGCCGGGCGCCAGCGAGGACGTCAAGGTCGAGTTGACCAAACCCGCCAAGAAGAACTTATCGATCCCCTCGCGCGTCTATTTCCCGGTACAGCACACCATCGCGCTGCTGAATGCCGCCAAGGCCACCAAGACGTCGTTTCGCGCCGACCTCTACGACGGTTCCGAGAAGGGCGAGAAGGTATACGACACAGTTGCCGCCATCGGCCGCGTGCAGGCGGCCGGAACCAATCGCCGGCTTCCGCAGGTCAAGAATGTCGAGCGGCTCGACGGCATCAAGGGATGGTCGGTGTCGATCGCCTACTTCGAGCCGGGATCGGGCAAACAGGACGCGCTGCCGGTCTACGAGCTTTCATTCCTGATGTTCGAGAACGGGGTGAGCCGCAAGCTCTATATCGACTACGGCGAGTTCGCGCTGCAGGGCGATCTGACCGAGATCACTTTCCACCCGCCCACGAAGTGTGACATGAAGTAAGCGACGTGGGTTTGTCATCCCGGAAGGCGCATAGCGACTATCCGGGACCCAGGAGCCACGAGCACGTTGGAATCTTGTCGCCCTGGGTCCCGGCTCTCGGCTGATGCCTCGGCCGGGATGACATCAGGGTCCCCACAGCCACGCTGCCCCCCGCACGCCGCTGGCATCGCCCCAGCGCGGCGGTTTGACCGTGACCTGCGCGCGCTCGGCAAAGATGTAAGGCGCCATCAGGTCCGGCAGAACCGCGTAGAGATGCGAGAGCTGCGAAAGGCCTCCGCCCAGAACGATGACGTGCGGGTCGAAGATGTTGACCACGTGCGCAAGCCCGCGGGCAAGGCGGCCGGCATGACGATCCAGGCTTGCTCGGGCGTGCGCGTCACCGTGCCCGGCGCGGGCCGCAATCTCCTCGCTCGCTAACCGCGTCCCCGTGATCCGCCCATGATCCGCCTCCAGGCCGCGGCCCGACACCCACGTCTCCATGCATCCGTTGCGGCCGCACCAGCAGCGCGGGCCCGGATGCTCGTCCTCCGTCGCCCACGGCAGCGGATTGTGCCCCCATTCTCCGCCGATGTTGCGCGGCCCGTCGATGAGCCGGCCATTGAACACCAGCCCGCCTCCGCAGCCCGTGCCCAGGATCACGCCGAACACAGAAGCAGCACCGGCTCCTGCGCCATCGACCGCCTCCGACAAGGCAAAGCAGTTGGCGTCATTGGCCAGGCGGACCGGGCGGCCCAGCTGGGTCTCGACATCGTGCGCGAACGGCTGGCCGTTGAGCCACGTGGAATTGGCGTTCTGCACCCGCCCGCTCACGGGTGATATGGAGCCCGGCATGCCGATCCCGATCGTGCCGCGCGTGGCGGCCATCTGCTCGAGCCTGGTTACCATCGCGCCCATGGCGCGCAGCGTCGCCGAATAATCGTATTGCGGGGCCGCGATGCGGTGCTCTGCGATGACTGTGCCATCGGGCCCGAGAGCCACGCCGGCAATCTTGGTACCGCCCAGATCGACACCGAGGCGCACCTTGGGTTCTTCTGGTTTGCCCGTCACGACTTCGCGGTCCCGCGACCGGCCTGCTGGAGAAGATCCAGGGCGGGAGTGACGGTTTCAGGAGCAACCGAGGTGTTTGCTGCAAATACGAGCAGCAGCGATTCGTCGCCCACCAGATGCTCCAGCACGGCGGCCAGAAACTCGGGTGTCTCCACCTGCTCACGGATTTTGTCGGGTGTTAATCCGGTTTCCACCAGGAACCGCGCAAGTCGCGCAGGCTCCTCCGCCAGGAACGCAAGCCCCTGAGCGGCAATGTCTTCCGCCGTTTCTCGGGTTAGAGCCGGGGGCTTTCTAAACATGTTTCATTCGTAACCATACTGGCTGACCACAGGCGCATCTTAAACAGTTGGTTACGCATTCTGCAGCAGAGTCGCCTCCAGGCCTGCGTAGAATCGGTGCAAGATTAACAGGGGGCGAGAGGCGGGCTCGCGGGGCGCATGACGTATCACGAAACCAGCAAGGCAATTTCAAATCGCCAGCCCGAGGCACGGCAGATGGGCAAGACTGTCCTGATCGTGGAGGACAATGAGCTCAATATGAAGCTCTTCCACGACCTGCTCGATGCACACGGCTACCGCACCCTGCAGACGCGCAACGGCATGGAAGCGTTGCAGCTGGCCCGGGAGCAGCGGCCTGACCTCATTCTCATGGATATCCAGTTGCCGGAGGTTTCCGGCCTGGAGGTCACCAAATGGCTCAAGGACGATGAAACCTTGCGGGACATTCCAGTGATCGCGGTCACCGCGTTTGCCATGAAAGGCGACGAGGAGCGCATTCGTCAGGGTGGCTGCGAGGCCTACATTTCCAAACCCATATCGATCGCGATGTTTCTCGACACCGTGCGCCGGTACCTCGGAGAAGAATGAGGGCGTGCCCAGTACCCGCGTGTAACGAAGGTGCCTTATGACCGCCCGCGTTCTTGTCGTTGACGACGTCCTGGCCAACGTCAAGCTGCTTGAGGCCCGTCTGTCGGCGGAATACTTCGAGGTGCTGACGGCCTACAACGGCCAGGAGGCGCTCGACCTGCTCGAGACCGAGCGCGTGGATGTGGTGCTGCTCGATGTCATGATGCCCGGCATGGACGGGTTCGAGGTCTGCAGCCGCATCAAGAGCGACCCGCGCAACATGCATCTGCCGGTCGTCATGATCACCGCGCTCGACCAGCCTACGGACAAGATCCAGGGGCTGAGGGTCGGTGCCGACGACTTCCTCGCCAAGCCGGTCGACGACATCGGCCTCGTGACGCGCGTCAAGAACCTTGCGCGCCTCAAGGCGCTCAACGACGAAATGCACCTGCGCATGTCGAGCGGCGCCGAGATCGGCCTTCTGCCCGGCGCTAGGCCTGATTGGAGCAAGCCGGAGGTCGGCGCGCGCATCCTGCTGGTGGAAGACCAGGAGCGCGCGGTGCAGCGCGTCGTGGCGGCTTTGAGCAAGATGCACACAGTTGACGTCGAAATCGGCCCGCAGGCTGCGCTGGCTCGTCTCGGCGATGGCTCCTACGATCTTCTGGTCGCCAGTCTGAACCTCACGGGTGCCGACGGCCTGCGGCTGTGCAGCCAGGTGCGCTCGGTCGAGCGTCTGCGGCACCTCCCGATCATGGTGATAGCGGAACCGGCCGATGAGCAGCGTCTGTTGCGCGCGTTGGACATGGGGGTGAACGACTATCTGGTGCGCCCCGTCGATCGCCACGAGCTGATCGCCCGCGTGCGGACCCAGATCCGGCGCAAGCGTCATTCCGACTATTTGCGCAAGAGTCTCGAATGCGAGTCTGGAACTGGCGGTCACGGACCCACTGACAGGACTCTTCAACAGGCGCTATCTGGAAACCCATGCCAAGGCGCTGGCCGAGCAAGCGAGTAACGCGGGAACCCCGCTCTCGACGCTGGTCATGGACATCGACCACTTCAAGTCAGTGAACGACACTCACGGCCACGCGGCCGGCGACAGCGTGCTGCGTGAGTTTGCGCAGCGTCTGCGCGGCAACACGCGGGGCGTCGACCTCGTATGCCGGCTGGGCGGGGAAGAATTCATTGTCGTCATGCCCGATACACCGATGTGGCGTGCGCGGCAGATCGCGGAGCGTCTGCGCTCGTGTGTCGCCGGCGAGTCCTTTCTCGTCGGCGGGGCCACCAAAGTCACTGTGACCGCAAGCGTCGGATTGGCGACCCTCGAAAGGCCTGGCGAAAGCATGGACGCTTTGTTCGCCCGGGCCGACCAGGCCCTCTACGCAGCCAAGCGCGAAGGTCGCAACCGAGTGGTTGCCGACGCGGCGTAGGCGGACGGCGTCTGCAGGCATCTCTCTAAGCACCTGAAATTATTGTCGAATTGCGGTGTCAAAATTTGAACACGCGAATATGATGAATTTGCTCGACTGGGGAGAATCGGCCACAAGCAGCCACGTCCTTTAAGGCAAGTCCTTGGGAGTGTTGCCAAGTCTCCGTCGATCTGCTTTCTTGAACAGGGGTTACTGAGCGGGAGGAGGGACAGCGGGATCCAGCTTAGGCGCACCGTGCGCAGCGCGGTTCGCTATCCAATGAAATTCAGAGCTCCTCACGGACTTTCAGGTCCGCCGCATCTCCTGATGCCGTGAGGTGATGATCGCCCCTTAGCGGCTAGGAGTGGCCTCCTCTTGTGATGCCGTGCCGGGTCGATCGATAGCCAGGTCAATGGCCAACGCCCTCTTTGGTCCATGACTTGGCAGGCCGGCGTCGGGGATGCTCGGACTTCTACCCCGCTGCCGATGTCAGACTCGACGCCGGCCACCATTCTCCCTCCAAAGATACCAGTGGAAGCGCCCCCGCTACGGGGGCCAGCCTCTGTCGGCTGAAGGCTCGGTATGCATCCTTGGCCATGTCGCAGGAACATAAGCACACGCCCCCAGGCCGGAGAAATGGCGGTCAGCAAGGATTGAACGTTGCGCGCAAAAATGTGCGCGGTTATGCGCGGCTACTTGATCTTGGTTTCTTTGAAAGCAACGTGCTTGCGGGCAACCGGATCGTACTTGCGAAAACTGATCTTGTCCGTCGACGTCCGCGGATTCTTCTTGGTCACATAGAAGAACCCTGTGCCCGCGGTGCTGAGCAGCTTGATTTTCTGGGTAACGGGTTTTGCCATTTGGTCCCGGCTCTGTCACGCGAGTGTAATAGATGTCCGGCGGCACAATATCCGCTCGCCTTGGTTAGTCAAGTTGGGAGTCGGGCGTGATCAGGTCGCGGTGAAAATTACCGGATCGCCGGTGATAGAACGGTACCGGCAAATCTGATTTATCCAGCGCGCCCGCCGTGATCCTCTCGCCCAGATCCTCCAGCACCACCCGCGTGATATTGGGCAGTTCCAGGCTGCGGGCCTGGGCAATCGAATGCCACTCGAGGTCGGAAAGCTCGCCGTCGGCAATCGCGATCTTGTGACCGATGGCGTCGGCGGGCACACAGAAAAAGCGCGTGTCGAACCGGCGCGGACGTCCGGGGGGCGTGATGGCGCGCGCAAAGAACGTCAGTTGGCCCAGCGCCGGCCGGAAGCCGTGCGCGTAGAACTCCTGCCAGGCCTTGGCTCTGGGAGGAGGGGCCGTCTGCGCGGGCTTGCCGATCAGCAGGCCCGCCTCCTCGAAGGTCTCGCGTACCGCTGCCAGAGCCAGCGCCCGGGCCCGGACGGGGCTTGGGTGGCCCTTCATCGCCACCAGCAGGTTCCTGAGATTGCCCGGCTCCAGATCCTCCTCCACCGCGACGTGCCGGTCGCCCGGATCGACCCGGCCGCCGGGAAAGACATAGCGGCCCGGCATGAACACCATGTCGAGGCGCCGCCGCCCCAGAAGCACGCGCGGCTCGCCCGACGAACTGTCGACGACGATCAGCGTCGCGGCGTCGCGAGGGCGCAGCGTCTTGCGCGGCTGGAGCGGTTTTGCGTCGGGACGCGCATCGGTCATGGGCGGCTCATTTGGTGGTGCGGGCAGGACGATCTAGCGCCATGACGGGCACGTCAAGGATCGGTGGCGCGGCGTATCAGCCGTTCATCGGCGCCTGTTGCGCCCGCGCAATTGTTGGTGACCTCGTCTGGTCTTTGCGGGCGCGCCGCCGTCGCGCTTGCCGTCGGACAGCATCTCGAAGCGCAACGCCCCTGCCATGGGAATGGCCTCCACGAGACGCACACGCACATCGTCGCCGAGGCGGTAGGTCTCGCCGGTGCGGTCGCCGATCAGCGCGCGCGCTGCCTCGTCGTGGCGGAAATAGTCGTCGCCGATGGTCGCGGCCGGGACAAATCCGTCGGCGCCGGTGTCGCTGAGGCGCACGAACAGGCCGGAGCGCGTTACGCCGGAGATCCGCGCGGAGAACTCCGCGCCCACCCGATCGGCGAGGTAGCCGGCGATCAGCCGGTCTGCGGTTTCGCGTTCTGCCGCCATGGCCCGGCGCTCGGTATCGGAGATCGCCTGCGCGATGTCTTTGAGCCGAGATGCTTCATCATCGACGATGCCGCCCGCGCCCAGGCCCAATGCGCGGATCAACGAGCGATGCACCACGAGATCGGCGTAGCGCCGGATCGGCGAGGTGAAGTGTGCGTAGCGCTGCAGGTTGAGGCCGAAGTGACCGATGTTGTCGGCCGCATAGACCGCCTGCGACTGCGAGCGCAACACCACTTCGTTGACGAGATCGACGACGGGCAGCTTTTTTGCGTGCTGCAGGAGCTTGTTGAAGTCGCCCGACCGCAGCGTCGCCGAACCGGGCAGCTTGAGATCCAGGCCTTCGAGGAAATCCCGCAGCGCCAGCAGTTTTTCGTTCGAGGGCGCATCGTGCACCCGGTAGATGACCGGTGCGCGCTTGGCTTCCAGGGCCTCGGCGGCGGCGACGTTGGCCTGGATCATGAACTCTTCGATCAGGCGGTGCGCCGCCAGCCGGTCGGGAGTGACGATGCGCTCGACCCGGCCGTTCTTGTCGATCAGGATCTTGCGCTCCGGGAGATCGAGATCGAGCGGCTCGCGCCGGTCGCGCGCAGCCGCCAGCGCGGCATAGGCGGCCCAGAGCGGCTTGAGGGCCCGTTCCAGCAGCGGCTCGGCCTTGGTGCTCGGACGGCCGTCGATGGCGGCCTGCGCCTCTTCGTAGGACAGCTTGGCGGCCGAGCGCATCATGGCGCGGAGGAAGGCGTGCCTCTTCTTGTTGCCGTGGCGGTCGAAGACCATGCGTGCAACGAGACAGGGCCGCTCTTCGCCCTCCTTCAGCGAGCACAGGTCGTTGGAAATCTTCTCCGGCAGCATCGGCACGACGCGATCGGGGAAGTAGACCGAGTTGCCCCGCATCTGCGCCTCGCGATCGAGCTGCGTGCCTGTGCGCACGTAGTGCGCCACGTCGGCAATCGCCACGTGCACGATCCAGCCGCCGGCGTTGCCGGGATCGGTGTCGGGCGCCGCGTGTACGGCATCGTCATGGTCGCGCGCATCGACCGGGTCGATCGTCAGCAGATCCAGCGCGCGCAGGTCCGTGCGGCCAGCGAGCTTTGGAGCATCGAGCGTTTCAACTTCGGCCAGCACAGCGCCTGGAAACTCGTCGGGAATACCGTGCGCGTGCACGGCGATCAGGCTGATCTGGCGCTGGTCCTGCGGGTTGCCGAGCGTCTCGACCACGCGCGCCTGCGGCACGCCAAGGCGTCCCGAGCGGGCCAGATCGTAACGCACCAGATCGCCGTCCTTGGCGTCGCCTTCATCGCCAGGCGCGATGGACCATTCTTTCAGCTCCTTGCGATCGACGGGATCGATGACGCCACCTTTGGGCCGTGAGCGGAAGATGCCGAGCTGGCGGCGCTTCTCCTTCGGCAGGCGCTTGACGGGTTGCGCCTCGTAGCGGTAGCCGAACACGTCCGTCTCTTCGAGGCGCGTAATGCGGGCCAGGATGCGGTCGCCCTGACCGAGCGCCGGCTCGCCCGCACGTCCCGTCGAGCCGCGGCTCGCGAGAACGAGCACTTTGGGGCGCTCGCCCTCGCTGCGATCCCAGACGGCAGGCTCGCCGATCAGTTCGCCATCGGCATCGCGGGCCACGATCTCGAGCACCGCCACGGGCGGCATCTTGCCCCGTTCCTTGAAACCCTTGCGGTTGCCGCTCAGAAGGCCCTCAGCGGCCATCTCGTTCAGCATCTTCTTGAGTGCGACGCGGTCGCGGCCTTGGATCGAAAAGGCGCGCGAGATCTCGCGCTTGCCCGGCGTGACGCGCGCATTCTGGATGAACTGGAGGATCTCGTCCTTGCTGGGCAGCCCCGTGCGGCGGGGTTCCTTCGGTTTACGGGCCACCGTGCGTGGTGCCTACTCCGCTGCTTCTCTGGTGCCGGATGGCTTGGTCTTGGCCTTGGCCTTGCTCTTCGTCTTTTTGGCCGCAGCAGGCTTGGCGTCGTCGCTCTTGGCCTTGACGTCGGCCTTGGCTTTGGGGGTCGGCTTGGCGCGTCGCGACTTCTTGGATGGGCCCTTGGCCGCCCGCTCGGCGATGAGCAGTACCGCCTCGTCCATGGTCAGCGCCGCCGGCTCCTTGTTGCGCGGCAGCGTGGCGTTGACGTCGCCGTGCTTGACGTAAGGCCCATAGCGCCCCGAGAGCACCTGCACCTTGCCGCCTTCGCTCGGATGCTCGCCGAGTTCCTTGAGCACGGTCGCCGCAGCGCGCTGGAAGCGGCTCTTGGCGCCGGCTTTCTTCTCCGCCAGCAGCACGACGGCGCGGTTGATGCCGACCGAGAATACCTCTTCCACCGACGGCAGGTTGGCGTAGGTGCCGTCGTGCAGGATGAACGGCCCGTAGCGACCGAGGCTGGCGGTGATGGGCTTGCCGGACTCGGGATGGTTCCCGATCGACCGCGGCAGGGACAGGAGCTTCAGCGCGTAGTCGAGGTCGACGGCGTTGGCATCGACGCCCTTGGGGATGGAGGACCGCTTCGGCTTGTCCTCCTTGGTGCCCTCGCCGAGCTGGACGTAGGGCCCGAACCGTCCTGTGCGCAGCGTGACGGCGAGCCCGGTTTCGGGATCGTGACCGAGCAGCTTGCCATCAGGCGTGGAGGCTTCCGCCGGTCCGCCGGCCGGTTGCGTGAGCTGGCGCGTATAGCGGCAGTCGGGGTAGCGCGAGCAGCCGATGAAGGCGCCGAATTTGCCGCTCACCTTGAGGCTCAGGCGCCCCTCGCCGCAGTTGGGACACTGGCGCGGATCGCCACCCTCCGCGCGGGGCGGAAAGATGTGCGGACCCAGAAGCTCGTTGAGGGCTTCCAGCACGTCGCCGACCCGGAGATCCTTGATCTCCTCGACGGCCGCCATGAAGTTCTTCCAGAAGTCGCGCAGGACATCCTTCCACTCGAGCTTGCCGTCGGAGATGAGGTCGAGCTTCTCCTCCAGGTCCGCCGTGAAGTCGTACTCCACGTAGCGCTTGAAGAAGCTTTCGAGGAAGCCGGTGACGAGGCGGCCCTTGTCCTCGGGGATCAGCCGCTTCTTGTCGATGCGGACGTAGTCGCGCTCCTGCAGCACGGCGAGCGTGGAGGCATAGGTGGAGGGGCGGCCGATGCCGAGCTCCTCCATGCGCTTGACCAGCGTGGCTTCCGAATAGCGCGGCGGCGGCTGCGTGAAGTGCTGCTCCGCCTCGATCTTGCGATCGGTGACGCGGTCGCCCTGGGCAAGCGCGGGCAGGCGGCGGCTGTCGTCCTCCTCGGAATGATCTTCCTTGCCCTTTTCGACCACGCGGACGCGGTCGTCGCGGCCTTCCTCGTAGACTTTGAGGAAGCCTTCGAACTGCACGACGGAGCCTGAGGCACGCAGCACATAAAGCTTGCCGTCGCGGCCCTTCACCTCGATGTCGGCGGTCGTCTGCTCGAGTTCGGCGGAGGCCATCTGGCTCGCGACCGTGCGCTTCCAGATCAGCTCGTAGAGCCTGGCCTGGTCGCGGTCGAGAAGGCGCGAGACATCCTGTGGGCGGCGCGTGACGTCGGTTGGCCGGATTGCCTCGTGTGCTTCCTGCGCGTTCTTGGCTTTGGTCTTGTACTCGCGCATGAACGGCGCGACGAACCGCTGCGAATATTCGCGCGCGATCAGGCCGCGGATGGCGTTGACGGCTTCGGGGATGATCGTCACGCCGTCGGTTCGCATGTAGGTGATGAGGCCGGTCACCTCGCCGCCGATGTCCACGCCTTCGTACAGACGCTGGGCGAGCTGCATGGTCTGCTTGGCGGAGAAGCCGAGCTTGCGCGAGGCGTCCATCTGCAGCGTCGAGGTGGCGAAGGGCGCGAACGGGTTGCGCTTCACGGCCTTCTTTTCGACGCGGACGACGCGGAACTCGCCCTTCTCGATGGCGGCCTTGATCGCCGTGGCGGACGCCTCGTCCTTGAGGTCGAGCTTATCCAGCTTCCTGCCGTCGATGGCGTTGAGGCGGGCTGCGAACTCTTCGCCGGCAGTGGTGGCGAGCGTGGCCTCGATGGTCCAGTATTCGTCGGTCTTGAAGGCCTCGATCTCGGCCTCGCGGTCGCACACGAGCCGCAGCGCCACCGACTGGACGCGGCCCGCCGAACGGGCGCCGGGCAGCTTGCGCCACAGGACGGGCGAGAGCGTGAAGCCTACGAGGTAGTCCAGCGCGCGGCGGGCCAGATAGGCCTCGACCAGCGGCGCATCGATCTCGCGCGGGGCCTTGAAGGCATCCAGCACCGACTGCTTGGTGACGGCATTGAAGGTCACCCGCTCGACCGGAACGCCCTTCTTCAGGGCCTTCTTCTCTTCCAGGATGCGCAGGATGTGCCAGGAAATGGCTTCTCCCTCGCGATCGGGGTCGGTGGCGAGAATCAGCTTGTCGGCGGTTTTGACTGCCGCGGTGATTTCCTTCATCACCTTCTGGGACCGCCCGTCGACGTCCCAGTGCATCTCAAAGTCCTTGTCGGGCTCCACGGAGCCGTTCTTGGACGGCAAATCCCGCACATGCCCGTAGGACGCCAGCACTTTGTAGCTGGAGCCCAGGTACTTGTTGATGGCCTTGGCCTTGGCGACGGATTCGACAATAACGACGTTCATGCAGATGTAACGCGGCTGCCCCGTCCGATGCCCTCTGGAGCGGCCCGCATCCTTGTTGTTGGTACTTTTGCCCGGTGGCGGCGAGAACATGGTGGACGAAGGGTGCCATGTCAAACCAGCCCAACTCCTATACAGAATGAATAATGTGCGATTCTAGCCGTTAAACGCATTTGTGTGTGATGAAACCTGCGTCCTGCTCGTGCCCTGAGTGCGCGACAGGCACGAGCCGCCACCGCAAGCGCATCGGCGGGGCTTGGAGTGGGCTAAATGCTGTGCCGCCTCATTCCTTGCGGGATACCAGCTGATGGCCATGGCGCTCCACGCGCCCCGCCAGCGTGAGCTCGAGCAGGGCCACCTGGATCGCCCGGGCCGCCAGGCCCGTGGCCCGTCCAAGTTCGTCAATGTCGATAGGGGCTGGTCCCAGCGCCGCCAGCAGCCTTTCGCGGTCGGCGTCCGGGGTAGTCTGGCGCGAGCTGGAGCGCTCCGGATGTCCCGCCTCGACCGAAGGCCCGGGCGGCACCAGAAACGGCGGGCCGGGGGCCTCGCGCAGCATAGGCGCCAGGGCGCCTAATACATCATCGGGCTCCGTCACCATTGTTGCGCCGGACTTGATCAGGGCATTTGTCCCTTCGGCCCGCGGATCGAGGGGGTGGCCGGGAATGGCGAACACCTCCCGTCCCTGCTCGCCGGCCATGCGGGCAGTGATCAGCGTGCCAGAGCGCCGTGCCGCTTCGACGATCAGCACGCCCATCGAGAGGCCCGAGATGATGCGGTTGCGGCGCGGGAAATCCTGGGCCCGCGGCACGAAGCCCGGCGGGTTTTCCGTCACCAGGCAGCCGCGCTCGCCGATCTCGCGCTGCAGGTCGGCGTTCTCCGGTGGATAAACATTGTCGATACCGCCAGCCAGCACGGCCACGGTCCCCGTTGTGAGGGCCGCATCGTGGGCTGCCGCATCGATCCCGCGTGCGAGGCCGGACGCAATCACAAACCCCGCAGTGCCGAGATGCGAGGCGAACAGGCGCGCCAGCTTCTGGCCTGCCGCCGAGCCGTTGCGTGCTCCCACAATGGCGACCATCGGCCGGGTGAGATGACCGGCATTGCCCTTCACGTACAGCAGCGGCGGGGGCGCATCGACGGCAGCCAGCGCCGGCGGATAACCGGGCTCGATGGTGAACAGCGGCCGTGCGCCAATCCTGGCGGCGGACTCCAGCTCTGCCTCCGCAACGCTGCGCGGGCAGATGCGCAGTGCCTGCCGGCGGCCGCCCTTGCGGGACAACTCGGGCAGCGCTTCCAATGCCTGCTCGGCGCCGCCGAAGTGATTGATGAGCTCGCGGAATGTGACAGGGCCGACGTTGTCGCTGCGGATCAGGCGCAGGCAGGCCAGGCGCTGCGCGGCGTCGAGCGGCGCTTGAGGCAGGGGTGCCGGCGTCAGCCGCGTGCGCATGTCATGACCGGGCGCCGATTTTGCTCTCCCGGCCCTCCAGCAGGCGGCGGATGTTGGCGTGATGCTTGAGGAAAACCAGCGCGGATATGATCAGGATGAACGGCAGCCCGGCCCAGCCGGTGACGAGGTAATAGAGTACGACCCCGACGACGCCGCACAGCGAGGCCAGCGAGGAGTAACGGGTTCCGAGCGCCACGCCGGCCCAGATGATGCCGAACCACAGCGCGGCCGGCCAATGCATGCCGATCAGCACGCCGATGTAGGTGGCCACGCCCTTGCCGCCCTGGAAGCGCAGCCACACGGGATAGATGTGGCCCAGAAAGGCGCCCAGCCCCGCGATATGGCAGTAGGTGATGGCGTTGAAGCCGGCCCACCTCACCGCAATGTCGTAGACCAGCAGCACCGCGATGGTGCCCTTCAGCGCATCCAGCACCAGCGTGGCCGCGGCCAGGCCCTTGCGGCCGGTGCGCAGCACGTTGGTCGCGCCGATGTTGCCGGAGCCGATGTTGCGCACGTCGCCGAGGCCGGCGGCCTTGGTGAGGATCAGTCCAAACGGAATGGACCCCAGCAGATAGCCAGCCACCAGTGCCAGAAGTCCGTAGACCGAGAAGATATGCCCCATGACCAGCGCTTCCGCACTGCGGCGGCGTCAGCCGCGCTCGGCGCCAGCGTATTGGTACACGGCTTTGCCGGCAACCATAGTTACGAGCACGCGCCCCTGCATTTTGCTCTCGTCGAACGGCGAGTTCTTCGAGCGTGCGCGAATTTCAGCCTTGTCCACCACCCAAGGCTGCCCGAGGTCGACCAGGATCAGATCGGCCGGCGCGCCCTTCTCCAGGCGTCCGGCAGGCAGGCCTAACAGTTTGGCCGGATTGACGGTCATGGCCTTCAGCAGCGGCAGCAGCGCGATCTCGCCGCTGTGGTAGAGGCGCAGCGCTGCCGCGAGCAGCGTCTCGAGCCCGATGGCACCGTCTGCTGCCTCGGCAAAGGGGTGGCGCTTGGTGTCGGCATCCTGTGGATCATGGCTCGAGACGATCACATCGATCTCGCCCGCCGCCAGTCCCCGGACCATCGCCGTGCGGTCTTCCTCCGCGCGCAGAGGGGGCCGCAAGCGGAAAAACGTGCGGTAGGGTCCGATGTCGTTCTCGTTGAGGGTGAGGTGATTGATCGAGACGCCGCAGGTGACAGGCAGCTTGCGGGCCTTGGCGGCGCGTACGACGGCCAGGCTCTCGGCACACGTGACCTGCGCGGCGTGATAGCGCCCGCCGGTGATTTCGACAAGGCGCAAGTCGCGTTCCAGAACGATCGTTTCGGCTGCCTTGTTCACCCCCGGCAGACCGAGCCGCGTCGCCACCTCGCCCGAGTTCATCACCGTTCCGTCGGTCAGGTGCGGGTCCTCGGTGTGATGTACGATCAGTGCGTCGAAATCCTTGGCGTAGAGCAGTACGTTGCGCATGACCCGGGCGTTCGACACGCTTGCCTTGCCGTTTGTGAAGGCGACGGCGCCGGCACGCTGCAGCAGGCCGATCTCCGTCATCTCCTGGCCTTTGAGGCCACGCGTCATGGCGGCCATGACATGGACGTGAACCACGGCATTGTCGCGGGCGCGGCGCTGGATGAAGTCGACCAGCGCCACCTGGTCGATGACCGGCTCCGTGTCCGGCATGACCACGATGGTGGTGACACCGCCGGCTGCTGCAGCCTGGCTTGCCGTCTTTAATGTTTCCCGGTGCTCCTGCCCAGGCTCGCCGGTAAAGACTTGCATGTCGATCAGGCCAGGGCAGAGAACGTGGCCCTTGCAGTCGATCACCCGCGCCTGCTCCGGCGCGTTGCGTCTGAGCTTTGCGCCCAGGTCGGCGATCACGCCGTCCCTGACCAGAAGTCCGCCCGGCTCGTCCTTGCCGGAGGCCGGATCGATCAGGCGCGCATTGAGGAAGGCCGTGGCCTCGTCCGGTCCTGTTTCGCCTTTGCGCATCACGAGGCCACTCAATGGTTGGGCAGCTGGCGCGCCATGGCTTCCAGCACAGCCATGCGCACCGCCACGCCCATCTCAACCTGGTCGCGGATGACGCTGCGCGAGTGGTCGGCGATGGTGGAGGCGATTTCCACGCCGCGGTTCATGGGACCGGGGTGCATGATCAGGGCATCAGGCTTGGCGCGCGCAAGTTTCTCGTGATCGAGGCCGAAGAAATGAAAGTACTCCCGGGTCGAGGGCACGTAGGAGCCTTGCATGCGTTCGCGCTGCAGGCGCAGCATCATGACGATGTCGGCGCCTTCCAGCCCCGCGTTCATATCGGTGAAGACCTCGATGCCGAGGCGTTCGGCCTGCGGAGGCAACAGGGTGGAGGGCGCCACGACGCGCACGCGTGCACCCATGGTGTTCAGCACGTTGATGTTGGAGCGGGCGACGCGCGAGTGCGTGATGTCGCCGCAAATCGCCACGGTCAGTCCGCCGATGCGGCCCTTCGCGCGCCGGATGGTCAGCGCGTCGAGCAGGGCCTGGGTCGGATGCTGGTGCGCGCCGTCGCCGGCGTTGATCACCGAGCAGTCGACCTTTTGCGCCAGCAGCTCCACCGCGCCGGCCGCATGATGACGCACGACCAGAATATCGGGGCGCATCGCGTTCAGTGTCATGGCCGTGTCGACCAGCGTCTCGCCCTTCTGCATGGACGAGGACGATACGTTCATGTTCATGACGTCGGCACCGAGGCGCTTGCCTGCCAGCTCGAACGAGCTTTGCGTGCGGGTGGAGGCCTCGAAGAACAGATTGATCAGCGTTCGCCCGCGCAGGACGTCGCGCTTCTTGTTGATTTGGCGATTGCTGTCCGCGGCCTTGTCGGCCAGATCGAGCAATGAGCTGATTTCGCCTGCCGTCAATTCTTCACAGGTGAGAAGATGGCGGCGGGTGAAAGACGCTTGGGCGATCGGTGCTGTCATTAAAGCCGGTCCTATACGCTCATTGTGCCGGACCTGCAAGCGGGGTTGGGGAAGGCTGGGAATAGTGGCGTGCGCTTCCCATGTAATGTTGCTAGGGCGTCGGATTGGAGACCGAATTGGCCGGCCATACTCGATTTGTGAGGTGCGGCATGAACAGCGCGTTTACCACGCACGAGGTGCTCAATCAGAGCCCTCCATTTGAGAATGTGAACCTCTTCACCAGCGACCGGGCGCTTGTGGAAGCCGTCAACCGTGAAGGCGGCGGCACAGCGGTCGAGCGCCTGATCTCATTTGGTGAAGCTTGCGGGAGCGCAGCCGCCTTCGAGCGCGGGCGGCTTGCGAACGAAAACCCGCCAAGATTGAAAACCTTCGACAGCAAGGGGCGCCGGCTCGACATCGTCGAGTTTCATCCCGCGTATCACGAGTGCATGGAGATAAGCGTCGCCGAGGGGCTGCACTGCTCGCCCTGGGAGCATGCGGCCTCCCCCGGTGGGAAGCCGGTTGCCGGCGCCAACGTCGCCCGCTCTGCCGGCTGCTACATGGCGATCCAGATGGAAGCCGGGCACCAGTGCCCCGTCACCATGACCAACGCATCGGTGCCGACCCTGCTCCTGCAACCCGAGATAGCGGCAGACTGGTTGCCGAAAATTCTCACCCGCCATTACGACAAGACTTTTCAACCCGATAGGCGCCAAGCGCGGCGCCACCATCGGGATGGGCATGACCGAAAAGCAGGGCGGCACGGACGTGCGCGCGAATGCGACGACGGCTACGCCTGCCGGCGCGGGCGGCCCGGCGCGGAATACATCGTCACCGGGCACAAGTGGTTCATGTCGGCACCGATGTGCGATGCGTTCCTCATCCTGGCGCAGGCGCCGGGCGGTCTGTCTTGTTTTCTGATGCCCCGCTTCCTGCCGGACGGCTCCGTCAACGCACTGCGCCTCCAACGCCTCAAGGACAAGCTGGGCAATCGCTCCAATGCCTCCTCGGAGGTGGAATTCCAGGCGGCGCATGCTTGGCTGATCGGCGAAGAGGGCCGCGGCGTGCCGGCTATCATCGAAATGGTGACGGGCACGCGGCTGGATTGCGCCGTCGGCTCGGCAGGCCTGATGCGGCTGGCTCTCGCCAATGCCATTCATCACTGTCGCCACCGCACCGTGTTTCAGAGGAAGCTCGTCGATCAACCCCTGATGCAGCAGGTGCTGGCAGACCTGGCGCTCGACGTGGAAGCGGCGACGGCACTGGCCTTCCGTCTCTGCCGCAGTTTCGACCGGGCCTCCGATCCGCACGCGGCGGCATGGCGCCGGCTGATGACGCCCGTGACGAAATATTGGGTCTGCAAGCTTGGGCCAGCCATAGCGTATGAGGCCATGGAGTGCATGGGCGGCAACGGTTATGTCGAGGAAGGTTTGGCGGCGCGACTATATCGCGAGCTCCCGCTCAATGCCATCTGGGAAGGCTCGGGCAATGTCATGGCGCTCGATCTGCTGCGCGTCCTGCAGCGCCAGCCGGAGACGCTCGACATCGTCATGGAGGATCTCGGCGCCGCAGCCGGGAGCGACCCCCAACTCAAGACGCATCTGGAACGAATCCAAATCATGCTGCACGAGCCGCGGTTGCTGGAGCAGCGCGGGCGTGGGCTGGCGGAGGCGCTGGCAACCGTGGCTTCCGGCGCGATCCTGCGCGCGCACGCACCCGCCTACGTTGCAGACGCGTTCATTGCGACACGGCTGTCCGGAAAGCCGCGACAGACCTACGGCCAGGGATTGGAAGGGGCCGATACGCGCGCCATCATCGAGCGCGCGTCCCCGCAAGCATAGGGCGATCGGCCGGCTGAGCTAGGTGCTTTGCACGGCAGAGCGGGTCATCGCCCTCACGATCTCGCCAAGCGAGTCGATGAAGCCGCCCCGCTGGTCGGACCTCAGCACCGAAAGAATCCGCTGATCGACCTTCGACGCCAAAGGTTTGACACTGCTCAGGATATTCTGGCCCTTGGCGGTGAGGCGGACCGCATACATGCGTGCGTCGCGCCGCGTGCGCTTTCTTTGCAGCAGGCCCTTCTTGACGAGCCGGCGCACGACGTCGGCCAGTGTGGAGCGATCGACTCCTGTTTGCTCGACCAGGCCGGTCTGGCTCACGTCGGGGTTCTGGGCGACGCAAACAAGCACCGCGAACTGGCGAGGGGTCAGATCCGCTTTGGCCGCTTCATTGGTGAAGAGGACCTCGGCGCACTGTCCGGCGCGGTGCAGAAGGTGCAGCGCCGACGCGTCCAGCGGGCCCGAGCGGTGGTCATGCTTCATAGAGTTCTCCAATCTTTCGTTTACTCAGAGGTAGTGGCAAGCGACCGCGACGTCCACGACGCGCGGATAGATTGTTTGTGATCGCCGTATGCCGCAGCATGCTGCGTATCGACAGTTACGCGATACATCCTGAGACGGATCGTTTCCACAGTATCCGTCGCATCGCAGCGCAGCCTTTCGTCGCACGCATGGCTCTACTGCTCAGCTTTCGCTTGTCAACGGCTGCTGACGAATGAGGCGCAGAGTGCGGGAGAAGAAGTCGCGTCGCGCAAGAATGAGGATCACCCATGTCGTCGCGAGCATGAATAGCAGCGGATGGAAGAACCAGGCGATCGTTGCGATCGCGTGATAGAACGAGCGCATGCCGCTGTTGGTGTGCTCTGCAGCCACGCCGATGAGGCCGGCAGTCCGCTCCGCGTGTTGCCTGCAGGCCTCGCTATTCGCAAGGTCGTAGTTCGGCGTGGCACCGATCATGATCGAGGCATAATGAGAGATACGGAACGCCCACGCGAATTTGAAGAACGCGTAGATGAATATACCCATGATCAGCAACTGCTTGGCCTCCACGATCGCGGGCGTGGTCGCACTCACGAAGGGTAGATGTGCGAGCATTGCCTGCAGCTTCTCCCCCGAACCCAGGGTCGCCGCGAGACCGCCGACCGCGATGGCACTGGTGGAGGCAAAGAACGCGTTGCCTTGGCTGAGACTGCCCAAAAGAATGGCATCGAGCATGCGTTGCTCGCGTTTTGCCATATTGAGCATCCAGTTCACGCGATGCTCTTGGATGGCGCCCAGCAGGCCCCGCTCGCGTCTCTGCCCGCCGGGCAACGATCACGCGGTAGATGAAAACCGCCAAGGCGAAATAGACCAGCGCCGCAATGTCCAAGGGCGGGGCAATCGTGTCGAGGCTCATGATGTTCCCGGTTCAGTTCAGGGCGCCTGCAGGGATCTCATGCGGTCCAGCGCGCCTTGCAGGATCAGTGTGGCTGCAACCTTGTCGATCAGCTGCGCCCGGCGGCTGCGCGAGGTGTCAGCTTCCAGCAGCGCCCGTTCCGCCGCCACCGTGGACAGCCGCTCGTCCCAAAAGAAGATCGGCAGCGGCGTAAGCTTGGCCAGGTTGCGTGCAAATGCGCGCGTGGCCTGCACGCGCGGTCCCATCGAGCCATCGAGATTTAGGGGCAGCCCGACCACGAAGCCTCCTATTTGATGTTCGGCCGCCAGTTTCAGCAGGCTTTCTGCATCTGCGGCAAACTTGCTGCGGCGCAGTGTCACGAGTCCGGTGGCGATGTTGCGCGTCACATCCGAAAGTGCGAGGCCCAGGGTCTTGCTGCCGACGTCGATGCCGATCAGGCGCGCGCCATGAGGAAGGGCGCGGACAAACATCTCCAGCGGTAGAGTATAGTCGCCGGACTTGTCGGTTTGCCGCGGTCATCGCTGGTCGGAAGCTTGCCAATTATTTAGTGTTGTTGTCGCGAACGCGATCCTTATACTGCGCCGCGCGCAGCGGGGCTATCGCCAGGAGGCGAGGCGTGAAGATAATCTGGTATGGACACTCGTGTTTCCGGCTCGAGACCGGCAGCCAGCGTGATCCTCATCGACCCCTTCCTCAAGGGCAACCCGACCTTCGAGCAATCCGGCATTGCCTGGGACGACGCAACCAAAGGCGTCACGCACGTGGCGCTGACCCATGGCCATTCCGACCATACCGGTGATGCTGGCGAGATCTGCAAGAAGTCCGGCGCGACACTGTTCGCCAACTTCGAACTCGCCATGTACATGAAGACGAAGGGCGCCGAGCGGCTGGAGCCCATGAACACCGGCGGCACCGTTGCTTCTGCCGATTTCGAACTCACGCTCGTCAACGCGCTGCATTCCTCTTCGCAGGATGCCTATCTCGGAAATCCCAACGGCATCGTCATCCGCGCCGAAGGACGGCAAGACGATTTATCACATGGGCGATACGGATATGTTTGCAGGCATGGCCCTGATCGCGGAATTCTACAAACCCGCCATCGGCATCGTTCCGATCGGCGACCGCTTCACCATGGGCGCCAAGTCCGCGGCCTTCGCCTGCAAGAAGTTTTTTGCGTTCGAGATGATCCTGCCCGCTCACTACGGGACATTTCCGGGCATGTTGGACCCAAACGCTGACAAGTTCGTAGCTGAGATGGATGGTCACAACGTCGTTGTGCCGAAGGTCGGTCAGGCGCTCACCGTCTAGGTAGACGAGCGACGGCGTCGCTCGGCCAGGCGGTCATGCAATAAGAGAAGGTGCAAGGGGATGTCCGAAAATACTGTTCAGAGCAGAGAGCCGGCTAAGCCGGGAATGCAGGCGCCTGGCGGTAACGGCGGAATTCCGCAGTTCCTGGTCGACCTTGCCAGGAATGCACCCGCGATGATGTGGGTGTTCACGGGAACGACCTTCCTCTCGGCGCTGCTGCTGTTCGCGATCCAGCCGATGTTTGCCAAGATGGTGCTGCCGGTGCTCGGCGGATCGCCCTCGGTATGGTCGGTCTCCGTGTTCTTCTTCCAGGGCGCGCTGCTGGCCGGCTACATCTACGCGCACTTTCTTATCAAAAAGGCGCCAGCGCATCTCACCGGCATCATCCATCTTGCCGTGTGCGTCGTGGCCTTCGCTTTTCTGCCAATCGGTCTCTCGAAGTGGTGGGGCGAGCCGCCGCAAGGCGAACCTTATGTCTGGCAGCTCGGCATGTTCGCATGGTCGATCGGCCTGCCCTTCATTGCCGTTTCCGCCAATGCGCCGCTGCTGCAGGCCTGGTTCGCGCGAAGCGGACACCCCAGTGCGCGCGATCCCTACTTCATGTATGCCGCCAGCAACCTGGGCAGCTTGATAGCGCTTCTGGGATATCCCTTCGTGCTCGAGCCCGCGTTTGGCGTCAGCCAGCTCAGCCACATCTGGGCGTACGGCTTCGTCCTGCTGGTGATCTCGATCGCCACCTCGTTCTTCCTGATGCGCGGCGCGCAGGTGGGCGGCGTGCCGGAAACCCCGGCCGTACCGGCTGGCGCCCTGGATGCCACTGCTCCGCCGCCAACGCTGCAGCAGCGCCTGGGCTGGGTTGGGCTTTCGTTCGTACCGGCCGCGCTGGTGACCGCTTTCACCGTTCACGTTACGACGGACGTGGCATCGGCGCCGCTGCTGTGGGTGATCCCGCTGGCGCTCTACCTGCTGACCTTCGTGCTGGTGTTCCGCGACAATCCGCTGATCGCGCGCGAGTCGCTGCTGTTCCTGCATCTCATTGCCCTGGTGGTGGTGCTGATCACGCTGTCGCAGACCCGGCATGACAATTGGTTCGTGACCAGTTCGACGGGCGTGGCGGTGTTCTTCACGACCGCAATGCTGGCGCACCGAACGCTCTACGAGGCGCGGCCTGCGCCCCAATACCTCACGGAATTCTACCTATGGATGTCGTTCGGCGGCGCGCTGGGCGGCATGTTCACGGCGCTGATCGCGCCGAAGATTTTCAGCCAGATCTACGAGTATCCGCTGCTGCTGGCGCTTTCCATGGCCTGCAGGCCGGGCGCGCTGAAACTGCTCGGCGACAAGGAGAAGAAGAAGGACGAACTGATCGTATTGTGGCTGATCGCAGCCGTCGGCATTCTTGCGATCATGTGGCTGCCGACGATGGCGCAGAACATGCGCATGCAGGTTGGCGAGTGGGGAACCACGCCGCTGGTCGTCATGTTCCTGGCGGCGATCCTGATCGCTTGCGTGCAGTTCCCGCCGCGTCAGCTCGTTGCAGCGCTTCTCATCGCCGTCGCCCTGGCTTGGCTCCCCTCCGGGGCAAACCGTGGCGAGTCGCAAAGGAGCTTCTTCGGCGTCTATCGCGTGCATCCGTCAGCCGATGGCGTTTATCACATTCTGATTCACGGCACGACACTGCATGGCGCCCAGCGTTTCTTCGACGACAACGGCCAGCCGGTGGATGATACGACGCCGACCACCTATTACTATCCACAAAGCCCAATGGGTCAGACCATCGCCAAGCGGCGCGAGGTGCTCGCGGCAAAGGGTGAAAAGGGCCGGTACGGCATCGTCGGTCTGGGCACCGGCTCCAGTTCCTGCCACAAGCGGGAAGGCGAGACGTGGCGGTTCTTCGAGATTGATCCGACCGTGATCAAGATCGCCAAGAACCCGAAGAACTTCACGTTCATTGCGAAGTGCCAGCCGGATCATCGACATCGTGGTCGGCGACGCGCGCCAGACGATGGCGAAGGAGCAGGATGGCAGTTTCGACCTGTTCATCATCGATGCCTTCACGTCGGACGCGATCCCCGTGCACATGCTGACGGCGGAAGCGGTGAAGATGTACCTTGCGAAGCTCAAGCCCGATGGCGTTGTGCTGCTGCACACCTCCAACCGCTACCTCGACCTGGACTCGGTGCTGGGCGCGATCCATCGCCAGGAGCTGCCGGCGGGTACGGCCGGTATCGTGGTGTCGGACAACAACGCGGACGGCAGCTATGCGCAGTCGACCTCGACCGTTGTGATCTTCGCCAAGAGCGAGCAGGCCCTTGCGCCGTACCGTTCCATGGATGGCGTGGTCGAGTTGGACGACGGCGGCATGCGAGGCTGGACCGACGACTACTCCGACATCCTGGGAGCGTTCATGAACCGGCTGCGGGGCCGGGGATAACGCGGATCGTTCTGGCCCCGACGGCTTCAGCGAGACGTCCCGGTGCGATCGGAAAGACCGCATCGGGCGTCCCAGCGGCCGCCCACACAACCTCGTAGGCGAGCAAAGCCTCGTCCATGAATGTGGCGATCGGTGTGGCGTGGCCGAGCGGAGGGATGCCGCCGATGGCAAACCCCGTTGCGTCCCGCACGAACTGTGCGTCAGGCCGGCTCAGGGGCTCGCCGATCTGGGTTGCCGCCATGGTCTCGTCGACACGGTTGGCACCTGAAACCAGCAGCAGGTACGCCTCCCCCGACCGGGCTCCGCGGAAGATCAGGGATTTTACGATTTGGCCGACCTGACATCCGCACGCGTCAGCGGCGTCCTGCGCCGTCCGGGTGCTCGCGGGCATGTGCCGCACGTCGGCTTCCAGCCCTTTCGCCCGTAGAACATCCTGTACGCGCTGGGCGGCCGGTTTGAGCTGGCTCATTTGGGTGCATCCCTCATGACGATCGGTGCGAGGCGCGGTTGCAGCCCGCCTGCCGCGCAGCTATGAGTGCGGCACAATCCCTAGGTTTGATGGGAAAGAGCGAACCATGCAAGTCGATGCGACGGCGGTGCAGCGCATCGCGCGGCTGGCCCGGATCAAGGTGACCGGAGAGGAAGCCCGGGCGCTGGAGCAGGAGATTTCCGGCATCCTGGAGTGGGTCAAGCAGCTCGATGAGGTCGATACGTCCGAGGTCGAGCCAATGACGAGCGTGATCCCCATGACCTTGAAGCAACGCCACGACGTCGTGACGGATGGTGGCATCGCCGACGACGTCGTCGCCAACGCACCGGCGCGCGAGGATCATTTCTTCGTGGTGCCGAAGGTGGTGGAGTGAAAAACGGGTCATGCCATTCCCTCTCCCCATGCCTCTCCCGGCATCGTGCCGAAGGCGCGCTTTCAGCACGACGGGAGAGGGTTAGGGTGAGGGGCGGCCACATGCGCCGGAGCAAGCTTCTGCCCCTCACCTCATGCCGGAGGCATGGCTCCGCCACGACCCTCTCCCCGCAAGCGGGGAGAGGGAGGGCCACGCCATGACCGAGCTTACCAAGCTGACATTGGCCGACGCGCGCGACGGACTGCGGCAGAAGCAATTTTCCGCAACCGAGCTGACGCAGGCGTTTCTGGCGGCCGTCGAGGCGGGCAACAAGCACCTGAATGCCTACGTGCTGCCGACGCCGGAAGTCGCGCTGCGACAGGCCAGGGACAGCGACGCGCGTCTGGCCAAGGGCGAGGCGCGGCCGCTCGAAGGCCTGCCGCTCGGCATCAAGGACCTCTACTGCACCAAGGGCGTGCGCACGACCGCGTGCTCCGGCATCCTCGATGGCTTCACGCCCACCTACGAGTTGACCGTCACGCAGAACCTGTGGGATGCGGGCGCCGTGATGCTGGGCAAGCTCAATTGCGACGAGTTCGCCATGGGCTCGTCGAACGAGACGAGCTGTTTCGGGCCGGTGACTAATCCGTGGCGGCGCAAGGGATCCAACGTGGCCCTGGTGCCTGGCGGATCTTCGGGCGGCTCTTCTTCCGCGGTTGCCGCCGATCTGTGCCTGGCCGCGACCGCGACCGATACCGGCGGCTCGATCCGGCAGCCGGCCGCCATCACCGGCACCGTCGGCGTCAAGCCCACGTACGGGCGCTGCTCGCGCTGGGGCATCGTGGCGTTTGCTTCCTCGCTCGACCAGGCTGGGCCGATCGCCAAGACGGTGCGCGATGCGGCCATCATGCTGCGCCACATGGCGAGCGTCGATCCCAAGGATTCGACCAGCGTCGAAAAGCCTGTGCCCGACTACGAGGCCGTGCTCGGCGGGGGCGTGAAAGGTCTGCGGGTCGGCGTGCCGAAGGAATACCGCCTTGACGGCATGCCTCAGGAGATCGAGGACCTCTGGCAGCAGGGCATCGACTGGCTCAAAAAAGCCGGTGCCACGATCCACGATGTCTCGCTGCCTCACACCAAGTATGCGCTGCCGGCCTACTACATCGTGGCGCCCGCGGAATGCTCGTCCAACCTCGCCCGCTACGACGGCGTGCGCTACGGGCTGCGCAAGCCTGGCGCGGACCTGATCGAGACCTACGAGACGACACGGCGCGCGGGCTTCGGCGCGGAAGTGCGCCGCCGCATTCTGATCGGCACCTACGTGCTCTCGGCCGGCTATTACGACGCCTACTACCTGAAGGCCCAGAAAGTGCGCACGCTCATCAAGCGCGATTTCGACGAAGCCTACGAGAAAGTGGATGTGCTGCTGACGCCCACCACGCCTGGTCCGGCGTTCGGCATCGGCGAGGTGAGCGGCGATCCGCTGCAGATGTACTTGAACGACATCTTCACGGTGACGGTGAACATGGCCGGACTGCCGGGCATATCGGTGCCGGCGGGGCTGTCCTCGGAGGGTACGCCGTTGGGACTGCAGCTCATCGGCAAGCCGTTCGACGAGACGACGCTGTTCCGCGCCGGCCAGGCGATCGAGGACGCGGCGGGGCGTTTTCCGGTGCCGAACCAATGGTGGCGAACCGAGACTGCCGCCGCCAGAGCGAAATCGGGAGGCAAGATAAAATGACCGCGCGGGCACCCAGGGACTGCAACGACATGAACGAGGTCCGGGCCGAGATCGATCGCGTCGACAACACGCTGGTCGACGTCATCGCCGAGCGCTTCGGCTACGTCGAGCGCGCGTGGCAGATCAAGCTCGCCGAGAAGGCCGCAGCCAACGTGCCGTGGCGCAACCAGCAGGTGATCGACAAAGTGCGCGCGCGTGCCGTCGAGAAGGGCGTGCCGCCGGACCTGTGCGAGGCGCTGTGGCGGCAGATGATCGGCTGGTTCATCCAGTACGAAGAGGAAAAATTGCGCGACCAGATCGAAGACAAGTCGCGCACCTGACGCACCAGTCAGCCAGGGGGCACTTGCGTTCTATGACACCCGTTGAACTCAAGGCCGTCCTGCTCACTGCACTCCTCAATCCCGCGGTTATCGCCGTGGCGTTCTGGATGGGGCGCCATGCGGACCAGTGGCAGAAGGTGCCGGTCGCTGCTTTCGCAGGGGCTGTCATCGGATCGGCGCTGATCTATTTGGCCGTTCGCCTGGGCGTGCCGGGCATCGCCGGCGTCGGCCGTGCGGCAGCCGGCGTGTTCATTGCGCAATTCCTGTTCGGGCTGGCCTGGGCCTGTCTCGGCTACCGGTTCGGGCGGCCGCGACCGTGACGCTGCTGCGCTATTGGCTGGCCGGCACGGCGATCATACTTGCGGGCATTGCCGTGTGGGCACTGGCCCCGGTGCTGATCTTTTTCGTGCTGCTGGCGGCGGCGCTGGGGCTCGTGTCGCTGGCCATGATCGCCCTCGCCCGCCGCCTGCAGGGCTGGCGCGACCGCAGGTGACGCCTGGGTCAGGCCGCGGCGAACACTGCAGAAGCATCGTTGCAGGGCGTTCCCTGCGCCGCGGGCTCGACTGTCTTTTCGAGCAGCATGACACCGTGGGCATCAGGGCTGTGTGTGATCGTGAACCCGGCTTTGCGCGCCAGATGCAGCATCTTGTCGTTGGTTGCCAGTGTCTCGCCGACCATGCATTGCACGCCGGCCGTGGACGCGCGGCACAGCAATGTGCTCAGCAGGCGACTGGCGAGGCCCTGGCCCTGCCATTGGTCGGCCACCGACACCGCGAATTCCGCAACCGATGGATCCGCGCTGCGGACATACCGCGCTTCGGCGACCACGGTCTCATGCCCATCCTCGAACAGCTCGGCAACGAGCGCCAGGTGATGGGCGTAGTCGATGTTGGTGAAGCGCTTGATCAGGTCCGGCGGCAGATGGCGCATGGGGGTCATGAACCGGTCGTAGCGCGCAGGCGCCGGCAGGTTGCCGAAGAAGGCGGCCGTCAACCCCTCGTCCTGGGGCAGCACGGGACGGATGACCACGCGCTGCCCGCCGGCCAGCCGCACCACATCGATCAGCTCGGCTGGATAGCGATGGATCTGGTAGAGCATGGCGTCCTCTTTGCCCGGCCTACGCGGCAAGGCCTTGCAGTTTCACCGGGTCGAACTCGGCAGCCGTGATGTGCCCGGCAGGGCCGACCAAGATGGCTGTCTCTTTGAGTGCGTAAATCACGGCCAAGCCCTTGCGGTCGATGATGAACGACTGGCCCTTGCTCAGAATGATGTCGCGGGTGTCGTTGGCCTGCGTGACCCATGCAACTCCGCCGAGGCAGGTGATTTGCTGGCCTTTGGCGCCGCCGAGGCGGTGCACTGACCTGGCTGGGAGCCGGATCGGCTGGATTTCGGACACGTGTTTCATGGCCATCTCCGTATGCATGCGCTTGGCGCATTGATAAAATCGAGAATTTGTGCTCAGATCATCTCGTAATCATCTAAATACGCGGGTTCCGACGGCGGAACAAACGATGATTTTTCACTCCATGCATGAGTATTGGGAATGCAAAGAAAGCGCTTCAACCTGCCGCCGCTCGACCTGATTCAGGGTTTCGAGGCTGCGGCCCGCACGCTGAGCTTCACCAAGGCGGCCGAGGAGCTGTTCATTACCCAGTCGGCTGTCAGCCGGCAGATCCGCGGTCTGGAGGATCACCTGGGCGTGGCGCTGTTCGAGCGCAGGCCGCGCAGCCTGGCCCTGACGGAAAAGGGCCGCGTGCTGCACAGGGCGGCTACCGAGTTTCTGGAACGCCTGCAGGAAACGACGGACCGGCTGCGCGTGGACGGCGGCGCACCGCACCTGACCGTCACGACCACCGGCGGGTTCGCCTCGCTCTGGCTGATCCCGCGCCTGCGCACCTTCACTGCGCTCCACCCCGACGTCGATGTGCGCATCTCGGCCAGCTACAAGACGGTCAATCTGGAGCGCAGCCTGGTGGACGTGGCGGTGCGCTACTGCAAGGAGGAGGAAGCGCCGGAAGGCGCCATCCGGCTGTTCGGCGAGGAGCTGTTTCCGATCTGCAGCCCGGCGCTGCAGGCGGAGGGCGCCAATCCCCTGCGCGCGCTCGCCGATCTCGAGCACCACGCGCTGCTGCACATGGACGAGGCCAGGGACCACCTGGATTGGGACACATGGCTGGCGGCGCAGGGCCATGCACGGACTGAAGCCCGCGGCCTCCATCAGGTTCGACAGCTACGAGCAGATGATCCAGGCCGCGCTGGGCGGCCAGGGTGTGGCCATGGGCATCGGCCGGCTGGTGAGCGGGCTGATCGACGCGGGCAAGCTGGTCGCGCCGTTCTGCAAGTCGCGTGACCGGCTCGCGCTCCTATTTCATCATCCGCTCGGCCCACACGCGCACGCGCCCGCATGTGCAGGCGTTCGTGGACTGGTTGATCGAGGAAGCCAAGACGGCAATTGCCGTCGAGGGCAAGGAGGCGCTCAGCTCCCCACCGCCAGCGGCGCGGTCAAACGGCGCAGCGCGGCGAGCACGCTCAACGCCGTGATCTTGCCGGTGCGCGGGATTCTCCTCGGAGGGGATGTTCTCGATCGTCATGGTGAGATCCGAGGAGTCGGATTTGACGATGATGGTGTGGGTGTTGCGCGTGACGCCAGGATCGGCCCAGATCTCGACACGCGTTTGATCCGGGCCGATGCCGGCAAGCGACAGCGCGACTGCCACGTTGACGTTGGCGGGGAAGCCGGCGATGGCCTCGCGCGCGCTGCCCTCGAACACGCGCAGCGGCTCTTTCAGCCCCTCAACCGAGATGCCGCGCTCCACCAGCAGCGGCGCGCCGGCGAGCCCCGCAGGCGGCTTGCGCGTGACGATCTTGACCGAGGCGATCTTGCCTTCGGCTGTCGCGCGCACAGCATCCAGACCCAGCAGCGCGCCGGTCGGCACGATGATGCGTGCTCCCGTCTCGCGTGCGCGGTCGACCAGGTGCATATGGTTGATGAGCATGCCAACGGACAGCGGCATGAAGATGCGGCCGCGTTCGATGGCGGGTGTCGCGATCGCGGCGAACTGTGCGGACGGCAGGCACTCGACGACGACGTCGGCAGACCTCGGCGAGCGCGGCAAGGTCCATGAGCGCCGGCTGCGATCTGAAGCTTTCCGTTGCGCGCCGCGCCTTGGCCTGATCGCGCACCGAGGCACCGGCGAACCGGATGCCGGGTACGCGCCCCGCGTCGACGGCGCGCGCCACCGCGAGGCCGATGGCGCCCAGCCCGGCGATGCCGAGTTTCAGGTCTGTCGCGTCGGCTGGCCATGTCAGTTCACTCGTCGCAGCGGCATCGGCATAGCCTACGCGCCGGTCTGGGGATACAGGGTGCCGGCTTGAAACACGCGCGACCAGCGCATCGATGTCGACGGTGCGGCGGGCGCGCACGGCGCAGTCCAGAAACAGCTGCTCCAGGACGTCCTGCTGCGCGTGGCTGCCGCCGAGGCGGTTCATGCCCGCCAGCGCGGGCCGCATCAGGTCGCAGGCGCGCGCGGGATCGCCCTTGGCGCGGGCGAGCAGCGCCTCGCCGATCGGAAGCGCGCAGTCGCGCACCAGCGGCGCGGCCGTGCCAGCGCCGGCCGCCGCAAATGCGCGCATGCCGTCGATCATACGCTCCGCGGCGTCCCAGCGGCCGGCGGCCGTCAGGGCCATCATCCAGTGCGGGAGCGTAAAGGTGGACAGGCAGTCGCCGATGCGCGCCTTCCGCCTTGTCGGCGAGTTCGTTCCAGCGGTTGCCCACGTCGACGCCTTGCCGCTCCAGCCGGAACAGCATCGAGGCGGCGTTCTGCACGTCGATGTAGATGTCGGGCTGGGCCTGGGTGAGCGGCGAGGCGAGATCGCGGAAATTGCGGTCGTAGAGGGAAAGCACCTCGGCGAACTCGCGCCGCTCGAAATGATACAGCCCGCGATGCCACCACAGATGATGCTTGAGGTTGTTGCCGCCCTCCCAATGGGGTTCGAGGCCGGCCAGCCAGGCGATGCCTTCGTCGCGACGCCCCTGCATCTCCAGGACATGCGCGACGCCGTGCGCAGCCCACAGGTCGCCGGGGGCAAGTGCGATGGCCTCGCGGCCCGCAGCCTCGGCAACGGCGTAGTTGCCCATCTCCTCGTGCGCGAAGCAGCGGCAGGCGAGGAGCGCGGGCCAGCCCGGCAAGCTCGGGGCTCCAGCGCTGGAAGGCGGCGTCGGCGTGCAGCCGCCATGACTTGCGGGCGGCCGTACCAGAAGGCGAGGAAGTGGTGCAGGCGAAAGGCCAGCACATCGAGCGGATGCTCGTCGAGGATCTGTTCCCAGGTTGCCAGCGTGGCGTCGATGTCGCCATCGATCCAATGGGCCAGCGCTGCAATGTGCGCCTGCTCGCGGCGTGTGGTGCCCGCCGACAGCCGGCGCGCGGTCTCCAGCGCTTCGCGGGCCGATGCCACGCTGGCGAGATTGAAGGAGAGCATCGAGAAATAGCCCTTGAGGGTTTGCCCAAGGGCAAACTCGGGGTCGGCCGCCAGCAGCTGGCGCAGGCGCTGCGGCGCATCGGCCCGATAGGCCAGATAGCCCTCTACCGCATGATTGAAGGATCGGGCGATCTCTGGAGATGCCGCCGTCAGCGCCAGTCCGTGCAGGTCCTTCGTGGACATGTGTCCTCCGCGCCCAAACTAGGCCCGGACGGCAACTGCATGCAAGCCGGGCAAGATTGAGTTGCACTCATCGCCTCGGGCTTTCGCGATACTGTGCCAACGTCCATTTTGCACCCGATGATCGGGGCGGCTTTCCCCTTCCGTCTTGATTGCTTTCGCGAATCTGCATGCGCTAGTGTGTTTTTCAGCCAGCATCAACAACGGTCGATCTCTTGGGAGGACTACAATGAGAAGGCTTGTTTTCTCGCTTGCCGCGGCGATTGCCTGGGCGGGCCTGGCCGCGCCGGCGAGCGCACAACAATTTCCCGATCGCGCCATCAAGATGATCGTGCCGTGGGCCGCCGGCGGCGACACCGACAACATTTTCCGCCCGTTCGCCCCGCTGCTGCAGAAGCATATCGGCCAGACCATTGTCATCGCCAATGTCGGCGGCGCATCCGGCACCGTCGGCGCGCGCGAGGCCAAGAATTCGGCGCCGGACGGTTACACGCTCTACGCCGTGCACGACTACATCCACCTGACCTACTACGCCGGCATCGCTGACGTGCAGTACACCGACTTCGAGCCGATCTGCCTGCTGGCGGCGACGCCATCGGTGCTCACCTCCAGCCCGAAAACGCCGTGGAAGGACTGGAAAGAGTTTGTGGCCGACGCCAAGGCGCGCCCGGGCCAGATCTCTGTCGGCGCCACGCTGGGCTCCACCAGTCATATTTTCCCGGCCATGATCGAGAAGGCCGCCGGCATCAAGCTGAAGTACGTGTCCTATGACGGCCTGGCGCCGCGCATGAACGCCATCCTGGGTGGCCATATCGACCTCACCGATTCCAATCTCACCCAGAAGGGCAAGGTCGACGCGGGCCAGTTGAAATTCCTGGCCATCGCCAGCGCGCAGCGCCATCCCGACATGCCCACCGTGCCGACACTCAAGGAAGTCGGCCTCGACATCGTCTATGAGGTCGTGCGCGGCCTGCTGGTGCCCAAAGGCACGCCCGAGGCGGTGCGCGCCAAGCTGGGCGACGCCTGCGCGAAAGCTGCTGCCGAGCCGGAATATGCCGCGGCCATGAAGCTGCAGGGCACCAGCGTGGCCTATCTCAATGCCAAGGACTACGGCGCTTTCCTCGCCAAGATCGACGGGGAAAACAAGACCATCATGACCGATCTCGGGCTCATCAAGAAATGAGGTTGGGGCGGGATGGGATCGCGGGGCTGGTGGGCCTCGCGGTCAGCCTCACGCTGCTGCCGTTTGCGTTTGGCCTCCCCAAGCTGCCGATCGTGCCGATCGGTCCGGGCTTCTATCCGGCGCTGGTGCTGGTGTTCATGGCCGCCATGAGCGCGCTGCTCCTGGTCCAAGACCTGGTCGCGCAGCGGCAGGTTCCGGGTCGCATCGCGGCAGAACCGGTATCGGCAGAGCCAAAGCGCAACTACCGTCTCGTGCTCGCGGCCTTCGTCGCAGTAGGGATCTATATCGCGCTGTTGCCGTTCCTCGGCTTTCGGATTGCGACCGCTTTGTTCGTGGCCGGCTTCCAGGTGGTGCTGGAACGACCGACGACGTTGCGCCAGTGGGGCATCCAACTGGCGATCGCGGTCGGCACGGCGGCGGTCACCTATCTCGTCTTCGAGCGATATCTGTCGGTGATCCTGCCGCGCGGCAGCTGGACGGGCTGGTGACCATGCTCGATCTGCTTGGAAACGCTCTCGTCGCCATCCTGCAGGTGAAATACATGGTGCCCTTGTTCCTGGGCACGCTGGTGGGCGTCGTCGGCGGGTCTTTGCCGGGAGTGACGATCACCATGACGGTAATCGTCATCCTGCCGTTTACCTACGGGCTCGATCCGCTGGCCGGGCTGGCGGCGATGACGGGCGTCTATGTCGGCGGCTCGACGGGCGGCCTCATTACCTGCTGTCTGCTCGGCATTCCTGGTTCGCCGGCGTCGATTGCCACGACGTTCGACGGTTTCCCAATGGCGCGCAACGGCGAGCCGGGACGTGCGATCTGGCTGGGCGTGTGGGCCTCGGTGTGGGGCGGGCTGCTTGGAGCGCTTTGCCTCGTTTTCCTGACCGGACCATTGGCAGCCATCGCCCTGGAGTTCGGGCCGTGGGAATATTTCTCACTGTTCGTACTCGCGATGGCGATGGTCGCGGGACTGACTGAAGCCTCGCTGATCAAAGGGCTGCTTTCGACCGCGATTGGGCTCCTGATAACCGTCATCGGCACCGATCCGATTGCCAGCGTGCAGCGATTTACCTTCGGCTCCGAGTTCATCGGCGGCGGCTTTCCGTTCCTGCCCGTGCTGATCGGCATCTTTGCCTTCGCCCAGATCATGACGGACATCGAAAAGCTCGACGGGTCGAAGAGCAAGACCCTGGGCGTGGCGGATGCGAAGTTCGAGCGCTTCTCCCACCTCAAGATCAACTGGGAGATCATCAAGCAGCCGTTCCTGCTGGCATGGGCGACCATCGTCGGCCTGATCATCGGCATTCTGCCGGCTATCGGCGGCAGCGCGTCGAGCGTGATGGCCTACGACCAGGCCAAGAAGTTCTCCAAGACGCCTGAGAAGTTCGGCAAGGGTCATCCCGAAGGCATCATCGCGTCGGAAGCCTCCAACAACGCCAACGTCAGCGGCTCGCTGATGACGATCATGGCCTTCGGCATTCCGGGCGATGCGGTGACCGCGGTCATGCTCGGCGCCATGACCATCCACGGTATTCAGTCCGGGCCGCTGTTCATTTCGCAAAATCCCCAGCTCTCCTATGGCATCTACGCCGCCTATATTCTGGCGCACCCGCTGATGCTGGTGATCTGCTGGGCCTTCATGCCGATCATGATCCGCATCACCAGCGTGCGTCTCGCCGTGCTGGCGCCGGTGGTGCTGGTGCTGTGCGTGCTCGGTGCCTATGCGCTCAACAACACCATGCAGAGCGTGTACGTGCTGCTGATCTTCGGCGTGCTCGGCTATGCGCTGGTTAAGGCGGGATTCCCACTAGCGCCGCTGATCCTGGGCCTCATTCTCGGCGACCAGATCGAGATCAACCTGATCCGCGCCATCATGACCGACAGCAACCCGTGGCTGTTCCTGACGCGGCCTATTTCGGGCGGACTGCTGATCGCCGCGGCACTCTCGGTAGCGCTCGCCATCTGGCAGCATATCCGCCACCAGAAGCGCCCCGTCGGTGAGGAAGACACGGATTTCTGATCCGGACCGGCGAACGCGTGCGTGCATTGCGCACGTGGAGCGGTCCGCTTTTCAGAGCAAGCGCGCCCTCGCTGCACGGTGACCTAGGTCCCCGCCATGTTTTGGCGCGGCTTCGGCACGACGCGGGGATGACGTTTGTGGTGAGGGGTCGCTTCCAATAGACGTCACTCCCGCGCAGGCGGGAGCCCATGCACGGCGCTGCAAGGGTGCGGGTCGAGATCGGTACGCATCTCAGGTCGCCAATCGATTGATGGCACACCTTCGTGGCCAGGTGGCCTGGGTCCCCGCCTTCGCGGGGATGACGTCGGAGATGAGTTTGGGCGATTCACCAAGACCGCTGCTTATCCCCGCTCTTCCGGGATGTGTTTCAATCGCCATGCCCTTGTCCGCGACGGGACGTTGCTAGCAGCAGTCGACGTGGCAAGGGGCGGCGAACTGGCGAGAGGTCACGTGCTGATGTGGCCTAGTTCCAGGAGTCAGCCGGCCTGCCGCCGACGGTAACGCCCATAGAGCGGCCGTTGGATGAAGCGGCCGGGGCAGAAAACGCCGTCACGCGGGTGCCGCAAGGCAGCCAAGGGACCCGAGCAGGGTCTCAGGGAGCCCGACGGGGTTCCCAGGGAGGCGCAACCGGCGCCTCCCGGGCCGGGTGGTACCGGCCCCAGGGTTGCCGAAGAGGCACCCGCGTACCCGTCGCACCCCCGCCTCACCGCCGGGGACGGACGGCGCGTGGGCGGAGCAACGTGTGCGCCGCTGCCCTTCACTGGACGTCAATGGTCAGCCGCATGGACGGATGGATGCCGCAGAAGGCCTCGAATGTCCCGGGCAGCGGAAAACGGATGGTGACGCTCTCCTTCGGCTCCTGGGCGCCCGAGTTGAAATCGAGCCTCGGGTCGAAGATGCGGACGTTGTGGGTGCGCGTGTCGTCGTTGAGAACCGTCAGCGTCTGCCCCACGCCCAGGCGAACGTGCGCCGGTGCGAACAGCTTGTTGGCCTGGCTCACCAAAGTGGTGTCCTTGGGCGGTGGCGGGGGTGCAGGTTGACCCGACCCGACCCAGGCTTCGGTCGAGGGCTGCGGCGGCGTCTCGCTGGAAAGGGATTGGAGGAAGGCGATCAGGTCGGCCCGCTCCTGCACTGTGAGCTTGAGGTTGCGTGGCAGATCCCTGCTGCGTGTGGGGCGCGGCACACCACCTTTCTGGTAGTGATCGATGACGTCCTCCAGCGTCGCCAGAGAACCGTCGTGCATGTAGGGCGCGGTCCAGGTGAACTCGCGCAGCGTCGGTGTCTTGAACGCATGATCGGCGGCACGCAGGTTGATCTCCTTGCCGCGGCCCTTGTCGGCGCCCGGCAGGCCGATGTCGTAGAAGTTGTGGTCGGTGAACGCAAAGCCGGTGTGGCAGTTGATGCAGCGGCCCTTGCCGGTAAACACCTTGAGGCCGTCGATCTCCGACGGCGAGAGCTTGCCCGCGTCACCAGCAACCCACTGGTCGAAGCGTGTCGGCGGGGAGATGAGCGTGCGTTCGTAGGAGGCCAGAGCGCGCGCGATGTTGCGCGCGGAGATCCTGGGATCGTCCTGGAAGGCAATGGCGAAGTCGCGCTCGTAGCTTTCATGCCGCGCGAAGCGGTGGACGGCGTTGTCGAGCGTGTCGCCGATCTCGTCGGGATGTTCGACGGGAAAGCGCACCTGCTCTTCCAGGCTCGCGGCCCGGCCGTCCCAGAACAGCAGCGGACTGAAGGCCACGTTCCAGAGCGAAGGCGTGTGCCGCACCAGACGCTTGCCCGTGATGCCCTTGCCGCGGGGTTCGCCGTCGCTGAACGAGAGCTTGGGATCGTGGCACGAGGCGCAGGCGATGGTGCCGGTCGATGAGAGTTCCTTGTCCTCGAACAGGCGCTTGCCCAATGCGACCTTGGCAGGCGACGGCGGATTGCCGGCGGGCTGCGGGACGAAGGTGGGCCGGATGAACCTGGCTTTGAGAGCAGCGAAAGGGTCCGCGGATTGTTGGGCGAGCGCGCCATAGGGCGCGATCCACAACGCCAGGGCTGCCATCGCAAAGCCGGCGGTGAGACTACCGACAAAGGCTGCAAGAAGATTGCCGCGAGCGCTCGATGCTGAGCGACCGGAACCCATCAATACCTCGAGATGTGCTGCTCGATGTCGGAGACAAGGGCCGTGATCTGGCCGACATCGAGGACGGGCTTGTCGGGCGGCATGGGTGCGGGCCAGGCCGTCTTGAGCTTGGCGAAGATGGCGCGGATCTGGTCCAGCGATCCCTTGTCTATTCGCGCCAGCTCGGCAGAAGCGCCTTCGAACATCCGTTCCGCCTGCCATACGAAGCCGCGGCTGTCCTGGTATTCCACCGGCTTCACGAACTTGCCGCCCTCCATCGACGTTTCGTACTCGGACTGGGCTACCCGCAGCACCTCGATGGCGGTGCGGACCGTGAAGTTGCGTACCGGCGTCATGAACTTCTTGGCGACTGCAAGCGCCGCGTCGAGCCGGCGATCGACCACCTTCAGCGCCTGCTCATAGGCGCCTTTGCGCTTCGCCTTGACGGCCTGTGCCAGGGCCTGGAGTTCGCGGTTGAAGGGCTGGATGCGGTGCAGCTTGATATACTTTTCCATCAACGCATAGAGCTCTTCCGTGGGATGCAGGAAGTGCGGCAGGGCTTCATCCCACAATTCCAGCTCGATCAGTTGCCGGCCGACCAGCAGATGCCCGCGCATCAGCTCGATGTCGCGATAGAAGCGGATGCGCGTGTCCTTGGGGCCGCCGTCGGTCAAGTACGCTTCGCCGCCTTCGGCTGGATTTTTGGTGGCTGGTCCATCGGGTGCCGGGGGCTGCGGGCCAGCATCCTGTTTGTGCGATCCGTGCTGCGCCGCTACGTTGCCGGTCACGGCGGCGCCGGCGATGGTGGCCGCGCCGATGCCAACCCAAAGCTTGCGTGTCAGCTTGGCCATAGATGCTCTCCGGGCGACCGATCCATGCGTTTCCAGTGCAGCGGCTGCTGCGTCATGAAGTATACTCTACGGGTCAGCAATAAGGCCGCCCCTGCGACAGGTTCACATGATCCTTGCGATTGCCGACGTTCTCTCTGCAGCTGACATCGAAACGATCCGCGCAGGGCTTGCCAATGCACCATTCGTCGACGGCAGGATGACGGCTGGCTGGTCGGCGAAACTGGTGAAATCCAACCTGCAGGCTGGCCCCGGCACCGAAGTGGAGCGATTGCGCGCTCTGGTCGACACGCGGCTGACCGGGCATTCGGTGTTTGCCCTTGCGACCCGCCCCAAGACCATCATCGGCCCGCTGTTCTCGCGCTACCAGCCGGGCCACGCCTACGGCGTGCATGTCGACGATGCCTTGATCGGGGGGGCGAGGACCGACATTTCGTTCACGCTGTTCCTGGCGGACCCGGGCTCCTACGACGGCGGCGAACTGATCATCGACACGGCTTCGGGCGAGGAATCCTTCAAGCTGCCGGCGGGCAGCCTGGTCACGTATCCGGCAACGATGCTGCATCGTGTTGCCCCGGTCACGCGCGGCGAACGGATGGTGGCGGCGGGGTGGGTTCGCAGCTATGTGCGCGACCCGGCGCAGCGTGAGCTACTGTTCGACCTGGAGACCGCGCGCCGGCGTCTCTTCGACCGCGAAGGCAAGACGGCGGAGGGCGATCTGCTGGCCAAGTGCGCCGCCAACCTCATGCGCCTGTGGTGCGATTGAGAGTTAAAACCGGTCAGAGGAAATCCCAATGAGCGAAGATGCCGTCACCTACCAGTCGCGCGATCGCATCGCCACCATCACCATCAATCGCGCCGAGCGCATGAACCGCCTCGACGATGCCATCGTCGAGGGCCTGCACCAATGCTGGCGGCGGTTCATGGCGAGCGATGAAGATCGCGTGGCGATCCTGACCGGAGCCGGAGACAAGGCCTTTACCGCCGGTGCCGATCTCAAGGCCCTGCCCACCACGCTCTATCGCGGCATTCCGGGAGTGGGCGTGCCTGTCGACAAGCCGGTCGTCGGAGCGGTGGCAGGCTGGGTCGTCGGCGGCGGCATGGTGCTCACCACCATGTGCGACATCCTGATCGCGGCTGACAACGCGCGATTTTCCTACCCGGAGGTCAAGGTCGGTTTCACCGGCGGCATCATCAGCGCGCTCGCCACCCGCATTCCCCACAAGATCGCCATGGAGTTGCTGCTGGTCGGCGAGGCCATCGATGCGCAACGCGCCTACGAGGTCGGCTACGTCAACAAGGTGGTGCCGCTAGGCGAACTAATGCCCACGGCGCTCGACTATGCGCGCCGCATTGCCGCCACCGCGCCGCTGCCCTCGCGCGCGCTCAAGCGATTTGTCGCCGAAACCTTGCCGAAAGGGCCCACGGAGTTGGCCGGCATGGCCCGCGCCCAGGTGGATGCGATCTTCGCCAGCGAGGACTGGGCCGAAGGCCAAAGCGCCTTTGCCGAGAAACGCACAGCGGTCTACCGCGGTCGCTGAAGGCCGCCGCTGATAGGGCTTACCGCGGCGAAACGCTTGCCTTTTGCGATAGTGCCGGAAAGGAGGGAGCATGCGATACAACCTGGCCATAATCGCAGGCATGTCCTGCGTAGCGAGCGCATTGCCCGCGATGGAGATGTTGGAGTTGTCGCGCACAGGGCATATTTCGTGGCCACTGGCGGTGGCAAGTTTTGCAGCCGTTGCTTTGTCGGGTTGGCTGTGCGTGCAGTTGTTCCGGGAAGGGCGCTAGTGGCACGATGCAAACGCTTGCATCCTGTGGTCATACCGGGGCTTGTCCCCGGTATCCAGCCATCCACGAGCGTCGGAGCAAACTGAGAGATGGGTCCCGGCGAACACCAGCCGTCGCCGGTGCTTGCCGCACTCTCGCCTTCGTGCTGAGCCCGACGAAGCACGCACCACGCACTCCAGACCAACAGCCCTCAGTGGCCTTCCACCTCGTCGGCCGGGTCGGAGTTGAGCTGGATGTAGTTCTGCACGCCAGCCCTGTCGACCAGGTCGAGCTGGCTCTCCAGGAAGTCGATGTGGCCTTCCTCGTCCTTGAGCAGTTCCTCGAACAGCTGCATCGACACCAGGTCCTCGTTCTTGCGGCAGACCTCGCGGGCGCGCGTGTAGGTGTCGCGGGCGACGTGCTCGCCCTTGAGATCGCACTCCAGGATTTCCTTGACGTTCTGGCCGATCATCAGGGGTGCGACGTGCTGCAGATTGGGCAAGCCTTCCAGGAACAGGATGCGGTCCACAAGCTTGTCGGCGTGGTGCATCTCCTCGATCAATTCCTTGCGCTCCTTTTTCCCAAGCCGCGTGACGCCCCAATGATCCAGCATGCGGTAATGCAGCCAGTACTGGTTGATGGCGCCCAGCTCGAGCTTGAGGGCCTCGTTCAGGACGTCGATGACCTCTTTCTTGCCTTTCATGGGCCTCTCCGTGCTTGGCTTGGGGTCTGGTTGCGCGCAACCGCAGTCTTTTCCTACGACACTTGGGGCACCTAGGCTAGAACTAGAATAATTCGCAAGTGTGGTTTGGGTGGGGTTTTGTGGCGCATCATGGGCATTTTTGTGCACGAGGCCGAGAACGACGCTGAGGCCAACTTGCGGTCAAGTCTTGGTTTGCTGCAACTGGATTTGCGATGCGGTGCGTTGGTTTGGCGGACAGGGGCCGCGCGCTATATTCTTGTTCGGCAGATGCGGATGAGGAAATCGCGATGAACGAGACGATTGAGCCGCTGATCGGCGACCTCGTTGAATGGGTGTCGAAAGAGCCCAGGTCCTACAGCGAAGTGATGGACGTCTGGCGCACGTCATGTCCCCGGCTGACGGTGTGGGAGGATGCCGTGGATCGCGGCTATTTGGTCCGCGAACGAGTGGCCGGGGGAAGTATTGCGGTGAAGGTCACGCCGGAAGGGCGGAAATTTCTCGCCGCGCGTGACGGCACTCCAGCGGCAGGCGGCAATGGTATCGCCAGGCAGAAGCCGTAGCGCTAAGCCTTATTCGGCAGCCATCAGCACGGCAGAGGCCGCGGCAACCGGCGTCCCGGCACGTTTGCGCCGAACGGGCGTACGCTGGATGAGCTGCAGGGCCGGCGTGTCGCTCGCGCATTTGAGAAGTTTGCCCTGCGCACACGCGCAGGCATACGGGCATACGACGCCCTTGGTCGGCCAGCTCATCGATCTTCTGGTAGATCGTGCTGACGGCCAGCGGCGCGCAGCCGCAGCAGATCATCTTCTTCTCGAGATGCCGGTAGACGACGCCGGGCGTCGGCAGCGGCGCGCCCGGCTGGCTGAGAATTTCGACAAGCGCCTGCTCGATGTCGGTATCGGAGATGGCGGAGCAGGAACAAATGATCATCAGCCTGGGGTCCCGCGCATCAGTGTCTCATGGCCGTTGCGGCCGGCATTGCAGTCAGTAGCGGCAATCCGTGGGCGTGCGCGGGGGCGAGCACCTGATCGGCTTCGCGCATGGTTTCGGCAAAGCTCTCGGCCACCTGCACGACCTCGTCGATCATCGAGCAGCCGATCAGCGCGAAAGCGCAGGCGCGCATGGCGGGACATGCATTGTGCTGGCATGCCGCGATCATCGAGATCGCCACACACTCGTCGCGGCAGAAGCCGGCGCAGTCGGCCGGAGACGTCTTCAGGACGCGATGGGTGTGCGTGTTGATGGCGCGTACCCAGCAGGAGAGTTGACCGACAGCGGTCTTCGCGGCTGCTGCCCCCATCGCGCTCGGAATAGGTGCACCAGGCCTTCTCCCAGCTGGCGATGTCGCCGGTTCTGTAGCCTTGCAGCCAGTGGCGGAAGCCCAATCCCACCAGACGCTCAGGCATTGCAAAACCCGGGCCAGGAGCAAGCTCGCCATAGGGACTTGGATGATGCGCCACCCGCTTCATGCAAGGCCTCCAGCACCGAAGCTCGAGGTGCGTGGATTGGCCGGCTGGAGGTGCGTTCCGCGACGGGACCGCTCGGATCATTGCATCTGCTCCAATCGCTGGGGTTCAAGGCCCCGCATCGGATGTCGGGATGCGTCTTCTTGAGACGCACCGTCAACATTTCTTCGCGCTGAGCAGATCTGTCAAGTACCCGATTTTACATTAGAATTTACCTTAGAACCTCTCAAAAGAGAGCCGGGAAACGCAACGATGATCGTCAGTGTAGAGGCGATGCACCGAAGGCGTTGCTGGACGATGCAACGCCGCGCTTGAGTGCAGACCCGCGCCAAGGCGCGTGCGTTCATTTGCCCAGTCCGCTGCGGTCAGCTTCCGCCATGCAACCCGCCGCGCCGCCCGCGGCCGGTTACGAACGAGGCCGTGCGTGCGCCGGTCCTGGGCTTGCGCCGCGGCTGTAACGACGTGGGGCTCTGGGTCTTCACCATGTCGGCAATAGTGTGCTGGTCGAGCACCTCGATGAAGGCGTCGAGCGCGTCGTCGAGAATGCGGTTCACGCCACGGCCGCTGCGCGCGCCGGCGGGCGCGCCTTCCTCGATTTCCACGTGCGTGACCTCGGTGGCGCGCACCACGTCGCCGATGCGGATCGACTGCGGCGGACGCGCGAGCTTCACGCCGCCGTTGCGGCCGCGCACCGCTTCGATCAGACTTCGCCTTGGTCAGCAGGTTGACGATCTTGAAGACGTTCTGCGGCGTGATCTCGAGCCGCTCGGAGAGCGACGGCAACCTTGATCAGCCCGTCGTTTGCGCGCGCGCAGTCGATCAGAATGCGGATGGCATGGCTCGTGGACTTGGTCAGGCGCATCGGACGATTTGCTCCTTGAGTGCCCGGCTAGTTCAGCACAGCTTAGTATGTAGCTCAAATGCGAATGTGTTGCTTGGTATTTCAATGCCAGAGACGTTGCATCGCCGACTGTTCCGATCTTCCGAAATGCCTGACGCGGTCGAGGCTGGGAAGATGGCCGGCGGCAGGACGAACGGGCTTGCCCTCCCCGGGCGTGCGGTTGGTCAGCACCCGGCAGCCGTAGGCTGCCGACAGCAGATCGTCCTTGCAGCACCTCGCTGGCCGGGCCTGCGGCCATGACCCGGCCCCTCTCCAGCAGGACCAACTCGTCGGCCAGCGCCGCGGCGAGGTTGAGGTCGTGGAACACGGCAACGATCGGCGGCGCCTGAGCGGGCCTGGCGCCGGATGGCGGCCAGCACCAGCGACTGATGGGCCAGATCGAGGCTGGAGGTGGGCTCGTCCAGCAGGAAGCAGCGGGTCTCGCCGGGATGGTAGGGCGGCGGCCGCAAGCTGGCTCAGCGCGCGGGCGATGTGCACGCGCTGGCGCTCGCCGCCCGAAAGATGCACGTAGAGCGGCTGGCCAGATCGCGCAGCCCGACGGCGTCGAGCGCGTCGAGCGCCGCCGCTTTGGCTTGGGCGGGCGCCGCGTCGAAGCCCGGCACGCTGACGCCCAGCATGGCCACCTCGAGCACCGTGAAGGGAAAGGTGAGCACGCTCGCTTGCGGCACGACGGCGCGCTGCCGCGCCAGCTCGGCGGCGGTGAACGATCCGAGGTCGCGCGCGTCGAGCAGCACCGTGCCGCTGCGTCGGCTTGAGTTCGCCGGCAAGGATGCGCAGCAGCGTCGACTTGCCGGCGCCGTTGGGTCCGATCAGCGCCACGACGCGGCCCGGCCGCACCTCCACGTCGACGCCGGCAAGCAGCGTGTTGCCGTTGACGGTATAGGTGACGTCGCGCGCCTGCAGCATGGCTCAGGCTCCCGCCATGCCGCGCTTGACCACCATGTGCAGGAAAATCGGCGCGCCGATGATGGCCATCACCACGCCGAGCGGCAGCTCGGCCGGGCGCACCAGCATGCGCGCGAGGATGTCCGCCATCAGCACCAGGGTCGCGCCCAGCAGCGCGCTGGCCGGCAGCACGACGCGATGGTCGGGTCCCGCCAGCAGCCGCACCAGGTGCGGCACGACGATGCCGACGAAGCCGACAATGCCCGCGACGGCAACGGCTGCTCCGACCGCCGCCGACGTGACCAGCACGATCACGCGCTTGGTGCGCTCGACGTCGATGCCGAGATGAAAGGCCTCGGCCTCGCCGAGCAGCAGGCCGTTGAGGCCGCGGATCAGCCGCGGCAGGACGAGCGCAACGAGCAGCGGCGAAGGGTATGATGGCGAACACCTTGGGCCAGCTCGCGCCCGAGAGGCTGCCCAGCATCCAGAGGGTGAGGTCGCGCAGCTCGCGGTCGTCGCTGGCAGTACGCGATGAGACCCATCAAGGCGCCGTTCAGCGCGGCGAGCGCGATGCCGGCCAGCAGCAGCGTGCTGACCGCCAGCTGGCCCTGGCGGCTGACGATAGCAACCAGGATCATGGTGGTGGCGATGCCGCCGACGAATGCTGCCATCGGCAGGGCATAGGCGCCGAAGGTCTTGATCCAGGGCGCGGCCAGGCTGTTGCCGAGCGCGATGGTTGCGACCGCAGCGAGAGCGGCGCCGGACGATACGCCGATCAGGCCGGGGTCGGCCAGCGGGTTGCGGAACATGCCCTGCATCATGGCGCCGGCGACCGCCAGCGATGCGCCGACGAACATGCCGAGCAGCAGGCGCGGCAGGCGGATGTCGATGAGCACGAGCTGCTCGCGGGCCACATCGGCCTCGTAGCGGCCGGTGAACATGGCCGACAGCACGCGCGGCAGCGAGGCCAGCGTGATGCCGGTTGCGCCAATGGAGAGCGACAAGAAGACCGCCACGCAAAGCCCGATCGCTGCGCCGCCGATCAGCAGGCGCGTGCTCGCCGACGACTCGTCCCTGCCGATGCGGCCCTGCACCCGGAGGGCCGCCGTCATTGCGGGGCGCTCCCGGCCTTGCCGATCAGATCCGGGTAGAACTTGGCCATCAGGTCGCGCGCGGCAGCCGGCGCCCGCGGGCCGAAGCCCAGCAGTATACAGGCCGTCCACCATGATGATGCGCTTGGCAGCGCCGGCGGGAGTCGATTGCACGCCCTTCAGCCCGGAGAGCTGTGACAGGTCGTGACCGTCCTTGTCGCTGGAGCGCCGCATCGCGACGATCACGTCCGGCGCCAGCTCGACGATCGCCTCGTCGGGCAGCGGCCGGAAGCCGGTCACGTCATCGGCCACATTCTTTGCGCCGGCGAGCTTGAGGATCGCGTCCGCGCTGGTGTTCTGCCCGCCGACCATCACGCGGCCGTTCTGCACGGCCAGCACGAACAGGGCGCGCAGGGGACGGCCGACCTTGGCCCGCCAATCGGCCAGCACCTTGAAATCGTCCATCACCTTCTGCACGAGCTTCTCGCCCTCGGCCTCGGCTCCGACGACCTTGGCGACGAGGCGCACCTTGCCGACGATTGCCTCCGCCGAGCTCTTGTCGGTCACCTCGACGTAAGGCACGCTGGTCGCCTTCAGAGTCTTGACGACCTCCGGCGGGCCTGAGCCCTCCGACGCCAGACGACAGGTCGCGCCGACCGAGATGACGCCTTCGCTCGACAGCGCGCGCATGTAGCCGACGCTCTTCTTCTCCTTCAGGGCTTCGGGCGGAAACTGGCTGGTGGTGTCGACGCCGACGACGCGATTGCCCGCACCCAGCGCGTAGAGGATCTCCGTCACGTCGCCTCCGATCGACAGGATGCGCGAAGCGTCGGTGACCGTGACGTTGCGGCCGCCGCCGTCGACGACCGTGACCTCTGCGGCAGCCGCTAACATTGCCGGGGCCATCGTGGCCGCCAGCAGGAACGTGCGAGCCAATGCTGCGCCAGCTTTGAAGCCGAGCATCTGTCCTGCCTTTCACTTGGTCAGGATCAGCTTGCCGCTGGCGGTGATGCGCAAGCGATAGTCCTGTCCGCCGTGCTCGAGGATGGCCTCGCGCTCGCCGGCAAGCAGCTCGCTCACCTTGAGCCGGCGCGGCCTGGCCTGAGGGGATGCCTCGGATTCGTCTTCACGCGGCTCGTCGCTCACCGGCATTCGGCCTGATCTTTCGTCTAGGTGTTGCTCGAACGCTTCGCTGCGTCGGAGAACGGAAGATATTGTTGACTGCATAAGTCAACAAACATTACTTTTGCAAGCCCTCTCGAAAACGGGATGGGAGAACTCGGACGTTGTGTGTCCGAGCAACAGCAAGCCCGCCAGGTAGCGCACCCCGCGCTCGTCAGCCAGCTAGCCATCGTTCTGGAACAGCTGGCATGGGGACGTGCGCATGTACGGATGTGAGGTAAGATGTCTGCAGGGTGGCGCCAGCCGGCAGCAGCGTCGGAAACCGGCGCTCGCGGGCGACGCCCGGTTCGCAAGCAGGGCATTCCTGCTGTGGGGATGCACAGCAATAGCACTGACACTTTCCGTCGAGGCTTTTGCACAGGGCACGACATTGCCGCCGGTGACGGTGGAGGGTAAGGCTCCGAAGGCGACGAAGAAGGCCGCGCCGAAGTCTGCGCCGCAAACTGCGCCGCAAGAGCAGGCTGCCGAGCCAGCGCGGCAACCCGAGACGGCCGAGGCGCGAGACAAGGCGCGGAGCGAGGCGGTCTATTCCACGCCGGCTGCCGTCAGCACGTCCGGTAAGAGCGAAGTCGGCACCTTTGGCCAAGTCGATACCGGTGATGTGCTGCGCTCCATGCCAGGAACGTACACGCGAGAAAGCCCACAGAATGCGGGGGTAGCCGTCAATATTCGCGGATTTGAGGGCTCAGGCCGCGTCAACATGATGATCGATGGCGTGCGGCAGAACTTCCGCTTCACCGGCCACGAGGCGCAGGGCTTTGCCTATGTCGATCCGGCCCTGATTGCCGGCGTCGACGTGGCGCGCGGAGCCGTGTCCACGGCCGGCGGTGCGGGCGCGCTGGTTGGCACCACCAACCTGCGCACCCTCGACGTGGATGACATCATCAAGCCCGGCCAGAAGGCCGGCGCGTTGACCACGCTCACCTACGGCACCAATGGCGTAGGTTGGCAGGAGATGCTCGCTGCGGGTGTCACCAATGGCAGTATCGGCATTGCCGGCGCCATCAGCCACCGCGAGCCCAACAACTATAGGAACGGCGACGGTGTCACGGTGCCCTTCACCACGCAGGATCTGGTTTCAGGTTTGTTCAAGATGAACCTGGCGCTGTCGTCCGAGCAGACCCTGAAGCTCGGCGCGCAGTTCTACGACAACGACTTCTTCGCGAACTCCTATTTTCAGAACGTCGAGCGCGACACCTATACCCTGAACTACGCTTACAAGCCGCACAACAACCCGCTGATCGATTTCGCGCTGAACGCGTACGTGAACCAGGTGCGCATGGAATATTTCCATGACGCCACGCCGACGGTCGGTCCGGGTAACCCGCTTGGCTCAGCGGCAGGTCGTGTCATCAAGGACAGCGGCAAGGGCTTCGACGCCACCAACACGTCGCGGTTCGCTCTCGGCGGTATCCGGGTGGCGGCGACCTACGGCTACGAGCGTTTCTTTGACGACGTGGACACCTTCAACAGGGATCCGATCAATTCGAAGAACGGCGGCGGAGTTAATCCAGCCGGCGAAGCGACGATCGCTGGTGCCTTTTCGCAGACCACGTTCTCCTACGGCATCTTCGATCTGATCGCGGGCCTGCGATATGACACCTACCAGCTCGATGGGAGTTTCACGGCACAGGCGGGGAACCCCTTGAAGCTGCCGGTGGGTCAATACAGCTTGGATCAATCCGAAGGACGCTTCAATCCGAAGCTAACGCTGGCAGCGCAGGTGTTGCCCTGGCTTCAGCCCTACGTGAGCTACGGGGAAGCGTTCAGGGCTCCAACGATCACCGAGACGATGCTTGGCGGCAGCCACCCCGGCGGCGGCCTCGCCGGATTTGCACCCAATCCCTTCCTCGAGCCCGAGGTTCAGAAAGGCTGGGAGTTCGGTGTGAACATCAAGCAGGACCGGCTCTTCACCAGCCGCGACTCGTTCCGCTTCAAGGCCGTCTACTTCGACATGGACGTAGAGAATTACGTCACGGGATGCGTTGCCCCACCGAGCCCGTTCTTGTTTTTCTGCAACGCATCCGGCACGGCGCAGGTCCGGGGCGTCGAGCTGCAAGGCATGTATGATGCCGGGGGCGCATTCGCGGGTCTAAGCTACACTTACACGGACACGAACGTGCCCACACAAATTGATGGCCTGGGTGCACACAGCTATCTGCCCGAGCATGTGCTGGTCGCCACTGGCGGCTTGCGCTTCTTGGATCAGAGGCTGACCGTGGGTGCTCGGGTGTCGTACAACTCCGAGAGCGATGTGGGCTCCGCCAATGTTCCCAGTCCGTATGCCTCCCGGTTTATGCCGGGCTACACGTTGGTTGACCTGTTCACCAGCTACAAGTTCGACAGCGGGTTGGAGATCGGCGCAACTGTGATCAATCTGTTCGATTTGGACTACACGCCCGCGCTGTCGACACCTCTGACGGCCGCGACGGGCTGTTTCGGCACCAACGCTCCCGGCTGCAACGACTCGGGTCGCGGGCGAACGGTTCTGTTCACGGCCAAGGCCCAGTTCTAAGGCCCGCGCCAGCGAAAGAAGGATTCCGCATCTCGCGCTAAAGCGGAAGAAAAGAGTCGACAAACACGCCAGTCCAACCCCAAGGCTTCCCGGGGTCGGCAGCGGGGCGGCGGGCCGGATCCGTCAAGGCAGTCCCGTGACCGGACGCGCCGCCCCGCGCACCAGCTTGAATGGCTCGAGGCCAAGGAGAAACGACGATGTTCATAGCCATGAACCGGTTCAAGGTTCTGAAGGACAGCACGGCCGGATTTCGAGAACGTCTGGTTCAGCCGCGAGAGCTATCTGCACGAGCTGCCGGGCTTCATTTCCTTCCATTTGCTGCGCGGGCCGGAGCGCGAGGACCACGTGCTCTATTCCTCGCACACCATGTGGCGCAGCTACGCCGATTTCGAGGGCTGGACCAAGTCGGAGGCGTTCCGCAAGGCGCACGCACGCGCCGGCAACAACCAGAAGCCGACGACGCTGGGGCATCCCGAGTTCGAAGGCTTCCATGTGCTGCAAGAGGTGACGTCCGACGGTGCGGTGCGCCGTATGGCGGCGGAATGAGCGGGAGAGCCGCATGAGCGAGACCGCTGCGGCGGAGCGTCCGCCACTTGCCGAGCGGCTGAAGCAGAACGCCGACGGCATTCTGGAGCAGATCGCCCGCGACTACGGGGTGAGCACGTTCGATGTCGTGCACGCGCTGCCCGAGGAGCATCGCGCAATCCTGCCGGGCTCAAGGTTCGAGGAGGTGCTGCAGGCCTTGACCGCGCTGGGGCGAGGTGCTGTTCATCGTGCACACGCCCGATATCGTGCTGGAGTGCGCAGGCAGCGATCCCGCCGGGCACTTTCGGGCGCGGCTATTTCAATCTGCACGGCGACAGCCCGATCGGCGGGCACATCCAGGCGGAGAACTGCAAGCACATCGTGTTCGTCAGCCGTCCGTTCATGGGCCGGCCGTCGCGCTCGCTGCAGTTCTTCAACGGCGCCGGCGAAGCCATGTTCAAGATCTTCGTGCGCCGGGACAAGGAGCGCAATCTGCTGCAGCGAGCAGGTGGCGCGCTTCGATGCGCTGCGCACGGCGCTGATTGGCACAGGCTGACGCGTGTTGGCGCGCCGTTCGCAGCACGGCCCTCAAAGTTCATCCCAGTAAGCGGCCATGCGCTTGCGCTGAGCCGCGTCCGGCAAACGGCCGATGCCCGCGGCGACGTTGTCGCGTGCGTGGTCCGGCTTGGCGGTGGCGGGGATCACGCATGTCACTGCCGCGTGGCCCAGAATGTATTTCAGAACGAACTGGCTCCAGGTGGCGCAGTCGAACTCGGACACCCATGCGGGTAGCGCCTTGCCGCGCACGCGTCTGAAAAGCGAGCCGCTGTCGAACGGGCGGTTGATGATGACGGCCACGCCGCTTTCGGCCGCGAGCGGCAGCAGCCTCGTTTCGGCTGCGCGCACGTTGATGGAATAGGCGAACTGCAGGAAATCGACGCGTTCGGTTGTGATGATCGCCGCCAGCTCATCGAGCGCGGGCACGGTGTAGTGCGTGAGGCCGATGTAGCGGATGCGTTTCTGGTCTTTCCAGCCGCGCAGGGTGCGCAGGTGTGTGCGCCAGTCGACCAGGTTGTGGATCTGCATGAGGTCGATAGGGCCGCGCATCTTGGCGGCGGACTCGGTCATCTGCCGGATGCCGGCCGCCTCGCCGGTGGTCCACACCTTGGTGGCGCGGAAGGCCTTATCGTGGGCCTTCATGTCATCGAGCAGGGCGCCGACGACGGCTTCGGCGCGTCCATACATCGGGGACGAGTCCACCACCGTGCCGCCGGCGTCGAACAGCACGCGCAGCACCTCCTTGCGCTGGTCCATCTCGGCCGGCGTCTGGGCGATGTCGAACGTCTGCCAGGTGCCGATGCCGACAACCGGCAGCGGCGCGTCGCTTTGCGGAATGGGACGCGTGAGCATGATCGGGCTCGCTTGATCGGCGGGAATTAATGACAGCAGGGCGGCCGCTGCCGCCGGGGTGCTGACGGCAGCCGACACTTGCACAAAATCACGGCGGGGTGTGGGCCTTGGTCATTGCGAAGTACCTGGCGCGCGATGTGACCGAAGCAAGGGCAGCGGGCGCGCAGTTGTGATGCTGCATTCGTTGGGGCAGGCAGCCGGGGCCCAATAACAGGCCGATTGCAGGCAGGTACGGAATTTATTGCACCTAGTGCTTCGTTTCGCTCGAACAATTCAGTGTTCAAAGCGTTGTGCGCAGGACTAGAAGTAGAAATGGAGATTACTGATGAAACTCATCGCACAAGCAGCTTTCGGCGCAGCCATGTTGGCCCTGACTGCCGGCTCAGCTTCAGCTGCTGTTATCTGCAATGAAGATGGCGACTGCTGGCGCGTGAAAGAGCAGCGCAACTACGAGCCTTCCCTGAAGCTCCGCGTCATGCCGGATGATTGGAAGTGGCAGGACAACGAGAAGGATAGGTATCGCTGGCGCGATTCCGGCCGCGGTAACGGCTACTATCGCAGTGGCGTCTGGGTCGAGATCAACTAAGCACCTTATGCCTTCGTAACGGAGAAGCCGCTCATCGAGGGCGGTTTTTTCTTGCCGACACAGCGGATCTGGCGCGCCGCGACAGGGTGATCGTACGGCGTTCTTAGCGATGCTGGTGCCGGCTGAGGGGATTGAACCCCCGACCTTCGGTTTACAAAACCGCTGCTCTACCGCTGAGCTAAGCCGGCAAAGGCGCTATTTCTGCCAGGACTGTGCACGTCGGGAACCCCATATCACTGTTCGTTCCTCGTTCGCAACGCCGCTTCTCCTCGGCTTCCGCGAGCCCAGCTGGCGGGCGTCTTCTTCACCCCTCCAGGATGGCGACAGTCTGTCCCTCGGTAACAGCGTCGCCCTCTTTCACCAGGACGTCCGCGATCTTGCCGCCGTCTGGAACGACAATGGGGATTTCCATCTTCATGGATTCCAGGATGATGATCGGATCGTCCTGGGCGATGAGGTCGCCGGGCTTGACCAGCACCTTCCAAACGGCTCCGGTTATCTCGGTCTTGATCTCTGTCTTTGCCATCATTCTCCCCAGGTCCCCTGCGCTTCGGCAAACAGGCTGGCGTGTAAGGCACCGGCCTGGAACAAGTCGTAACGCAGCATCGTGAGCCGCGCCGCACTATTGCACGACCGCCGAACAAGCGGGGTCATGCTCCGGCAGCACGCGCATCACGCCAGCGCGCAGGCGGCAGGCCGAATTCGCGCTTGAAGGCCCGGTTGAAGGCCACCTCCAAATCGTAACCGACCGCGTGTGCGATCTGGGCGATGGTTCCCCGGCCTTCCTGCAATTTTTCCTTGGCCATGTGCAGCCGCCAGTACGTCAGGTAGCGAATCGGCGGCATGCCGACGAGCGCGGCGAACCGCTCGTTGAAGGCGCTGCGCGAGAGAGCCACCTCGGCCGCGAGCATCTCGGCGGTCCAGGGCGCGGCGATCCGGCTGTGCAGCAGCGCGAGGGCGCGACCGACATAGGGGTCCTTCAGTCCCTTGAGCCAGCCGGTTTGCGCATCATCGAGCGTCGAGGCGTAGTTGCGTACCGCCTCGACGAAAAGCAGTTCCGACAGCCGTGACATGACGCTCGACGAAGCGAACTTGCCTTCGGCAAGCTCGCGCGCCGCGAACTTCACCGAGGCTTCGACCCAGTCGCGCGACGTGCCCTGGCGCACATCGATCTTGAGGACCGGGGGCAGCGTCGCCAGCAAGGGATTGTGCGCTTCCTCGCTGCCGAGAAAACCACACACGATATGGGTTTGCTCGCCGCCGCCGCCGTGGGCGATCCGGGCCAGTCCGCCGTCTGCGCCGGCCTGGATCAGGTCATCGGCTTTGACGGGAGCAAGGCCAGCGGCACTTCCCAGCGTATGCCCGTGATTGCGCGGCAGGATGACGATCTCGCCGGCCGCTACTTCCAACGGAGCGCTGCCTTCCAGGCCCAACAAGAGGCTGCCCTCGATGACGAAGTGATAGGCAATGAGCTGGGCGGGCGAGGTCAGGAAGGGTTTGCAGTCTTCCGGCGCGAGCTGGGCGGTCACGCACCAGGGGGCCGTGAACTGCGCGTCCAGGAATACGCCGCCTGTCAAGCGAACCGCGCGCAGTACCTCCGACAGGGGATCTAGCATGCGTCTGCTTTGGCCGATCGATCAATTCGTCAAGCGGGTCGGTCATTCGCCCGCTGCCGTATCCGGCCTATCTACGCCGCCAAGGCCTCGGTCGCCAAGTGGTGGCTAAAATCAGACAGCTTACACTGAGCAAATCGGTATTCGGACCACAACCGGCATCTGGACCATTGGAAGCGAGCGAAGACCATGAGCAAGTATCGCAAGCAACTGCCCCAGCTCGAGGGAGGGCTATTCCTGACCGATGGCGGCATCGAGACCACCCTGATTTTCCAGGAAGGGCTGGAACTGCCTTTTTTTGCCGCCTTCCACCTTCTGCGGGAGAAGGCCGGGCGCGAGGCGCTGGCGCGCTACTACGAGCGTTACATGGCCATCGCGAAAGCGGATGGCGTGGGATTCATCCTGGAAAGCCCGACCTGGCGCGCAAGCACCGATTGGGGAGACAAGCTCGGCTACACGCGCGATGAGATTGCCGAGGCCAATCGCAGGTCCATCCGGTTGATGCTGGACCTGCGGGCCAAGTTTGAGGACACGTCGAAGCCGATGGTTGTCAGCGGATGCGTCGGCCCGCGCGGCGACGGCTACGATCCGGGCCAGGTGATGGGCGCCGGAGAGGCGGAAACCTACCATGTGCATCAGATCGGTGCGCTCGCGGAGGCCGGCGCGGACATGGTGACGGCGATCACAATGACCAACGCCAACGAGGCCATCGGTGTGGCAATGGCGGCCGTGAAGGCCGAGGTTCCGGTCGCCATCTCGTTCACGCTGGAGACCGACGGCCGCCTGCCGACGGGCCAAACGCTGTCGGACGCAATCCGTGAGGTAGATGCTGCAACGGCGGCCGCACCCGCCTACTACATGATCAACTGCGCCCATCCGCTGCATTTCCACGACACGCTGCCGGCAGTGCAGGGCTGGACGAAGCGCATTCGCGGCATCCGCGCGAATGCGTCACGGCGCAGCCACCAGGAACTGAACGATGCGCCGGATCTCGATGCCGGCGATCCCATCGAGCTTGGCGGCCAGTATCGTGATTTGCTGCGCCAGCACCCGCAGATCAACGTGCTGGGCGGCTGCTGTGGCACCGATCACAGGCACGTCGCGTGCATCAGCCTCGCATGCCGCACGGCGGCGTGATCATCAAGGTTGCCGCAACCTAGCGATTGTAAGTGCGTTGTGCCGGAGTAATGTAACGTTGGCGCGCGTGGTGCGCGCCAACAGATCCTCCAGCATGAGGCGCCAGCATGCCGGCAACGCTCATCCTTCTGCACCTCGCCGGGTTCGTGGCGTTGCTGCTGTGGGGCATGCACATGGTGCACACCGGCATCGTGCGTGCTTTCGGCGGCCACCTGCGACAGGCGCTGGCCATCGGGCTGAAGAGCCGCTGGAAAGCCTTCCTGGCTGGTTTGGGGATCACTGCCGTCCTGCAGAGCAGCACCGCGACGGCGTTGATGTCCACCAGCTTCATAGCTGGCGGCTTCATGACGCTGGTTACCGCGCTGGCCGTGACGCTGGGCGCCAACGTCGGCACCACGCTGATCGTGCAAGTGCTCACCTTCAACGTGGCGGCGATCGCTCCGGTGTTCGTGCTCGCCGGGGTCATTGCCTTCAACCGGGGTGGCAAGACGCGTACGCGCGACCTCGGTCGCGTCTCCATCGGCATCGGTCTCATTCTGCTCGCGCTGCACCTGATCATCACAACGATCCAGCCGGTGGAGAAAGCCACGGCGCTGCGCGGGCTGTTCGCGATGCTGTCGGGCGATCCCATCATCGACATCGCCATTGCGGCGGTCCTGACATGGGCTGCCTATTCGAGTGTGGCCGTGGTGCTGCTGATCATGACGCTCGCCGCCCAGCAGATCATCCCCGGCGAAGCCGCACTGGCCTTCGTGCTGGGCGCCAACCTGGGGAATGTGATTCCGCAATACCTCGCGGCCGGCACTAACGTTGCCGCAAGACAGCTTGCCCTCGGCAACCTGATCGTCCGTGCCGCCGGCTGCCTGGTCGCTGTTCCGTTACTGCCGTGGCTCACCGGGGCGCTGGCCGCCCTGGAAGCGAGCCCAGCCCGGCAGGTTGCCGACTTTCACACGCTCTTCAATCTGGCGCTCGCGATCGTGTTCATCGGTCTGCTCGACCCGCTTGCCCGGCTGTGCACGCAACTCATGCCTGCCGCGCCGTCTTCCAACGATCCGGGCAAGCCTCAGTACATCAAACCGGCCGTTGTGGGCGCTCCAAGCCTGGCGCTGGCCGACGCCGCGCGCGAGGTTCTGCGCATGATCGACATTGTCGAATCCATGCTGCGGACCTTCCTGGAGGCGCTGCAGAACGACGACCGCAAACTGCTGGCCAAGCTGCCACCCATGGATGATGCGCTCGACCGGCTGCACAGCGCCGTGAAGCTGCATCTGACTGCGGTCAGCCGCCGGGACGGTCTCGATAGCACAGACAGCAAACGCTGCTCGGACATCCTGGCCTTCACGATCAACCTCGAACATATCGGCGACATCCTGGACAGGAGTCTGCGCGGGATGGCTGCCAAGAAGATCAAGCAGGGACTGAGCTTCTCGCCGGAGGGCCTGCAGGAAATCGCGGACATGCACCAGCACCTGCTGGATAATCTGCATCTGGCGACGAGCGTGTTCATGATGGGCGATTTGCACGCGGCCCGTACGCTGCTTGAGGAGAAGGACCGCATGCGGGATCTGGAGCAGGCCGCCACAGCCAATCACCTGCGCCGCCTGCGCGAAGGGCTGCCGCAGAGCATCGAGACGAGCACGTTGCATCTCGACATCGCCCGCGACCTCAAGCGTATTGCGGCGCATATCGCATCGGTCGCTTATCCGATCCTAGAGCAAGGCGGTGCGTTGCGGCGCAGCCGCCTCCTCGATGACGAGGAAAGCGTTCCAGGCGCCGCCTCGGCCGAAGAGACGCCTGCAAAGCACTAGCTAGCCCTGCGCCGGGTCGCATGACGATCTGGCAAGTCGCGCCGCATTACGCGTGAACGAGCAAAGGAAACAATGGACGCTAGACCTTCGGAGCCGGCGTGGGACCGAAATAGAAATAGGCCAGCAGCGCTATGCCTGCGACCGCTGCGAGTGTCAGAGAAACCAGAAGCACAGAGACCGTTGCACGTGGTCCGGTGCCCTGTCTGACTTTCACGGTATCGCGACTGGGATGATCGACAGGCTCGGTGTTCATGATGTGCCTCCGCGCTTGTCAGGAGAAACGGAGACGAGGCGGCCACGGTTCCCGCCGGGCCTACCCTCCGCGGCCAGGTGCTTCTGAAAAGGCTTGCAGCTAAAGCACCGCTTCCGCTTCGGCGGAACCATGCTCGCCGGGCCACGTTCCTCAACTTGCAGTTCAGCGAGCGAGAAGGAGCCAATGGTCATGACGTCACCGCATCCCGGTCGCGACGACCTACCTCCCGATGACCAGGCAACTGCCACTCCAGAAGACGCTGCCGAGCGGGCGGCAACACACGGACCCGCACCCGCTGTGAAGAGCCTGGGACTTATGCCCCTGCTTCTCGGGGTGGCGGCCATCGTCACGGTCGCCTTCCTGCTGTTCAGCGGGGAACCCTCACCCAATCAGCATCCCGAGCCTCGAAGTCAAACCTCTTCAGCTCCGAAATAGCCTGGGGGATGACGACACGCCCCTTAGCGCCGCTGGCGAGCGGTCATGTGGCCATTTCCGCAACCATGTCGGCAGTTTTACCGTGACCACGCCGCTCATTCGCGTTGTGCTGGGTGCACGTTCGCGCTTCTTGCAGCAAGGAAATCGCCATGCGCAAAGTTCTGGGACCGCTCGCCTTCGCGGCGTTCATCGCTTTGGCCGTCTCACCCGTTGTAGCCCAAACACAGCCAGACGCGAGCGCCCGGCCCACGGCGGCGGCTGACCGCAGTAAAACCGAAACCGGCACGAGCAAGAGGCGCGCCCCTCGGGTCGAGCACCGTCGCCATGCTCACGGGGTACGCCGGCATCGAACGGCGCGGCATCATCGCAACCGTTGGCGGGACGTGTGGGTGTACAGCTACGATCGCCACGGCTACCGGCACTATGAGTACGTGCGCCGCAAGTTCGGCGGCTATTTCGCCAGGGGACGCGCGGACTGTGCATGCAGGCGCGGGTCGCATCTGCACTACCGCGCTCACCACGCGCATCTGTGAGCGTAGAGGGGTGCCTGCCGTGACGCGTCTTACGGCTCAGCTTGGAACGCCCGATGTGACCGGGCGTTGAGTATGCAAGCCGACAATAATCACGAACACCTTGGAACTGAAGCTCAACGGTGGCCCCTGTCCGGGGCCGCCGTTCTTCTTGGCATGGGCGCGTAGAGGCAAGGATCGCGGTTGGCACTGCATCTTGCAGCTAACCGCTGCTTTACCCCAGTGGCGCATAATCTCGGGCCAGCGTCCTGTCTGCGCCCGAACCCGGTGCGTGATGGTCGCGCTAGTTCCGCAGGAGAAGCAAAGTATGCGTCGCACACTGGTTTTGATGGCTTTGGCGTTGCCGTTGTGCGCCCAGCCTGCATTTGCGCTCGACCGCCTCGCGCTGCCAGGGGACACTGAGTCCCCCGTCATCCGCGCGGCCGACCTCGACCGCCCTATGCATACGCATTCCCATCGGCACTATCGGGCAAATTCCTACTTTTACTGGCGCTATCGCGCCACCTACTCGCGCTGGATGTACAACGAGTATGTGAGAGCGGGTTATCCGGTTCAGCACCGTCAGTTCCGTACCTATAAGCGGGCTGATGTTTGCTGCCGCGGCCATCGCCATTGGTGACACAGCAGGGAGCGCGGGCGGATATCCACAACAACGCCGCGCGCGCCTCTCCCATCTGAGCGAAGAATCACATAGCATCGGCCCGCCGTGTTTTGCGTACGCCCTCTCGACACGGAGCAGGCTATGCGCACGATGCTTCATCTGCCCCTTGAGATCGCTACCGCCTTCTTCTTCGCCGCTTCAGTGGGCATCGGTGCGGGGATAGCGGCAACAAGCTATACGCACAGACTGGGCGACGGTCTAAAGGCAGCGGCGATTGGATTCCTGGTCGCTGCCGCCGGCTTCGGGTACGCCCTCTGGCGCAATTATCGTCCGCGTTCCAAGACCGCGATACGCCGCCTTCGTACCGCATAGACGGTGCCTGCCGCGCTGGCTTTGGCGCGCCGATCTGGCGGAACGCATCACGCGTGTGGTTCCAGTGCCCTATTCGGCCGAACCGCGTCTGTGCTTAAGTGTTCCTTAGCCGAAGCGGGCTTTGCTGGCCCAACTGTAAACTGGCGATCCGCGAGGAGAGACGTTAATGCGCGCGAGCACCCTTCCTGCCATTGCCGGGGCGATTGTCGTTTTGGCGGGACTGGGGTCGTCACCGGCTATCGCGGGCGGCCGCGAGAACCCGGAAGGCTTCGGCCTCTACTCACCCGATCCCAAGAATCGCGCTTACCGCTACGATCCCCGCTCCTGGTACTACCGCCAGCCCGGCTATTACCCTCACTACAATTCCGGCTACTGGGTGCCGCGAGCCGAGATGCGCTACCGCTATCGCTATCAATATTACGGCCCCAAGTACCGATACTATCCGGCATGGGGTTATCCTCGGGCGGATTATAATGGTGGCGGCGATAGCCACTGGAGCTGGAACCGGTAAGGTTTTCTGGTTCAGCGATTTGTGAATTTCATTTGAACGGCGATATGCCTTCGCGTTCACGCCATATTCACGTGCTCTAGACATTTATCGATGTTTACGGGGAAGTGTTTTCTGTTTCCCGGAATGAAGATCGTGCAGGGTCGCGGGACGGAGGCGGCCCACACCTGGAGATCAGACCCATGCTCAAGAAGCTCATGCAGTGTGCGGCGGCGTTGGCATTGGTAGGCAGCATTGCTGCCGCGTCAAGTCAGCCCGCCGAAGCGCGCCGCGGTTTCGGCCCCGGCCTCGCCATCGGTACCTTCCTAGGGCTCGGCATTGCTGGTGCCTATGCCGGTCCGCGCTACTATTACGACGAAGGCCCGGCCTGCTATCGCGGCCCGCGGCGGTGCGAGCAGGTCGGCCGCAGCTGCTGGTTCAACAGCTACGGCGAGCGCGTATGCCGGGGCGGCGAATATCGCTGCTGGCGTCCCACGGTTTGTGAGTGAAATCGCAGCGAGACGATTGTCGGGGCGCGGCGCGCGAGCGTGGCGCCCTTTCTATTTGTATGGCGGGCCTAAGCATCTTCAGATGGCAGAAAAGCTGCAGGCCCACTGGCTGGCCGCAGTCCAGAACGTCGGCGATTGTGCGCTACGTCTGCGGGCGAACTGCGGCTCATGTGGTGCCGGCGCGCAGCAGCCCTAGTCGGCCGGCTGCAGCCCAATGCAGCGCCACTGCGGCTGCATTCGACACGTTGAGGCTGGCGAACGCCTCATCGGTCGCGACACGGACGAGCTTGTCGCAGCTGTCGCGCGTCAGCTGCCGCAGTCCTTTGCCCTCTGCGCCCAGTACGAGAGCGACCCGCTCAGGCCAGTCGGCATCCTCGAGCCGCTCTGTCGCGTCGCCGTCCAGCCCCATCACCGTGAAGTGGAGGTTTTTCAAATCAGCAATCGCGCGCGCGAGGTTCTGGACGAGCGACACAGGCACATGTTCGAGCGCGCCGGAAGCCGACTTCGCCAGTGCGCCGTCGAGAGGCGGACTGTGGCGTCGGGTCATGACAAGACCGCCCGCGCCGAACACTGCCGCCGATCGCAGGATCGCACCGACGTTGTGCGGGTCGGTTACCTGATCGAGCACGATCAATGGTCTCCCGGCCGCGCCTTCGGCCATCTCGGCCAACGTCGGCTCGTGCAGCGGTGCCGCCTCAAGTAGCGCCCCCTGATGGACGGTATCTGGTCCCAGTCGCCGGTCGAGGTCTCGGGGCAGCACGCGCTCATGCACGAGTTGGCGTGCCGCCAGCGCAGTATGCAAGCGACGCTCCGCATTGTCTGTCAGGAAGAGTCTGCGCACTGTCCGCTGCGGGTTGGCGAGCGCCGCCTCCACTGCATGGATGCCGAAGATCAGCGGCTGCTCGTCATTCCGGCGCCCGGCATCGCTGCCGCGTCCGGCGTTGTCGGGAAAGCGCGATGATCCCCGTCGACGTCCCTCTCGCATGTCCCGCCCGGCAAATTGTCGGCCTACGCAACCGCGGTCGGCACCGCCGCCGCTGGCCATGGCTATATCATGTCGCGCCTGCGCGTGGCCGATATCTCGGGTGCTCAGCGGCACATGAAATGCGTCGTCCGTAAGGTTGTTCGAGACCACGGCGGGCAGATGCCGGACCTGTCCGGCGCTATTGACTTCCGCAGGGCCCATCAGCATAACCGCCCGGCTTTGCCCATGCTGGCGGGCGAGCCATTGTGTTTGATTTTTGCCGGCAGCGGCGTCCGGAGGGGTGCCCGAGTGGCTAAAGGGGACGGACTGTAAATCCGTTGGCTTCGCCTACGTTGGTTCGAATCCAACCCCCTCCACCAGCTTCGACCGCCACGTGGGTTGCAGACATGACCTGTATCCTCGCGATACGCGTTGAGCCCTTGCCTCATGCCGCCCGCTTCCCTATATCAGCGCTGTCATCAGTATTGACCATCCGCGGCTGCCACCACTATTAGGTGCGCGGCCTTTGTCGGCTTCGGGGTCCGCGATGCGGAAACTGGAGCGATCGGAGACCGCAGTGTCTTTGAGCGAGCTCTAAGGTACTGAAATATTGTCCCAAAGGAGCGCGGGTGTAGCTCAATGGTAGAGCAACAGCCTTCCAAGCTGATGACGAGGGTTCGATTCCCTTCACCCGCTCCATGCGCCCCCTGAGAGGTGTTTGGCGTACCTAGGTCGAGGGCAGGACCGATCCGTGCGCCGGGGTTACGCCTGCGGCGCAGGGCAACGAGTAGAAGACAACGAGTAGCAAGGACGAGCCATGGCGAAGGCAAAGTTTGAGCGGACGAAGCCGCACTGCAACGTAGGCACGATCGGTCACGTTGATCATGGGAAGACGACGTTGACGGCTGCGTTGACGAAGGTTTCTGCGGACAAGGGCTGGACGCAGACGGCGATCTCCTATGACCAGGTTGCGAAGGCGTCCGAGAGCCAGGGCCGCCGCGACCCGACCAAGATCCTGACGATTGCGACGAGCCACGTGGAGTACTCCACCGACAAGCGCCACTACGCGCACGTGGACTGCCCTGGGCATGCCGACTACGTGAAGAACATGATCACGGGTGCCGCGCAGATGGACGGCGCGATCCTGGTTGTGTCGGCGGTGGACGGGCCGATGCCGCAGACGCGCGAGCACATCCTGTTGGCGCGCCAGGTGGGCGTTCCCTACATCGTGGTGTTCCTGAACAAGTGCGACGTGGTGGACGATCCGGAACTGCTGGACCTGGTCGAGATGGAGGTGCGCGAGCTGCTGGTGAAGTACCAGTTCCCGGGCGACGACGTTCCGGTCATCCGTGGTGCTGCGATCAAGGCGCTGAACGGCGAGAAGGGTCCTCTGGCGGACGAGGCGATCCTGAAGCTGTTCGACGCGCTGGACACCTACATCCCGCTGCCGGAGCGTCCCACCGACATGCCGTTCCTGATGCCGATCGAGGACGTGTTCTCGATCTCGGGCCGCGGCACGGTGGTGACGGGCCGCATCGAGCGGGGCAAGGTGAAGGTGGGCGAGGAAGTGGAGATCGTTGGCCTGCGCGACACGCAAAAGTGCGTGGTGACGGGCGTTGAGATGTTCCGCAAGCTTCTGGACGCTGGCGAGGCGGGCGACAACGTGGGCTGCCTGCTGCGCGGCATCGACAAGGAAGCGGTGGAGCGGGGCCAGGTTCTGTGCAAGCCGGGCTCGATCAAGCCGCACAAGAAGTTCAAGGCCGAGGCCTACATCCTGACCAAGGAGGAGGGTGGGCGGCACACGCCGTTCTTCACCAACTACCGTCCCCAGTTCTACTTCCGGACCACGGACGTGACGGGTGTGGTGTCCCTGCCGGAGGGGACGGAGATGGTAATGCCAGGCGACAACATCGCGGTGACGATCGAGCTGATCACGCCGATTGCGATGGAGGAGAAGCTTCGCTTTGCGATCCGCGAAGGCGGCCGCACGGTGGGCGCCGGCGTCGTAACCAGCATCATCGAATAGGAATGCGAGGCGAATCGGCCAGGAGAGGAGCTTTCCCCTTGAAATACCTGCGATAAAGGGCCGGATTGGGGTGTTCCAGACCGCCAAACCCCAATCCCAACCCTTGTCAAGAAAAAAATGTGACAAGCTTGTCGAACTACGTTATGTAAGCCCTCCCGCGCGGGTCGGCCTAGGCTCAAGGGGTGTAGCTCAATTGGTAGAGCGTCGGTCTCCAAAACCGAAGGCTGGGGGTTCGAGACCCTCCGCCCCTGCCAATCATTGCTATGTTCCCACCGGCTGCGCGAAGGGTCGAGGCGGCGCAGAGAAGTAGACAACCAGGAGCGGGCGGCCGCGTGTTTTTGCGGTCGGAGGTGCATGGGTAGATGAGAAATCCCCTGACGTTCATCCAAGAGGTACGTCAGGAAGTATCGAAGGTGACGTGGCCGACCTGGAAAGAGGTGTGGATCACGACGGTGATGGTGCTCATCATGGTCACCCTCACATCGATCTTCTTCCTGATCGCCGATCAGATCATCGGCTATGTCGTTTCTTTGATACTTGGCACGGCTTCGCGGATCCCTGGTTGACCCGTGACGACAGCAGCATTGAGGGCAAGAGACTCAACGATGGAGAAGCGCTGGTACATCGTGCACGCCTACTCGAATTTCGAGAGGAAGGTGGCGGAGGCCATCAAGGACCGCGCCAAGGCGGCAGGCCTCACCGAATTGTTCGAAGAGGTTCTGGTGCCGACGGAGGACATCGTGGAGGTGCGCCGCGGGCGCAAGATCCAGGCCGAGCGCAAGTTTTTCCCTGGTTACGTGCTGGTCAAGATGTCGATGACGGACGCGGCCTATCATCTGATCAAGAACACCCCGAAGGTGACGGGTTTTCTTGGTGCCGACAACAAGGCAATGCCGATCACCGAGGATGAGGCCAAGCGCATCCTGTATCAGGTCAAGGAAGGTGTGGAGCGGCCCAAGCCCATGATCACCTTCGAGATCGGCGAGAAGGTGCGGGTGGCGGACGGGCCGTTTGCCTCGTTCGAAGGGCAGGTCGAGGAAGTCGACGATGAGCGTTCGCGTATCAAGGTCGGCGTGCTGATTTTTGGCCGGCCGACGCCTGTCGAACTGGAATTCGGTCAGGTCGAGAAGGTGACCTGAGTTGGAGCTGAGCTGCGCGGCTGTTTTTGGGAAGGTTGGAAGGTAACGGGTTATGGCGAAGAAGATCGACGGCTACATCAATCTGCAGGTCCCGGCGGGCCAGGCCAACCCGTCGCCGCCGATCGGTCCGGCGCTGGGTCAGCGCGGCCTGAACATCATGGAATTCTGCAAGCAGTTCAACGCCAAGAGCAAGGACATGGAGGCTGGCGCGCCGATCCCCGTGAAGATCACGGTGTTTTCGGACCGCTCCTTCAACTTCGAGATGCGGACGCCGCCGGCGTCCTATCTCATCAAGAAGATTGCCAAGATCGGCAGCGGTTCGAAAGAAGCGGGCAGGACCAGCGCCGGCACCGTGACGATGGCGCAGGTGCGCGAGGTCGCCAAGCAGAAGATGAAAGACCTCAATACGGACAGCCTGGACGCGGCGGCAAATACCATCGCCGGAACGGCAAGGTCCATGGGCATTCAGGTTGTGGAGTGAGGGCATGGGCAACGTAGGCAAGCGTTTGAAGGCGGCCCGCGAGGGCGTCGACCGCGAGAAGGCGTACCCGATTGGGGAGGCCGTCAAGGTTGTGAAGTCGCGCGCCAAGGCGAAATTCGATGAAACCGTCGAAATTTCCATGAACCTTGGTGTCGACCCCAAGCACGCGGATCAGATGGTGCGCGGCGTGTGCAACCTGCCGAACGGTTCGGGCCGCACGCTGCGCGTGGCGGTTTTCGCCAGGGGCCCCAAAGCTGAAGAGGCCAAGGCCGCTGGCGCCGATGTGGTCGGCGCAGAGGAGTTGGTAGAGCAGGTCCAAGGCGGCAACATCAACTTCGACCGCTGCATCGCCACGCCTGACATGATGGGCCTGGTCGGTCGCCTAGGCAAGGTTCTCGGCCCCCGCGGCCTGATGCCCAACCCACGCGTTGGCACGGTCACGATGGACATTACGACCGCGGTCAAGGGTGCCAAAGGCGGCGCCGTTGAGTTCCGCGTCGAGAAGGCCGGCATCATCCAGGCCGGCGTCGGCAAGGCAAGCTTCTCCGAGCAGCAGCTCGTCGAGAACGTCAAAGCGTTCGTCGATGCGGTGTTGAAGGCGAAGCCCGGCGGTGCCAAGGGCAACTATCTGAACAAGATCTCGCTGAGCTCGACGCAAGGCGTGGGAGTCAAGGTCGACGCGTCGAGCATAAGCAGCGCCGGACCGGCATAAGAGGAGGAGGTGCAGCGACACTGAACGCATGAGTTCCGGACCACAAGTCCGGATGATCGGGTGGAGGATGGCAGCCGTGCGTCCCTCGCCCAACCTGTCCGAGATTGCCGGTGCCGGAGTGATCCGGCTTAAGCCTCAGCCGAGGGCCTGCATGAGATGGGAGACGGACGGACGGCGGTTGAACCGCTCCCGTTCGAGCCTCTTGGGTCTGCACCTTTGCGCAAACGCGCGAAGGAAGGACGGGTTCCTGGATCGCGCCGCCTGAACCGGCGGCAAGGTGCAACCCGCGGACCGAATACCTGATGTCAGGGCCAATGCCCGACGGCAGGTGTACCGGCCGCATGATGGAGTGAGCAAACGTGGATAGAGCAAAGAAACGTGAGCTCGTTACGACGCTCAACGAAGAGTGGAAGGACAGCGGCGTTATCGTTGTCGCCCACTACAAGGGCATGACCGTCGCCCAGATGACCGACTTCCGCAAGCGAATGAAGGAAGCCGGCGGCGCGGTGAAGGTCGCCAAGAACAAGCTGGCCAAGCTGGCGCTGAAGGACACCGAGGTGGAGACGATTTCGGATCTGCTCAAAGGGCAGACCTGTGTCGCCTACTCCGAGGATCCGGTGAGTGCGGCGCGGGTATCCGTCAAGTACGCCAAGGAAAACGACAAGCTCGTCATCCTCGGCGGCGCGATGGGCAAGACCAGGCTCGACAGCAACGGGGTGAAGGCGCTTGCCGATCTTCCGTCTCTCGACGAGCTGCGCAGCAAGCTGCTGGGTCTGCTGCAGGCCCCTGCAAGCAAGATCGCCCGCATTCTCAACGAGCCCGGCGGCATGCTGGCCCGTGTGCTGGCGGCCAAAGGCTCGCAGGAGGCGAAGGGCGCCTGAGACGTTTACGACGGTTGATCAATCGCGACGGCTGATGCCGCGCATCGCAATTCAAGGTTCAAACGAAAAGGAAGTCAAGTCATGGCTGATCTGGCAAAGATCGTAGACGATTTGTCGAAGCTGACGGTTCTGCAGGCTGCGGAGCTGGCGAAGCTGCTGGAAGAGAAGTGGGGCGTTTCCGCTGCCGCGCCGGTGGCCGCTGCCGCCGGTCCCGCAGCTGCTGCAGCTCCTGCAGCCGAGGAGCAGACAGAATTCACCGTCATCCTCAAGTCCGGCGGCGACAAGAAGCTCAACGTCATCAAGGAAGTTCGCACGCTCATCTCCGGCCTCGGCATCAAGGAAGCCAAGGAACTGGTGGAAGCGGGCGGCAAGACCATCAAGGAAGGCGTCACCAAGGAAGAGGCTGCCAAGATCAAGAAGCAGCTCGAGGATCAGGGCGCCGTCGTCGAGGTCAAATAATCGCTTCCGGGCGATCGGCGGAGAGGTGCTCGTCGCCTCTCCGCACGCCGGCCACAAGGCATTCCAGCCCTCTGTGGCCGACTGACGCGATTTTCAGCAGGGCATGGGGCATGGGCTCCGTTACCGGCAAGCAATCAGCTTCCCTTCAGCACGAAGGACAAGGAACTCGAAATGGCTGAAACCTACAGCGGCCGCAAGCGCATCAGGAAGCAGTTCGGTTCGATCGCCGAGGTGGCTGCGATGCCCAACCTCATCGAGGTGCAGAAGAGTTCCTATGACGATTTTCTGATGGTCAAGGAACCCTCTGGTGGCCGGGCGGAACAGGGGCTGCAGGCGGTTTTCAGGTCCGTATTCCCGATCTCCGATTTCTCGGGCCGCGCGACCTTGGAGTTCGTGCGCTACGAGTTCGAGGCGCCGAAGTACGACGTCGACGAATGCCAGCAGCGCGACATGACCTTCGCGGCGCCCCTCAAGGTGAAGCTGCGCCTGATCGTGTTCGATGTGAACGAGGAGACCGGAGCCAGGTCGGTCAAGGACGTCAAGGAGCAGGACGTCTACATGGGCGACATGCCGTTCATGACGGCCAACGGCACGTTCGTCATCAATGGCACCGAGCGCGTCATTGTCAGCCAGATGCACCGTTCGCCGGGCGTGTTCTTCGATCACGACCGCGGCAAGACGCATGCCTCGGGCAAGCTCTTGTTCGCCGCGCGCATCATTCCGTATCGCGGCTCGTGGCTGGACTTCGAGTTCGATGCCAAGGACATCGTCTATGTCCGTATCGACCGTCGCCGCAAGCTGCCCGTCACGACCTTGCTGTATGCGCTCGGGCTCGACGACGAGACAATTCTGTCCACGTTCTACAAGTCGATCCGGGTCAAGGAAACCAAGCTCGGCTGGAAGATCCCGTTCGTCACCGAGAAGATGCGCGGCATGACGCCGATCGCCGATCTGGTGGACGCCAAGTCGGGCGAAGTGATCGTCAAGGCCGGCGAGAAGATCACGGCCAAGCGCGCCCGCGAGCTGGCAGAAGGCGGGCTGAAGGAGGTGCTGTTCAGCGCCGCCGATCTTGCCGGCCGGTACCTCGCCGAAGACATTGCCAACCTGCAAACGGGTGAACTCTACGGTGAGGCCGGCGACGAGCTGGACGCCAAGCTGCTCGAGACGCTCAAGGAAGCGAAGATCAAGGAATTCCCGATCCTCGACATCGACCACGTCACGATCGGCGCGTTCATCCGCAATACGCTCAACATCGACAAGAGTTCCAATCAGGAAGAAGCGTTGATGGACATCTACCGGGTCATGCGCCCGGGCGAGCCGCCGACGCTGGATGCCGCGCTGACGTTGTTCAACGGCCTGTTCTTCGATTCCGAGCGCTATGACCTTTCCGCCGTTGGCCGCGTGAAGATGAACATGCGCCTCGACCTCAAGGCCGAGGACACCGTGCGCACCTTGCGTCCGGAGGACATCATCGCGGTCATCAGGACGCTGGTCGACCTGCGCGACGGCAAGGGCGAGATCGACGACATCGATAACCTCGGTAACCGGCGCGTGCGCTCGGTCGGCGAGTTGATGGAGAACCAGTATCGGCTGGGCCTCCTGCGCATGGAACGTGCCATCAAAGAGCGTATGAGTTCGGTCGACATCGACACGGTGATGCCGCAGGATCTCATCAACGCCAAGCCGGCGGCCGCCGCGGTGCGCGAGTTCTTCGGCTCCTCGCAGCTGTCCCAGTTCATGGACCAGACCAATCCGTTGTCGGAGATCACGCACAAGCGTCGCCTCTCCGCTCTGGGGCCTGGCGGTCTCACGCGCGAGCGCGCCGGCTTCGAGGTGCGTGACGTCCATCCCACGCACTACGGCCGCATCTGTCCGATCGAGACGCCGGAAGGCCCCAATATTGGCCTCATCAACAGTCTGGCGACTTTCGCGCGCGTCAACAAATACGGCTTTATCGAGAGTCCCTACCGCAAGGTCGAGAAAGGCAAGCTCACCGACGACGTGATCTACCTCTCGGCCATGGAGGAAGCGCGCTATCACGTCGCCCAGGCCAATGCCGAGATCGATGCCAAGGGTAAGTTGACCGGTGACCTCATCACCTGCCGCTTCTCGGGCGACGTGCTGCTCGTTTCCCCCGACAAGGTCGATTACATCGACGTGTCGCCCAAGCAGCTCGTGTCGGTGGCCGCCGCGCTCATTCCGTTCCTCGAGAACGACGACGCCAACCGCGCCCTCATGGGCTCCAACATGCAGCGTCAGGCCGTGCCGCTCATTAAGGCCGAGGCGCCGCTGGTGGGTACGGGCATGGAAGAAGTGGTGGCGCGCAACTCGGGCGCCGCCATTGCTGCGCGCCGCACCGGCGTTGTCGATCAGGTGGACTCCACCCGTATCGTCATCCGGGCGACCGAGGAAGCAGATCCTTCCAAGCCGGGCGTCGATATCTTCCGGCTGCGCAAGTTCCAGCGCTCGAACCAGAATACCTGTATCAACCAGCGTCCGCTGGTGACGGTGGGAGACCATGTGAAAGCCGGCGACATCATCGCCGACGGTCCTTCAACCGATCTGGGTGATCTGGCTCTCGGCAAGAACGTGCTCGTCGCGTTCATGCCGTGGATGGGCTACAACTTCGAGGAACTCCATCCTCCTCTCGGAACGCGTCGTGTTCGACGACGTCTTCACCTCGATCCATATCGAGGAGTTCGAGGTGATGGCCCGCGACACCAAGCTCGGGCCGGAGGAGATCACGCGCGATATTCCGAACGTTTCGGAAGAAGCGCTCAAGAACCTGGATGAAGCCGGCATCGTCTATATCGGTGCCGAGGTGAATCCAGGCGACATCCTGGTCGGCAAGATCACGCCGAAGGGCGAAAGCCCGATGACGCCGGAGGAAAAACTCCTCCGCGCCATCTTCGGCGAGAAGGCATCCGACGTGCGCGACACGTCGCTGCGCCTGCCGCCGGGCGTCAACGGCACCGTGGTCGAGGTGCGCGTCTTCAACCGGCACGGCGTCGAGAAGGACGAGCGCGCCATGGCGATCGAGCGCGAGGAGATCGAGCGCCTCGCCAAGGACCGCGACGACGAGCTACAAATCCTAGACCGCAACGTCTATGCCCGCCTCAAGGTGGCGCTGCTCGGCAAGGAAGCGGCCAAGGGACCGAAAAACGCTCGCAAAGGCACGACCGTCAGCGAGGAAATCCTGGCCGACGTTCCGCGCAGCCAGTGGTGGGAGATCGGTCTTACCGATGAAGCCGCAATGGCTGAGGTCGAAGCGATCGGCAAGCAGTACGAGGAGGCCAAGAAGAGTCTCGAGCGCCGTTTCGTCGACAAGGTGGACAAGCTGCAGCGCGGCGACGAACTGCCCCCCGGCGTTATGAAGATGGTCAAGGTCTTCGTGGCCGTGAAGCGCAAGATCCAGCCCGGCGACAAGATGGCCGGTCGGCATGGCAACAAGGGTGTCGTGTCCATGATCGTGCCGATCGAGGACATGCCTTACCTGGATGACGGTACCCACGTCGACGTCGTGCTCAATCCGCTCGGCGTGCCGAGCCGCATGAACGTCGGGCAAATTCTCGAGACGCATCTGGGCTGGGCCTGTCGGGGGCTCGGGCGCATCATCGACGATGCGTTGCACACCTTCCACGAGAGCGGCGAGACTAAGACCCTGCGGGACGCCATGGTCGACATTTACGGCCCCAACAACGGCGTCTCGAAGTTCAACGACAAAGAACTCGTCATGCTGGCCGACAAGATCAAGGACGGTGTTCCGGTGGCCACTCCGGTGTTCGATGGCGCGCGCGAGCCCCAGATCGTCGAGCTGCTGAAAAAGGCCGGCTTCGACACGACGGGCCAGGTGACACTGCATGATGGGCGTACGGGCGAGCCGTTCGATCGTCAGGTGACGGTCGGCTACAAGTACCTGCTGAAGCTGCACCATCTGGTGGACGACAAGATCCACGCCCGCTCGATTGGCCCGTACTCGCTCGTCACCCAGCAGCCTCTGGGCGGCAAGGCGCAGTTCGGCGGGCAGCGCTTCGGCGAAATGGAGGTGTGGGCGCTCGAGGCCTACGGCGCCGCCTACACACTCCAGGAGATGCTGACCGTGAAGTCCGATGACGTCGCCGGCCGCACCAAGGTCTACGAGGCCATTGTGCGCGGAGACGACGCCTTCGAAGCGGGTATTCCGGAGAGCTTCAACGTTCTCGTCAAGGAAATGCGTGCCCTCGGCCTCAACGTCGAGCTTGTGAATTCGGAGGTGGTGCCGCCTCCGGATGAGCCGGCTCCGGACGAACGGCCGGCGCTGCCGCAGGAGGCGGCGGAGTGATGCAGCACGATCCGGCGCCTCGCGAAGAGGCGGCGGACGTGCACGACGGGGTTTGAGAATGGTGTTGGCTTGGACGAGAGGGTCGTCCAGCCACAAGAGAGAGAGCCGATGAACGAGATCACCAACCTCTTCAAGCAGCAGGTTCAGGCCCCGGCGTTCGATCAGATCCGCATCTCGATCGCCAGCCCGGACGATATTTCCTCCTGGTCGTTCGGCGAGATCAAGAAGCCGGAGACCATCAACTACCGCACCTTCAAGCCGGAGCGGGACGGCCTGTTCTGCGCGCGCATCTTCGGGCCGATCAAGGATTACGAGTGCTTGTGCGGCAAGTACAAGCGCATGAAATACAAGGGCCTGATCTGCGAGAAGTGCGGCGTCGAGGTCACGCTGGCCAAGGTGCGCCGCGAGCGCATGGGCCACATCCAGCTGGCGGCGCCGGTCGCCCACATCTGGTTTCTGAAGTCGCTGCCGTCCCGCATCGGCCTGCTGCTCGATATGACGCTGAAGGACCTCGAGCGCGTACTCTACTTCGAGAACTACATCGTAACCGAGCAAGGCACGACCACGCTCGAGGAGAAGCAGCTCCTGACGGAGGAGCAGTACAACCAGGCGGTCGAGCAGTTCGGCCAGGATGCCTTTACCGCCGGCATCGGCGCAGAGGCGATCCGTGAGCTCCTCACTGGCATGGACCTGCGCAAGATTCGCGATCAGCTCCGCCAGGAGATCGCCGAGGCGACCACCGAGCTCAAGCCCAAGAAGCTCGCCAAGCGTCTCAAGGTCATCGAGGCCTTCATCAAGTCCGGCAACCGGCCGGAATGGATGATCCTCACCGTGGTTCCGGTCATTCCGCCGGAGTTGCGTCCGCTCGTCCCACTCGATGGCGGCCGTTTCGCCACGTCGGACCTGAACGACCTCTATCGCCGCGTCATCAACCGCAACAACCGCCTGAAGCGGCTGATGGAGCTGCGTGCGCCCGACATCATCATCCGCAACGAGAAGCGGATGCTGCAGGAGTCGGTCGACGCGCTATTCGACAACGGCCGGCGTGGCCGCGTCATCACGGGTGCCAACAAGCGCCCGCTGAAATCGCTCGCCGACATGCTGAAGGGCAAGCAGGGCCGGTTCCGTCAGAACCTGCTCGGCAAGCGCGTGGATTACTCGGGCCGCTCGGTGATCGTGGTCGGCCCCGAGCTCAAGCTGCACCAGTGCGGGTTGCCCAAGAAGATGGCGCTCGAGCTGTTCAAGCCGTTCATCTACGCGCGGCTGCAGGCCATGGGCCAGGCGGCCACCGTCAAGCAGGCCAAGAAACTCGTCGAGAAGGAGAAGGGCGAGGTTTGGGACGTGCTCGACGAGGTTATCCGCGAGCATCCCGTGCTGCTCAATCGTGCGCCGACGCTGCATCGCCTGGGCATCCAGGCGTTCGAGCCGACCCTCATCGAGGGCAAGGCTATCCAGCTGCATCCGCTGGTTTGCGCGGCCTTCAACGCCGACTTCGACGGCGACCAGATGGCCGTGCACGTGCCGTTGTCGCTGGAAGCCCAGCTCGAGGCCCGCGTGCTGATGATGTCGACCAACAACATCCTGCATCCGGCCAACGGCTCGCCCATCATCGTGCCGAGCCAGGACATCGTGCTCGGACTCTACTACCTGTCGATGCTGCGCGAGAAGGAGCCGGGCGAAGGCATGATGCTCGGCTCGGTTGCCGAGGTTGAACACGCGCTGGCCGCCGGGCGGGTCAGCCTGCATGCCAAGGTGAAGGGACGCTACCGCGGCGTCGACGACAAGGGCAACGAAACGATCGAGGTGCACGAGACCACGCCGGGCCGGCTCCTGCTCGGCGAAGTGCTGCCCAAGAAGCCGGGCGTGAAGTTCGCGCTCGTCAATCAGTTGCTCACCAAGAAGAACATCTCCGGCATGATCGACGCCGTCTACCGCGACTGCGGTCAGAAGGAGACGGTGATCTTCTGCGACCGCATCATGGGGCTCGGATTCTACCATGCCTTCAAGGCCGGCATTTCGTTCGGCAAGGACGACATGCTGATCCCCGAGACGAAACAGAAGATTCTCGATCAGACCAACGATCTCGTGCGCGAGTACGAGCAGCAGTACAACGATGGCTTCATCACCCAGCTCGAGAAGTACAACAAGGTGGTGGATGCCTGGTCGAAGTGCACCGATCAGATCGCCAAGGAGATGATGGACCGCATCTCGGCGGTGCATCGCGAGGCGAACGGCCGGACGAAGCAGATCAACTCCGTCTACATGATGGCGCACTCCGGCGCGCGCGGCTCCGAGAAGCAGATGCGTCAGCTTGCCGGCATGCGCGGCCTCATGACCAAGCCGTCGGGCGAGATCATCGAGACGCCGATCATCTCCAACTTCAAGGAGGGGTTGACCGTGCTCGAGTACTTCAACTCGACGCACGGCGCGCGCAAGGGTCTTGCCGACACGGCGCTCAAGACGGCGAACTCCGGCTACCTCACGCGCCGGCTGGTCGACGTCGCGCAGGATTGCATCATCAACGAGGTCGACTGCGGCACGGACGGCGGCATCAACGTGCAGGCCGTGGTCGATGCCGGCCAAATCATCGTCTCGCTGGCGCATCGCATTCTCGGCCGCACCACGGCCGAGGATGTGAAGGATCCGGCCACCAAGAAGGTGATCCTCAAATCGGGCGAACTCATCGGCGAGGTCGATGCAGATGCCATCGAGGCCGCGCAGATCCAGGAAGTGCGCATCCGTTCGGTGTTGACTTGCGAAACCACCAACGGCGTGTGTGCTAAGTGCTATGGCCGCGATCTGGCCCGCGGCACGCCTGTCAATATCGGCGAGGCGGTAGGCGTCATTGCCGCGCAATCGATCGGCGAGCCCGGCACGCAGCTCACCATGCGCACGTTCCACATGGGCGGCGTCGCGCAGACGGTCGATCAGTCCTACATCGAGTCCAACTTCAACGGCACGGTGAAGATCAAGAACCGCAGCATCGGCAAGGACAGCCAGGGCCGCCTGATCGCCATGACCCGCAACATGACGCTGGTCATCGTCGACAAGTCGGGCAAGGAGCTGGCGACCCAGAAGCTCGTCTACGGCGCGCGCATGCACGTCGACGACGGCGACGAGGTGAAGCGCGGCACGCGCTTAGCCCAATGGGATCCCTACATGCGTCCGATTCTCACCGAGGTCGACGGCGTGGCCGACTTTGCCGATCTCGTCGACGGCGTGTCGGTGAAGGAACAGACCGACGAGATGAAGGGCACCACCAATCGCGTCATCGTCGATTGGCGCGCAACGCCGCGTGGAGCGGATCTGAAGCCCTCGATCGTCATCAAGGACTCCAAGGGCGGCAAGCCTATCAGGGTGTCGCGCGGCGTAGACGCCCGCTATCTGCTGCCGGTCGACGCCATTCTGTCGATCGACTCGCATGCCAAGGTGAAGTCGGGCGACGTGCTCGCGCGTATCCCGCTCTCCAGTGCCAAGACCGGCGACATCACGGGCGGTTTGCCGCGCGTGGCGGAGCTGTTCGAAGCGCGCCGTCCGAAGGACAACGCGATCATCGCCGAGATCTCCGGCACGGTGGAGTTCGGCAAGGATTACAAGAACAAGCAAAGGATCGCCATCAAGCCGGACGACGAGAACGCCGAGGCCAAGGAGTACCTCATCCCGCGCGGCAAGAGTCTTGCTGTGCAGCACGGTGATCGCATCGAAAAGGGTGACTTCGTCTATGACGGCCACCCCGCTCCGCACGACATTCTCGCCATCAAGGGCGTCGAGGAACTCGCCAATTACCTGATCAACGAGATCCAGGACGTCTACCGGCTGCAGGGCGTGACCATCAACGACAAGCACATCGAAGTGATTGTCCGCCAGATGCTGCAGAAGGTCGAGGTCGAGGATGCCGGCGAGACCGACTTGTTGAAGGGCGAACAGCTCGACAGGATCGACTTCGACGAGATCAATGCCGTGCTGGAAAAGGCCGGCAAGCGTCCGGCAACGGGCAAGCCCGTGTTGCTCGGCATTACCAAAGCGTCGCTGCAGACGAAGAGCTTCATCTCTGCGGCTTCCTTCCAGGAGACAACACGCGTGCTGACCGATGCCGCGGTCAACGGCAAGGCAGACACGCTCGAAGGTCTCAAGGAGAATGTCATCGTCGGGCGCCTTATTCCGGCCGGCACGGGCGGCATGCTGCGCCAACTCCGCAAGGAGGCTGGGCGGCGTGACGACTTGATCGCCAAGGAGAAGGCGAAATTCGATGCCCAGAAGGCTATCGAACCACCCACCGATGCTGGGGGAATGCGCTCGCCGGAGCGCCGCCGCCGTCGCCCGACGGAAGCGGCCGCCGAATAGGGCCCCCTCTGCCGAAAAGCTCTAGCAACGGCCGCCGTCTGGCGGCCGTTGCGCTTTTGGTGCAGTTGCAGCGTCTTGCGGTGCGGCACACCGTCAGCAAAAGGGCCAATGTCCTCGCGAAATCGGTGTTTTGGAGCTGTGCGAAATTATTTTCCCGCGGCCCGTTCCAGGTGTTGACCGGCTGAGTCGCCGTCGTATATAACCCGCCCACTCTCACGGCAGGTGGTAGGTCGCGCCGGTTCGGCTTTAAATCGAGCCCTGACCTAAACGCTGCCGTCGTCAAGCAGAGGAAATTTCGGGCCAAGATCCACGGACCGCGCGAGCGGGCCGTTTGGATCCTCTGGATGTTCGGTCGAGCGCGGTAGATGCGCGTCTCGGCCATTGTTCATGGCGTTTGGGGCTATCGCTCCCGCGCCGCAGGCAGGAAACGGCGCATGCCGACGATACAACAGCTGACCCGCAAGCCGCGGACTCAGAAGGTCTACCGCGAGAAGGCGCGCCACATGCAGTCGTGCCCGCAGAAGCGCGGCGTATGCACGCGCGTCTACACCACGACGCCGAAGAAACCGAACTCGGCGCTGCGCAAGGTCGCCAAGGTGCGCCTGACCAACGGTTTCGAGGTGATCGGCTATATCCCGGGTGAGGGCCACAATCTGCAGGAGCACTCGGTGGTCATGATCCGAGGCGGCCGCGTTAAAGACCTTCCCGGCGTGCGTTATCACATCATCCGCGGTGTGCTCGACACGCAGGGCGTGGCGGACAGGAAGCAGAGGCGCTCCAAGTACGGAGCCAAGAGGCCCAAGTAAGGGCCTTTTTGCGTGAGCACCGCGCAGGCGGGTCGCACGCACAAGGTGAAACTCGACGAGACCGACTAAGGAAGAGAGCCAATGTCGCGCCGGCACAGAGCTGAGAAACGCGAGGTCAACCCCGACCCGAAGTTCAACGATCTTATCGTGTCCAAGTTCATGAATTCGATCATGCGGCAGGGCAAGAAATCGGTGGCGGAGCGGATCGTCTATGGTGCGCTCGACAAGATGCAGACCAAGGCCAGGTCGAACCCGGTCCAGCTCTTCCATCAGGCGCTGGAAAACGTCATGCCGGCCGTCGAGGTCCGCTCGCGGCGGGTCGGCGGTGCCACCTACCAGGTCCCTGTCGAGGTGCGCAACGAGCGCCGGCAGGCGCTTGCCATTCGCTGGCTGATCACGGCTGCCCGCAGTCGCAACGAGAACACCATGGAGGAGCGCCTTTCGGGCGAACTTCTCGACGCCGCCAACAATCGCGGTACCGCGGTTAAGAAGCGGGAGGACACGCACAAGATGGCCGAGGCCAATCGAGCCTTCTCCCATTACCGCTGGTGATTGGAACAAGAACGATGGCGCGAACGCATAAAATCGAGGACTACCGCAACTTTGGCATCATGGCTCACATCGATGCCGGGAAGACCACGACTACGGAGCGGATCCTCTTTTACACGGGCAAGAACTACAAGATCGGCGAAGTGCATGACGGCGCCGCGACCATGGATTTCATGGAGCAGGAGGCCGAGCGCGGCATCACCATCACGTCGGCTGCCACAACCTGCTTCTGGCAGGGCAAGCGACTGAACATCATCGACACGCCAGGCCACGTCGACTTCACAATCGAGGTGGAGCGCTCGCTGCGGGTGCTCGACGGCGCCGTGTGCGTGCTCGACAGCAACCAGGGTGTGGAGCCCCAGACCGAGACCGTCTGGCGCCAGGGCGACAAGTACGGCGTGCCTCGCATCATCTTCGCAAACAAGATGGACAAGACTGGCGCCGACTTTTTCATGTGCCTTGACGACATCAAGGAGAAACTGGGCGCGCGCGCGGTGCCTTTGCAACTGCCGATCGGCTCGGAAACCGCCTTCAAGGGCATCATCGACCTTCTCACGATGAAGGCGATCGTCTGGGACGGCGATGACAAAGGCGCCAAGTTCACAGAGCAGGACATCCCGGCAGACCTCTTGGACAAGGCTATGGAATTCCGCGGCCTTATGGTCGAGGCCGCCGTCGAAATGGATGACGATGCACTGGGCGCTTACCTCGATGGCAAGGAGCCCGATATCGAGACACTGAAAAAGTGCATTCGCAAGGCGACAGTCACGCGCGCCTTCTACCCGATGCTGTGCGGCTCGGCCTTCAAGAACAAGGGTGTGCAGCCGCTGCTCGACGCCGTCGTCGACTATCTGCCCGCGCCCTCCGACCGCGAGGCTTACAAGGGCATCGACGTCAAGACTGGCGAACCAACCGAGCGCAAGCCGCTCGATAGCGAGCCACTTTCGCTTCTGGCATTCAAGATCATGAACTTCGAGCACGTGGGCTCGATTACGTTCTGCCGCATCTACTCGGGCATCCTTCACAGCGGGACGGCACTGCTGAACACCACGCGCGAGAAGAAAGAGCGCGTCGGCCGCATGTACCTGATGCACGCGGACCAGCGCGAAGAGATCAAGGAGGCCTACACCGGCGACATCGTCGCTCTGTCTGGCCTCAAGGATACCCGCACGGGCGAGACGCTGTCCGACCCAGCCAAGCCGGTTCTGCTCGAGAAGATGGAGTTCCCCAACCCCGTCATCGAGATGTCGGTCGAGCCCAGGACCAAGGCCGACCAGGAGAAGATGGCGCTGGCGCTGTATGCGATGGCGCTTGAGGATCCGTCGTTCCGCGTCGGTGTCGACCAGGAGTTGGGTCAAACCATCCTCAAGGGCATGGGCGAGTTGCATCTCGATATCAAGGTCGACATCCTGAAGCGCACGCACGGCGTTGAAGCCAACGTCGGTGCACCCCAGGTCGCCTATCGCGAGACGCTCGTGCGCGCCACGGATGTCGACTATACACACAAGAAGCAGACCGGCGGCACCGGCCAGTTTGCCCGCGTCAAGTTCCGTCTCGAGCCAAACGAAGCCGGCAAGGGCAACGAGTTCGAGAGTGAGGTCATCGGCGGCACGGTTCCCAAGGAATACATCCCGGGCGTCGAGAAGGGCGTGCAGAGCGTCTGGGATGCCGGCGTGCTGATCGGCTTCCCGATGGTCGATATGAAAGTGACACTGTACGACGGTGCCTTCCACGATGTGGATTCGAGCGCGATTGCGTTCGAGATCGCTTCACGCAATGCGATGAAGGAAGGCTGCACGAAAGCCGGCGTTAAACTGCTCGAGCCGATTATGGATGTCGAGGTGGTGACTCCTGGGGACTTCGTCGGCGGCGTGATCGGCGACATCAACAGCCGGCGCGGCCAGATTCGCAGCCAGGAGATGCGCGGCAACGCGACCGTGGTACGGGCCAATGTCCCGCTCGCGAATATGTTCGGCTACGTCAGCCAGCTCAGGTCCATGAGCCAGGGCCGCGCCATGTATACGATGCAGTTCGCGCACTACGCCGAAGTGCCGCGCAACGTGGCCGACGAGGTCAAGGCGAAGTACGCATAGTCACGGAAGTCTTTTCGCCGGGCGGCAGCGTCCGGCGAGTACTGGAATGAGAAGACAGGAGAGCCGCCATGGCGAAGGCAAAGTTTGAGCGGACGAAGCCGCACTGCAACGTAGGCACGATCGGTCACGTTGATCATGGGAAGACGACGTTGACGGCTGCGTTGACGAAGGTTTCTGCGGACAAGGGCTGGACGCAGACGGCGATCTCCTATGACCAGGTTGCGAAGGCGTCCGAGAGCCAGGGCCGCCGCGACCCGACCAAGATCCTGACGATTGCGACGAGCCACGTGGAGTACTCCACCGACAAGCGCCACTACGCGCACGTGGACTGCCCTGGGCATGCCGACTACGTGAAGAACATGATCACGGGTGCCGCGCAGATGGACGGCGCGATCCTGGTTGTGTCGGCGGTGGACGGGCCGATGCCGCAGACGCGCGAGCACATCCTGTTGGCGCGCCAGGTGGGCGTTCCCTACATCGTGGTGTTCCTGAACAAGTGCGACGTGGTGGACGATCCGGAACTGCTGGACCTGGTCGAGATGGAGGTGCGCGAGCTGCTGGTGAAGTACCAGTTCCCGGGCGACGACGTTCCGGTCATCCGTGGTGCTGCGATCAAGGCGCTGAACGGCGAGAAGGGTCCTCTGGCGGACGAGGCGATCCTGAAGCTGTTCGACGCGCTGGACACCTACATCCCGCTGCCGGAGCGTCCCACCGACATGCCGTTCCTGATGCCGATCGAGGACGTGTTCTCGATCTCGGGCCGCGGCACGGTGGTGACGGGCCGCATCGAGCGGGGCAAGGTGAAGGTGGGCGAGGAAGTGGAGATCGTTGGCCTGCGCGACACGCAAAAGTGCGTGGTGACGGGCGTTGAGATGTTCCGCAAGCTTCTGGACGCTGGCGAGGCGGGCGACAACGTGGGCTGCCTGCTGCGCGGCATCGACAAGGAAGCGGTGGAGCGGGGCCAGGTTCTGTGCAAGCCGGGCTCGATCAAGCCGCACAAGAAGTTCAAGGCCGAGGCCTACATCCTGACCAAGGAGGAGGGTGGGCGGCACACGCCGTTCTTCACCAACTACCGTCCCCAGTTCTACTTCCGGACCACGGACGTGACGGGTGTGGTGTCCCTGCCGGAGGGGACGGAGATGGTAATGCCAGGCGACAACATCGCGGTGACGATCGAGCTGATCACGCCGATTGCGATGGAGGAGAAGCTTCGCTTTGCGATCCGCGAAGGCGGCCGCACGGTGGGCGCCGGCGTCGTAACCAGCATCATCGAATAGGAATGCGAGGGCGCCCGGCAGGTCGGGCGCCCCAAACTTTTCATGGCGGTTGAAGCAAGATGCAGAGCCAGAAAATAAGAATACGCCTCAGGGCTTTCGATCACCGCGTGCTCGATGCGTCGACGCGCGAGATCGTCAACACCGCCAAGCGTACGGGTGCCGAGGTGCGTGGGCCGATCCCGCTCCCGACCCGTATCGAGCGCTTCACTGTCAACCGTTCGCCGCACATCGACAAGAAGAGCCGCGAGCAATTCGAGATGCGCACGCACAAGCGCCTGCTCGACATCGTCGATCCTACGCCGCAGACCGTAGACGCGCTGATGAAGCTCGATATCGCGGCCGGCGTCGACGTCGATATCAAGCTGTAAGAAGGAAGGAACGCGCAACATGCGCTCCGGATTGATTGCGCAGAAGGTGGGGATGACCCGCGTCTTCACGGAAGCCGGCGAGCACGTGCCGGTTACCGTGCTGAAGGTGGCGAACGTCCAGGTTCTCGCCCAGCGCACGGACGAGAAGAACGGCTATACTGCCCTTCAACTGGGCGCCGGCACCCGCAAGGCGAACAGCATTTCGCGCGCCGAGCGGCAGAATTTCGCCGTCGCCAAGGTGGAGCCCAAGCGCAGGGTCGCCGAGTTCCGGGTGAGCCCGGAAAACCTGATCGAAGTGGGCGCGGAAATCACCGCCGACCACTTCGTCAAGGGCCAGCATGTGGACGTCACCGGCACCAACCAGGGCAAGGGTTTCCAAGGCCCGATGAAGCGGTGGAATTTCCGCGGGCTGGGTGCCGCGCACGGCGTGTCCGTCGTGCACCGCAGTCACGGTTCGACCGGCCAGCGCCAGGACCCCGGCAAGGTGTTCAAGGGCAAGAAGATGGCCGGCCACATGGGCAACGTCCAGGTGACCACCCAGAACCTCGAGGTCGTTCAGACCGACAAGGACAGGGGGCTGATCCTGGTGCGCGGCGCAGTGCCCGGCAACAAGGGAAACTGGGTATTGGTGCGTGATGCCGTCAAGCGCGCTCTGCCTGACAATGCGCCCAAGCCAGGGTCGTTCCGCAAGGCGGGCGGGGCTGCTTCTGCCGAGCCGAATGCAACCAGCGCGGAGCAGGCGTCATGAAGGCCGCGGTCAAGACTTTGGATGCCGGTAGCGCCGGCGAGCTCGAGTTGAACGATGCCATCTTCGGACTCGAGCCGCGCACCGACCTCATTCATCGCATGGTGCGCTACCAGCTTCTGAAGCGCATGGCGGGCACGCATCATGTGCAGGATCGGTCGGAAGTCACGACCACCGGCAAGAAAATGTATAAGCAGAAGGGCACCGGCGGCGCCCGGCATGGCGACAAAGGCGTGCCGCAGTTCCGCGGCGGCGGCAAGGCGTTCGGGCCCAAGCCGCGCAGCCACGCCATCGACTTGCCCAAGAAGGTACGCGCGCTCGCTTTGCGGCATGCGCTTTCGGCCAAGGCCAAGGCCGGCGAAATCGTCGTGCTGGACAAGGTGGAATCGACGGACGGCAAGACCAAGGGCTTGAGGGAACGCTTCGGCAAGCTCGAACTCACCAACGCGCTCATCATCGACGGGACGGAAATAGAGCCCGGTTTCGCGAGAGCGGCCCGCAACATCCCGAATATTGATGTGCTGCCGGTGCAGGGGATCAACGTCTACGACATTCTGCGTCGCAAGCGCCTCGTGCTCACCAAGGCCGCCGTCGAAGCGCTGGAGGCGCGGTTCAAATGAGCAAGAAAAGAGACGCGCACGACGTGATCCGCGCGCCGGCCATTACGGAGAAGTCGACGCTGGTGTCCGAGCACAATCAGGTCGTGTTCAAGGTGGTGCGCGACGCCAGCAAGCCCGAGATCAAGGCGGCGGTCGAGAAGCTCTTCAACGTGAAAGTGAAAGCGGTCAATACCCAGGTGCGCAAAGGCAAGATGAAAGTTTTCAAGAACATCCGCGCCCGCCAATCCGACACCAAGCGCGCGATCGTGACCCTCGAAGAGGGCCACACCATCGACGTCACTACAGGGCTCTAGGAGAGACGCGGTCATGGCCCTCAAGACATACCGTCCCATCACACCCGGGCTGCGCCAGCTGGTGCTGGTCGATCGCAGCAACCTGTGGAAGGGCGATCCGATCAAGATGCTGACCGACGGCAAGACCAAGTCGGGCGGGCGCAACAATCATGGTCGCATCACCACGCGGCACATCGGCGGCGGCCACAAGCAGGCCTACCGTCGGGTCGATTTTCGCCGCACCAAGCACGATGTTTCGGCCAAGGTCGAGCGGCTGGAATATGATCCCAACCGTACCGCCTTCATCGCGCTTCTGAAGTACCAGGACGGTACGCTCTCCTACATCCTGGCACCCCAGCGTCTCGCCGTTGGCGACAGCGTGGTCGCGGGCGTCAAGGCCGACGTGAAGCCTGGCAACGCCATGCAGCTGTCCTCCCTGCCGGTCGGCACCATCGTCCACAACATCGAGATCAAGGCCGGCGCTGGCGGCAAGATCGCGCGCTCGGCTGGCGCCTATGCGCAACTCGTCGGCCGCGACGCCGGCTGGGCCATTCTGCGCCTCAACTCCGGCGAAACGCGGCGCGTGCGCGCGGAGTGCATGGCCACCGTCGGCGCGGTGTCAAACCCTGATCATATGAACGAGTCGGTCGGCAAGGCTGGCCGTACACGTTGGAAGGGCACGCGTCCGACCGTGCGCTCGATCGCCATGAACCCGATCGATCATCCCAACGGCGGCCGCACCAAGGGTGGCAAGCACTGGGCGACACCGTGGGGCAAGCCGACCAAGGGCGCCAAGACGCGCAAGAACAAGGCGACGGATAAATTCATCATCCGTTCCCGCAGCAAAGCGAAGTAGAGGCTCGACAAGCGATGTCACGTTCAGTCTGGAAGGGTCCATTCGTCGACGGCTACCTGCTCAAGAAGGCAGAGAAGGCGCGTGGCGCCGGCCGCAACGACATCATCAAGATCTGGAGCCGGCGCTCGACCATCCTGCCGCAGTTCGTCGGGCTCACCTTCGGCGTCTACAACGGGCAGAAGTTCGTGCCGGTCAATGTCAATGAAGACATGATCGGTCACAAGTTCGGTGAGTTCGCGCCGACGCGGACGTTCCATTCCCATAGCGGCGACAAGAAAGCGGTCAGGTCGAAACCGGCAGCCTGAGGCAGGGCGCTGGGCGGCCAATTGAAGGCGAAGTGACATGGGCAAGGCGAAGCGGGAGCGGATCCTGAGCGAGACTGAGGCGCGAGCCGTGGTGAGAAACCTGAGGGTCTCGCCGCAGAAGCTCAACCTCGTCGCGCAGTTGATCCGCGGCAAGAAAGTGGACGTGGCGCTTGCCGATCTGGAGTTCTCCAGGAAGCGCATCGCCCAGGACGTGCGCAAGTGCGTGATGTCGGCCGTGGCCAACGCGGAGAACAACCACAGCCTCGACGTCAACGAGCTGGTCGTGACGCAAGCCCATGTGGGCAAGAATCTCGTCATGCGGCGTTTTCACGCCCGTGGCCGCGGCCGCATGAGCCCCATCGAGAAGCCCTTTGCTCAGCTGACCGTGGTCGTGAAAGAGGTTGCGCAAGAGGCGAAAGAAGTAGCTGCCACCGGCAAAAGTAAACGGGGCAAGCAGGCGAAAGCGAAGGAGACCGCGTAATGGGTCACAAGGTCAATCCGGTCGGACTTCGCATCGGCATCAACCGGACGTGGGACAGCCGCTGGTTCGCGAGCCGCGGCGAGTACGCAAAGCTGCTGCACGAGGACATGCGCATCCGCGATCATATCCTCAAGCAGCGCCGTGCAGGCGGCATCTCCAAGGTGGTGATCGAGCGCCCGCACAAGAAGTGCCGCGTGACGGTGCACACGGCGCGGCCAGGCGTGCTGATCGGCAAGAAGGGCGCCGACATCGAGAAACTCAGGAGTGAACTCGCCAAACTCACGGCGTCCGAGGTCCACCTCAACATTCTCGAGGTGCGCAAGCCGGAGATCGACGCCACGCTGGTGGCTGAGACCATCGCCCAGCAGCTGGAGCGCAGGGTCGCGTTCCGCCGCGCCATGAAGCGTTCGGTGCAGTCGGCGCTGCGGCTGGGTGCACTCGGCATCCGCATCAACTGTTCGGGACGGCTCGGCGGCGCGGAGATCGCGCGCATGGAGTGGTATCGCGAGGGCCGCGTGCCGCTGCACACCCTGCGTGCGGACATCGATTTCGGATACGGCCTCGCCAAGACGGCCTACGGCATTATCGGGGTCAAGGTCTGGATCTTCAAAGGCGAGATCATGGACCACGATCCGATGGCCGCCGAGAAGCGTGCCATCGAAGCCCAGGAAGGCGGCGGTGGCCGGCGTCGTGGCGGTGGTGGAGACCGTGACAACTGGGGCGGCGGTGAGCGCGCCTCCGAAGCGGCGAAGGCTTGAAGGTAACGGAACATGCTACAGCCCTCACGCACCAAATTCCGCAAGGCCTTCAAGGGCCGCATCCATGGCAAGGCCAAGGGTGGCACGGAACTCAACTTCGGCTCGTTCGGCCTCAAGGCCGTGGAGCCGGATCGGCTGACCGCACGGCAGATCGAAGCTGCGCGGCGCGCCATATCGCGCGGGATGAAGCGTGCGGGCCGGGTGTGGATCCGCATCTTCCCGGACGTGCCGGTGACGAAGAAGCCGGCCGAGGTGCGCATGGGGTCAGGCAAGGGTGCCCCCGAACTGTGGGTGGCGCGCGTGAAGCCGGGTCGGATCATGTTCGAGCTGGATGGTGTCACGGAGGCGACGGCGCGCGAAGCCCTTACGCTCGGCGCCGCCAAGCTCCCGATCAAGACGCGCATCGTGAAGCGGCAAGCTTAGGGCAGGTGACGGTATGAAGGCGGAAGAGTTTAGGTCCTTGACCCCCGATCAGCTGGACGAGCAAGTCTCGCGGCTGAAGAAGGAGCAGTTCAACCTGCGCTTTCAGCGGGCCACGGGACAGCTGGAGAATACGTCGCGGGTGCGCATCGTGCGCCGCGACATCGCCCGCATCAAGACGTTGCAGGCGCAACGGCGCAGCGGCGCGGCTAAAGAGAAGGCTTGAGGTTAGAACATGCCAAAGCGCGTTTTGCAGGGCGTCGTGGTGTCCGACAAGAATACCAAGACCGTGGTTGTGCAGGTGGAGCGGCGTTACACGCACCCGCTGTTGAAAAAGACCGTGCGCCGGACGAAGAAATTTCACGCCCACGATGAGAACGACACCTTCAAGGTGGGCGACATTGTCAGGATCGAGGAGAGCAAACCCATCTCCAAGAATAAGCGGTGGGTGGTGCTGAAAGACGCCAAGGCGTGAACTGCCGCCCTCTCCAAGCGGGGGGCCTTGGAAGCATGAGCAAGTTGACTGCAGGACGAGGAACTGGCCGATGATACAGATGCAGACCAACCTCGACGTCGCCGACAACTCCGGCGCGCGGCGCCTGCAGTGCATCAAGGTGCTGGGTGGGTCGAAGCGCAGGTACGCCACGGTCGGCGACACCATTGTCGTGTCGATCAAAGAGGCTATTCCGCGCGGCCGGGTGAAAAAGGGCGAGGTGATGAAGGCTGTCGTCGTGCGCACCGCCAAGGGGGTGCGTCGTCCCGACGGCTCTTTGATCCGCTTCGACCGCAACGCGGCGGTCTTGATCAACGCCCAGGGCGAGCCGATCGGCACGCGCATCTTCGGGCCGGTAACCCGCGAACTGAGAGCTCGCAACCACATGAAGATCGTCAGCCTGGCCCCGGAGGTCCTGTAATGGAAAGGATCAGAAAGGGCGATCGCGTGATCGTCTTGAGCGGCCGCGACAAAGGCAAGAAAGGTGAGGTCTTTCGGGTCATGCCCAAGGACGACAAAGCGCTCGTGCGCGGTGTCAATACCGTGCGCCGGCACCAGCGCCAGACTGCGCAGCAGGAGGGTGGGATCATCACCAAAGAAGCGCCGATCCATCTCTCCAACCTTGCGCTGGAAGATCCCAAGGATGGCAAGCCGACGCGTGTCGGTTTCAAGGTTCTCGACAACGGACGCAAGGTGCGTGTTGCCAAGCGGTCCGGCGAGCAGATTCCGGAGAATAGATAGCCATGTCTGCAGACGACAAGCCGGCGAAACCCTCCAAGCCGGACAAAGCGGCGGCTGACAAGCCGGCCAAGTCCGCCAAGCCTGGTGGACAGGACAAGGCCGCCAAAGGTGCGGCCGGCAAAGGCAAGGGCCGCGACGGCAAAGGCGGCGCGAAGGGCGAAAAAGCGTCTGCGCCTGCAGCGCCCCGGCCGAAGGATTACCGGCCGCGCATGAAGGCCCTCTATGAGAAGGTCGTGCGCGAAGCGATGAAGAAGGAGTTCAGCTACGAGAACCTGATGCAGATTCCGCGCATCGAGAAGATCGTGCTGAACATGGGCGTGGGCGAGGCGGTAAACGATCGCAAGAAGGTCGAACTCGGCTGCCAAGGACCTGAGCATGATCGCCGGTCAGCGCGCCGTGATTACGCGCGCCCGCAAGTCGATTGCCACCTACAAGGTGCGCGATGACATGCCGATCGGCGCCAAGGTGACCCTGCGCGGCGACCGTATGTATGAATTTGTCGATCGCCTGGTCACGATTGCCCTTCCGCGCGTGAAGGATTTCCGTGGGCTGAACCCCAAGAGCTTCGATGGCCGCGGCAACTTCGCGATGGGATTGAGGGAGCACATCGTGTTTCCGGAGATCGACTACGACCAGGTCGACGAGGTCTGGGGCATGGATGTGATCGTGTGCACCACGGCCAAATCCGACGACGAGGCACGCGCGCTGCTGCGCGGATTCAATTTTCCGTTTCGCCAAGCCTAAGCGTGGCGCCTGGAGGACTGCATGGCTAAGAAGAGCTCGGTCAACAAGAACAACCACCGCAGGAAGCTGGTGGCGCAGTACGCGGCCAAGCGCAAGAAGCTCAAGGGCATCGCCAGCGACCTGACGAAGCCTAGCGAAGAGCGGTTTGCTGCGCGTCTCAAGCTTGCCCAGTTGCCGCGCAACTCGGCCCCCTCCCGCATCCGCAACCGGTGCGAGTTGACGGGGCGTGCGCGCGGTTACTACCGCAAGCTGAAGCTGTGCCGGAACATGCTGCGCGAGTTGGCGAGCCAGGGCATGATCCCAGGCATGACCAAGTCGAGCTGGTAAGGAGACGAGCCTATGAACGACCCGCTCGGTGATTTGCTGACCCGCATCCGTAACGCTCAGATGCGCCGGCGCCCGAAGGTGACGTCGCCCGCATCCAACCTGCGCGTGCGCGTGCTTGAGGTGTTGGCGTCGGAGGGCTACATTCGCGGCTACACGCGTGTCGAGCACAAGGGCGGCTTGGCCGAGCTCGAGATCGAGCTGAAGTATTCCAACGGCCAGCCGGCTATCCGTGAGATCAAGCGCGTATCCAAGCCTGGAAGGCGCGTTTATTCGGCGGTGCGCGATCTGACAACGGTCGCCAACGGTTTGGGCGTCGCCATCCTCTCGACGCCCAAGGGCGTCATGTCGGATTCGCGCGCGCGCGAAGAGAACGTGGGCGGCGAGATCCTGTGCAACGTATTCTAAGCACCGGTTGGTGCGAGGCGAAGGACTGAACGATGTCGCGGATTGGAAAGAAGCCGGTAGCCATCCCGTCGGGAGTGACGGCGAGCGTCTCCGGCCAGAAGGTGACGGTGAAGGGCGCGAAGGGCGAACTGTCCTTCACGTGTCCGGAGCAGATCAAGGTCGCCAAGACTGACAGCGGCGTCGAGGTGGGCCTCGTCGAGGACACCAAGACGGCACGCGCGATGTGGGGCATGGCACGCACCCAGATCGTCAATCTGATCGAGGGCGTCACCAAGGGCTACTCGCAGACGCTGGAAATTCACGGCGTCGGCTTTCGCGCAGCCATGAAGGGCAAGGACACTCTGCAGCTGCAGGTGGGGTTCAGCCACGACGTGCTGCACAAGGTTCCGGCCGGCGTGGATGTGAAAGTCGCCGGTGCCAAGCAGGAACTCGTCACAGTGTCCGGCATCGACAAGCAGAAGGTCGGGCAGCTCGCAGCGGAAATTCGGGGCTCGCGCCCTCCCGAGCCCTATCAGGGCAAGGGCGTCCGCTACCAGGGCGAGTACATCTACCGCAAAGAAGGCAAGAAGAAGTGAGGCCTGCGCCATGCTGCGCAAATTGAATCAGTTCGATCGTCGCAAGCGGCGCGTGCGCCGCGATTTGGTGGGTAATTCCACTGGGCGGCCGCGGCTATCCGTGCACCGCTCGTCCAAGCACATCTACGCGCAGGTCATCGATGACGTGCGCGGGCATACGGTGGCTGCCGCCTCCAGTCTGGAGAAGGACCTGAAGGGCACGCTCAAGACCGGTGCCGACAAGGCAGCGGCTGCCGCGGTCGGCAAGCTGTTGGCCGAGCGCGCGACAAAGGCTGGCATCAAGGCTGTGGTCTTCGATCGCGGCGGTTTCAAGTATCACGGCCGCATCAAGGCGCTGGCCGACGGGGCGCGCGAAGGCGGTTTGAGCTTCTAGAACGAAAGGCATCGACGTGGCTCGTCCTCAAAGAGACAGGAACCGCGATCGCGAAGAACGCGACAGCGAGTTCAAAGACAAGCTCGTGCATATCAACCGCGTCGCCAAGGTGGTGAAGGGCGGCAAGCGCTTCGGATTTGCCGCGCTGGTTATCGTCGGCGATCAGAAGGGCCGCGTCGGATTCGGTCACGGCAAGGCGCGCGAAGTGCCGGAAGCGATCCGCAAGGCAACGGAAGAGGCGCGGCGCAGTCTGGTGCGCGTACCTCTGCGCGAGGGACGCACCCTGCATCACGACTCGGAAGGCAAGCACGGCGCCGGCAAGGTGATCCTGCGTTCCGCGCCCCCGGGAACGGGAGTCATCGCGGGCGGCCCCACGCGTGCCGTATGCGAAATGCTGGGCGTGCACGATGTCGTCGCGAAGTCGCTGGGCAGCACCAACCCCTACAACATGGTGCGCGCCACGTTCGATGCGCTGAAGGCGCAGGAGAATCCGCGTGCGGTCGCGGCACGGCGCGGCAAGAAGGTGAGCGAGATCGTGGCGCGCCGGCGCGATGGTGCGGCCGCCGATCCGGATGCGGCAGCCGAGACAGCGTGAGTGTGAGCGTCATGGCAGAAAAAAAGAGCAAGCAGATGCCCGCCCGCAAGACGGCCACCGGCAAAACAACCAAGACCGTGACGGTCGAGCAGATCGCGAGTGCCAACCGGCGCCCCGCGATCCAGGGGCACACCCTGATCGGGCTCGGTCTCAATAAACTGCGGCGCAGGCGTACACTGGAGGACACTCCGGCCGTGCGCGGCATGATCGACAAAGTCAGCCACCTCGTCCGCATCGTCGACGACAAGGCTTGAATAACGAGGAACTCCGCCTATGCGGCTCAATCAGCTCAAAGACAATGCAGGATCGCGCAAGTTTCGCGTGCGTGTCGGCCGCGGTATCGGCTCAGGCATGGGCAAGCAGGCCGGCCGCGGCGGCAAAGGCCAAACCGCGCGCTCCGGCGTGCGTCTTGCGGGCTTCGAGGGCGGGCAGATGCCGCTGCATCGGCGCCTCCCCAAGCGCGGCTTCAATAAGCGCGACCGGAAGGTTTGGAACGAGATCAACATCGGACGCTTGCAGCAGGCGGTCGACGAGGGTGTTCTCGACAAAGGCAAGCCGATCGATGTGGCGGCCCTGGTGGCGGCCGGTCTCGTCCGCCGAACGCTGGACGGCGTGCGGCTGCTGGGCGAGGGCGAATTGAAGGCGGGGCTCAAGCTCACCGTCAACCACGCGACCGCAACGGCCAAGGCTGCGATCGAGAAAGCCGGCGGGTCTGTGACGCTGATCGAGAAAAAGGTGCTCGCAGCGGACGAGGCCAAACGCAAGAAAACCGCCGCCAAAAAGGCAGCTGCCGGCAAGCCGAAAGCCGCGGCGAGCGAAGAATGAGAACGTCAGGCCCGCTATCGCGCCCGAGCGCCGAAGCCGGGCCGGGAATTGGGAATTAGGGCCCGCGGGGCAGCGCTTGCGGGCCTGCTCCTGGCGCCCCATGTTGGGGAAAGCCGCAGGGTTCGGAGGGTGCTGTAATACCCCCCGCGGCCAGGGAGAGCTGTAATGGTTTCGGCCGCCGAACAACTTGCCGCCAATCTGAATTTCGGCGCTTTCGCGAAGGCGGAGGAACTGAAGAAGCGCATCTGGTTCACGCTGGCGGCGCTGCTGGTCTATCGGCTCGGCACCTATATCCCCATCCCCGGCATCAACCCGGTGGCTTTCGCCGAAGCGTTCAGAACCCAGTCCTCCGGCATCCTCGGCATGATCAACATGTTCGCCGGCGGCGCCATCGAGCGCATGGCGATCTTTGCGCTCAATATCATGCCCTACATTTCTGCATCCATCATCATGCAGCTGATGCAGAGCGTCGTCCCTTCGCTGGAAACCCTGAAGAAAGAAGGCGAGCAGGGCCGCAAGCAGCTCAACCAGTACACGCGCTATCTCACCGTGATCCTCGCAGCGTTCCAGGCGTTCGGCATCGCCTACGAACTCGAAGGTCAGCGCAGCGCCGCGGGCCCTGTGGTGCTGGATCCGGGCGTCTTCTTCCGCCTCACGACCGTGGCAACGCTGGTTGGCGGTACCATGTTCCTGATGTGGCTCGGCGAGCAGATAACGGCGCGCGGAGTGGGCAACGGCACGTCGCTCATCATCATGGCGGGTATTGTCGCCGGCCTGCCGAGCGCCATAGTCGGCCTGCTCGAGCTGTCGCGGCAGGGCGTCATCTCCTGGCCGCTGCTGATCGCTTTGCTGGCGCTGATGCTGGGCGTGGTTGCAGCGATCGTCTTCATCGAGCGCGCGCAGCGGCGACTGCTGGTCCAGTACCCCAAGCGACAGATGGGCAATCGCATGTTCCAGGGCGATGCCTCGCACTTGCCGCTGAAGCTCAACGCCTCGGGTGTCATTCCGCCGATTTTTGCCTCGTCGCTGCTGCTGTTGCCGATAACCGTTGCGGGTTTCTCCCAAACTGGGCCCGAGTGGCTGAGCGCAATCGTGGCGGCCCTCGGCCGCGGGCAGCCGCTCTATCTCGCGACGTATGTCGCCCTGATCGTCTTCTTCGCTTTCTTCTACACATCGATCGTGCTCAATCCGCAGGAAACGGCGGACAACCTGCGCAAATACGGCGGCTTCCTTCCGGGCATCAGGCCGGGCGCCAAGACGGCCGAGTACATCGACTACGTGCTCACCCGCATTACGGTCGTCGGTGCAATGTACCTCGCGGCGGTTTGCGTGCTGCCGGAAATGCTGATCTCCTACGCCGCGGTGCCCTTCTATTTCGGCGGTACGTCGCTGCTGATTGCGGTCAGCGTCACCATGGACACGGTGGCGCAGATCCAGAGCCATCTGCTCGCGCACCAATATGAAGGCCTCATCAAGAAGGCGAAGCTCCGGGGCGCGACGAGGCGGATATGAACCTTATTCTGTTGGGGCCGCCGGGTGCCGGCAAGGGAACGCAGGCCAAGGAGCTTGCTGCGCGTCGCGGCCTGGTTCAGCTATCGACCGGAGAAATGCTGCGGGCCGCCGTGCAGGCCGGCAGCGAAGTGGGCAAGCGTGCCAAGGCGATCATGGACGCGGGAGACCTGGTTCCCGACGAGGTGGTCATCAAGATCATCTCCGACCGGGTCGATCAGCCCGACTGCAAGAATGGCGTCATTCTGGACGGTTTCCCGCGTACCCTCCAGCAGGCAGCAGCACTGGACCAGATGCTCAAGGAAAAGAAGCGGAAGCTCGACGCTGTTGTCGAGCTCAAGGTGGACGATACCAAACTCGTGGAACGCATCGTGGGCCGCTTCACCTGCACCAAGTGCGGGGAAGGCTACCACGACCGTTTCAAGCGCCCGAAGGTGAGGGGCACCTGCGACGTGTGCGGGGGCGTGGAATTCGCCCGCAGGCCGGACGATAACGCCGACACCGTGAACAGGCGCCTGATGGTCTACTACCGGGAGACTTCGCCCCTGACGGGTTACTACTTTTGCAAGGGCAACCTGAGGTCGGTCGACGGCATGGGGGCCATTGAGGAGGTCGGCAAGGCCATAGACGGTGTTCTCGATGCCCTCAAATAGCTGGCGCCAAAGGTCATATTGTCCAGTTGACGCACCTTCACATGTTGGCTAAAAAGCCTCACTTTCGATCTGAAAAGGCAGCGGTCGGGTCTGGCGCATGGGACGCCGGAATCGGCCGTCGTGCGCATTTGAGTTCGCGGGGCCGCTGCGGCGGGCGGCACTGCGGCAAGCGCGAGAGCGCCGTAGCTGGGAGATAGATGTGGCTCGTATCGCAGGCGTCAACATTCCTACGCAAAAGCGCGTCGTCATCGCGCTCCAGTACATCCATGGCATTGGACCGAAACTGGCAAATGACATCTGCACCAAGGTCGGGATTCCCGACAAGCGTCGCGTGCATGAACTGACCGACGCCGAGGTGCTGCAGATCCGCGAGTCGATAGACCGCGACTTCGTAGTCGAGGGCGACCTGCGCCGCGAAGTTTCAATGAACATCAAGCGGCTGATGGATCTGGGCTGCTATCGCGGCCTGCGCCATCGCCGCTCGCTGCCTGTCCGCGGCCAGCGGACCCATACCAACGCGCGCACGCGCAAGGGCAAAGCCAAGCCCATCGCCGGCAAGAAGAAGACGAGCTAGCGAGAGCCGCCCGAATTCACAGAGCGGCGCGACGTGAATTTGTCGCCCGCGATCTAGTTGACGACCCGATCCTGGAGCCCATTCGACATGGCCAAAGAACCACAGACGCAAGGCCGCGCCAAACCGCGCCGGCGCGAGCGCAAGAACATCACGTCCGGCGTTGCGCATGTCAGCGCGTCGTTCAACAACACCATGATCACCATCACCGACGCGCAAGGCAACACCATCGCGTGGTCTTCATCCGGCACGATGGGCTTCAAGGGATCGCGCAAGTCGACGCCCTACGCCGCGCAGATGGCGGCCGAGGATGCCGGCAAGAAGGCGATGGAACACGGCATGAAGGTGTTGGAAGTCGAGGTCATGGGCCCAGGTTCGGGCCGTGAGTTGGCACTGCGGGCGCTGCAGGCGATCGGGTTTCAGATCACGCAGATCCGCGACGTGACTACAATCCCGCACAACGGCTGCAGACCGCGCAAGCGCCGCCGGGTCTAAGGCGGCCGTCTATCTGGATTGCTCTCGGGAGAGAGCGGGAAACGGCCCGGCATCGGCCGTCACTTCGATCAAAAGAACGAGGCCTCACGTGGCAAATGTAATGCACAAGAACTGGCAGGATCTGATCAAGCCGAACAAGCTCGCCGTCGAGCAGGGCCGCCAGAAGGACAAGATCGCAACTGTCGTCGCCGAGCCGCTGGAGCGTGGTTTCGGCATGACGCTGGGCAACGCGCTGCGGCGCGTGCTCCTCTCCTCGCTGCAGGGATCTGCCATCACGACGGTGCATATCGACGGCGTGCTGCACGAGTTCTCGTCGATTCCGGGCGTGCGTGAGGACGTGACCAACATGATCCTCAACATCAAGGAGATTGCGCTCAGGCTGCACTCCGACGGCGTCAAGCGCATGGTGCTGAAGAAGGAAGGCCCCGGACAGGTCAAGGCTTCCGACATCGAGGCGAGCTCCGAGGTCGAGATCCTCAACCCGGATCACGTGATCTGCACCCTGGACCAGGGCGCTTCGGTGCGCATGGAATTCACGGCCGCGATCGGCAAGGGCTACGTGCCGGCCGAACGCAACCGCCCCGAGGACGCGCCGATCGGGCTGATCCCGGTCGACAGCCTGTACAGCCCGGTCAAGAAGGTCTCCTACAAGGTCGAGAATACCCGCGAAGGCCAGATCCTCGATTACGACAAGCTGACCATGACGGTCGAGACCGACGGCTCGGTCACGGCCGAGGATTCGGTGGCGCTGGCCGCGCGCATCCTGCAGGACCAGCTTGCGGTGTTCATCAACTTCGAGGAGCCGACCAAGGCGGTCGAGCCGGAAGCGCGCCCGGAACTCGCGTTCAACGCCGCCCTGCTCAAGAAGGTCGACGAGCTGGAACTGTCCGTGCGCTCGGCCAACTGCTTGAAGAACGACAACATCGTCTACATCGGCGACCTGATCCAGAAGACGGAAGCCGAGATGCTGCGCACTCCGAACTTCGGGCGCAAGTCGCTGAACGAGATCAAGGAGGTGCTGGCGAGCATGGGGCTGCATCTCGGCATGGAAGTGCCGAACTGGCCGCCTGAGAACATCGAGGATCTCGCCAAGCGCTTCGAAGACCAGTACTGATTTTGGCAGGGGCTATCGGCATCGATGGCCCCCGCTGACTGCCTGACCAACGCGAGGCCGTAGAACCTCGTCTCAGACAACGAAAGAGAACTGACAATGCAACACCGCAGATTGGGGCGGCGCTTCAGCCGCGATCCCAGCCACCGCCAAGCCATGTTCTCCAACATGGCCGCTTCCCTGATCCGCCACGAGCAGATCGTCACCACCCTGGCGAAAGCCAAGGACTTGAAGCGCGTGATGGACAAGTACATCACGCTGGCCAAGCGCGGCGACCTGAATTCGCGCCGCCTCGCCGCCTCGCGCATGCGCGACGAGGCCATGGTCAAGAAGCTGTTCGACACGCTGGCGCCGCGCTACAAGGACCGCAACGGCGGCTACACCCGCGTGCTCAAGGCCGGCTATCGCTACGGTGATTCCGCCCCTGTCGCCGTCATCGAGTTCGTCGATCGCGACGAGACCGTGAAGGGCGTGGACGACAAGGCCCGCTCCGAGGCGATGAAGGAGCAGCAGGCCAACGCCTGAGGCTCGACGCCTTCGCGATAGCGCGATTCTCGCAGCAGCTAGGCGGCCGTCGAGGTTTCCGCTGCCACCCATGCAGCGTGGTCGGCTTCGACGGCCTTTGCCATCTTGGTTGCATCGATCTTGAGCCACCCGCGTTTGCGGCGGGAAAGATCGCGGGCAATGGCGGTGCCGTTGTTTGCCGTGCCCAGATGGACACCGGCGAGATCCGCTCCCATGGCGAGCAGCATGTCCGGCGACAGCAGATGCGCCAGATCGTCATCCGCCTCGATCTTGCGATTGTTGGGCGAAAGGCGGCGTACCGAAATGGTGTCGGTGATGTGATGCCAAGGGTCGATCGCCCGGTGGCTGCCATTGGCGATCTCGGCACAGCGGATCTTGCCCTTCCCCTTGCCATGCTCACGCACCCATGCGGACAGGACGAGGGCTTTGGCCTCGCGCACCACCGGCCCCCCGCGCCAGTCTGCAATGCCGATCCAGCGCGGCCGACCGAGACTGCCGGCGCCGGCAATCCTGCGTGCGGTCTTTTTGAGAGCAGCACGCGGTTGGGGCATGGCTGCTGCCAGGGCCTCGCGGTAGCGCGGGGGAGCACGCTCGGCCTTCACCTTCTCCATCTTCTTCCAGAATTTCGCCCGCTTCTTCTCGGACACGACGACCAGTTCGCGCAACCATTGCCGGTCGCGGTCCAGCACGGCCGGCTGCGGCGCCTTCAGGCCATCACGATAGCCCTCCAGGATAGCGGAACAGATCGCGTCAGAAGTCACGCCGAGGCCCTTACGCGCGACCAGCGCGCTGGTTGCCAGCCGGATGAGATCGAGCACATAGGGCATCTCGGCTGCTTCATCGAAATCGTTCACGCCCCATACCAGCCGTCCGTCGGCGTCCCGCCAGGTCCCGAAGTTCTCCAGGTGAATGTCGCCGACCGCCAGCACCGCCGGCGCATCTGCAAGATCGGGGCAGATCTCGAGCACCGTTTCGGCCCAGCGCCAGTACGTGGCACGCAGGAAGGCGAACGGGCTTTCCCGCATCTTCTCGTGCTTGCGTTCCAGATCCTTTTTGACGACATCTCCTGCAAGCTGGGCCCGCAGCCAATCTTCATACTGTGCCGTGGATTGCCTGATGTCCGTCATTGTCTCGGCCTCGTAGAAACGCCACTGCAGCATCGCATACGGCGCGGTCAATGGGACCAATATGCGGGACATGCAGAAGAGGCACGCTGCTGACAAAATTTCAACCTGCGGACGTTGTTCCCTATAAAAGCGTCCTGTCGCGCCGAAGCGCGATCGCGCAGTGCCCGGCATCGGCCTACGCTCGATGGTTGCGGCAGGCCCGGATAGCCTGGGCCGAGCCTCGGCCTCCGGGGTGACGGGTGGGCGCGCGCGTCGGCCGGCTGGTATAACGGCTTGCCGGGGCGGAGGGTGTCTGTGGCTGAATATGAGATTGCTTGAATGTCCTTGCCAATGACCAGCATGACCGGATGCTCCCGGAGCGTGCGCTTGGGGATTGTCTTGCTGGTCTCGGCGCTGTCGGGCCTTCCGCCGGCCTATGCCCAGCGCGTCGGTCCGCCGCCATCGCGCGAGGCGGCCCAATACTCCTTCGCATCCGTGGTGAAGAAGGCGGCGCCTGCCGTCGTCAACGTCTACGTGCGCGGGCGCGTGCAGGCCACATCGCCATGGGAGGAAGAGTTCCGGCGCTTCTTCGGCGAGGGACTCGGGCTGCCGCAGGAGCGCCTGCTGAGCTCGCTCGGATCGGGGGTCATCGTCGGCCGCGACGGCGTCATCGTGACCAATGCCCACGTGGTCAAGCTGGGTACTGCTGCCGAGATCAGGATCGCGCTGACGGACCGCCGCGAGTTCGATGCCAAGCTGCTGCTGGCCGACGAGAAGATGGACATCGCCGTGCTGCGCATCGAGGGTGGCGACGGCCGCTTCCCGTACCTGGAGTTCGCCGATTCCGACGCGGCGGAGGTGGGCGACATGGTGCTCGCGATCGGCAATCCGTTCGGCGTGGGCCAGACCGTGACGAGTGGCATCGTGTCCGCGCTCGGGCGCACGCAAATTGCCAAATCGGATGCCCAGGTTTTCATTCAAACCGACGCGGCCATCAATCCGGGCAATTCCGGCGGCGGCCTGGTCGACATGAGCGGCCGCGTGCTCGGTATCAACACGGCCATCTACTCCAGGTCCGGCGGCTCGCACGGCATCGGCTTTGCGATACCGTCCAACCTCGTCAAGCTGATCGTCGACAACGCCGTGGCGGGGCGCAAGCTCGAGCGGCCCTGGCTCGGCGCCAAGCTGGCACCGGTCACGCGCGAGCTGGCCGACAGCCTCAAGCTCGGGCGGGTTGCCGGCGCGCTGGTGGCCCGCGTGTACGATAAGAGCGCGGCGGCCGAGGCGGGCTTGCAAGCCGGAGACGTCATCGCCGGCGTGGACGGGCACGAGGTGGACGACGAGCGGGCGGTCGTCTACCGCCTCACGACGCGCGGCATCGGCAATCGGTCGCGCCTGGACATCGTGCGGGACGGCCGGCACGCGAGCGTGGAGGTGGCGCTGCGGGCGCCGCCGCAGGCGGGCAAGGACGACGTGCGCAACCTGTCGGGCGCGCATCCTTTCGACGGCACACGCGTGGCCAATCTGCTCCCCAGCATTGCCGACGAGCTTGGAGTCGCGGATCAGGACGGCGTCGTGGTGCTGTCGGTGCGGCCGGCCTCCACCGCCGCGAGACTGGGATTGCAGCCGGGCGATGTCATCGTCCAGGTGGGGGCGGCGAAGATCGGCTCGGTCACGGAGCTGGAGGCGCAGCTCAAGGAGCGTCAGCGGCTGTGGCGGGTGGTGCTCAAGCGCGGCAATCGGGTGATGCAGCTGCAGGTATCGGGCTAGAGACATTCCCGCTCGAAACCTCTCGATTTGTCATGGTCGGGCTTGTCCCGACCATCCAGCCATCGGCACGCTCCGCCGTTCGTGGAGAGGTGGATCCTCGGGACACTCGGAACAAGTCCGAGTGCAAGCAAGCCCGAGGATGACAGCAATTGCCGGGTTAGCCGCGGCATCGGTGGCGGAGTATGATCTGCGCATGACAAACCTGTTCCAAGCTGCCGGCATGGAGAAGGAAGCGCCGCGGCCGTTGGCTGACCGGCTGCGGCCGCGCAAGCTCGCCGAGGTCGTCGGGCAGGATCATCTCGTTGGCGCGGAGGGCACGCTGACGCGCATGCTCAGGAGCGGCCGGCTGCAGAGCATGATCCTGTGGGGTCCGCCCGGTACCGGCAAGACCACCGTGGCGCGCCTTCTCGCGGACGAGACCAATCTCGTGTTCGAGCAGCTCTCGGCCATCTTCTCGGGCGTGCAGGATCTGCGCAAGGCCTTCGATCGCGCCAAGAGCAAGCGCGAGACGGGCAAGGGCACGCTGCTGTTCATCGACGAGATCCACCGCTTCAACCGCGCGCAGCAGGACAGTTTCCTGCCGCACATGGAGGACGGCACCATCACCCTGGTGGGTGCCACCACCGAGAACCCCTCCTTCGAGCTCAACGGCGCTCTGCTGTCGCGCGCCATCGTGCTGGTATTCCACCGTCTCGACGATGCGGCGCTCGACGGGCTTCTGCAGCGTGCCGAGGCCGAGGAAAGGCGTGCGTTGCCGCTCGACGCCGAGGCGCGCGAGACCCTGAAGGCGATGGCCGACGGCGACGGGCGCACGATGCTCAACATGGTGGAAGAGGTGTTCGGATCGCTTGCCGCGGGCGCCGCGCCGCTCGACCGCGCCGGTCTCACTGAACTGGTGCAGCGCCGCGCGCCGCTGTACGACAAATCGCGCGACGGCCACTACAACCTGATCAGCGCGCTGCACAAGGCCGTGCGCGGCTCCGACCCGGACGCGTCGCTCTATTGGCTGGCGCGCATGCTCGACGGCGGGGAGGACCGGCTGTATCTCGCCCGCCGCCTGGTGCGCATGGCCATCGAGGACATCGGGCTCGCCGATCCGCAGGCAGTGGTGCAGGCGCTGGCGGCCAAGGACGTTTTCGATTTCCTCGGCAGCCCGGAGGGCGAGCTGGCGCTGGCGCAGACCGTCATCTACCTGGCGACGGCCCCCAAATCGAATGCGGCCTACGCAGCCTATGGCGCTGCCATGCGCGCGGCCAAGGAGCACGGCAGCCTCGCCCCGCCCAAGCACATCCTGAATGCACCGACCAAGCTCATGCAGCAGGAAGGCTACGGGTCGGGCTACGAATACGACCACAGCTCTGCGGAGGCTTTCTCCGGCCAGAACTATTTTCCCGACGGCATGGCGCGAGAGCAGTTCTACGATCCCGACGGCCGCGGTTTCGAGGCCGAGGTCAGGAAGCGGCTGGAGCACTGGGCCAAGCTGCGCGCGAAGCGGGATGCGTGAATTGTTTGGTTCCATGGCGTCTGCTGCGATGGCTTCCTCGAGCTGACGCATCGTGGGCCTGCACTCCGCCCACGCGCCGTCCGCCCCCGGCGGTGAGGCGGGGGTGCGACGGGTACGCGGGTGCCTCTTCAGCAACCCTGGGGCCGGTACCACCCGGCCCGGGAGGCGCCGGTTGCGCCTCCCTGGGAACCCCGTCGGGCTCCCTGAGACCCTGCTCGGGTCCCTTGGCTGCCTTGCGGCACCCGCGTGACGGCGTTTTCTGCCCCGGCCGCTTCATCCAATGGCCGCTCTATGGGCGTTACCGTCGGCGGCAGGCCGGCTGACTCCTGGAACCAGGTCGAACCTCAGCACGGTGACCTCTCGCCAGTTCGCCGCCCCTTGCCACGTCGACTGCTGCTAGCAACGTCCCGTCGCGGACAAGGGCAGGGGCGATTAGAGCACGGCCTGACGGGTGCGGGGATAGTGCCACCGCGCGCCATGCGCGCGCATGGTGAATCCCACCACCCGTCATCCCCGAGCCGAGCCTCAGGCGAGGCTATCGGGGATCCAGCCGCAACGGCGGCGCGTGCCTCTGGATTCCCGCTCTGCGCTCCGCTTGGCGGGAATGACGTCCACCCGTCAGTCCCGCAGACGAGCCCTCGCGCCGAGGCTGTCGGCGACCTGGGTCTGATCAACTTCGTCGCGAATGAACGTAGACGTGCTACGAGACAGTCCGATATTCCGGACCGGTTCAGAAGCCATGCCAGTAGGACGAGACCGTGAACGCACCGGTTGAAACCATAGTTGTAAAGCGCGACGAGGCGGGCCTGCGCCTGGACCGCTGGTTCAGCGTGCATTTTCCGACCGTCACCTACGGCTACCTGCAGAAATTGCTGCGGTCGGGGCAGGTGCGCGTGGACAGCAAGCGCGTGCAGGCCAATGCCAGGCTCGAGGCGGGGCAGCAGGTGCGGGTGCCTGCCGTGGCCCGTCTGCCGCCCAAGGGCGGCCCGTCGATGGTGCCCCCGCTCGGTCTGTCCAAGGGCGATCGCGATTTCATCGAGAGGCTGATCCTGTTCGAGGACGAGGCCGTGATGGTGCTGAACAAGCCGTTCGGCATTGCCGTGCAGGGCGGGACGGGCACCAAGCGCCACATCGACGGTATTCTGGCGGGCATGGTGGATCGGTTCGGCGATCGTCCGCGGCTCGTGCATCGCCTCGACCGGGATACGACGGGTGTGCTGCTGGTCGCCAAGCGCCGCGATGCTGCGGCCAAGCTCGGGCGCATCTTCCAGACGCGCTCGGCGGCGAAAACCTACTGGGCGCTGGTGAAAGGCGTGCCGAAGCCACCCCAGGGCAAAATCGAGGCGGCGCTGGTCAAGGCGGCGGGGCCCGACGGCGACCGCGTGCGCAAGGCGCTGCCGGGCGAGCAGGACAAGGCCATGCACGCGACCACGCACTATTCGGTGATCGATCGGTGCGCCTACAAAGTGTCATGGGTCTCGCTGAAGCCCGTCACCGGCCGCCAGCACCAGCTGCGCGCGCATATGGCGATGATCGGCCACCCGGTCGTCGGCGACAACAAGTACGAGGGCGAAAATGTACTGGCCGACAGCGGCATCGATGTGCAATTGCACCTGCACGCGCGCCGGCTGATCATCCCGCATCCCGCGGGCGCGGCCAATATCGACGTAACGGCCCCGCTGCCCCCGCACATGCTCAAGACGTGGGGGATGCTGGGTCTGGATCCCAACCGCTTCGACGCCGACCAGTCTTGATGCAGGGGCGGCCGCGCCGGACTCATTCTCGCTTCGATGCAACACTCAAAGTCAATTTGGGCCGCCCACGCCCTTTTCCACACGAATCGGTTTAAGAACAACATTCAGTAGCGGGCATACATCGCATCAGGATTGCCACCTGCCCGCGAGCAGCGTGGCCCAGCGCTTGCATCATCAAGTTCAGTGTTCAGGAAGGACCCACCGAGCTGCTGGGGCCGACGCGTTTCGCGTGGCCGAGCGGGGGTGGCAGCGACGGGGCTGCACGTGAAGCTCAAGGGTGACCTGCAAACACTGCGGCGTCTCTTCGAGAACGAGGAGGCACTTCGCGCCGGGCATGCGGCGCCGCATCGCATCCTGCTGATCGGAACCGGCGGTGGAATGTGCTGCATCCGCGTTGCGGGCTACCTGACAGCCTGGCGCGACGCCGGCCTCGAACGGGCGGTCGATCATGCCATCACCGTATCGGGAAGCGGCGGTGCGTTTGGGGCCTATCTCTCCGGCCGGTCGCACCGCGCGGTTCGTATGTTCGAGCAGCTGGCGGTCTCGGGTTTCGTGTCGGCCGATCCCTGGTATCGGCGCCGGATGAGCCTTGCGCACCTCGGCGATGTGCTGCGTGGCATTCACAGCCCTATCTCTTTCGATCAGGATCTCATTCGCGCGCATCGCACGACGTGGCATGTGGTGGTCACGCGCTTGTCGGGAGAGAGCTTTCTGCTCGATGCGAAGAGCGCCAGACCCGATGCCGCGCAGGCCGTGTTGGCGTCGAGTGCGTTTCCTCGCCTCACGCAACCCATTCCAGTCGGTGTCGGCGAGACCGAGGAGCAACTGGTGGACGGCGCTTGCGGCATGCCGATGCCGATCCTCGCCGGCGTGAAGCGGTTCCGCCCCGATACGCTGATCGTGCTGGCGAGCCGCCCTCATCCCAAGCACCTGCCGTGGCTGGAGCGCAGACTGTGGCCGCTGATTGCCCGTGTCGCGTTGCGCCATCTGCCGGCGGCTCTGGGCAAGAGCGCGGCCGCCATGAGCCGGGCGATGGCGGCCGAGGCGGATCGGCTCGAGCGCCTGAAGCGCATTCGTTGGTGCCGGATCACGCCGAACGGGGCCGAGGTCCCCATAGAGCCGTGGACCACTGACCTCCCCCTGCTGCGCAAGGCCGCCGACGAGGCGAAGTTTTTTATGCGCGACGCCCTCAAGATGGCGCAGCCGGTGCGGCAGATATAGGCGGTGCGGCCTTCACCAGACGCCTACATCTACTCGCCGCCACGCCCACCTTGGCCGGCATCTCGGTCCATAAAGCGCCAGTATTCAGCCATCCTTGGCCCATCGCAGAGTTGGACAACGCGCCTGCCCTCCATGCGGTAGTAAGGGCAGTCGGCTTTGTTATGGGCAATCGCTTGTGGGTCTGCGATCTCTTGTTGCAGTCCACACGCTGACAGCATAAGCGCGGCACAGATTGTAAAGATGATGCGCATGTTTCACCCTTGCGGTACGGATTGCCTTTGAAGTCACTAGCCCAGCGATGGCGCCCGCAATAGTTCAACCCGCCATCGCTCAGTCTGCTTTGAAACTCCCCTCCTATGGCTCGCGCGATTGGGCGAGCAGCAGCGCGACGCCGGACAGCCAACTGCGACACTCAAGTAGTGTGCGGGCACGTCTTTTTTTGGGCAAAACTCGCTAGCATTATTTTGGCAGATCTTTGCCCGCCGGCATGGGCTAGGGATTCACGCACCCTAGTGGCCGTCCACATCCTGCGGCACGACGCCGAGATCGAACGGACCACAGGTTGTGGCCGCTGATCGCCCGTGTCGCGTTGCGCCATCTGCCGGCGGCTCTGGGCAAGAGCGCGGCCGCCATGAGCCGCGCGATGGCGGCCGAGGCGGATCGGTTCGAGCGCCTGAAGCGCATTCGTTGGTGCCGGATCACTCCCAACGGTGCGGAAGTGTCCATTGAGCCGTGGACTACCAGCCTCCCCTGCTGCGCAAAGCCGCCGACGAGGCGAAGGTTTTTATGCGCGACGCGCTCAAGATGGCGCAGCCGGTGCGACAGATATAGAGACGGGGCGAACGTAGACGCAAACCTTGTGACCGCACCGTCCGCGATGCAGCCAAAACGGAGTTGAGTACGGATCTCAGGTCTTCGGAACGTCTCCGCGCACGCACCAGGCTCTCGCCGTCAGGGTGAACGGGCCGTCCGCACGATCTCCGAGCAGCCGTTTGCGCATGCGAGCCTCGAGCTGCTGGCGGCGGTCCGGCGACAGCGACACCACATAAGCGCCGCCAGGGCCAGCGCCTTTCGTGAACGGCTCCCAATAGTCGTTGAAGGATGAGAACGCCTGGTCGATCACCAGGGGCGCCTCCTGAACGTTGGCGAGCCCGGCCTTCTTCCAGAGCTCGCCGAGCTGCCCTTGGTGCGAAAGCTTCATGTGGCGCTCGTCCTTGGGCTCGATGGCGGGATCGAGGGCGATGGTTTCGTCCCAGAAGAACCTGAGCATCTGCATGCCTGCGTCGTAGTCCCAGACGCAGGCGCTGACAGTGCCTTGCGGGCGGGTCACGCGGCGCATCTCGGCGATCGCCTTGTTGTGGTCGGGAATGAAGTTCATGACGAGCAACGCCAACGTCTGGTCGAACGAAGCGTCCTTGAATTTCAGCGCCTGGGCGTCGCCGACTTCAAACTGCGCACGGGTGGATTTGGCATTCTTCTGCGCGTGGGCGATGAACGCCTGCGATGGATCGATGCCGACGATCTCGCTCGTAGGCATGCGCGCCTCCACCGCCGCCGCCAGCGATCCCGTCCCGGTGCCCACGTCGAGCACACGCTGGCCGTTCTTGACGCCGGCAAACGAGATGAAGGGCGGCGCGAGCAGTTGGCTCCAGCGGCCCATGAAGCGCTCGTAGCCTGCGCTCGCGGCGAACATCTTAGCTTCGGCCTCCGTCACATTGGTGCTTTGGGCGAACGCGTCCCGACCAAACAGCGCCGCAATCAACACAGACGAAAACACAATTCCGCCCGCGAGCTTGTTCATCTTCGACTCCCCTCACTTCGTCAGTGATCTGGATGTCTTCTGCCTCATGCTATGGCCCTGTACGACAAGGTGTTAGGATCGGTCCGCCAAGTCCTGGCCAAGTTCAGGGATTTCTCCGGGAAATAGGAGAGGCGCCGAATGATGGATCGGCAGTTCGCCTTTTGCGGCTTCCGGTTTGATCCCCGCACGGGCGAGCTTCGGGGCGACGGGAAGCAAGTGCGGTTGACCCCGCGGGCTGCCGCCGTATTCACCATGCTCGCCGAATGTGCCCCGAAGCTCGTCACCAAGCAGGAGTTGTTTGAGCGGGTCTGGGGCGGCCTCGCGGTCAGCGATGACGCGCTGACCTCATGCATTCAGGAGCTGCGCCAAGCGCTCGGCGACGATGCGCGGGCCCCCCGTTACATCGAGACGCGGCATCGCCGTGGCTATCGTGTGATCGAGCCGGTAACCGTCATCGGCGAAATTGCCGAAGCAGGGGGCCTCGACGCCGCCCGCGTCGGACATCGTCGTGACGGTTCTCTGCCCCTGCCGGACCGTCCTTCCATCGCGGTTCTGCCGTTCGTCGACATGAGCAGCGATCACGATCAGGAGCACTTTGCCGATGGCATCACCGAGGACCTGATCACCGGACTCTCGCGCATTCGCTGGCTGTTCGTCATCGCGCGCAACTCGACCTTTCAATACAAGGGCAAGCCCCCCGACATCCGGCTGGTCGGTAGAGAGCTTGGCGTTCGCTACGTCCTCGAAGGCAGCGTGCGCCGTCAGGGCAAGCGCCTGCGCATTACCGCGCAGCTCATCGATGCGACAGGCGGCGGCCATCATTGGGCCGAACGCTACGATCGCGAGCTCGGCGACATTTTCGCGATGCAGGACGAGATCACGCGCAGCGTGGCCGCTGTCATCGAGCCGCGACTGCTGGCCGCCGAGGGCGTTCGCGCGCTTTCCCGCTCAGCCGGAGACCTCGACGCTTGGGAACTTGTGGCCCGCGCGCAAACGCGCCTCTGGCGCATGAGCAAGGCCGATTTCGAAGCGGCCATCGGCGGCCTCGAAAAGGCGGTCGAAATCTATCCCGAGTATGCCCCCGCCCGCAGCCTGCTGGCGTTTTCGCTTTTGTTCGCGATGCACATGGGCTGGCTCGATCGTGCGCGAGAGCTGCGTCGGGGGCATGAGCAGGCGCTAGCGGCCACCGCCCTCGACGATCATGACCCTTGGGGCCACATTGCGCTGGGCTACGAGGCCCTGATGGCGTGGCGTTCGGAGGAATCGATTGCGGCCTTCAAGCGGGCCGTCGACCTCAACCCGAATTCTGCGGCCGCACACGGGCATCTGGGTCATGGCTTGGCTTTTTCAGGGCGCGATCAGGAAGCGATCCGCCACTCCGAAGAGGCCATCAGGTTCAGTCCTTTCGACCCAATGATGGCGCTCTTTCTGGGCAACATTGCCGTTAGTCACTATCTTGCCGGGCGGTATGACGAGAGCTTTCGCTACGCGACCGAAGCGGCCCAGGTGCGCCCTGGTTTCCACGGCGCACACCGCCTGCGGTGCGCCAGCCTGGCCCGGACGGGGCGCATCGCGGAAGCCCGCTCGTTGCTCGCGACGGTGCGGTCCGAGCAACCGCAGCTCTCGCTCGCCTGGATTCGCGCCAACGTGCCCTACCAGACACCCGAACTCATGGAACGCTTCCTGGAAGGCATGCGAATGGCAGGTCTGAGCGAGAATTGACGACAGCCTTGGGCAAAAAGTTCGCTTTCCCTCATCGGGCAGCGCACGGCAGATGAGCCTCCAGCAACCGTCGAACTTGCTACAGGGTCACGAAGTGGTGGCGAGGGCGTTGGCCCGCGTCTACTCGGCTGCCTGCGCCTTGGTCTGCGGCCCCTCGACGATGCGGGTCTCGAAGTTGGCCGGCGAGACGATCTCCAGCACCTCGAAGTCCTCCGAGCAGGCGATTTCGCGGTGCTTGATGCCGGGCACCTGCAGGATGGTGTCGCCCTTGCGGATGGTGCGCTGGCCCTGGCCCTCGTATTCGAAGGTGGCCCAGCCGTTCATGACGTAGACGAACTGGAACGTGCAGTCGTGCACGTGCCACTGCTGCACCTCGTCCTTGGTCTTCTTGCCGTTGTGGCGGATCAGGTGGGCGACGAAGTCGCCGTGCGTGCCGTCCTTGATGCCGAGGTCGCGGTATTCGAAGATCTCGCGCAGGCCCGGCGTCCACTTGGCGTCGCTGGCGAGATTGTGCACGAAATCCCAGGTCGTGGCGGTCATGGCGTCCTCCTTGGGCCCTTATTCTGGCGGCCATCATACCCGCCGCGCGGCCGTTCGCCACCCCGGCATCGCGGGCCGCTCTCTGCTATAAGCCTCGCCATGAAACTCGTCATTTTCGATTGCGACGGCACGCTGGTCGACAGCCAGCACGCGATCTGCGCGGCGATGGAATACGCGTTCGCGACGCTGGCGCTGCCGGCGCCGAGCCGCGCGGACATTCTGGGCGTGGTCGGGCTGTCGCTGCCGCAGGCGTTCGCGGTACTGGCGCCGCAACATCCCTTGAGCGTCCAGGCGGAGCTCGCCGAATATTACCGCACCGACTTTCCCGGCAAGCGCCAGCAGCCCGCGCTGCATGATCCGCTTTACCCTGGTATCGCCGGCGTGGTGGCGGCACTGGCGGGTCGCGACGACACGCTGCTCGCCATCGCCACCGGCAAATCACAGCGCGGCGTGGCGCGCCTGCTCGATCGCGAAGGCTGGCAGGGCCATTTCGTCTCGATCCAGACGGCAGACGAGAACCCCTCGAAGCCTGACCCGTCCATGATCCTGAATGCCATGGCGGCAACGGGCGTCGAGGCCGCTGCGACCCTGATGATCGGCGACACCACCTACGATATCGAGATGGCTCGCAATGCCGGCGTGGCCGCGATCGGCGTTGCCTGGGGCTATCACGAGCCCGAGCGTTTGCAGCTGGCCGGTGCCGACACGGTCGTCGAAACGAGCGATGCCCTGGCCGCTGCAATCGATGCACGGCTGGCGGCACGGGAGCCGGTTTCGACGTGACCGGAGACAAAAACCGAGGGGCGAAAGTCCCTGCGGGGCGCGCCCGCTTCTACAAAGCCGTGACGGTTGTTGCAGCAGATTCCCCTCCCCCTGGTGGGGAGGGGTTAGGGGTGGGGGGAACCCCGACATCCGATGTTCGGCAATCCCCCCCTCCCTTGCCCTCCCCCACGTCGTGTCGAAGACACGCCTCTGGCGTGATGGGGGAGGGAAAAGCGCGCCACTTCCGCCTCCTCCTGGATGGCAAGCCCGTGCGGACTCCGGCCAAGAAGCAACTCGTGCTGCCGACGCGCGCGCTGGCCGATGCCGTCGCAGCCGAGTGGGAGGACCAGAAAGTCCGCATCGACCCCGTGACCATGCCGCTCACGCGGCTCGCCAATTCCGCCATCGATGGCGTCGCTGGCCGGGAGGCAGACGTGCAGGCGGACATTGTCAGATATGCCAGCAGCGATCTCGTCTGCTACCGCGCGGAGGCCCCACCGGAACTGGTCCGTCGTCAGGCGGAGGCGTGGGACCCTGTCCTGACATGGGCGCGCGAGGCGCTCGGCGCATCATTCCACGTGGCCCAGGGCATCATGCCGACCAGCCAGCCCGCGCCGGCGGCCCATGGTGTGGCCCATGCGATTGATGCACATGGCCCATTCGAACTGACCGCCCTGCACGTCATGACCACGCTGATGGGATCGGCCCTGCTCGCGCTGGCACATGCCACCGGCACGTTAACGGCACATGACGCGTGGGCCGCGGCCCATATCGACGAGGACTGGCAGATCAGCCAGTGGGGCGAAGATGCCGAGGCCAAGGCCCGCCGCGACCAGCGCTGGCTCGAGATGCAGGCGGCCAGCCGGCTGATCCAGCTGCTCGGCTGAGCCGCTAACCAGCGCCGTTTCAAGCCGTTTTGCGGTGCAATACGCCCGTGCTATGCCGCTTGGGCATGACGAAATGAATTGGGGCGGCTCTCATGAAGGAAGTGCTGGAAGAACTGGAGCGGCGCCGGGCAACCGCACGGCTCGGCGGCGGACAGGCGCGCATCGACGCCCAGCACAAGCGCGGCAAGCTCACCGCGCGCGAGCGCATCGAGCTGCTGATGGATGAGAACTCCTTCGAGGAGTTCGACATGTACGTCGAGCACCGGTGCCACGACTTCGGCATGGAGAAGACCAAGATTCCCGGCGACGGCGTGGTCACCGGCTGGGGCACCATCAACGGCCGCGTGGTCTACGTCTTCGCCAAGGACTTCACCGTGTTCGGCGGGTCGCTGTCGGAAGCCCACGCCAAGAAGATCACCAAGATCCAGGACATGGCGCTGCAGAACCGCGCCCCCATCATCGGCTTGTTCGACGCGGGCGGGGCGCGCATCCAGGAAGGGGTGGCCGCGCTCGGCGGCTACGGCGAAGTTTTCCTGAGGAACGTGCTGGCATCCGGCGTCATCCCGCAGATTTCCGTCATCATGGGTCCCTGCGCCGGCGGCGACGTCTACTCGCCGGCCATGACCGACTTCATCTTCATGGTGAAGGACACGAGCTACATGTTCGTCACCGGCCCCGACGTCGTCAAAACCGTCACCAACGAGACCGTGACGGCCGAAGAACTGGGCGGCGCCCGCGTGCACACCACCAAGTCGTCCATCGCCGATCGCGCCTACGAGAACGACGTCGAGACGCTGCTGCAGATGCGCCGGCTCCTGGACTTCCTGCCGGCCAACAACAAATCGGGTGTGCCCGAGCTGCCCACCAACGACAGCCGCGACCGCGACGAGGCCGCGCTCGACACGCTGATCCCCGACAATCCCAACAAGCCCTACGACATCAAGGAGCTGATCCTCAAGGTCATCGACGAGGCGGATTTCTTCGAGATCCAGGATCAGTTCGCCAAGAACATCGTGACGGGGTTCGCCCGCATGGAGGGCCGCACCGTCGGCATCATCGCCAACCAGCCGATGGTGCTGGCCGGCGTGCTCGACTCGGACGCCTCGCGCAAGGCCGCCCGCTTCGTGCGGTTCTGCGACTGCTTCGACATCCCGATCCTCACCTTCGTCGACGTGCCGGGCTTCCTGCCGGGAACCGCGCAGGAGTACGGCGGCCTCATCAAGCACGGCGCCAAGCTGCTGTTTGCCTATTCGGAAGCGACGGTGCCGAAGGTCACGGTCATCACGCGCAAAGCCTACGGCGGCGCCTACGACGTCATGAGCTCCAAGCACATCCGCGGCGACGTCAACTACGCCTGGCCGACAGCCGAGATCGCCGTGATGGGCGCCAAGGGCGCGGTCGAGATCCTGTATCGCGCCGAGCTGTCGGACCCCAAGAAGATCGCAGCGCGCATAAAGGAGTACCAGGACCGTTTCGCCAACCCGTTCATCGCCGCCGAGCGCGGCTATATCGACGAGGTGATCCTGCCCCGCACCACCCGCCGCCGCATCTGCCGCGCCCTCAACATGCTACGCAACAAGACTGTCGAAAACCCCTGGAAGAAGCACGACAATATTCCGCTGTAGGTGGGCTGGGCCTCTTGTCGCCCGTCGGTTGTGTTCTTCCACCCTTGGCGATCGCAAACTTCTGCGATGCAGCTCGCCCTCTGTGACCTCGCGACAGGCCGTGATAGAACGATCTGTCGGCGTTGTTTTTGGGCGGAGCGACCATGCAAGAGTGTGGGCAGCGATCGGTGGATCGCCGGCAATCCTTGGTCCTCCTCGGATCGTTCCTGTGCACGATCCCTTCTCTCGCGCGTGCCCAGGCCGCGAACCTTTCCGGCATGGGCGTCGTTCTCCTCCACGGCAAGGGTGGGTCTCCCGGCGGTCCATTGAGCAGTCTTGCCGCCGCGCTACAAGGCAGCGGCGCCGTCGTCGCCATGCCGGCCATGCCCTGGCAGGGGTCGGGCGGCCGGCCGAGCGGCTATATGGACTCCTACGACCAGGCCATGGCCCGTATTGACGGGGCCGCTCAGCAGCTGCGATCAGGGGGCGTAAAGCGGATCGTGGTCGGGGGGCTCAGCTTCGGCGCCAATGCAGCGATCGGTTACGCGGTTCGCCGGGGTGAGACCCTGGCGGCGGTGATGGCGCTGGCCGCAGGGCACGTGCCCGAGCAGGCGGGCTTCAGGAAATTGGTGGCCGATGGCGTGAGCAGGGCAAAGCAGCTCGTTGCCTCCGGGCAGGGCAATACGCCTATCATGCTGCCGGACGTGAACCAGGGGGCGACGTTCCAGGTATCGGCCAGGCCTTCGGCCTACCTCAGCTACTTCGATCCGGACGGCCCGGCTGTCATGCCCCGCAACGCCGCCAGGATGCCGGCGCTGCCGTTCCTATGGGTGGTGGGCACCGGCGACAACATGTATCAGCGCGGGGAAGGTTATGCCTACGCGCGCGCGCCCCGGCACCCCAAGAGCAAGTATCTCGTCGTCAGTGCCGGGCACATCGATACCCCCAATGTGGCGCGCGAGCAGGTCGTTGCGTGGCTGAGGACATTGTGAGGGCGCCGGATTGCACGTCGCGACCGGCAAGGGCGACAGCGTGGAGTCTCGTGTGGCAGAGATAGCTTCGCGGCACCCCCTTCATCGCCGCCGAGCGCGGCTATATCGGCGAGGTGATCCTGCCCCGCACCACCCGCCGCCGCATCTGCCGGGCGCTGACCATGCTGCGCAACAAGACGGTGGAGAACCCCTGGAAGAAGCACGACAATACTCCGCTGTAGGGGTTTGCACTGCTCCCCTGCTACTGAGGCTATCCCGCGGGGCAAACGAGCAATGCGCCCACGTCCAGCGGTCCTGTGTCGGGCCTATCCCACCGATAGCATCCTTGCTTTGGCAATCTCGAGTGTTCGTGGGGTAATTGGCAGACCGGCGTCAGTCCGGTGCAACAATATCGCCTCCACAGTGTGATCTCGAAGACCTAGTTTGGTCATCTCGTGGAATAAGCGTTCACAGTCTGCATGTTCGAGAAGTTCTTGGGTCGGCAGGCCGCCTAGAACCCGATTTAGCAAATGGGTGCGATGTTGAAATAGTGACGCACTTATGCCCGCCTCACGCGCCAGCGAGGCTCCCCTTTGAATTTCGTCATATACAGCGGAAACGACCCGCAGTTCCTGCTGAATCTTCCCGTGACTTGCGGCAAGCTGAGCAATCGAATGCACTCTGCCGTCTGCCTCTCCGTAAACGACACCGATCCGTTGAAAGACGCTCTCTTCAAGGCGGAATCGATCGGCGGTTGCTCTGCCCGCAAGCGAGTGCTTCTGGCGAATTGCCCTAGAGGCGAACCACCATATGGCTGCGGCAATTATGCCGTCAATGACAAGCAGTAGACCCGCAAACATACGTCCACTGAGAAGCGCATCGATAGCTGCTATTCCGGCAATCCCTCCGATCCAAGACCATAGTTGAACATCCCGCGCAGTCTTTACGTGCCGCTCCTCTTCAGCCTTGAGGCGTTTCAATTCCAGGGCCGCAGCGTGAATTCTTTCAGCCTCATCGGTCGGCAGCCTCTGCATAAACTCGACGAGCGTGGCGCCAACGTATCGCGCACCCAACCAATCTACCGTTTTCCTAACATCGTCGGCCATTGGTTGCGCTCCCAACCAGAGAGAAGCTGTAGGTCTGTAGAGCCTATCCAATTGCCATCCAATTTCCACACGAACACGGCATCGGCGGGCTGGCGACAGCGCTGACCCTGCACCAGATCGGGGTGCCGTGCATTGTCTACTAATGCGCAACATTCGGTTGTCATGGTCGGGCTTGGCCCGACCATCCATCCAACCGCTTGCTCCGACGACGTCGGAGAGCTGGGTCGACAGCAAGCTTAACGCTGTTGCGGTGAGAAAATTCTGCTCACCCTCGCGGTGAGGTGTCCTGGGTGCCCGCCTCCGCGGGCATGACGCCAGTTGAGAGCGGGTCGCGCCCCACGAACGTCATTCCCGCGGAGGCGGGAACCTAGTTCACCGCGCAACAAGGGTGCGGCTGCTGAGTTTGCGGGCTCCCTCCTTGCCATGGTCGGGCTTGGCCCGACCATCGAGCCATCAACTAGCGCCAGAGACTGCTGAGAGCTGGATCCTCGGGACAAGCCCGAGGATGACAGAGCGTAGTGCCGCTCGCCAAAAACTGCATGACCGGCGGATGCAAGTTTACGATGCGGTGGACATGCTCGCGCGGTAAGGTCCAACGTTTGCGGATCACCTACTGTTTGATGAGGTATTGCGATGCAATCGGCCGGGCTCGAGGATTTCACCTCCTACAAGTGGTCGCACGGGAAAATCTCGCACGAGGTCTACGTCACTGGCGACGGCCCCCCGGTGCTGGTGATGCACGAATTGTCCGGCATGAACGCCACTGCAGTGGACTTCGCGCGCCGGCTGGCCGGCCAAGGCTTCCGCGTCTACCTGCCGCATCTCTTCGGCAAGCCTCTGCAGGCCGCCGCTTTCAGCAACTCCTTGAAGCTTTGCATCTCGCGTGAGTTCGGCAGACTGGCCGCCGGCAAATCGGCGCCCATCACCGACTGGCTCAGGTCACTCGCTCAGGACATGAGCACGCGTCACGGTAACGGCCGGGTCGGGGCCATCGGCATGTGCCTGACCGGCGCGTTCGTGATCCCGCTCGTGATCGACCCATGGGTTGCCGCCCCGGTGGCGGCGCAGCCGGGCGTGCCGTTTTCCAGCACCTACGTGTACACCGGCCTCGGCCACGGGCCCTGGGCGAGCCAGCTCAACGTATCCGATGAACACCTGGCCGCCGCGGGGCGTCGGCTGAAGGCCGACAACATGCAATTGCTGGCAGTGCGCTTCGAGGAGGATCGGATCTGCCCGCGCGCACGCCTCGACCGGTTGCGTAAGGCATTCGGCGACAACATCGAGGTGCAGGAGTATGGGGGTGCATCGGCGCTGCAGCGCATCTTCTTTCCCCGCCACTCCACGCTGACGGGAGAGTACGCCAAAGCCGGCGACGCCGCGCCGCCCGACCACCCGGTGCATCAGGCTTTTCAGCGTGTGGTGCAGTTCCTCCGCGCCAGGCTATAGATGGTGCCTTCACCGTGACCGCTCTCTCGCATCCGCGCATCGTCGTTGCATCAACTCTTCTTGTCCTCAATGCGAAGCAGACATGGGTTGAAGATCAGCGCGGCGCTTAACAGCGCATATATCACTCCGAGAGTTGCCAACGCGTAGCCGGGATCGAACAGTCTCGCGAGTATGCCGCCCTACGCAACGTCTCCGCCCGCCCCATTGGAACACCCCACCACCCTGGTCTATCCTTCCCCCATGCCAGCCTTCATCTGCACCGCCTGCGGCACGCAGTATCCGCCGTCCGAGACGCCGCCCGGCGCGTGTCCGGGCTGCACCGACGAGCGGCAGTTCGTCCCGGCTGCGGGCCAAACCTGGACCACGCTGGAGGGCCTGCGGAAGACGCACAGCAACAAGTTCCGCCGTCTCACGCCCGGGCTCACCACCATCGAGACCACCCCGGCGTTCGGCATCGGCCAGCGCGCCATCCTCGTGCGCACGCCGTCAGGCAACGTGCTGTGGGACTGCATCGCCCTCATCGACGAGGCAACTGTCGACGTGCTGAAGGGCCTCGGCGGCATCGCGGCGATCGCCATCTCCCACCCGCACTACTACACCACGATGGTGGAATGGAGCCGCGCGCTCGGGGACGTGCCGATCCACCTGCACGCGGCTGATCGGCAGTGGGTAATGCGCGCCGACCCCGCGGTACAGTTCTGGGATGGGGACATCAAACAAATCGGGCCGGGTCTCACGCTCGTTCGGTTGGGCGGACACTTTGACGGTGGCACCGTCCTTCACTGGGCGGACGGGTGCGAAGGTCGCGGCATGCTGCTGTCGGGCGACATCCTCCAGGTGGTGCCCAGCGGGCATGTCAGCTTCATGTGGTCCTACCCGAACCTGATCCCGCTCTCTGCCGCCAAGGTGCGGCGGATGGCTGAGATCCTGGAGCCGTTCGCGTTCGACGCGGTCTACGGCGCGTTCTCGGGTCGAGGGCAGATCGACGCAAACGGCAAGCAGTTGGTAGCGGAGTCGGTCACGCGCTACATTGCGCGCATCGGCGAGACATAGGTCCACCCCGCGTCTCACGCAGTTCGATTGCGTGCCGGTGAGGAGGGCGCGACTGTTGTTCCGTGCCGGCGACGTCCCTTCGCTCCATTGGCCAACGCCGAGCGTCTTGAGCCAAGTCTCCGCGCAGCTTGAGTCCGGCTCATTTGACCGCGATTTGTCGCATGCGCAAAGGCGCACATCACCCCCGCGCATTCTGGGCACCTAATCCTGCTTTGGGCCAATGGCGGACGAGATGCCGCTTTCCTAACTAAGTCACGCGCGGGACGCCGCCGCAGTTCGGACACTCGTGGCCGCGAAGCATGCCCGTAAGGCCGCCGCAAAGTGCGGACCTCGACAAAGGGATAGACATGAGCGTTCTGCGTCAACCGCGTGTCAGCGCGTTCCGAAGCCTATTGGATCTCAACGGCCCTGTGCTTGGGCCCGCCTTCTATCTGTTCGAGTCCGTCAGGTCGTACATCGAGGAACGCAAGGAAGCCTTCGATGCGCGGTTCGGCACGGATACGGCAGCGCCCGTCCTCGGGCGGGACCGCACGCCGGGGGCTTACTTCTACGTGGCGACGACGGCGTCGGTCATCTACGAGATTCTCAGCTCTATTGCGTTGCCGCGGGACACGTTCGCATTCGTTGACATGGGATCGGGCAAAGGGCGCGCGTTGCTCGTGGCATCGGAGTTCGCGTTCGCGAAGCTTGTCGGGATCGAACTGTCACCGCAACTGCACCGCATCGCGCAAGACAACATCAAGCGCTACAGCCCGGCATCCCAGCAGTGCACGGCTTTCGAACTGCATTGCATGGATGTCGCCGATTACCGCTACGGCCCGGAGCCGCCCGTGCTGTTCCTGTTCGATCCCTTCGGGCGGGAAACGCTGCAGAGCGTCATCGCCAATCTGGAGGCATCACTGACGGCACAGCCTCGCGAGGCTTTTGTTGTCTACATCTATCCGCGGTTTGAGGATGTGTTGCAGGCCTCCGGTGTCCTGCGAAAGGTCGCAGAAGGCGGACCCCCGTGGCGGCCCTGGAGCCGGTATGTGGTCTACGCGGCGTCAGCAGCAGGTGGGCGCTAGAGGCTTTCCGCCTTTGGTGGAACTCACCGCGACCGCACGCTCGCCCTCGTCCTGAGCTTGTCGAAGGACGTGTCGCACACGCCAAGCCGTGCTTCGACAGGCTCAGCACGGGGAATCCAGATTGGGCCGGGCACTAGCGGTCGGTGCAAGCTCGAGCGGAAAGACACTAGCGTGCAGTAGGGCCAAGCCCAAGGCAGTGAGCGGGTTCTACGCCCTCGGCATCCCGCGTTCCGCCGACGCACCAGGACGCCCCTGTCATTGCGCAGGTTCAGCCTGCAATCCAACTGCGTTGACGAGCCGAATCCGGTCTGCCGCCTGCAATCCGACATCGCCGTAGGGAATGGAAATCTCGATGCCCGCGGGAAACCGGCCCTTGCAGTCGTCCGGTCGTTGCCGGGCCAGCGACAAGCTCACCTCATGACCTGATCTCAGAACGTCGACGTGGAAATCCCCAACGCTCGTGCAGCCGCCGGTCGGAACCCTGAATACCAGCTCTTGACCGGTAGCGCGAAAGGACAGGACAGCCTCCGGTCGCGGCTGGCCGTCGCCGTCGGATTGGGCGGCGGCCCAGGTGGGTGCGATCGTCAACACTGACAGCGCCAGTGCCCGCGCGAAGACCGCCGCTGCCGTCATGTTCATGCTGGAACATCCAATCATTGTTTCGATGCTTCTGTTCTCAACAGTCGCCGCAGCGCCGGTTCGAGGAGCGACGAATACGTCACATCCTCGCCCCGGCATGCAGAAAACAATGGGCAGCGCCTGGAAACCAGACAAGGGGTCTCCTGTTCGAAATCGCTCTCGCCCCGCACCAGAATGCCCTCGACAAACAGGTCGCCCGATCGCAGGCGGTCGCTATTGAACACCGGGGAGCCGGAATTGCCTTGATAGGTGTCGAGGTCGGCGGAGAAGAACGTGGGCCGGTGACGCTGGACCGCGGCGCCGTCCGATATTGTCACGGGCAGTCCGGCGGGATGGCCCACGACGGTCAGGCGCTCTCCGAGCGGCGGCCGCCCCTCCAGCCGCATGGTCACTTGTGGAGCGTTGATTGGCCGGTCGACTCGGATGATGCGCCAATCTTGCGTATCGAGATGCCCGGCCAGCACATCGACGCACCTGTAGACGTTCGCGGGGGAAATGTCGCGATCGGCGGCGGTTCGCGCCTTCGTGTTGCGGAACCCGAAGACCAGTCGGAGGTCGCCGCAACTGATGTCGCCCGGTCCGCTTTCAGAGCTGGGCTTGATACAGTGCCCGGCGGTGGCGACGAGATCCGGCCCCACCTTGAACCCCGTGCAGAAGCCCGTCCGGGGCTGCTCCCAGAACGGCTCGGGCTGCTGGCCGGGCTGCAGGTCTCTGGGCGAGCAGAAGCGTGGGCCTCCCGCGCCGGCGAGCCTGACGGTTCCGTTCCGGTCGGGCGACACCTGGCCGGCTCTCACAAAAACGGCGGTGGCGTCCGCCGCGCGCTGCTCGATGTCTGTGGCCGTGTCATAGCTTCTGCGGTTGTCGCCGCCATAGATAACCTGTCCGGGATGCTTCTGCAGGAACTCGAGCGACGCAGCGCCGATCTCTTTGATCAGTTCAGGGGAAACGGACTGCTGTGGTGTCTTGGCTGAGCGCACGACCCTGCCGGGCGGCGGCGGCGCCGGGAGTTTGTTGAGCTGGCGCAGCGTCGCCAGGACGCCCTTCAGCTTTTCTTCAGTCAACGGGTCCTGAGCTTGCACAGGCGCGCTCAAAAAAAACGCCAATGCAAGCGCGCCACACACCGCATATTTCATTGTTGGTCTCCCGCAGCCCAGCAGGTATCACGCGCCGGATCTGCGGCGGCTGAAAGTACAAAAAACGCTAACATCAGTTTGCCGATGACCATCGTCCTGCCAAAGCCCGCTGGAGAGCGAACATAAAATGCGAGATTGCGCAAAACAAGGCGCGTATCGGCGACCGGTTAAGCCGTAAGCGTGCTGGTCAACGGCAGCAAACGGGTTAGAAAAGGCCATGTGCCGGCTCTGCCGGGATTGGGCTTCGCAGAGTGCAGATCAGCCATAATGGATAACACCGTACTCATCGCCGGCGGCGGCATCGGCGGGCTGGCGACGGCCCTGACGCTGCACCAGATCGGTGTGCCGTGCGTCGTGTTCGAGGCGGTGCGCGAGATGCGCCCGCTGGGTGTCGGCGTGAACCTGCAACCCAACGCGGTGCGCGAGTTCTACGACCTCGGCATCACGCAAGCCGACCTCAATCGCGTGGGCCTGCCCGCCAAGGAGTGGGCGCTGGTCGGCCTCAACGGCAATGACGTCTATTCCGAGCACCGCGGCCTGCTGGCCGGCTACGAGTGGCCGCAATATGCCGTGCATCGCGGCCACCTCCACATGCTGCTGTACGAAAAGGTCGTGGAGCGGATCGGCCGGGATGCCGTGCGGCTCGGCAGCCGGGTGGCCGGCTATCGCAAGAACGGCGACAGCCGCGTAACCGCGCAGGTCGAGGCGGCCAGCGGGTCGGTTTCCGAGGTCGGTGGCGTGCTCCTCATCGGCGCCGACGGCATCCATTCCGCTGTCAGGGCGCAGATGCATCCCGCCCAGCCCCCGATCCATTGGGGCGGCGCCATCATGTGGCGCGGCACCACCTGGGCCAAGCCGATACGAACCGGCGCGTCTTTCGTCGGCCTCGGCACGCATCGCCATCGGGTTGTCTTCTATCCCATCTCCCATCCCGATCCGAACACCGGCCTGTCGATGATCAACTGGATCGCGGAGGTCACCACCGACAACGCCGAGGGATGGAAGCAGAGCGGCTGGTTCCGGCAGGTGGGGACCGACGAATTCGCTCATCACTTTGATAGCTGGATCTGGGACTGGCTCGACGTCCCGGCCCTGCTCAGGAAGTCGGATTGCGCCTTCGAGAACCCGATGATCGACCGCGACCCCGTTCCCACCTGGGTCGATGGGCCGGTGGCGCTGCTCGGCGATGCCGCGCATGCCATGTATCCCACCGGCTCGAACGGCGCGAGCCAGGCCATCGTCGATGCGCGCGTGCTCGGCGCTGCACTGGTCGAGCACGGCGTGACGCATGCAGCGCTCGCCGCCTACGATGCCAAGCTGTGCGGAACCATCTCCCAGCTCGTCCTGCGCAATCGCGGCGCGGGGCCGTTCGGGCTGCTCAACCTGGTCGACGAACGCTGCGGCGGCACCTTCGACAACATCGACGATGTGATTGCGCCCAAGGAGCGCGCCGACTTCATGGCCGGCTACAAGGCCGCCGCGGGCCTCGCCATCGAGACCCTCAACAAGGCGCCGCCGACCATCCCCAAAGGCGCGCGCGTGCGTGCTTAGGCCTTCTTCGCCTTGAGCTTGATCGTCGTCGCCTTGTAGACCTTTCCCGCCCTATCGTAGGTGGTCCACGCGCCCGTCTGCTGCCCGTTGTGGAAATGTCCCGAGCGCAGCTTGGTGCCATCCTTGCGGAACCACTCCCAGTAGCCCGCCTGCACGCCGTCGACGGACTGGCCCTTGGCCCACAGCGAGCCGTCCTTGTGGCGCACGATGACCGGCACGGCCTTCTTCGATTTCATGCCACGTTCTCACGCGAACCCAGCGGACCGTCGCATCCTGCCGCATCCATCGGCAACGGCTACCAACGCTAATTCTTGCCGCACGTTTCCCACCAGTTCACGGACGTGAAGGCAGCGCCTGCAGCCACGACTTCGCCGATGCGCGGCGTCACCAGGTCGATGCCCTGCTGGCGCCCGGCCGCCAGCGCCCGCTGGATCGGCTCGTCCCAGGCGTGAAAGGCCAGATTGAACGTGGCCCAATGCACCGGCAGCATGCGCTGCGCCTTGACCGCGACGTGGGCTTTGACGGCTTCCTCCGGGTCCATGTGGATATCGAGCCATCCTGGTCCCGGGCCATAAGACCCGATCTTTACCAGGCTGAGATCGAACGGGCCCAGGCGTTCGCCGATCTCGCGGAAATGCGCGCCGAAGCCCGTGTCGCCGCTGAAATACACCCGGTGCACCGGGCCGGCGATCGACCATGACGACCACAGCGTCGCGTTGCCGTCGCGCAAGGCCCGGCTGGAATAGTGCCGGGCTGGTGTGCTGGTGAGCTTCAGGCCGGCGATGTCGGCCGACTGCCACCAGTCCAGCTCGGTGAACTGCGTGGCCGGTACGCCCCATCGTTCCAGGTGCGCAGCGATGCCGAGCGGAACGAAGAAATGGGTGCCCGATTGCGCCAGACGCCTGACCGTCGGCACATCGAGATGATCGTAGTGATCATGCGAGATGACCACGGCGTCGATCTTAGGCAAGGCTTCGAGTGCCAGCGGCGGCGGATGGAACCGCTTTGGCCCTATCCCAGAGAACGGCGAGGCATAGTCCGAGAGCATGGGGTCGGTCATCACGCGGGTGCCGTCGATTTCCAGGTAGACGCTGGCGTGCCCGAACCAGATGGCGCGCAGGCCCGGCGCTGGCCGGCCCTTGAAATCTGCCTGTGAAAGCCGCACCACGGGCGGGCAGGTTGGCGGCGGGGTGCGCATCTCGTTGCCGGAGAATTGCCGCTTGAGCAGGTCCACCATCACGGCGTTGGTCATGGGCGTTTTCGGCACCACGTTCTCGAAATGGCCGCCGCGGAACTGGGGGGAAGCGTGCGCCCGCGCCGCCCTGTCTCCCTGCAGGCTGCCGCCGAATGACGGCCAGAGGGTCAGCACCGCCGCACCGATGGCACACACAACCGCTACCAGCACGATCACTGCAAGGCCGAACATTTTCAACCGACGCATCGGTTCACCCCTGGAAGGTTCGGGCTGGGCTCCGCAGCAGCCCGAATTAGCCGGATGGTAACCATAATCTCATACGCTCATCCCGGGGAAGTCTGGGGCAGGGCCGGTTATGAGCGTTCTGAACGCGGTATCGATTTCCGAAATCAAGGCGCGAGGCAGCATAAAGGACGCTGACGTCCTGAAGTTGCGCCGCAGCTACTACGACGACGGCCTCATCACGGCTGAAGAAGCCGAAATCATTTTTGCCCTCAACGATGCGTGTCCGGTGCAGGACCCGGCCTGGGCAGACTGTTTTGTCGAAACCATCACGGACTACATCGTCGAGCAGGCCAAACCCGAAGGTTATCTGACCTCCGAAAACGCGGCTTGGCTGATCCAGCGCATCTCCAAGGATGGCCGCATCGAGTCCAAGACCGAAATGGAGCTGCTCGTGAGCGTGCTCAACCGGGCGCGCTGGACACCGCAGAGCCTTGTTTCGTTTGCCCTCGAGCAGGTCAAGGACGCCGTGATCAACGGTGCTGGTCCGCTGCGCTCGGGCAAGTTGCTCGAGCCCGGCGTCGTCACCGAGGCCGACGTCGATCTGCTGCGCAGCATCATCTACAGCTATGGAGGCGACGGCAACGTGGCGGTGACGCGGCCCGAGGCAGAGATCCTGTTCGACATCGACGAAGCCACCACCGAGGCCGACAATCATCCCGCTTGGGGCGACCTGTTCGTGAAAGCCATCGCCAATTGTGTCATGGCCGCGTCTGGTTACGCGCCACCGCCGCGCGAAGAAGCGCTGGCCCGCGATGCCTGGCTCGACCGCCGTGGTGATCTGTCCCTGGACAATGTTGCTGCCGGCATGGCTGGCGGCCTCACAAATCTGTTCGACGGATACAGCGAGCAATCCTCCGAGGAGCGCGCCCTCGCCCGGCTTGCCCTGCAGAAGGTCGAAATCGTCACCAATGAAGCCGTCACCCTGGCCGAGGCCAGCTGGCTGGCGCAGCGCATAGGCAGGGACGGCCGGCTGACGCCCAACGAGCGGGCATTACTGATGTTCATCAAGGCGGAAAGCCCCTCCATTCACCCCAGTTTTCAGGCCCTGGTGGACAAGGCCGCCGCCGCAGCCTAGGAACATTTCTGAAGGGGTCAGCTGCCTAACGCCTTGCGCTGCGACCTTGGAGTACGTCAGGTTTGGGGGCCTGGCCCCTTCCGGACGATGGGTCGCGCATGTTCAAGAAAATCCTGATTGCCAACCGGGGCGAGATCGCCTGCCGGATCATCAAGTCCGCGCGCAAGCTCGGCATCAAGACGGTCGCCGTCTATTCGGAAGCGGACCGGGATGCTTTGCATGTGGAGATGGCGGACGAGGCCGTCGCCATAGGACCACCGCCTGCCGCGCAGTCCTATCTCATCATCGACAACATCGTGGAGGCCTGCCGCAAGACCGGCGCCGAGGCGGTGCACCCGGGCTACGGCTTCCTGTCGGAGCGCGAGGCGTTCCCGGTCGCGCTGGAGAAGGCTGGGATCGTCTTCATCGGCCCCAATCCGCGCGCCATTGCAGCCATGGGCGACAAGATCGAGAGCAAAAAAGCGGCGGCCAAAGCCAAGGTATCGACCGTGCCAGGCTTTCTCGGCGAGATCGCAGACGCCAAGCATGCCGTGAAGATCTCCGGCGAGATCGGTTATCCGGTCATGATCAAGGCCTCGGCTGGCGGCGGCGGCAAGGGCATGCGCATTGCCTGGAATGCCAAGGAGGCGGAGGAAGGGTTCGGCCTCGCCCGGTCGGAAGCCAAGTCCAGCTTCGGCGACGATCGCGTGTTCGTCGAGAAGTTCATCGAGAACCCCCGACACATCGAGATCCAGGTCCTGGGCGACAAGCACGGCAACGTCATCTACCTCGGCGAGCGCGAGTGCTCCATCCAGCGCCGCAACCAGAAGGTCGTCGAGGAGGCGCCGTCGCCGCTGCTCGATGCCAGGACGCGCAAGGCCATGGGTGAGCAGGCGGTGGCCCTGTCCAAGGCCGTGGGCTACGACAGCGCAGGCACCGTGGAGTTCGTGGCGGGCCAGGATCGCAGCTTCTTCTTCCTGGAGATGAACACCCGCCTGCAGGTCGAGCACCCGGTGACCGAACTCGTCACTGGCATCGATCTGGTCGAGCAGATGATAAGAGTTGCGGCCGGCGAGAAGCTCAAGCTCAAGCAGTCGGACGTGCAACTCAACGGCTGGGCGGTGGAAAGCCGGGTCTATGCCGAAGACCCGTTCCGCAATTTCCTTCCCTCCATCGGTCGCCTCACCCGGTATCGGCCGCCCGAGGAGGCGTCCGGCAAGGCGGGCACGGTGCGCAACGACACCGGCGTGTTCGAGGGCGCCGAGATCTCCATGTACTACGATCCCATGATCGCCAAGCTGGTGACGCACGCGCCGACGCGCATGGCCGCCATCGACCTGCAGGCCGATGCGCTGGACGCCTTCGTCATCGATGGGGTCGAACACAACGTGCCCTTTCTGTCCGCGCTGATGCAGCATCCACGCTGGCGCGAAGGCCGTCTCTCTACCGGGTTCATCGCGGAGGAGTTCAAAGGCGGCTTCAAGCCGCTCACCCCACAGGGGGAAAACCTCGATATCCTGGCGGCCGTTGCCGTTGCCATCGACCACCTGGCCAACGTGCGCCGCCGCGAGATCTCCGATCAGATGTCCGGTCCGCCGGTGCGTTTCGCCGACCGCCGTGTTGCCAACATCGGGGGTGCCCTGGTCGCGGCGCGTGTGGAAGGCACCTTGGGACATCCGGCCAAGGTCACGCTGGTGGATGCCAAGGGCATCCGCCGCACCACGCTCGAGGTCGATGCCGACTGGTGGCTGGGCAATCCGCTCTGGCGGGGCCATGTGGGCAAGCGGCATGTTGCGGTGCAGGTTCGCCCCTTCCTCAATGGCTATGAGCTGGCTTATCGGGGTCTGCGCGCCAAGGCCTACGTGTATACCGAGCGCGAGGCCATGCTGGCCGCCCTGATGCCCGAGAAGACCGCACCGGACACGTCCAAGCTGCTGCTTTGCCCCATGCCGGGGCTCGTCAAGGCGATCCACGTGTCGCAAGGGCAGGAGGTCAAGGCCGGCGAGGCCCTGTGCGTGGTGGAAGCCATGAAGATGGAGAACATCTTGCGGGCCGAGCGCGACGCCATGGTCAAATCCATCAAGGCCAAGGCCGGCGATAGCCTCGCCGTGGATGCCGTGATCATGGAATTTGCCTAGGGCGGTACGTCCGCGTCCCAGGCCGCGTGCTCCGTCCTCGCCCTGAGCCCCGTCGAAGGGCGGCGGTGCATCGCAATCCGCGGTTCGACGGTGCTCACCACGGGGTTGGAGCTGGAAGCCAGGCTTCGGTGCAGGCAGCTTGCGCGCCAAGCACATTTCCTTAAGTTGCGACCACCGCGCCTTTCCTGACCCACTCAATCGGAGCATTCATGCGCAGCTTCCACTTCCCCGGGCGCTCGCCCGTCTATGGGCGCCGGGCCATGTGTGCGACGTCGCATCCAACAGCCAGCCTGACTGCGATCGAGACGCTCAGGGCCGGCGGCAACGCGGTCGATGCGGCGATTGCTGCTGCCGCCGTGCTGGCGGTCGTCGAATGCCCGATGACCGGGATTGGCGGGGACTGCTTTGCCATCCTGATGAAGCCGGGCCAGAAGAAGCCGATCGCGCTGAGTGGCGCCGGCCGGGCGCCGGCGGCTGCGACCGCTGCGTGGTACGCAAGCAAAGGCATCAAGCGCATCGAGACCACGACCGTGCATGCCGTCACCGTGCCGGGCGCCATCGACGGCTGGACCCGCTTGCTCGAGGACCACGGCACCATGCCGCTGGAGCGCTTGCTGGCGCCGGCCATCGCGCTCGCCGAAGGCGGCTTCGTGGTGGCGCCGCGCGTGGCGGCGGACTGGGCCAACGGAGCCCGCAAGTTCAGGTCAGCCGGCGCCAAGCGCAACCTGCTCAAGGACGGCAAGGTGCCCAAGGCCGGCGACGTCATGCGGTTTCCAGCGCTCGCCAAGACGCTGAAGCGGATCGCCAAGGAAGGGCGCGACGGCTTCTACAAAGGCGAAATCGCCAAGGACATGGTTGCGGAGCTGAACGCGCTGGGCGGCTTGCACACGCTCGAGGACTTTGCGGCCCAGTCGTCGACCTACGTGACGCCGATCTCCGTGAGCTATCGCGGCGTCGACCTCTACGAGCTGCCCCCGAGCAATCACGGCATCGTCGCGCTGATCATGCTGAAGATGCTGGCGCGCCTCGGCAAGGCCAATGCCGACGCCCAGTCGGTCGAACACTATCACCTCCTCATGGAGGTGGCGCGGCTGGCCTTCGCCATGCGCGATACCTTCGTCGCCGACCCGGACATGGCCGAAGTTCCGGTGGAGCACATGCTCGACGATGCCACCATCGACAAACTCGCCAGGCGCATCGACCGCAAGAAGCATCGGCCCGAGCTGGGCCCCCTGCCGCGGCCGGCTGGCTCTGACACGGTGTGCTTCTCCATTGTCGATGAAAAGGGCATGGCCGTCTCGTTCATCAACTCGCTGTATGGGGACTTCGGCACCGGCATCGTCACAGCCAAGACCGGGGTGAACTTCCACAACCGCGGCGAAGGCTTCGTGCTCGACCCGAAGCACCCCAATTGCATCGCTCCACGCAAGCGGCCCATGCACACGCTGGTCCCCGCCATGGTGTTGAAGGACGGCAAGCCGCTGATGGCGTTCGGCGTGATGGGTGCCCACTTCCAGCCCATGGGGCACGTCTATGTCATGAACAACATGTTCGACTACGGCATGGGTCCCCAGGAGGCCCTGGACGCCCCACGCATGTTCTTCGAAGGCGATGCGATCCTGGCCGAGGACAACGTGCCGCCCGACGTCATCGCCGGATTGCAAGCACGCGGACACAAGCTGCAGCGCCGGCCGATGCCCTGGGGCGGCGGCCAGATCGTGATGTTCGACCGGGCCAATGGTACGCTGATCGGCGCCTCGGATTATCGCAAGGACGGCCTGGCGCTCGGCTACTGACGGAGGTTTGCATGGGCGGAGAGGTGCGGACCGTGCGCGTTCGCATCGCTGGCCGCGTGCAAGGCGTAGGCTACCGCTACTGGACCGAGCGGGTCGCCGGCGAACTTGGCTTGACCGGCTGGGTCCGCAATCGGCGCGACGGCACGGTCGAAGCCGTTTTCTCGGGAGCCCCGGACGACGTTGCCGAGATGATCGAGCGCTGCCGCGGCGGCCCGCCGTCGGCGCAGGTTGCGTCTGTAGATGTCGCGGAGGGCGCTGCCGAGCCCTCGCCCGGGTTCGAGGCGCTGCCGACCCTATAAATTGTCATCCCGGAATTTCGCGACAGCGAAATATCCGGGATCTAGGGCTGCATGTGCCTGCCCTGGGTTCCGGCTCTCGGGCGATCGCCCTCGGCCGGAATGACAAGGCTAGAGCAGCCGCTTCGAAGCCTGCCGCAGGCCTTGCAGGATGGGCTCGTAGGCTTCCTCGTCGCGCGCCTCGGGATAAACCATGTAGACGGGCGACGTGAACGAGCGCGACCGGGCCGGGATGCGCAGGCGCCGGCGCGTGACGTGATTTTTCACGAGACGGCGCGGGAAATAGCCGGACGCTTCGTTGGAGAGCAGGTAGTCGATGCCCATGGAGCCCAGGTCCAGATTGACGCCGGTGTTGTTGAGCTCGGGGAACGCGGCCGCGTGGTCGGCTTGAAAGGCGGGTCCCCAATCGACGAACACATAGTCGCTCTGATGGCGCCGGCGGCCGGGCGCGCTGGTGACCAGCACGAATTCCTCGTCGAACAGGTGCTCGATGGCAAAGCCGGGTGGTTGGCCCGGTTCGTACATGATGGCGAGATCCAGCGTCCCTTCCAGCAGACGCTGGTTCATGACGGCTGGCAGGCTGGCGCTGGCCGAGATGGCAATGTCGGGGACGTTGCCTCGCAGCCAGGAAATCCAGCGCAACAGGAATCCGTCCCAGAGCGTTGCCAGCGCGCCGACAGCCAAATGGTCGCGGTGCTGCCCAGCCAGCCCCACCTCCAGCTGTGCGTGCTGCCAGACACGCACCAGCGCCAGCGCGTGCTTCTGGAACTGCTCGCCCGCTCCCGTGAGCGCAGCGCCGCTCTTGGATCGATCGAACAACGTGCGCCCGAACATGTCTTCGAGCCCTTTGATGCGCGCGCTTACGGTCGATTGCGTGACATTCATCTTGCGCGCAGCATCGATGAAACTGCCTGTCTCCGCGACCATCAGGAACGTACGCGCGAGAGCGATGTCCATGCAGAGATACCTTCATCGTTACCGATGCCTAAAAGTATCTATCGAAAACTCCGATAGGCGTCAGCGGAAAAATCCGTTTGTAGACTCGCCAAAAAATTTTCACATTGACATTGCCCGAACACGATTCGGGTAACTCACTGGAGACTAAAGCGATGAAGGCGAAGAAAAAGACTGCCAAGAAGACCGCGAAGAAAACCGCGAAGAAGAAAAAGAAGTAACGGCGAGTGCATCCTTTGAGTTCGGCAACGATGATGCGTACGACGCGTGCGATGTGTGTGATCGGGCTCCTGTTGAGCACCACCGCAGCCCACGCGGTGTCGATCACCAATCGCGACGAACGCGATCATAGAGTGACAGTCATCGAGGGCGAAGCCGCGGCCGAGCATGTGCTGAAACCGTCGCAGACTTTGACGGACATCTGCCTCAAAGGGTGCACCATTCGCATGAACAACAGCGAAGATGACGCGTATCGCCTTGCGGCGACCGACGTTGTCTCGATTGAGGACGGCACAGTTTATTATGAGGGGGCCGATGCTTCGGCAGGGCCCCCGACGCCCCCGGCGCCAAGCAAAAGGCCTGGTAACAGGGGTTAAGAGGGTCGTTCTGGACTTGCGCGCCAGCTGCCCGGGCCACCGGGTAGCGGCGCGCTTTCATTTTGCGGGACCTGCGATTGCAGGCTGGGCAACATCTCCCCCGGGGAGCCCGTCACGTCTACGGTTGCGCCGAAGCGCTGCTCGAAAGCGGCGCGCAGGGCCCTGTCGACCTCCGTCAGATCAGCGGTAAGCCCGAGATCGGCCAGACTGGTGACGCCGCCGTCGCGGATGCCGCACGGCACGATGCTGGAGTAGTGCCCGAGATCCGGCGCGACGTTGAGGCTGATACCGTGCGAACTCACCCAGCGCGAGAGCCGCACGCCGATGGCTGCAATCTTGTCATGGGTAGTGCTCGCATCGGTTGGGGTCCGGCGGCGGACCCAGACGCCGATCCGGCCCGGCTGCCGTTCGCCGGTGACATCGAGCGCCGCGAGGGTGTCGATGACCCAGTCTTCAAGGCTGGCGACATACGCGCGCACATCGCCGAAGCGGCGCTTCACGTCGAGCATGACATAGGCAACCCGCTGTCCGGGCCCGTGGTAGGTGAACTGGCCTCCGCGTCCGGTGCGATGCACGGGGAAGCGCGAGGGGGCAATCGAGATCCTCCGGCTTTGCGCTCGTACCGGCGGTATAGAGGGGCGGATGCTCCAGCAGCCACACGAACTCCGGTGCGGCGCCCGTGGCAATGGCGGTCACGCGCTGCGCCATTTGAGCCGAGGCGGCTTCGTAGGAGACGGGCTCGCGTGTCACCAACCATGCGACAGGTTGGCCGGTGGGCGACGGCATGGGCGTTCAGTTCCCGGTGGGTCCCCAGGAAATGTGGCGAGAACGGGCGTGGTGTTCAAGCTTTGGAGTGGGCCGCGGCGTGTTTAAGTCGCCAGCCGGCACTTTGCGGGCGCCGGCTGGTGAAAGGCGGCCCCCACGCTGACTTGGCTGCGGGCCGCCTTGGCCGGAATGCGCAGCGGCTTGTTTGCCCGGCCCCGGTTTGCTACAGAGCGGTCGCGATGCATGCGGTCGTGGCGGAATTGGTAGACGCACTAGCTTGAGGGGTTAGCGCCGCAAGGCGTGGAGGTTCGAGTCCTCTCGACCGCACCAATGTTTCGTAGATGCCTGGAAGCAAAAAAAGAACTGTTTTGAAGGGGATATCCCCACCGCTCGCTACAAGGAGTCGATACAAAAGCGAGCGTGCCAGGATGCCCCAATACCCCTACCTCACCCGCGCAGGAAAGCGCGGTGTATGGCGCTATCGACGCAGCGTGCCGTCCAGGCTGCGTGCCGTAATCGGTGCGCGAGAAATTATCCGATCTTTACGGACAACGGCGCTTGCCGAGGCTCTCGCGCGCTACGCGAATGTCGCCGCCGAAGCGCAGCAAAGGCTCGACAAGGCGGAAGCCGCACTCTCTTCTCCCGAAGTATTCTCTTCGGATTTGTCTTGCCGACCAGTGAAGACGCCTGCCGGCCAGTCCAACACCCATGGCAAACTGGAACCTGCAAACTACCTGCGCGAATGCGAACAGCGGGAGTTCTTGTTCCGCCAGGAGACCACGCGCAGGGTGTTGCGCGATCCTGCTGCCTTTTTGCGCGGTGAAATTATCGCGCTGCCGATGTCCATCGAGCAATTCTATGGTCTGCCGCAACATGCTTTCATGGACGACAGCGTCGGCGCCTACAAAGTCTTGTTGGCGATGGCGTACCGCGATCGGCTCCGGCAGCGCGCCGCGATTTTGCGTACGCACTTGCAGACCTGTGACACGGCGGGCATGTCGGCGGTTGTTGAGATCACGTCAGGTTTGAAGCTGTGTCCCACTTGTGTCCAGCACGTGGGCACCGATCTGGCTAAGATAGAGCTGGAGTTTGTCACCGGCCTTCTGGCCGGGGCGGGCTCCTTCCCCGTTTCCTCTCGACGCGGGGTGACCGGTGCGCCGGATAGTGCAAAAGGGCCGACTACAGCTGTCGTGACGCTGTCTCAGGCTGTGGAAGCGTGGATCGCGTCGGGCTCCGTTGGCAACACGCCCTGGAGCGGAGAGCGCGCTGCCTTATGCAAACGCGTCATGCAAGATTTTGTAGCCTTGTGCGGAGACAAGCCGCTTAACGAATACCGCAAGAGCGACGGACGTGAATTTGTCGCAATCCTTCGGCGGCTGCCGGCCAATATTGAGAAACGGCGACTGAGTTCCGGCACTCGCGATGACCTGCGCAAAGTTGCCGACGTCGCTGCCAGCAAAGGGCTTCGTCCTCAAAACGATGGCAACATCAACAAGAAGATTGGCATCGTGCACCAGTGCTTTCGCTGGATCATAGCCCGGTATGATGAGTGTTCGACCAGCCCGGTAGAAGGTATGAAGATCGTCCGCGGCAGGAATCGCAAGGAGGAAAAGGAGCCGTTCACTGTCTCTGATCTCAATGCGATTTTCAGTGCGCCGGTCTATGTGGGGTGTGTGTCAGAAAAACATTGGAGCAGACCGGGACTGGAGGTTTTGCGACAATCAGAGAAATTCTGGATACCGCTGCTCGGGCTTTTCACAGGCATGCGATCGGGCGAGATTTGCCAGCTGACGCGGGCCCATGTTCGTCAGCACGGCTCCGCGTCTTACGTCGCGTTGACTAAGGACCTACGGTTGAAGAACGAGGCCAGTATACGCAGTATACCAATCCACCCCGTCCTACTGCAGTGCGGCTTTATCGATTTCGTCGACCGGTGCGACGGGTTGCTCTTCCCAAATCTGGTGCAACATGCGTCAGGGCGGTGGTCGGATGCCTGGGGCAAGCACTTCGCGCGTTTCTTGAAATCTCTGGGCATCAAGGTGGTCGGCAAGGACTTCCATTCGTTCCGCCACACTTTTATGGCTGCCGCCGAAGCCTCGGGCGTGGAGTTTTCCATTCGCGAACGGTTGGTTGGACATACTTTACAAGGGCAAGCCGGTAGATATGGCCGCAGCTACCGTCAGGAGGGGGAGGATTTTGAGCTCCTTGTGGTCCGTGACCGTGAGCTCAAGAAGTTGCGCTTCGCTGGCCTTGACCTCGACCACCTACGTGGAAATCACCCTTTGGAAGCGTGAAAAGGTAACATGTGCCGCTGACAGTGACAGCCAAACAGCTGAGTAAACGCAGCCGCATACCACTGCGTCAGATCCAGACCTGGACAACAGCTGGGGTACTCGTGCCAGATGAGGGCAGCGAGAACCCCGGTCGTGGTGCCAGTCGTCAATATCCGGCATCTGAACTGGATGTCGCAATTCTGCTTGGCGCCGTCTGCTACCATGGGATGTCTGTCTCCGAAGCCAAGGCACTGTCCCAGCCGCTTCGGAATATTGTGCGTTCGGCAGACGTAGTAGCTTCCACACCCAGTGGATCACTTGTTATCGAATTGAAGACGCCTAGAGAGTTGCGAGACCGCACGGCCCGAATGGCACGGCAACTGAAGATGGCGGAGCATGCCCAAGATGAGTTGCTCGCCTATGCGGGTATGCAGCGGGCTAAAGCCGGCCACGACGCATTCCTGATCCTGGCAAGGCAGGCTTCTGGCGACTGGACCATCCGCACGCTGCTGGCGCCTGAAGACGGTCCAGGTGCCAACGCTCTCTTTTCCGACAAAGCTATGGGCGGCTACCTAATTCATCTCGCAAAAATATTCCGATGACGTATTGAGCGTCGCCGCGATTTGCGGAAGCGAGGGTCAATTTTGGCCTGTATTGTGAGGGCCTGTCCCAATCACATATTGAGTTTTTGATCCGCCAATCAATGCCGCATTGGGCAGCTTGGAAGCACGCTGTCCCACTGACACCTCCTGCTGGAGCAATCGATTTTCCCGGCGGGTTTAACCACAAGCCCCCCTAGCCCAAGTTGGCGCCATCGTTCCTCAAGCCGCGCGGCAAGCCAGGCGTTGATGGCGAGCCGGGGGCACAGCACCGACGCCCAAATAATCTGTCACGGGTCTTCTGCAGATGAGCTTTTCTCATCGACAAAAGTTGCGCGTAATGAAACGTATATGCATAATAACTCAGCGTCAGTTTTATTGCGAGGCGCCCAACACATGCGCAAGCTGAGAAAAGTGCTGCCATCTGCACTTGTAGGAAGGGTCGTCCGTTCGGTGCGTGAACTTCAGTCAGTGTTCAATAGGCCGACGTTGGACCCCGCCGAGAGCAGGGAGAGGCTAAAAAAGGTCCTGGATGAGAAAACGTGGACGCTTTGCCATGACGCTGATGGCCAACCCTTCGACGACTTTGCGAAGTTTGCGAGGGCAGCACTCCCATATGGCCTTGGGGTTGTTCAACAGGAGAGTGCTATCTACTTGCGCGATCTATTGATCAGCATTGGCGCAATGCGCGAATGGGTTGCTTTCCTTTCGGCGAACGTGACTGTTCCCGGGCGTCGACCTGATGCTGAGGAAGAGCAACGCCGGCGCTTTTACTGTGTTTCCACCGCAGCCACGGCTATTGATCGACTGCTAATCCGAATGTCGAAGGAAAAGCCTGTTTTTCTAGAGGGCCTCTACGCTGGAAAGTACGAGTCCATTCGGGCCGCAGCGCGCGCGGCGGAGATAATTCCACCCTCGGCTTGCGATCCCTGGAAGGTCCTTAAGGAAGTACGTAATGCGTTCGGCCGCCTGTCTGAAGAGGAGCAGATCAGTCTGATCGTCGAGCTTGCGGCAGACGTAAGTGATCAAGCCTGGGCCAAATTACGTGATAAACTCAAAGAGAGGCAGGGTTAGTCTTGGAATATATTTGATTTTGCGGCACCGCCACCGGATATATACTGTGGTTATTTTGCATCTACCATAGGTAAACTGAGAATCTTCTTGAATTTAACTTGAAATGGGGCGCATGCCATGCCATATGACAAGGCAGCACGTCCTGAGTAGTGCGCGGACGCCTGCGGACTACTCGCCTCCGGACACTTTCGACCCCGCCAAACCGGCGGCTGTCGCAACTAATTCTGTGTCAGGAATTGTAAACGCTCGAACGAGCAATCGGCCGCCCTCGTGGCGATCGACCGAGCAACACGCAGCGCCGGGGTTGGGTTCGAAACTGTCCCCCGTGCCGTGACGGCGCCCTGCTTTCGGCGCCCACCACGCAATCAGGATCGAGGGGTTATCGCACCCAATCACAACAGCGAGATGCAGCGGGGGAACTTCGTCCGCGAGGAACTTCCGACCCGCCCGCAGGCTTCAGCGGCCAAGGGCATATCCGACCAATCCAGTCCACACGGGTTGGGTGCGCTGGCAACCCCAGACACGGCAAACGAACCCCTCGCCCTCAAGGGCACGACGACGTAGCCGGGCGCGCCGGCAGGGGAGCGAGTTGGCCCTCGATAAAAGGCACCTCGGGTAAACGCTGCTGCAATGAGCTGATCTCCAAGCCTGACGTCCGCAATCAGGCGTGCCTGACCAGATTGGGGGAGGGGAGAAAAGCGGAAGTATTGCGCGTGGAAGATCGCCAACCGCAGCACTTTCGTGCGCCAAACCAGCACAACCAACACGATGAGGCAACCATGAGCTACGAACTGGCAAAAGTCATCGCCGAGCGCGATCGCTACCGAGACCTGCTCTACCAGCGCGTCAAAGACGACGAATTAACGCGCATGATCGCCAGGTTTAGCGGTCGGTCCAAGGTGCTCGCTATTATCCTGGAACCACAACTCGCGGTACGGGAGATCGGCGGCGGCAAGTTCGACCTGTTTGTCATCGACCCAGCGACCGGCTTGGAGCGCCCAGGGGTGTCACTCTCGGGCCTGCTGACCGACATGCGAAGCTCGACAGATTATGCCGGCGCCTTCGAAAGCAAGCCGAAGGGTACCGTCAATTTGGCCGATAACCCTTGGCATCCCGGAACCGAAAACCTCACGCAGCAGGCGCTGCTGATGCGACGCAATCCCGGGATGGCGGCCCGGATGCGCGCAGAAGCCGGAGAGCATGGGGCGTGCCGCCCATGAAACCTTCACGCACAAACCGCACACAACGGTCGCGTCGTAACGGTTGCAGGACGCCCGAGGCAGAAACAAAGTTCCTGGACGCTTTGCGCGCCGGCAAGAGCATCGCTGCCGCCGCACGTTCTGCCGGCGTGGGACGCAGGACCGCCTATGACTGGCGTGACCGCGACCCACACTTCGCTGCTCGCTGGGACGAAGCCTTCGATGAAGGTACCGACCGGCTCGAAGACCTCGCCCTATCTGGCGCAGAGCAAGGGTCGGAACGTCTCTTGCTGGCACTTCTCAAGGCGCGCCGGCCGGACCGCTACCAGCGCATGCAGGTCGAACACACAGGTTCATTGGAGCTCATGCTGACCCATGCTGCCAACACTCTCGCTCAAAAGCTCTCTCGCCTCCCTGAAGCCTGAGATCCGCGCGCAGTTCCTGGCGTCGCTCGATACCAGCGAACAGGCACTGCTGGCCTACATATGGCCGGCGTGGGCACGGCCATCACAGCTGCCACCAGCGGGAGGATGGAGATACTGGTTGTTTTTGGCCGGCAGGGGTGCCGGCAAGACACGCGCCGGCGCGGAATGGGTGCGTAGACTGGTGGAAGACGAAGGGGTCATGCGCATCGCTTTGGTGGCGCCGACGGCTGCCGACGCGCGCGACGTGATGGTGCTTGGTGAGTCCGGCATTGTCGCGGTGTCGCCGCCGTGGAACCGTCCACTTTATGAGCCCTCAAAACGGCGGGTGGTGTGGCCGAACGGGGCGCAGGCGATGCTTTATTCGGCCGAAGAACCCGATCGCCTGCGGGGTCCGCAGCACGAAGCCGCTAGCGCTGTTATCGCGTTCGTCGAGGTTGTTAAGTGTGCCTTCCCCTTTTTTGGCGGGTGCCTATTGGCAGCACTTGCGAGATGGGAACGCGAGGTTGCGGGTAAATGCTGATATTCAAAAGGAAAGTATTCGGCTTAATAAGGAATTAAATTTGGTGTTTGCCTGGTGATGTTCTTGATGAGCGCCTGCGTCTACTCGCCAAGCGGCGGAAACCTTTGCGGGGTTAAACCGTTCCCGCATCAAGGCACCTACCGCGAGATGAAGGCCTGGGGCGCGGCCTCCGAGACGCAACAGCAGGCGCGTTACACGTGACCGACGCAACATTCACGCCCCAGAATGACCGCAAGTCGTGGCGCTCGGTGGCTTATTGGCTTCTGCTCATCGTGTGGACGGCAGCGTTCGGTTTTCTGGGCTTCACCTTATATGATCCTGCGACCACCTCGCGGGTGGCAGGCGCGCCGTCGCGCGATGTCATCGTATGGCTGGCGACACTGGCAGGCGTGGTCGGTTTGGCGGCTTTGGGAATTGGCCGGTCTCGATAGTCCCAAAAGCATCCGCAAATTACTTAAAATGCTGAGATGGAAGCGTACGTAGTCGCAGCGTGTGTTGGTCTGAGCGGCCTTGCTTGGACGTACCTGCGATGGAGGAGGTTCGTGCAGAACGCGGCGTGGGTGAGAGCGCTCCGCCGGCCATGGCGTCGCTTTCGGCACGAAACTAACATCAGAGGTGGCACTCTATGCAGGCCGCTCAGGCCTCAACGGGAAACCAAGGTTGAGGAGTCCAGCGCCTCAACGTTTCCCCGCTGACCGACGGCTTGTTAGCTGTATTGCATCGAGCGAGCTCATAGCGGTTGACTGGGATAGTCCGGCCTAGGTTCTTCCCTGCTCGGCCTCGGTCATGAGAAGCACTTTGACCTGCTCCAGGTTTACCTGCGCGTTGGCAAGAATAATTAGGCCAACCTTCCGCTTCGGGTCGAACATCATTTCCGTTGAGCATCCCGGATCATTGCCGTCGTGGCCCCAGTGGTGCCCGCTCTTGAACCAACCCAATCCCCGCCCGTGGCCGTTAAGCATTTCGGCGACGGTTTCTTCCCTGAGCAGTCGATCTGCGCCGAATCGCCCGCCGTTCATCATAGCAATCATGAAATTGGCGAGCTGGCTCGCACTGGTTCTGACCATGCCATCGGCCAATGTGGGGTAGCTGTAGAGGGCGTGCTCATTGTAACCGACCCTTGGCGACACCCCCACTGGTAGCAGGTTGCCATCGCCGTCCCCTGGGCACAACGAAGCGCTGACCCTTCTGCTATAAGTATAGCACCGCGCTTGCCTGTCGGGGTCCAGCTTGGCGATGTAGAACGAAGTCTGATGCATCCCGAGAACGCGGTAGATGTTCTTTTGCAGGTACTCCTCCAGCGGCTGCTTGCCAATTACCTCGACCAGGTAGCCCAACAGAGAAAAACCGGCATTGGAATAGCGCATGATGGTCCCCGGTGCACTGTTGCCGAAATTCCTTCGGCTCCACAGCGAGCCGTTCATCGTGAAATACCGGGTTACGACTTCTTCGAGCGACATGGCCGGGTCGCCAATCGAGTAAGTCGAGTACAGAGTGTCGGTGTCATTGATGGACGAGGTGTGCGTAAGCAGGTGCTTGAATGTGATCGGCCGTTCAGGATACCTCGGATTGCGCATAGAAAATTTCAGAAACCTGCCGACATCCTCGTCGAGGTGAAAATGGCCCCTATCGCGCAGCTGCATGACGGCGGTGGCCGTGATGGTCTTCGTGACCGAGGCGATGTGGAACAGGGTTCGATCCGGGGTGAATGGGATCCTCTTCGACACGTTCGCCATCCCGTATCCGTCGTGCCAAACCAACTTGTCCCCTTGTGCAATGCAGGCCGCAAGGCCCGGCACGTTTTGGCTCGCCATCCAGCTCGCAATGGCGGTCGCGTCAAGCCTGCGCCTGGACGGCGGGAGCTGGCCACCGTCGACAGCGCTAGTGGTATCGAAGGATCGCGGACCGGCGATCGTACGTTGTGCTAACGTTGAGCCCGCGCCCGGAACGCTCGCAGCCACGCCAAGGCCGAATTGGCGGCGCGTCACGCCTCTGCCCGCCATGTTCGACCTCGCCATTTGGAACTTCTTCAAGCGACATTTTGAGCATCAGGATCACGCCAGATATCAGGGGAAGTACGTATTTTCGGGACGACAGAATCCGAGGCTCGTCATCTCAGACCCGGCGGATCGGCGCGCACATCGGCGCAACTTGATGTATTTGTACTGCCCGCAACTGCCAGGAACTGCGCGCGACCTGGGGGCATAAGCCAGGCGGCCTTGGGCGCAGCTGCTGCATAGAGGGGGAGGATTGCAGCCGATCCGATCCGTCGTAAACGGGCCTGCAATCATCACTCTGCCGTACCGGCGTCCACGCACCTATCCGAGTAAACCCTCAATTCGGTTTCCCTCGTAACCGAAAAGTTCGCGCCTATCCGAGGTACGCTGCGGCGAGAAGCATGACCGCGACGGTCCCGGCCAAGACCCCCAAAATCATCAGCGCTTGTCCAAGAGTTAGTTCACCGTCATCTTGATTGTCCAGAATGGCTGTCACCACGTGCGCCGGGTCCAGTGTCGAGGCGGGGGGACCGGTCCTCGTGCGTCTTTGCAAAGAGCAAGCCGCGCCCTGACTTCTTCCCCAAGCCGGGCGGGCTTGACGTAGTCTGTCGCAAAGAGCAAACCGCGCCCTGACTGAAAGCCGGGCGGGCTTGCTGTATAAGTCGAGCACTGACCTTTGGCCGGGTTCGCCCCCGAAGGGAACAAGTGCCCCTCGGTCACGGGCATAAGATGATAAGTTTCGAGCCCAACCGCATCGCCACTTTGGGGGAGAGCTATCGACGTCAGTGGCTCCACGGGTGCGAGAAGCGGAAGTAAATGGCGTAGTAATGCTGCTTGGCTCGGGCCAAGTCTTTCGGATGGATCAGTTTCGCCCTGTCCCTACCTGATGCACGAGAGACCGACCGAACTCTAGTTGCGCGAACGATGTGCCCAGGAAGTTGTTTCCTATGGCAGTTGCCTCCTTTTCTCCGAAGGTGAGGCGGCAAGCTGCGGACCCACGACACTCCGTCGCGATGCCCTCGACGCCAGCTCTTGAAACTCTTCAGTACGCATCATCTTCGTCCCATGGAACCAAAGCACGATCCTCTGCTCTATTTGCTGGCTGCCACCGCTGCAGCTCCAGCTTTCCTTGCGATCTACCATGCTGGGGTGAACAACGGCCACGGCATGGAAAAGTAAAACCAAAGCAACAAAGCCCTTCCTTCAGCGTTCAAGCTGCGCGAAACGCCTCAGCAAGATGCTGAAGCCTTGAAGGTAGCGGCTGCTAATCGGCTGTATCAGACAAACATTTTCAGGCGACGATTTTGGTCGCGATTACGGGTCCCCCCCAAAAAGGGGGTGCGCAAAATGGCCTGTCAAACAACTATGGCGGTTTCACCGGCGCAACCGACATGAGCTAGTTTGATGCAACAATGGGAATACACCAAGATCGATTTGGGCGGCGCCTCTGCCAAGCGTAGCGACACAGACATCTTAACCAGTGTTGGCAACGAAGGTTGGGAACTCGTCGCCATAACGGTCAATAACGCAGCGTACCTGAAGCGCCCGGTCGCCAGCGCGAAGAGCACACGCCCGCGGTGATGTCCCGACACTGCGTCATTCACGCCAGAAATATTCGGTTACGAGATTTGAGTGGCACATGCAGAAGCAACAGCCTAGAGCGCCGCGCGTTAGGGTGGTCGACATGCCAATCGACGGCATCGGGCCAGCACTTTGTCGAGAAAGCCAACGCGCCGGTTGATCAGCATTTGGGGTTGTACTTCGCGGCGATGATGGTCACTCATCTTCTCGGTGTCTGTTCTGGTAAGCGGGTATTTCAAGCCGTTATGCGGCACTTGGAACCGTCTTCCGTAGGTGCCAGCGTCATGCCCATGGTTCGCTTGGAACAGATCAGGGCGTGACGAGCCAGCGCTTACAACAAGAGCGATTGGCTGGCCGAACAGCGTGCTGCGCTGGACGCCTAGACCAGAGAGCTACGTCGGATGGTCTAGCTTAGGGAGGCGGTGGGGAAACCGGGAAATCCCCCGCTCGGTAGATGATGCCGGAAGCGGCTGCTGGACACACGCGTGGTATACTGCACATGTGAGGGAGGTCCCGCCGCAGGCCGGTCATCACCCCGCCGCTCACGCGGCTCGGACCCCTGGCCGTACGGACCATTAGCGGCCGCTGTGCGCCATTGCGAGTTGGAGCGGGCCATGAACTTCGATGACGAAGCTGAGAAAGTGAGGCGACGCCTGAAATACTGGGAGAGGCAGCTACGGCTCTTGCGTGACCTCGGCGGAACGCCCGCAGAGTTTGCAGAAGTGGAGCAAGCCCTCGAGTGCAATAAGGTCCAGTTGCTAACGATCTGCGAGAAGGCGCGGGCTGCTGGAGAGGGCAAAGGCGGAGCCGGAGGCTTCGACCGTTAGAGTTTGGGCGTGCTCGCAAGCATGATCTTCGCGGCCTCCTCGGTCAGGTTCTCCGCGTCCTGGGCTCCGTTTTTGGCCAAACTCAAGATCACATTGGCCCAGCCTCAGGCGGGCGGTTTCCACTGAGCCCGGGTGCGGACTGACCGATGGTGCGATCTTTTCCCGGCGTCGTCGAACGCCTTGCCGATGGTCTTCAGCTGCTGCGGATCGAAGGACGCACCTTCGCTGAGTTTCCGGGCTTTCATGGTCTCCCCTCAGAAGCACACTCATATTGCCATTGGGCGCACAAAATACCATGGCGACTTTGGTACGGAAAAGCCCCCAGTTTGGCTGGGCGAGTTTCGCGTTATCTGCCTGGCGTGGCACCCCCGGTTACCAATTACTAATCACTGTACGAAACCGTGCGTGTATCCGTTGGCGGACATTAGTACCCTCGCCCTGGGACACGGAAGGAATGTTGGTGCTTACATGCGCAGCTTGATCCAGGAACTGAGAGTGTTGGCCGACGAGTTGAGAGAAGCCGAACTCAAATGCGGTCCCGGCGCGGCGAAGATCGAGCAACTCAAAGCGGCCATGAAAGCCAAGGACGATCTTTTGTCGAGGCTGGCTCAGCCGGTTCGGCCCAAGGAACGGTTTTCTGAGTTTGTGGAATTTTGATGAAGGCGGGTGATGACAACACTTCCTGCGGTAAATCTTAAATTCTTGCCTGGGCTTTTTTCCCCAGGGTGTTTCTGCGCCTCGATGCAGCCGTTGCGACTCAGATAAGGTCCGCCGTCTGACAAAACGATTGGAGCCGCACCATGCGAAACGGATTTTGGACAGCCAGGAAGGTGGTTTTTGCCGGTGTTGCCACTGGTGCAATCTTGCAGATCCCGTTGGACCCAGCTCTGTGGTGGACAGCGGAAGGGATAAGTATGATCCTAACCGGAGCGCTTATTGGTGGCCTGATCGGCGTGGTAGTAGGTAAGCTCCTGCCTGCAGAAAAGCGCAGCGCCTAAACGCGATAGTCCAGGCTAGTATTCGGGTTGGTGGAATGAGCGCGGCCTGGGGGCAAGGCGCCCCTGGGGGAAGTCGATCTTTTTTACCTCTCTCGGAAAGCAGATGGGTTCCATCCACCCCGCCGTGAACGGTTAAAGGGGATTGGGGGGAAGTAGCCGCGCCACTCCCCCCGCGCCCAATTCGCGTGTCCACCCGCCCGATACTTCGGACATGAGGCATGGACATAGGCTTAGTGGCCATAGGTGGCCCAGCGCAGCGCTTTGCTGGCAGCGGGCTGTGAGAAGGTTTTCGCGGAGAAGGTTAGGTAGTGTGGGGAGCGCGAGCAGCTCAAGGCAGCTAACGACTATTTCCGGGACAGAGATGTGCTGGTGGCCACCAAGTTAGATCGTGTTGCGCGATCCATGCGCCATCTGATGCAAATCGTTGATCAGGTCGAGGCATACGGGGCTAGCCTCCACATCCTCGGATTAACTTTGACACCACCAGCGGCGGGCACTCTGGTGCTTCAAATCCTTGGCGAGCACGAGCGGACAATGATGCTGGAAAGGCAGCGCGTGGGGATCGCCAAGGCAAAGTCCGAAGGCAAGTTCAAGGGACGCGCCCGAACAGTGATGGCGAAAGCCGGTGAGGTCGAGGTGATGCTGTTCGTCATCGACCAGTTCGACGACGGCGACGATGCGATACAGTGGTGCGAGGAGTTCAAGCTCGAGGGCGTGGTGTCGAAGAAACGGGACGCGCCCTACGTGGGTGGTGAGTGCCGGTTCTGGGTCAAATCGAAGTAGGCAACTTGGAAAGAAGATAACAGGGAGACGCTGGATTAGCTTCGAGGAGGCACGGCTGAGGGACACAACCACCGGTCGGGGACGCAGATCGAAACAGGCGCCGCTGGGTCCGACTGTAAGTCGCCGAGCCGGAGCCGTTAACACTCCTGTATGTCTTTTCCCATTGATTGGGGGTTTACCCGGATTGACCTGATTGCTCCCTCCTTTGTGGGATGCTCACCGAGCGCAGCACGTTCTGCATACTGCAACCCTGGTGTGTTGAGGTAGCCATGTATCGAACGCGACGCACGACTACAGAAAGCCCGAGCACTTTTTTGGCTCCCGTTCTCGCCCTCGGCATGTGGAACCCATTCTTGACCGAGGCACTCAAAGGCAACGCGCAAGCACACCAGAGTTTCGGCGCGATTGTAAGCGAGTGGCAGGAGTTCTTAGGGCGGCGAATGAAGGAAGATATGGCCTTGATGCAGCGACTTACACAGAGCCGTACACCGGATCAGATCTTGGCTGCGTATTCTGATTTCTGGCAGAAAGCCGGAGAGGACTATGGGAACGAAATTACCACCCTTTCCAAACTCATGGCTGGCGCAACGACCGAGATGGTTGCGGCTGCGCAATCTGACACTGACGATGCAAGTCGCAAATATACTTTCCAATCACGTCAAGCGGCTTAGGAAACCTTTACCGGAGACATGTGACCATGTCCTAAAACAACCTAAGGGTTTGTCCGTTCACTGACATAGGGTTTTAGCTGATCGTCGGTCTCAGGCAGTTGTGCTTCTGTCGGATGTGACGTGAACAGTCGAATGGACTTACCCTAGGAGTACCTCAACATGAAAACGGCAATCGCTACTGGCGCCCTGGCCGTTATCTTGACTCTGGCTGGCTCTACTGTCGGGAAATGGACAGGGGTCGCGATGGCTGCTCAGAGGAGCTGCAGCCAGATTTGCTCGCACTCGAGCAACGTTCCAAAGGAACAATGCGTCAAACGCTGCCAGGCGGTGCGCGACAGGAACGCTACAAAGCCGCGCTAAGGTGCCGACCGGGCAGGGCGATCGTGTGTGCGGGGTGCCGCGGCCGAGGCTGGCCGCTCGGCCACTGCCGCTTCTGTTCTCGCCCTCTGGAGCGCGCACGGAGCAGTGGTTCGCGACCAGGGCAGGCCGGATCCTCAGCGGCGTGGTGCTCGCGGAACGCGGGGTATGCCTTGCAGGTGACGCTGTCCCCATGCGCGGCAGCTGCTGATCGGAGGCGAGGTCGCCGACTGCGGCGACGCAGACCCGTCGACGGACAGGTCATCAAGATCCACCTCGTGCCAGTGCCGTTGCATCCACTACGAGATTTGGAATCGTAATATGCTCAATTCGCTTGTCAAAGCTGTTCTATGTTCAAGCTTGATCGCAGTGGCATCCGCTGGCCATGCGCACGACCAAAACCCGGGAAGAGTGAACGTGGATGCCGGCGAGCTGTCCTCAGAAGTGATCGGGGCAGTTGTTTCCGACCCGAAGGGAACAGAGGTCGGGGAGGTTGCCGATGTTGCCTTCGACGAGGACGGGCAACCTGATCGCCTGCGGGTGAGGGTATCCGCGCTTCTAGGTTTCGGCGAACCGACTGTAGAGGTGTCGCGCGGCACGTTCATGGTACTTCGCGGACACGTGGTTATTGACCTGCGGGCCGATGAACTGGGTGCTCTGCCCGATGTCGGTGATGACATCAATGAGAGGCGGGCTGATTAGCCCATCTGCCAGACCCTGTCATGCTGGACACCCGACGGCGTTGGGGTCGTGATGTGTGGACGACACTCGAATTTCGGGGGATCTATAGATAGGCAGTCGGGGTTTTACCCGAGTGTGCGAACCACATCGGTCTGCCAAACTCTTTACGGCCCATGCGCCAGCAATCTCCGAACGATCTTTCATTGGCGCTGGTGGGGAGATCTCCATGAACATGATGAACCTCACGCGGAGAGAAAAGGCAGGCGAAACCAGCCGCAGGCTTTTGACGCGCTGTTTGGCGGTCGCGGCTGTAGTCGCAATCTACGGCCTCGGCGCCGTTGGCATCGTGACAACAATTGGCGGCACGTCTGCAGAAGCCCGTAGCGGAGGTGGCGGCGGGGGCGGCGGTCGTGGTGGCGGAGGCGGAGGCGGCGGCGGTGGTGGCGGCGGTCGTGGCGGCGGCGGCGGTCGTAGTGGCGGTGGTGGTCGTGGTGGCGATGGCGGTCGTGGCGGCGGTAGTCGTGGCGGTGGCGGCCGTCGTGGCGGTGGCGCATACTACGGCGGTTCCGGCGGGTACTATGGCGATTACTATGGCTACGACGACGAGTGTTATTGGAGCCGGCGGTATGGTCGTCGGGTCTGCCCTTGACTACGTCGATTAGGCGCCTGGACCAAACGACGCCGGAAGTCGAGGGCTTCGCTCAAAGAGTTGCGGGCCGCGTATGAGATTCCAGCGCTGAGGGCAGTCGGCCTCCGATGTAGATCTTGTAGCGACTGCCCTCACACGCGGTTATGCACAACATGCGTGCCCCAGCGCCACTGTTAAGCGGCGACTGTTCAGGTTTTGGACACATTCCACCCAAACCACGCCAGCCCAGCGGCAACCACGCAGGCAACCCAGCTCGCCCACAGCGGGATCGATGTGTTACCGATAGTGATCGGCAAACCGGCCAAAGCACGTGCCAATTGTAGGATGGCAACCAGTGCAAAGACTGCGCCTGCGAGACGCGAATAGCTCGAGGCAGTCATGACCATCCTCCCTTCAACAATCCAGGAACACGCAATCTCATTGTTCGCTCCGAGTGGCCGCGATGGCGTTTTGTAGTTCGTGACGGAGCTACCTGCCAAAGCGAGGGGGGAGGGGATCCCCCTCTCGCCTTCGGTTCGCCAACGTTGGGGGGTGACGAACCGCTATCGACGGTGTGGGCCCGTCGCCGTCACCGGAGTGAGCGAGTGACGGTGAGCACGCATATATCAGCGGCATCGTGCAGAACCAGAGCGAGAGCCAGCATTGCCGGTGGATTATATGGGGTGTGCTGCGTAAACAACGAACATTCCGTGTTCAACGAATAAAGGTGGGTCAACTTGTCTTGCCCAGTGAAGACCAGCGTTCAGAGAACCCCAGCGAGGTCCCTTGGGCAAAAGGATGAAGAACGTCTTCCCGCCGCTCCGGTTGAGCCATCGACGATATCCACCTCCACCCGGCTCGAGCCGCGCTTGTTCCGGCTGTCGCTGACCAAGCAGTTGTAGGGAAGCGCTAGCTAGTGGCCGATGCGCAAGGGCAGGACTAAATTGTCGATCGCTTACATGCAGGCGATGATGTTCGGCCCTGCATACCCCGCAAAGACGCCTGGCAGAGAAGTAATGATTGGTGTCGCGGCGGCAGGTCAACGTCAACATTGTCGAACTACGTTTCGGAGCGGGGTCAAGCCGGCACCGACACCCGCTCGAACAAGAGTCGCACCAATCTTGTGCGACATGCAACGAGTGGCTCTGCTGAGCCACTTCACCTTTCGTAGCAGCGCGAGGATTGACAAGCACCCCCCACGCGCGCCCGTTCTCAGGGTCACGTTCCATCATCATTGCCTGTCGTTTCGGCTACTTGAAAGAGCTGAGCTGATCGGCGCTCGGACAAGTCGCGCCGCGAAAGGACCCTTTGCTCTTGGGGCTGATAGTGTTGGCACACGACAGGTAAGTCGCCTAGGCGGTGTCGTCGCCGTAGATGCGGATGTAGCGCCCATCGACCTCGATGCCGATAACAGGTTCGTCAAAGGCGATGCACAGGCGCTGTGCGAGATCCACGACCGCGTCGGTGCTGTCCGTCCGGATTCTTGCTATGAGCATCGATCTGCGTCGGCTCTCGTAAATGCCTTCTGCTGTTTGCACCACGGCAGCCGGGAACGTTCGCGCGATCGTCTGACAGAGCAGGTCGATATCGCCCTCGCCTAACGGTCGGCAGCGTGTGTTCGGGATGTAGACGAGATGCACCGACTGACCTATGGCAGCCTCCAACTCACGTCTTATTGAAGTGCTGCTGTCGATATCGCCGAGATCTTCGGTCCTGATGGCCTGCTCCACCGCTTTTGCAGTGTCGTCAAAGATGCGTTCGATCTCGGAATTAGAACCGCGTCCCGCATCCACCAGATTGCGGCAGGAGTCCAGGTAGCCAAGCCTGCGATCGTTGGACCAGCCGGCCGGTGGCGAGACCGCAATGGCGCGTAGGTTGGAGATGATATCCGCGAACTTCACGAGCCGCGCCTCGCGCGACTTCTTGCTTATGCCTGCCTGCCGGGCGCGTCGCCGCTCCGGCTTGGGCAAAGTCATATCATCCGAATTCTCCTGGACGATGCGCGCAGCGCGCTCGCCGAACGCCGCAGCCAACTCGTCGCGGCCGGTCCGGGTGTCCTCGAGCACGTCATGGAGCAACGCCGCGATAAGAACGTCCATGTCGTCGCCCTCGACCGACGCGACTAAGTCGAGCACTTCGATCAGGTGGTTTATGTAGGGCTCCTGGCTCGCCCCCTTACGACGATGGTTTCGATGGGCCTCGGCAGCAAACGCCAAGGCTTTCGTCAATCGCCGCACGTCGCTCGCCATGACGGACCGTCCGGAGGTCCGGTCTATTGGCGAGCCGAGCGTAATTGCGAACGAGAACGTGTGTTCGATATTGCAGCACCCCCCGAATACCACCGCCTTTGAAGATACGATCGCCGCAGCGGATCATCTCGCGGCAACACTTTCACGATCACATCGAACTCAAGTTCTTGGGCATCCAGGCATCGAGGCGCGGCGACATCGGCACCATTCTGCGCGAGCCATACAAGATCTGCTTCAGGTACATCGAGGGCCATGCTCTCCTCCGCTCCGGAGAGGCAATAGCGCGCGTTGTCAAATTTAAGTATCCGTCTAAACCCCTAGTGCAGTGCGAAAGATAGTGCGCACGAAATTCTCCCTGCACTGCTGAGTTCTCGTGTCACGGTGCATAAGACTTGAGCTTTGCGGATAGATGGTGTGGGTGCTGTGCTGTACGGTCGCAAAGCACCCGGCGCGGCTAGGAAATTCCTCGTCGCGTACAGAGTAGGTGCGATCTTGGGGGCGCTTTGGGGTCACCGCAACGATCGCGCGGCTGCGGGTCATGCTGAGTACGGCTATTGACCCGCAGTGGCGGCAGGATGTGGTTTGCAACGCAGAGCTCGATAACATGCGCTGGGGGAGATCGATCTATCGACGCCAGCGGCTGACGGGTGCGAGAAGCTTGATCCTGGGGCGGTGGAGAGGAAAGCCTCACCTTCTACGTGCTCAACGCTCTAGTCATCAGGGTTTGTTGCAATGATACCGTGCTTGTTACTCAGTATTTTGAAGGCTATGAAAGGGCCGGGAACTCCACACATCCGCATCTTGATTGCCGACGATCATGAGATCGTCCGCTTGGGGACCCGCAGCATCCTCGACGCCCAACCGAATTGGAAGGTCGTTGCTGAGGCTGCTGATGGCAAGCAGGCGATCGCCAGAGCGATGGAAACGCGGCCAGAAGTTGCCGTCATCGACTACTCCCTCCCAATAATCAATGGCATCGAAGTGACGCGCCAGCTCCACAGTCGTCTTGCAGCCACTGAAGTTCTCATCTTCACGATGCATGACAACGAGATGCTGGTCGATGAGCTCCTTACAGCGGGAGCGCGTGGTTATCTCCTGAAGTCCGATGCAACCGATTGCTTGGTCCGGGCCGTCGCGGCCGTTGCCGCTCATAAGCCCTTCTTCACCGACCAAGTGTCGGAAACCCTGCTTCACTCCTATAGAACAAGTCGACGCCCATCCATTCTCACGCCGCGCGAGCGCGAGATCGTTCAGCTCATCGCGGAGAGCTGCACAAACAAACAGATTGCCCACATCCTCAGGCTGAGCATCAAGACGGTGGAGTCGCATCGATCCGCGGTGATGCGCAAGCTCAATCTATCTTCGTCCGCTTCGCTGGTGCGCTATGCGGTGCGCAACAAGTTTGTGGAGCCGTGACTAGAGGCGGTCCAGCTAACAAGCCGAGTTGGGTCAAGCAAATCCCTTACCAACCACGATAGCCGTAACCTCTCCTGCGACAGCCGTCGTAGCCGTAGCCGCCGTAGTAGCTGCTGCCGTAGTAGCCGTTGCCACCGTAATAGCCGTAATAGGGCAGCGCCGCGACCGCTGCGGCAGCACCCCAGCCCCAGCCTCGGCCCCACCTGCCTCGCCCTCCCCGCCAGGCTACACCGCGTCCGCCGCGAAAGCCCCGGCCCATACCACCACGGAAACCACGGAAGCCTCCACCACCGCGAAATCCGCCCCCACGAAAGCCTCCACCGCGAAATCCGCCACCGCCGCGACGGGCGGATGCCTGCTCAGGCAAAGCAAGAACCAGCAGGATTCCGCAAGCGATGAAAACAGCGATCCGGCTCATAGCCACCTCCGTGAAAGCTGGATCGCAGAGTTGTCGCACTCATCGAGGCCGAGCACAGTCGGGCTAAACCCTTATTTTGAACCGCTGGTTCTTGGGAGAAATTGCTTCACCGCAGCGGAAACTTACCCATTCCACTTGGAGGTCACCTGCGGTTCGGTGGAGTGCTCCTAGTGGCTCTTGCTTGTAATACCCCATGACGCATGCGCGCGTGCAGCGACCACAAAACAAAGGCAGAAGCCCCAGCAGAAAATGGCCGAGCCCGCCGGCCGGCCGAAGGGCAAGGGAGCGACATGAAACCCGAATCAGAAACCGAGCATCAACTGCTCGCCGACGTAGTGGCGGCGATTCGTGCGCCCCAACCATGGAGAGCGCTCGTGCTGGTGCGCCAAAGTTAGGCGCGGCGCGACCCGTCGGTCGGTGCTGAACAGCTGGCGCACAAGATCCGGGCAGTTGCACTCCTGGCTACGGTGCAGCAGCACAATGTGGTCTGGCAATCGGCGGGAGCGGTCGAGGAGTTTGCGTATAGCCGCCAGGGCCTGGAGATTGGAAAGGTGGCCATGGCCGCCCATGATACGGCGCTTCAGGAATGAGGGGCGGGCACTGTCGACCTGCATCTGAGGATCGTAGTTCGCTTCTAGCGCAATACAGTCGAGATCTCGGAATCGATCAAAGAAGTGCGAAGGGACATGGCCGAGATCGGTAGCGTATCCCAGGGCACACGACGACGCACGATTGAAGCTTGCTGAGGTGATCCTCGTTCTGGCGCACGACGGCTTCTTCGAACCGCATGCACTTACGCAACAAGCCGTCATCATCATGCTGGCTCGGTTGTCTTGGCAACTCGCATCACCCTTGTCTCCGCCACCGTGAACCGTGAACCGTGAAGTATAGCTGCGCTTCGCCAGGATCGCCTATTCACCACCGGATGAGCTTGCTGGGCGGATGTCTATTGGCTTTTACCAACGCTTCGGTCTCGAACAGTTCCAACGCCAACTTCTGGGCGAGCATGTTGTCGCCACGTACGAGATTGCCTTCAGGGCAAAAACACCATGTCCAGACGCGATGGCCCTCCGCGTCAAACTCCGCAACGTTCAACAAGCTGGAGCGACAAATTCTGTATCGTCTACCAGTGTCTCCGCCGATGACATCGAATGAGCCGCCCTTGCGATAGGTAGCTAGTTGCTCGGGGGAAAGATTATCCCGCAGGAGACGAGCACCGCGTGCCACCGCACACTTGCTATTCCAACCTATGAAATCGAGAATCTGGCGCCACATGATTCTCAACCGCCTACAAGCTGGGGTATGAATAGTGTTTCTTTGACCTCGGGATCAAACCCTCGCATCAAAGAGTGTTTGCCGTCCCTTCCCAGTTCAACGGCGCAAAACCCTTTGCCGGTGAGATCGAGGAAACGCGCTTCCGCTTCGGCCAGGGCGACAGGACAGGTTGCGTCGAACTCGTGCCTTGTGTCACCACGGCGGTCCATAATGATGTGGGTTTTCATTGGGGAGCACTCCAAAGTGAGTTGGCCCTTAGACTGCCGGACTGACACTCGGGTTCCCATGCCGGCGATGCACACCTCTTGGGCACTATCGACCGCTCAATGGGAGCAGGCTTACTCAGCCGGAGCAACAACGCCATCTCCGATGCCTTCCGCTAAGTCACATGGGGCCGCTTCTGTATCTGTCGATCTTGCAGACCAAGCAGACCGACCTCTGCTGCGGTCAACGGCGTATGAGCAGTTATCATGACCACGTCTGCGAGTTCGCAGGTGCGCCGGACCGCTTTTTCTGCAGCTTTGGCGCTAGGTATCGCGCAATCCCATAGTTCGCGCCTGCTGCCCCAGGGACGGCGGCGAACAACGACGATCCACCCTTTGGGCATGGGTCGGGTGCCGTGGTGCGCGACGAACAAATTACTCACCACCCGCGATAGCCGTAGCCCCTCCTGCGACAGCCGTAGTAGCCGTTGCCGCCGTAATAGCCGTAATAGGGCAGCGCCGCGACCGCTGCGGCAGCACCCCAGCCCCAACCTCGGCCTCGGCGTCCCCAGCCTCGCCCTCCCCGCCACGCTATGCCGCGTCTGCCACCGCGAAAGCCGCGGCCCATACCGCCACGGAAGCCTCCACCTCGAAAACCGCCGCCACGAAAGCCGCCACCGCCGCGACGGGCGGATGCTTGCTCAGGCAAAGCAAGAACCAGCAAGATTGCGCAAGCGATGAAAACGGCGATCCGGCTCATGGTCACCTCCGCGAAGGCTTGACCGCACAGTTGTCGCACTCATCGAGCCCGAGCGGAGTCAGGCTAAACCCTTATTTGGACCGCTGCCTTTTGGGATGGGTGACCGGGGTGGAGAACACGCCTTTCTTCCAGGACAGTGCATCCCCGGGAGGTAGCCAGCCAACCGTCTGCCGTGCGGGCTACATAACCTTCTTGGACAAGTGCTGCGAGTCTCGGTTCGTTCGCCAAGGCGACATTGGTGGAAGGCCTAGCGGCAAGTGCTCTCAAAAGCGACAGATCGTCCAGAGACATAGCCTACCCTTCGCGGCTCACGCGCGGCGCTCTAGGCTGTTGCTTCTGCATGTGCCACTCAAATCTCGTAACCGAATATTTCTGGCGTGAATGACGCAGTGTCGGGACATCACCGCGGGCGTGCTGTGCTCTTCGCGCTGGCGACCGGGCGCTTCAGGTACGCTGCGTTATTGACCGTTATGGCGACGAGTTCCCAACCTTCGTTGCCAACACTGGTTAAGATGTCTGTGTCGCTACGCTTGGCAGAGGCGCCGCCCAAATCGATCTTGGTGTATTCCCATTGTTGCATCAAACTAGCTCATGTCGGTTGCGCCGGTGAAACCGCCATAGTTGTTTGCGAGGCGCTTTTACGCACGCCCGTTTTGCCGTGTGGCTGAGACGCTCGCCGGGTCGGCATTGCACTTAGGTAGGCTTCCAACGCCATTTACTTCCGCTTCTCGCACCCGTGGAGCCACTGGCGTCGATAGATCTCCCCCAAACTGGTGATGCTGTTGGGCTTGGACCTTCTCATCTTATGCCCGTGACCGAGGGCACTTGTTCCCTTCGGGGGCGAGCCCGGCCAAAGGTCAGGGCTCAGCTCATACAGCTCGCCCGCCCGGGCTTGACGAAGTCAGGGCGCGGCTTGCTCTTCGAGACAAGGTGCACGAGGGCCTGGTGTGCCCGCCTTGTCAAATCATCCGTCGAACGGCCAATGTCGCGCTTCGACCGAGGTCTGATCCAATCAAAGCGAAACTATCTGGATCGCAGTTGGAGCCTTGGGACAGGGAACTATCGATGAAAGCCCGCAAACTTATCGCCAATGCCACCTTTGAGCCTGACCAAGTCAAGGCGGTCAGTAAGGCCTTTGAAGATGCGTGGACACAGATTGCGCCGGACGTGAGCAAGCACACAGATGCAATCGAGGCCGCCCGCCTCAAACTTGCGAACGTGGTGGTGGCGCTGGCCAAGAGTAAAGGCATTCAAGACCCGCAGACCCTTACCCACGCTGCCATCGAAGTCATGTTCGCCAAGCCTACGGAGGTTAGGTCCTAACCGAGACGCTCGCCGCGTCGGCCGTGCAAGTCATTAGATGTTCGACCGGCGTCGATCGGTCTCCCTCAGTTGGGGACCTCTTTTTTTGTTCCGCTTCTTGGGGGTGCTGACGGGAACCGTCGTAATCATGCTTCTCGGCGCGCCGCATACCTCGGATAGGCGCGAACTTTTCAGTCACGGGGGAAAGAAACAGCGCCACACGCCGGGAAATGTCTAGGCTTTTCACGGCCGATAACCATCCTCGATCTCGTTGCCTACTTCTGATGGCTGATCGCCTTACAGTTTCTGGCGAAATGAAAAAAGCCAGAGCGTCGCCCTGTGGGGGACAATCTACAGGGAGCCTTAAGGAGCGCGAGGGGATCGATCTCCGAGGCTTGCCGGGATGACGTGCTCTCAAGTTCGCTCGCGTCAAAGCGATGCACGTCAATGACGCTCTGGCCTCCGCGTCATGCTCACGAGGAGTATCTCTGAACGTGGACCCTCGCTGATGGCTGAGGCCATCGGGTCAATTGCCCATTCTCCCCGCTGCGACCACCTAACTCGGCGAAAGCTTGAACTTGGAGGACGCCTCCAACGGCACCTACGGTGCGCTTGATGAAACCTAAGTTGCTCCCGGCAAGCGATGGCTTCAGCAAGGATGTGCGAGAAGAGCCAGGGCCGCGCCCTGACGGTACAGCCGGGCGGCCCTGGACACAAACTCCCTCGTAAAGATGAGGTCGCGTTTTCTAGTGCGAATTCAAAGACGAAGCGTCCCACCAAATAGTTGTACGGGTTTACCCTAGTTGTCGTGACTTTTTCTTCATCCATCGAAAGAAGGGCAGCCCAGGGTTGGCGGGTGAGCCGACTAAAGCTGGGTGGCGAGCTTCATGCGTGCAGCCTCACACCAATCATCCACGATGCTCTCTGGCGTCGGGCTCTCGGGGACAGCTCGGCAGCCATGCACACCGTGCTTTAACTATAAATAATCCACCATGTCGCTTTGCAGAATTGTACTTAATCGTACATGCGTGGCAGGATGCCCGCAGCAATCGAGTTATTCGAATGGCCGGGATCATGAATGCCGCACTCAGCCTAAATCAGTTTTCTTCCCCGGATACCACTAATGATATGGCCACTCATGCGTTCGAGATGTCATCTGACTTCGTGTATATCTTTGATCGGTTGGAACAACGCTATTTGTCATTCAACAGTCGCTGCTTGGACACCCTAGGCTATACCCCGGAACAAATCTTGAGGTTGGGGCGCGGGGACAGGGCGAAGCTAATCCATCCGAACGACTTGGCCCGAGCCAAGCAATATTACTCCGACCAGGAGAATTTAGCGGATGGCGAAGTGTCGGTGACGACATTTCGCGTCCGGCATCTACACGGCGATTACAGGAAACTGCGTTTCAAGCAGAAGGTGTTCTCTCGAACGCAGGACGGGTCGGTAGAGCGCATTATCGGCTTGGCCACTGACATTACCGACGAAGCCAGCAGGCGCAGTGAAATCAAGGGCCTTCGCGCCGAAGTATGCCGCATCCGTGAGATTGAACGTGAGCGCATAGCGCTACGGCTGCACGACACCGCTGTTCAAGATGTGGTGGGTGCGGGAATGCTGCTGAAAACAATGGGCGGTGAAGATCAAATCCAGTCGCAAGTCCGGGCCTGTCTGTCGCGAGCGTTGCGATCCATGCTGGACGTTGTTTCCGAGAGCGCTGTTGGCGATCATAAGGACGGGACGAGGTCACGCTCACTGCCGCGTTGACTATCCAAGCACTCCAGCGGGTGGACCTGCGGGCGATCCGAGAAGGTCGGTTGGTTGCGTTCCTGCAACCTAAGGACAGCTCCCCGCCTTCAAACCTCAATCAACGTACATAGTTCACCCCTCTGGCGTTGGGTAGTCGTCGCGGCTCGGACTGGGAAAAGACCCGGTGCTTGTTTTTTAGTGGAGAGAGATATCTTGGACGCGAATGTTTTGCGGGAGCGTCTCCATGACCTTGTCGGAGGTTCAAGCTATCGAAGCCCGAATGCGCGCATTGCGGGTGCCCGAACCGTGCATTGAGAAACACGTCAGCCGTCTCAAGAAACTTGTGAGGGTGCCTGTCAAAGACTCCCCGAAGAAGGGGAATAAAGACCCCGAACCTCTTGTGTTGCGAGTTGCGGACCGGGACGGCTTCAGCGAAAATCACATACACATGACTTTGGCTCAATTCTTGTCAATAAGCTGACGACCGGTGCCCAAAGAGCGGGGTGGGCGTAGCCGTCCGTGCCGGCTAGCGCCAGCATTGAACGGCGCAACGCTTCGGACCGACCCAAGCCCGGGTTGGCTTTCAGCTCGTCGAATGCTTTCGTTACGAGCTTCACCGTCGCATCGGAATTGACGCCCAATGCGACACAAGTAGCGCTCGCACACCCGCATAGCAAAAAGGCTCGCGCGAGGCCGAATAGTGCCTCCGCGCCCGGCTTGTCTGCGCTGGGCAGTGTTACAGGCAGAGAGCACCACCCAATCGGGGTCAAGCTTGAGTTGCGCGACCTCCGACGCGGTGAGCAATCCATCATCCTCGGTTGTGGCCTGCTGCGGCGGAGTGAGGAGCAGCGCCGGCTCGGCCTTGGACAGGGCCAGCGCTTCGGTCTCGCCCGCCAGTAGTCCATGTGTTGCGAAATGCACGACACGCGCACGAGCTCCATACTGGGGCCGCTGGCCTCGCAGTACTGAGGCGTGTCAGGTAGATTTTTCCCTCCAAGCAGGGCCCGTATGCCCGAACTTGACTTCCCGTTTAGCTCAGAAGCAGACGTCGCTGCCTTTCGTCTGATTCACCCCTGAAGGCAGACATTCCGGACCATTTCGGTCAACGACGAGACGACCGTCCGCCTAAGGTCAGGACTTTCTTCCTCTGTTCTGGGGATTGCCCGGATATCGGAGACATCTGCTTCGGCTAGACTCCAGTTGCAGCTGATGGGGGTACGTGATGCGGGCGTAGACGCCTCAGAAACCACGGCCACGATGTCCAATGCCACGGTTTTTGCTCTGGGTGCCCTGGTGGGAGCGGGGCTCACCTGCGTAGTCATTGTCTTTCCTGGTAGCCGCAGCGCTAGAACTAGCACTACCATCTCCAACGCGACGGCCGCAGCGTGGCAAGTGCTTCGGCGTCCTGACGTTACTCAGCCAGCGGAACCGCCAGCGGAAATCGCAACGATCAGGCCTCGGACACCATTGTCAGTGCAAACGGTTCGACTTCCATTGGATGGGCTATCCCTGACGCGGACCCTGCAGCGTGAGCTGAAAAAAATTGGGTGCTACCGGGGTGAGATCAACGGCGTTTGGACCAACGCAACTCGCAAAGCAATGGAGGCGTTTAGACATGTTGCGAACGCCAAACTTCCGATCGACCAGCCCAACCATGTGCTGCTTGCTTTGGTACAGAGCAATCTGCATCAGGGCTGTAGCGTGCGTTGCCGAGAGAGTCGCACCAACCACGGTGCGTGCCCTGAAGCTACTACTGCCCTACCCAGGACCAAGGCAGCCGCATCGACGTCCGGGGACCCCGAAATCGCTTCGCAAGCCATCCATGGGGCAAGCGGGATCAAAGGCATCAGAAAGCAAAAAGAGGCCGAAGCGCAGCCTCGCCGTGGGCGCCGATAACTGGGCTGTCACACTTTGGAGAAAAACCGCGAACTAGGCCGTGACTCGTAGGGAGAGGCTCAGAAGCAGATGTCACAGCGCCCTCAGCTCGCTGTCCGCTCTGCACCTCTAAGCAGACATCTCGGAGCAGACTGGCCAATGTTGGACGGCGTTAGGCGGCCACCTTTCGTTGGATCGTTTGGTGTTCGCGGTACTTGCGCCGTTGTCGATGAGGTCGCACTATTTTATGGCGGGACAGATTGCGAGAGAGAGCTAGGAAAACACCCTCATGGAAATAACAGAAGCGCCCAGCCACCTATGCGGGCTTGTCAGGATCAGTAGCAGAGGGCTCCTCGATCTGGATAAGTCGCGGTACGAGGCTCACGAGCCATGCAATGCCGATCCCCAGAGCAGTCTCCATCAGGCGGTTCGACGCAAATGACCACGGATTCTCCCCATAATTAAGCATCACCAACGCACTGATGTATCCCGCAACCTTTGCTCCGGCGCTCACTTTGAAAATGTGACAGACTACCATCGCTGCCAAAATGCCGAGGCCGACAGCCCACCCGACTGGTTTGAACACGGCCCAGATTGTCATTCCGCACGCAGCTCCTATTACGGTCCCAGCCAACCTTTGCAGCCCAAGCTTCGTCGTCTCTGCCGGCGAAAAGTCCGTTACGATAATCGCGGAAATAAGAGCGTAGATTGGGTGCTCCAGAGTAAACATTTTCGCCAAACCATACGATACGGTCGCGGCTACCGCGGCGCGAAAGGCCAACTGGCTGCTACGCAATATTGGCTTTATGCTCGGGGCCGATAGCACCGCTTTGAGTCGATTGGTGAATTGACGGGCTTTCTCCGGCATCTGGGGCATCGTGATCTCCGGGTGTCCATGGGTCCAATCATCGAGCCCCCAATAAGCCAATAACAGACCCATTCCGCGAACGTCGCACAACATGTTGAGCTGTGAGTACTTTGCGCACACGCGCATCGCCTATGACTCTTGCCGCAACCGGCATTGTCCCAAGTGCCAGTGAACGGGCGCGCAGGGGTGGCTCGAAGAGCGCGAGGCCGAGCTGTTGCCGGTTCCTTACTTCCCATCGTCTTCACGCTACCGGGCAAGATCGGCGCAATCGCTCACCAAAACAGACCAAGGTGTACGGCCTACTTTTTACGGCCGCGGCGGAGACGCTGACCACCATCGCTGCCGATACAAAACATCCTGGCGCTGATATCGGTGTGGGTTGGACTGTGGTCTGGTCGGCTCCCGATGGCCTGGTCGCGATACGAACGCGAAGACCTTGGTGCTAGGCTCTCGGGCACAGGCCCAGACAGTCTCACGGCGCGCTCGGTGTCGCCCGATGCACTCCGCGGCCATGAGATGGGGCTCCACGCCATCCTCGTCCGGGTTTTTGCGGATGGTGCAACATACCGTCCACTGCTTGGATGAGCTGAACGGATTGGCGGTGAGTAATGCTGTGGGTTGTTGTCGCGCTCTGTCTGATCCTCTTCGGCGCCGGGATCGGTGTCATCGGGCTATCCCTCAACATGTTAGGCTATGCAATCGTTGGTGGGATCATGGTACTGGCGGGCATAATTCAGCTGGTGTCCATTCGTCGAAATAGTCGCTATCGGGGGGCAATGCGGCCTTGAACGAGTGCCCGAATGCAAACTCTTCGCGGAACTGAAATCATCCAAGATAGTAGGACACCCCAGGAGGTCCTGCAAAGCGTAGGAGCCAGGGCCGTCGGCATGGCCGTCAAATCCCGTCGAACAACGGCTGACTTTGATGTGGTCATTGCATCGGTTAGCAGCGCAGTCCCTTCCCACAAAGTCTCGCAAGCGACGGTTGCTGAAAGGGCCATGCGCGTCTTTCCGCATCTGACGGGGCTTGCCGGTCTGTTTGCCAATACCGGTATTGAGAGTCGCTATGTGTGTGAAACGCCCGACTGGTATCTTGAGGATAGGGGTTGGGAGGAGCGCACCGCATCGTTCCAGCACCATGCCCTTGTGTTGCTGGAAGAGGTAGCACTGAAGGCTGTGGAAGCCGCCGGCATCAAGTTTCACGATATCGACGCAATCGTTGTCAATACGATCACTGGCTTGGCGGTGCCTAGCCTCGAGGCACGGCTGTTAAACCGCTTTCCCTTTTCACGGCACGTCGAGCGCTTGCCCATTTTTGGGCTTGGCTGCGGCGGAGGGGTCGGCGGGCTCGCGCGCGCAACGCGCATCGCTCAGACTCTCCCTGGTGGTCACGTTCTCTTCCTGACGGTGGATCTGTGCAGTCTGTGCGCGCGCGGCAACGACATGAGCGTGGCCAACTTCGTTTCCATCGCCTTGTTCGGTGACGGCGCCGCCGGAGTGGTGCTGCGCAATACGCGCGGCAATCGCCGCAGCGAGCAGCCCGATAGCGGCGGCATAGTGGCGATTGGTGAGCATTGCTGGCCCGATACCGAGCACATCATGGGCTGGGATATCAAGCAAAACGGTTTCGGTGTCGTGCTCAGTCCCGAGTTACCTTCGCTCATGCGCCAAGAACTCCGCCCGGCGCTCGATGAGTTTTTGGTCCGTAATCATCTAGACCTTGACCAATTCGAGGGTTTTCTTCTGCATCCGGGTGGCCGGCGGGTGCTGGATACGGCGCAGGATATTCTCGGCCTGACTAAGGATGACCTCGGACACTCCTGGGACGTGTTGCGCCGCTATGGAAACATGTCGTCGGTGACGGCTCTGTTTGTCTTGGAGAACGCCATCAGGTCGGGTGCCAAGGGGCTGCATCTGCTCGCCGCTTTCGGCCCGGGCTTTTCTGCTTACTTCATGGCCGTCGACTTGCACGCTTCGCGATAGGGCGGCACTACCGGTGCTTGCGAAGAGGCATCTTCAAAGCCCCGCAATCGGGTGGCGGCGGCGGCGAAGCGGACCAATGATGGCACGATTTTGGCCGCGGCTAAGCTTATGCCGCACACCGGCGTCTCGAGCAATCTGCCGATACCTCGGGCCAGTCGGAACTGAGGTTGCAAGCGTCGGATCATTTGGTGTTGCCAAATGTCGACCTGCTGGCCAGCTAGAAATGCCCGCGCCGCCGCAACGCCGCTGTAGAGCGCGATGGCAATGCCGTCACCGGTAAAGGAGGGGATGACAGCCAACTGATCGCCGACCGGGTAGATGTTGGGGGCAATCGACTGACGGCGTAAATAACCATACGGAATGGCAGCGACTGCGACCGGGCGCTTGATCAGGGGCCGGGTGCCAACGAGCAAATCGCCAATACGGCTGGATTGACGCGCCAGATATTCACTCTGTTCTCTCCAGCCGGATCCTACTGTGCGCACCGACTGGTCCAGCATGACCCACGCCAAACTCAAGATTTCGTCCTCAACGATGCAGGCGCCGACATAACCGCCGCGGAAGAACACGAGCTGGACTGTTCCAGCCAGATCGCGAACCGCTGATGTTGGCTGCAAATGCATTTTGAAGCCAACTGTCGGACTCGGCGGCCGTGAGAAGCCCCGTATTGAATGCTTCCCCGTGGCCAGACATACGGCAGCGGCATGCCACATCCGCTCAGCCTCGCGGACAATCACGGTGCCGGTACCCGGCTCGATGCGCGTTACGCGGGCGCCACGGATAACCTCCGCGCCGGCACGCTCAGCCGTCTCAAGCAACACCTCATCGAGCCGGTATCGTGACAGGCCGGCCGCCGCGAACGGCAAGTGGGTGATGACTTGTCGCTCCCCCTTGACCAGGCGAAAGCGTTCAATCGAGGTAGCCCCTCGCGTATGTGGATCAAGGCCAAGTTGGCGAAGTAAGTTTTGAGCTGCTTCACTCAGAAATTCGCCACAGACCACATGGCGCGGCCCCCGCGAACTCTCTAGAACGATGACTCGGACGCCATGGCGAGCAAGCTCGATGGCGAACGCAGCACCGGCAAGTCCACCACCGATAGCAATCACGGGTGGCGCCGTCCACGGCCTTGACGATGGCCGCTTCGGTCACGAGATCCTTGCCCCATGGACGCGCACGGACAGAGTCTGATCCTCGAGCTGGACCTTATAAGAGAACTGCGCCCCAGATCGCGGTAAAGATTAGCCCAAGCGCCAGCTGACCGAACGCGAGCGGGAGGAGCAGGGTTTCGGCAAGCGTCACAGCGTAGTTGGGATGGCGCAGGAGGCGATATGGACCCGTCGTCACCATCGGCGCGTCGGGCAATGTGATGATGCGGTGAGTCCAGAAATGGCCGAGCGTGCCGATGATCCAATACCGCACGGGTTGCAAGAGGAGGAATGCGAGCAGCGGCCCCCAATGCACAGGTGCATTGGTTGGGATCAAAAGAGCCAGGCTCGCAATCCATGCGGCGTGCGCGGTCGCTACCACCGGGTAATACTCGCGGCCTGCTTCGACGGCTCCTCGCAGCAGCAAGCGCTGGGTGTTGCGCAGTGAATGCAGCTCCTCAATGCCGCGCTGAAGCAAGATAAACAGGGCGGCGAACTGCGGATAACCAAACTCGTCGCTCAACATGCGTCCACCAATGGCGCATCGCCTACAGTAGTCTCAGTGCAGAGAGGTTGACGCAATCGGCAGAGACGATCAAGTTGACGGCCCCAACATGGTAAGCGGTCTTCCAAGGCGTGCCCGGATGAAACCCGTTAGGGATCCAGACTTGGCAGGTGCTGCAATGTCTGTAGTTGGCACAAGACGCCCGTTCCAATGGCACCGGCTACGAGCCGCTCGGCAGGCCAAGTAGTCCTTGTGGCTTTGGCGCGGGTGTGGAATGGCTGGCTGGGTGAGGGCAACCAAGGCCACCACCGCCACGCTGCGACCCAAGCGCTACATGCATAAGCGTCGCCTGTAGGTTGTTTGCGCCCGAAGTCGCAGCAGGTGATTCCGGTCATCAAAGTCCAGATGAGCATAAGCAAGCGCACGATCGCAAGCAGGTAGCCAACCCCAACGACACGGCATTGCGCCGTAAATCGACGGCAACGGTTTGCGAGTTCCCGATTGGGACTCATGCGTGGGACGTGGACTGATTAACGCGGCGAGCCTAGCAGCCATGAGTTACAAGAGGATAATAGGCGCTCTCACAACGTTTGGAATATCAGGTAGCGGTGTGCGCTTGCGGCCTATCCTCCGCAAAGCTGGCGACTGTTTTTTGCTTGCTATGGCCTGGTTAGCAGGGGTTGTGCTGCGCTGATGCGACTTTCTCAGAACCTTGTCGAAGGCTTCTTCGCTCTCTTCAGTGCCTAGCTCGCGCGCGGCGTGACGAACTCGCGGTGCTGATCCGCTGCCGAGAAGTTTTCTGTTTCAACCCTTTGACTCCGCATGCTGCGTAGCTAGAGTCCGAAGCACTAAAGGTGGGCTGCAGGAGCACCACCCTGCAGCCCCTTCCCAGCAACCGATAGGCCCGGAGTGGGAAATTAACAGCGCCCGCTTGCGCATTTGAGCAATGTTTTCAAAGAACCAGGTCGACTTTGAAGGTGGTGTTCGCTATGTCGTCCACGGG
>CAWFBJ010000014.1:0-443719 GCA_963814055.1 uncultured Alphaproteobacteria bacterium
CTCTGGGTCAGAAGCGGACGTCGGCGAGCGTACTCCGGAATGTCTGCTTTGCCCTTAAAAGTGGACTCTCCGTAAGCTCCCGGTCAATGTCGGCTTGTGCCAACCTGACGTTCGCGCGATCGGCCGTGCCGGCTCTGATGGGGCGAACTCCGACATGCCCCAATTGCACCGCAGAGAGTGCTACGGTTGCGCTTGAGACTGCTCCCGTCGACAACTAAATGGAGCGATAATGATTCCCATGCGGCGCCTGCGCCTCGGCGACCTCGACCTTTCCGATCACGATCCCTTCGAACGGACATCGAGTACATCTACAACGAGATTTCCTGGCGGGGCCTACGACCATCCGCAGATCAAGCTGCCGAGCGGCCGACAATTATTCATGTTGGCGCCAATGTTGGCCTCTTCACCATCTGGGCCGCCCGCAAGTACCGCCCACAAACCATACTTGCGTATGAGGCAAGCCCAACGACCCATGAATGTCTGGTCGAGAACGCCGCGCGCCACATCGGCAGCGAAGTGACGAGCGCAGCTGCTTCAATCTCGCTGTTTCGCGCGAGGCCGGCCGGGAGCTCGTGTTGCACCAGCCGCCGTACATCTCTAGCCTCTCCACCTTGCTCGACGGCTCGAAGCTGCCGTGGGTAGACGAGCTGCATGGAAGGGCGAGCTCATCACCCACAAGGTGCGCAGCACCACGATCTCTCGCGAGATTGCCGTCCATGGTTTGGCCGCGATCGATCTCCTCAAGATCGACGTCGAGGGCCACTTCATGGAAGTGCTGGAAGGCATCGCGAGCGCCGACACATCCAAGGTGCGTAACATTGTGCTGGAGGCGGAGTACGCCGAATGCTGGGGCACTCCCGCGAGTCTCTCTGTGCTCTTCTGCGTGGTAAGGGTTACAGCGTCGAGGCGCGGGATGCGGCGCAGATCATGATTTACGCCTGGCGCGCCTGACTTAGACAGAAACCTCGCACTCCTGCACGGTTGTCTGCCCCCTGCCTGCAGACATCCGCTCGATCGCTGGCTCATGTCGGGATGCGAACTGCGAGTGTCGGATTTGGGTCACAAGCGGACAACGGCGCGCGTAACAGGATGTCTGCTTTACCCCCGAAAGCAGACATCCCAAGCAGCACCAGTCAAGGTCTGCTTTGTGCCAGGAACAGACCTCCTCGAAACATTTCGGGTTCGGGCGGCGAATGGCAGCCGGGAACCTGCGTGCGATCAACCGGTGTTTCGGTCCGATGGCCTACCCCGTTTTCTCCGCCGCCTTTGCATCGGTGCGGCGGCGGTCCTGGTCGCGAACCATCCAGTACGCGGCGCCTAGCGCCAAGATGGCGGCGGCGAGTGCAAGCAGCTGCAGCGCATCGGTCGCCTTCACGTCGAGGAGGATGAGCTTACGCACCACAGCAAGCAGCGCGATCAGCAGCACCGCACGCACCTGTACGACGCTGTCGACGCGCTCGGCAAGGACCAGCAGGGAGCGTTTGAATTCCAGCGCGATGATGACCGTGAAGATCATGCCGAACAGAGCCTGGAACACAGCGTAGTCGGTCGGATCGAGCGTGCTCGCCAGCAGGCTGATCAGGATCTTGAGCACCAAGTTCCAGATGGCGAGCGCGATAATCAGAGCGATCAGCGCGGTCAAGATCAGGATGCAGGCGTGCTCGAACTTTTCGTAGAATGACAGCGGCGCCCAGCTCTCGCGGGTATCTGCCAGGTCCTTCTTCAATCCCATGGGTGCGGCTCCCTTTGCACGACGAAAGGGAGCGCAAGCTAGCACAGGTTCTGCGGGGCTCATGGTTACACGACTAAGATGTAGGTAACGAGCCGGATTGGGTCACGAGTTCACCGGCCGCAACGCTCACCCCAGAACGGTAGAATTCCTTCAGATTCCAGACAGAACCGTTCCGGCGCACGGAACTGGCATTCAGTGTCATTAGCTGCTGTGGGCGAAACCAGTCGGGCATGCCCCTGCGAGGCCATCGCTGGCGTTTTGAGAAGTAGGTAGGCCATCCTCAAGGCTACCACCTGTGACGCTCCTGTCTCCTTTCTTGACCATCCGTGGACGTCAACGTGAAAACCGCTCGTGCATTACGGCGCGCATGATGGCCTTTCGGATTCATTGCGTCTTAATCCTGAGCTGATCAAATTGGTGGCCTACTGAAGTTGGCGGGACAAGGTTGCGAAAGTGTATCACCAACACATACGGGCGCGCATGAGCCGCAGTTCCGGGAGTCCACGGATTAGCGCAGGACTTGCACGCGTCCAGCGTAAGCTGGGGAAAGCCAAGAAGGAGCTGGGCACGCTCTATGCTGCGTTGGACCATGTTCACAGCGGCTTGCTCATTTTGGACGGTAAGCTCCGAGCGGTGTACAGCAATCCCGCGCTGCACCTGATGTTCAAGTCCTTCAGCGCCGAAGAAATCCGCAGCGGAAAGGTGTCCTATGAAGAGCTGCTGCGCGCCGCGTTTACTGCGTCCGCTGTCGATCTTGATGACTATGTAGCGAAACGCCTCGCCTGGGTGAGGTCTGGCGACCCCACGCCGATGGATCTGAAGATGAGTAATGGCACCGTATTGCGTTGCCACCTTGCTGTATTGCCTGACGCTGGTCGGATGCTCATCTATAGCGATGTCACGGACATTGTGCGGCACGCCCTGGAGCTAGAGCGGCTAGCGACCACCGACGGTATGACCGGTATCTACAATCGCCGGCATTTTTTGGCTCTTGCTGACCTCGAATGGAACAAGGCGTGCCGGTACAATCGGCCCCTTACGTTGCTGTTGCTGGACATCGACTACTTCAAGTCGATCAACGATACCTATGGACATCAAGCCGGCGATGACGTGATTGTTCACTTGGCGAACTTGGCGGGCTCATGCAAGCGCGCGACAGACGTGTTGGCGCGCCTTGGCGGCGAAGAGTTTGCGTTGCTGCTTCCTGAGACGGATCTGCCGCAAGCCCTGATCTGTGCTGAGCGCTTGCGCGAAGAACTGGCCGCCCACCCTCTAGTAGTCGCGAGTCAACCAATCCGAGCTACCATCAGCATCGGTGTTGCTGCCAAGTCGTCGAAGACTACGACCTTTTCTGAATTGATCAACATGGCTGACAAGGCTTTGTATGATGCGAAACGTGCGGGTCGCAATCGGGTCACCTGCTCGCTGGGGTCAGTTGATTTGGGTCCAGATGCAGCACAGCTCTCGTCTGCCCTAGTCGAGTAACGGCGAACGTCTGCTCCCTAAAGCGAGACCGATTGGCGCGCTTCGGTGAGCGCAGCCCACAGGCAATGCCTGCGGCGCGCGGCACCGACTTGTGCTATCCGTGCAAGCGCGTAGAACGCCAGAACACGGGGAAACACATGGGGACACCTTGCCAGCGGACGAGCGCTTGGCTCTCGATCCTGGGCGGTTGTCTTTCGCACGCTGTTGCTGACATCCTTGACGCTTGCTTGCGGAAGCGTTGTCGCCCAGGACCGTGCCTTCGACTTCGCCCTGATCGGCGACATGCCTTACACTAAGGTGCAGGAGCGCGAATACCAGCGTGTACTCGAGGCGCTCAACGCTGCTGACCTCGCCTTCGTCGCCCACATCGGCGATTTCCAGTTCGACGCGCGGCCGTACAATCAGAACCCGGCGATCGCGTCGATGCCCTGCGTCGACGATAACTACAAGGCTATCCTCTCCTCGTTCCAGAGCGTGCGACATCCATTCATCCTGACGCCGGGCGACAACGACTGGACGGATTGCTGGCCGCTGCAGGCGCAAAAATCGATCCCCTGGAGCTGCTGGCCAAAGTCCGCACTATGTTCTTTCCCGAGGGACGCAGCCTTGGGCAGAAGTCGATCGCGGTGAAAAATCAGTCTGCCGATCCACAGTTCGCGAAATTCCGCGAAAATCTCCGCTGGAGCATGGCAACGTGACATTCGTCACCGTCCACATCGTCGGCAGCAACGACAATTTCGGCCGCACGCCGGAGATGGACGCCGAACAACTGGAGCGAAAGGCCGCCAATATCGCCTGGATCAAGCAGACCTTCGCCGAGGCCAAGGCGAGCAAAGCCGCGGCGTCGTGCTTCTGACGCAGGCCAATCCAGGGTTCGAGAACTTCTGGCCGCCCGCCGCCAAAGACCGCTACTTCATTCCGTTCATCCCACGCGGACAGGCGCTTCCCAATCCCACCACCGCCTTTGGCGATTACATCCCAGCTCTTGCGGACGAGTTGGAGATTTCGACAGGCCGGTCGCCGTCCTCCATGGCGACACGCATCTATTCCGGATCGACAAGCCCCTTTACAGCAAAAAGACGAACCGTCTGTTCGAGAACTTCACCCGCGTGGAGACCTTCGGATGGCCTGACAGCCACTGGGTGCGCATCACCGTCGATCCTGCCGACCCGCAACTCTTCCGTTTCAAGGCTGAAATCGTGCCGGAGAACGTGGTCAATCGGCGGAAGTGAATCAATCTATGGCTCGCCAGGCCAATAGTCTGGTCCGGGTCACAAGCAGACGTCACTCCGCCCTCCGCGCTTCGTCTGCTTTACCCCCGAAAGCAGACATCTCGGAGCAGACCGACTAATGTCCGCTTTGTGCCACTTGCAGACCTGAGCACCTGCAGCAACGTCGAGAGGGCCTGCTCGATGACCTCATCAGCAAGCAGCATCGTTGCTCCACAATACGTCGCTTGGTTTGGCGCCATTGGCCAAACTTTGGTCCGCGGGCTTGCGGAGATAGTTGCCAAGCGCGACAAGTACAGCCAACTAATCTGCGCTTGAGGTCCTTCATTCATGGAGACGCGGCCATGAAGTCCCCACTGCCGCTGCTACCGACGACGCTGGTGGGTAGCTACGCGCAACCCGACTGGCTGATCGACCGCGAGAAGTTGGGCAAGCGCTTTCCGCCACGGGTGCGTGCCAGGGAGCTCTGGCGCGTTGCGCCGGAATGGCTCGAGCAGGCGCAGGACGACGCCACCATCCTCGCCATCCGCGACCAGGAGCGCGCCGGGCTCGACATCATTACCGACGGCGAGATACGCCGCGAGAGCTACTCCAACCGCTTCGCCACCGCGCTTGAGGGCGTCGACATCGACAACCCCGGCACCGCGCTCGACCGCAGTGGTCATCCCAATCCGGTGCCGCGCGTGGTAGGGCCCATCCGGCGCAGGAACCCGGTGCAGGTGCGCGATGTCGAGTTCCTGCGCGGCCATACGACCAAACCGATCAAGATCACGGTGCCAGGCCCCTTCACCATGAGTCAGCAGGCGCAGGACGACTACTACAAGGACGAGGTCGCGCTCGCCATGGACTACGCGGCCGCCGTCAACGTCGAGATAGAAGACCTGTTCGTTGCCGGCGCCGACATCGTTCAGGTTGATGAGCCTTACATGCAGGCGCGGCCCGAGAAGGCCAAACGGTTCGGCGTCCAAGTGCTCGACCGCGCGCTCGAAGGCATCGGCGGCATCACAGCGATGCACATCTGCTTCGGGTACGCTGCCGTGATCCACAACCGGCCTTCAGGATATTCCTTCTTGCCGGAGCTTGAAGCCTCTAACGTCCGTCAGATCTCGATCGAGACGGCGCAGGCCAAGCTCGATTGCTCAGTCCTGGGGAAATTGCCGAGCAAGACCATCCTGCTCGGCGTGCTCGATCTCTCTGACATGACGGTGGAGACGCCGGAGACGGTCGCAGCTCGCATCCGCCGGGCCCTGCCGCATGTGCCGCCCGAGCGCATCGTCGTGGCGCCCGACTGCGGCCTCAAGTACTTGCCGCGCGAGGTCGCGTTCGGCAAATTGCAGGCGATGGTAGCGGGCGCCGCCATCGTGCGCCGCGAGCTGGCCGCTGTCGGCTGAACGCCGCGATGCAGTCCCTGCACGCGTTCGAAGGTTCGGCGATAGTCCTCAATTCAAGACGACATTGCTGCAGCGCGAAAGTCGACAATTCGGTGCGAAGAGCAGCCGTCAGAACCTGCGCGAACTCGACCTCACGACCTTCGGGAAGTTGATGCAGCGTGCCGGATTTCCTCGATGCTGCCCATGACCAATCGGTTGGACACGGTTTTGTGAAGCAACAAGGGATTTTCGAGACCGTTTTCTTGCTGGTCTTGATGCCGATGGCTGGAAGTCAATGGGAGGAAGAGATGTCTAAGAAAACGAGCTTGGCCGTATTCGCAGCGCTGGTCGCACCGTTGGCATGGAACGGTGTAGCGCACACGCAGACACCGCCACCGCAATTCCCCAACATGACGTTCTTTATCACCAGCACCAGCGGTCCGGACGGCGCTAACTTCGGTGGCATCGAAGGCGCTGACAGACACTGCCAAGATCTGGCGACAAAGGCAGGCGCAGGCAGCAGGACCTGGCGTGCCTATCTCAGCACTCAAGCCGAAGGCGGGAAGCCCGCGATCAATGCGCGCGACCGCATTGGCAAAGGGCCGTGGGTTAACACAGAGGGCGAGGAGATCGCGGCGAGTGTCGATCAACTGCACTCCGACAAAAACAAAATCAATGTCGAGATTGGCCGGTCCGAGAATGGTCGGCGCATTCCCGGTCGATTGTTCGTCGTCAACCAGCATGACATTCTCACCGGCTCAACGGCCGATGGACAGGCTTTGCCGCCTGAGAAGGACATGACGTGCGGCAATTGGACAAAAAACGGGGATGGTTCAGCCATGGTTGGTCATCATGACCGCATGGGCCTCCGCGACGATGAAGCATCGAAGTCATGGAATGCCTCACATCCATCACGCGGCTGCAGTGCAGCAGCGCTGAAGAGTTCCGGTGGCGCAGGCCTACTCTACTGTTTCGCCGCGAATTGATTGCAATGCGCTGACATTGCGGTTGAAACCGAGTGTAGAAATTGCGACCGACTTCGGCGGTCTCCTTCATGAAGCTCGCATGGATTCCGCGCGCTCGCGCGCCAAGGGATAGCAATCTTGCCGCGCACAATCACGCGCTCTGCAGCCACTGTGCCCGTGACCTGACCCAGTTCGCCGATGATGACCTCCTTGCCAGCCACGTCCCCCTCGACCTCCCCATCGACCTGAAGCGTGCCCCGGCTGATAATCCTAAGGGCCTGGCCAATGATCTTGAGGTCATTGCTGATGACTGACGTACCCGCTTCAGCGAGCCTGAAATGTTGCTGAGATGAGTTAAGCGCGGCTTGCAGCGTCTTGGGATCGGCGGTAGGGCTACGAGACAAAGGCAACGTCGTAGATTTATCGCGCCTGTTTGTTTTGGTTAAATGCAGTGGTGCTCGCGGTTTTGCCAGTCCTCTGAGAAAAAAATGTTTCGCACTGCACCGCCTCGTCCTGTTCTTGTGCTATTGTATCGACGCGCGGCGGGGTTCCTAGGCCGTCGCTATGTCCGTTGTGGTCGCATTTGTGAGTCAGAAGGGCGGGGTTGGAAAGTCCACGCTCGCACGGGCCTTGGTCACGTCCGCCACACGGGCCGGCCTGACAGCAAAGCTTGCTGACCTCGATGTGCAACAACGAACGGTGGTCACATGGGAGCTGTCCCGGCAGCGGCACAATGTAAGGCCGGCGGTGAGCGTCGACGCGTTCGCCAATGCTTCCCATGCGCTTGAGACCGCTACCGACGAGGACCTGCTCATTCTCGACATGCCCGGCCATGTAACTGATGGCACTACTGAAGTGGCGCGTCGCTCAGATTTCCTCGTCCAGCCAACAAGCCCAAGTGCTGACGACCTGCCTATATCCTTGCTGGTGTTTGAAGCTCTGGAGCGGCTTGGAGTACCGCGCGACAAGCTCGCGTTCGCGCTGTGTCGGGTCCTTTCTAGCCGAGAGGAAAAAACGGCTCGCTCGCGCCTCGCCCAGTCCGGATACACCGTTCTCAAAGGGTCAATTTTTGAGCACCTCAAGTACCGCGAGGCAATGAAGCTGGGGCGATCCATTGGCGAGACCGGGAGAAAAGCCCTCGACGCTCGCGCAAAGGTGCTGATCGGCGATCTCTTGGACAGGGCCACATCAAGCGCTGAGAGGAACAGTCCGCAGCGGTCTGGCCGATGGGTCGCTTAAACGGCGCCGAGAAGTGAAGCTGACTAACGATCGAGCAGCCATACAGCTGTCGCTGACTGCTGTTCATGCCCCGCCGGTCGAACTGCTCGGGCAGCTGCCGTATTCTCAGAGCCGCCGAAGAAAGTCAGCCTGGCTTCCGCATCAGCAGGGGCGACGGCATCGCGGTCTGCCAGCGGCTTCGCCACCTTGGCGTGCCCTTCATTGTTCACACGGCCTAAGCAGCCAGCGAAGTCAAAGAGCGTTGGCCGAATGTCCCGGTGATCCACAAACCGGCGCGTGTGGAGCAAATCGTTACGGCTCTGGCGGATTTGCCAAACTGACATCTTGCGCGCTCCAACGCTGCGTTGCCACCTTCCGACAGCGTGTATTCAAGTTTGCGGCTTGGCGCGATGCCCTGAGACAATTCTGCTCAAAATCTTGTGTCTCAGCATAACGCCTGCGCGGGTGCTGATTTTTGGAGCCGGCCTTCGCGGGACTGCCCTTTACCTCCCGGCCGCGTCAGCGGGGGCAGTCCCGCGAGGGCCGGCGAACGCTGTGCCCGCCTTGTGTTAATTCTTGGTGAGCGCCTGAGCAGACTGCCCTCATAACGGGGACTCTGTCCCCCGCACCTCTGAAGTATTTGCTGCCCGATGATGACGGCAACCGCATACAGGCTTACTTCTCCGTCTCTCCCGGCATCTTGTGACCGAGCTGGATTTGCTCCCCGCCCAATGCGCGGATTTTTGAGAGGTGCCGAAGACTTCTTTCTCAAAGGGCCTGTATTGGGCGTCCATGTTGGTTCAACAAGCAGGAAATTCCTCCGCAGTCCGACCTTCCACATCAGTACGCCTTTACCTCTCGTTAGTTACATACAGGCGTAGTTCTGAACTAAGACAGAGATCGGAGGGAACGATTAGGGATGCTCGACTAACTTGGCGGGAGAAGGGCGTGCCGAGCAAGGTGCATATCATGAACGACGAACGGAAATTTGGGTGGATAGACGGAAAATTTGAGGACACGTACCCGAACTATTATGGGGCCGGGCTCGTCACCATCGTGCTGCGTCTGGCTGCCAGCATGAACAGCCGTCACCACGCTTCATGGTTCCAGAAGCAGACAGAGCATGAGAAGCTTGGCCTTCTCAATCGACTGCGCCCTGCCTTGCCTAATGTGTTGTCAGCGCCGAAGGGCGGTCTTGAAGGACCGCAACGAGGCGCTCCGCGCTTGTAAGGTCCAAGGGCGCCCCGCCAGCGTGACGGGCCCGCGAGGTGCGGTGATATGCACCGATCCAGGCGAACGTTTAACTCACTACGCCAACGGATCCACCTCTGGCGTCGCAGAATGCAACCACCGAGATTCATCGCAGTGCGGTCTGCTGATGACGCCACGGGCAGTCTGCGCACAAGATGAATGGTACCAAAAAATTAACTAAAAAGAGTAGGTCAAATTCATAGTAACGGCGCCACGTTTACGAAGTTTTCCGACCTTCCCGCCAAGCTGATCGGTGATGCTTCACGGGTCGGGGCCATGCGTCGCGCAATCAATCTAATCGTCTTCGCCAGCCTAAGGCCACCGGCTCTACTCAGACCGGCCCTTAGCCATTACTTAAGGAAAGGGGTGAGCATTCGGATTCCGCTCTTTGGCACCTGGTTGCGTTGGATTGACGATGCGCCCATTTGGGCGAAGGCCTGCGCCGCATCGGCTGTTCTTCTGCTCTGCCTGATCGGGCTAGGCCTAAATGCGTACCTGGCATTCAATCGGTCATCTACCAACCTGCTACATCATTCAGAGGTCGAGCTACCAAAACAGCGTGCCGCGTCCAAGTTGATGGGCGACATTACGGCAGCCCATTTGAAGATTTTTCGCTATGTCACGTGGACGCAGATCGGTGTCGGAGCGGACAGTGCAGAGATTTTCGCGGAACTCAAAGCATTGGGAAACCGCTTCCAACAAGTGGACCTATTGTCGGCGGACACCGAGCGCACAACGGTACTGTCCAAGAGGTGGGACCGGTACAACCACGAAATAAGCGCTGTTGTTGCAGCAGCAGCTACCGATCCCTCGATGGCGTCGATGCTGTTGGCCAACACAGATGATGAGTTCCGCAGTATTGCCGCCGAACTACAGGAACGTTTAAATCTTGTCGCCGATCAAACAACAACGACGAGCAAGCATTTCGCGACCGAGGCGCGATGGAATCGCAATGTGCTAGCGCTCGGCGGCGCGCTCGGTGTTCTGGTCAGCATGGCTGTGATGCTACTTGTTGGTCGCTCAATCATCGCTCCGATTCGTTCGATTACTCAAGCCATGCACGACGTGCCGGCGGAGCATGTCCAGATCAAAGCCGACTATCGCAATCGCAAAGACGAGATCGGCCAGATGGTTCAGGCGATTGCTCTGTCTCGGCAGACTTTGGGGCGGCAAGAGGAAAAACTGCGGGCGCAGAACCTGCAGCTCGATGCGGCTCTCGGCAACATGGTGCAAGGCCTCGCTATGTTCGATGCCGAGCAGCGCATCGTGATCGCCAATGCGCAATACGCGGAGATATACGGGCTTACTGCAGAGCAGGTGAAGCCGGGCACCACGTTCCGCGAAATCCTGCAGCATCGCATTAGGAGCGGCCAGTATGGCGGCAAGAGCGTCGACGATGTGCTGGCCGGGATTCGCAAGCATATCCCTGAAAAGACTTCTGGCCACTATTTAAGCGAGCTAGCAGACGGGCGGTGCATTGCGGTATCGGTGCAATGCATGACCCACGGCGGCACCGTCACCACCCACCAGGACATCACGGAGCAACGCCGCTCGGAGGCGAAGATCGCGCACATGGCGCTGCACGACACTCTAACGGGGCTTGCCAATCGCGCGCTGCTCAACGAGCGGCTCGAACTTGCCTTGGCCCGCGTCCACGGCGGCGAGATGCTGGCCATACACCTCATCGACCTCGATCTTTTCAAGAACGTCAACGACACTCTGGGCCACCCCGCCGGCGATAAGCTCCTGACTTTGGTGTCTAATCGGCTCGCGCGATTGGTGCGAGAAGGCGACACGATTGCGCGCATGGGCGGCGACGAGTTCGCGATCGTGCAGATCGCAATCAATGGGCCAACTGGATGCCACCTCCCTCGCGCACAGGGTCATCGAAGCAGTGAGCGCACCCTACGAGATTGGAGGTCATCAGGTTGTGATCGGTGCCAGCGTCGGTATCGCGGTTGGGCCGGGAGATGGGCTAGACCACCACGAACTCATGCGAAACGCGGATCTGGCGCTTTACAAAGCCAAGGCCGACGGACGCGGAACGTTTCGTTTCTTCGAGCCAGACATGGACTCGCAAGTGCAGGCGCGGCGGGCGCTGGAAAATGACTTACGAAAGGCGCTTCCCGCCGGCGAGTTTGAACTCCACTACCAACCGGTCGTCGATATTGCGAGCAATGACATCTGTGGTTTCGAGGCCCTCATTCGCTGGCATCACCCCAAGCAGGGCATGGTGGCGCCCAACGCGTTCATCCCGCTGGCTGAGGAGACAGGCCTGATCATTCCGCTGGGTGAATGGGTGATTCGCGAGGCTTGCGCCGCCGCTGCGCGATGGCCCGAAGATCTGAAAGTCGCGGTCAATCTTTCACCAGCTCAATTCCGCAGCCCTGGACTGGTGCAAGTCATTTTCAATGCGCTGGCCGCATCAGGGTTGGCAGCCGGAACGGCTAGAACTGGAAATCACCGAGACGGTCCTGTTGCAAGACAGCGAGGCTACCCTAGGCAAGCTTTATCAGTTGCGTGAGCTGGGCGTACGCATAGCCATGGACGACTTCGGCACAGGCTATTCTTCGCTCAGCTACCTGCAGAGTTTTCCCTTCGACAAAATCAAAATCGACCGGTCCTTCATCAAGGACATTACTGAAAGTTCAGGTTCGCTCAACATCGTACGGGCGGTAGCCGCGCTCGCTAGGGGGTTGGGTATGACCACGACGGCCGAGGGCGTGGAAACGAAGGAACAGCTTGAGACTATCGCCTTGGAGGGTTGCACCGAGATGCAAGGCTTCTTGTTCAGTCGGCCCTTGCCACCGCAAGAAATCGAGCGCCTCTTTCTGTCGCAGCGGAGACAAGTCGAGTTCCGGCTCAACGTGGCCGCCGGGTGATCCACATTTCGACGCCTTTGGTCGAAGGTCGAAGGCGCGAACCTCATCGAGACCGACGCTCGTCGCTTCAAAACCGCCTACGATTTAGGCCTGCGCCATGTCTGGAGGCCAATGAGGCAGGCGCGTATTGCTGCAGCGGCCAGGTCCGGTCCGCGGCGGCCACTGCGTCTGCGCTTGTCGAGAATTGCCATCGGTCACAGCCGACGCGAACGGAAGTTCGGGGTCAGAAGCGGACGTAGCCGCGCTGTTAGTGAGTCGTCCGCTTTGCCCTGAAATCGGACATCCGCCAGCATCGCGGCCGGCGTGGGCTGTGCCGAGAGCGGCAATGCGACCAAGCCCGTCCAGAGTACCCCCGGGTCTGGTCTCCCCCGCAAACACATCTCCAGCTGGACCGATCAGCCCCCTCACCAAATGCTCCGCATCGAGAGCGAAATCGAACACCTCTACAAAGGGATCAAGCGGGCCATTCGTGTGGAAGATGAAACCCGCAGTCTCACGGTGGAGACCACCAGTGACCAGGTCGTCGTCTGGAACCCGTGGAGCGAGAAAGCAAAAGACCCTCGACATGCCGCCCGACGGCTACAAAATCATGCTTTGCATCGAGGCCGCCAACATCGAACCCGTCCTCTCCATTGGACCCCCGGCTCCAGACACACGCTCGGCACGCGTGTCTCTGTACGTTAAACGCTTGGCTGAAAGGTGCCGGACGGCAGGCCGGTGCTTGCCGCCGCTTTCACGTTGAAAACGTACTACAAGCACCACAATCAAGGGCTCAACCACCCTTTTTGAAGAAGACGTAGTCGGCGGAGTACGGCACGCTGAGAAACCAACCAGTCTGCTCACAGGAGCCGTCGGCGGTACCACCCTTGGTGTTGATCCTCTGGATGGTTGACGCACCAGTTAGCTGTCCCGTGCCGCGTTGGGACGAAACTTCCAGTTTGAGCAGCGGAATGTCCTTGGCGGTCGCTCCGGGTGCCCGTCCGCCGGCCTTGGCGGTGACGAGGCTGCCATCGGCCAATTCCCAGCTCGGTCCGGCGTAGTGACGGCCAACGGTCTTTCCATTGACGAACAGGGCAGCAATGGGTTCGCGGAATTGCCAGGCAAGTTTGCCGCTTGTATCGGCTTTGCATTCGTAGAGCTGCGCGCCCTCAGCATGAACAGTCAGGATCGAGGTCTCCCCCGAAGCGGCGGCAATCGCGTCGGGAACCTGCGCGGCCCCCTCGATGGCCAACGTGAGAGAAAAAAGACCAGCGGCAGAGACAGCGATCACAACAGACTTCATTGCAGCGTCCTCCTTTTCAGATGCGCAAGCGCACCACAGCAACGCGGCCGACATGGAGCCAGCGATGCGGCGCCCGGAAATCGCCATCATCCACAATTTGATAACGGTGGGAATCATCCGGACGTATTGCGGCGCCTTGAAAGAGAGCTACGTTGAACCTTCAAAGCATCGGCACTTCGCCTTTTAGAATCATCATTTTGCGAGCTCGGACGTGAGCCACGCCCAGTCCAGTACTTCCGTATTGGGAGAAGCACGCAGCGAGCGGTTAGCATGGAGAGCCGAAAGCTAAGTGCGCTGGTGTGCGACTAGGCGCTCTTCTTGGGGCCATCGGGTGAGATGTTCGAACAGCGCGTTGGGTGCTTTCGCGCGGTCAGCAACCCAAACGAAAACGTCTGTGCCTCCAGCGGCAGCACCTTCTTGAAAGCGCGGGTTGTCCTGACTGTCCAAGGAGCGGCGAACGAATGCCGCCGCCTCGGGATCGGCAGGGTCCGCAAAGAGACCGAGGAAGCCAAGAGTGATGAGGCTGAAACCTTCAGCAGCATCATCAAGGTCAGCTCGTTGAGCGAGCGCATCGAAGATTCCGAAGCAATACCCGAGTACCCAGATGCCTTCGAGGGCTTGCGACGGCGTTTGCGTTGCCATCGCCAACTGCGTCGTGATGAGGTCTTGGCCGATCGAGGAGATTTTGCCGAGGCGATCTGCATCAGCCATCGTTGGAGGTCCCTTTTGCGAAAAGAGACGAGGATAACCCGAAACGCGGCATACCCTGAAAGAAAGCATCTGTACGTCCGCTTTGTGCCAGAACCTGACTTCCCACGGAGCCAGCCAAGTGGTGCGCGACGTTGTTAAGTTATGAAGAGCTTGCCTACGAGAATAACCTCGAGATTGCAGACAAGAACGAGCCTATTGTTCCACCCACCTTGCCGAGAACTCCCTGCAGGTTGCTGTAAAGCTGCCAGCCTACCGTGGCCGCGGGTGCGGCGAGGCGCACGGCGAGGGCCTGAGCCTCCGAGCGCCCGAGATCGAGCTGCAGGCGCTCCAGATGCCAGGCACGCAGCAGGCCTACGACCTCGTCGAGCCGCTCCTCCACTGTGCGTGGCCGCCCATCAACTCCGATAGCCCGTACGTGCTTGCCCGCGACTGGCGGGACTACATTGCGTCGAAGCGTCTCGATCTCCTCCCTGACCGTGCGTTTGACCTTGATGTTGAGCAGCAGCCACGATGGAACGAAACCGACGACGAGCAGCACGCCAGCCACTGCAAGGCCCAGAAAGTCGGAGGCCGCGCCGCCGGCATACCAGATGTAGAATGCGGTGACACAGGCAAAACCCAGCACGATGCTGGCGCCCTGCGAACTCATCTGCAAGAACGGGCGATAAAGCCTATTCTGAACCACGGTGGCGATGGGTTCGCGGAAGCGGTGGCTGCGCAGCGCCCGGTAGCTCATCACCAAGAATCCAGCCAGGACCACCCAGATCATCGCGTTGAGCAGCCATTCCGCACACCAGATGCCCCACATTAGATAGTCAATGGCGTGCAACGCCTGGTCCTCACTAAGCTTCTCGTATCGATCGCTCGTGAGATAGCGGTAGTCGAGCGCGCAGAACGGCACAGTGATGCCTACCGCAACCAGGGCTCCCGCCGGGCCGAGAATGCGGCGGACGCCTGCAGCTACCTGTTCGGCTGAAATGTCGAGTTCGGCTGTACCCGCCGCGTACTTGCACGCGAATAGCCTGACGAACAGCCTAAGCGCAATCAGATGGGCCGCTAGGTAGAAGGGCTGGATGTGCCATTCCCGCGAGGCCAGGAAACGTGAAGTGTTGGGCGCTATCACCCATCCTGCCAGCCAGCAACCCGCCGAGAGCACTACAACCAGCAGATAGAACGCAACCGGGCTAAGCAGCAGACGATCGACAGCCGAACGAACCAGCTCATCCTGCGACTGCGGTGGTAGGGCGGCTGCTTCGTCTCCCGCTCGTCGGCGTTCGGTGGCGATCTCCCTCATGAGGCGCCTGTGGCGGCCACCAAGCACGATGAGGACGAACAGCAGGATGATCGAGACGCCCAACAGACCAACGGCCAGCGCGGGCCAGCCCAGGACACGATCGGGCTGTTCGAGAACCTGCGCAAACTGCGCACGCCAATCCATCGGCTCCCCCTCCCGTTGTTTCGCCGCGGCTCAGGCCATCCTAGAATCCAACTGTGTCATGGGCGAATCCGGCGATCTGCGCGCATGGCGCAGCTTGCTGCGGTTCGCCAAACAGTCCGGCCTATTGAGACTGCGTCACGCTACGTCAGTTCCACCTCTGAAAGGTGCCGCCAGCGCAAGCGCCGGAGACTTCTTAGGGTGCGAGCAACCACTCCCTAATTGTTCGTGCCCGAACTCGGGAACGTTCAAACCGAGGGTATGCTCAAACCAAGCAGACACAATCCCGCGGTGACACCATTTGGGATCGGGAGGCGGCTTTTCGAAGCATAGTAGTGCTGGCACCGCTGGACCAGCGAGCGCTTGGATCTCCGCAAGTACGACGTGTGGCTTGAGTGCGCCGAGGATCTCCATGTAGAGCCGGCAATACTCAGCCTCAGACACTGAATGCAGCCAGGGTCCGGGCGCGAGTTTTCGGTACATGCGGTAGCCACGTTGGCCCCGCGGCGTGCCGCGGCTGATGCCGATCCTTGCGTAGCCGTCCGGCAACCGTGCGTACCAGGAGGCCGTGACGAGCAGTGGCTTTGCGTCGGTCACGTCATTTGGCTTCAACTGGTCTGCGATGCGGTAGATACTGGATCGCGCTATACCAAGACGTTTGCTTGCTTCCGCTGGGCCAATACCTGAGTTCAGCATCTCCTCGATCTCGGACTTGCGGGCACGCACCGTCGGCTTGCGACCCCGGTACTTCCCGTCCGCCTTTGCTTTGGCGATTCCTTCGCGTTGCCGTTCCAGCATGAGGGCACGTTCGAACTCGCCGACCGCGCCCAGCACTTGGAGCATGAACACGCTCGTTGGATTTTCCGTGTCGAGGTCCATGGTAAGGATCTTGAGGTTGGCACCTTTCTCTTTCACTCGATCTACGATGTTGAGGAGATCGCGAACAGAACGCGCCAGCCGATCCAACTTCGTGACTACAAGCGTGTCACCTTCGCGAATGAAGTCGAGAGCACGATCAAGTTCGACCCGCGTTGCAATGGAGCTGACCTGCTCGGAGAATAACTTCTCCGTTCCCGCAGCCTGCAGATCGCGGTGTTGAGCCTCAAGGCCAGCTAGCTGTTCAACTGTTGAAGTGCGCGCGTAGCCAACCAGCATCTCGTTTGTCCCATTGGGGTTTCAGAGATCCTAGACCGCGTGTCCCAAAAAGCAAGAATAATCCTATTGGGACGCAGAAGAAGGAAGAATGAGACGTCCCATTGGGGGAAGGTTGTGTGAGACGAAGTTAATGCCGCCGCGCAGGTGTCAAGCCACCTTCAATCGCGGTATCCCGCGGCCAAACCAGTCAGTCGCAACTATACAGAAGCCGACATCTTGAGATCGCACGCCCCGGATCCTGGCTGGGCTCATGCCTATGTCGGCTTGCTGAAGCCAAGCGGGCGATGGCGCTTCACGCTGCCTGCAGCTTTCCGCAAGCTGGGGTAATCCGATCCCGGCCTCTCGCTATCCTTGAGCTGGGATTGATTCGTCCCAGTAACAGAGGGAGACGCGCAATGGCACTGTTCGTCGGACTAGATGTGTCGCTCAGGACCACGTCGATTTGCGTGGTGGAAGCCGACGGGTCGGTCGTGTGGGAAGGAAAGGCCGAGAGCGAACCCGTGCCCTTGATGAAGGCGCTGTCGCGGTGGCGCAGGAAGATCCGGCTGGTCGGGATCGAGGCCTGACAAGAAGTGGTCGAGCCTGAAGGCCTGGGGCGTGAAGCTTGCGAGACTCGTCGGCACGAAAAAGGCAATCGTCGCCGTTGCACGCAAATTGGCAATTATCATGCACAGGATGTGGGTGAACGGGGTAGCGTTTGAGTTTGGCGCGAACGCTGTTCGCGTCTAGAGGTCCGTCCTCGCTCTGCGCGTTCTGCTCAACCGAGGACGTGGGGGCAGACCGTCACGGTCGTTGTGCTCGCCTCGCGGGCACGTGCCTGGCAGCTTGGTCGACCTAGCCTCTCCGGACCCCCATCATGGAGCGAGTTGGCTCGACTCCGAAGAGAAGCATGGGCCTGGTTGTGTGGAGAGCGCTTAGCCAGTCGACCTCATGAGTTGGTCAGTCCGTCTCGATCGTTGTTGAGTGAAAGTGCGTTTACTCACGCGCCGGCAGCTTGGACGAACGCGCTCAGCATACGCGCCGGTCGACGGGATTTCTGCGTGTGCTCGATACACTCCCGCGGGAACGACCGTCACCCGCATGGGCGGAGACGCCGGCTTCCGGCCCGGGCGGCTCCGTCGCGCGGCCAACTGTGCCGCGCGATAGGGCGTGACCCGACCGAAGGAAGGGGGCCGCCAAGATCAACGACCTCCGTCAGCTAAACTTTTGCCGGACTTGCTGCCGCGCCAGTGGTCGGGCAGAGTGGGCCAGGCGCAGCTCAATCGCTTCGCTGCCCCGCGCATGATCTTGATCGCCTCCTCCGTCAGTCTTGTTTGCAGGAGTTGGTCCACAGACCATCCCTCTTTCCCAACGAAGTACGTCACGAGCAGCTGGTATCGCGGATAACTGCCATTTCATCATCATCGGGATATCGACAGGTCGATCGCCAAGCGCGTCCCACAACTCCTCGAACGAGTGCCGGGGCTCGATATCTACATAGCATCACCATCGACGATTAGGCACTGCAGCGCATGGGCGTCGCGCAGAGCCGATACTGTCGTCACCGTGGATAAGCTGGAACCCGCACCACGTGGACGGGAACTGCCTTGGTAACTGGGACTGTAGCTGCGGGAGCCGAGCTTCAGGGGGCGAAACGCACGTGGGGACTGGTGACGGTCAGAGGCTGTTACCGGGTTACAGCACAAGTCGATCGGATTTGAGATGCACTCAGGATCTCAATCAGTTGTCCTTGCGCCCCTTTTTCGACGCCTAAGTTCCGACTATGGCCCTTGCCGACTTCTTGAAAACGCTCATACGTCGCCTTGCAGCTCCAGCCGCCATCTGCACCTTTGCTGAGATGAAGTGTCAGCTTCCATCCGCCCACCGGTGTCGTTATTAATCGGACCAACTCGGTCTTTTCCAGCAGCCAAACTGCTGTCCCTTCGGGCAATTTCTCGGGAACGCCGATCTTGGAGTCAAATTTGCCTTCGCGTCGTCCTTTCACCTCTCCGCCGCTACTGTAGGTCCGCACGAGCCTGCCTTTGACCGCCGTTTCCGCGCCCAGCACCACGTTCCACTGAAGCACAGTTTGGCCCGCAAACTCGCGGCCCTTGTTCCTGGTCCTCATTGCCATCGTGACGCTGACATTCACTTTAAGGCCTTCGATGTCACTGGGCGTAAGCTCTTGCGCTTGAACCGCCGTGACGGCAACGAAAAGCACCATTACCATCGCGATCAGTCGCATTGGCGGCTCCCTGCCTAATCCGATTGGTTTCTGGATCACGCGCTCTCGCCTCGCCGGATCGCGCGTTGTCTAGCCATGCCGCATGAGGTAGGCGCCAGAGGCCGTCGAGACAAGTCCTGGCGTCCATCGGCAGAGTATTCCGCGCCAAGAGGCGCAAACCGCCGGTAGCCTAGCCTCCGCGCTAACTAGTCCACGCGACCCTTGCCGTGGGCCGATGTCGAACGGCCTGCAATCTAGACCCCTTGATCTGGTAGCGTCCTTTGCTTCTGATCGCTTGTTTCATGAGTTTTCAGGGAGCGCATCATTTACAACACGATCCAGGCGCCTCTTAATCAGCGGGTCGAAGCTTCGAGTCCTTCTACACCCACCAATTATTTCAACGATTTAGGTCAGCGCGCCGCCGTTACCGCACTCGGCCCCTGCGCCTAGCGGACGGCCCGCACGGCGTCGGGCAGCCAGGTGACGAGGGCGGGCTGCAGGATGAGCAAGCCAACGACAACCAGCTGCAGGCCGATGAACGGCCAGATGCCGGTGTACATGTGGTGCAGCTTGATCTCGGGCGGGGCAATGCCGCGCAAGTAGAAGATCGACGGCGCCATGGGCGGCGTCAGATATCCAGTCTGCAGCATGACCAGGAACAGCACGCAGAACCATTCCCGGTCGAAGCCGACGTTGACGATGAGCGGAGTGACAATGGGTGCCACCATCAGGATGATCACTAGCGGCTCGAGCATGAAGCCAGCGATGAAAACGAGAGTCATGACGGAAAAGAGCAGCGTGTACTTGTCCACGCCACCGGCGATCAGAAAATCCTGCACGACCTGCAGGCCGCCGGAGCCGACGAAAACAGCAGCGAACATTTGCCCGCAGGCGACGATGGTCAGGATCATGGCCGTGATGCGCACGGTGCGCATGGTCGCATCGACCAGCACGGCCCACGACAGCCGCCGGTAAGCGAGCGCCAGCAGCACCGTGCCGAGCGCGCCCGTCGCCGATGCCTCGGTCGGGGTGGCGATGCCCGCCATCATGGAGCCGAGCACGGCGACAATGACGACGAGCGGCGGCACGAGCACGGCGCTCGTCAGCGCCAGCTTCTGGCCCAGTGTCGGCTCATTGTCCACAAGCAACACGCGCGGACCGTCCTGAGGGCGGATGGTGCAGCGGATCACGATGTAGATGATGTAGGCTCCCGCCAGCATGAAGCCAGGGATGAACATGCCTAGCAGGATCTTGCCGACGTCGGCCTGCGCGGTCGGGCCGATGACCACGGCGAGCACCGACGGTGGTATTATCGTGCCGAGTGCACCGCCGGCGCAAATGACGCCCGAGATGAGGCCCTTGTTGTAGCCGTAGCGCAGCATGGGCGGGATCGCCAGCAGCCCGACCACAGTCTCGGTGGCGCCGACCACCCCGCTCGTAGCTGCGAAGATCACGCACATCACGATGGTGCCGACGGCCAAGCCTCCCGGCAGGCGGCGGATCCACATCTGGATCGCGTCAAACAGTCGGTTGGAAATGCCGGACTGCTCGAACATCGCGCCCATGAAGATGAACAGCGGCACGGCCGCGAGCACTTGCGCGGTGGCCGTCTCCTCGATCTTCTGGATGCATTGGTGCAGCAGACCTTCGAAACCGAATGAATGCAGGCCGAAGATCACCGCCAGCGATAGCATGGTGAGAGCGACAGGAAACCCAGTCAGAATGGCGAGGAGGAGCGCCGGGAACATCCAGAGGGGTGACATCAAGAAGTCCTATTGGGCGTGTGCGGCGGTCGGCGCGCTACCGTGCTGGTGGGGCTGCAGAGGGACAGAGGAGTGCAGCTCGATTCTGGACCGACGCGAGCGATGGGCTCAGACGCCATGGTCTTGAACCACAACGGCAGGAGCATCGAACGGCCGTCCTGCAAGTGCCGCTAAGCGTTTCACGATCTCGGCCGCGATCTGGATGGTGAAGATCACGAAGCCGATGAACATCACGGCGCGAAACGGCCACACGACAGGGTTCCATCCACCTGAGCCGGTGCGCTCGCCGGTGCGGATGCCATCCTGGAGGTGGCCAAGCAGCCCCCAGGAAATTATCGCTATGGCCGGCAGCACGATCAGCGTCAGCCCGATCAGGTCGACATATGCTAAGCGAGGCCTCGTCCGCTCGTTGTAGAGTAAGTCGACGCGCACATGCGCGTCGGTCGACATCGCGTAGGCGATGGACAGGACGAACGAGCCGCCCATCAGGAACGCATTCAGATCGTTGCCCCAGCTTGTCGGTGCGTTGAAGGCGTAGCGCAACACGACGTCGTAGAGCATGAGCACGACCAATGCGATGACCAGAACGGCGGCCAGCATACCGCAGAAGTGGCTGATCCGATCGACGGCTCTAACCAGGGCGCGCATCTTGTTTGATCCCCCCAAAACAGTATATCGGCCCCACCCTACTGGGATGGACTGACGATAGGTGTGTGCGCCCTCTCGCGCGCTCGCCCCATTTGCGCAGCTCGGCTCCTCACGATGGGAGGAGCCGGTGCTGTCACGGCCGTTATCTGAACTCGGAGCGATACTGGTTCGTCTGCTTCCAGACAGTCATGAATGCGCGCTGGTGCTCGATCACCTTCTTGAACCATCCGCCCTCGGAAGCGATGTATTTGTCCTCCCACTCTCTGGTGGCCTTGGCAACATCATCGATATAGGACTGGTCGACGCGAATGATCTCCGCGCCTGCCGCCTTGAGCTTCTCGAGCGCGTCGGCATCCATCATATTGATGGCCATCCAAGAATTGAGGGTCGCCTGCTTGGCAGCCGTCTCGATCTGGGTCTTGGTTGTGGCATCGAAGCTGTCCCACAGCGCCTTGTCGAACACGCACTCGAGCACGGCGCCGGGCTGGTGCACGCCTGGGAGGATGATGTATTTGGCGACCTTGTGGAAGCCGAGGCCGAGATTGATGCCCGGTGTCGCCCACTCGATCGCGTCAACGACGCCGCGCTCGAGCGCCGGGTAAACCTCTGCTCCAGGGAGGATCACCGTCGAGGCGCCGAGATTGGTCGCAACCTCGGCCCATGCGCCCGAGGTCCTGAGCTTCAACCCCTTGAGATCCGCGGAGGTGCGGATGGGTTTCCTGGAATGCATGTGGATCTCGTCAGAGTGCGCGCCGCAGGGAATGCCCACCACTCCGAATTTCTCCATGCGCCACTCGCGCCACAGTTCGATGCCACCGGCGGCATAGACCCAATGCAGCAGCGCCTCGGCGGGCGGCGAGCCGACATAACCGCCGAAGATCGCCGCAGCCTTGTCGATGCCCCAGTCGTAACCGGGCCAGGAGTGGCCAGCCTGCGCCACCTTCTTCTGTACCGTTTCGGTGATCTTCAGCGGGCTGCCGATGGTGCCTGCCGGGAAAATTTGGAATTTGACCTTGCCGCCGGTCAACGCGTCGGCCTGCTTGGAAAAGCCTTGCGCGAAGTGCTCGAGGTGCGGGCCGCCAGGCCAGGATGTCGCGGTGCGGATGTTCTGCTGGGCGTTGGCTGCCCCTCCCGCCAGAATGAACGCCGCCGCCGCACTGGCGATGGAAAGATGCACTTGCTTCATCTGTTCCTCCCTGATTGTGATGGCGTGTGCAGGCGAACCCCTGGCGCACGGATCATATTGCAAACCGCAAGCCTTCTCCGGGCTTTGCGAGGGAACACTATACTTTCGGCGCATGCGCGCCGCCAGTACACGATTGACGACAGGATTACTCACGGGCGGGGATGCGCCTGTCCCTACGTCTCGATCAGCACGTAGCTTTCCTCGACGGTCACGGGAAAGGTCTCGGCCACATAGGGGCCCTTGGCCAGCGTCTCTCCGGGCTCGATCCTCACCGGATAGCTACGCACCCGCGTATTCTTGGGGTCGCAATAGGACTGACCGGTGCGCATGTCGAACTCCCACCCGTGCCAGGCGCAGCGCAGCAGCTCGCCGACACGCGAGCGTTTGTACTTGCCGGGCTCGTCCGACTGAAGGAGGGCAACGCATGCCGCCTTGGCCAGGGGCGCGCCCTCGTGCGGGCAGCGGTTGAGCAGCGCGAAGTACTCGCCGTTGACGTGGAACACGACAATTTCCCGCCCGTGGACGGTGACAACCTTGTTGCCGCCTGGCGGGATCTCGGACGTGGTGGCGACGACGTGGCGGGCCATCGCTCAGTTGAATTTGTAAACGGCGCGAGCGTTGGCGTTGAAGATTTGCATCCTCTCGGCGTCCGATAGCGGCGTCTTGATGGCGAAGCGGGCGTCGTCGTAGTCCCAGTGCGGGTAATCCGACGAGAACAGCAGCCGGTCGATGCCGATCCACTCGATGACGGCGCGCAGGTGGCGGGCGTTGTCCGGCTCCTCGATGGGCTGCGTGGTGAACCAGAAGCTTTCACGCACGTATTCTGAGGGCGGCCGCTTCACGTGCGGAACCTCGTCCCGGAAGCGCTTCCAGTGCTTGTCCATGCGCCAGGTGATGGCGGGCACCCATCCGAAGCCGCCTTCGATGAACACGAACTTGAGCTTCGGGAAACGCTCGGGCACACCCTCGATGACGAGGCTCGTCAACTGCGCCGCCACCGAGTGGGCGTTGGAGTGATGCTCCTCATTGTAATAGGAGGGCCAGCCGCCGCCGGTGGGCGCATGGCCGCCGTATCCGCCGACATGAATACCGAGCGGCAAGTCGGCGGCCTGCGCTGCTTCGTAAATGGGCCAATAGCGCCGACGCCCGAGAGGCTCATTGGCGCGCGGTGAAACGTTGACCTGGATATACTTGCCCGTTGCGGCGCAGTGCTCGATCTCGTCGACGGCGGCCTCCGTGTTGTCCTGCCCGACCAGGATCGAGGCTTTGAGGCGCGGCTCGGGCCTGCACCAGCACTCGACCTGCCACTCATTGATGGCGCGCTGGATGGCGGCGCCGAACTCGAGATTCTGCTGGGAGAAGATGAAGAGGTCGAGCACCTGCAGGATGCCGAACTCGACATCGAGTGGATCAAGGTGCTGAAGGCGCATAAACGGTAGGTCCGAGCCTGGCAGTCTACCGTTGGGCGGCCAGGCGTCACGGCGGCAGATCAGCGGCGAGGACCGCGGATAGGGCGTCGTCGAGGTGAACGGCACGCGCAGGTGGTCTCCGTAGGTCTTCAAGTGCTCCTGCCACCGCCGCGACAGGAACGGGTTGAGCTCAGCCCTCGAGTTCAGACTGGGATGGATGTCGCAGTCCACGATCTTGAGCCGGGTCTTTGCTGCACTGTCTTGCGAGGAACGGACATCCGGATGCGCAAGTACATCGGCCATGGCTCATCTCCTCATGGTTTCGCTTGCAAGCGGGGAAAAGTTTCGAGCGGGTTGTCGACGCACATGCGAGCAACGAGAGCAGGTGGCAAGCCCGGGGGGATGGGATCATCACCGTCGAACTGCCAGTGCGGATAATCGCTGGAAAACAGCAGCATGCGATCCGAGCCCATCTGATCCAGGAGTTGGTCGATGCCGGCCTGGTCAGGCGGCGTGTCGAACGGTTGCGCGGTAAGTCGGACCTGATCGCGCATGATGTCGGCCGGCGGGCGATCGACCCAGGGCACCTCCACGCGCACGCCCTTCCAGGTCTTGTTGGCCCGCCACATGAAGGCGGGCAGCCAGCTGATGCCGGATTCCATCAGCACGACCTTGAGGCCCGGGAACTTGCCGAACACGCCTTCGAGGATGAGGCTCAGAAGCTGGGCTTGGTGCGCCTGCGCCTCGACGATGTAGTACTCGAGCCGATAGGACGGCCAGCCGATGGAACTTGGCGCCATGCGGTACTGGCTCCCCGAGTGGATCGCGAGCGGCAGCTTGTGGCGCTCGGCGGCCCGGTAGACCGGCCAGAAATGGCGGCGGCCGAGCAGTGTCTCGCCTTGAGCCAGCACGAGGATCGACACGAAGCGGGGATCGTCGGCGCGCCGCTCGATCTCCTCGACGACGAGGTCCGGCGCCTGCATCGGCACGACGATGGAGGCCCGGAGGCGGGGATCGCGCGCCAGCCACTCCGCGGCAATCCAGTCGTTGATGGCGCGGCAGAAGGCGGCCGCCATGTAGGGATCGAACACCGCCTGGGCGCCGTAGAGGACGTTGCAGATGGCGTGCGACGCGCCGAAGCCGTCGAAGACCTGGGCCTCGAGCAACTCGAAGCTGCTGCCGGGCTTGCCCTTCTCGGGCCGCCAGTCGGGACGGCACGACAGCGGCATGTGCGGCGGATAGCTGGTCAGGTCCAACCCATCGATGGCGCGGCTCGTGACCTGTTCCTTCCAATGGTCGTCGAGATAGGGCAGCAGCGTCGTCCTGGTCCCTTCGAGCCCGGGATGGATGTCGCAATCGATGCGCATGCTCGCGGCTCACAGCTGGATCCAAAGTCGAAATGTCACGCAACGTCGCGGGGCTTGCAACACCCATCGGCAGGCGATCGGAATCGGAGCAGTGACCTCAAGACTTTTTGCTGCAATGCAGAACCCGGATTTGGCACGCTTTCACCGTCGCCGTCGGCCAACCTGGCCCCTTCCGCCGGGCTCCTAGCTCTTGTTAGCTGACGCATCTGCGTCCCGGCGGGCCAGAGAAACCGGAGCATTGCCCCGTCACGTATCAGTGCTCGCATCACCAGCTTGGCGATGCCGTGAGCATCGCTTTCAAGATCGAAGCATCACGGTGCGTCGTGGCCGTCGCCTCAGGCCCTCGTTAAGGCTGCATTCTTGTCGAGCACGCGGAGAATCTCATCGCGGCTCAGGTCGGGCACCTCGAACAGCACACGATCAATTCCGGCCTCACGATATGGGGCAAGCTTCACCTCGTCGGGCGGCGCCGCAAATACGGAAATCGACAGCGTCTTTGGATCGCGGCCGGCTTCGGCGGCCGCCTTTTTCAGGCGCTCTACCGCGCTCTTCGGTTCCCAGCCGCTGCGCGGGCGCGGAAACCAGCCGTCGCAGAACTCCACTACGCGTTTCACGGTGTGATCACTCTCGCCGCCGAGCAACAAAGGGGGGTGAGGTTTCTGCTTGGGCTTCGGATAAAGCCACACAGGATCGAAGTTGACGAACTCGCCGTGGAACTCAGCTTCCTCTTTGGTCCACAACTCCTTCATCGCCAGCACGCGCTCGCGCAGCAGTTTGAAGCGAGTGTCGTACCTGGTGCCGTGGTTCTCCATCTCGTCGACGTTCCAGCCGCCGCCCATGGCGAATATAAAGCGCCCGTCCGAAAGTTGGTCGAGGCTGGCTACCGACTTGGCGGTAACGATCGGATCGCGCTGCGGGATAAGCGAGATACCCGTGCCGAGCTTGAGCTTGCGCGTTGCCGCCGCGGCGAATGACAGCGCAACGAAGGGATCGTGCGTGTGCTTGTAACGCTTGGGCAGCTCGCCACCGCCGGGAAACGGCGTGCGCCGGCTTACCGGAATATGAGTGTGCTCGCACACGAACAGTGACTCAAAGCCCCGGTCTTCGAGTGCGCGCGCCAGCTCGGCGATATCGATCCCGTAATCCGTGGGGAAGTAGTAAACTCCAACTAGCATGGCCGATCCTCCTCGGCGATAGTTACCTGCGACGGTAGAGAACTGAGACTAGCACGCATCGCGCGCCCAGCACCCCTTCTGGTCAGGTTCTCTCCGGCCCGGAGACGTTGCCCCAGCTCGTTGCTCGTTCGATGCGCACTGCGATGACGGGATGCTCGGCGATCTCCATGGCCTCGAGCTGGGGGTAGCGGGAGCGAAGCATGACCTGTGCCTCATCGTGCTCCATTCCACGATCCAGGATTTCCGCGCGTCCGCGCAGCATGACCCATCCAAGCCGGCTCCAGTCTTCGTCGTAGCGATCGGCCACCACCGCTACTATGGGGTTCTCGGCGATATTCCGCAGGCGTTTGAGCATGGCGCCGGGCCGACGTTTTGGTTTCTCATCGATCGCAAAATAGAGCGTGTTGCCGCGCACCGCGAAACATATCGGCACCACGTGGGGGACAGCATGTCGGTCGGCCGTGGCAAGATGGGCGACCCTGCAGTGCGTCAAGAATTGCCGCTCGGACTCCGAAAGCATCTCTCCTTGTTTCCTGTTCATCGATTTATCCTGGCCAGCCTAGGCCGGATTGGAAGTGGTCGTCTTGATCCCGGAGCCGCGATGGTCGCGCAGTGACTGCAGATCGGCGATGCGGTCCCCGCCGATCTCGTAGAGCAACAGCTCAAGTCGCGAGGCAAGCGAGGATAGCAGTCTGCATCCTATCGTGATGAACGTCCATGTCGGACCTTTTGTTGTGACCGACCGCGAGGGTGGCCTAGCCAACACAACGGGCCTCCTTCTGTTTTTTACATGGACCTACTTCGTTGATTGCACCTTGCAGGTCGAAGATATCTGCCTTGCGTTACGGACTTCGGCTTTGCCTCCGCCTAGTGCCGTTGTTTTCATGTCGCCGGCCCCGACTTCACGAGCCATTTTGCTGTCGCTGGAACAAGACAGGCCGGTGGCATCCTTCCGCAACGTGATCTTCAACACGTGCCCGCCGACCTGATGTACCCTCAGCATCGAAAGTGTGTTGCCTTGGAGAGTGAACAGGCGCGGGCCGTCGCTGCCTTGGATAGGTTGACCGATCTTTCCCGCGTCTGTGCCGGCTAATCGGCCAGTCTTGCGACCACTAGGTGAATCCCACCAGATATCGCGAGCAAATTTCACCTGCACATCGCCCTGGTGGGTGATCTTCAGCTCTCGCCGGAGGGTGAATCCACCGGGCGCCTCGCCCTTCTCGCTGCGAAGCAGGGCGGTGAAGGTACTGGACGTGTGGATCGTCGTCCCGTGGAGATCATCGATCGTGACCTCACTATTGGTTGGCATTTCCTTTCCCGTTTGAGGCTCGACTTTGGCTTGCGCCAATGCAGCAACCGGCAGAAAGAGCAAGAGTCCACAAGCAACGGCACGCATTGCACGTTCTCACTAAACACGCGACGGACTTCTTTAGCAGTCGCTGAGGCGGTGTGGCCAGGGCAACAATAAGCCCATTCCTTCCAAGCTCTCCCGAGTGGCATGATTTATCCCGGCGCAGGGCGTCGCAAGCGTCAAGAGTTCTGGTTCTTTCCCGAAGCAGATCGCGAGCGCCTGGGCATCCCATACTCACGTTGTTACATGACCGGCGCTGAACGGATTTATTGGGCTCGCAATTGGATCTCCAGTCGCACTATCCCTCGCTGGGGATGGAGCGCTTATAGCTTCTTCACCTCGCAGGTCGCGGACTGCCGAACAATGGCTATAAGCGTCCTCTTCTGGCCCTTTCCGTTGAACCAGGTGTTGGCTTTGCCTTTTTCTCCGACATCGGTGATTTCTGCACTACACGTGAGCGAGTTCGGCCTTCTTGACGAACGCGATTGCAAGCGTTCTGCCATGCGTGCCTACATCCACGCTAAGCCTCGTGAGGCGTCCTGCCTCGAAAGTCCAAACCGCATTTCCCTTACCATCGGGATTTAGGTCGACCTTGCCTAATGCTGTCTCGCGGGACCTGATCGGCGAGGCACTGGGTTTGCGGTTTCCGGGCCTGTCCACCCACTTGCCGAAGTCCTGACGCGAGTACCGTATGGCGCCGTTCGCTCCAGGATTTACGACGAAATGCCATCGATGCTGGTCGGTGAATATCCCTTCCTCAATCTGCAGCTTTCTTTCTTGGTGAAGAACGATCTCAATACGATGGTTTACAATATGCTCCCAGGTCACATCTGACGCCCAAACAAGGCTGGGACAAAACGCAAAACAGAAAGGCGTTAGGGCCGCTCTGAGATCCAATCGCACGGCCCGCTCCCGAACTCGCAATGAGGACATCAAACCAGGGCTTGAGTAGTGGCGCTGACCTTGGCGCAAGCGTCGAGGACGCGCAAGTCTGTCAACAGGTTCTCGTCCGACCCTAAGAGCACGCCAGTAGCGATACTCGCGCTTCCGGTAGGATCGGCGCTCGGGATGTCGAGCCCCGATCGGCTCGCGAGCATGTCTGAATCGAAGTGCCTCGTGTTGCATCCGTGACACTTCAGGCCCCCGGACAATACATTATGCCCAGCCGGAGCGGCGATATCCAGTATTCATCGGGGGACATCAGATAGTCTCTTCAAGTGTTGTTAGGTAACAGGTAGACTGTATTAATTGGTGTGGGGCCCCGTCATGAGACGGTTTTTGTTTGTCGTCACAGCTTTGATTGTGCCGCTCCTGGCAACAACCGCCCAGGCGCAAAAGCGCGTCGCCCTCGTTGTCGGGAACTCGGCCTACCAGCACGCCGGGCTATTGGACAATCCGAAGAACGACGCGATCGATGTGACCGGCGCGCTCAAGAAGCACGGCTTTCAGGTCATCGGCGGCTTCGACCTAGACAAGGCGGGGATGGATCGCAAAATCCGCGAGTTCGCTGAGGCGGTTCCGGGAACCAGCGCTGCGGTGTTCTTCTACGCAGGACACGGCCTTCAGGTCAGCGGCCACAACTATCTGGTGCCGATCGATGCCAAGCTGACAACGGCAGCCGCCCTCGACTGGGAGATGGTGCGTCTGGATCTCGTGCACCGGTCCATGGAGCGCGGGGCGGCGACCAGCATTCTCTTTGTCGATGCCTGCCGCAACAACCCGCTCGCACGTAACCTGGCAAGGGTAATGGGCACCCGGTCCGCCGAGATCGGCCGCGGGCTGGCACCCGTGGAGGCTGGCGTCGGCACACTGGTGAGCTTTTCTACCCAGCCCGGCAATGTGGCCCTCGACGGCTCTGGGCGCAATTCTCCGTTTGCTGCCGCGCTGGTCAAACACATTCACCAGACGAAAGACGACCTGAGCAACATCTTGATCGCCGTGCGCAATGACGTACTGAAGGACACCAAAGGGCAGCAGGTGCCCTGGGAACACTCGGCGCTGACAGGCCGGTTCTTCTTCGATCCGACCGCCGCTGTGCGTCCGCCACCCGCGGATGAGATCACCTGGATGCTGATCAAGGACGCCACGGACCCAGCGCTTCTCAAGCGTTTTATAGAGCAGTTTCCGGAGAGCCCCAAGCGACCTGAGGCTGAGAAGCTGGCCGCTGCGCTGGCGGCAATCGCGAAGCCTGCCGCTCCTCCGCCCGAACCGCCCAAGAAAGCGGAACCGCTGCCTCCTCCACCGCGTACGGCAGCGTCTGACGAAATCGCGTGGAGCCTCATCAAGGACTCCAAGGAACCCGCGGTTTTGCGGCGCTTTGTCGAGCAGTTTCCCAACAGCGGGAAACGAAAGGAAGCAGAGCAGCGCGCCGCCAATCTCGCAGCAGCAGCCACTCCGCCTCCGCCCCCCGCCAAGGCCCCGGCTGGAACGAAGAGCAAATGCTTCGCATTCGAGGGCCGACAGTTCTGCCCGTGAAAGGGTCACGGCAGTACAGGAGACAACAACGATGCCGCAACGGCAGCCCCTGAAATCTCACTTCGTGGCCTGCGCGCTCGCCTTGCTGCCAGCCACTGTGATCGCTCAGACCGCACAACCTGCTCCGTCGGCACCAGCCAGCGGTGCATGCTACGAAATGATACCCGCAGATGCCAACACGTTGCCCGGCAGTCCGATACTCATCAACAAGTGTAGCGGGACAGACCTATGTGCTTATGCGTGCGGCAGTCAAGGCGTCGGGTGTCCCCAAGTACCGGTGGTTGCCTATTGCATTAGACGACGCCCCTGAGGGGAAGTCCGAGGCCGAAGCCGCGCGCCGCCGGTCACAAATGCTTCTCGTTCGACGGAAGACAATTCTGCCCGTAAGCGGTGAACCGGACGAGACGCTCATATGACGGGAGTTCAGCTGATGCGGTTCTTGGTTGGAACATTGCTACTGGTGGCCGCGGTGCCAGCTCTTGCGCAAGCACAAGCTCCGGCCCCGACTCCTACTGAAGCTGAAGCCGCGGCGAAGGCGGAAACGCAAGCAATCTCCATTGTGGCGCTGCAAAGCGTGACGATTTCGGGTGTGGTCAACTACGCTGGCCGCTTTCGCACGCACTTTGGCGAAAGTGCATCGACCATTGCCTGGAGCTTTCGACTGAAGATTGGGCCGGGAGCCACCGCTGCCATGTCCCACACGCGCGACGTGAGTTGGCAGGGGAAGGACGGGCCCAAGACCACCTCAATCAGCAAGTCGGCAACCGGGAAGATTGGCCTGGCAAAGCAAACTGGCGACGGAGCCGCGTTGTGGCTGTTAGAGGGAAATACATTGGTCTTGCTCAGAGTCTTCGAGGTGGGTGGCATTGCGATGAGAATAGCTTTGAAACAGCGTGATACGGGATGGAGCTGCTCGGTAACCGCTCCCATGGCCCGAGAGGTTGGTGCCGGCGCCACCAAGACCAAGGCTGCCGTGGGCGGCAAGGTGGAGATGTTGGATATAAGGCAGACCTCGTCGAGCTGTCGTGTCAACAAAGCGGGCTAGGACAGGTTCGGATGCGACGACTTGCACGCGGACTGCTGCCAATGACTTTGGCTTTCGCTACCGCGGGTCACGCTCAACTCGGCACTCAACCGCACGCAGAGGTTACCCTTGCCGACTTGCAGGGTGTTACAATCCACGCGAGTTGGACTACCGCAACTCGATTTCGCGTCGCGCAGGGTGAGTTTACCGGTGGCAGGACAGTGCGGCTGCAAGTAGCGTTAGGCCCAGGCGGAACCATAAAAGGGACACAGAACGAGACGGGGTGGGCTGATACTCCGGGCGGTCGAAAGACCAATGAGATGACGCGAGGCTTCGAGGGGAGCATCGGCGTCCCGGGGAAAAACAAGGACCGCAGCGCCACCGTACTTTGGTTGTTTCAAGCCAGCACATTGACCCGACTTGGCGTCGTTGAAGTTGGGGGAGCATTGTTGAAGATCAAATTCAATAAGACTGGACCCCGCCTGACCTGCGCTGCGTCAATCACACCAGCACGCGAGGTCGGCGCGGGAAACAGGATCGACAAGAGTCCGGCTGGTGGAAAGGTGGAGGTCTTAAACGCACGGCCGATGGGCACTCCGACGTGTCGCGTGGTTGGGGGCCCCAGTTGACGCCGGCTAATATTCTGCGGAGATCCAGGCTGCCCTAAGCGTGCATTGAGCACGCCGCATGAGACGCAGAAGGAAATGATTCAGCGGCGGCGGCGGGTCGAGGTCAAGTCCAAGCCGAAGCGCTAGGGCTGCCCCTTCTCGGGGGACCCAAAAGGACATTGGAGTAGTTACCTTATCATGGTGCACGCCTCAGCCCCCTTGCTCAAATAACACGAAGTCCCGACCCGACTCGCGGGCGTCATCCCCCATCTGCCCCACCATGCGCCACAGTTCCTGGAAATCATTCTCCGTCGCGCCTGCCCAAACCGCTGACAGCTCGTGAAGCTCGTTGCGCTTGTTCGACCGGAAGTCGTAGCGCACCGGTCGGCCCCGGTGCTCCGGCCGCAGCTCACAATGCCGTTGCAGCGCGAACTCTGCCGCCTCGCCGGCAAATACGGCAACCGTAACGGCGCCGGCGTTGGGATTGATGAGGGATGCCAGCTCCTCGATGCGGGAGCTGATCCTATCAAGCTGAACTCTCGTGACCATTGCCGCTAACGGCTCTCATCGGCACAGCGCTGGAGGTGCAAGCTAGACCCGCACCGTGCAACGACTGCACTGCTCCGGCGTTGTTATCAAAGGATCCAGCCCGGTCTGTCGTCGCAGCCGACCGTGCCGCGTACGAGCGGGCCGAGTCGGGCGTGGCCTGAGCCGCAGAGAACCGCGGTGTTGCAGCTAAAGGAAAAGATATGAGCATCCTGTACACAGCCAGGACGGTGATCGAAGGAGGGCGAGCAGCTCAGGGCCGCCTGACCTCGCACAGCCCGCTCGCCGCCCTGTTGGCATGCGCGCTCTTCGCCTTCGCCGCCGTCACTGCCGATGCGGCGTCACCCCTTGCGCAGCTTAATGGCAGTTGGTCCGGCTCCGGCCACATCAGTCTCACCGACGGCAAATCGGAAGGCCTCAAGTGTACGGCTTACTACACGCCGAAAGACGGCGGCGCGGAGGTTGGCGTGGCCTTGCGGTGCGCCAGCGCATCAAACAAGGTCGAGTTGCGTGCCAAGCTGGTCTCGGATGGCAGCCGTCTCTCGGGAAGTTGGGAGGAGCGCACCTTCAATGCGTCCGGCACCGTGACGGGGCAGGCGTCGCCGACGCAGATCAAGCTCGCCATTGACGGCGGCGGCTTTTCCGGCTCCATGGCGGTAACGACCACGGGCACGAGCCAAGTAGTCTCGGTATCGACCCAAGGCCTGGCCCTCAAGGGTGTTAGTGTCAAACTGCAACGAGACTAGCGCTTGGCCGCCGCAGTCCTTGCGATGACCTACCCTATTGCTGGTCGATGATCGCAAGCACGCGGTGCATCGTCGGACTGACGATCACGACCTTGTCTCCGTCGCGCAAAGCCTCGCCGCCTTCTATGCAGGAGCTTTAACCTCTAATCTCGAACACCCCAGGGAGCCGTCAACGGCTTGGCGCGCCTTCTTGCCGCAAACCTGCTTCCGCCGTGGCTTTCCCACCGTTCGATCCTGGAACGCATCGACTGCGCGATTGCGGCAACCGGCCGGCTCGTTGCCGCCGACGGGAGCCTGGTCGAGGCGTTCCCCAGGGAGTCGTCGTTTTGTGTGACCGCATTGATCGCCTACGACATACTCAATGCTGCCGAAATCCCTCCGCGTCATCGTCGATGAAGCCATGATCGCCGCATGGCGCCGCAGGGCCGAGCCCATGATCGGCTTCCTGATTCGCCATGACGAGCATCACGCGATCATCTCCAACCACTTGGCGACGGCTGCGGCGGCGCTCACGCGCGCAGCCGCCTACGGCCACGCCGGCGCGGAAAACCGTGCCAATGTCTTCCTTGATCGCATTCTGCACCACCAATCGCCGGAAGGGTGGTTTTGCGAGTATGGCGCTGCCGATCCCGGGTACGAAACGCTCGGGCTCTGCTATCTCGCGGATATATATTGCCGGCGCCCCGACCCGAAACTCGAAGATGCTCTGCGACGATGCCTGGGATTTCTCGTTCATGCTGCCCATCCTGACGGATCATTCGGCGGCCTGTACGGCAGCCGCAACACCAGGTTCGTGGTGCCGGGCGGGCTCATGGCTCTGGCGCCGCACTTTCCCGAGGCGCGATCTTTGGCCTCGTTTTCTGCGCGATCGATTGCCAACCGGCAGGTCGTATCGCTGTCGGCCTTCGACGAGCCGAACCTGGCGCCCATGTTCAACGGCTACGCGGCGGCGGCCTGTTTCGCCGCAGACTGCAACGCACCGTTGCCAGCCGTGGATTTACCCCACCAGGCCGAGACATCTTGGAGACGCCACTTTCCAAAGGCGCAATTGATCTTCGACAACGGTCCGAGACACTACACGGTCGTTTCGATCGCCAAGGGTGGCTTGGTGCAGCACTACCTGAAGCACCCGGGCCGGGTCACCCTGATCAACGCCGGCGTTGCCGCCCGCGGCCGCAGACAAACCAATACCACCCAAAGTTTCAGGCGCGGAAATCCTCATGAATTGCGTGCCGATGAACTGGTCGTCGAGGCACCGCTGCTGGCCGCGAAGACCGACCGCCTGACGCCGATCAAGATGATCGTGCTCCGCCTCTGCTCGATCACCGTCTTCCATTGGCGCCCGCTGGTGGAGCTGATGAAGAGGTACATGGTCCGCCGGCTGGTCACTCGGGAGATGCCGTCGGGCGCAAGCAACCGGAGAACCATCAAGTTTGGGGAAGGCCTCACGGTCGAGGATGTGATGACTGGCGGCCGAGGTCTGGAGCCCATGCCGGTCTCCCGTCCATTCCATGCGATCCATATGGCCAGCGCGGGATACTGGCAGCGCCAGGACGACGAGGCATGATCCCGCGACTACGTCCGAGCATCTCCGGCGGCGATATTGCCGCCGCCTTCCTGGGCCGGACCTCGGTGCAGGAATTCGAGGCCGCATTTGCCAGCTTGATGGAGCAGCAGCATGCGGTTGCGTTCGCCTATGGCCGAAGCGGACTGATGGTTCTGCTGGAGGTGCTCGGCCTCAAGGACGCAGAGATCATCTGCCCCGCCTATACATGCGTGGTCGTCGCCCACGCCATTGTCCAGTCCGGCAACAAACCGGTGTTCGTCGACAGCCGTGCCGGCGACTTCAACATGGATCTCGAGCTTGCGGAAGCCGCGATCGGCCCGCGCACCGGCGCTCTGATCGCCACGTCCATTCACGGCTATCCAGTCGACCTCGAACGCCTCGATGAGATCCGTGCGCGTAACCCCAGCCTGATCATCATCCAGGATTGCGCCCACAGCTTCGCCGCCGCGTGGAAGGGTCGCCCGGTGCAGCGCGAGGGGCACGCCGCCATCTTCGGTCTCAACATCAGCAAGTCGATGACGTCGATCTTCGGCGGCATGGTAACTACCGACGACGCGGATCTTGCGCGGCGATTGCGTCGCGCGCGTCAACAAAGGCTGCAACCAGCCACTTGGCTTCGCGGTCTATCGCGCGCCATCTATCTCGTGGCCGCAACCGCAGCACTTTTCCCACCGGCCTTCACCGTCGTCGACAAGATCCGGCGGCTCGGCCTGATCGATCGCTTCACCGAATACTATGATGAGAACGTCGTGGATATGCCGCGCGATTACCTCATGGCGATGAGTGCCGCTGAAGCAAGTGTCGGTTACAGACAGACGAAAAGATACCACGCGCTGATCGAGCAGCGCTGCCGGATTGCGACCGTGTATGACGAAGCGCTGGCCGCCTGCGGCAATATTCAGCGTCCGCCGCTTGTCGCCGGCGCGACCTATTCGCACTACGTCGCGCGCGTCCACCAGCCCGAGGCACTCGTCGCCGACGTCGCGCGGCAAGGCGTGGAGCTTGGGCGCCTTATCGACTATTGCGTTCCCGACATGCCGGCCTATCGCAACGATGGCGAGCAACACGCAGACTTTCCTGTGACGCGTGCGCTCAACGCGGGCGTCATCAATCTGCCGCTGCATGTATCGGAGAAGCAGGCGCGCGACATTGCAGCGCTGGTGGCATCCACTCTCGACGCGCGTCGCGATCGAAGCGGGCATGTCGTATCACCCTGCCTGCACGCGTGAATCGCGCACGCCCAATCCGACGACAGAAAACCTAAGCTTCTCCTGCTGGGCGGTGTTGAATGGGGCGGGCGAGCATGTAGAGAGTGCGCCGGCAACGTCGCTCGTGGCCGACAACCGCAAAACCTTGCATCAAGTAAAATGTCCGCGCGGTTTCGGAGTCCGTTTTCACTAGAATGACTGCTGGGTCGGACATGCGGGATATGGCGGCAGTTATGAGCTTGGAGCCAATACCATTTCTTCGCCATCCTGCTGCGACCGCCACCACAACAATCTCTTTTTCAGCAGAACGGATGACGGCACGACTTTCCACTGTTTCATACCGCCTGTTCAAAAGATAACAGGCACACACAAAGGCAACAGAGGGATGCACAAGACAATTCCAAACGAGAGAGGGTAGGAGCTTGACGCAGATCGGTAACAACTCTCGCAGGGTCGGAGTCCTGTTTCTCAGAACAATAAATCCGGCAAGCGTGTCGTCCCCAGCAAGGGTGATGAAATCAAACAGCTCTGTATTGAGGAACCAAGGATAGAAGACTTTGGCAAGCGCCCTCCGCCCAAGACGCGGAAGGAGATCCTGAGGCAGCGCCGCGCAATGTATGTCAGCAATTGCTTCGAAATCTGCCGACATTACGCGGCGAACTTGGAGGTCGGCCGGTGCTGTCCTGTATTCAGGCATGCTTACGCCGGTCCGGGTTTCGTGTTTATGCGCCGGAGAGTTCGAACCGCGTTGCCGAGCCGCGTCAGAACATCTATAGCCAGCCGACGACTCACAGACGCACCGTCAAGACACACGCCGAGTAGACACTGCGATATCCGATCGCGCCCGACGATAAGCACGTCGGGACCTTGAATGCCCACCGGCTTTGGCGATACCATTTGCACAGCCTCCGTTGCGGATACCAGGAGACCAACTCTCTCTCCATCACGCCGCCCGGAGCGTCAAGCCCGTCGCGAGCGGCGCCCTGTATGGCTTGACGCGCAGAAACTTTGTCCCGACATGCAACTCTTGCTTTTGAGGATTGCCCTTGCCGCGATATTTATCGCGATTCTCGGATGGGCAGTCCATGGCCGGGTGGATATCCAGGGACATGGCGCGCACCTGCTGTGGGGCGCACTGGCTGTCATTCCGTATACAAGCGTGTGCCTTGCGTTGGTGGCGTTCAACTTGTCCATATTGTCGGGTGGTTCGGTGGGCTATCGGCATGCATTCAGGGCTGCGTCTCTGGTGACACCGCTGTTTCTGCTGCTCCCAAGCCGGCTATCCGAGCTCGTCAAGCCGCTGTACCTGCTTTCTGCCGCCAGGCTACCCCTGGCAAAGGGAGTTGCAGTTGTCGCGGTCGAACGCTTTCTCGATATCGTCTGCGTAACAGCGTTGATTGCTGTCGCCGCCACCCTGGCGGTGCCAGGCAACGCGGGCGCGTTGCAGTTCTCGGCAATCCTTTTTGCCTCCGTTGCCGCCGCGGGGCTTTGCGGCATCGTCGTGCTCCTGACGATTCCGGGATGGATCAATCGAATTCTCGGCTGGATTCCGCTCGACGGATTGCGCCGCAACGCGCAAGCACTGTTCCTGGCCACGCGAGAAACGGTGTCTCCTCCCACGCTTGCTGGCGCATTCATCGTATGCGTTCTGATTTGGGCAAGCTCCTATGCATCGTTCTGGACGTTCCTCACTATTGCCGGACAGCATCCCTTGTCGTGGTCCGCCGTATTGCAAGTGTTCGTTCTCGGCACGATCGGTCTTGCCGTGGCCGTGGCGCCTGGAGGTTTGGGCACGTTCGAGGCCGCCGTGATGCTCGGTCTGTCGGCGCACGGCTACGCGCTTTCGGAAGGGGCAATCCTGGCCGTTGCGTTCCGCCTGGCCAACCTCGTGCCATCAGCCGTGGTCGTAGTTTTGATGGTTCTGCGAGACGAGGTAAATCTAGCGACTCTGATCAGACGCACGCGGGGAGGGATCGATGCCCCGTGACGCTCGCAACCCACCGAGACTGTACTAAACACGAAGCGCCTTTGTCCGACGTTTGGCAGGAGGAACGGCAGTGCGTCTCACCAGCTATAGAATCGGAGCGAGCGAGAGTTTCGGCGCCGTCGCCGGCGAGGGGCTCATCGATCTCGGCACGCGGCTCCGCACGTATCCGACTTTGCGGGCCTTGATTGCGGCCGGCGCGCTGGCTGAAGCGCAGGCGGCCGTGCAAGGCGCTGCGCCCGATCGCAAGATGGCCGACGTCGTCCTGCTGCCGCCGGTGCCAGCGCCTGAAAAAATCTGGTGCATCGGCGTCAACTACGCCGAGCGCAACGAGGAGTACAAGGACAACTCGGAACGGCCCAAGTATCCAAGCCTGTTCTGCCGGGCGCCCGCTTCCTTGGTTGGGCACGAGCAGGCGATCGAGCGGCCGCGCGTGTCCACCCAACTCGACTACGAGGGCGAGATTGCAATCGTGATCGGCAGGGGCGGCCGGCATATTGCGCGCGAACGTGCCTGGGAACACATCTTCGGCTTGACCCTGTGCAACGAAGGCAGCGTGCGCGATTGGCTGCGCCACGGCAAATTCAACGTCACGCAAGGCAAGAATTTTGACAAATCGGGCAGTGCCGGGCCTTGGATCGTGACCAGCGACGACATCGATCCGAGGCGGCCCATCCAATTGACCACGCGCGTCAACGGCGAAGTGCGCCAGAGCGACAGCACTGAACGGTTGATGTTTCCGTTCGACCACCTCATCACCTACCTCTCGACGTTTGCCACGCTCACGCCCGGCGACCTCATCGTCACGGGCACGCCGACGGGGGCGGGAGCGCGCTTCGATCCTCCGCGCTGGCTCAAGCCCGGTGATGTTGTCGAGGTCGAAGGCTCCGGTATCGGGACGCTGCGCAACACTGTGATCGACGAGGCCTAACCGCAAACGCGGAGCTGTGGTGAAACGTCCGAACGCGACCTACGCAAGCGCCGGCCGGCGTGCGCAGCTAGCGATTGAGCCGGCCGATCGTGCGCTGGCATGCGCCTTTCCATTCCTGTTTCGTCATGTGTGTCGCCGGTTCCCAGAATCCCATGCAATCGGCCAAAGTCTTGCCGCCGCCACCCGGAGCGCTGGGAGCGGTTTCGCTGCCCGGTGACAGGGCGAGCGACCCTTGCCGCGCGCTGCCGCCACTGGATGCGGCGGGAGGCGGAACCTGAGGTGACAACGGCGATACGGAGTCCTGCGTCGGTGCGGGCTGAACGGTAGCGGCGGGCGGCGGCACGCCCGGAGCCAGTTTCTGCGAGGGGTTCGCCGAAAAGCCGCCCGGTCTGGTTCCCGGCAATCCTGTCGCTGGATTTGATAACTGAGAATTGCCAGGCGCCGGAATGGCCGCGCGCGGCTGGGTCGTTGTCGAAGGAGATGCGGCGCAAGAGCCTGAGCTGGAAGGAGCAGATGAGCCCGATTGCGCGCTGGCCGCGCCAGCGGCGGCCGCTGCCAGCAGCAATCCTGCGATCGAAGCGGCGAGTAGCTTGGACATGCATACCTCCCGGGGGCAAAGCGCCAGCACAAGGCCCTCGATTGTCAACGGCACCAAATTTGAATGGTTCCTGCTCCCGAGCCTTCCAACGCAAGCTCTGCCGTGTGATGAAGCCGGTCCGGCAGGCTGCGTTCGCAGCCTTCAGGCCACAGGGCTGCGTGACAGAGCCGGATTTTGCCCCGGAGCCACACTCTGATCACATTTGGGCGGAGCAGTGGGTGTCAGGAACCGATCTCGCCCGCTCGAGTTTAAGCGACACTGGTTCCCGGACGGCCAAAATTGCCGCGTCGCACCTTCTGGAATGCTGCCGATGATCGCCCTGCATCGTTATCGCCGCGTCCTCATCGCGGTTGGCGCCTTGATCGCGTTGCCGTGGTTCGCGGCAGCGCCCGCGTCGGCACAGTTGCTGTGGGATTGGGGTGGCGGGGATGTCGTGGGCGACAGCGGCCGCGAGGTCGTGCGCTTCAATCCTCAGTATCCTCCCGGCCAGGTTGTCGTCAGCTTCGGTGATCGCCGCCTCTATTTCGTCACGCGGCCCGGCGAGGCCATAAGCTATCCCATCGCCATACCGAGGGAGAAGGATCGCTGGGAAGGTGTGACGACGGTCACCAGCAAGCGGGTCAATCCGTCGTGGACGCCGACACCGACGATGATTGCAGAAAATCCTCGCCTGCCGCGCTGGGTTCCTGGCGGACACCCGATGAATCCCCTCGGCGTGCGTGCGCTGTATCTGGGATCGAGCGCTTACCGCATCCACGGAACGGATGCGCCCTGGACCATCGGCACGGCGGTCTCCAAGGGCTGCATCCGCATGTACAATCAAGACGTGCTGGACCTGTATCCGCGGGTGTCCCCTGGCGCGGTCGTCACCGTGACCTGGCAGCGTTTCGGCTCGGATGCAGGATTTGTGTCGACGCATGCGCCACGGGCGGATGCTTCCCCGACGCAAATTCCAACGCGGGGGAAGCTCCGGGAAATAGAGCGTTCCGACCTCCCGCCCCTACGGTAGACCTGCGCCGCGGCCGCATCACTGCCGCCTTCTTCATCGCCCGCCGCTTGGCGCGATCGCCTGATCGGCCGCAGTCGATTGCGTAATGCCCTTGCCATGGCCTGCAGGCATGAGCATGGTTTGCGCGCTTTTGCGCATGAAGGGCAGAGCAGAAGGAGCAGGACATGGCGGTTGAAGCTGCGGTGATCGGAACGGGCTGGTGCGGCGGCATTCGTGCCGAGACGCTGTCGCGGTCGGCGCTGGTGAGCAAGCTGCACGTCTGCGAGATCCGTCCGGACCGTCTGGCCGAGGTGCAGAAAATCACCAACGCCGCGACGGCAACGGCCGACTATCAAGACATCATCAAGAACCCGAACATTGCGGCGGTCTACATCTGCACCACCCCGGAGCATACGCATTTTCCCATTGCCCGCGATTGCTTGCAGGCCGGCAAGAACGTGCTGCTGGAAAAGCCGATCGCGCTGGAGTTGTGGGAAGCCGATACGCTGATCACGCTCGCCAAGCGCAGCAACGTGAAATTCACCATCGGCTATTCGCAGCGCTTCAACACCAAGATCGCCTACGCCAAGAAGAAAATCACCGACGGCACGCTCGGCAAGCCGGTGAGCGTGATGGTGAGCCGGCATCTGTCGCGCAGCCTGGGCAAGAAGATCGCCTCGCGCGTGAAGCTGTCGCCGGCGGCCATGGAATCCACCCACGATCTCGACATCGTCTTCTGGCTGCTCGAGCCGGCCAAGCCGATCCGCGTCTACTCCCAGGGCGCCTACGGATACATGCAGCCCGTGAACGGTTCCTACGACATCATGTGGACCACCGTGACGATGGACAACGGCATGCTGGTGGCGATCGGCGGCGGCTGGAACCTGCCGCCGAGCTATCCCAACTACTGCGCCACCTGGATCGAGATCACCGGCACGGAGGGCTCACTGTTCCTGGACGACAGCCAGCGCGATAACTGGCTGAGCACGGTTTCGGACGGCATCCGGTTTCCGATGTCGACTATGCCGGGCGAGCAGGTGGACCACGTGTTCGCCGGCCAGATGGGGCCCGAGACCATCCATTTCCTGGAATCGGTCATTCTCAATCGGCCCGTGATGGTGACGCCTGAGAGCGCACGCGTGGTGATGGAGGTCTATACCGCAGCCGACTTGTCAGCGGAGCGCAACGAGCCCATCGACCTGCCGCTCTCCAATGCGGCGATGGCGGGCATCTCGGAGATGACGGCAGCAAGGCGGTAGGGTGCAATAGCGATGGCGTAATGCACCATTTCTTGCGTACCATCGGGGCAATACGGCTGACGCCTATTGCGCTCTACTTCTCTCCGGCTTCGGCTTCGGCGAGCTTGGCGCGCCAGTCCTTCTGCCGCAGCCATGAGAGCGCCGACAGCACCAGCAGCAGGCCGCAGATCGCGAACAGCGCGGCCGCGATCGGCCGGCTGAAGAAGATGGTCCAGTTGCCGCTCGACATCACGAGCGACTGGCGCAGGCTGAGCTCGAAGGTTGGGCGCGATCACCAGCCCAAGCACCAACGGTGCCGGATCGAAATCGAACTTGCGCAGCGTATAGCCGACCACGCCCATGATCAGCATGATCCACACGTCGACGATCGAGTTGTTCACCAGATAGACGCCGACGATGCAGAACATGATGATGAGCGGGTAGAGGTAGGCGTAGGGGATCTGCAGCACCCGCACGAACAGCCCGACCAGCGGCAGGTTGAGAGCCAGCAGCATCAGGTTGCCGACGTACATGGAGGCCATGAAGCCCCAGAATACCTGCGGATGGTCGGTGACGAGCTGGGGGCCGGGCGGCACGCCGTGGATCAGCAGTGCCGCCATCAGGACGGCCGTCACCGGCCCCGTCGGCAGGCCGAGCGCCAGCATCGGCACGAAGGCGCCGGTCGAGGCGGCATTGTTGGCCGACTCCGGGCCGGCGACGCCGGCCACGGCGCCCTTGCCGAACTCCTCCGGCGTCTTGGAGACGCGCTTCTCGACGGCATAGGAGAGGAAACTGGCGATGATGTGCGCGGAGCCCGGCACGATGCCTACCATGAAGCCGAGCACCGATCCGCGCGCGACCGGCATGGCCGATTGACGCCACTCCTGGCGGCTCGGCATCAGCTCGCGCGAAACGCGGCGGCACCACCTTGCCGGTGACGGTCCTGCTCGGCGTCGACAGGATCTCGCCGAGGCCGAACAACCCGACAGCAACCGGCACGAAGCCGATGCCGTCGCCCAGCTCCTTGATGTCGAAGGCGTAGCGGAAGTGCCCGCTCATGACGTCGATGCCGATGCATCCCAGCAGCAGCCCCGAGCACGCCATGATCATCGTCCGGGCCAGAGAGGTCGTCGACATGTAGGCGAGGAACACGAGGCCGAGCACGAGCAGCGCCGTGTATTCGGGCGGCCCGAAGCGCAGGGCGAAGTTGGCCAGCGGCGGCGCCACCAGCGTGAGCATGACCACGCCGAAGGTGCCGGCGATGAACGAGCCGACGGCGGCGATGGCGAGCGCGGCGCCGGCGCGGCCTTTCCTGGCCATGGCGTAGCCGTCGATGCAGGTCATGACGGAGGCCGCCTCGCCCGGGATGCGCATCAGGATCGACGTGGTGGAGCCGCCGTACTGCGAGCCGTAGTAGATGCCGGCCAGCATGACGATGGCCTTGGTGGCGTCGAGGCCGAAGGTGACCGGCAGCAGTATGGAAATGCCGGCCAGCGGGCCGATACCCGGCAGCATGCCGACCAGCGTGCCGACCAGGCAGCCGAGGAAGGCATAGATCAGCACGTCCGGGCGGAAGGCAACCGAGAAGCCCAGCAGCAGGTTGTCGAAGATTTCCATGGCTGGCTTAGAACCCCATGATGCCGCGCGGCAGCGGGGTCTTGAGCAGCAGCCCGAACAACGTATACGCGATCGCACTGACGCCGATGCTGAAGGCGGCCGCCGGCAACAGCGGGCGGCGCTCGACAACGAAAGTCAGGAAGAACAGCATGCAGCGGTATGGTGATCAGGAACCCGAGCCGGGTATAGGCGGCCGCAGCCACGGCGGCGACGGCGACAACCGGCAAGGCGTGCCGGAAGTCGCTCCAGTCGATCGACGCTAGAGGCAGGCTCTCGCCGGCGCGCACGAACAGCACAAGTCCGAACGCTGTCAGGAACCCGATCAGAAGTATCGGCAGCATGCCGGCGCCCGGAGACGCGAGCGTGCCGAAGGGCAGGTCGGAGCTGAGGAGGCCGACCGCCGCGCCAGCAAGGACGAAAGCGCCGCCGGCGACATGGTCTCTGCGCAGGTTCAAGCGGCTGCCCTCAAGCGGGCCACGTCAGCGGCCGGCCGTTGGCTCACACCTTGCCGATCGCGCGAACCGCGTCCTGCACGCGCTTGGCGTCGGCGTCCCAGAAGGTCTTGAACTCGGGCTGGTCGAGATAGGCCACGTCCTGGCCGAGGTTCTTCATGGCCTGGACGAACTTCTCGTCGGCAGCCGCCTTCTTGCGACGCCTCCCGCATGGTCGGTGATGACGTTCTCCGGCGTGCCCTTGGGCGCGAACATGCCGACCCACAGGTAGAACTCGATGTTGTAGCCGAGCTCCTTCATGGTCGGCACGTCCGGCAGCGCCGGCGCGCGCTTGTGCCCCGAAGCAGGCCAGCGCGCGCAGCCTTGCCGGCGCGGAGATGCACGTTGGCTGCGGCAATGGAGGAGCACAGCACCTGGGAGTTGTTGCCGAGCAGGGCAGTAAGGGCCGGGCCGCCGCCATTGGTCGGCAGGTGCTTGCAGCTTCCAGGCCAGCCGCCTTGAGAAACAGGGCCATTGGCAGATGCAGGGCGCCGTGCAGGCCCGACGAGGAGAAGATCAGGTCGTTCGGTTTGGCTTTCGCAGCGTCGGACGAATTCCTTGAGGGTCTTGAACGGCTGCTGATCGTTGACGACCAGCACCATCGGGTCGGCGATGAAGCGCGCGATCGGGATGAAGTCGTCGTTGGTGAACTTGACCGGGCGGCCATAACAGCTTGTCGACCTCGGCGAAGCCGGAGATCGAGACGATGTGCATGAGCAGCGTATAGCCGTCGGGCTTGGCGGCAGCGGCAAACTGGGCGCCGACCTGGCCGGCGGCCCCGGCCTTGGTCTCGATCACCATCGGCTGCTTGAGGATCGGCTCCAGCACCGCGGCCAGCGGCCGGGCGACGACGTCGGCTGCACCGCCGGGGGGAAACGGATTGATAAGGGTGACGGCGCGCGAGGGATAAACCTCCTGCGCCCACGCCGGCCTCGAAGCGAGCGCTGCTGCTGCGGCCGCGGAGCCGGCGACGAAGCTGCGTCTGTCCATACGATCCTCCCTATGGCGAGATCGGCATGCATTGTGCCATCTCGTCCGGCGCGCATGGTAGCGGCGCGGCCTCCATCCGGGCAACCTTCAGTGATGAACTTCGACGCGGAGGCATAATGCCATCAAGTATCATTCTTGATCAGGGCTTGGCGGTCGATTTTGCCGGTGCCGGTCTTGGGCAGCTCGTCAGATAGGCGACGAGGCGCGGATACTTGTAGGGCAGCAGCCGGCCCTTGACGAAATCCTGCAGCGCCCGCGTGGTCTCGTCGGAAGCCGCCGCAGCGATCGGCCAGCACGACGAACGCCTTGAGCGCGGTGAGGCCGTCTGTCCTGCTCCACGGCGAGCACGGCGCACTCCCGGACGGAGGGATGCTCGGCCAGGCACAGCTCCACCTCCAGCGGGTAGACCCACTGGCCGCTGACCTTGACGAGGTCGTCTGCGCGGCCCCGGAAGAAATGGAAGCCGTCGGCATCGCGCACGAAGCGGTCGCCGGTGTAGATCCAGCCGCCCTCGCGCATGGTCTCGGCGGTCTTGTCGGGGCGGTTCCAGTAGCACGGCGCGTTCGAGTCGCCGCGCACCCACAGGATGCCTTCCTCGCCGTCCGCCGTCTCGCCGCCCGGCGGCATCGGTGAGCTTGACCTCGTAGCCCGGCACGCGCTTGCCGGCGGCGCCCAGCTTCTTCTGCGTTCGGCGTATTGGAGAGATAGATGTGCAGCACCTCGGTGGAGCCGAGCCCCTCCATGATCTCGAGACCCGAGAACGCCTTCCAGGCGTTGAAGACTTCCGCAGAGAGAACCTCGGCGGCAGAAACGGCAGAGGCGCAGGCTGGAAAGGTCGGCGCTGGCCGCTTCGGGTGCCTTGGTCAGCGCCGTGTAGAGCGTCGGCAGGCCGAAGAACACGGTCGGCCGGTAGCGGGCGATGGCACTCGAAAATGGCGGCCGGCTTGGGCTGGCCCGGCAGCAGCACGCTCGAAGCGCCGGCCGCGAACGGGAAAGGTGATCGAGTTGCCGAGCCCGTAGGCGAAGAAGATCTTCGGCACCGAGAAGCAGATGTCGTCCTCGTTCAGCGTCCAGCAGATGGCGGGCGTAGGACAATGCGTGTAGGCCATGTCGTGCTGCAGATGCACGATGCCCTTGGGCCTGCCGGTGGAGCCCGACGAGTACATCCAGAACGCCATGTCGTCGCGATGCGTGTCGGCCGGCATCGAGCGCCTGGCGCAGGCTGCGAAAGCCATTCGGCGGCGGATCGCGCAGGCACTGCCGGTGTGGATGGCTGCGCGCCGTTGACGACGACAAGAGTCTCGAGCTGTGTGTCCCGACAGGCGGTGGCATCGAACCGGTCGGCGAAGGCGGCATCGCGACGGCAATGCGGGCGCCGGAGTCGGACAAGATAGAACTGCAGCAGGTCCGGCGGCGTGAGCGTGTTGATGAGCAGCGGCACGAGACCGGCGCGCATGGCTCCGAACAGGGCGGCGGGATAGGCCGGCGTATCGTCGAGGAACAGGAGCACGCGGTCGCCGCGCTTGGCGCCGAGCGACAGAAGGCCGGCGCCGAAGCGGCAGGCATCGGCGGCAAGTTCGGCATAGGTGCGCGGTCCCGCAGGGCCCGTCACGGCAATGCGCTCGCCCCGGCCAGCGGCTAGGTTGTCGAACAGGATGGCGCTGGCGTTGTAGCGCTCGGGCAGCGGAGAAGCCGATCTCCGCGCGACCCGGGTGCATCGCGTGGGACGGGATCGCCGATCGCGGCAGTGCATCGTTCATGGCCTCCCTCTGGCGGCATCGTAGAGCGCCATGAACTTCGGCGCCATCGTCCGCAGGCGCTCGTCGTCGACGCGCCCCGAGCGGCGGATGTAGCTCATGGCCAGATCGACGGGCGCGAGCTGCATGTGCTCGGAGAAGCGCTCGTACCAGGCTGCGGACATCTTCGACGCGGCGACCAGCTTTTCCACGACAGGCCGCCGGGTGGCCTCGTAGCGAGCCAGTGCTGCGGGCAGGTCGCCGGGCTCCGCTTCCAGCGCTTTGGTCAGGGCCAAGCGCATCCTCGATGGCGAGCCGCGTGCCCGAGCCGATGGAATAATGCGCGGTGCGCAAGGCGTCGCCGATCAGCACGACGTTGCGGACCGACCAGCGCTCGTTCCACACCCACGGGAAATTGCGCCAGATCGAGCGATTGGAGACGAGCGGGTGTCCGTCCAGCGTGGCGGCGAATACCTGCTCGCACATGCGGCGGCTTTCGCTCTTCGGTGGCCCGGTCGAGGCCGGCGCGGACCCAGGTTGCCGGGTCGCACTCGACGATGAATGTGCTCATGTCCGGCGCATAGCGGTAGTGATGGGCGTTGAACGTGCCGAGTTCGTTCGCGACGAAGGTCTGCGTCAGGGTTTCGAAGCGCTTGGTCGTGCCGTACCAGGCGAATTTGCCGTCCAGATGCGTGAGCGAGGTTTGCCGAATTCGCGCTCGAATGTACGGCGCAGCAGCGAGTTGACGCCGTCCGCCGCGACGATCAGATCGCAAGCGCCGAGATCTTCGAGTGCGCCGATGGTGGTGCCGAACGCGAGCGTCACGCCGGCGGTGCGTGCCCGTTGCTGCAGGAGCTGCAGCAACTCGAGCCGGCCGATGGCCGAGAACCCCACGCCGTCGATGGCAATGGCTTGGCCTCTGTGCACGATGGTGATGTCGCGCCACGTCTCCATGCGCGGGGCGATGAGATCGACAGTATCGGCATCGTCCTCGCGCAGGAACTCGAGTGCGCGATCCGAGAACACGACGCCGAAGCCCCAGGTCGCGTCGGCCGGGTTCTGTTCGAAGAGGCGGACGTCATCGGCGGGGTGCCGGCTCTTCCACAGGGCCGAGAAGTAGAGGCCGCCCGGCCCGCCACCCAGAATGCTTACACGCATGGCACGGCTCTCGTCGCGCTCGCGCGCTTCAATGCAGGACTGGTCCCTTGAGCAAACGGCGGCGATCGACGGAGTGGACGGTGGCTTCGAATGTCCGGCCCTCGCGATTGACGGTCAAGGGTACCATGACACCAGCTTCGCCCTGCGCCCAGACGCACCGGAAGAGGCCCGCCAGATCGGTCACGTTGACCCCGGCGACCGCCAGCACGATGTCGCCCGCACGCAGGTCCGCCTTATGCGCCGGCCCGCGCGCGGCAAGCCCAATTACGGCAACGCTTTTGCCTATCTCTGTGGCGTAGAGGCCAAGCCACGGGCGTGCCGGGCGGTTGGGACGGCCGATGGTGATGAGATCGTCCAAGATGGGCTTCAGGAGGTCGATCGGCACGATCATGTTGGCGGCATCGCCCTGCAACGTGACTTTGGTCAACGGGTTCGAGCTGGCCTGCTGGATTTGCAGGGAACCGATGCCGAGAAGGTCGCCTGCGGGGCCGATCATTGCCGTCCCGCCCCAGAATGGATGCGCCGGAGCGGTTAAGAACGCCTCATCCAGCACATACTCCCAATAGCCGGAGAACTCCTGCTTGGCGATGATGCGCGCAGCCACCGAGCGTTTGCGGCCGCCACCTCCACCCACGACAACGCGCATGCCGACCTCGGCTGAGCTGGAGCGGCCGAGCGGGAGCACCGGCGCGTCGATACGGGCCAGCGCCTGCACGAGGCCGAAGCCGCTTTCCTGGTCATAGCCCAGCACGTGGCCCGGAACCGTGGTGCCGCCGCTCAAGGTGATCCAGACGGTCTCGGCCTCGGTGACGAGGTAGCCGATGGTGAGCACGATGCCGTCCTTGCGGATCAGCACGCCGTGTCCCACCCGCTCGGTGCCCAGGATGTCCGCCGTGAATGCGTCCGGCGGCACCAGCGTGCGGATGCCCACCACCGCCGTGAGCGCCTGGTCGAGCTCGTAATCGTAGTCTTCTGGCTTCGGTTGCACGGCTGCTCCCAAGATCTCCCGCCGGATGGACAGCACCCCGCGCAGTCTAGGCCGACTTCATGCTTGATTGAAGCGCGAATGCGCTCTGTTTGCATGCTTGGAGTTGCAGCCGGCGGACGTTAGATTGCGCGCGCCCGTCTCAGGAGGTGCGTCATGGCCGCGTTGTTCGCTTTCCTGCACCATGTGTCGGCATTCACGCTGTTTGCCGCACTGGTGGTCGAGTTCGTGCTGATCAGGGGCACGCTGACGGTTGAGAGCGCGCGCAAGATTCAACGGGCCGACATGATTTTCGGCATTTCGGCGGGTGTGCTTTTGCTGATCGGCCTGGCGCGCGTGTTCTACTTCGAGAAAGGGGCCACCTACTATCTCCACACCTGGACCTTCCACGCCAAGCTGACCCTGTTCGTGATCGTCGGCCTGATCTCGATCATTCCCACCTTGGAGTTCCTGCGCTGGCGGCCGGCGGTGAAGGCGGGACAGGTGCCGGCGGTGAGCCCCGAGAAGATCAAGTCGGTCCGCTCGATCATCCACTACGAGATGGTTGGCGTCGTGCTGATCATTCTCTTCGCCGCATTGATGGCGAAGGGCATTGGGCTGAGACTGTAGTCGGCGATACGCAAAAAAAAGGCCCGTGGGGAAAATCCCGCGGGCCTCTTGCAGGTGCAGTTGGCGAACTTCTTAGTTGGCATGCCCGCCGCGGCCGTCACGGTCCAGCTGCTGGACCGAGAAGTCGCTGGCAGCGCTCGCGGGCGCAACGACGCCGGCCAGAACCGAAAGGGCAATCAGGGCAGTGGCGATGGTCTTCATGATCGTTCTCCAGTGTTCAGGTTTGTTTTTTTGACTACTCAAGACTGAGAGTCGGAAGGCTTAGTTGGCATGCCCGCCGCGGCCGTCACGGTCCAGCTGCTGGACCGAGAAGTCGCTGGCAGCGCTCGCGGGCGCAACGACGCCGGCAAGAACCGAAAGGGCAATCAGGGCGGTGGCGATGGTCTTCATGATCGTTCTCCGAAGGGTTTGAAGGCTTGTTGTTTGCTACTCAGTAAAACCGAGCCGCCGTGGCTCGTGACGTTGAAATAGGAAGCCCCGCCCAGGCTGGAAGAGGCGCTCACCTTCCTGTGATGAACAGTGATCAGTTCGCGAAAACGAGTGTTGTGGCTGTGAACAGATCATTCGGACAGGGCGCTTGTCGATCGCTCATAGCGGCCCGCGCATTGTCCGCCTGAACCTTTAGGTCCGCCGCCGCTACTAAGGGTTGGCGCACCGCCGTGCCGCCCATGCGGCGTGCAGAGTTCGACCACCGCGGCGGGAATCGGAGGAAAAAAATGCGCCGCACCATGTCGGCAACCGCGATTGCAGCGGCGACCTTCGCGACGGCGCTGGACGCGCATGCCGGGGCGCCCAGGCATCCCGAGTATCAACGGACCTGGGAGGACGGCGCCTTGCGGACGAACGCGCAGAAGGGGCTCAAAGGCAAGACCCGCGCACAGACATCGGGCCTGCCCACCGGCAAGCGCCAGCACAAGCCAGCCAGTATTACAAAGCCGATCGACAAGTGAAGGGGTGGGACGTAGTTCCCGACCCAGGTCTGCCATTCAGGTCTTGGTGCTGCACGCCCAAATCTTTACTAATGGCGCCGGAGGGGCGAAGAACCGCGCAACGCCGGAGGCAACAATGATGAAGCCTCATCCGCTGAGAATAGCCACCGCGATTTTGTGTGCATCCCTCGTCACAGCTCTGGGCGATGGAATCGCTGCAGCGGCTGAGCGTTTCCCCGTAGCTACATGGGAACGCGTCGACCCCGAGGTTGCCGGATGGGCAACGGAAAAGCTGGCAAAGGCCGAGGCTTGGTCGAAGCGCATCGGCTCGACGTCGGTCATGGTCGTGCATCACGGCGCAGTGGTTGCAGAATGGGGCGACACAGCCGCCAAGACGCCGCTCGCCTCGGTGCGCAAGAGCCTGCTCAGCGCACTGATCGGCATTGCCCTTGAACGTGGCGACATCGACATTTCACAACCCATTGGCGCGCTCGGCATCGATGACAACGAGCCGTCCCTCACCGCCGAGGAAAAAAGCGCGACCGTGCGCGATCTGCTGACTTCGCGGTCGGGCATCTACCATGCTGCGCTCTATGAGACGCGGGCCATGGCGGCGCAGCGTCCGCCTCGCTTCAGCCACAAGCCCGGCAGCTTCTGGTACTACAACAATTGGGATTTCAACACGCTCGGCACCATTTATGAGCGTGCCGTGCGTTCGTCGATCTTCGATGCCTTCGAGCGCGAGATTGCCCGGCCCATCGGCATGCAGGACTATCGTCCAGCCGACGGCGAATACGTCACCGGGGCGGCGTCGGTGTACCCGGCATATCCGTTCAAGATGAGCGCGCGCGATCTCGCTCGCTTTGCTCTGCTGTACCTCCGCAAGGGCCAGTGGGAAGGTCGCCAGATCGTCCCGGCGCGCTGGGTCGATGAGAGCGTAAAGCCCTACTCGACTTCGGAATGGGGCCCTGGCTACGGCTATTTGTGGTGGATCGCCCCGATCAACAACAGCATCGCGCCCATCGTCAACCTGCCGAAAGGCACGTTCTATGCCCAGGGCGCAGGTGGTCAGTATGCCGTCGTGATCCCGGAACTCGATTTGGTCGTTGTGCATCGCGCAGCCCACACGGATCAAGGCGTCAACCTCAGGCAAATGGGCCGGCTTCTCTGGCTTGTGCTCGATGCGGGAAGGTTCCCGGACATCGGACCCGACGCGTCGATCGAGTCGGCCCAATACCCGCGCGCTCCCGGCGACGCGCTCTCCCGGATGCTCGCGGGAAAGACACTCCTTTACGGAGAGACAGCAAGGCCCGGTCCGTATCGGATCAGGCTCAATACCGACGGCAGCGCCGCCGTTTGGCGAGGGAACGAGCCGACCGAGCTTGACACAGGTTCCTGGAGCGGTCGCGAAGACCAACTCTGCCGCGAATGGAAGAAAATCGAGCCGCGTCAGTTGTGCTTTGCGGCCGCCAGCGATGGTTCGCGTATCCAGCTCTTCGATAAGTTGGGCTTGATGCTCATCGATGCGCGCATGGTTGATCAATGATTTGACGAAGAGCATCGCTGCGGCGAACGCGCGCGCATGCTTCGGGCCAAAGGTACAGCGCGAGCCTCGGTTGCTACTTGGTCGGGATAGCCGAGCGTGCAGGAGGTCGCCCCAGGCGCGGCCACTATCCGCGTGCCGGCTGCAAGGCTGCCTTGAGAACGCGCGCGTAATTGCCGATGGCGAGCTTGCGGATGCGCGCGTCGGCGACACCCCGGCGCTGCCAATGCTCGACGACGCGGCGGACGTCGCCGTATCCCGACAGCACGCCGAACGGCCCCAGTCCGTTGATGTCGGTTCCGAACGCGACGTGATCCTCGCCCAGCCATTCGGCGAGCTCGATCATGCGATCCGCATAGGCCTCGACCGTCTTGCCGACATCGACGTTGAGCGACCACAGGCCGACCACACCGCCTTTGCCGGCGATCGCCTTCGCCGTGCCGAGGGAGAGCTGCCGGCGCCGCCAGACGGCGGCGGACGCAGGCGCCTGCGGTCCGCGCGTGACCGAACCGTGCGACCACACCAGCGGGGCCTGCGAGATGGACAGCGCGTCCCTGGCCGCCGCTTCCGTGCAGTGCGCCAGGTCGACGAGAACGCCGAGGCGGTTGCACTCCCGCACCACCTGCTTGCCGACGTCGGTCAAGCCAGGGCGCTCGGCCGGCTCCGTCTGGATGTCGCCGAGCGTGCTGCGCGTGTAGTGCACGAGCTGGAGGTGCCGCAGCCCCAAATCATAAGCGGCCTTTACGCGGGTCGGCTCCCTCTCGATGAAGTTCGAACCTTCGACCGCCAGCACGATGTGCGGCTGGCCGCGCTGCGCCAGGTCGACATCCTGCGGCGTGCGCACGATCTTCAATTTTTGTTCGGCGATATGTCCTTTGATCCGTCCGAGCTCGCGCTGAAACCAGCCCAGCGCCTCGCCGGGTTTCGGCTCCGATGTCTGCTTGTAGACCTTGGCGTCGAACCACAGCAGGTCGGCAACCAGCGACCACGCCACCAAGGTCGCGTTGCCCGCGGCCAGCGCCGGCGCCAGGGGACGCGAATGATATTTGCTCTCGGCGAAGAACGAATGGAAATGCATGTCGGCAATGAAGACCGGCGCCTGCGCCTGCACCCGCGTGCCGAGCACCAGGGGGCTGGCCAGGGCACCTGCGAGGAATGCGCGGCGATGCATGGTGGTGGTCTCCTTGGTGTTGCGGCTATGCCTAGCCTCACTCGACACTCTCCACGAACATCACCAAATTCCTTCACAGACATGCGCGCAAGAGGTTCAGTGCAGCACAGGTGCGGGCTCTCTGGCGGCAATGGGTCGGGTGACGGGATGCTGCTGGCCTCGTCTTCTTCGGAGCTCACGGTCCCGCGCCTCTACCATTCGATCCACCATTTTGCTGATGCGCGCGACACCCTCCTGGTCAGCTAGCAGATTGAAAATGACTTTGCTGTCTTCGTATGAGCGACGCGCTTGCTTCCACCTCCTTCTTGCCGTTCGAACAGTTCCGAGGGACTCGTGGGTGAGGGCGATCCCCCGCTGTCTGTGCAGGTCTTCTTCAAGTTTCATCGCCTCGTTCAGGGTATTCTCGGCTCGTGGATAGTCGCCGCTGCCCAAGAACACCGCGCCCAACTCTCGCTTGACGTCTGCCACAGCAGCAGGCTTACCAGCTACGTGGTACTCTAGCGCCCGGAAATCGCCTTCTGCCTCGGTGAAGCGGCCCAAATCCCGGTACTGCGTTCCGCGCATTTGAAACGCGTCCAAGTCACCTTCGTTGACGCGGAGCATCGACGTGAATGCTTCGACGGCAAGAAGGCCTTGGCCGTGATACCGTTGGATCATGCCGATTTCCAGGTAAGCAGTTGCCGCGCGCTCCTGACAGAGCCGTACGCGATGTTTTGCGAAGTCTATTGTGGCTTCGCAAGCGCCTGCCTCAGCCGCCAGTATCTGAATAGCGTGAACGGGCTGACGTTGAGCGAACATGCGGGCCGCGTCTTCGAATACCTTAGAGGGATCAAACGGCTTACCGTTCGCGAGTCCGCGCGCTTTATCGGTAGCACGTTTGATAACTTCCTTTACAGACTGCCGCTCTCGGCCTTCGGCCTGACGCGCCTGTTCTACGTAGGCATCCAGCAGCTTCTTAAGATTGGCTTTCCGGTACTTGAGCCGTGCGATCAAACCAACGACGGCCACCACGGCTGCCGAGCCCCAATAAATCGCTGAGAAGACCTTGCTGTCCAAAACTCGCAGTATGAAATCAACATTGAGCCACGGCGGTAGCTCCAATAAGAGCGCTTCCATTCCCCCACCCCCACGCGTACTTAGTATTCAGAGTGTCGCGCACGGATGGTAAGGGCACTGCCGTGCCACTGCAACGCGTAGATCGCCAATTTTTGGCGCTTCCCACCCGAAGACAACCATGTGGAAAAAAACAGCGCCAATGCCAATTCGCTCGTCACCATGCGGAGAGCGCGAAGGTGTTGATCTCGGCACTTGGATCCGCACACTTATGTTTCAAAATCTCGGTCATTCCGTCCTGTCGCTGCGGGGAAGTCGATGGCACAAAGCAATTTCGGCACAGGGTTCAAGAGCCGAATCCAGGAAAAGTACATCGAGCTCGGATACACCCTTGGTTGGCGCCTCTTGTATAGCCCCGAGGCCGTGCTTGAGCGTGCGCGTGTTGCTTTTGTCGGCTTGAACCCTGGCGGCAATCATGCACCGGCGGATCACGCAGAATTTGCTATGGAAAGTGGAAGTGCGTACGCGCAAGAGCGCTGGGGTAAGCCTCCTGGGCAGAGCACGCTACAACGCCAGGTGTTGCGACTGTTTGAGATCGTTGGAGAACCTCCTGCTGATGTCTTGGCCGGAAACCTTGTGCCTTTCCGCTCACCGAGCTGGGAAATGCTTGGAAGCAAGGATCAGGCGTTGAGATTGGGCAGAAATATTTGGGAAGAAATACTAGCTCATACTAGGCCGCAGCTTGTGATTGGGATGGGCGGAAGCACATGGCCGGTGCTCAAGCAACTTCTCCGCGTTGACAGCGTGCAACAGGAATTAGTGGGTTGGGGAAGTGTTAGAGGCGAACGGGGCACGTTCGAGGGAGGTACTTTCGTCGGCCTTCCTCATCTTTCCCGTTTCGCAATCGTGACGCGAAAGGAAAGCCAACAAGGGCTGCAAACATTGCTTGGGAAGCACTATTGTCAGTAGTAAACCACTGTTCACAGTTCCACCTTGGTTCCAGTCCTCGCTAATCCCCCTTCACCCTTTCCACCCACGTCACAAACTCCCCCGCCGCCATGCGATCCGGCGCGAAGGTGTTCACCTTGTCATTCGGGTTGGGATAGCCGAGCGCCATGCCGCAGACGATGGTTTGTTCGGCGGGGATGCGCAGGCGCTTCTGCAGCACGTCGTAGAAGATCAGGAACGCGGCCTGCGGGCAGGTCTCCAGACCGAACTGCCGCGCGGCGACCATGATGCTCTGCAGGAACATGCCGTAGTCGAGCCATGAGCCCTGCTCCAGGTCGCGGTCGATGGAGAACATCAGGCCGACCGGCGCGTCGAAGAACAGGAAGTTGCGGCGGTGCTGGGCGTGCATGCGGTCCTTGTCCTGGCGGCCGATGCCGAGCGTGCCGTACAGGCCCCAGCCGCAGGCGCGGCGGCGGGCGAGGTAGGGCTCCCGCCATTTCTCCGGGTAGTAATTGTATTCGCGCTCGCTGACCTGGCCACGGTCGTAGCGGTCCGCGAGTTCGGTGCGGACCTCGTCCAGCACCGGACCGTCCATCACCCACACCTTCCAGGGCTGCACGTTGGAGCCCGACGGCGCACGCCCGGCGATCAGCAGGACGCGCTCGACCAGCTCGCGCGGCACGGGCTTGGGCAGGAAGGCGCGGATGCAGCGTCGGCCGGTGATGGCCTCCTCGACGGTCATCATGGCAGGGGTTCCATGCAGGGATGGCACGCCCGCAACGAGCGGCCGGTGTTGCGGCGGGACCATGACACGGCCTAGTTTGCGGGGTCAATCGACCGCACGACGCACCTTGCGCAGCGCGCGGCAACCGGGGAGACGCGCATGCCATTCGATCCCGACGCATCGGACCTGACGGTGGCCGTGATCGGCACCGGTACCATGGGCCGCGGCATCGTGCAGGTGTCGGCCCAGGGCGGCATGCGGGTCATCGCCTACGACGAGAAGCCGGGCGCCGCGCAGGCGGCGAAGGATTACATCGCCAAGACGCTGAGCGGTCTGGTGGAGAAGGGCCGCGTGCCGGAGGCGGACGCGAAAGCAGCCATCGATCGCATCGTGGTGGCGAAGGACATGAGCGACGTGGGCAAGGCCAAGGTCGTCATCGAGGCGATCGTGGAACAGCTGGCCGCGAAGCAGGCGTTGTTCGCCAAGCTCGAAGCGGTGGTCGGGCCGGAGGCAATTCTGGCATCGAACACGTCGTCGATTCCCATTACGGCGATCGCCTCGCAGTTGAAGCATCCAGAGCGCGTCGGCGGCATGCACTTCTTCAATCCGGTGCCGCTGATGCGGCTGGTGGAGATCATTCCCGGCCTGAAGACGGCGCAGTGGGTGACGGACGCCATGATGGCGCTGGGCCGCCGCATGACGCGTGAGCCGGTGCTGTGCACCGACAGCCCGGCGTTCCTCGTCAATCATGTGGGACGCGGGTTCGTGCCGGAGTCGCAGCGCATCCTGACCGAGAACATCGCCAGCGCGGCCGACATCGACCGCATCCTCACCGGCGCGCCCGGATTCAAGATGGGGCCGTTCGCGCTGGCCGACATGGTCGGCATCGACATCCAGCACAGCGTGATGGAATTGGTGTTCGCGCAGTTCTACGGCGAGCCGGCATTCGCGCCCATGAACCTTTCGGCCTTGCGCGTCGCGGGTGGGCTGCTGGGGCGCAAGTCTGGCGCCGGGTGGTTTCAGTACGACGACGGCAAGGCGGTGATGCCGCCCGCGCCTCCGGCGCCGCCGGCGCGACCGAAGTCGGCATGGGTGTTCCCGAGCCCCAGCCACGCCGACCTGCAGGTTCCGCTGATCGACCTCTTCAAGCAGGCCGGCGCCAACGTGGAGCGGGGCGACAAGCCGAGCGCCGAGGCGCTGATCGTGGCGACGCCCATCGGCTATGACGCGACCACCGCCGTCGCGGAACTCAAGCTGGATGGCCGGCGCACGGTCGCCATCGACGTGCTGTTCGGCATGAAGGGTCCGCGCACCTTGATGGTCACGCCCGCCACTGATCCCGCCATGCGCGATGCTGCGCACGGTCTCCTCGCCGCCGATGGTCAGCCGGTCGCCGTCATCAACGACAGCCCCGGCTTCGTGGCGCAGCGCGTCGTCGCCATGATCGTGAATATCGGCTGTGGCGTTGCCCAGCGCGGCATCGCCACACCCGCCGATATCGACAAGGCCACCAAGCTCGGGCTCGGCTATCCGTTCGGGCCGCTGGAGTGGGGGGACCGCCTCTGCGCCGGCCGCGTGCTGTTCATTCTGGAGCGCCTGTACAAGTTCTACGGAGAGCCGCGCTACCGGCCCAATCCGTGGCTGAAGCGGCGCGCGATGCTGGGCCTGCCGCTGACGACGCCCGAGGGGCGCACCGGCTGAAGCGGACGCTTGTGCAGAAAACAATTCATCCAACGGGAGGATCTTCGTGAGCTTCGAGCGCCTGTTTCACCCCAAAGCGGTTGCCATCATCGGGGCATCGTCGGACCTGACGCGCATCGGCGGGCATCCGATCAAGGCGCTCAAGAACGCGGGCTACAAGGGCGGCTTGTATCTCGTCAATCCGAAGTATCCGGAAATGCACGGCCTCAAGTGCTATCCGGACGCCATGTCGATCGGCCAGCCATGCGACATGGCCATCATTGCCGTGCCGGCGCGCGGCGTGGCGCAGGCGGTGCGCGATTGCGGCAAGGCCGGCATTCCGTTCGCCGTGGTGCTGACGGCAGGGTTCCGCGAGACCGGGCCAGAAGGGCGCAAGCTGGAAGAGCAGCTGAAGCAGGCCGTGAAGGAAAGCGGCGTGCGCATCGTCGGTCCCAACTGCCAGGGAATGCTGTCGATCCAGTCGCGGGTGTGGGCGGCGTTCGGCAGCGTGGCGGACGAGACCGAATTCCGTCCGGGCTCGGTGTCATGCGCGTTCCAGTCGGGCGGCTTCGGCTATGCGGTGGTGAATCTTGCGGAAGCGCAGGGCATCGGTTTCCGCGTCTGCGTGTCCTCGGGCAACGAGACCGACATCGACATGCCCGAGCTGCTGTCGGCGTTTCTGGACGATGAAGGCACGTCCGCCGTCTTTGCCTACATGGAAGGTACGCCCGACGCGCGGCGCCTGCTGGATGTTGGGCGCAAGTCGCTGGAGATGGGCAAGCCGGTGATGATCTGGAAAGCCGGCACCACCGATGCCGGCGTCAAGGCAGCAGCCTCGCATACGGCCAACATGACCGGCAGCTACGACCTCTATCGCGCCGCGCTCAGGCAGTCGGGGCTGATCGAGGTGGACGACGTGGAGCCCATCGTCGACATCGCCAAGCTGTTCGCGCAGGGGCGGCTGCCCAAGGGCAACTCGGTGGGCGTGCTGTCGATCTCGGGCGGCTCCGGTGTCGTTTACGCGGACGCGGCCGTGCGCGGCGGCATGACGTTGCCGCCGTTCTCCGATCCCACCATGCAGGCGCTGCGCAAGATCGTGCCCGCATTCGGCTCACCGGAGAATCCGGCCGATATCACGGCTGGTTTCTTCAATGACATGAGCCTGTTCACCGATGCGCTGGAGGTCGTGCTGGCCGACCCTGGCCTGGACCAGCTTTCGATCCTGCTGGCATCGATCTCCGGTGTATCGGCGGGCAAGGCCTGTCAAGCCATCGCCGAGGTGGCGAAACGCACGGACAAACCGATCCACGTGGCTTGGTCGGGGCGGCATGCGAAGTCGCCGGAGGCCGTGAAGGCGCTGACGGAGGCAGGTGTTCCGTTTCTCACCACGCCCGTGCGGCTGGCGCGCGCTGCCGCGACGCTGGCGCGGTTCGCCAGCGACCAGCGCCGCCTGCTGCCGCGGCGCGTGCCAGAGGTCAGCACGCCGAAAGGGCTCGACCTGCCGGCCGGCGCCGTCACGCTGAACGAAGCCGAGAGCAAGGCGGTGCTGCAGGCGTTCGGCATTCCGGTGGCCAGGGAGGTGTTCGTCGCCGCCGGGTCCGACGCCGCGGCCGCAGCGAAAGGCCTCAAGGCGCCGTTCGCGGTGAAGATCGTCTCGCGCGACATCGCCCACAAGACCGAGGCCGGCGGCGTGAAGCTCGGCGTTGCACCCGATGCGCTGGCCGATGCCGTGCGCACGGTCACGGCGAACGCGGCCAAGGCGGTCCCCGGCGCCAACATCGACGGCGTGCTCGTCTCCGAGATGGCGCAGGGTATCGAAGCGCTGATCGGCATCATCAACGACGAAAGTTTCGGGCCGGTGGTGGCATTGGGCCTCGGCGGCGTGCTGACCGAGGTGTTGAAGGACGTCACCTATCGCATCGCGCCGTTCGATATCGAGACCGCCCGCGAGATGATCGCCGATCTGCGTGGCGCCAAGCTGTTCGACGGCTATCGCGGCAAGCCCGCGGGCGACAAGGAAGCGCTGGCCAAGGCGCTGGTGGCGGCCTCGCAGATGGCGGCGGCGCTGGCGCCCCGCCTCAAGGAGGCGGACATCAACCCGGTGTTTGTCGGGCCGCACGGCGTGATGGCGGCGGACGCGCTGGTCGTCTTGAAGTGAGACGCACGCAAGCCAAGCCGTGAGAGCTAACACATAAAAAAAGGGCACCCGCGATTGCCGTCGGGGTGCCCTTTTTCTGAAGCGATTTGCTTACAGCTTCTCGTTGGCCTTATCGGCGATCTTGTTCGCGGCATCCTTGACGGCTTCCTTTGCCTCGCCGACCTTCTGCTGAACCTTGCCCTTGGCCTGCTGCGCCACGCCTTCCACCTGCATCTGCTCGTTGCCGATGGCCTTGCCGACGCCTTCCTTCAGCTTGCCGCCAGCCTGGTTCGCCAGACCCTTGGCCTTGTCAGTGACGCTGCCCATGACATTCTCCTGAATTTGTCTCCAACGCGCCGTAAGCGTTGGCGTTGCCGGCAGTGGTGAAACGCCCAAGCCCAAGGTCGGTTCCAGGAAAATGCGCACAGTCCTTTCGGCGCAGTCCTTTCGGGGCCGGTCCGGAGCCGCCCTGCCACGCGGGACTGGCAATAGGGTTAACTCAGCACATTGATCGGCTTGCCGGCAAGCCAAGCTTCGATCGCCTGCACCATGCCGCTGTAAAAGTCGCGATAGGTCTCCTCGGTCACATAGCCCAGGTGCGGCGTCAGCAGGGCGCGGGGTTCGGAGCGCAGCGGGTGGTCGCTGGGCAAGGGCTCCACTTCGAATGTGTCGGCACCGAAGCCGGCGATGTTCTTTTCCCGCAGTGCCGCCATCAATGCCGCCTCGTCGACGATGGGGCCGCGCGAGGTGTTGATGAGAAGGGCCGTCGGTTTCATCAGGGCGAACTCGCGCGCGCCGACCAGCCCGCGACTGCGCGGCGAGAGGACGGAATGGATGCTGACGATGTCGGAGCGGTTGAACAACTCATCCTTGCTGACGCGCTCTGCGCCGCGCTCCCTGGCGCGCTCGTCGGTGAGATTTTCGCTCCAGGCGATGATCTTCATGCCGAAGGCGGTGCCGATCTTGCCGACCTTGGCACCGAGGTTGCCGAGCCCGAGGATGCCCAGTGTCTTGCCTTCGAGATCGAAACCGAGCGTGGTCTGCCAGCCGCCGCCGGGACGCATGGTGTTGAACTCCTCGCGCAGGTGGCGGGCGAGGCCCAACATCAACGCAAACGCCAGCTCGGCGGTGGCGCGGCCCGCGCCGCCGGTGCTGCACACCGTGACGTTGTGCGCCTTGGCGGCCTCCATGTCGATGGATGCGTTGCGCTTGCCGGTGGTGACCAGCATGCGCAGCTTGGGCAGTTTTTCCAACAGCGCGCGCGAGAACGGCGTGCGCTCGCGCATGATGCCGATGACGTCGAACTCGGCGAGCGCCCGTGCCGCAGCGTCCACGTCGGGTAGGCGCGTGGTGAACACGACAACGCGGTTGTCTTTCTGCAGGCGCGACCAATCGGCCATGCGCAGAGCCACGTTCTGGTAGTCGTCGAGAATGGCGATGGCGGCCATGGATGTTTTCCCCAGGTGCGGTTTGGTTCCGGACCATCATAGCCAATCTCCGCGACGTGTTGACAGGCAAACCTTGTCAAGGGCGTATCCCCCGCTGGGCGGGCAGCGGTCAGCGTACTGGCGGAGTTTCCGGCCGTGAGTTGCCCGATGTTGCCGCCGCTTCGAGGGATCGCTGCGCCGGCTGGAGATCAGCTTCGGCCATGGCGCCGCATGGAAGGCACTCATCAGCCCGTACATCGCCACCATCCCGTTCAGGGGTGATGCGTGGTGCGCGGCTGAGCAAATGTCCGGCGGGCCGGCATCAAGAAGACCCGTAAGCAGAGCCATGAATGCGAAGGTTGGGGCGCCGGCGAGAGATAGCCAGTCCGCTGTGCCGCGTGCGGCCGCATTGCCGCTCCCGTCCCCCGCTGTTTCACGCTGGGTCGCAATCATCGTGACGGATCTCCATGCAAAAATCGCTCGCGCTTGTCTTACTGGTCGTGGTGCTCGAATCGATAGTCCTTGTCGATCCGAATCGACGGCAGCGCTTGCCGCTGTCGCGCCACCGCGCAATCGGATCGCATTCACCGCGGCGGCATCTTGTCAAATTTCATCAGGGCTGGATCAGCGTGGTCCCAAGCGTAACCACGCACGGCGTACGTCACCATTTGCGGCTTGTAGCGGCTGGGGTCGTCAAGGCTCGCGGCGTGCACGGTGAATAGGCTCGGCATTGTCGTGAACGTCAAATACACCGGTGACCCGCAAGTGGGACAGAAGGCACGCGTCTTGACTTGGTCGCTATCGCCAACGATGTCCCAATGCGTCGCTTCGCCTTCGAGTTTCACGTTCCTCCTGTCCGGGAAGGTCAGGTAGGACCCATGCCCGGTGCCGCTCTTGCGCTGACAGTCGCGGCACTGGCAGTCGTTCTGCACTATCGGTTCGCCGGTGATTTCATAACGGATCGCGCCGCAGGCGCATCCGCCGGTGTAAGCTTCGCTCATGTCATCTCTCCTGCAACAAAGCGTTATCGCGCCACGAGGGCATCGAATGGCTGCCCCCTCGATCATCGCGATGGTCCTCGTCGTGGCTTGGGTCAAACGCGGCAGCCTCAGGCGTGCGTTTTGCAGCACGAGCCGACCGCCGGTGCAGGCTGCGCGGGTGGTGCCGTTTCGTAGCGGTCGTGGTGACGCACCCATTCCATGGTGAAGTCCAGGTTGTCCTCATCGCGGCCCTTGGGCGTGAGGTCGAGCATGTTGTACGTGCCCATCATCACCTCCACACCGCGCCCATAGGTCGAGTAGGTGTGAAAGACGTCGCCCGTGTCGTTCTTGTAGAACACGCTGATGCCGGGCCACTCTTCCGCTGCGTGGGGCCAATCGCCGTAGTTGTAATAGAGCTTGCCCTTGGCCACCTCCTCTGGCGTGAAGGTGACGCCGAAGTCGCGGTTGAAGTCGGTGTCATGTGAGGACACCCACGTGAACTGCCAGCCCATGCGCCGGCGAAAGCGCTCGATCTCGGTCAGCGGGGCGCGCGAGATGGCCACGAACGTCACGTCGCGATGCGCCAGGTGCACGTTCATGCCGTCACTGTGGTCAGCCATGAACGAGCAGCTCTTGCATCCCTGCTCCCGGCCGGGGGCGAGCATGAAGTGCTGAACCAGCAGTTGGCGGCGGCCGTCGAACAGGTCGGCGAGCGTGCGCCGGCCCCCGGGTCCGTCGAAGACGTAGGTCTTGTCGATACGCACCCACGGCAGCGCGCGGCGATCGCGGGCGACCTGGTCGCGCAGGCGCGTCAGCTCTTTTTCGTGCTTGAGCAGCGTCTGCCGCTCGGCAACCCATTCGTCCCGGGATACGACGCTATGGTTCTCGGTGCTCAACTTGGAATGGGCGGCGGTTCCAGTCACGTGCGTCTTCATCGCTTTGGTTCCTTCCTTCGGCTATCCATTCGTTTCTCGATACGGTCGGTGGTTGTCGTTCACGAGAGACACTTAGTGCCGGGCGGCGATGGGGTGGGAGTGACAAACGTGGCGGGATTGCGATGGACTCGCTGATCACGGCCGCAGCGCGGGCACTGGCGGCGGGCGATCCCCTCGGTGCACTACAGCGGGTCGCCCTGCGTGGCGATGCACCTGCGCTTGCGCTGCGCGGCATCGCCATGGCGCAGCTCGGCGACTTCGTCCGCGCCAAAGCGCTGCTGCAAGGTGCGGCGCGCGCCTTCGGTCCGAAGGAGACGGTGGCTCGCGCGCGCTGTGTCGTCGCCGAGGCCGAGATCGCGCTCGTCTCGCGCGATCTGCACTGGCCGGCAAAGGCCCTCGACGCGGCGCGGGCGACGCTCGAGGAGCGCGGCGATCGGCTGAACGCCGCGCATGCGCGATTTCTCGAGGTCCGGCGCCTGCTGCTGATCGGGCGCCTCGACGAGGCCGAGCGTAAACTCGCCGAGCTCGATCCCGAACCTTTCCCGCCCGCGTCCAGAGCCGCTCACGAGCTGGTCGTTGCAGGCATCGCCATCCGGCGCCTCAGGACGAAGACGGCGCGGGCCGCACTCGTCCGGGCCGGGCGCGCCGCACGCGAGGCAGGCATTCCTGCGCTGATGGCGGAGGTCGAAAGCACATCCCTGGTTCTGGACACGCCCGCGGCGCGTCTGATTGCGCGCGGCGAGGAGCGGCCACTCCTGCTCGAGGAGGTCGAGGCGCTGCTGGCGTCGAAGGCGCTTGTCGTGGACGCGTGCCGTTATGTGGTGCGCAACACGGGTACGGTGGTCTCGCTCGCCAGGCGTCCGGTTCTGTTCACGCTCGCACGCGTGCTGGCCGAGGCATGGCCCGCTGACGTGTCGAGAGGCGCGCTGCTCGTGCGGACATTCCGGGCGAAGCATGTCGATGAATCGCATCGCGCGCGGTTGCGCGTCGAAATCGGCCGGCTGCGCAAGACACTACGGACACTGGCCGACGTCAGCGCGACGACGGACGGATTTGCACTGGTGCCGCGCCGCGCACGCGAGGTCGTCGTGCTGGCGCGGCCCGTCGAGGAGGAGCATGCGGCGGTGCTCGCCTTCCTGGCCGACGGCGAGTCGTGGTCGAGTTCGGCGCTCGCGCTTGCGCTCGGCGCCAGCCAGCGCACCGTGCAGCGGGCACTCGATGAGCTTGCGGCAGGAGGTAAGGTGCAGTCGTTCGGCCAGGCGCGAGCACGTCGCTGGATGACGTCGCCCCTGCCGGGATTCACGACGACATTGTTACTCCCTGCTCCGCTGCCGGGTGACTAGGTTGCAATCATCCAAGCAACAGAGGTGAAACATGCAACGAGAAGCAGCCGAGGTCCTCCGCGAGTACGGACCCTTTCCCGGTGTCGAGAAGGTACATGGGCTCACGTTCGACGGCCACAACGTCTGGTTTGCGTCCGGCGACAAGCTGAACGCCCTCGATCCCGAAAGCGGCAAGACCGTACGCACGATCGATGTCCCTGCGCATGCAGGGACGGCCTTCGACGGCCGGTATCTGTTTCAGCTCTTCGAGAAACGTATCCAGAAGGTCGATCCCAAGTCCGGCCGCGTGCTGGCGACGATCCCGGCGCCCGGTGACGGCGGCGACTCGGGGATGGCGTGGGCGGAAGGTTCGCTCTGGGTCGGGCAGTATCGGGAAAAGAGGATCCATCAGATCGATCCTGAGACAGGAGCGATCCTTCGCACCATCGAATCCAACCGCTTCGTCACCGGAGTCACCTGGGTCGACGGCGAGCTTTGGCACGGCACCTGGGAAGGCGATGAAAGCGAACTGCGGCGGATCGATCCTCAAACCGGAGAAGTCATCGAGGAGCTTGCTATGCCAGCCGGAACGGTCATATCGGGGCTCGAGTCCGATGGCGGCGATCGCTTCTTCTGCGGCGGAGGCCCGAGCGGGAAGGTGCGCGCCGTCCGCCGGCCCAGGCGAAGTTCAGCAACCAAGCCGAAGAAGTGAGCACGGACGTCCAAAGGCAAACCTTGCGGCAGGGGGCAGGATCATGGAGGCACTCATGGAGTCTGCCCCGCCGCTGAGAGCGGAAAGTTTGCGTCACAGTCCCAATGTCTGGAAATTGCCAATGGAGGACAAATCATCGGCCGGCCTTGGTGGCGCTCAGCCATCTGGCGCCGAAAGCTGCAGCCATGGCTCCAACAAATTGCGCGAGGATGAACGGAGCAACGTCGGCTGGCCTGATGCCCGCGAACGTGTCGGAAAAAGCTCGCGCGATGGTGACGGCGGGATTGGCGAAGGACGTCGAGGCGGTGAACCAGTAGGCCGCCGTAATGTAAAGGCCAACAGATGTTGCGACAGCAGTGGGATTGGCGCGAAGCGTCAGCAGGATGGTGAGTAGGAGCCCGAACGCTGCAACTGCCTCCGACAACCACTGTGCCGGGCCGGAGCGGACCTTCGTTGACAGTTGAAAGACGTCCTCGTCGAACATGGCATGCGCGATGAACACACCGAGAATGCCACCAGCGATCTGGGCCACGAGGTACCCGGTTGCCTCACTAGGCGCGATTTCCCTTCTCAGCGCGAACGCGGCCGTCACGGCGGGATTGAAGTGAGCGCCCGAGATCGGGCCGAACATGGTGATCAGCACCACCAGCATGGCGCCGGTCGCCAGCGTATTGCCGAGCAGGGCCAGCGCCACGTTGCCGCCTGCAAGGCGCTCGCCCATGATGCCCGAACCGATCACCGTCGCCAGCAAGAGGCCCGTGCCCAGGGCCTCCGCTGCAAACCGCTGCGCCCTCATGCGACTTTGGGATTTGGCGACGTGCTGCCTTCGGTACGCCCGATCTCCTGCAAATGGGTCGTGAGCGCCAGCCCGTTCAGCGATGCCACCGGCAGGTTGACAAGCAGTGACACGCGGTTCTTGAGGTAGCGGAATGCCGTGACGAAGGCGCGTTCCTTTTGGATGTCGCTGCCTTCGACGGCGGCCGGGTCCTCGATGCCCCAATGGGCGGTGACCGGCTGGCCCGGCCACAGCGGGCAGGCTTCACCGGCCGCATTATCACAAACGGTGAGCACGAAATCCATCCTCGGCGCGTCCGGCCCCGCGAACACCTGCCAGGTCTTCGACGACAGCCCGTCGACCGGATAGCTGTAGCTGGCAAGCACCTTCAGGGCCAAGGGATGGACCGCTCCCTTCGGCATGCTGCCGGCCGAGAAGGCGTGAAAGCGGCCAGCTCCGTCCTTGCGCAGGATGGATTCGGCGATGATGGAGCGCGCCGAGTTTCCCGTGCAGAGAAACAGGACGTTGAGGGGCGTCATGTGCGGCCTCCCTCGCAGCACGCGACTGCCGCAACACGGATGTCCTGCGGCCGTGAGTTGCCGTAGTCGGTGGATTCACCCGTGGTCAGGAATGTCTCCCATGAGATGCCGGCTGGATCGTCGATCCACGACTTCTCGGACTTCGCGTAGCAGCAGGTCGTCTTGCCTTCCTCCAGCACGGGCGCGCCGGCCTTGTTGAGTCGGCCATAAACCTCCGCCAGCTCGCTCTCATTCTCCACCTGTATGCCGAGATGATTCAGTCCGGTCCTGGCGCCGCGCATGGAGATGGCAAAGTTGACGCGGGGGTCGTCCAGCATCCATTTGGCGTAGTCCGCCTTCACAACGCTGGGCGTTGTCGCGAACAGCGTGGAATAGAAGCCGATGGCCGTCTCCAGGTTGTCGACGGCGACATGAACGTGCAGGCGCTTCATCGCACGGTCTCCTTCTTGCGCTTCCGAACAGGTTTGGCGGGTTCGCAGGCTGCGGGCTCGCACACACCGGGTTTGCCGCCGCAGCAGTTCTCGGTGAGGTAGCCCAGCAGGTTGTTCATGGTCTCGTAGCGCGCCGCATAGATCAGCGAGCGTCCCTGGCGCGCCACGCTGACGAGACCGGCGTGCCGCAAACGATCGAAGTGAAACGACAACGTATTGGGTGCGATAGCGAGCGCCGTTGCCACTTCGCCAGCCGCCATTCCCTCTGGTCCGGCCTGTACCAACAGGCGATAGATATCCAGCCGGTTGTCCTGGGCGAGTGCGGAGAGGGCGGCGACTGCGTCTATCTTTTCCATATTTCAACAATTATCGAAATGATGTATGATTGTCAACAATGCGAATGTCGAAGCGGGGGAAAAGGGATGATCGGTGTCGCAGTAGCCGGTGACGCTCCATGTCGCTGAATGGCCGCGCCCTCATCGTTGCCATGTGCATCGGACAGGTCGGCAACCTGCTGCCGCACGTGGTGGTGCCGGCAGTGATGACGCGGCATCTGATTCCGCAGTGGGATCTTAGTGCGAGCCAGGCCGGATTCATGGCGAGCGCATTCGCCCTTGGCTACATGATCGCCGTACCGTTCCTGACGACACTCACCGACCGGAAGGATGCCCGCCTGATCCTGCTGACCGGTTCGGCGGTGAGCGGACTGGCGACTTTCGCCTTCGGTTTGCTCGCCGATGGCCTCTGGTCGGCGATCGCCATCTGGGCGCTTGCGGGCATCGGCTTTGCTGGTGCCTACATGCCAGGTCTCAAGGCGCTGGTGGACCGGTTGCCGCCGGGCGACAGCTCGCGCAGCATCACCTTCTATACGGCCACATTCTCGATCGGCGTCGGCCTCTCGTTCCTGATCGCCCAGATCGCCGCCGACGCGCTGGGATGGCGCTCGGCCTTCTTCATCACGGCCTTGGGGCCGCTGGCGATGATTGCGGCCTGCCTTGGGATGGCGCCTGTCAAACCGGTGCCGTCGTCGCGCCGGCTGCTCGACTTCATGCCTGTGTTTCGCAACCGCGCCGCCATGGGCTTCATTCTTGGCTACGGCGCCCACTGCTTCGAGCTTTATGCGCTGCGCACCTGGATCGTTGCGTTCTGGACCTACGTGGTGGCGCGCAACGGAGGCTCAGCCCTGCTCGAGCCGATAACGGTCAGCGTCATCGCCGCGGTACTGGCCATGCCGTCGAGCATCATCGGCAACGAGACCGCCATCCGTTTCGGCCGGCACCGCGCCATCGTCCTGTTCATGTGCATCGCCGGGGTTGTTGCGACCCTGATCGGTTTGGCGGCCAGCGCAGCGCCTGCTCTGCTCCTGGCCCTGCTCTTCGTCTACGCGATCGCTATTCCCGCCGACTCGGGCGCGCTGACGTCGGGCATGACGCTGAGCGCCAAGCCCGAGCATCGCGGCGCGACCATGGCCATGCACTCGACGGTGGGTTTTGGTTTGTCAGGGGCGGGTGCGTGGGGCATCGGCGTCGCGCTCGATGCCGGTGGCGGCATCGAGTCCTCCACGGGCTGGTTGGTTGCGTTTCTCGTTATGGCGGCCGGTGGACTTTTGGGCCCGCTGGCCATCTGGTGGTCGGGACGCGAAATGGTCGTGTCGCGGGACTAGCGCGGCACGCAAAGGCAGCTTTGAGTCAAACTGGAAAATGTGGAGGTAGATGCGTGCTCGTTCGCTTCGGGGATGCAGCGGAAGCTATTGCGGACCCGGCTGTGTGGCCCTGCTCGCCGTGCCCGTATCCAGCGCGCCGGCGTAGCGCTGGAGGGCTTCGACGCGCTCGTCCATGGACGGGTGGGTGGCGAGCAGACCGGTGAGGCGGTTGGAGACCGGGTTCTCGATGAAGAAGGCCTCCATGCGCGAGGGCACGTCGAAGGTGGCGTGGTTCTCGATCTTGCGCAGCGCGCGGACCAGGGCGTCCGGGTTCTTGGTAAGCTCGGCCGAGCCCGCATCGGCCAGGAACTCGCGCGAGCGCGAGAGGGCAAAGCGGATCAGCGTCGAGACGCCCCAGGTGATCAGGATGATGCCGACGGCAATGGCGATCGCCAGGATGGCGCCGCCGCCGCCGCTGCTGCGTCCGCCGCCTCCGCTCGAGCGGTCGCCGCTGTCGTCGCCGCCCGTGGTCCAGCCGCCGGACGACTGGGAGGAGTCCTGCGCTTCCCATGGCGGCCGCTGGCGCCGCGGCGTGGGCGACCAGCCGTAAGGAAAGTCCCAGCCGCGGATGATCATGTCGCCGAAGAACGCGAAGATGCCGGCGAAGATGATGGCGATCACCATCAGCTGGGTGTCGCGGTTGCGGATGTGGGTGAGCTCGTGCGCGAGCACGGCTTCCAGCTCGTCGTCGGCCAGCGTGTCGACGAGGCCGCGCGTGACGGCAATCAGGTATTGGCCTTCGCGCAGACCCGAGGCGTAGGCGTTGAGGGCGGGGGTGTCGATGATCTGCAGCGCCGGCATCGGCAGCCCGCGCGAGATGCACAGGTTCTCCAGCACATTGTAGAGCTTGGGCGCCTCCGTGCGCGTCACGCCCCTGGCGCCGGTGGCCATGCCGATCAGGGTCTGGTGGGTCGAAGTAGGCGATGACGAACCAGACCGCGGCGCCGATCATGGCGATGGGCCACGAGCGGCCGAACTGCCAGGCCGCGCCGGCGACGATCTCGTCGAGCGTGCCGCCGGAGAACGCGCTCCAGATCAGCAGGAGCGAGAACAGCAGCGCGTGCAGCAGCACGCACGAACCCGGCCAGCAGAATGACCGAGCGGATGCGGTTGGCCTGGATGTGTCCGTAGAGTCCGTAGGCTTGGAACATTTTTTGCCTCTCCCTCTCCCCGTCATTCTTCCATGACGGGGAGAGGGCCGGGGTGAGGGGCCGAAACACGCTCCAGCGCGGTGCTTGTGGCCGCCCCTCACCCTAACCCTCTCCCCATGAAGAATGGGGAAAGGGAACTTGTCAGTTCAGAACTTCACCTGCGGCGCGGTGCTGACGGCCGTGCGCTCGCCTTCCTCCAGATTGAAGAACTCCTGCGGGCCGAAGCCCAGCGACTGGGCGAACAGCACGGCCGGGAAGCTCTCGCGCGTGGAGTTGTACTCCGCCGCCGCGTTGTTGAAGAAGCGGCGGGCGGCGGCGATCTTGTTCTCGAGGTCGGACAGCTCGGCCTGCAGCTGCTGGAAGTTCTGGTTGGCCTTGAGGTCGGGATAGGCCTCGGCCAGCGCGAAGAGCTGGCGCAGCGCGCCCTGCAGCATGCCTTCGGCCTGCGGCCTGCGCCGCCGGTCCCTGCGCGCTGACGGCGGCGTTGCGGGCCTGCACCACGGCCTCCAGCGTGCCGCGCTCGTGCGACGCGTAGCCCTTGACGGTCTCGACCAGGTTGGGAACGAGGTCGTGGCGCTGCTTGAGCTGCACGTCGATGTCGGAGAACGCCTGCCGGCAGCGCTGGCGCAGACTGACCAGACCGTTGTAGGTCATGATCAGCCAAAGGCCGACCAGCACGAGAAGTCCCAGGATGATCCAACCTGCGGTACCCATTGCGCTATCTCCGTTTGCGCCGCCGGCAGCATGCGGGCGGCAGAGCGATCTTCACGTCCATTATCTCCGAACATGCGATGAAATTGAGGGGCCTTGCATCGGTTGGTTTACTGACCGACAAGATAGTTGTTTCCGCAACCGTGCATCAGAGCCAAGACCCGAGTATAGCCGATCATGCCAAATACCGGTTCGTTCACCTATTGGTATCTGCAGGTTCCAAATCTCATTCTGCTGGCGATGATGGCGCTGCTGCTGGTGCGGCTGGTGCTGTCGCTGCGTGCTGAATGAGCGGTTTGGGTGTCATGCGGCTGGTTGGTGCGATCACCTATCCGGTGGTTGCGACCGTCGGCGCGGTAACGCCGCGGATAGTGCCGGCGGCGGGCGTCATCCTATGCGCGATCATATGGCTGATGGCGGCGCGCACCGTGCTCGTCATGGTCGCCCTGGCCATGGGCGTCCGGCTCTAGGAATGGCGCCGATGATCCCCAATGAAAGATCGAGCCCGATGACACGTGTCGTGCGCGGCCTGCTGTTGATCGCTGCGGCGGTGCTGGCCCTGTTCAACGGCTCGCTGTGGTCGCCGTTCTTCGACTCGGTCGCCTACATTCTCTATCTGACGACGCGCGGCTTTCCGCTGATGACGGCGGCGCGCGCGTCGGATGCGGCGCCTTTCGTGATCGCGGTGATGACACTACTGGCCGCGGGCATACCCGCAGCCATCTACGAGCGCATCAGGGGATTGCACACCAGCACGTCGGTTTCGATCGGCATGTGGCTGGCCGCGACACTGCTGCTGACGGTGCCTACGATCATGAACGCTGTAAGCGACCGTTGAGCGGCAGGGCGCACGCGTCACTGCTTGGCGCAACGCGACGGTGGGCGTCCATCCGGCGGCGCCGTCGTCGACGGCAGGTCCTCTCAGGTTGGGGCGCGGGGCCGGGGCCTTGGCGACGCTGGGTGGCGCGGGCTGCGGCTGCGACATCGGCCGCGGCTCGAGCTTGACGATGCGCCGGACGTAATCGACGTTGGCCGCGGCGTTGGCAGCCGGCAGATCGCGCGCTGCAACCACCCTGGCCTCGTCGTATTTGCCCTGCAGGCCCAGCACGAGTGCCAGGTTCTGGTTGACGCGGGCGTCCTTGGTACCCGCAGCGGCCGCGCGCTTGAGCAGCGGCTCGGCCTGATCGGCTTGCCCCTCCATGGCGTGCGCGAGGGCCAGATTGTTCAGGATCGAAGGCTGGTTCGGGCGCCAGCGCCAGCGCCCGCTCGTAGAGCGGGATGGCGTCGCGATAACTGCCCTGCTTGGCGAGCACGGTGCCGCGCGCGGAGATCACGCGCCAGTCCGGGTTGGCCGGATCGTCGGCCGCTTCGAGCAGCCGCTGGGCAAGGCTCACCTGGTCGAATTCCAGCGCCAGCCGGCCGTATTCGCTGTTGAGGCCGCGATGGCCGGCATTGAAGTTGGAAGCCTGCTGCAGCACCGCCAGCGCCTGGCGCTTCTCGCCTATGGCCTTGAGGTTGCGGGCGTAGGCGAGCGCTTTGTCGGGGTCGCGCGGTTCCTTGGCGAATTCCTTGCCCAGACTTATCCGTAGCCTTGGCGATGTCGGTTCGGGTGTCCTTGCGCATGCGGCTTCGGCATCGTTGACGGGCGACGAGGCGAGGTCCAGTGGCCCGGAGCCCGACGGTGCAGGCGCCGACGGCCAGGCACACGAAAGCCGCCGCAACGGCCCGGACCGTTCTCGCCGCCGCAACAAAGCCGCTGGATGTGCGTGAGCCTGCTGCAGCCCTGGTCATTCCCAACCCCTTGCGCGGCCCGCGCGCGAATCACCCATCGGGCTGTATTATTCGGGGTCGGCCGTCAATGAAGTCTTAAGCTCGGTTAAAACCGCTAACTGATACCGCTTCTCAGCCTTGGCCCGCGATTTCGGACCGGGCTTCCTGCTCCCACTGGATCATCGCCGGCAAGGCGAACAGGGCTTCGACGTAGGCTTGCGCCGTGCCGTCGTCGCCATAGGTGGCAAGGTCGGGGAGATAGGTGCGGAAGCGCGAGGCGACCGGCGCATACATGGCGTCGGCCGCCGAGAATGCTCCAAGCAGGAAAGGTCCGCCCGCGCCGAATGCGCGCCGGCAGTCCAGCCAAAGGGCGACGATGCGGCGCACGTCGGCCGCCACCTCGTCCGCCAGTTCGGCCTTCGGCATACGGGCCAGGAAATCCATGGGGCAGTGCTGCCGCAAGGACTGGAACCCAGAGTGCATCTCTGCGGACACGCACCGGGCCTGGGCGCGCGCGTCGCGCAGACTTCGGCCAAAGGGCGGCGTCGGGATGGGTTTCGGCCAGGAACTCGAGGATGGCGAGGCTGTCCCAGATGACGCGATCGCCGGACAGCAGCGCCGGCACCTTGCCCGCAGGCGATTGCGCGAGGATCTGCGCCTTGGCGTCCGCATCCCGCAGATTGATGTTGACCTCGCTGAAGGGGAGCCCCGCGTGCCGCATGGCGAGCCAGGGCCGCAAGCTCCAGCTCGACGTGTTCTTGTTGCCGATCACCAGCCGATAAGCCATAGCACTCACCATAGAATCCCGTTCCACAGCCGCTGGCGGGGCGGCAATTGTCATTCGCCTGCGCACTGCCGATAATGGCAGTGCGTATCCCGCGGCCACGCGCGCCGCTCCTCTTTCATGAACCGGCCCATGCCAGCAAGAGAAAAGACGACCACGGCCTCCGACGCGGCGGCGGTTCTGGCGCCGGCCGGCACCCAGACGCAGTCGGTTCCGATCTGGATTGCGCGTGATGCACGGTGGGCACGCAATGCCCCGCTCAGCGATATGCAGAAAGCGTGGATCGAGGCGCAGGGCTTCAAGGGGACCGGGAAGAAGCATCTGCTGCTGCCTGGCGCCGAGGGCGGGCTCGCGGGTGTGGTGATCGGACTTGGAGAAGCGCGCGGCAACGATCCCATGGACAGGGCAGAGCTGGCGCTCGGACAGTTGGCGCCGATGCTGCCGGCGGGGCTTTATCATCTGGCCGAGAAGATCGAAGACGCCGATCTGGCCGCTGCCGCCTGGGGTCTCGGCTCCTACCGCTTCCGCCGCTACAAGACGGGGACGGGCAACGGCGACGAGGTGGCACAGCTGAAAGTGCCCGAGGGTGCCGACTACGAACGGGCGCTGGCGACGGTGGATGGCGTGTGGCTGGGCCGCGACCTCATCAACACGCCCGCCAGCGACATGGGCCCGCAGCAGTTGGAAGAGACCACGCGCCTGTTTGCCAAGCGGCACGGCGCCGCCGTCAACTGCGTCGTCGGCGATGCCCTGCGAAGTGAGAATTTTCCGATGATCCACGCCGTCGGCCGGGCCAGCGACCGCCCGCCGCGACTGATCGATCTCACGTGGGGCAACGAGAAGGCACCCCGCGTCACGCTTGTGGGCAAGGGCATCTGCTTCGATACCGGCGGCCTCGACATCAAGCCTGCCAGCGCCATGCTGATCATGAAGAAGGACATGGGCGGCGCAGCGGCGGCGTTGGCGCTCGCCCACATGGTGATGTCGAGCGGGCTCGATGTGCGGTTGCGGGTGCTGATCCCGGCGGCGGAGAACAGCGTGTCCGGCAATGCTTTCCGCCCCGGCGACGTGCTGATGAGCCGTGCGGGCAAGACGGTGGAGATCGGCAATACCGATGCGGAAGGACGCCTGGTGCTGGCCGATGCGCTGGCGCTGGCGGACGAGGAGCAACCCGATACGCTCATCAGCTTCGCCACGCTGACGGGCGCCGCGCGCGTGGCGCTGGGTCCGGAACTGCCGCCGCTCTATACCGACGACGACGCGTTTGCCGCGGAGATTGCTGCAGCGGGAAATCGCGTCGGCGATCCGGTGTGGCGCATGCCGTTCTGGACGGGATATGAATCGACGCTGGACAGTGCGGTCGCCGACATGAACAACGTGTCCGACGGGCCGTTCGCAGGCTCGGTCACAGCAGCGCTGTTCCTGCGCCGGTTCGTCAAGCAGGCCCGGCGCTTTGCGCATTTCGATATCTATGGGTGGCGGCCTGCGGTTAAGCCGCTCGGTCCCAAGGGCGGCGAGGTGCAGGCGGCGCGGGCGCTGTTCGAGGTCTTGGGCAGCAGCGGGCGCCGCTGAGAGAGCAGGGCGGCAATCGTGACCACGACGTCTCTCGATCCCCGCAGGCATCCCTTCCGCGAAGATCTCGCGGCAGAGTCGCTGCGCGATCGGCTTTCAGCGCCGCGGTACGTGGAAGGCCAGGTGCGGCAGGTGGTGCATTCGGCGACGCCGCTGCGGGCGCGGCCGGAGCCGCGCGCAAGCTGGACCAGCGAGGTTCTGTTCGGCGAGCTCGTCACGGTCTACGACGAGAAGGAAGGCTGGGCCTGGGTGCAATTGGCGCGCGATGGCTATGTCGGCTATCTGCGCGCGGGTGCGCTCTCGCCCCAGGTGAAGCCAGCGACGCATCGGGTGCGGGCGTTGAGTACGTTTCTCTATCCCGCGGCGGAAGTAAAAGCGCCGCCCTGGCTGCCGCTCAGCATGACATCGATGGTGAGCGTCGCGGAGACAGGCCCTTCCTTCGCCAAGCTGGCCGACGGCAGCTTCGTACCCATGCGCCACATCGCGGATCTGGCGTGGCGCGCACCGGATTTCGTCGCTGTTGCGGAACGCTTCGTGGGTACGCCCTACCTGTGGGGCGGCAAAACCCGCCAGGGGCTCGATTGCTCGGGCCTGGTGCAGGTGGCCATGCAGATGGCGGGCTTGGAATGCCCCCGTGACAGCGACATGCAGCAGGCCGAACTCGGCGGCGAAGTTCCGATCCGCGCGAGTTTCGACGGACTCGCGCGCGGTGATCTCGTGTTCTGGCCTGGGCACGTCGGCATCATGACAGATGCATTTTTGCTGTTGCATGCGAATGCGCATCATATGGCGGTGGCGGTCGAGCCGCTGAAAGCCGCTGCAGATCGCATTGCCCGCGCGGGAGGCCGACTGCTTGCCATCAAGCGGCTCGAGTCGAAAGCCGCCTGAGGTCGACAGGAGAAAAAAGTGCGTATCCTCGAGCCGTTGAGCCGCGATGAGCTGCAGCGCCTGTGGCGCTGGGAGCGCCACATGACGCGTTTCCATGCCGTGGCCATGACGTTGCTTGTGCTGTGCGCTGCTGCAGCGTTCCTCTGGAGCGACATCGCCTGGGTGCGGCGGTTGCTCCTGGCGATCGTGCTGCTGCTCGTGGCGGCTGCTACGATACTGCAGTTGCGGGAAAAGTGTCCGCGCTGCGGGGCGCGGCTGCGCACCAAGTCGCTCCTGCGCCTGCCGGCGAGATGCAGCATGTGCGGCATAGCCTTCGAGCGCCCGCCGGCGAGCTAGGGCGCTTCCTCTATGACGTAGAACGCTAGCGCTGTCCGTGCAGTAGCCCGACAGCGGCATCGCGCAGGTTGGAGAGGGAGAAAGGCGCGAAGCGGAATACCACGTTGTGCCGGCCCTCGCTCACCTCGACACCCCGGAACAGAACGTTGGCGCGTAGAAGGCGGGCGGGTTCACCGTCGACCTCGACGAACCACCCCGGGTAATATGCCTCGTGCAGGATCAAAACGCCCGGCTGCATGCTGTCTACCTCGACTTCCACGCGATCGGGTGACCAGGACAATATTTGCGCGTGGTTGTCTTCGCGATTTCCTATGGCCGGCATATAGCTCCGTGTCGGCGCTGTGCCGGTGTCGATCAGCGCGGTTTGCGAGGCCGTATTGAAGCGGAACCGGCCTGCGTGAACTTCGGGGCCGACGTTTGCCACCATCACGCGGCTGATGAGGCTCACCCGTGGCTCCGGATCGGCGAGGCGGTAAATCCAGACCTTGGGTCCCGCGAGCAGGATGTCCGACACCGGTCGTCGTGCGAGATGCGGAACCTGCTCGATCGGCCGACCGAGCACCACGTACTCCAGCCCCAGTTCGCGCGCCAGCGCGCAATCATAACCGTCGAACGACGCCGGAAACAGGCGTTGATCGACGATGTGGGTGGTTTCTCCCGGCGAAACGAGGCGGTCGTACCAGCCGATGCGCAGCGGATTGTATCCGTTGGTCGCCTCCAGTCCCCGCGTCATGGCCAGGTTCTGCCAAGGTCCGCTGACGCCGACGACTTCCACGCGCGGTCTTTCGCCCTGTGCGTGGCGCGCGTCGATCTCCCGTTTCAATATCGCGAGCGCCGCCGCTTCATCGCCTGTCGGACGCTCCAGCACTGAATAGTATCCCGGAGGCTCGGCGTTGAGGCTCGAGGCGCCGTTCCACCAGACCAGTTCCGCCGCAGCCAGTGTCGCGACGCAGGTGGCAGCGGCGATGCGTGCGCGCGGCGACTTCGCGGCCCACCATAGGGCAGCGATCGCCGTCAAAGCGATGGGAGCCGCCTTGAAGACCTGCCGCAGCGAATCCCACGCGTGCCCCGATTTCGCCGAGAACGCCACCGCCCATGCGGTCAGCGCGATCGCTCCAGCGGCAACGGCGGCGGAGCGCCACAGCGGCTGCCGCGGTAGTCCCTCCCGCACGTAGTCTTTGAGCAGGTGGCCAACGAGAATGGCGAGCGCGGCCACGAACACGAAGGCCCCGTCCACCGGCCGCCTGAACAGATTGATGCCCGGCACATAGTCGAATGCCAGCGCATAGAGCGGGGTGTAGCGGCCCAGCATGTAGAGGAGCGCGACGACGAGCACGCCCGTCAGCAGCCGGCGCCCCCGGCGCAGCAGCCCGCCACCGGCGATGCCGAACCAGAGCAGCACGACTACGGTGGTGACGCCTACGAACAGATAATTGAAGGAGCGGTCGGTCGCGCCCACTTCGGGCAACGTATCGAAGTTAGGCCCCCAGTAGGTTTGCGTGCTCTCCAGCGAACCCATCACGTTGGCGACTGCCATCGACGCGAGGTTGGCCGGATAAAGCGAGGCTTCGAGCGCCCTGTCGAGCGGCACTTCCGGACGGTTGGACAGGGCTGCAAACTGCATCGTCAGAAGCAGCGGCGCGGTCAGTAGAACTGCCGCGACCAAGGCGATGGTCACGAAAACCGCCCGGCGCTCCCGCAGCCAGCGTCGCCGCTCCACTGCCGAGACGATCTCGCCGGCCAGAACGGCGGCCAGCGTGAAACACAGCAGCAGCGACGCATGGTTGCGTTCCAGCGTCAGCATGGCCGCGACCGCAGCGAACGCCGCCGCAATCGGTATCGACCGGCGCTGCAACGCCAGCGACAGCAGCAGCAGCGCCGGTGGAAACATCGCGTAGCTCAGGATCATGCCGGTGTGCTGCAGCCGCCCCGATGCCGGACCTCCGAGCATGAAGACGGCGCCTGCCAGCAGGGAGGCCGGCAGGGGCCATCCCATGCGCCATCCCATCGCCCCCAGCGCCAGGCCGCCAACGAGCAGGTGGGCATGAACCATCAGGTCGAAGGCAGCCATCGATGGCATAGCGTCGAACCACGCCCATGCCATGAAGACCGGCGCGAAGATCAGCGATTGCGGATCGGCGACGCTGGGATGGCCGCCGTAGTGATACGGATTCCAGAACGGCATGCTGCCGGCGTGCATCGACGAAGCCAGAAACCGGAAGAATGCGTAGGACTGGTTCTTGGCGTCCCAGGGCACGACGGTGTCGGTCAGGATCCATTGGCCGGCGGCAATGATCCACACCAGGGCAATCGCCGCCGAGGCGCAGCCCAAACTCCGCAGAGGACCGGACCTCAACACTCTTGCGCCAGGTCGAAGGACAGGCCGAGGATCGAGCACGCGCGCCCCACGCAAATGCCAAAGGTGGCGGCGTGTCACCCCTCCAGCTTTCTCCGACTTCCCCGGGAACATGCTAGTCCGTGCACCGCGCCGCCTCAATCGCTAGATGCGATCGGCAACGCACTAAGGTGTTTTGCCGCATTGTTTTGTAATGCCGCAACAACCTGTTCCGCTTCGCAGGTGCAGCAAAAACTGCGAGCGGGCGACTGCCGGGGGCCAGCCGTCCCTGCGCGGTTCACGTTCTCAGGCAATGGCGCATCAGCGATTTCATCTCATGCGATCCTGCTCTAAACTCCACTCTCTCGCACGGTCCGCCTTCTGTATCGCTCACCGTCGAGAGTTGAGGAGGACGTCATGGCAGAAAGCGTCTACAAGATCATCGAAATCGTTGGCACCAGCCCCACCTCTTGGGAGAAGGCCGCGGCTGCGGCCGTACAGCGTGCATCCTCGACGTTGCGGGATCTGCGCGTTGCGGAGGTGACCGAGCAGGACATTGTCATCACCGACGGCAAGATCGAGGCCTACCGCGTGCGCCTCAAGATTTCGTTCAAGTACGAAGACTGACCGATCCGCAACGATCGGATGCAGGGCGCGATAGTGAAAGCTATTGCGCCGATGCGTTCGATCGCGCTGCTGCTGCGCGCCTCACGCCGCGACCTTGGCGTCGGTCAGCTCGCGTCTGCGTTGCCTAGCATGCTCCGCATCGCGGCATTTTGCAGAGCCAGCCTGCTCACGCGAGAGCGGATGTCAGACTTGGCGGTTCTTGCGGTCGCAGGCCACACACGCAGCCCGCGCCACGTCGGCACGTGACAGGCCGCGCCGATGCAACTCCGCCTCCGACAGTCCAGACAATTGCTCGTACATGCCTGCGGCGCTGTAGTAGTCGGCAGCCGTGCCGATCCATTCCGCGACTTGCCGGCCGAGAGAAATGTCGTCGCGCGCAGGCTCATCGAAAAGGGCAGGCTCGTTCGCGATCATGTCCGTGAAGCCTTGCTTTGCGCCCCCACGCCGCAACCAGCTTGCAATGCGCCGTCCCATAAGCCAAATTTGATGTTGAAATCGCTTCGATAAAGAATGCTTTGGGATGCGCAGCCTCAACCTGGACCAGTTGCGGGCGCTGCTGGAGGTGATCGAGCGCGGCAGCTTCTCGGCGGCTGCACGGCATCTGAACCTGACGCAGCCGGCAGTCAGCCTGCAAATACGCGAGCTCGAGCGGCGATCCGGCGTCCGCCTGATCGAGCGGCTGGGCAGACAGGCCCACGCGACCGTTCCGGGCCGCCAGCTCGTGGAGGCCGCACAGCGCATTTTTCGCGAGTGCGATGCTGCCGATGCCGCAATGCGCCGCTTTCGCGAAGGCTGGATCGGCCGCGTGCGCGTAGGCACGACGCTGACGGCAATGATCTACCGGCTGCCGCCAATCTTGCGCAGGTTGCGGCTCGAGCATCCCGGCGTCGACCTCGTCGTCAACAACATGCCGTCCCCGGATAGCGTCGCCAACATCATCCAGAACAAGATCGACCTGGCCCTGGTGAACCTGCCGGTCGAGAAGCGACAGCTGCGGATCGAGCCCTTGCACGCGGAAATGATGGTGGCCATTTTTCCTGCCGGTACACCCGACATTCCAGACAGTGTTACGCCGGCCTACATTGCCGGGCAGTCGCTGCTTCTGCTGACCGAGCAGATGAGCAGTGCTGCGCACCCGCTGGTTATGCGATGGCTGTCCGGGGCGATGCCGCTGCCACGGGAGCCGATGCCGCTCGGTACGGTCGAAGCGCTCAAGAGTGCGGTTGCGTCGAATCTCGGCATGTCGATCGTGCCCGAGGCGGCGATCCCGCGCCGCCCGTCCGACATCAGCGTGCGGCCGTTGCAGCCTCCCCTTCAGCGCACTCTCGCTTTGATCCAGCACCGCAACAAGCCAGACGAGCCGGCGCTCGAAATCGTGCGCAACGCGCTGCTGATGTTGCGAACTGGCGGGGAGGTCGAGCCAGCTCCAGTCACGCACCCTTCCGGCAAACGAAACCGTCAGCCTCGGCGCAACAAGCGCTAGCGCGAGCGCAGATTTTGCGCCGGCGCGAAGCCGACGGTCTCAGATCACCTCTTCCGTCTTGTCGTCGGTCTCGCCGTAGCGGCGCATGGTGGCGGGCTTGGTGCCCTCATAAAGCTTAGCAATGCCGGGCGCGATCTTGGCGTTCTCGCGCTCGAACAGGCTGGCGCCCGTCATGTCGCTTTCCACCAGGAACGGCCCGAACTTCTCCACGTCGAGCACCCAGATGGCCTGGGCGAGACCCAGTTCCTCGACCCAGTGCGTGGCGGCGACGCCCTTGATGCCACGCCCCAGCAGCGCTCCGGTGCCGTAGCCGACGGTGGTGAGATAGATCGCGTTGTTGGGAACGAAGTGGCGCTTGTAGATCTCGCCCGTCATGCCGCCCTTGCCGATGATGATGTTGCACCGGCTGAGCTTGAACCAGCCGTCGAGCCACTTGGCGAACCGAAATGAGGCGGTGGCCGTCACCGCGCCCACCGTGGCGCTGCCGTCGGGATTGAGCGTGGCCGCCGGCGAGCAGTGGAAGTTGGCAAAGCCCATGGCCTCGGGCGCGGCGGGTAGTCCCGCGCCATCCTCCACCGCACGCTTGTAGACGCCCTCGCGCGCCGTGTAGACGCGCCCTGTCAGGTAGACGACGGTGCCGAGCTCCAGCGCGGCGAGATCCTCCGTCTTGGCCGGGAGCTGGAGGTTGACGGTCTTGAGTTTGGATGCCGTATTCAACGGGCGTTCCTCCTAGTCGAACCGCAAGATGGACTTGCCGACCCAGCCCGGGAGCTGATCGGTCCGGGCCGGCGCGAAGATCTCGTAGTACACCGCGCCCTCGCTTCCCACGCCGATGGCGGCATGACGTGAGCCGGGAGGGAAGAAGACAAAATCGCCCGGATGCGCCTCGAACTCGCGGCCGTCCACGACGAGCCGCACCATGCCCGAGATCATGACGAGGATCTGTTCGTTGTCATGCCAGTGCGTCGTGCCGTCGAACTTGGCGTCGGGCGAGGTGACCACCCGCACCGCTGACATCTTGTCGGCGCAGATGCCCTGGCGGTCGGAACCGGCACGCATGCCGGGCGCCACCGGGATCTTCTTCCAATCGATAAGCATGGCTTTCCCTGAAGTTCTGCTTGCCCGCTCAGAACACGATCACGCCGCGCGCCACCGAGCCCGACATCAGCAGATCGAAGCCCTCGTTGATCTGGTCGAATTTATAGGTGCGGCTGATCAAGGTATCGAGGTCGATGCGCTTGTTCATGTCGAGGTCGGCCAGCACGCCGAAGTCGATGGCGGGCCTGATCGAGCCGTAGTAGGTGCCGGTCAATTTCTTCTCGCCGTACACCATCTGCATCGGGCTGATCGGTGCTTTCACCTGCGCCGCTGGGATGCCGACCAGCACGGCATGGCCGCCAGGAGCAATCGCATCGACTACCATAGATGCGGTCTTCTCCGAGCCGATGGCGTCAAAGGCATAGTCGGCGCCGAAGCCGTCGGTCAGCTCCTGCACCCGCTTCACCACGTCCTCGGTCTTGGCGTTGATGGTGTGGGTGGCGCCGAACTCCCGGGCGTAGCCGAGCTTGTTGTCGAGCAGGTCGCAGGCGATGATCGTCCTCGCACCAGCAAGCTTGGCACCTTGCACCACGTTGAGCCCCACGCCGCCGCAGCCGATCACCAGCACGGAAGAGCCGGCCTCCACGTTGGCATGGCGGATCACGGCGCCGACACCGGTGGCGACGCTGCAGCCGATGATCGCCGCATGCGTCCAGGGCAAATCCTTGCGCACCGTCACCACTTGTTCAGCAGGGCACACCACGTATTCGGAGAACGTGCCGATGCGCGCCATCTGGTTCACCGGCTCGCCGTTGAGCTTCACGCGCGCGGTGCCGTCGTGCATGCGCCAGCGGGGCGTGTCGTTGTGTCCGGAACACAGAACGGTGCGCCCCTTCGAGCAGTAGCGGCAGTGCCCGCAGTGCGGCCGGAACGAGAAGATGACGTGGTCGCCCTTCTTGACGTTTGTGACGCCGGGTCCCAGCTCCGCGACGATGCCTGCAGCCTCGTGGCCCAGCACCATCGGCAGCGGCAGCGGCCAGTCGCCGTTCATGATGTGATAATCGCTCATGCACACGCCGGCGGCCTTGACCTGCACGCGCACTTCGCCGGCCTTCGGACCCTCCTGTTCGAGATCGAGGATCTGCAGCGGCTTGTTGACTTCGGTGAGCACGGCGGCGCGCATGGGTGGTCTCCTCAGGCTTTCTCGTTTGGAAATACGATGAATTGGACAGGTACAGCCTCTGTCAGCCACACCCCGTTCGTCGAGAGAAAAAACGCATGGCCGCTCTCCCGCATGCGCCCTGCTGCTATGCGCAGCACCACGGGACGCCCGTGCCGCCGGCCGACCCTGATGGCAGTGTCTTCGTCCGGCGACAGGTGCACGTGCTGCCGCTGCCCCGGCTTGAGGCCCTCGGCGCGGATCGCCGTGACTGACTTGTCTCCTGTGCCGTGAAACAGGATCGGCGGTGGTTCGCTGGGCGCAAGTCCCAGATCGACATCGACCGAATGCCCCTGGTTTGCCCGGATGCGCTTGCCGCTATCGTCGATGGCGAAGCGCTGCTTGTCGCTGGTAGCGACCACTTCCGCGATCAACTCGCGCGTCAGCGCCATGCCGTGCCTGCCAGCCTTCTCGATCAACTCGCCGATGTCGGCCCACCCTTGCTGATCCAGCACCAGCCCGATCTCTTCCGGCTTGTGCCGCAGCACCAGGCTCATGAACTTGCTCGTTTTGACGTCTTGGGTCATCACCTTCCTCCCCCTCTCCCATGCGGAGCATGGCTTCGCCATGACGAGAGGGTCGGGGTGAGGGGCAGCCACATACTCCCACGGCGGCGCAAGCTTCCGCCCCTCACCCTAGCCCTCTCCCCATGAAGAATGGGGAGAGGGAATCTATCACTCCGCCGCCTCCGCCCGCTCAGCCACGCCCCACTCAACTGTTGTGCGGCGCATGTACTCCGTGAACCACACGGGATCAGTGCGAAACTCGGCCCGGCCGTCGGGATGGATGCGCGCAGTGGCGCGGCGTGACGACAAACAGAACATGTGTACGCTCATCGGCATGCCGCCGGTGTGGCAGTAGCCGACCTCGATGTGGCAATCGACCACCATGGACGACCCCATGAAGCCCATGGCGCCCATGCCGATGCTGTTGCCGATAACCTTGAGTTCGTCTTCCAGCGCCGCGATCTTGGGATCGGGGTTGCGAGAGCCGACGGTGCGCAGGCAGGAGGCCTGTTTGCCCAGCACCATGCAGATGTCCTTGGAGCCACCGAGCCCCACGCCGACGATGGCCGGCTGGCAGGCGAGGCCGCGGCGGCCGAACTGGATCAGCGTGTCGAGATAGAACCGCTTGATGCCGTCGATGCCATCGCCGGGAAACAGCATGCGGTAGTCCGATCCGAACAACCCGCCCTTGTGCACGGTGGTGAGCTCGATCCAGTCGGCATCGGGGTGGAACGAATACTCGATCTCCGGCGCGCCGATGCCGCAGTTGTTGTTGTGGTCGGTGCGCCAGAGCGGATGCACGCGGTTGGGCCGCAGCGGCACGTCGTGTGTGGCGTTAGCGGTGGCCCGCCGCAGGGCGGCCTCCAGCGCGATCGGCCCGCCTTCGTTGCGCGCCTCGTTGCCGATCTTGACGTACCAGCGCGGCACCCCGGTATCGCCGCACATGGCGCGCCGGTCTTCCTTGGCGGCCTCGTAGTTCTCCAGCATCGCCTGGATCACGAAAGAAGAGAGATCGCCCTTCTCGGTGTTGGCGCACTTACGCAAGCCATCGAGATAGTCATCCGGGATCTCGATGGCCGCCTTGGCCATCAGCTGTTCGGCGGTTTTTTGCAGCGATACGATGGGAATCATGATTGCCTCCGGCATCTCCCTCTCCCCGCCTGCGGGGAGAGGGTCGGGGTGAGGGGCAGAAACATGTGCCGACGGTGCTTGAAGCCGCCCCTCACCCTAGCCCTCTCCCCATGAAGATATGGGGAGAGGGAAACGAGAGCTCTCGCAATCTTCACTCCGCGGCCTCTTTCAGCAAGCTCTGCCCTGGCTTCACGATCGTGAACTTCACTGGCGCATCAGAGATGTCGAGCACACCGCTGCGCTGGCGCGCCACGGTATATGTCGATGTAGCGAGATCGCCCTCATCCGGGAAATCCTCGCGATAATGGGCGCCGCGGCTGTTCTCACGCTTGAGCGCGGCCTTGGCGATCACCTTGGACACCTCCACCAGGGACCGCAGGTTCAGCCAGTCGTGCCAGGTGAGATTGAAAGCCCGGTCGCCGTCCGGCACGCCGGCCGCCAGCAATTCGCCCTCGATCGCATCGAGCTTGCTCAAGCCTCGGTTCAGGCCGACAGCATCGCGGAGCACACCGACATCGTCCCACATGGCGTCGAGCAGGGTCTCGCGCAAACGGTTGATGTCGCCGCCCTTGCGCGCAAACGGGTGCTGCGCGCGCTCCATCTCCGATGCGATCGCTTCTTCGTCGGGGCTGCGCACCCCGCCGTTGGCCGCCACCCATCCCGCCATCGTCTCCCCGGCGATGCCGCCGAACACGGTGGAGTTGGCGACGCCGTTGCCGCCGAGGCGGTTGGCGCCATGCATGCCGCTAGCATCCTCGCCGGCCACGAACAGGCCCGGCAGCTCGGTCGAGGTATCAGCGCCGCACACGACGCCGCCCATGAAGTAATGTGCCGTCGGCACCACCTCCACCAGGCCACCGGCCAGGTCGAAGCCGCAGTCGGCGCAGCGTTCCACCATGCCTTTGAACAGCTTGGCGACCTTCTCGGGCCCAAGATGGCTCATCTTGATGTACACGCCGCCATGCTTGGTCGTGCGCCCGGCGCGCATCTCGGCGTATATGGCGCGTGAGACGATGTCGCGCGTGGCCCGTTCCAGCTTGGGGTCGTAGTCGGCCATGAAGCGCTTCTCGGCGCCGTTGAGCAGATGTCCACCCGCGCCGCGCAGGCCTTCCTCAAGCACCGTGCCGGTCATGCGCGTGTCCGGGCCGGCCAGCAGGCCGGTCGGGTGGAACTGCACCATCTCCATGTCGCGCAGCGGCAGGCCGGTGCGCAGCGCCATGGCCAGGCCGTCCATGCTCTTGTCGCCCGACGGCGTATGGTAGCGGTACATGGTCGGCCCGCCGCCGGTCGCCATCAGCACGGCGCCGGCCTGTATGAAGCGGAACATCCCGGTCCGTATGTCGATCATCAGCACACCGGCCAGCGACGTGCCGTCCTTGGCCGGGATCAATGCCACGGCCCTATGCTCTTCCAGGCGCTGGATAGGCCGCGCCCATACCTGCTCCATGAGCCGGTTGATGATTTCGATGCCCGTAAGGTCGCCTTTGTGCACGGTGCGGTCGAAGGTCTGGCCGGCGAAGGCCTTGCCGTGCAGCGTGCCGTCGGCATTGCGGTCGAAGAAGCAGCCGACCTCGTTCTCGAGCTCGCGCACACGCTCGATGGCCTTGGTCACGAGCGTCCACGCGAGGTCCTGGTCGGGCAGCCACTTGCCGCCCTCGATGGTGTCCATGAAGTGGCGCTCGATGAAGTCGCCGGGATTGAGTGCGACATTGTAGCCGCCCTGAACCATCCGCGTGCAGCCGCACTTGCCGAGCAGGCCTTTGGTCGCAACCGTCACGCTCAAATTTGGATTGGCCTGATGGGCATGCAGCGCCGCAAACAGACCCGCCCCGCCGGAGCCCAGGATCAGAATGTCGGTCTTGAGCCGTTCGAGCATGGGCGATCCCTAGATGGCGCGAACCAGGAAGGCGAGACCTGCAATGGCAGCAATGACAAGCGCACCCGTCGCGAGCGTCTTCTGGCCCTCACGCCAGGCCATGTTCTCGATCAGCAGCACGCGAATGCCGCCCAGCATATGCACCGCCAGCAGAAACACGAGCACCGTCTCGCCGATCTTGAATAGCGGCGCATCCATCCACCTGAGCGTGCCGTCCAGTCTCGCTTCACCGGTGATGGCAAGTCCGAGTGTCAGGAAATGCAGCGGCAGGAAGCAGGCGAGCGCCAACCCCGAGATCCGATGCACCATCGCTGCCATCCAAAGCGCATTGCGCCGCGGGCCTGTTGTGTGCAAATGCGGCCGTGCGTTCATAGCACCACCGCCGCGACCGCGCGCAGACCCAGTACGGCCAGAACAATTCCAAAACTCCACATCAGTGCATCGAGCGCACCCTTGCCCTTGAGCGGTGTCCACTCCGACACGATGGCTCGGACGCCGATCGCCCCGTGCACCGACACCGCCAGTACGAACAAACCGTAGAACAACCCCCAGCCGACGCTGCCCCGCGTCCGCCCAAGAATTTCAGCCGCGCTCAATCCCCGGCTCGTCGCGTAGAAGATGACCGCCAGATGCGCCAACACCAGCGGCCCCATGATCGCCGCCGTTGCGCGTTGCAGAACGTAGAGCCGGACATTCATGGGCACACACCGGTCCGCAAACGCCGCGCGAATTCCCTCTCGCCACTCTTCCGTGGGGAGAGGGCTAGGGTGAGGGGCGGCTGCTTGCTCCAACGTCGGCGCGTGAGGCCGCCCCTCACCCCGCAGGCGGGGAGAGGGAGATGCCCAACACGACTGCTAGAACACATCATCACAGCTCCCCTCGGATATACGCCTGCATCGTCCGCCGCTTCAGGCCGGCGATGGAGGCCGTGGGGTTCAGTTTGTTGGGACAGTGCTCCTGGCAGCTCTGGTGCGAGTGGCAGGCGTGACAGCCCCCGGCTTCGGCGATCGCCGCAAGCCGCTGCTTGTTGCCGGCGTCTTTCACATCGTTGACGAGTGTCCATGCGCGATTGAGCGCCGCGGGTCCAAGGTAGTCCTCGTTCCAGCGCACCGTATCGCAGGCGGCAAAGCACACCGCGCAGTTGATGCATTCGATGGCGGCATCGGCAGCCACGCGCTGCGCGCTCGTCGGCAATATCTTCTCGATCGGATCGGCGCGCGTCTTGCTCGGCGCGAACGCACCCTTGGCGCCCTGCCACTTCTCGAAGAAGCGAGCCATGTCGGCGGCGAGGTCCTTGATCACCGGCAGATTGGCGAGCGGCCCGATCTCGAGCTTGCCGTCCTTGACCACCTTCGATGTGTGCGTGCGGCAGGTCCAGCGCGGGCGGCCGTTGACGGTCATGGCGCAACTGCCGCACATGCCGACGCGGCAGGCGAAGCGGTAGGACAGCGTCGGATCGGCATGGCGCTGCACCCACGTCACGATGTCCAGCACGGTCTGGTTCTCGCGCTGGGGCACCTGGAATGTCTGGTAGCGGCCTTCCTCCTTGCCGCGCCAAACTGAGACTTCGATCATGTCAGCCATCTAGGGCTTTGCTCTTACGGTCACGTGCACCCGGTGCACAGCGTTGTTGCCAAAGCCGCCGGCATCCCAGCGCGTTTCCAGCGGTTGCGTCTCGCCATTGGCGTCGGTGGCGCGGCATGCAACTTCGTACTCGCCCGGCTCCGCCTTCCAGGCGCTGCGCCAGCCGCGCCAGGCAAACTTGCCCAGCGGCGGATCGAGTTCTGCCGGCACCCATTTGCCGTCGGTATCAACCTCGACCTGTGCGATGGGCACCCCGCCGCCAGACCAGGCCCGCCCCATCAGCGTCACTGTACCGGCATCAACCAGCCGCCGGCGCGTATACCAGTCTGGAATTCCAGGCGGTATCAGCAGCGATTTGACCCGCATATGTGTGATCGGCGTGCGGGGGCCACCGGGTTCGGGGCGGTAGTGATAGCCGATAGCCTGCTGGAAGCCGTCATAGGGCTTCGTCAACCCCTCGATACGGCTCAACCATTTCACGCTCGCCATGCCGTACCAGCCGGGCACGATCAGGCGCAGCGGAAATCCATGCTGGGGCAGCAGCGGCTGGCCGTTCATCGCCCACACCAGGAGCACGTCGTCGCTCAACGCCATGTCGCGCTTCAGGCTGCGGGCGAAGGCATGCTCGTCACCGCGATCGAAACCGCGATCGGCGCCGATGAATGCGATCTCGACGGCGTCGTCGCGCAATTCGGCGCGCTCGAGCACGTGCCGCAGTGGAGTTCCGGTCCATTCGGCGTTGCCGACAGCTTCGCAGTTCCAGGGCATGCTCGGATAGCGCGGGCTCATCGTGCCGCGTCCGTTGCCGGCGCACTCCAGCGTGACGGGAAGGGTGCGTTCCGGGAAGCTGCGGATCTCATCGAGCGAGATCGAAGCAGGTTTGCCGAATCGGCCAGCAACCTCGACCTGCCACGTACCGTCGGCCACATAGGGAACGTCGAAGTGACTGAGAAGGTAATGCAGGCCCGCCGGTGTCACGTCATGGCGCAGCGCCTCCAGCAACAAGCCGCCGTTGCGGTTCGCGAGCCACACTTCCTCGGCTTGAAAGGGCCCCTCGATGTTGGGCCGTCGCTCGGACGAGGTGAAGGGGTTGGCTTTGCTCATTGCCGCTCCTGGAAGATCAGAATCTATCAAGACATCAAGTTGAGCAACAGCGAATATAAGTCATTCATTTCTTCAAATTTCTTGAAGATATGCGGTGGCGCCCGCCGTGGCCGTGCCCTGCGACGGTCGCCAGCTCGGCGAGCAGTGCGTCCGCCATGGATGCCTTGGCATGGCCGTCGGGTCGCAGGAGGCCGACGACACGGCGCACGGCCGGGCCCGGCAAGGTCACGGTTCGAACCGGAAACGCGAACGCCACGCCGTGTCCGCGGTCCGGCACGATGGACACGCCGAGGCCTCGCGAAACCATCGCTGTCACGGCCTCCAGCGTGTCGAGCGTCATGGCCTCCGCCACCTTGATGCGCCGGCGCTTCATCGTCGCATGGATGAGCCGGCCGACCCAGGCCTGGCGTGTGTAGCGAATGAAGGGATAGCTCGCCAGCAACTCGCCGGCCGGACGATCCGGTGCATCGGGCGGCGCGATCAGCACCAGCGGCTCGCGCACGAAGGGCGACCAGAGCAGCCCCGACGGCACCTTGCTCAGTTCGCTCACCACGGCCGCATCGAGCCGGCGGCGGCCCACGCGTTCGACCAGCTCGGCCGAGAGCGCCATGGTGATTTCAACATGCACGCCCGGATGCTTGCGCCGCAGGGCCGCGATGGCGCCCGGCAGAATGCCCGTGATGACGCTCGGCACCGCGCCTAGCCGCAAATGCCCTTCCACAGGCAGCATGTCGTCCTTGCGCCGCGCCAGGCGCGCGTAACCGCCGACAAGCTCTTTCGCCTCCGGCAACAGGGCCCGTCCGGCCTCGGTCAAGACCGGCGGCCGCTTGGAGCGATCGAACAGGGCGAGGCCCAACTCCTCCTCCAGTGCCTTCATCTGCATGGAAACGGCCGATTCCGTCAGATGGATGTCGCGCGCAGCCGCGGCGAACGAGCCGCGCTCCGCAATCGCCAGCAGTGTGCGCAGGTGCCGGATCGACATTGCCGGGCGCTAGCCCCTTCTCGTCCAGATCGGACCGGGTGAGGGCGAACACCTCACCGGCGCTTTCCGCGGTATCCAGCCACAGAAACGCCAAGTTGGGAAACTCGCCCTGCAGAAGCTCGCGCCCGCGGCCGATTTCCACGACGAGCGTACCGTTGGGTGTCAGGTGATTGTGGGCCTCGGCGAGTATCCTGCGCACCAGATCGAGTCCGTCGGCACCCCCCGCATGGGCCAGTTTCGGCTCCGCCGCATATTCCGGCGGAAAAGACGAAACCGCCTCGGTATCGACGTAAGGCGGATTGGAGAGAATGAGATCATACCGGCGGCCGCCGAGGCCGGCGAACAGATCGGAGCGAATGAGCTCTATGCGGTCTTCGAGGTGATACTCCCGCACGTTGGTCCCGGCCACGGTCAGGGCATCGGCCGATATTTCGCTCGCGTCAACCTTCGCTTCCTCGAACCGCAGCGCTGCCAGAATGGCCAGGCAGCCCGAACCCGTGCACAGGTCCAGGACGGATCGAACGCTCGCCGGCGCCGGCGCTATGCCTTCGAGATCGCCGGCCAGGAGTTCGCCGATATACGAGCGCGGCACGATCACCCGCTCGTCGACATAGAAAGGTTGCCCTTGGATCCAAGCCTGATTGGTGAGGTAGGGTGCGGGCTTGCGCGTGGCGATGCGCCTCTCGACGATCTGCTGCAAGGCCTGCCGTTCGCTCATCAGAAGGCGGCAATCCATCCAAGGCTCGAGCTGGTCTGGCGGCAGATGCAGCGTATGCAGGATGAGAAATGCCGCCTCGTCGAGCGCCGTCGCGGTGCCATGGCCATAGACCAACCTGGCTGCATTGAAACGACTGACGGCGAAACGCAGCCAGTCGCGTAGCGTGATGAGCTGCTTGAGTTCGTCGGCTTCGGCCATCGTGGGTTCGCGGTGTTGTTTCTAGCCTGATGTTATAGGTCGCATAGCCCGTTCCGAACGACAAAGCATCACATGAGTGCTGTGGCCGGTTAAGCGGCAGAGGCGTTTGGTTTTTTTCCATTGCGGATTGCTGAGCGAGATCCGCATTTTTTAGTCCAGTCCCTGCTAGGCGAATTCCAAGAATGTCTACGCACGGCAAGTTTACTCACTGCGCCCGAGATCGCGGCTCATTGACATATCGCAGTAACGTAAGGCCTTGAATGGAGCGGTTTTGCACCGTTCAAATTTAGTTTGTTGTTCTGCAATTGATTTTTCGCCCAGACGCGCTCTTCAACTGGCGGTGTTTGTCCGCGGGATGTCGCATGTTCCGGCATCGGTAGTTTAATCTGCACGGGAGCTCTTACCAATGCTGTTGCCGGGGTTTCAGATAAAAACGTGAATTAATGTATTGACGTCTTAATCCGTTATTTGCCATTAAACTCTACAGGTGCAGGGCAATCGTCTTTTTTTGCGCAAGGGAACCGACTGAGATGGCGAAAGAACTGGATAGAATGTCGCTGAGGGAGCTGCAGGAGCTCGAGCTTAAAGTGAGGAAGGCCAGGGCTGGCGTTCACGAACGCAGCCGGGCTGATGTGCGCAAGAAGGCGGAGGCGTTGATTACCGGCGCGGGATTCAAAGTCAGCGATATCTTCGGCGGTCGTGGCGGCAAGGGCAGGACGGTAGCGGCAAAGTACGCTAATCCCGACGATCCGAGCGAAACCTGGACGGGTCGTGGCCGCAAGCCGCGGTGGCTTACCGCGAAGTTGCAGGACGGTGGGAAAATGGAGAAGTTTCTCATTAAGTAGCGCAGTCGCAAATCTGCGCGCTTGCGGACAAGAAGGCGGGCCGGAACCTATTCCGATCCGCCTACTTTCCCAGCCTGCTGAATGATCCGGCGGATCTAGGATTCGCGCCTGCCGTCGATCGACCAGGCGCCGGCCCCTCCCGCAGCGAGGACCATAAAACCGCCGGCAATCGCGACATTTTTCATGAAATGGATCGTCTGGTTCTGATCGCCGAAATTCATATGAAACAAGTAGGCGGCGACTAGGGTGAATATTGCCAGGCCGATTGCAACCAGGCGGGTCTGCCACCCGATGACGATAAGCAGTCCACCCAGCAACTCGACCACGATGACGACGGGCAGCAACGAACCCGGCACGCCTGCTCTTGCCATATAGGCAACGGTACGTTCGTAACCCCCTATTTTCTCCAATCCGGCTAGAATAAAAATGGCCGCCAGCAATAGCCGGCCAACGAGTATAGCCGCATCGTTTAGCCCGGATGATTGCATGATCCTTCTCCCCGCGCTTCGGTGAGGTGCACTGTGAATGGAATTGCCCACCTCCCTTGGTTGGGTGGGAAAACATAGCACGGGCCCTGCGCCCCGCCATTCACGCTTGGTTCAGTGCGCCGCTTCCCAGTTGTCGGCGGCCTTGGCATCCACATGCACAGGTACGGCGAGGCGGATGACCGGCTCGGCGGCCGTTTCCATCACGTGTCTTATGATCGGCAGAGCCTTGTTGACGTCTGCGGCCTTGGCTTCGAAGACCAGTTCGTCGTGCACCTGGAGAAGCATGCGTACCGAATTCAGCCGCGCGGCCTGTAGCGCGCCCGGCATGCGGATCATGGCGCGCCGGATGATGTCTGCCGCCGAGCCCTGAATTGGAGCGTTGATGGACGCGCGCTCCAGGAACCCGCGCATGGAGGGGTTTTTTGTATTGATCTCCGGATAATGGATGCGCCGGCCGAAGATGGTTTCGACAAACCCGCGCTCATGCGCCCGCTTCTTCGTGGCATCCATGTAGTCGCGAATGCCGGGGAAGCGCTTGAAATAGGTGGCGATGTATTCGCCAGCCTCCTGCTTGGTGATCCCCAGCTGCGCCGCCAGACCAAAGCCTGAGATTCCATAGATGATGCCGAAGTTGATCGCCTTTGCCCGCCGGCGCACGTCGGAGGGCATGTCCTTGATGGGCACCCCGAACATCTCCGACGCCGTCATGGCATGGATGTCGAGCCCTTCGGCAAACGCCTTTCGCAGTTGCGGGATGTCGGCGATGTGGGCCAGCACCCGCAGCTCGATCTGGCTGTAGTCGGCGGAGATCAGTTTGTGCCCGGGTTCGGCGATGAACGCCGTACGGATTTCCCGGCCTTCCTTGGTGCGGATGGGGATGTTCTGCAGGTTGGGATCGGTGGAGGCCAAACGCCCCGTCGTGGTGGATGCCAGCGCATAACTGGTATGGATGCGCCCGGTCTCCGGATTGATGTGCTGCGGCAGCAATTCGGTATACGTCGACATCAGCTTGGTGAGCTGCCGCCATTCCAGCATCACGTTGATGAGTTTCCGGTGCTGCTCGGGTAATTCCTCGCTGGCGGCAAGATCATCCAGCAGGCCTGCGCGTGTTTCCCACTGCCCCGTCTTGGTCTTGCGGCCGCCGGGCAGCTTGAGGTTGTCGAACAGGAATTCGCCGAGCTGCTTGGGCGATCCGAGATTGAACTTGTGCCCGGCGAGATCGTAGATCTCCGTTTCAAGCCGCGCCACCCGCTGCCCGAACGTCGACGTCAGTCGCGACAGGATGTTTCTATCGACCTTGACGCCGGTGCGTTCCATGTCCGCCAGGACGCACACCAGCGGCCGCTCCAGCGTCTCGTACACTTCCGTCATGCGTTCCGCTGCGAGGCGCGGCTTCAATGCCATCCACAGGCGCAGCGTGACATCGGCATCCTCGCCGGCGTATTCGGTCGCCTTCTCGAGTGGCACCTGCGCGAAGGTCTTGTCGGATTTCTTGGCACCCGGCGCATGCTCGAGCACCTGCGTGAACGGCATGCACGTGTGCTTGAGAAAGCGTTCCGACAGCGTGTCCATGCCGTGCTGGCCGCGCCCGGCATCCAGCGCATAGGAGAGCAGCATGGTGTCGTCGAGCGGCGCGAGCGCGATACCGTGCCGGTGCAACACCAGACAATCGAATTTCAGGTTTTGCCCGACCTTGAGCACCGAGGGATCTTCGAGCAGCGGTTTAAGAACTGCCAGGGCTTCTCTGACCGGCACCTGTTTGGGATTGGCGTCGCCGAAGTCGAAGCTGCCGCTGCCCGCGCGGTGCGCAAGCGGCACGTAGCAGGCCTTGCCGGGCGCCACGGCCATGGAGAAGCCCACGAATTCCGCCTGCATCGGATCGAGACTGGTCGTTTCGGTGTCGAAGGCGAAGTGTCCCGCGGCGCGGGCCGCCGCAATCCAGGCCTCGAGCTGCGCCAGTTCCGTCACCGTTTCGTACTTCGACCGGTCGATCGCTTCGGTCGCCACCTTCAACGCAGCGACAACGGCAGCCGCCGGGCCCGCACCCGGCACGTCCGCCGCCGCTGGCTTGCTGCCCCGCTTTGCATCTGCTTCCGGCACGCTGGAGATCGCCGGGCGCTCAGCCGGCGGTGGCGGCTCGGCGCCCAACCCTTCCGCAATGCGCTTGGTCAGCGTCGAGAATTCCATCACACGCAGGAAGCCGAGCAGCGCATCCGGTTCGGGATCACGAACGCCGAGCGCCTCCACCGGCACTTCACGCGGCACATCGTCCTTGAGCGTGACCAGATCGAGCGAAAGCCGCGCCTGCATGGCGAATTCAGTCAGCCGCTCACGGCGCTTAGGTTGCTTGATCTCGCCGGCACGAGCAAGCAGGGATTCCAAATCGCCGTACTCGTTGATCAGCTCGGCCGCGGTCTTGACGCCGATGCCCGGCACGCCAGGCACGTTGTCGGTTGAGTCGCCAGCCAGCGCCTGCACGTCGACGACCTTGTCGGGCGGCACGCCGAACTTCTCGCGCACTTCGTCCGGTCCGATGGTCTTGTTCTTCATGGTGTCGAGCATCGACACGCCCGACTGCACCAGCTGCATGAGGTCCTTGTCTGAGGAGACGATCGTCACGTCGCCGCCGGAGGCCAGCGCCTCTTTGGTGTAGGTCGCGATCAGGTCGTCCGCCTCGTAGCCTTTCTGCTCGATGCAGGCGATGTTGAACGCCTTGACGGCATCGCGGATGAGCGGGAACTGCGGCACCAGCTCTTCGGGCGCGGGCGGGCGATGCGCCTTGTAGTCCTTGTAGATCTCGTTGCGGAAGGTCTTCTCGCTGGCGTCGAAGATGACCGCCAGATGCGTCGGCCCGCGGCCCTTGCGGGCATCCTGCAGCAGCTTCCACAACATGGCGCAGAAGCCGTGCACGGCGCCGACTGGCAGGCCGTCCGACGGACGCGTCAGCGGCGGCAGGGCGTGAAAGGCACGGAAGATATAGCCCGAGCCGTCGATCAGGTAGACGTGGCTACCCTTGATGACCGGCACCAGCTCGCCCGGCGGCACCGAGTTGCCGCCCACGGAATGATCGGGCTTCTTGGATTTCGCGGAGGTCGTGGCCATGGGCGCGCACTATAGGCCGCGGCGCGCGAAAGTCAGCCCGGTAAAGTCAGCAGGAATTTCCCCGCGTTTTCAAGGACGCTTCGCGTCCGGGAAACTGTCGGTTGAAGCGAAATAGGGTTTGATGTCAACGAGCGGCGTGCCGTCCACACAATCGACGTTGCGCACGGTGAGCGTACGCCCCTCGATGCCGACGATTTCAACGACGCCGAGCGCAATCGGGTTGGGCCGCACCGGCGACCGCAGCGCGAACGTCCCCCGCGGGCATCCCAGAAACGCGGGCACCTGCTCAACGAGGTCGCGGCGCGCCTGGTCCATCCAGTAGAGCAAAATGGCGTGGCTGTAGAGATCGAGGCCCTTGAGGCCCGGCGCATAGCGCGGATCGAGTTCGACGCGACCGATCGCATCAGATTGGGATGTGCTCTTCGGGCAGTCTCCGCGTGTCTTGAAGGGCGTGCGGATGCGGCCGATGAAGTGCACGCTGGCATCGAATGTGGCCGGCAGCTCGATCACCACCTCGCCCGGCCGCACGTCGCTCTTTTCAGCCATGTTCCGTACTTTGCTGAAGTTGCCCGGCTCGCCATCCATATGGAGACGCGGCACAGATTTGCGGCGTTTGCGGCCGGGGGTCAAATGGAGTATCACACGGCGCTGCGCACCCGTAGCTCAGCTGGATAGAGTGTCGCCCTCCGAAGGCGAAGGTCACAGGTTCGAATCCTGTCGGGTGCGCCAGCTTCTTCAGAAGCTATTGATCTTTCGACCCTCTCGCAAATTGGTAGTGGGTCAGGTTGACCAGTATGTGCGTCGGCCCTCAGCGCCATGCTTAGCGGTAAGAAGATGGGAGGAACCCATGGAAGACTCCAAGAGTGTTTTCGTTCTCCGCAGCATTGAGAAGGAGCTTACCAGCATGGCACCCGCCATCGCGGACGGCAGCGCAGGCGCGGGCGGGCAGTGGACTCAGCAGTACATCCTTCTGGAGCTGAGCCGAGCGGCAACGGAAAGCTGCCGCGCCGTTAAATCCTATGATGACGGGGCGCCAATGCCAGCGGAGGTTAGCACTGCGGTGGCGAGCACGCTTCAGGCAGCGTCCGACGTTCTTGTCGCCCTGTCCCAGCGCAATTGACGAATACAGCAAAAATTTCAAACTGAGACACTACCCGCAAGTTCAGTTGCTTGCGTTCGCCGTGGCGGCAAGCCATCCGACAGTGCAACGGCCATGCCGCCGGTGCCGTGCCACTTGTCGCGGACCGTGGCCCAGCCAGCCACAGCCAAGACGACGCCGCCCGCCGCCAGGAGCAGCACGGCGGTGCGCCAGTCGGGTAGATGAAGCGGTATATAGTCCAGCTAGATCAAGACCACGGGTCAAGCGTCGCGTGTTTCATGAAACACCCAGCCGTCATTAGCGTCGATGGCTCTGGGAGGCCGCAGCGGTCTGCTCCCGACTGACACGGTCGGCCAACACTGGTCGATGCACGCTTCGACCGCCGCGGCGAGGGCCTTACATGCACATTGCCGAACTGCAAGTGCCTTTGCTGCTCAGCCAATCGTAACAGCACTTCTCGGTCGATTTGCACTGCCACTTGGTCTGCTTGCCGTCCATACCCTTGGCGACGCACGACTTGCCTCTCGCCTTCTTGGCCTCAGCGTCGAAACCCATGGGCGCTGCTAGAGCTAGAGCGAACGCACATCCGAAAACAACAAGCCACCGCGACATGATCTTTCCTCCTGTGATGCTCTCCACTATCGGCAAAGCCAGTATGCTCCGTTGAAGGAACGAATGAAACAGGCGTTACGCCGTGTTGCTGAAGTTCTAGTCTGCGTGTGTGCACTCGGCAGCAGTCGTTCAAGGAAGGTCAGCCGACTAGCGGGCGGCGTGCATTGATTGTGGTATCGCGGAGTGGCATCAACCCGCGGTCGGTGGGTGTTCTAAGTCACTGAAATTGTGAACAAGTAATGGTGGGCTGTCCCTCCTGTCAGGCGCCAAGATACGCGGCCTTCACCTGTGGGTTGTGCAGCAGCTCCATGCCCGGTCCGGTCATGGTCACTCGCCCCTGATCGAGCACGTAGGAACGGTCCGACAGCTCGAGGGCGGCAAAGGCGTTCTGCTCCACCATGACAACCGTGACGCCCTGCGCGCGGATGCCCTTGATGATCTCGAAGGTGCGTTCGACGAGGTTGGGCGCCAGACCAAGCGAGGGCTCGTCGAACAAGACCAGCTTGGGCCGTGACATCAAGGCGCGGCTGATTGCCAGCATCTGCTGCTCGCCGCCGGACAGAGTGCCCGCCGCTTGGTCGCGCCGCTCGTGAAGGATAGGGAAGCGCTCGAACAGGCGCTGCATGTCCGCGGAGACTTCGCTAGCGTCCGTGCGCAGATAGGAACCCATTTCCAGATTCTCGAGCACGCTCATCTGCGGGAACACGCGGCGGCCCTCGGGGCAATGCGCGATGCCGAGCTGGAGAATGCGCTTGGGCGACGCCCTGGTAATGTCTTCGCCCAGAAAAGTGATGCGTCCGGCGGCCGGAGGAAGTACGCCGGAAATCGCCTTCAGCGTCGTCGTCTTGCCCGCGCCATTGGCGCCGATCAGGGACACGAGCTCGCCCTGACGAACCTCCATGTTCAGCTCGCGCACGGCTGCAATCTTGCCGTAGCGGCAGACCAGTCCTTCAACCTTGAGCACGGACGTACCTCTCGCCCAGGTAAGCGCGAATAACTTCCGGGTGACCCTGAATCTCGGCCGGCGAGCCGTTGGCGATAATGCGTCCCTGGTTGAGGCAGATGATGCGGTCGGACACACCCATCACCATTTTCATGTCGTGCTCCACCAGCAGGACGGTGATACCGAGCGTGCGGATCCGGCCGAGTATCTTCATGAAGCTCGCGGTCTCCGATGGGTTCATGCCGGAAACCGGCTCATCGAGGAGCAGGAGCTTGGGTTTTGCTGCCAGTGCGATGGCGACTTCGAGCAGACGCAACTCACCATAGGGCAGGGATGAGGCCAGCAGCGTGCCACGCTGCTCCAGCCCCACGAACTCGAGAATGCGCTGCGCCTCCTGCACGAGTTCTTTTTCCTCGCGGGCAACCGAAGGCAAGCCGAAGATGATGGCGAGAGGACGCTGGCGGGAGACCAGGTGCAGCCCGATCAGCACGTTGTCGACCGCGCTCTGCCCCATGAAGACGCTGGTCTTCTGGAACGTGCGCACGACTCCGAGTTCGGCAATCTGGTTGGGTTTGAGGCCATTGAGCCTGCTGCCTCGGTAAGCGATCGTGCCGCCGCTGGGTTCGATATAACCGGTGATGGCATTGAAGGCTGAGGTCTTGCCGGCGCCGTTGGGACCGATCAGGGACAGCACCTCGCGAGGCCGAACCTCGAAGCTCATGCCATCCACGGCCGTCAGGCCGCCGAAACGGATGGTTAGGCCGTCGACAACGAGCTCGGCGCCGGTCGAATGCTCACTCACCGTGCCGCCTCGGTGGTTGCGCTATCCGATGTCGCGTCTCCAGCCGGTGCTTGCCCGCGCGCCTGCCACCAGTTGCGAACAGCCGGCACGATGCCTTCAGGCAGAAAATACACGACGAGCACCATGAGGACGCCGTAGATCACCCACTGGATTTCAGGGCCGATTTCGAACGCGCGCAGTGTCTCAGGCAATAGGCCGAAGATCACACCTCCGACCACGGGCCCAGCCAGCGTGCCCTTGCCGCCGGTCACGACCATGATGACCATCGTCACCGTATAGATGAACAGGAACACGTCCGGATCGACGATGCGGATGTAGTGGGCATAGAGCGTGCCTGCGGCGCCAGCCATGGCCGCGGAGACGATGGTTGCCAGCACCAGATAGCGTGTTACGTCGACGCCGACCGACGCTGCGAGCGCTTCGTTCTCCCTGAGCGCGATCATGGCGCGGCCGGCGCGCGAATGCACCAACCTGCGGATGACGATGTAGGAGAGAATGGCGACGGCGAGCACGAGATAGTAGTTGGCGGGTTTGCGGAGGAAGGAAACCTCGAACCAACCCGCAATCCCCAGCGTGAGGTAGGGGATGTTGTTGAGCGCCATCGGCCCTTGCGTCAGCTCGACCCAGTTGAGCGCGACCAGCCGGATCACCTCGGCAAAGCTCACCGTGACAATGACGAAGTAGGCGCCGCGCACCTTGAACGACAGCCTCCCGATCGCCCATCCGCACAGTCCCGCCACCGCGGTGCCGAGCAGTATGCCGAACCAGACCGGCTTGGGGTCGGCCGAAACCTGCCAATCGGGGAGCAAGTGAACGGTAAAGCCGAGCGTCGCGAGGCTCGATGTGTAGGCGCCGATACCGAAGAACGCGACGTGGCCGAGGCTGAGCTGGCCGGTGTAGCCGAGCAGTAGATTGAGGCTCATCGCGGCGATGATGAAGATGCCGGTCATGATGAGCACGTGCAGGACGTAGAGGTTGTCCAGCCAGAGCGGAATGGAGGCCAGGAACAGGAGCCAGGCAATGGTGAGGCCGTGCTTCACCCGACCCTCTCTCTGGTTGCGAACAGCCCTGTGGGCTTCAGAATCAGGATGACGATGATAAGCAGGAAGCCCATGGCGTCGCGATAGCCTGAAGAAACGTAGCCCGCGCCCAGCTCCTCCATGAACGCCAGGATGAAACCGCCGATGGTCGCGCCGGGTATGCTGCCGAGACCGCCGAGGATGACGATAGCGAAGGCTTTGAGAGAGGCGAGGTCGCCCATCGTTGGAACGACGACAAACACCGGGCCGAGCAGCGCACCGGCTGCTGCCGCCAGCCCCGAGCCCAGAGCGAAGGTGGCCGTGTAGATCCGGTTGATGTCGACTCCCATCAGAGCGGCGGTCTCACGGTCCTGAAAGGTCGCGCGCATGGCTTTGCCGAGCCGGGTGCGGTTGATGATCACATAGGTTCCCGCGATCAAAGCAAGCGCCACGACGAAAACGAACAACCGGTTCCAAGAGACCGACACCGAACCCAGCACCAAGGGCGAAGATGGAAACGGCGTGTTGATGGATTTGGCGACACCGGACCAGGTCAGCTGCTCCATGTTCTGCAGCGCGATCCAGGCGCCGATCATGACCAGCATGGTGGTGTCGATGTCGGCACCACGCAGACGCCGGAGCAGCACGAATTCCATCGCCGCTCCAAGCATCACGCCCAGCAGCACAGCGAGCGGGAGGGCGAGGTAGAAGTTCGTCCCCAGCACCATCACCCACAGGTACATCATGTAGGCGCCGAAGGCGTAAAGCTCACCGTGCGCAAAGTTCACCACGCGCATGATGCCGAAGATCAACGTCAGCCCGATGCCGAGCAGCGCGTAGGTGCCGCCGAGGATCAGGGCATTGAGGGTGTGCTGAAGGAGCTGGTCCACCGGTACCGGCGAGCGAAGGGAACGCGCATGTTTCCCTCTCCCCAGGAGCGGGGAGAGGGAACGTGAGTACTATTGTCTGGTGACTTTGCCGTTTTCGATTTTCACCAGGTAGACGCTCGGCACGTTCTGGGCGCTCTCCTTGCCGGGCGGACCCTGCTTGATGAAGGCGATGTCGCCGTTGATGCCCTGGACCTTGACGTCCCAAAGCGCCTTCTGGATTGCTTCGGGCTCCGCTTTGCCGGCCGCCTTGATCGCTGCGGTGATGGTGTAGAGGCCGTCCCAGCCGCGGAAACCTTCGGTCAGTCCGCCGACGTTATGCTTCTTCTCGTTCCAGAGGGCGACGAACCTCTTGGCGACATCGGGGTTTTTCACGGCCTCGGGGAACCAGGGCGTGAAGAACACGAGATGGTACGAGTTGTTGGCGGCATCGCCGGCCTGTTGGATGAGCTGATCGGGCGAGTTCGAACCGCCGGTGGTGATGATGCGCGCCTTCACCTGCTGGTCCTTGGCCTGCTTGAGAAGCAGCGTGATCTGCTCCACCGCCGTCGTGACGAACAGCGTGTCGCTTCCCGACGCCTTGATCTTGGCGAGCTGGGCTGAGAAGTCTGTCGCCTTCGGATCCATCGTTTCCATGGTTCCGATCTGAACACCTTCTTTCTTCGCCATTTCGGAGAATTCCTTGGAGGCTCCGAGTCCGAAGTCGTTGTTGGTGGCGAGGAAGTCGGCCTTCTTGATGTTCATTTTCTTGAACAAGGGAGCGAAGGACTTGGCTTCCATCTCCGAGGTCGGGCTGATGCGGAAAATGTAGGGATTACCCGAAACGGTGATCTTGCCGGACGAGGAGGTCTCGACCAGCATCGGCACCTTGTATTCCTCCAGCTTCGGCATGACGGCGAGCGTCAATGTCGAGCTCCATGCGCCCATCATTACGGGCACCTTGTCGCGCACGATCAACTTTTCTGCCGTACCGACCGCCTCGGTCGGATTGGACTTGTTGTCTTCTATGACGAGCTGGATTTGTTTGCCGAGCACGCCGCCGGCCTTGTTGATCTGCTCCTCCGCGATCTTGGCACCCTGCGCCACGTAGTTGCCGGATGCGGCGAACGCGCCGGTCAACGGCTGTGTAACGCCGATCTTGATGGTGTCCTGGGCGGAAGCTGTTGCGGCAAGGAGCGTGGCCCCGAGCACCGCCAGTGCGGTCGTGAGAGTACGAGACTTCATGACGGATCTCCCTTCGATGAGACGCATGCGTAGATGGCGCCAGCCGCTTTCGGGAACCGGGGTTCCCCTCGGCGAATTTGTTCCAATGTTAGAAACACCATCACAATCGAGCCTAGGTTAGCAGCCGCCGCCTGACAAGTTGCCTCGAGCCGCAACCGCGTGCGGCAATTCAGGTTTTCGCGCCGGTCGCCCTCTTTTTGAGCCGCGGGATGATTTCTTGGACAACTGCCTCCACCTGCTCCTTCTCGTATTTGTACGGGACGAAGATGATGCGGTCGATGCCGGCTTCGATATGCGGCATGAGCTGCTCCACGCACTCGTCCGGCGTACCCATGATCGCGCTCTCCATGGTCGACTCGGACCAGGAAGCGTAATCCCATTCGGTCTGCAGCCAGTGCTTCATCGGCCCTTCTATCTTGGCACGCGGGCCGATGCAGATCGGAAGCTGGTTGGTGGAGGTGAGTTCGTCGGGATTGCGGCCTGCCTCCTCGGCGAAAGCGCGGATCTTGGCCCACGACTTCTTGAAGCTCTCCGCGGTGTAATAGTAGGTGAGCCATCCGTCACCCTTGGTGGCGGCGCGCTTGAGCACGGCATCCACATAACCACCGATCAGGATCGGCGGGTGCGGTTTCTGCACCGGCTTGGGATAGAGCACGGCGCCCCGCAGATTGTAGGGCGGATAGCTGCCGTCTACCTTCTCCTCGGTCCAGAGCCGTTTGATGATCTCGAGGCTCTGCTCCATGATTTTGCCGCGCTGGGTGAAGTCGGTGCCCAGCGAGTTCGAACTCGCGCTTGTACCAGCCCACTGCGGCACCCAGCAGCAGCCGGCCGTTCGAGACGTGGTCGATGGTCGCCAGCTCCTTTGCCAGCAGCACTGGATTGCGCACAGGCATGACCAGGATGCCGGTGCCGATCTTGATCCTGGTCGTGCGTGCCGCGATGGCTGTCAGGATGATGAGCGCCTCGTGGATCGGGAAGTTCGGTTCCACACCGAGCAGAATGTGATCCCAGGCCCAGATCGACTCGTAGCCCAGCTCTTCCATGCGCACGCCATACTCGATCAGCTCGGCAGCGCTCGGCATCTCCGGATACTTCGTGAAGTTCCGCATCGCGATGCCGAATTCTGTCTCTCGCTTCTTGCTCATCGATTGTCCCTTACGCATCTTGTCTTGCTGGCAATTGGCAATGCCTTACTGCTGCGGCTATGCCGTGAAGCGGCGATCGGGATCGAGGTGCCGAAGCGTGGCCAGCTCCTCCTTGGTGGGAGGCTCGACGGTTTCCATCTTCTTCTCGAACAGCAGTTTGAAGCCCGTGTTGTCCTGCACCTGCTCGCGCGTCACGCCATGCTGCAGCGCCAACACCTTCATCTCACGTGTCTCGTCGTCGAAGCCCATGAGGGCAAGATCCGTCACGACCCGCCACAAGCCGCCCTCCGGCAGGCCCGCTTCTGCACGCGAGCGCCGGCCCTTGACCCAACCAGGCGAGGTGATGAAGTCCACGTCCTGCACGAAGCGGCGCTTCTCGTGCTTCATCGCCACGATCATGTTGGTGAGAGAGGAGATGTCGTTGCCGCCGCCCGTGCCCGGCAGGCGCGTCTTGGGGTTCTCGGCATCGCCGATGAACGACGAGTTGAGATTGCCGAAGCGGTCGATCTGTGCGCCGCCCATGAACCCGATGTCGACGTAGCCGCGCTGCAGCAGCAGCAGCACATCGGTAATGGGCAGCAGCATGTTGGCGCTGCGCGTGCAGCGCTGCTCGTTGGTGGACGGCGGCAGCTCACCCGGCACGATACGCGGGCCGATGGTACCGCCCTCGAACAGGATCGTCAGATGCGGCGCGAACTGATGCTGAGCCAGGGTGGCCGCGAGCAGCGGCACACCGATGCCGGCAAAGACGATCTGTCCATCCTTGAGCAGCCGGGCGGCCATGACGCACAGCAGCTCTGAGGCCGTGTAGGTGGCATCGGCTGATTGATGCTTAGTCATTGTGTACGCTCCTGCCGCGACGGCACGCATCGAGTACGGCATCCATGCCGAGCCTCGAGAGATAATCTGCCCATGATTTCGGCTCATAGTAATAACGCTCGAGATAGTCCTGCGACCCCTTCACCGGTTCCTTGGTCGTAAGGGCTGCATATTCGTCGAGGTGCGGAAAGAACGGCTCGTAGATGCCATAGCACTCGTGGGGCGCGCAGCCGATCGGCGCCTCCACGACCGCCTCTACGGTAAAGAACGGAATACGCGTTTGATCGGGCGTACGCCGGATCTGCTCGTTGGAGACGATGCGTTCGGTCGTCAGGATGACGCGCTTGGCAGCCATGGCGATGTCGAGATCCATGAACTGCAGCCCGTCGAGCTGGGCATTGCCGTAGGGATCGCAGCGCTGCACGTGGATCAGCGCCACGTCGGGATTTAGTGCGGGCAGCAATCCGACCGTCTCATTCGTGAACGGGCAGACCATCGTCTTGAAGTCGTCGCCCAGACGCTTGCCCACGTCCGAGCCCAGCATGGTGCGCGATGGCATGAACGGGATGCCCATGGCGCCGGCGCGATAGCGCAGCCCCATCGACATATGGCTCCACTCGTCGAATACGGCGAGTTTGTTCTCCACATGGTGGCGCATAACCTTGGAGACGCCCCAGATCAGGCCCTGGCTGAACCAGCTCGTCACGACATGCTTCGATACGCCTGCAGAAAGCAGCAGGTCCGTCTCCGACGAGGCGATGGAGCGTGAAACCGTGAGGTTCTGCTTGCGGGCGCGGATCAGCGCCCAGATCATGGCGTGTGGTGTGCGGGACAGATGACAGCCCCCAAGTGCCACATGGTCTCCATTCTCGACGAGCCTGGCCGCCTCCTCCAGGGTCATGACCTTCTCGCGCAGGCCGCGATCGCGCGCGAACGTGTCCTTGCGCAGTTGCTGGTAGGGCTTCACCAAGGGCTCGGTACTCATGGGCGTCTTGTTCCTTGGCCTTTAAGCAGCGGCGGCCATGCCGCTGTCGCGGTTGAAAGCGGTAATCATCTCGTCCCACTGCGGGACCAGCGCGTGCAGGCTGCGCCAGAAGTCCTGGTGCTTGCGGCGGTCGAAATCGGCGAGCCCGATACCCTGCTGCTCGACCCAGGTGAAATAGGCGAGATTAAAAATACGCTCGCGCTCGCGCGGGGTGGCATCCAACACGTGTTCCACGCCAGCTCCGAGGAGATGCTCTCCGACCAGTTCGGCCGCGAGCGCCTCTGTCATGGCACCCTGGTTGTGGCGGCGCTCGAGATATCGCTGCAGCTCGGTTCTGTAGAGTTCGTGCCCGTCGGTGGCCACCGTGACGACGACGTCCCCAGGGCCAAGCCGGCAGTGTTTGGCCATCTTGATGGCGCCCAGCACGTTGGCAATCGACGACAGACCGAAATAGCCGAGCCCGCGCCCGGTCTGCGAATCCATGCCGAGACGCCGCGTCAGGTAGGCCCGGCCCTCGTCGGTATTGAAGACGGCGTTGAGGCCATCGGTGGCCTTGTCGCTGACGCCGATCACGAGATCGGTGTTCATCACATTGTGGATCAGCGGCACGTGCTTGTCGCCGATGCCCTGGATGTTGTGCTCGCCATAGCCGTTGTTGAGCAGCGTTGGGCATTCAACCGCCTCGACCACCGCGATCTTGGCGCCGTGCCGGCTTTTCAGGTAGTCGCCGGCCGCCAAGGTGCCTCCCGACCCGCTGGCGGACACGAAGCCGGCGAGGCGCAGGTTGGGTGAGGCCGAGCGCAAGGCTTCGAACATCCGTTCCAGTGCCGGGCCGGTGCAGCGCCAGTGCGCCAGATAGTTGCCGAACTCGCTGAACTGGTTGACGATCTCGTTGGCGGGATCGCGCTCAAGCTCCGCACACTTGTCGTAGATTTCCTTGACGTTCGACTCCGTGCCAGGCGTGCGCACGATATCTTCAGGCGCTGCAACCCAGTCGGACAGCCAGTCGAAACGCTCGCGGCTCATGCCGGCGGGCAGCACGGCGACACCGCGGCAACCGAGGATGCTCGAGATCGCGACGCCGCCGCGGCAATAGTTGCCTGTGGACGGCCACACCGCGCGCTGCGTGGTGGGATCGAAGCGGCCGGCGACCAGACGCGGCGCCAGGCAGGCGTAGGCGGCCAGAACCTTGTGCGCCTTAATCATCGGAAAGGTCGAACCCAGCGCCAGCACGATGCGTGCTTTGACGCCGGTGAAGGTCTCTGGAAGCTCGACGAAGACGGGCGTGGCGACCTGGGCCGTGCGCTTCAGGTCGTTGTACCAGTTGACGCGATAGAGATTGGCAGGATGCGCAATATCGGGATCGATGGTGTCGAGCCTCGCGCGGACCTCGCGCGGCGCGCCGGCCGGTTCGGCGAGTTCTTGGAAAGTCGGTAGGCGGACGCCCTTGGCCCGCAGGTGGGCGGCGGCCCGGCCACGCACTTTGCCGTCGTCCACATGCGTCGGAAAATCAAAGGGACTGGTCAAGTCGCGCCTACTCTCAATCGACCGTGACGTTTACCGGATGCAGGTATCGGCTCATTGTTTCTATTGTTCTATTATTAGTACCACTATCCATTGGCCTGCCTCCCGGATCAAGCGGGATTTCGACTACTCCGCCGCTTGTTGGGGGTGCAGCCGTTCTCTGGCTGGCCGCTCGTACAGGGTTGTGCGCTGCAGCGGCATTCGGCCCGCACCGCGAATGATCATTTGCATATCTTCTGCGCAGACCTGCTGACCGTGCACGGCGCCGGCGGCGCGCGTGATGGATTCGTCCATCAGCACGCCGCCCATGTCGTTGGCGCCGGCTTGCAAGCAGAAGGCGGCCCCATCGGGGCCCATCTTCACCCAGGAGGCCTGGATGTTGGCGATGAGGGGATCGAGCACCAAACGCGCCACGGCATGCATGAGAACCGCCTCGCGGAATGTCGGCCCCTTGCGCGCCTGCCCCTTGAGATAGATCGGCGCTTCCATATGCACGAACGGGAGCGGGACGAACTCGGTGAAGCCGCCGGTGCGCGACTGCAAGTCCCGCACCCGCAATAGGTGCCGCGCCCAGTGCCGGTAGCCGTCGATGTGCCCGAACATGATGGTCGCCGTGCTTCTGAGTCCGACGTCGTGGGCGGCCTCCATCACCTGCAACCATTGGGCGGTGGATATTTTGTCCGGGCACAGCACCGCCCGCACCTCGTCATCCAGGATTTCGGCAGCAGTGCCCGGCAGGCTGCCCAGCCCCGCCGCCTTGAGCGTCGCCAGATAGCTGCGCAGCGGCAGCCCCAGCGTGGTCGCGCCGTGCCAGACTTCCAGCGGCGAGAAGGCATGCACGTGGATGTCGGGGGCTGCTGATTTCACCGCGTTGACGACCGACAGGTAGGTTTCGCCCGTGTAGCCGGGGCGGATGCCGCCCTGCAGACACACCTCGGTCGCACCGCGTTGCCAGGCTTCCCGCGTACGCTGGCCGATCTCATCAAAGCTCAGATTGTAGGGTTTCTCGCGCGACTCGAAGCTGTGCCGCCCTTTCGAGAAGGCGCAGAACTTGCAGCCGTAAGTGCAGATGTTTGTGTAGTTGATGTTGCGGTTGACCGCATAGGTCGCCACATCGCCGACGCGCTCCGCCCGCAGCTTGTCGGCCGCGCGGCACACGGCGGCGAAGTCCTTTCCGCGGGCCTCGAAGAGGCTGACGATCTCGGCCTCGGATAGGCTTCCCCCGCCAGCAACGCGGTCGAGCGTGCGGGCAATGGCCGCCGACGGGACCTCCCCGGATTGCATGCGCGAGACCTGCGGGACAGGCAACGGCTCTGCGGCACCGGGCGACCAGGTGTCTTCGCGCGCGAAGCCCTGCGTATCCTGCAGGCGCAGGACTTGCTTGGTCGGGACAGGCTCAAGCCATTTCTTGGGTTCGGACAAATACCCAGGATAGATCGCCAGCCGCTCGACCAGAGTGCGGTCGGCACGCTCCGTCGCCAGTTCGAGGTCGCGCAGATGCGGCCAGGGCGCTTCCGGATTGACGTGGTCGGGCGTCACCGGCGACACGCCGCCCCAATCATTGATGCCGGCCCGGATCAGGTGCGCGAGCCCCTCCGGCTGCAGATTTGGCGGCGCCTGAATGTTCATTGCAGGCCCAAGAACGATGCGGGCGACGGCGATGGTCCAGAGATGATCGTCCAGAGTTGGGTCCGCCACGTTTGCCATGCGCGTGCCAGGCTTGGCGCGGAAGTTCTGGATGATGACTTCCTGAATGTGGCCGTAACGCTCGTGGACGTCGCGGATCGCCAGCAGCGCCTCGATGCGCTCGGCCCTCGTCTCGCCGATGCCGATCAGAAGCCCCGTGGTGAACGGCACGCCGGCTCGCCCCGCGGCTTCGAGGGTGGCGAGGCGCACCGCCGGTGTCTTGTCCGGCGACCCAAAATGCGGGCCTCCGCGTTCGGACAGCCTGGTGGCGGTCGTCTCAAGCATGATGCCTTGCGAGACGGACACCTTTTTCAGGCGCCGCAGCCAACTCTCGTCCATGACGCCGGGGTTGAGATGCGGCAGCAGGCCGGTTTCGCGCAACACCAGCGCCGCAGAGGATTCCAGGTAGGCCAGAGTCGACTCGACACCAAGTGCCCGCAAGGCATCACGCGCGGCGGCGTAGCGCAACTCTGGCTGGTCGCCGAGCGTGAAGAGCGCTTCCTTGCAGCCTGCAGCCTGACCGGCGCGGGCAATTTCGAGGACGGCGTCGGGCGAGAGGTAGTGCGGCTCGCCCTCGCGCGGCGCCCTGGCGAAGGTGCAGTAGTGGCAGACGTCCCGGCACAGCCGCGTGAGGGGAATGAAGACCTTCTTGGAGAAACTCACCGTATGGCCGTGACCGGCGAGACAAATCTGCTCCGCCAGCGCAGCCAGCCGGGGAAGATCGTCGCAGTGTGCAAGGGCCATCGCCTGGCCGTGCGACAACGGCCGGCCCGATGCTGCCGCGGCGAGAGCGCCCGTCATTTCGATCGAGACGCTCATTGCCGCTCCATTTCAATCGACATTTCCAAGCGGGCCTCGCCGAGAAAGTCGTAGCGTCGATCTCCGCGCTTCTGTGTGATCAGACGAGCGAGATCTGCCGGCTCGTCGATGTCCAGCGCCAACCCGGGCAGATGCCGTATGCGGCATTCGATCTGGCGCGCGGCAGCGTGCGCAAGATGCCGGGTAAAACTTCCCGGTCCAAAGCTCGGTTGCATGAGATCGGGCGGCGAGACCAGAAAACCGTTCGTGCCATCGCCGTCGTGCGAGGGCACCAGCGTCAGCAGCGGACCTGCTGTCACGGCAACACCTTCGATGAAACTGCGCAGCTCTGCGGCGGTAACAAGAGGGGCGTCGGCGGGCAGGGTGAGCGCCCGAACCGCGCCGTGCGATTGCGCATAGGCAAAACCCGCGATCGCCGCGGCGCTGTGACCTTGGCTGGACGCTTCGCGCAAGACCTTTGCGCCCGCATTCGACGCTAGCTCAGCCACCTCGGCATCGGGGGTGACGACCAGCACGGGCGCCAATCGTTCGACGTGACGGAGCGTCGCGAGCACGTCCTCCAGCATGACCAGCATGAGCCTGCGGCGGGTCTCGAGCGGCAAGACGGGCGCGAGGCGCTGCTTGGCCTGCTCGAGCGACTTGACCGGCACAATTGCCCATGTTGCGGCGTCGCTCATGAGCGCGCTCCCGCTTCTTCGAGCTCGGCGGCCGACCCGCGCTCCTTCGCCAGCCGATCGCAAAATGCGAAGCAGTGCCGGGCGAGAGCGACCTTGTCGTCGAGCGTTTGCATCACGGTGTTCGTGACTGTGACAGGCCGAGGCATGGCATCGATGGACTGCGCGTCCTGCGCGTCGAGCACAAATCCGTCGATCAGATCACCATAGTGAGAGGCGATGCTCCGCGCATCCGGTGCGATGCCGATTTCTGCCATGATCTTGGCTGTCGGCCCCTTCAGCGCCTTGCCGCCGACGATGGGCGTGACCGCGATCACGGGAGCGCCGCTCGCGCGCATCGCTTCGCGCATGCCGGGAACCGCCAGGATCGGATCGATGCTGAGCCAGGGATTCGACGGGCAGATGATGACGCCCGCGAGATCGGGCGCGGACAGTGCCTGCATCGCCTGCGGCGTGATCCGGGCCGCAGGTGCGCCGTCGTAGCGAATGCCGCGGACAACAGGCCGGCACTGATCGCGCACGAAGTACTCCTGAAAGGCAAGAGTGCCTGCCTCCGTCTCCACGACCGTGCGAACGGGATCATCCGTCATGGGCAGAACGCGCGCGGCGACACCCAGCTTCCCCACCAGATGCGCCGTGATATCGGTCAGAGTTGCGCCGGACCGGAGGCGATGGGTGCGGTCGACATGGGTTGCGAGATCGAGGTCGCCGAGGTTAAACCACGCCGGTCCGCCCAGGGCCGCCATGGCCTGCATGAAGTTCCATGTCTCGTCGCGCCGGCCCCATCCGGTCTCCGGATTGACGACGCCCCCAAGCGTATAGAGCGTGGTATCGATGTCGGGCGAGATGGTGAGGCCCAGATGCTCGAAATCGTCCCCAGTGTTGACGACAACGGTCAGCCGATCGCCCAGCAGATGCGTGAGCCCAAGCGACAGCTTGGCGCCGCCGATGCCGCCTGAGAGCGCAACATAACTGGCAGAGCCGGCGCCGCTCATCGGAACAGATCCTCTTGCCTCGGCCGCACCAGCGCGGAGGCCGGTCTTGCAGGGGCATGCCAAGTCATGCCACGCACCAGGGCTGCGGGCCAGCCTTCTGCGGCTTCGCCCATCACCAGCACGGCCGCGGCCGCAACTCCATCCGCAAAGCCTACTTCGGTGACTTCGAGCGGGCGCCCGGCCAGGTCCAGTTCGCCCCGCCGATCCAGAAGGGCCGGTACGCCGGCCGCGCCGATGGCGAGCCCGATCGTGCCGAGCCGCCAGGCCCTGCCGGCACTGTCGGTGACGATCACACCGATGTCGGCCTGGAAATGGGCATCTAGCCGCTGCTTGATGCGCAGCGCACTGGCATCGGGGTCCTCGGGCAGCAACAGCACACGTCTGCCGTGGTCCTCCGTTTCGAGATTCGACTGATCGATGCCGGCATTGGCCAGCACCAGACCGTGTCGTGTGGCGGCGATCAGCACGTGCGGTTTGGCGCGCAGCACCTCCGCGGACTCCGCGAGGACGGCTTCGACGAGATGCGGGTCTTTCCCTGTCGTCGCTGCCAGCTCTCTGGCCTTGGAACCGGGCTCGACCGTCGCCAGATCGCGATAGCGTCCTTCCGCCTTCGAGACGACCTTCTGTGTGACGGCCAGGATGTCCTGATTGCGCGGCGCAACGGCGGCTCGCTCCAGCGCTGCGATCAGCAGGCCCGAAAGATCGTCACCCGGGCGCACCGGCGGAATGCCGCCGAGCGGCGTGATCGTGAGCTGATGTTCGCCCAAGGGGGCAACCTAGTCCTTGCCAAGGCCGGTGATGCGGATGCCGGCTCCGTCCACCTTGTAGTTGCGATTGATGCCGATCAAGATGGATGTCAAAGCCTCCGCCGCCACGGCATTGGCGAGCGGACCAGCGTGCACGCCGCGCAAACCCGCCGCCTCGGCCAGTGTCATCACGACGGCCCTGTCCTTCGGGTCATCGCCGAAGATCAACACGTCGCAATCGATCGGCTCGTCGTGCTGCAGCTTATGGGCCGCAACATTGTGGAACGCGGCGACCACATGCGCCGTCTCGCCGAGACGCTGTTGAGTTGCGAGTGCTGCTGAGGTTTCCGGGGGCAACTGTACGCGCGCCACCTTGGGTGGGACCAGCGGCACGGTCGTGTCGACCACGACTTTGCCGGTAACGTGCGGTCTGATCTCAGCCAGAATTTGCTCGTGGTTGGACCAGGGAACGGTGAGAACAACCACGTCAGCTGCTTTTGCGGCGTCTGCGTTGGACGTCCCGCGGGGCGCCGGCGCATCGCCCTTGGCGACAAGCGCAGCGGCCGCTGCTTCAGCCTTGTCCGGATTTCGCGACCCGATGACGATCCCATAGCCCGCGGCCGCCCAGCGCATTGCCAAGCCCGAGCCGAGCGTGCCCGTCCCGCCTATGATCGCCAGAGTAGGCTTGCTGGCAGGCACTGCGGCGGCTCCGGTCACAGTTTTATTTCGGTCAGCGGCACGATCGCGATCCCGGCATCCTCCAGACCCTTGCGGATCTCGTGCGCCACCGCAACGCCGGTTGCCTCGTCACCATGGACGCACAGCGTGTGAACGTCGATCTTCACTTTCTTGCCGTTGCGCGAGATGATCTCGCCGTCGCGCACCATCCGCACGGCTTGCTCGCTCGCGGCCTTGGGATCCTTGATTACGGTCCCGGGAATGGACCTGGAAGCCAGATTTCCATCGTCATCGTACATGCGGTCGGGGAAACTTTCCCGCGCGAGGGGCAGCCCGAGCTTTTCGGCGGCCTTCTGCATCTCGGACCCAAACAGCGCCACGTAGATGATGTTTCTATCCACCGTCTTGATGGCGCGCCCGATGGCCATGGCATAGCCCTCATCCTCGGCGGCCATATTGTTGAGGGCGCCGTGCGGTTTCAAGTGGGTGACCTTCAGGCCCGCGTAGCTGGCCATCGCCTGCAGGGCCCCGATCTGATACGCGACCATGTATTCCAGGTCGCTCGGCTTCATCTGTATGCGGCGCCGGCCGAAGCCCCACAGGTCGTTGAAACCGGGATGCACACCGACACTCACGCCTTCCTGCTTCGCCAGCATGCACAGCCGGTGCATGGTGTTGGGATCGCCGGCATGAAATCCGCATGCCACGCTTGCGGATTTGATGATTTTCATCAGTTCGGCATCGTTGCCGATGTCGTAGGCGCCCCAACCCTCGGCGATGTCAGCGTTCAGGTTGATCGACTTGGTCATGTTCGCGGCAGCTCCGGCTCTTTCAGATATGGTACTATTTATAGGAAGACCATACAATGCAGGTCATGCCTGACAGCATCGCCGAAAACATGCGAAGCCGGCAAGCGACGCGATTTCTGCCCTGCGGAGATACCGCGCTTTGCGTCGAGTTCGGCGACAGCATCGACCGCCGCGTGAGCGCGCTGGTGCTGGCCCTGGCCGACCGGGTCGAAGCAGCGGCAATACCCGGCATCGTCGAACTGGTGCCCACGTTTCGCTCCCTGACGATCCACTACGATCCTTCAGTGCTTCAGCAGTTTGACCTGACGGCGAAGCTGTCGCCACTGCTATCGGACCTCGAGCCGGCAGAAGGTGCCGGCCGTTTGTGGCGTATTCCGGCATGCTATGACCCGAGCCTGTCGCCCGACCTAGCCGAGGTTGCGACCCGCACCGGTCTCACGCCGCAACAGGTTGCCGAGCGCCACAGCGCCGTGACGTATCATGTCTACATGGTGGGCTTCCTGCCGGGCTATCCCTACATGGGAGACCTGCCGGCGGAGCTTGCGCTGCCGCGCCGGGAAAACCCGCGCACCAAAGTGCCTCCGGGTTCCATCGCCATAGCGACGACGCTGACGGCGGTCTACACGCTTGAAAGTCCAGGCGGCTGGCATCTTATCGGGCGAACGCCGGCGCCCTTGTGGGACCTGCGCCGGGACCGGCCCGTTGTGCTCCAGGCCGGTGACAAGGTCATGTTTCGGCCCATCCTCCTGGGTGAATACGATGCCCTGCTGGCGCAGGCTGCCGCCGGCACGTTCCGGTTGGAAGCCGAAGAGCGGCCGGATCGCGGGGGCCGCGCATGAAGCCCGTGTTGAAAGTGGTGGCCTCCGGTCTGATGACCACCCTGCAGGATCTGGGGCGGCCGGGGTACCAGCGCCTTGGGATACCCGTATCGGGTGCACTCGATGGCGTGAGCCTGCGCGCGGCCAATCTGCTTGCCGGCAATCCGCCTGGAATGGGGGTACTGGAGATCGCCTATCAGGGGCCAACGCTCGTGGTTGAGGCTGAGAGCGTGCGCGTTGCCTATGCGGGCGGCACCGCTCCGATCGATATCCTTGCCGGCGAGGCCGCCTCCAGCAGCGAGCGGCTCCAGTCTCGGCAGAGCGTTCGCTTGCGCAAAGGTCAAGTTCTGCGCATCGGCGCACTGTCCGGCAGCGCAGTTGGCTATCTCGCGGTCGAAGGCGGATTTGACGTCGCTGCGGTGTTGGGAAGCCAATCCACGTTTGCACGCGCCGGACTCGGCGGCCTGGAGGGTCGTCCGCTCCGCGCCGGCGACATCCTGCCCTTGAAACAAGAGCGAACCGAGGACCGCCAGGAACGCGTGCTGCCGTCGCTGGTGCTGGCACCACCCTCGCACATCCGTGTGCTTCTCGGACCCCAGGACGACTATTTCAGCAGCGAAGGTAAACGGACCTTCCTGGAGAGCGTCTATACCGTCTCGCAGGCATCCGACCGCATGGGCATGCGGCTCGCGGGGCCGGCGCTCGAGCATGCAAGGGGGTACAACATCGTTTCGGACGGTACCGCCGCGGGCTCGATCCAGGTGCCCGGCAACGGCCTGCCGATCGTTCTGCTGGCCGACCGGCAAACAACGGGCGGCTACCCCAAGATCGCCACCGTTATCTCTGCCGACATGCCGGCGTTGGGGCGGCTGATGCCGGGCGCTAAGGTCGCCTTCAAGGCCGTCGACATCGCGGCCGCAGAGGCGGCGCACCGTCAGCATTGCGCAGACATCGACGCCATCGCCGATAGTATTGTGGGCGTGCGGGCGGCAATCGATGCAGCCAAGTTGCTGGAGTCGAATCTGGTCAGCGGCATGATCGATGCGCACGAGTGGCGGCCGGAGAGTGCCTAACCATGGAGCGACGTGCTTGACCGATGGGCGATGATGCAGGTTAGAAGGCAAGCAATGGTCTGGGAAATAAGATGGCAATGAACAGTCGCGCACGCAAATCCATGGCGCACCAGGACGCGGACAGCCGGGTTCCCCGCTACCTCCAAGTGGCGTCCGTGCTACGGCGGCGCATCCGCGACGGGCACTGGCTGGTCGGCGACAAGATCGCGACGCTGGAGGAACTCGAGCGGGAATTCAATGTGGCCCGCGTCACCGTTCGCCAAGCGATCGATCTTCTGCAAGGCGAAGGGCTGGTGAAATCATTTCAGGGTCGCGGCACGTTCGTTACCAAGGCGGTCCAGAACGACCGCTGGATGCAGTTGGCGACGGACTGGGAGAGCCTGATCGCACCCATCCGCGACCACGTTCCCAACGTACTGCCCTCCGAACCACGCCCGGTTCCGAGAATTGAGGAAGGCGACGGCACGCCTGCTCCGGCCTATGTGTTTTTGCGCAGTGTGCAAAAGCGTGCAGGCAAGCCTTACGCGTACGCCCGTGTGCACGTTGCCAAGCACGTGTATGCCAAGGGGCCGAAGCAGTTCTCCTCGCGCGTAGCTCTGGCGGTGCTTTCGGAGATGAAGAATTTGGCGATTGCGCGCGCCCACCAGACGGTCGTCGTCGGCGCAGCCGACATCGAAGCGGCCCGGCATCTGGGGATTGCGCTCAACGCGCCGACGGCAGAGGCACGCTGCGTGGTGACCGACAAGAAAGGCGTCATCATCTACATCGGCGAGATAACCTACCCTGGCGACTATGTGCGGCTCAACATCGAACTCATCGCCCAGGGCGCCGACTGATTTGCAACCCGTTGCGGTGCCTGCCCCGACTGGCTAGGATCACTTGTCCTAAATATAGGATCACTTCACTGGCGGATGGGGCTTCCATTGTGACGGAGCAGGGCATTGGCGCGCGGCTCTTGCGCAAGGAAGACGATCGCTTCATGCGCGGCCGCGGCCAGTACGTGGGCGACATCCGGCTGCCGGGCATGCAGGAGGTGGCATTTCTCCGCAGCCCACTGGCACATGCGCGCATCAAAGCAATCAGGATTCCGGACGGCATTCGCGATCGAGTCTTCATTGCCGAAGATCTGCGGGGCGTCGCACCGATCAGGGCCGATACCTCGCTTCCCGGCTTCAAGTCGTCCGTGCAGCCGGTGCTGGCGACCGGCAAGGTCCGCTACGTCGGTGAAATGGTCGCCATGTGCGTGGCGCCGACGCGAGCCGAGGCTGAAGATCTGGTCGCCGAGATCGACGTGGATTTCGATCCCTTGCCCGCCGTGCACGACATGCTGGCCGGCAAGCAGGCCAATGCTCCGCTCGTGCACGAGCATTGGGGCGACAATCTCTTCCTGACGACGGCAATGGACGTGGACTTCGAGGCGGCGAAAGCCAAGGCCGCGACGTCCGTCACCCGCGAGCTGCGCACCGCACGTCAGGCCATGTGCCCGCTCGAAGGCCGCGGCGTGATTGCGAGCTGGAATACCAGGCTCGATCAACTGATCGTCACCACGTCGACGCAGCAGCCCCATATCGTCCGCACGGGCCTCGCCGAGTGCCTGGGGCTGAGCGAGGGACAAGTCCGCGTGGTGGCCCCCGATGTGGGCGGCGGCTTCGGCTACAAGGGCATTCTGCTGCCCGAGGAGATCGCGCTGTCATGGGCGACGCGCATTCTGGGCTTCCCGCTCAGGTGGCTCGAGGATCGGCGCGAAAACCTGATCGCCGGTGCCGATTGCCGAGAGCACCACTACATCCTGACCGCCTACGCCGACGCCAATGGCAAACTGCTGGCGCTCGATTGCGAGGCCACCGTCGATTCCGGCGCCTATTCGGCGTACCCCTTCTCGGCCTGCCTGGAGGCGGGACAGATCGGATCCATATTGCCGGGACTCTACGATTTCCCGCACTACCGTTGCCGCACCTACTCGGTTGCAACCAACAAGCCGCCCATCCTGCCCTATCGCGGCGTGGCGCGCACGGGCGTGTGCTTTGCGCTGGAGGTAACCCTGGATGCGCTGGCGCGCGAGCTCGGGATCGAACCCAACGAGCTGCGGTTCAATAGTCTCGTGCGTCCCGAGCAGATGCCGTTCGACAACATCACCAAGCGCCATTTCGACTCCGGCGACTACCCCGAAGCGTTGCGGCAGGCCATAGAGGCCATCGGCTTCGATCAGGTGCGCGAACGGCAGAAGCGCGGCGAGGCCGATGGACGCCGGATCGGCATCGGCTTTTCCATGTACGCCGAGCAGGCGGGGCACGGCACCAGCGTTTACGCCGCCTGGGGCATTCCCTTCGTGCCGGGTTACGAGCAGTGCCAGGCCCGCTTCACGCCCGACGGCGGCCTGGAACTGAGGATCGGCGCGCACAGCCATGGCCAGGGGCTGGAGACGACGCTGTCGCAGGTCGCGCACTCGATCCTCGGCGTGCCGCACGAACGAATCAAGCTGGTGCATGGCGATACCGGGGAGACGCCGTACTCGACGGGCACCTGGGGTTCGCGCTGCATGATCATGTCGGGCGGTGCCGTGGCGGCGGCATGCGACGAGCTGGCCGATCGCATTCTGAGCATTGGAGCGGGGCTGCTGCAAGCCCGCCGCGAGGACGTGCGCATCGAAAGCGGTGAAGTTGTCGGCCCATCGGGCCGCATGGCCGTCGCCGAGGTCGCGCGCACCTGGTATCGCCGGCCGCAGGATTTACCGCCCGACCTGAATCCAGGTGGTCTCGAGCTGACGGGCGGCTACAAAGCCAAGCGCGATACCGGCACGTTCAGCTATGCGGCGCATGCGGCCGTCGTTGCAGTCGATCCTGAGACTGGCGAAATCGAGATTCTCGACTATGTCATCGTCGAGGACGGCGGCGTGCTGGTGAATCCCATGATCGTCGACGGTCAGGTGTTTGGCGGTACGGCGCAGGGCATCGGAACCGCGCTCTACGAAGAGATGCCCTACGACGCGCAGGGACAGCCGCTCGCCTCCACGCTCTCCGACTACATGCTGCCGGGCCCGACGGAGGTGCCGGAGATCCGCATCCTGCATATGGAAACGCCCTCTCCCTACACGCGTTTCGGCCAGAAGGGGATCGGTGAAGGCGGCGCCATCGCGCCCCCCGCGGCGATCACCAATGCCGTCAATGATGCAGTGAAGGGCCTGGGTGCCGAGCTGCTGGTTTCACCGATCACGCCACGGCGCATCGCTGAGGCGATCGAGCGCGCACGCCCGCAGACGGTCGCCGCATGAAGCCCGCGCCGTTCGAGTATGCACAGCCGCAAACGGTGGGCGAGGCCGTGCGACTGCTGGCGACGGCGCCGGACGCCAAAGTCCTGGCTGGCGGCCAGACACTAGGCCCCATGCTCAATCTGCGCCTCGCGCAGCCTGCCGTTCTCATCGATATCGGCCGCATCCCGGAGCTTGCTGCGATCACCGAGGATAGGGACGCCATCACCATTGGCGCCACGGTCACCCACGCGGCCATAGAGGACGGCCGAATATCGGATCCGACAAGGGGCTTTCTGGCGCAGGTCGCCCGCGGCATCGCCTATCGCGCCGTACGCACGCGCGGAACGATCGGCGGCAGTCTCGCTCACGCCGACCCGGCCGCAGATTGGCTGTCGGCGTTGACGGCTCTGGGGGCCGAGGTTGCAATTGCGGGCACTCGGTCCAACCGGCGTGTGGCCCTTTCCGCCTTCGTCCGGGGAGCGATGGAAACAGAGCTGGCCTCCGACGAGCTGCTGGTGGGCGTCCGCATTCCGCGATTTTCCCGGCAAGCGCAGTTCGGCTTCCATAAAATCTGTCGCAAGACGGGTGAATTCGCCGAGGCCATCGGTGTCGTCGTGGACGATCCCGAGCGGGCTTTCTTTGCGCTGGTCGCCGGTGCGACCGGCGGGAGGCCGCTCGTTATCGAAGCGACAACAGCATCGCGAGCCAAAGGCCTGACGGTTGAGGAGGCAAGGCAGCTCCTCGAATTGAGCGGCTTCAACGGCGACCGCCATGAGCTGCAACTGCATGCGGTCGCGCTCAAGAACGCGTGCGAAAAGGCCTACGCCGCATGAAGATCGCGCTCACCGTCAACGGCAGGCCAGTGCAGGGCGAGGTAACGCCACGCACCAATCTCGCGGACTTCCTGCGCGAGCACCTGTTGCTCACCGGCACGCATGTGGGCTGCGAGCACGGCATATGCGGCGCATGCACCGTCGAGATCAACGGCGAGATTGCGCGCTCGTGTATCACCTACGCCGTGACGTGCGACGGCAGCGGCGTGCGCACGATCGAGGGCTTCGATGACGACGTGCTCATGGCGCAGATGCGCACGGCATTCACGCAGGAGCATGCGTTGCAGTGCGGCTACTGCACGCCGGGCATGCTGATTGCCGCACGCGATCTCGTGCGCAGGAAGCAGGATCTGTCGCGTGCCGACATACGCACGGAGATGAGCGGCAACCTATGCCGCTGCACGGGTTACATGGGCATCATCAGCGCGATAGAGCGCGTCATGGGCGAGCGCGGGACGTTGGTGCAGTCGCTACCGCGCATCGAGAATAGTTGGCTGGGACCGGCACCGGGACCAGTTGCAGTCTCTGTCACCACAGCTCCACCTGTGCTCAAACGCGAAATCATAGGTAATGCGGCCCGGGCTCCTGCCCGGCCGCCGGTGGTGCGCAAACCGGTCCGGGTGACTGTTGGCGACATCGAGGACGCGGACGGCGTTGTGCGGCTGGCGCAGTCCTTCGTGCTGGAACACGCGCGCGATGTCGTGTGGCGGGTCATGTCCGACCCGCAGGCCGTTGCGCGCTGCATGCCGGGCGCGCACCTTGATGGTGCGCCACGCGACGGCAATATTTCCGGGCACATCGCGGTCAAGCTTGGACCGATTGCGGCGAACTTTGCGGGCGAGGGCAGCGTCAAACAGTTTCCCGGCGAGTACCGCCAGGTCATCGAGGGACGCGGGGGCGATCGCAAGAGCGGATCGCGCGTTACCGGCAGCGTCGACTATCGGCTCTCCGCTATCTCAGGGGAGGCCGGCAACGAAGCGACGCGCGTCGATGTCGTCATCAGCTATGCGCTCACGGGGCTGTTGGCTCAACTCGGGCGGTCGGGGTTAGTACGTGATCTGGCACGCCGCATCGGCGAAACGTTCGCACACAACATCGATGCGCAATTGAGCGATCCGTCGGGCACCGCCGTGGCCCGGGTTCCAGTCAGTGCACTATCGCTGTTTCTTCAGGTGATCGCCGCCCGCCTGCGCGCGATCTTCAGCAGAAATCCCGGGCGGTAACCTGCCGCTCGCTGAGTATCGTAATGCGCTATCGCGCCTTGGCTTCCAGAACTCGATAGGCACAACAGGTTGCCTTACCGCTTATCTGCGAGGTCGACTTCTGCACCAGGCCTTTCAGCGCAAATTGTGCCCAAGGCGGGACGCCATATAGATTGCGCCGCCTCAGGTGTTGCTCTTCACCAGGATGTCGGCGCTGGCCTGCTTCACGTCGCGCAGGCCGCACAAGGCCATGGTGACGTCCAGCTCCTTCCTGATGCACTCGAGCGCCTTGGCGACGCCGGTCTCGCCCATGGCGCCCAGCCCGTAGATGTAGGCGCGGCCGATCATGACGCCCTTGGCGCCGAGCGCCAGCGCCTTGAGCACGTCCTGGCCGGAGCGGATGCCGCCGTCCATAAGCACCTCGATGCGGTTGCCGACGGCTTTGACGATCGGCGGTAGAGCTGCGATCGATGACATGGCGCCGTCGAGCTGCCGGCCGCCGTGATTGGACACAATCAGCGCATCGGCGCCGCTGCGGACCGCCAACTCGGCGTCCTCGGGATCGAGAATGCCTTTCAGGATCAGCTTGCCGCCCCAGCGGTCCTTGATGCGTTTCACGTCGTCCCAGTTCAGCGTGGGATCGAACTGTTCGGCGGTCCAGGCCCCGAGCGCGCGCGTGTCCTTCACGCCTTGCACGTGGCCGACAATGTTGCGGAAGGTACGCCGCTTGGTGCCCAGCACGCCCATCCACCAGCGCGGCTTGGTCGCGATGTCGACAATGTTGGATAAGGTCATCTTCGGCGGCGCGGTGAGGCCGTTCTTGAGGTCCTTATGGCGCTGGCCCAGGATCTGCAGATCGAGGGTGAGCACCAGCGCCGAACAGCCCGCCGCCTTGGCGCGTCCGATCAGGCGATCGTTGAAATCCCGATCCTTCATCACGTAGAGCTGAAACCAGAAGGGCTTGTCCGTATTTTCCGCCACGTCTTCGATGGAGCAGATGCTCATGGTCGAGAGCGTGAACGGTACGCCGGCTGCAGCGGCGGCGCGTGCTGCGAGGATCTCGCCGTCCGCATGCTGCATGCCGGTGAGCCCGACCGGGGCGAGGGCCATCGGCATGCTGACGGGCTGCCCAACCATGGTGCTGGCAAGCGTGCGGTTGGAGAAGTCGATGCCGACGCGCTGGCGCAAATAGATGCGCTGGAAGTCGGTTTCGTTGGCGCGGTAGGTGCTCTCGGTCCAGGCGCCTGAGTCGGCATAGTCGTAGAACATGCGCGGCACGCGGCGCTTGGCCAGCACGCGCAGGTCTTCGATGCAGGTGATGATCGGCTCGGCCATTGTGATTTCCTCCCGCGCCGCAGACGCCAAGTCGCCCTGGTGCTGCGCACTCTGCTTTCCAGCAGAGGCGGAAGAGTTGATCAAGGCCTGTTGTGCAGTTCCAACCCGCGAATGCGGGTTTTTTCAACGCGGGGCGGGCGGCAGGACCCGAACAATAGGATCAGCGGGGACCGCCTGCGCCAGCGTGTCCAGGCCCGGCCTTCGTCAATCAGCCCGGCAAAGGCTCTCGGCCTCCTCCTCAACTGAACGGAAACGGCGCGCAGCATGGTCCCACTCGATCAGCCATGCGCCGGTGCGCCCGTTGCGGCAGCGCTCCAGGGCCACATGCCAGCGCCAATATGCGAACGTATCGAAGCGATCGCGCGCGGCTGGTGCGGGGGTAACGCGCCAGCGCGTGGCCGCTGCGCTCGTTCCCGCGGCTTTCATGCCGCGCGACAGCACGTGCGGCGTAGCGTGAGTGGCGGCTGCCAGGTTGAGCCGGCGGCTCTGCGTAAGATCGAGGCCAGCATCGATCGCGCCGACGACGATGGCCGGTTTTGCTTCGGAGCGTAGCGCCTCTTCCAGAGCCCACAGCGCGTCTTTGTCGGTATCCGTGTCGACCAGGATCAGCCGGCCGACATCGACGCCCAGTTGGTTCAGGCCATGACCGTAAGGCGTCCCGAATTCCAAGGTGCGTTGCGCAGCAACGAACACGGCCGGGCCCGGGCGCGCCTGCAGGGCAGCGGCCGTCAAGGTAAACAGAAAGCCGAAAACCGCCGGCCGGTCGCTGCGGGCTGCGACCACTTCATTGAGCACGCCGCCGACGAGGCCAGGGCCCGGCAAGCCGGCGGCCAGGGAGGCCCCTACACCGGCAGTCATGTGCTCCGGCTGGATACCAGCTGGAATGGATTGCAGCCCGTCCACGGCCCGCCGCAGGGCGGCGATGCGCTCTTCTTTTGAACCCCCCTCCTTCTCACCGAGGTCAGCGATGGTGGAGGCGGCACGCATGCAATCCGGACAGCCTTTGATTGGTCGGAACCTGAAGAACCAGTCGATCCAATCTTAGAACAAAATAGGAACATGTCAAGGAAGGGGTAGTGCCTCAGTTTGAAATTTACTGAGACGCTACCAAGGAAAGGCAAGCCGGCCGGCCAGCCACCTAGCCAGCCATGAGGCGAGCCTGCCGGCGGCCACCGCCGCGCCGCTCCACAAACGGTTCCGTCAAGACAGCCTGCAGCCAGTGCAAGGGACAAATGAACGTTTCGGCAGCGCCGCCACCAGTGCGGTGCATCCGGGTTTGCGCTCTGTGTGCTGTCCGCTTTGTCGCGCGCTTCTTGGCCGTCTTGTTTCCGCAAGCGTGAGTGCACTTTCCCGCGCGCGCTGTCGCGGCAATGACAAACGGATCGGAGGTCTTGTCGGTTTGGACCACGCCAGCGGCAAGCGCTACGCGCACGGTACTCTTCTGTCCACGTTCCCGCTCGACCTGGGCCCTGATCACCGTCTGAACGTCTTCCCGACCCTGACCAAACTGCTTTGCCTGCTCGACCACCGCAGCCCACCGAAGCGCTTCAACAGCATTTCTCTGGCTCTCTTGCCGGCGGTATCTTTCGGCCCACTGCAGGGCCTCCGCAAGCCTGGCCTCCTCGGACTGGGGCTGGCGATTTTCCGTTGCACCCTGTTGAGGGGCAGACACCGGTTCACGCGCCGCCTCCTGACGCGGCGGCTGGAAAGGCTGGTGCGGGCGGCTTCCCTCGAACTGGATCGACGCTACCATCGGCATCGGAGGTTCGACCCGGAACAGCAGATCGGCAAACTGCCACCCGATGCCTGCGCCGATCGCAAAGATTCCCGATGCAACGCCGGCGGTCCGAAGCTTGCGCATCATGCTTGTATTGCTCATGCGAATTCTCTTGGCGTGATTCTCATTTCGCCAATGATTTGCGCGAACTCCTTAATATACGGTTAGGCATATTTATTTAACCCGGCCGTCCTTACTCAGAATGGCTTCGTTTAGCTCGCACCTTTTATATGCGACAAACATTCTTGTGGCGGTGGTAGTATCTGCACCCGGTTCCATGTGCATCGCGGGCGCAGATTGGATTACCCGCCAGTTGGGCAGCGCAACAACATCGCCAGAGCTGTTCTATGGAAGCCACGACTCGTCTTTTGCAGACGGTGCGAACGGCTCACAGCGGGACACGCATAAACCCGGACTGCATTGCTTTTGAAAGTCCGCTTAATCCATCTCTGTTAGATTTGATCTGGGGCGAAGCTACGGCACCGCCTTTTGCAGTTCGATTTGCAAATCGCTGCTTTGGGAGTTTGCGCCGGGGAGGGAAAAGAGGGCTATGCAAGTTCAGACAGCATCAAATGCCGCGTATTTTCCCGAACGTTTCAAGAGCTGGATCGATTTAGCAAACGCGTGGCGCGCATTGATGGCCAACCAGCGCAGCTCGTACCATCCCGAGAAGCACTACATGCGTGGGCCCGGCCCGAAATGGCGTGAGAAGCACGCCCGGAATGCCGACTCCGCCAACTAGTCGCCGCCAACAGCCTCTCCACTTCCCTGAAGCTTGACCAGCAAACGGGCCAGCTCGCGCTGCTCCAATTTGGAGAGACGGGTTGCCACACCCTCCTCGAAGGCGCGGATTTTTTCACGCGCCGCAAGGAATAGCGATTCACCGGCGCCGTCAAAGAAGAGCGCGTGGCAGCGCCGGTCGGCAGGAAGAATCTCGCGCCTGATCAGACCGCGCTTTTCCAGACGGAATATAACCGGACTCATGGTCGATTTGTCGACGCCGAATGCCGCCGCCAGCGTCACCTGTGTAATGCCCGGATTGGCTCGAATGAGGGTCAGCACGCCGAACGATCCCGGTGTGAAATCGAAATCCTTCAGGGTCGTTTCGAACTCGGAAAAGATTTTGGCCTGCGTGCGGCGCACCTGATAACCGACGTAGGTCGGTAGTTCGTCGAAATCTATATCGCGTTCGTCGGTATCGCCGGGCACTTTGCGTTTCAGAGCGGTATTCGATCTCTTCATGCGTTCCAGTCCTTGGTGAGCCTGAGCTGTCCTGCCGACGCGGTCAATCTCACATCTTCGATGGGAGCCATAGCGCGAGGATCGGAAAGGCGATGAGCAGAATGAGGCGAACGATATCGGTGATGATGAAGGGCAGCACGCCATAGAAGATCGTTGAGATCTTCACGTCATCTACCACGCTTTTGATCACGAATATGTTCATCCCCACCGGCGGGTGGATGAGGCCCAGTTCCACCGTCATGACGATGATGACGCCAAACCAGATCGGATCGAAGCCCAACGCCACGACGACCGGAAAGATGATGGGCACGGTCAGGATGATCATGGCGAGAGCGTCCATCAAGCACCCGAGCACCAGGTACATGATCATGATCAGCGCCAGGACGCCGTAGCGGCCGATGCCGAGGCCGGTCAGAAACTCCGTCACCTTCTGCGGCGTCTGGGTGATGGTGAGAAAGTAGCCGAACAGAATAGCACCGATCAGAACCGTAAAGACCGCAGCGGTTGTACGAGTTGCTTCCAGCAGCGAGCGCAGAATGTCCGGGCCGGATAGCCGCCGCCGGGCGATGCCGATCAGAAACGCGCCGGCCGCGCCCATGCCGGCCGCTTCGGTGGCCGTGAACAATCCGCCGTAGATACCGCCGATGACGAATGCGAAGAGCAGCAGGGTTGCCCAGACATTGCGCATGCCTTCGAGCCGCTCCCCCACGACGCGCGGATCCCTGCCGGCAAATAGCCTGGCCGCGCGTAGCCGATGATGGTGATCGTCCCCATATACATCAGGACTGCAATGATGCCGGGGATGATGCCCGCAACGAACAGCTTGCCGATGTCCTGCTGCGTGATGAGGCCGTACACGGCGAACACGGTGGACGGCGGGATCATGATGCCGAGGGTGCCGCCGGCCGCGATTACGCCGGTGGCGAAACTCTGCGGATAGCCGTAGCGGCGCATTTCCGGATAGGCGACCCGGGAAAAGGTTGCGGCTGTTGCGACCGACGAGCCGCAGATTGCCGCAAACCCCCCGCAGGCAGCGATGGTGGCGATACCCAGGCCCCCGCGCAGATGGCCGAGAAACCCGTTGGCGGCGCGGAACAGTTCGCGACTCATGCCGGACGTGGTGGCAAACGAGCCCATCAGCAGGAAGAGCGGTACGACGGCGAAGTTCCAGTCGGTCACCGTCCGCATCGAAGTCTGCCCGACCATCTTCAAGGCCGGGCCGCTTCCGCTCAGATAGGCGAAACCGCCAACTCCCACCAATCCCATCGCCATGCCGACTGGTACGCGCAGCAGCATCAGACCGAACAGGGCAACGAACCCCACGAGAGCGACGACATTGGTACTCATCGGCGCCTCACTCGACCGGTTTGATCTGTTCGGCCGAGCGGGCCATCGCCTCGGGGTAGAAGATCAGCCGGTATGTGCGCACGGCGATCAAAAGCACAGCCGCAGCGTCCCCGAGCCAGGCGACCAGGAAGAACGGCCACTGGGGCAGGCGCAGCTCGAAGGTGCTCACGTTGGCGTCGTAGGTGCTGACCACCTTGTCGAACAGCGTGTAGGTCTGCACCGCCACGACGAACAAAAGTACCAGCGTCGCGAACACGTCGATAGCGCGCTGCCAGCGCGGGCCCACGTTGGCCCAGACCAGGTCGACGGTGATGTGCCCGCCGCGATAGCTTGTCGCAGCGATGCCCCAGAAGATCAGGATGCCGAGCAGGAGTTGGCCCAGATCGTAGCTGTCGGGGATCGACACGCCAACATAGCGCAGCATGACCGTGACGAAAACGTCGAGCGCGACGATGCCGATGAACACCGCGGCAGTGAGCTCGATGCCGTCGATGAAACGATCCATGTAGTTACGTGACACGCGCTGTCCCTAAGCCTGATCGCTGCTCCACGGCTGTCCTGGCACCACAGCGGCGGCGGGGATCAACCCGCCGCCGCGTCATGCTAGCTCACCGGCCGATCAATAGGCCGCGTTGTACTTGGCGAGCGCCGATTTGAGGCTGGCGAAAATCGCATCCGGGTCTCCGCCGGCCTTGCGGACGTTCTCGGCCCACACGGCTTGCAACGGCTCGGCGGCCTTGCGCCACTCCCCGACTTGCTCTGCCGAAATCGTGTACACCTCGTGCGCGGGATCGGACTTTAGCTTCTGGACGCCGGCGCGCTCGTAGTCGGCCCAGGGAGCTGCCACCTTCAACGCCCATTCGTTGTTGCAGTGGTTGTCGACGGCCGTGCGCTGTGCCGGAGACATGTTGTTGTAGGTGTTCTTGTTCATGACCCAGGCAAAGGTGGTGGCGTAGAGCGGCACCTCCATGTGGTACTTGGTGACCTTGTCGATGCCGAACAAAGGCACCGATCCCCACGGAAAAGTCACCGCGTCGGCAACCCCCTTCTCCAGGATGTCACGCACCTCAGGCGCGCTCGACTGGATATTGGTGCCGCCGAGCCGCGTGATGAATGACGCCATGGTGGCGTGCGCGGGCCGGATCTTCATGCCCTTGATGTCTCCGGGCACCATCACCTTCTTGGTGCGCGAGTGAATGGCACCGGGATCATGTACGAAGCTGAGGCAGAACTTGACGTCCTTCATCTCCTTCTCGGCATAGGCCCGGTACCAGGCGTCGAGCGCCTGCGAGCCGCCCTTGGCGTCGGACATAAGGAAAGGCAGCTCTCCCGCGCCGATGATCGGGAAGCGGCCGGGTTGATAGCCGGGGTTGATGTAGGTGACGTCGGCAATGCCATCGCGTGCCATGTCGTAGTGATCGAACGCTTTGCCGAGCTGCTGGGCTGGGAACACCGCGAAGGTCACCGTGCCGTTGGTGGCTTTCTGAAGCGAGGTGCCCCATTCCTCCATTGCCTTCTGCAAGGGATGCGAAGGCGGCACCCAGTGCGCGAGCTTCAGCGCCACCGGCTTGTCCTGGGCGCTTGCCGGTTGAAGCGCCAGCAGCGGCGCGACCGCCGCAAGCGCTGTGAGATAGCCTAACCTTCTCATGGGGTTTCCTCCTGTTTCCCTAGTTTTATGCGCGTTATCGTCAAGAGCAGCCGGTGCTTCCTGGCACCTTATTCGGCTCTCGCCCATGCCAGCCTGCATGGCACCGCGATCCGTGAGCAGTTACACTGCAGCAAAAGAGGCTTGCGTTTGCTTCGCCCATCCAGCAAACAAGCCGGGTATCCAAACTGTTTCGTCCTACAACAGTTAGGACACGGCGCTCGTCGCGTCAAACCCGTCGATGGGCTCTGCGGCGCTCGTGTGGTGGCCGAGATGGGGCTCTAGGCGCATGGCGTTAGAGGTTTCCTTTCGCAAAGAGATCGCCAGCCTCCGGCTGGGCGACGGCCAGGAGTTTCGGGGCGAGGGCATTCTCGCCGTTACCAAGGCTCTGCTGCAATCGGGCGTGGCCTATGTGGGCGGCTATCAGGGCGCGCCGGTCAGCCACCTGCTGGACGTGCTGCTGCAGGCCGAGGACCTGCTGAGCGAACTCGGCATCCATCTGCAGACCTGCACCAATGAAGCTGCTGCCGCAGCGATGCTGGGCGCTTCCATCCACTATCCGATCCGCGGGGCGGTGACCTGGAAATCGATCGTCGGCACCAACGTGGCAGCCGATGCGCTCTCCAATCTTTCCTCCGCTGGCGTAACCGGCGGAACGCTCATCATCGTCGGCGAGGACTACGGCGAGGGCGCCAGCGTGATCCAGGAACGCACGCACGCGTTCGCTCTGAAGTCGTCGCTGTGGCTCCTCGACCCGCGTCCGGAACTGCCCACGATCGTGAGGATGGTGGAGAAGGGGTTTGAGCTTTCGGAAGCCTCCAACACACCGGTGATGGTGGAGCTGCGCGTGCGCGCCTGCCACGTCTTCGGCTCGTTCACCGCAAGCAACAACGTCGCCGCAGCGGTGTCTTCATCGCGCCGGCTGGCTGAGCCCGCCACCTTCAGCTACGAACGCTTGAGCCATCCGCCGGCGACTTTCCGCCAGGAGGTGGACAAGATCGACCGGCGATTGCCCGCGGCGCAGAAGTTCATCGTGGACAATAAGCTCAATGAGACGCTGGGTCCGAAGGACGGCGACCTCGGCATCATCGTGCAGGGCGGCCTGTTCAATGTGCTGAACGGGCGGCTGGCCATGGCCGGCCTGTCGGATGCCCATGGCAATGTGCGGCTTGCCACGCACGTGCTCAACGTTACGCATCCGCTCGTGCCAGACGAGATTGCGCGCTTCTGCGCCGGCAAGCGCGCTGTGCTTGTCATGGAGGAGGGTTCGCCGGATTTCCTGGAGCAGGCCATCGGGCAGATCCTGCGCAAAGCCGATCTCAATACCGTGCTGCACGGCAAGGACATGCTGCCGACGGCCGGCGAGTATACGCCGCTGGTGGTGGCGAAGGGCCTGTCGGCCTTCCTCGCGCGCTACGGTCGTCGCAGCCGAACCCCTGAATGCGTGGCTCGATGAGGTGGAAGCGCATCGCGCTGCTGTCGCGAAAGGCCTGGAGCCTCTGCCGCCGCGGCCTCCCAACTTTTGCACGGGTTGCCCGGAGCGTCCGGTGTTCTCCGCCATGAAGCTGCTGAAGCGCGATGTCGGGCCCGATCCACGTTGCCGCCGACATCGGCTGTCATGCTTTCGCGACCTTCCCGCCTTTCTCGCAGGGCCATTCCATCCTCGGCTACGGCATGTCGCTGGCCTCCGCGGCGGCCGTATCGGGCACGCAAACGAAGCGGCCGATCAGCGTCATGGGCGACGGCGGCTTCTGGCACAACGGCCTGCTGACGGGCGTCGCCGGTGCCGCCTTCAACAAGGACGACTCCGTCCTCGTCATCATGAACAACGGCTATTCGAGCGCGACCGGTACGCAGGACATTCCCTCGAGCGTCCCCAACGAGGAGGGCCGCGGCCGCGGCATCGACATCGAGGCCGCGCTCAGGAGTCTTGGCCTGACCTGGGTGAAGCGCGTGCGCACCTACGGCGTTGCCGGCGTGCTGAAGACGCTGAAGCAGGCCATGACGGAGCCCGGCAAAGGCCTGCGCGTCATCATCGCCGACGGCGAATGCCAGCTTGCCCGCCAGCGTCGTGTGCGCCCCGCCATGGCGAAAGCGGTCGCGGCCGGCGAGCGCGTGGTGCGCACCCGTTTCTGGGTCGACCCGGACGTGTGCACCGGCGATCATTCCTGCATGCGCCTGTCGGGCTGCCCCTCGCTTACCCTCAAGCCGAGCGAGGATCCGCTGCGCACCGATCCCGTCGCTCACGTCAACAACGACTGCGTGGGATGCGGCCTGTGCGGCGAGGTCGCGCACGCGGCGCAGCTCTGCCCCTCGTTCGCGCAGATCGACATCATCCAGAACCCGAGCGCCTGGGATCGCCTGCGCATGCACATCTCGCGCGCCCTGATCCGTCTGCTCGGCGGCCGGACCGCGGCGATGGCACCAGCTGCGCCGGCGATCGTTCCTGCCGAGTGATGGCGATGGCAGAGGCTCAGCCCGTCCGCCTGCTGATCGCCGCGCTCGGCGGCGAAGGCGGCGGTGTGCTGGCGGGCTGGATCAGCGAGGCCGCTGCCGCCAGCGGACTTGTCGTCAGCCGCACCTCGATCCCGGGTGTGGCGCAGCGCACCGGCGCCACGACCTACTACATCGAGACGATGCGCAGCCGCCGGTTCTGCGGTGCCGATCCTGGGGCTCAATCCGGCGCCGGGCCAAGTGGACATTCTGCTGGCAACCGAGTTGCTCGAGGCTGCCCGCATGGTGCATGCGGGATTTGTCACGCCTGCCCGTACGCTCGTCATCGCGGCCGACCGTCGCGTCTATGCGACGGATGAGAAAGTTGCCATGGCCGATGGCCGTGCGAGCGAAGACCAGCTTCGCGGCGCCCTGAAGCGCTTCTCCAGGCGCCTGGTGCTGGCCGATCTGGCTGCGGCCGCTGCGGACAACAGGAGCCCGCTCAATGTCGTCATGCTGGGTGTGCTTGGCGGGACTGCAAGGCCCTGCCGATCGAGGCGGAGGCGTTTCGCGCCACCATCCGCGCCGAAGGCAAGGCGGTTGAAGCGAACCTGCGTGGTTTCGAGGCGGGGTTGCTCCTGGCGCAACGGGTGGTGGCTTCTCCCTCTCCCCGTTTACGGGGAGAGGGTCGGGGTGAGGGGCAACCACGAACGCCCGCGCAAGCTTCTGCCCCTCACCCTAACCCTCTCCCCACGGAAGAGTGGGGAGAGGGGACAGGCTTTCCCGCCGAAGCCCGCGTCGTGCTGCGCGAAGGCGTTGCGCGCCTCACCGACTACCAAAGCGAAGCTTATGCGAGCGGTACCTTGCGCGCGTCAAGCGTATTGCAGGTCAGCCCGCGCGCGGACGGGGAACTCGTGCGCGAGCTTGCGCGCCACCTCGCCGTACGCATGAGCGTGGAGGACGTGATCCGCGTCGCGCAACTGAAGCTGCGCGACAGCCGTCTGGCGCGCGTCACGCGCGAGGCGCAGGCGCAGGCAGGGCGATATCGTCGATATCACCGAGTACATGAAGCCCGGCCCGGAGGAGGTGCTGGGGCTGCTGCCGCCACGGCCTTGGGCGCTGGGCGCTCGCGCGTGTGCGGCACGACCGTTCCTGGCCGCTCAAGGTGCGCACCACGCGGTTCTCGGGCTTCCTGCGCCTGAAGTTGCTGGCGGGCCTGAAGTTCTGGCGGCCGCGCACGCTGCGCTTCGCCGAAGAGGAAGCGTGGATCGAGCGATGGCTCAAGCTGGTGGAGCGAACGCTGGCCGTCGATCCGGCGGCAGCCCGCGAAGTGGTCGCCTCGGCGGCGCTGGTGCGCGGCTACGCCGACACCTACAAGCGCGGGCTCGCCAACTGGACCCGCATCATGGAGGCGGTGGTGGAGCCAGGCCTTTCAGGTGCACTGCCGCGTGCACAGTTTGCCGATGCAGTTTTGCAGGCCCGGCTGGCCGCGGTGAAGGACCCCGAGGGTGAGGCGCTGGCAAAAACCATCGCGGCAATCCGCAGCATCGTCGCGCCTAAGAAGTTGGCGGCCGAGTAGGACCTAGGGCGTACTTGCCAAGCCAAGTGCGCGTGTGCGCATCCAGGCATCGAGTGCCGCGGTCTCGCGTTCCTTCATGTGCAATCCCAGTTTGGAGCGACGCCAGAGCACGTCTTCAGCCGAGCGGGCCCACTCGTGCTCGATCAAGTAGCGCACCTCTGCTTCGGTGAGCGTCGCGCCGAAATGATGCCCGAGTTCCTGCATGGTTTTCCCCTGGGCAAGGAAGGTCCGTGCGCGTGTGCCGTAGGCGCGGACAAGTCGGTGTGAATGGGCGTTGCTCAGGAAGGGAAAGTCGCGCGCCAGTTGATCCGCAAGGAGGTCAACATCCTCGATGTCGAACGCGCCGCCGGGCAACGGCGCCGTACCGGTCCAGCCCGGCGCCAAACCCGAGCTGGCCGGCAGAAGCGACGTCATCTGTTCGAGGGCTGCTTCAGCAAGCTTGCGGTACGTTGTGATCTTGCCGCCGATGATCGAGAGCAGGGGCGCTTCGCCTTCTGCTGCATCGAGCTCCAGAACATAGTCGCGCGATGCTGACTTGGCGTCGCTGGCGCCGTCGTCGAACAGCGGGCGTACGCCGGAATATGTCCACACGACGTCGGCCGGTGTGACCGGCTTGGCGAATGCGGCACGCGCCGTGTCGCACAGGTAGGCGATTTCTTCGGGCGTTGCGCGCGTTGCCGCAGGATCGCCAACGTAGTCCCGGTCAGTCGTTCCGATCAGTGTGAAATCGCCTTCGTACGGAATGGCAAACACCACCCGACCGTCGGGATTCTGGAACAGGTAGGCGCGATCGTGGTCGAACAGCTTGGGTACGACGATATGTGCGCCTTCGACCAGGCGGACGTGGCCGCGCGCGCTCTTGTTCAAGCGCGCGCGCAAGACCTCTTCGACCCATGGCCCTGCCGCATTGATCAGGCCTCTGGCGACAATCGTCTCCTGCTGGCCCGTGGTGATGTCTTGTGCGGTCATGCGCCACAGCGCGCCATCGCGCACTGCAGACACTGCGCGCGTACCGACACGGATAACCGCGCCGCGGTCGGCTGCGTCGCGCGCGTTGAGCACAACGAGCCGTGCGTCGTCTACCCAGCAGTCCGAATATTCGAATCCTGCGGTGAAGACGCCGGGCTTGAGTGGAGCGCCAGCACCATCCCCGGCGAGATCGAGCACCCGCGTAGCGGGAAGGGCCTGCCGGCCGCCCAGGTGATCGTACAAAAACAGGCCTACCCGCAGCATCCAGGCGGGCCGCAAGCCCGATCGGTGTGGCAGCACAAAGCGCATGGGCCGCACGATGTGCGGTGCGATGCGCCAGAGCACCTCGCGTTCGATGAGAGATTCCCGTACCAGGCGGAAATCGAAATGCTCCAGATAACGCAGGCCGCCGTGGATCAGCTTCGTGGAGCGCGAGGAGGTGCCGCTGGCAAGGTCGGCCATCTCGCACAGGAACACCGACAGGCCGCGCCCTGCTGCGTCGCGCGCAATGCCGCAACCGTTGATGCCGCCACCGATGATCGCCAGATCGTACACGCTATCCATGGCCCGCCGCGCTCGACTATTTCGCCCGGTCGGGGATCTCGATATGGAAAGTCGTGCCCCGGTCGGTGTCCAGCAAGCGAATGCTGCCGCCGTGCGCTGTGACGAGTTCGTGCGCCACGGCCAATCCCAGTCCGGTGCCTCCGGCGCGCGCCGAACCTTGAAAGGCCTGGAACAGATGCGCGCGCGCTTTCTGCGGCACGCCCGGTCCATCGTCGGCGATTTCGATCGTCACGCGTCTGCCATCGCGGGTTGCGCCCACACGAATGGTCCCGTTGGCGATATCCTGCTGCTCGATGGCTTGCAGCGCATTGCGGCACAGGTTGCTCAAGACGCGGAAGAGCTGGTCGCGATCTGCGTCGATACGCAGCGCCTCATCCATCTCGATGGTCCACGCAATGACGTCTTCGCGCGGAAGGCCCAGGCCGTCGCCCACCTCCGAAACCAGCGCATACAGCGGGGTGAGTTCACGGCGGGGTGCAGCCTCTTCGGCGCGACCAAAGCGCAGTGTGCTCTCCGAGAAGTTGATGGCCCGGTCGAGCGAGGCGATCAGCTTCGGCGCGAAGCGCTGCACCGTCGGGTCCGGCAGGCTTCGCAGGCGATCGGAAATGAGCTGCGCACTGGCGAGCATGTTGCGCAGGTCGTGGCTGATCTTGCTCACGGCCAGGCCCAGCGCTGCCAGGCGGTTTTTCTGCTGCAGGGTGTGCGTGAGTTCCTCCTGCATGTGCGCAAGCTCGCGCTCGGCCGTGCCGATCTCGTCCCGGCGCTGGGACGGCACAATGATGCGGCTGGCGTCTTCCGGGTTCTGGCTGAAGCGCAGAATGTTCCGGGTGATGCGCATCATCGGCTGCACGAACAAGCTGTTCAGCGCGAAATAGACGAGCGCCGCGGTGATGATGGAGATGATGATCGAAAGGGCGAGCACATTCAGCCCGTAACGGATCATGGCGGCCTTCAGCGGTGCCTCGGGCAGCACGATGTCCATCTGGTCACCGGTCATCACCGGTTCGCCGAGGACGCGAATGATGCGGCCCTCCTTGGCGAAGAAGACGGCCAGCGCGTCCCAGATCAGTCGCATGCGCAGTGAAAGCTCGTTTCCAGATCCCGCCGGTCCGAGCGCTGGCGCGAAAATCATAGACGTCGTCGAACTCTACCGCCGTGCTGGGCGGCAGCACCATGCGGCGCTCGTTGTTGCGAATCCACGAGACGGCGCGCACCTGCGCGGTTCGCAGCAGCTCGTTGCGCAGCTCATCGGGAACCTTGCCTTCGCCGGCGGCCTGCGCGGCCAGCGCAGCGAGTCTGGCGGCGGTCAGGCGATCGGTGAGCCAGGTGATGCGGAAGTTTGCCACCGAGGGAACAAAAATCAGCACCTCCGCCAGCATGACAAACGATGATTGTCAGCAGCAGGAGTTTGGCCGAAAGGCCGAGCCCGCGCCGCTCTGCGGTTGCCGCCAAGGGCGAACGGATCGCCTTGACGCTTGCCCAGAGCCTGCGCGGCCAGGAGAGCGCCTCATCGATCATGTCGCGCGCCACGCCTACCTCGCTGCTAGCCAAATCGCGTCAGCCAGCCGATCACCCTACGCACCAAGGGCTTGGCGGCTGCGGCGGCATAATAGCCGAATGCCGCGCGCTTGTTTATCTCCGACAGCGTCGGATAGGGGGAAATCCATTGCGTCATGGCCTTGATATTGAGACCTTGGGATACGGCCAGCGACCACATCTGGATCAACTCGCCGGCCTGCTGGCCGACAATGCTTGCGCCCCTGATTTTGCCCTTGCCGTCAGTAACGACCTTCACAAAACCTTCCGTCGCCCGCTCCGCCTGGGCCCGGTCGTTCTCCTGATATGGCCAGCGGTAGACGCGCACCTTGCCATGCTGTTTCCGCGCCATCGCTTCCGTAAGGCCCACATGCGCAAGTTCTGGATCGGTAAAGGTCGCCCAAGGCACAATGGCGTTGTCGACGGTCGCCCCCAGGCGGAAGACCGCCCGGCGGATGACAATGCCCGCGTGGTAGTTGGCAACATGGGTAAACGGCGGGCAGCCGGTGACGTCGCCAATGGCGAATACCCTTCTGTTGGTGGTCTGCAGGGCACCGTTAACGCGAATGCCGCGCTTGTCGTATTTGATGGCGGCAGCTTCCAGATTGAGGCCCGCGACATTTGGCGCACGACCCGTCGCAAGCAGAAGATGGCTTCCTTGCACCACCGTAGTGCTGCCGGCCTCGGCGACATGCACGTCGATCAGCCGGGTTCCGCCTGTGACGCGTTCGACGGTCGCACCTTCGCGAATGTCCAGGCCTTCGGCTCTCAGGTGTTTGAGAACCACCTCGGCCAGTTCGGGGTCGTCCTTGCCTAGCGCGCGCTGTGCTTCGAGGACGGTTACGCGGCTGCCCAGCCGCAGAAACGCCTGGCCCAGCTCCAGCCCCATCGGACCGCCGCCGATGATGACGAGGTGTTCGAGCTTTTCGCGATTGTCGAAGATCGTTTCGTTGGTGAAGTAGGGTACCCTGTCGAGGCCTGGTATAGGCGGGATGGCGGGCGATGATCCCGTGGCGATGACGAACCGCCGCGCTTTGATGCGGTGGTCTCCGGCAAGTACGGTGTCGCGGCTCACAAAATGGCCTGTGGCCTGGATGACGGTCACGCCCAGTCCGACGAAGCGCTCGACCGAAGTTGTTGGGAGCAATTGCGGCGATGACCTCGTGAACATGGTTATGGACCGCGCCATGGTCGATCGATGGCCGCACCGGCGCTATGCCGAACGGCGCGCTGGAGCGCATGAGCTGAGCCCGCCGCCCCGCTGCGATCAGGGCCTTGGAGGGCACGCAGCCGTAGTTGAGGCAGTCGCCGCCCATCTTGTGCTTTTCGACCAGCGCTACCGAGACGCCGAGCTGGGCGGCGGCCGCGGCAACGGACAAGCCGCCCGAGCCGCCGCCGATGACGCAAAGATCGACGCGCAGTTCGCTATCTTGCGGGGCTGTCTTCAAGCTACCCTGGTGTAGTTGCCGGTGCTCGGACTGTTTGCCGTCCGAGGCCAGCCGCATCAAGCCAGCAGTGCCATCATTTGGCTGCGGCATGCATCTTTCTCCACCTCTTGAGGACGACGGGTATCAGCGCTACCAGACCCAATAGCACGCAGGGCCAGGATCAGCTCTTTGGTAAGCAGAGAGCTGGCGTGGATTTTCAATTTGCAGGCGTCTGCCCCCTTCAGCGCCACGCAGGCCGCATGCTCATTCTTTGCTGCCATCACGACGCTGTCCAGCCCCGCACCGGCGGAAGCAAACGCGAAGGTCGCCGGAATGATGCCCAGAAAAGTTCCAATCACGTAGGTCCTGAACGGCACGCCGAGCACCGCGGGCGCGATATTCACGAACCAGAACGGAAAAGCTGGCACCAGCCGCAGAAACAGCATGTAGCTCAGCGCCTCCTCCTTGAACCCGTCGCTCAGTTTTGCCAGCCAGGGGCCGGCGCGCGCGCTGAAGGTCTCTCCGACGGCCGTGCGCGCGATGAGGAAGACGATGGTGGCACCCGCGGTTGCCGCCACGACGGCGGCGAGCCCACCGATCAAGCGAGCCGAACAACAAGCCGCCCGCAACCGTGAGGATGAGGCCGCCAGGCAGCGAGAGAGCCACCGACAAGACGTAGATCGCCATATAGGCGAGCGACGGAAAGAATGGAATGCTGGGCGAGGACGCTGTGAAACCTGTCGCGCTGGGCAACGACGTTCTCCAAGGTCAGGTGGTTGTGCCAACCCAGCACGAATACGACGGCCATGGCGGCTGCAACTGCGACCAGCGGTCCAAATCGCTTCAGTGCCGTCCCTTTTGCGGCAATATTTTCCGGTGGCGGCATGTCAAAACTGCGGCTCTTGCTGTGCGAAATAGCCCGATACGGGCGCGGGCGTCCAAGTGACTATAAGCTTAGCCCGCGAGTTTTGCGTGAGCCGTCAAGTACACGTGAGACGAAGGGAGAAGAAGTGATCGCTTTTCTTTCAAGCGGTGGCTTGGATTGACTTGGGGTCGGCGCAATCCTATAAGCGCCAGCAATTCCGGCAAGATCATCGGCGGGCCCGCGTGCGGGTTTTCAATCTGCGCGCCGCAGTGTTCTCGAGCGGTTCCGGACCAGGCTTGAACACGGAGACGAGACGTGAAGCGTACCTATCAGCCGAGCAAGGTCGTTCGCAAGCGGCGCCATGGTTTCCGCAAGCGCATGCAAACGGCCGGCGGCCGCAGGATTCTTGCGCGCCGGCGCGCGAAGGGCCGCAAGTCGCCTGTCGGCTTGAGGCCGGTAACGGATGGGTGCATGGCCACAGCACAGGTGCAGCCGCCGCGGCCTCCCACCGCTCGCGCTTGCGACCCTCAAAGCGCCGCCCGGAGTTCTTGCGAATACGCAAAGGTGCCCGCTTTGCGACGCCTGCGATTCGTCCTGGAGGCCAAGCGGCGGGATGACGAGAGTGCGGACCAGCCGGCGGAGCCAGGTTCGGTTTTACCGTCAGCAAGAAGGTCGGGAATGCGGTGGAGCGCAATCGTATCAAACGACGCCTCAAGGCTGCCGTCCGCGACGTTGTGCGTGACCACTGCGCGAAGCGACTTCGACTATGTCTGATTGCTCGCCGGGCAGCCCTCGATGCCGGCTTTGCCGCACTGGTGTCGGATCTGATCAAGGCGTTCGGGCGCATCCATGCCAGGCCCGGAGCAGGGCAGCAGGGCCGAGCGGCGCATAGCAGGACGCGCGGATCCTAACCAATACCGGCCAACCTCAGTCGAGACAGTCATGCTGCAGCCCGACCAGGACAATCAGAAGAACCTCCTACTCGCCATCGTGCTCTCGGTCGCGGTGCTGCTGGCGATGGCAGTTCTTCTATGCTGGGCCCAAGCTGAAGGAGGAGCAGGAGCGTCAGGCGCGCATCCGTCTGGAGCAGCAGCAGGCGCAGGCCAAAGAGCAGACGCCCGCCGAATACACCGGCGACGACGCCGGAGCCACGCCGGGCAAGCAGGGCACGGTCGTGCCTGGTCCAGCTTCGGTAACGACAGCTGCCAAGCCGCGAAGCGGCTGTAGGTGCTAGCCCGCGCGTTCTCATCGAGACGCCCAGCATCAAGGGCTCAATTTCGCTCAAGGGCGGGCGCATCGACGACGTCGTGCTCACCAAATATCGTGAGACGGTCGATCCCGGAAGCCCCAACGTCGTGTTGTTCTCGCCTTCGGGAGCGCCGCATCCTTACTATGCCGAATACGGCTGGGTCGCGGGCGCCGGCGTGACGCAGCCGATGCCCAACGCGGAGACGCTTTGGCGCGCTGAGAAGGGTGGGTCGGCGACACCCGGTTCGCCGGTGACGCTGGTATGGGACAACGGGCAAGGGTTGGTGTTCCGCCGCACCATCACTGTCGATGAGAACTATCTGTTCACCGTTGCCGATGAAGTCGAGAACAAGACCAGCAGCCCGGTAGCGCTTCTCCCCTATGCGCTGATCTCCCGGCACGGGATGCCCAAGGTCGAGGGCTTCTACATTCTCCACGAAGGTCCGATCGGCGTTCTCGGGACCGCCGGCCTGCAGGAAATGAGCTACGCCGACGTGCTGAAGGACGGCGGGGCGAAGACCTTCAAGCAGACCGGCGGCTGGCTCGGATTCACCGACAAGTATTGGGCGGCCGCGCTCGTCCCAAGCCAGACCGCCCCGTACGAAGCTCGTTTCTCAGGCGTCAAAGGACCAAAGGACACCTTCCAGGCCGACTTCTCGGCCGGTCCCATCACTATCGCGCCCGGCGCGAAGCAGAGCTTCACTATCCCACCTGTTTGCTGGCGCCAAAGTCGTCAATCTCATCGAGGCCTACGCTGAAAAACTCGGCGCCGACCGGTTCGACCTGCTGGTCGATTGGGGCTGGTTTCATTTCATCACCAAACCCCTGTTCAAGCTGCTGCATTGGCTCGGCCTGTTCTTCGGCAACTACGGCCTCGCCATCCTCGCCACCACGGTGCTCGTGAAGCTCGTGTTCTTCCCGCTGGCCAACAAGAGCTACGAGTTGATGGCCAAGATGAAGATGCTTCAGCCGGAGATGGAGAAGCTGCGCGAGCGCTACAAGGACGATCGCGCCAAGCAGCAGCAGGAACTGATGGCGCATCTACAAGGCCAAGAAGATCAATCCGATGGCGGGCTGCCTGCCGATCTTGCTGCAGATCCCGGTGTTCTTCGCGCTGTACAAGGTGCTGTTCATCACTATCGACATGCGGCACGCACCGTTCTTCGGCTGGATCAAGGATCTTTCGGCGCCCGATCCGACGTCGGTGTTCAACCTGTTCGGGCTGTTGCCCTACGCGGTGCCTGAGTTCCTGCACATCGGCGTGTGGCCCATCATCATGGGCATCACCATGTGGGTTCAGATGCAGTTGAACCCGCAACAGCCCGATCCCCTCCAGCAGAAGATCTTCAACTGGATGCCGGTGATGTTCACGTTTCTGCTGGCGTCGTTCTCGGTGGGCTTGGTGATCTACTGGGCGTGGAACAACGTGCTGTCCCTGCTCCAGCAGTACACGATCATGCGCAAGAACGGTGCCGAGATCCACTTGTGGAAGAATATGGGCGTCGACAAGATGGTTGCGCGAGTTCGGTCCGGGGAGGGCATGGACGTTGGAGGCGCAATGGCTCGAAGCGGCGCCACTCTGCGACGAGGAGCGGAGACGTTGGGCCAGCGCGTCGGAAGCTTGAAGAAGCCCGCGAGCCAGGAGACGCAAGATAAGAGCGCTGCGTCCGAGCCGCCGTCAGGCGGTGGAACTGGGGGGGCCTCGGCATCGAGCGCCATGACCCGTGAGCAGGCCTTCAAGACGCTGGGCCTGGAACCCGGTGCCACCGCGACGGAGATCGACGCCGCCTATAAGAAGCATGCGCGCGAGAACGCAAGCCTCAACGGTTCGGGGAAGTTCAGCCAGGCGCGCGACGTCCTGCGCGGCAAGCGAAGGCTCCTAGCGCGGCGCTCGGCTCGCTATCGGCCCCAGGATAGTCCATGATGGCCGATGATTTCACGCCGGACGAGCTGAGTGCCGGCGAGGCACTGTTCGGGCGGCCGTGGCTCTTCATCAAGAGCGTGCCGAGCCTGGAATTCCTTCCCGATCCGGATCGACCCGAGATTGCCTTCGCCGGCCGCTCCAATGTCGGCAAGTCGAGCCTGATCAACGCGCTCGTCAACCAGCATGGGCTGGCTCGTACCTCGAACACGCCTGGCCGCACACAGGAGCTGAACTTCTTCGAGGTGTCTGGCGTCTCGCTCTTCATGGTCGACATGCCAGGATACGGCTTTGCGCAGGCGCCGAAAGCCAAGGTCGAGCAATGGACGCGACTGGTGAAGGACTACCTGCGCGGACGCCCCACGCTGGCGCGCGTGTTCCTGCTGGTGGATGCGCGCCATGGCCTGAAGAGCGCCGACGAGGCTGTCATGGCGCTGATGGATGAGGCCGCGGTCTCCTATCAGGCGGTCCTCACCAAGATCGACAAGATCAAGCCGACCGAGCTGACCCGTATCCAACAGACGACGATGGATGCGCTGCGCAAGCACGCGGCGGCCTATCCTTCGATACTCACGACATCTTCACAAACCGCAGCTGGGATCGCCGAATTGCGCGCCGAGATCGCGCGGCTTCGCCAACATGTGAGCCAAGCGGTCACCCGCCTGTGAACCGCTTGATGATCGCGGCGCCGAGCGCCCAGAACTCCACCCCGAAGCGCCCGAGCATAGCCCCCACGATCAAGGCTGCAAGGAAGCCACCCCAGCCTGCCAGGCGGCGCAGGCGACCGCCTGTGACGGCCACTTCGATCACGCGATCGGGGGGAGCGGTTTCGGCAGCGAGCCCGTCGTGCCCGACTGCCCGTGCGGTGACGACCAGAATGAGGCGGCCGCGGCCGCGCCGTTGTGGTGTCACCGTCCAGCGCCAGGCGACTTGCTCGTCCTGAGGGAGGTTGGAAGCAGTCTCAATCCATTGGGTCTCTGGCGAGGCGGCCTCGATCCAGAAGCCGCCATCGGGAGCCCGCAGCCGAACCGATAGGGCGCGCGTTATCAAGGTCTCGGGACGATGCGCCATGCCGCGGCCCTTCATCAGCAGCAGGATCAGGCCATCGATCCTGTCGCGGCTGATCCGCACCTGCGCTGAAGAGGGAACACCCACCCGCATGCGGCGCGGAATGGTTTCTACAAGAGGGCCCTGTCCGGCCTGTCCCCCGGTCCGCTGCCCTGGCCTTCTCGCGGCGGGTGCAGGAGGCTCAACCAGTTCGCCATTGGCCATCGGCGGTCGAGCGGATGATGCAGGTTCATTGCCGTCAGGCCAGGGCGCACGGGACCTGTTCGGCAATCCTGGCTGGGGCGGCAGGCCGCTGCCGGGCCCGGCGCGATGCGGCAATGGCGGACGTGGGGCCCCTTCGCCCTGCTGCAAGGGTCTTTGCGGAAATGGAGCCGTCGGCCGCTGCGGCGGGGACTGAGGCAAGCGCGCGGACGGAGGCAGGCCCCCTGACGCCGGCGGTGGCCAATTGGGACGCGCCTGAGATGCAGGTGGCAGGGGTGTTGAAGGAGAAGGCGGTGTCGGTGGCCGCGGGCTCGCTGGCGACGACCGCGCTTCTTCGATCAATTCATCAGGTTCCGGGAACGGGGGCGAGATTGGCTCCGGGGCAATGTCGAGCTTTGACAGCTGAGGCGGCTCTGGATCGGCAGGCGGTGGTGGCGGAGAGGGGTCCGCCGACTTGCCAACTATGGCGGTCGTGCGCTGCTGAATGCGCGCGCGGGCGGCAGCGAGGATATCCTCGACCGATTGTCCGGCGCCTTGAGCCCCCCCGGCGTTGACAGGCTCGGACATCCCGCTTTGCGGGCTCAAGACTAAACTGCCGTTCTCCATGGGAGCGGTTGGTGGGGGCGTAGGGGCAGGCGTCGCGAACTGTTTGGAACGTGCCTGCGCATTCGCCTTGGCATTGGTCTTCTGCAATGCGCGAATGACTTCCTCGAATGTAAGGCCGTGCGACTTCAGAAGCCCGGCTGCCGGACTTTTCCCGTCGCCCACGACGGCTGCCAGGACGATCGCACCGTCGATCTGGCGGCGGCGCGACTGCTGGGCGGCCTGCACCGCCGCGTGCAGGACACGCAGCAGTTCAGGGTCGGTCGCGGGTTCTGCGCCATTCTCCGCTCGCATGTCCTCGAGCAGCCGGCCGAGGTAGCCGGAAACGTCCGTTCCAAGTCGAACGAGGTCGACGCTGCTGGCCTGCAGTACAGCGGACGCATCCGCGTCCTCTGTGAATGCCAGCAGCAGGTGCTCGAGCGTTACCGCGCGATGGCCCTGCTCACGCGCAAATCCATGCGCCCGCTCGAGGCTTTCGCCAAGAGTGGACGACATGGGAATCGATCTGAAAGCGTCCGCAACCGGTTGCGGCATCAACAACTCCCCCGTCACGGCTCGAAAAAGCGCCAGAGGCCTATCACAGGGGCCGCTATGCTCAACCGCCGTTTCCGGATGCTTGTGCAAGTTTCCAACACTCTACCCGATAGACCGGGCGGCATCATGGCCCCGTACAAAAGATCCTGTGCGAGAACAAAGCCATAATCGCGAGCAAATTCCGTTGAGCGCGGCTGCCGGGCGGCTATAAGTGCAGTCCGCCGCCCTATCGCTGGTGCGTCAGGGCACCTGAAAGGTCGAAGCGATGGCAAAGCACCAACCAGCCAAGAGCGACACGGCGCAGACGGCCTCGTCGGCGCCATCGGCAGCCCAATCGCAGGCGCGCATCCTTGCGGAAGCGTTGCCCTATATGCAGCGCTACAGCCGGCAGACGGTGGTCGTCAAATTCGGCGGCCATGCCATGGGCGATCCGGACCTCGCGGCAGCGTTCGCGCAAGACATCGTACTGCTCAAGCAGTCGGGCGTGAATCCCGATCGTAGTGCACGGCGGAGGTCCCCAGATCGCCGGCATGCTGAAGCGGCTGCAACTCAAGAGTGAATTCGTTCACGGCCTGCGCGTCACCGACAAGCCGACGGTCGAGGTTGTCGAGATGGTTCTCGCCGGCCTCATTAACAAGGACATCGTGACGGCGATCAATCGCCAGGGTGGCAAGGCCGTCGGCATTTCGGGCAAGGACGCCAACCTCATGATTGCCCGAAAGATTACCGAGATGGCGGATCCCGAATCGAACCTGATGAAGGCGGTCGACATCGGCTTCGTCGGTGATCCGGCAGAAGTGAACCCCCACATCGTCGAGGTCATCTCCGGGTCGGACCTTATCCCGGTCATTGCGCCGGTTGGGATCAGCCGCGAGGGTGAAACCCTCAACATCAATGCCGATACGTTCGCGAGCGCACTTGCTGCCCGCATGAAGGCCAAGCGGTTGCTGCTCCTCACCGACGTGGCCGGTGTGCTCGACAGGGACAAGAAGCTCATCGAGCAGCTCTCGATCGAGGAAGCGCGCATGCTTATTCGCGACGGTATCATCACCGACGGCATGATCCCGAAGGTCGAAGGCTGTATCGAGGTGGTGGAAGCTGGCGTGGAGGCCGTGGTGATCCTCGACGGCCGCGTGTCGCACTGCGTGCTGCTGGAGCTGTTTACCGAGCACGGTGTCGGTACGCTGGTCGGCGGTAAGGTGAGGAAGGCCGCGTGATGACGGGCAGCCGAGCAGCTTCCTTTCCGCGCGCGAACCCCCATCTGCCCCGCGGGGAGGTAAAAGAAGTTGCAGGCAAACGTGGCTTTGAGCGAACGCAGACGTGGATCTTCGATCTCGACAACACGCTTTATCCAGCCGATTGCAATCTCTTCAGCCAGGTCGACCAGAGAATGGGTGAGTTCATCGCCCGTTACCTCGGCGTGCCGTTCGAGTATGCGCGGCACCTGCAGAAGACCTACTATCGGCAGTTCGGCACCACGCTCTCAGGCCTGATGCAGGTCCACAAGATGGATCCCAAGGCGTTTCTCGACTACGTGCACGATATCGATCTGTCGGTGGTTGCCGAGCATCCGGACTTGGCAAAAGCCATCGCGGGGCTTCCAGGGCGCAAACTCATCTTCACCAACGGCTCACGCGCGCATGCGGAGCGTGTGGCTGGCAAGGTCGGCGTGCTGCATTTGTTCGATGGTGTCTTCGACATTGTCGATGCCGCTTACGTGCCGAAGCCGGTCCGCACTTGCTATGATGAGTTCCTGAAGGCGCACGGTGTCGATGCTGCTACTTCCGCAATGTTTGAGGACATGCCGCACAACCTGGAGGCACCACACGTGCTGGGCATGACCACCGTTCTCGTGCGCTCGGAATTCAACTATGACCACCCCGTGCAGAAGACCATCCGCGGCTGGGTTGAGCCTCCTGCTCATGTGCACCATATGACGGATGATCTGTCGGTGTTCCTGACAGGCATAGGGCCTCGTTCCGCCTCTGACCGCATGGTCGGCGCCTGATCGAGGGACCAAACCTTGTAGAGATTTCCAATGAGCGATCGTCTCGTACCCCTGGACGACCGGCCGGCTCGCCCCGTCGCAGACGGCACCCGCATCGGTCATGTGCACCTGAAAGTTGCCGATCTGGAGCGGGCATTGTCCTTTTACTGCGGGGTGCTGGGCTTCGAACTGATGCAGCGCCGCGGCAATCAGGCGGCGTTCATTTCGGCCGGCGGGTATCACCATCACATCGGACTCAACACCTGGGAGAGCGCCGGCGGGTCTCCGCCTCCGCCAGGGACGACTGGGCTGTATCATCTGGCCATTCTCTACCCCACGCGAGCCGCACTCGCCGATGCACTGCGCAGGCTGATAGCTGCCGGCATCGAACTCGATGGCGCCAGCGACCACGGCGTGAGCGAAGCGCTCTATCTGCGCGACTATGATCAGAACGGCGTCGAGCTGTACTGGGATCGGCCGCGCGAGGCCTGGCCGGTCAATGCTCGCGGCGAACTCGAGATGGGGAGGCTGCGACTGGACCTGCAAAACCTGCTGGCGGAGAAGTAGGCGGCACTCGCCGTGCTAGTCGGTGAGTTCGTAAAGCCGTTTCACCATGGCCTGAGCAGTTTCCAGCGCCTTCGCGTTGGCAATGAAGCTGTGCTCTGCACCTGTCAGTTCTAGCATATTGCCGGTCAAGTCGGAGCCACCGGCATAGCCGGAATCCTGATCATAGGTTGCCATCCACGTCGGCGAGTTGTTGCGGACGGGCGGCAACGTGCCGCTGGGTGCACCTGCCGGAGCAGCTGGCGCCATCTGATCAGCGCGTACGAGAAGGTAAACGGGCGGTGTATTCGCTCCGCTTAGAGGCGGCGTTCCTTGCGAGTTCGGGTTGGCGATGTTGCGCGCAGACCCCTCCAGGCGGAGCGTGGCCATGCGCATACCCGAAACGGCGCTGGAGATGGCAGGGAGCATGCGATCTTGAAGGTTAGACGGTCCTGGCAACCTACGTGTCCTAACCGTCAATCGATAAGAAACCCTCAAAGCGCGAAGTAAGATTGGGCATGCCGACGCTATATGTTTCTTGACGCGGCGGTCATGGTTTGACTTTGAGCCGCTTCATTGCGGCGATGCTTTCCTTGAGCGAGGGGTCCTTGGCGAGCGCCTGACGGAAATCTGCGATGGCCTCTTTGCGTTTGCCGAGTGCCTCAAGGATGTGTCCCCTCGTGTCGAGCAACGCCGGATCATCGGGGCGCAGTTCGAGCGCCTTTTGTGCGTCGGGCAGACCGAGCGCAGCCTTCCCGGCTTTGAAGTATGTCCACGCACGGGCATTGTAGGCGCGCGCAAGCTTCGGATTGATCTCGATTGCCTTGCTGTGGTCTGCGATAGCCTGGTCGTAGGCCCGCTTGCGCTCGAATGCCATGCCGCGATTGAAATAGGCGACGGGAAACTTCGGATTGAGTTCGATGGCTTTGCTGCAATCGGCGATCGCCCTGTCGGGCTCCATCTTGTGCACGAAGTCAAAGCAGCGGTTGCTGAAGGCTACGGCGGACTGCGGGTCGATGTCGATGGCGCGGGTGTGATCCGCAATGGCCTCGTCGTAGCTGCCCTTGACGCGGTAGGCGTTGCCGCGACGATTGTAGAGTGAAGAATTCCCGGCATCCGTCTTGATGAGCGTGGTGCAAGCGCGGATCGCGAGGTCGGGGTCCTTGTCCTGCATGCAATCTCGCGCTTCGTCCGCTAGAGCTGCGCTAGCGAGTAGGACGAGCCCAAGGCAGAGCGCCGCCATCTCCTTCGACATCCCTCTGCTCCGCGTCCGTAGAGACCTCTGACCGGTCAATCCTACGGGCATCGCTGCTTCAGAGCTAGCGACGACCGTTATGAGAAGCCGGCCACACATCCGGAACCGTGGCGCTTCTGATGCGTTGCGCTCTCGCGGGGTGAGGCGTGCGCTTCATCTCCACCATTAGCAGCCAAAAAGAGGAGGGCATGATGAACAACAACAGAAACCTGCTGATTGGCGCGGCTGTTGCGGCCGTCGTTGTGGCTATTGCGGCGTTCGCCATGATGGGCGGCGACGATGTAACGACCACACCATCTTCGCCACCGGCAACGCAATCTGCGCCGCCGGCGACAACGCCGCCGAAGTAGTGAATTTCACAACCCGCGCCAGAGCCGCGTGCGGGTAGGCGAATATGTGAAGGGCGTCGCGCGTGCGATGCCCTTTCGCTTGTCGCCGCAACATGCCATGTCTTGCGCTGATGCCTGCAATTGGGAGCGCGCCATGCCGCACGAAGGTGAGAAGGCTCCGGACTTCGAGCTTCCCACGGCGAGCGGCGAGAAACTCAGGCTGTCGGGCTTCAAAGGCAAGACCGTGGTGCTCTATTTCTATCCCAAGGACGATACGTCCGGTTGCACGCTGGAGGCCAAGGACTTCTCCAGGTTCGCCCCCGATTTTCGCAAGGCTGGGGTGGAGGTGATCGGCCTGTCACCCGACAGTGTGGAGAGTCACCAGAAGTTCACCGGAAAGTATGACCTTGCAGTGCGTCTCGTCGCCGACGAGGACAAGACGGTGGCCACGGTTTACGGCGTCTGGGTCGAGAAATCGATGTACGGCCGCAAATATATGGGGGTCGAGCGCTCGACGTTCCTCATCGACCAAAGCGGACGTATTGCGAAGAGCTGGCGCAAGGTCAAGGTGCCGGGCCATGCGGAAGAGGTGCTCGCTGCAGCTCGGGCGTTGGCCAAGTAGTAACCATGCTCACCCAGCCTGGCCGATGATGTACCGCACTCTTGCGTTGCGTCGCACGCCTTTCTCCGTTCGCGCCCAGCCGCGCGCCGAGATCCCGGCCTGGTGCACGGTTTCGCAATCTCCCGACACCAAAGGGTGCCACCACGCGAGGCCGCGCCCCTCAGCGATCCGTCTGTACGCGCAGGTGTTCGGCAACCAGGGAAGCCCCCCTAGATCGTCCGAGCTGATGACGACGCAGTCTGGCACATGAGCCTTTCGGTTCGCGTAGTCGCTGCAGCGGCATGAGCCGACCTCAAGAAGGCGGCAGGCAAGCCGGGTGAGATAGATGTTCCCCGAATCTTCATCCTCTATCTTGAGCAGGCAGCACTGGCCGCAGCCGTCGCACAGTGACTCCCACTCTGCGCGCGACATCGCCGTGAGCGATTTGGTCTCCCAGAACGGTGCTGGCTCGGGATCAGCTATGTCGTCAGGGTTGCTCATGGAGCTTCGGAAGTCCGGGCATTTGATTAAAAAAGCTGGATTTATTCCCCCAGCATCTTGGTTTGTATCACGACGCTGCTCATCCAAGGCGCATCCCCTCCGAAAGAAGGGATAGGGAGCGTCTCATACGTGCTATTCTTTGTTTCTGCTCATAAAAATGGACACCTGAATGCTGGAAATTTTCCTCGCTTTATTGGCGATCGCTGTTATCGGCGGCGTCTGCTTTTGGCGGAGCGCGTCGCCGGCCGATCGATTCAAGCATACAGTCATAACCAACCCTCATGACACGAACTCCCCTCTTAGCCTGACCAACTTGCCACAAGGATCCCGCCTCGGAGCGAACGGCGGCAGGGCTGCTGCTATTCTGAACGACGGAACCGTAATGGCTGAGTCCGCCGGAGGCACACCTTTGCGAACCTTGCTGCCTACCGCGACTATGTCGGTGATCAGAAAGCGCTCTCGTTTGGAAGTCAGCCGGCTTAGTGCACGCCGACTGCGTTCATGCCCGCAATTTGCAGACCTTCTCCGTGCGCAACCGTTACGGCTGTTGCGTCACGGTGAGGCCGCGCTTTCTCCGCCTGCTCCTCGAAACGGCCACGCCGGCATCCGCCATATTTTTCTGCGTACGTCCTCGATGCCGAGCATGGCACGCTGGTAACGTCCGCTGCCCGTCAATGTCTTGAAGTGGCCGGTGTTGAGCTTGATCACCTTTGCTCCCCGAACATGCGTTGCAATGGCCTGAAGCAGTCCTGTGTTGCAGTCGGGTGGAATATAGGGATCGCGCTGACCCACCACAAAGACGCTGTTGGGCGCTATCCCTGTGAGGTTCTGCGCAGGATGACTGCCCTGCAGGAACTCCGAATAGTGCGCCAGCCGAAAGCCCTTCTTCAGCGCGCGATGCTTTACGACGCGGGTCGCTGGGCTTTCCCAGATCGCCAAATCCGCGCGATCGGCCGATGCAACCGAACAAAGGCGCGCGCTCCGATGCGGTTGGCGAGATACGTGGCGGGGTAGGTGCCGACGCTCAGGCCGACGATCACCGCATCCTCTGTCTTGATTCTGCGCTTCTGCAGCAAGCGCTCCGCATCCTGCACCAGCCCGCGCGTGGCCTGCACGCAGAACGCGGGTTCCGAGCTTACGATCGCTGGCGGCATCTCATAGGCCGCGAGAAAATCAAGCGGCGCGAACCCTGCTCGCCGAGCAAACCAGAACGGCGTGAACCAGGGAAGAAAGTAGATCACGTTCGAGGCTGGGCTTCCGTCGATGCGGCGGAATGCCAAGGTCCGGTCATCGGCAGGCGTGCCGCGGCTGAGCAACAGGATGTCAAGAAGGTCGAGCATGCCAACGGGAACTCAGCAGGCAGCCGCCGAGTTCCCGTTGATAACATTGCGCGAAATAACTCAGGCGAGCACGCGATGCGAGCCCGGAGTGTGATCTAGCCGCGTCCTTCGAACGGCATTTTGGTCGCCTTGATGTTCATGAACAGCACGTTGGTATCGAGTGGGAGGCTGGCCATGTAGCGGATGGCCGAGCCGCAGTGTTCCACATCGAAGACCGCCTCCGGCGCGATGGTGCCGTTGGCTTGCGGTACGCCGGCCTTCATGCGGCCGCCCATGGCGGTGTCGGCGTTGCCAATGTCGAGCTGCCCGCAGGCGATGTCGTGCTTGCGACCGTCGAGGGCGATGCACTTGGTCAGGCCGGTGATGGCGTGCTTCGATGAGGTGTAAGCGACCGAATTCGGTCGCGGCGTATGCGCCGAGATCGAGCCGTTGTTGACGATGCGTCCGCCCTTGGGCGTTTGCTCCTTCATGATCTTGATGGCTTCCTGCGCGCACAGGAATGAACCGTGCAGGATGACGTCGACCACCGATTTCCACGTCTCGAACGGCAGGTCCTCCATCGGCACCGGCGGCGCGCCGAAGCCAGCGTTGTTGAACAGGAAATCGAGCCGGCCGCCGAACGCCTTCTTGGTCTCCGCGAACAGACGTTTGACGTCCTCGGGTTTGCCTACGTCGGCTGCGACCGCCACCATCTTGCCACCGCCCTCCTTGGCAAGCGCGATGGTCTTGTCGAGCTCTTCCTTGCGGCGCCCGGTGACCACCACATTCCAACCGTCGCCCTGCAGCGCCAGTGCCGCCGAGCGGCCGATCCCGCTGCCGCCACCTGTGACGAGCGCAACCTTACCCTGAGCCATGATCGTTCTCCCTAGCTGACCGCATGATTTCGGCCGCAGCCTACCCTCTCCGACTGCCGCGACGCCAGGGCGATCGCGCGCAGCAGAACCCACGTCCGCTGGTGTTGACAATCGCGTGTGCAATCAAAAAGCCGCCGGAAGGACTTGACATTCGTTGCTCGCGATACAATACTTAACCACATGGTTTACTATAGAAACATCCAGCTCGATCTCGCCTTCGCGGCGCTCGCCGATCCGACGCGGCGTGCCATCGTCGATCGACTGGCGAATGAGCCGGAACTGGCGGTAACGGAAATTGCGGCGCCGTTCGCGGTTTCCCTGCCGGCCGTCATGAAGCATCTCGACGTGCTGGCCCGCGCAAACTTGATCGACCGCCAGAAGAGCGGGCGCACCGTGCGCTGCCGCCTCAAAGCGGCGCCGATGGAGACTGCCATGCAGTGGCTGTCGCGTTACGAGCGCTTCTGGACCGAACAGCTCGATCGTCTTGCCGCTTTCGTTGAGGAGGAACAATGCTCACCAAGCCAAGCCTCACCCTCAAGCGCCGCCTCAAAGCGTCGCCCGCGCAAGTCTTCGCCGCCTGGACGGACCCGCAAAAAATAGTCCACTGGTTCGGGCCCAACGAGACCGTGGCCGGATCGGTGCGCGCAAAAATGGATGTGCGCTCCGGCGGCAGCTATCAGATGAATTTCCAGACCGATGATGGCGAGAGCCATCAGGTCGGCGGCGTCTACCGCGAGGTGGTGCCCGACAGCCGGCTGGTGTTCACCTGGGCCTGGCACTCGACCCCCGAGCGCGAGTCGCTCGTTACGATCACTATTGCGGCGGACGGTGACGGCACGCTGCTTACGCTGCTGCACGAGCAATTCTTCGACCAGCAGGCCCGCGACGGCCATTCGCGCGGCTGGACGGGTACGCTCGACAAGCTCGAACGCTATTTCTCGTAACCGCTGCTGGAGGACATCATGGCAAAGACTGCAAATGCGCGGCGCGTGCAAAGCCAGACGCAGCCGCCACCGCCCGCTCCTTGGGTGCACGGCCGCTTCCACTGGAACGAGCTTAGGACCCGCGACGTCGAGCGCGCCAAGAAATTCTATCAGGACACGATCGGCTGGAGGTTCGAGCGCACGTCGACGCCAGATGGGCGGGACTACTGGCTTGCCTTCGACGGCGACAAGTGCGTCGCCGGGCTGTTCCCGCTCGAGGGATCGCAATTCGACTGCGTGCCTGAAAGCTGGATGTCTTTCCTCGCGGTCGATGATGTCGACGTGCGTGTTGCCAAAGCCGTCAGGTCGGGCGCCAAGCTCGTCATGCCGATCTTCGATGTTCCCGGTGTCGGCCGCATCGCCATGCTGATGGAGCCGAGCGGTGCCGGTATCGGCTGGATGACACCCGTTGGCACAATGATGAAAGGATAAACGCAGATGATTACGATTTCCGCCTTCAAGTGGGTTCCGGATTTTGCCCGGGGCCAGGTGCGCGACCTGCGCGCGCGGTGGGCGCTGGAGGAAGCCGGCCTGCCTTACAGGACGCGCCTGCTCGGTCAGGGCGATCAGGACAAGCCGGACTACCGCGCCCTGCAGCCCTTCGGTCAGGTGCCGATACTCGAAGAGGATGGCTTCGCGCTCTTTGAATCGGGAGCCATCGTGCTCTATGTCGGCGAGCGGAGCGAAGCGCTGCTGCCGAAGGAACCGCAGGCTCGCGCCCGAGCGACGCAATGGCTGATCGCCGCGCTCAATTCCATCGAGCCTTTCGTTATGGATGTTGCGCGGATCGATATTTTCTACGCGGGCCAGGAATGGGCCAAGCTGCGTCGCCCCGGCGCCGTAGAATTCGCGCAGAAGCGCCTCGCGGGCCTCTCCAAAGCGCTCGGCGACAAGCCGTATTTCGATGGCGATCGCTTCACGGCGGGCGATCTGATGATGACCACAGTGCTCAGGATCCTCAAGCACACCGACATTGTCACCAGCGACAAGCGTCTGGCCGCCTACGTCGAGCGTTGCACCGCCAGGCCGGCGTTCAAACGCGCGTTCGATGCGCAGATAGCCGACTTCAAACTGGCTGCATGAACGGGGCGGTGCGCGACGCACAAATGCCAGCTACCCGACCGCTTGGCGCGAGTCCGTTTCCAACATGAAACCTACGGCGGCGTGAACACCGCCGTAGGCAGCCTCCGCAGCATCTCGGCGCTCAGCAAAAAGGAGTGACGCATGCCCACGCAGGACACGACTTCGGGCGACGAGGCCCAAATTCGCAAGCTCATTGAGCAATGGGCGGCCGCCTTGCGCGCAAAGGATTTGGAGGGCGTGCTCGCCACCTTTGCGCCCGGCGCGAGGAGCTACGACTTGGCACCGCCGCTGCAGCAAGATCCGGACGGCCGGCGCCAGGCCCTTGCAGCGTGGTTCCCCGGCTTCAGTGCGATTGGCTATGAGATAGGCAAGGACCTCGATATGGCGGTGGGCGGCGACGTTGCCTTTAGCTGCAGTCTGAATCGCTTGGGCGGCAAACTCCACAGCGGCGACGAATTCGAGATCTGGGTGCGGGTCACCATGGGGTTCCGCAAGGTGAACGGCGCTTGGAAGATCGCACACGCGCACACCTCGGTACCGTTCTACATGGACGGCAGCTTCAAGGCGGCGACCGATCTCAATCCGTGATCGTCGGCAATGCAGAAAGGAGAGAGAAACATGAGCACTCCCCAAATCGTTTCGCGCGAAGACTGGCTGCAGGCGCGCAAGGCCCATCTGAAGAACGAGAAGGCGCTTACGCGCATGCGCGACCTCGTCAGCGCCGAGCGGCGCTCCCTGCCGTGGGTCAAGGTCGACAAGACCTATATCTTCGACACGTCGGAAGGAAAGCAGTCGCTGGCAGAGTTGTTCGGCGTTAATAGCCAGCTCATCGTCCATCATTTCATGTGGCGGCACGACCTCGACATGGGTTGCGTGAGTTGTTCCCTGGAAGCCGATCACGCCGAAGGCGCGCTCGTGCATCTGGAGAACCACGACGTCAGCTATGTGCGCGTGTCGCGGGCGCCGCTGGCGAAGCTTGAAGCGTACAAGCAGCGGCTGGGCTGGAAGGCCAAGTGGGTGTCGTCCTACGCCAACGACTTCAACTTCGACTACCACGTATCGTTCAGCGACGCCGAGATGACCAAGGACCACCTCTACTACAACTACCAGATGATCAAGAACGAGTTTGGCGTGAACGAGCTGCCGGGCCTTAGCGTCTTCTTCAAGGACAAGGACGGCGCCATCTATCACACCTATTCCAGCTATGCGCGCGGCAACGAAGAGGTGATCGGCGCTTTCGTCTATCTCGACATCACACCCAAGGGTCGCAACGAGAAAGAGATCATGGAGTGGGTGAAGCGCAGCGACGAGTACGGCGCCGCGCCCAACGCCACCGCCAGATCCTGCGGCCACTAACCACGACTGCCGACAGCGAAGAAGGAATCCACGATGGCCTTGAGCGCTCAGAAGATTGTGCCTTGCCTTTGGTTCGATAAAGAAGCCGAGGCGGCCGCAAACCACTACGTCTCGATATTCAAGAACTCGCGGATCTTGAGTGCCAGCCGCTACGGCAAGGAGGGCTTCGAAATCCACGGACGCGAAGCCGGCTCGGTAATGACCATTGAGTTCGAGCTCGATGGCCAGAAGTATGTCGGTCTGAACGGCGGTCCGCATTTCAAGTTCAACGAGGCGATTTCGTTCCAGATCATGTGCGAGACCCAGGCCGAGATCGACCACTACTGGAGCAAGCTCACGGCCGACGGGGGGCAGGAAAGCCGATGCGGTTGGCTGAAGGACAAGTTCGGCCTCTCGTGGCAGGTGGTGCCGACCGCGCTTGCTGAAATGCTGAAGGGTCCGGACGCGGCCGCCGCACAGCGTGTGACAAAGGCGTTTCTTCAGATGAAAAAGTTCGACATCGAGGCGTTGAAGAAGGCATACGCAGGAAATTGAAACTGCACTCGGATGCCCACAACGCACCGGGTTAGCAATGGAGAGAACGAAATGTCTTACGTCGATGGGTTCGTCATCCCGGTGCCGAAGAAGAACGTGGATGAATACCGCCGCATCGCGAAGTTGGCCGCCAAAGTCTGGAAGGAATACGGCGCGCTCGAGGTGCGCGAGTGCGTGGCGGAGGACGTCAAGGTCGGCAAGCTGACCTCATTTCCGCGCGCGGTGATCCGCAAGCCCGGCGAGACCGTGGTGTTCTCGTGGATCGTCTACAAGTCGCGCGCAGACCGCGACCGCGTCAACGCCAAGGTCATGAAGGACCCGCGGCTCAAGGACATGATGAGTAATCCCGAGAAGATGCCGTTCGATGCCAAGCGCATGATCTTCGGCGGCTTCGAGGTCATCGTCGACGCATAGGTTCGCAATCGCTAACGGCGAAAGTGCAGCAGGAGCTTGTGGAACGGCGGCCGCCCGGTGCCTTCCCGGCCGGGCAGCAGGGTGACGTCTTGCTTCCTCTAGGCTAAGCTTCAGACAGCCATGGTCTGGAGGCGGAGGGGCGGGATGAGACTGCTGGGATTGTCTTTGCTCGCGGCTGGGTTGGTGGGGCTGACAGGATCGCAGGTCCTTGCCCAAAGCGGAGTGCAGAGTGGCCCCCCGCAGGTCCAGGGGGGCCCAGGACCGGGACCTGGCCCTAGCCCAAGCCCGGGCGTAGACCAGCGACCTGGCGTTAGTCAGGAAGGATGGGTCGCTGTGGCAGCGGGCTTTCGCGAAGGGCGGTGGGTCCGTGTGGGGTTTGCGCGGCGCGGGACGCGCGGCGAGGCAGAAATAGCCGCCATCGATGCGTGCAATGGTGGGCCCGGCGGCGTCCGCTGCACCGATCCTTACGCGACGTCCTCCGCGTGCCTCTACATCGTCGCAGGAAAGCGGCGAGGGGGCGTGACCTGGGGGCGGGGTGCTACCCAGGACGTAGCGCTGAGCGAATGCCGCAGGGGCGGCTACACGTGCAATAACAAGGACATCATCGGAGGCTGCCCGGACAGGCCGGGCTAGGTCCTAGAGCCACGATCGCGGCTGACGCTTATCGCGTCGGTACGGGTTTCTCGCCGCGGTAGTCGTAGAAGCCGCGGTGCGTCTTGCGGCCCAGCCAGCCGGCCTCGACATATTTCACGAGCAGCGGGCAGGGCCGGTACTTGGAATCGGCCAATCCTTCATAGAGCACCTGCATGACGGATAGGCAGGTATCCAGGCCGATGAAATCGGCCAGTTCCAGCGGACCCATGGGGTGGTTGGCGCCGAGCCGCATGGCCTTGTCGATCAATTCGACCGTCCCCACGCCCTCGTACAGCGTGTAGACCGCCTCGTTGATCATCGGCAGCAGGATGCGGTTGACAATAAAAGCCGGGAAGTCTTCCGAAACAGCGGTGATCTTGCCCAGGCTTTCCACAAAGTGGCGTGCTGCGGTGAATGTTTCATCCTCGGTCGCAATGCCGCGGATCAGCTCGACCAGCTGCATCATCGGCACCGGGTTCATGAAATGCATGCCGATGAACCGCTCGGGCCGGTCGGTGGTGGACGCGAGACGGGTGATGGAGATGGACGACGTGTTGCTGGCGAGCATTGCGCCTTTCTTCAGGCTCGGCAGAAGGTCGGCGAAGATCTTGCGCTTGACCGTCTCGTCCTCCGTGGCCGCCTCGATGATGAGATCGGCCTGGCCGACGGCCGCCATGTTGGGCGCATGGCTGATGCGTTTCAACGCCTGCTGCATCTCGGCCTCGGTGATCAGGCCGCGCGAAACCTGCCGCGCCATGTTCTTCTGAATCACCGACAATGCGTTGTCGATGGCCTCCTTCTTGAGATCGCTCATGAGCACGCTGTACCCGGCCAGCGAAACCACGTGGGCGATGCCGTTGCCCATTTGGCCCGCCCCTATGATGGCGACCGATTTGATGACAGCGCCAGCGTCCGGCTCCTGGCCCTTGCGGCTGCGCTCGCCGGGTTCGCCGGCTCTTCTGTTCTTGAGGCTCGCGTCCATGACGCCTTGCTCCTTCAACCCGCCGGATCGCTCTTGATTGCCTGGTGTCACGTGCCCGCCTTCTCCAATTCGTCTTTCAACTCGGGCAGCACCTGGAACAGATCGGCCACCAAGCCATAGTCCGCCACCTGGAAGATGGGCGCCTCGCCGTCCTTGTTGATGGCGACGATCACCTTGCTGTCCTTCATGCCGGCGAGATGCTGGATCGCGCCCGAAATGCCGACGGCGATGTAGAGCTCCGGCGCCACCACCTTGCCGGTCTGCCCGACCTGATAGTCGTTGGGCATGTAGCCTGCGTCGACGGCGGCGCGGCTGGCACCCACGGCCGCGCCAAGCTTGTCGGCCACTGGCTCGATGTATTTCTTGAAGTTCTCGTTCGACTGCAGGCCGCGGCCGCCCGAGACTACAATTTTGGCGGCGGTCAACTCGGGCCGGTCGGATTTCTGGATCTCGGCCTTCTCAAAACTCGAAAGGCCCACGGGTGCCGGAACCTGGATGGATTCGATTGCAGCTGAGCCGGTGTTGCCGACGGCCGGAAAAGCTGTGGCGCGCACCGTGATGATCTTTTTCTTGTCGCTGCTTTGCACGGTCTGGATGGCATTGCCGGCATAGATCGGCCGTTCGAAGGTATCAGGAGAAATGACCTTGATGACGTCGGAAATCTGCATGACGTCCAGAAGCGCGGCCACGCGCGGCATGAAGTTCTTGCCGGAAGCTGTCGAGGGGGCGATGGCGGTGTCATAGTTGGGCATCAGGCCGACGACCAGTGCCGCCATTTCTTCGGCGAGTTGGTGGGCCAGTTGCGGTGCGTCGGCAAGCAGAACTTTACCTACACCTTCCAGTTTGGCAGCTGCCTCGGCGACCGATTTCGCATCGGCCCCCGCCACCAGCACATGCACCGTCTGCCCGATCGCCGTGGCGGCGCTCATGGCTTTGGCGACCGCCGGCGCGAGCGACTTATTGTCGTGTTCGGCGACAACAAGAACATTCATGAAAGCGCCCCCGCCTCTTTCAGTTTGGCGACCAGTTCGGCCGCGTTTGCCACCTTGATGCCGGCTTTACGTCCGGGTGGCTCGACCGTCTTGATCACCTTGAGTCGCTGCGCAATCTCCACGCCGTAGTCGGCCGGCTTCTTGACATCGAGCGGCTTCTTCTTGGCCTTCATGATGTTTGGCAGCGAGGGATAGCGCGGCTCGTTGAGGCGCAGGTCCGTGGTCACCACGGCCGGAAGCCCGATCTTGATCGTCTCGAGCCCGCCGTCCACCTCGCGCGTAACCATGGCAGTGTCGCCTTCGATCACGAGCTTGGACGCGAATGTGGCTTGGGGCCAGGCGAGCAGTGCCGCAAGCATTTGGCCAGTCTGGTTGCAGTCGTCGTCGATCGCCTGCTTGCCGAGAATGATGAACTTCGGCTGTTCGGCTTCGACCGCGCCCTTGAGCAGCTTGGCAACCGTCAGCGGCTCGACCGCTGTTCCGTCCGGCGTCTCGATCAACAGGCCGCGATCAGCCCCCATCGACAACGCCGTGCGGATCGTCTCTTGCGATTTCACCGGCCCGATCGACACGGCCACGATCTCGGTGACCAGCCCCTTCTCCTTGAGGCGCACCATCTCTTCGACCGCGATCTCGTCGAAGGGGTTCATCGACATCTTGACATTGGCGAGTTCGACGCCGGATCCGTCTGATCTGACGCGGATCTTCACATTGTAGTCGACCACGCGCTTGACGGCGACGAGTACTTTCATTGCCTCAACGGCTCCATGTGAAGCACGACCGATCTTCCCCAGGGTCGTGCTGCACCGCAGTCAACGCCCAACTCCGCTTGGTCACATGATTGGCTGTGAGTGGCAGCGGGACGCCACGCTTCGCAATTGCGAGATGCGAACGTAGGGCCGCCGGAATTGGGTGTCAATTGGGCAACCCATTAAGCACTTTGGACAATAGCTGGGCAACATCAGCTGTGGCCCCGAAGCTTCAGAGTCCCCTGGAAGCAGCGCGAGTTCCGGCTCAGATGCAGCCTGCTGCTCACGAGGCGCTTGTCTGAAAACCGCGATCGAAGAGCGGAACGCCAGGCCTGCGCAGGAACAGGACCAGAATGGCGCCTGCAATCATGCCGCCCACATGCGCCCACCATGCCACCTGGTCCGACGGTACCAGTGCGATCATGATGAACTGCGTGAGGACCCATACGCCCAGCACCCAGACGGCCGCTATGCGCAGCGGGATGAACCGGAACGCCAGCACCCACACGCGCACGCGCGGATGGAGAATAAGATAGGCCGCGATCACGCCCGCAACGGCACCGCTGGCGCCGATGAGCGGCAACCTCGAGTCGGGCAGCACGAAAGAATGCGCCAGGCCGCCAGCAATTCCGCACAAGAGATAGAACGCAAGGAACTTGAAATGCCCCATGGCGTCCTCGACGTTATCGCCGAACACCCAAAGGAACAGCATGTTCGAGAGCAAGTGCAGAATGTCGCTGTGCAGAAATTGGTAGGTAATCAACGTCGCACCTTCGGGAACTTGGAAAGGTTGATCCGGAGCCAGCACGGCGCCGCCCCAGATCCGAACGTGGAACAGTTCGGAAGGAATGAGGGCGAAGCTTGCCATCGCCGCTTGCCCGTCAGGCGTATTTTCGAGCAGGAACACGATCACGTTGGCGGCGATCAGGCCGATGGTGATCCACTGGAAGCGAACAGAGCGAAGGGGATTGTCGTCCGACAGGGGAATGAAAACCACGTGCGCACATCCTTCGCGCTTGAGAAGCGATGACCAACCTAACGGTTCTGGCCGGGCACCCAGAGCACGTCATCCTTGCCGAGATCGTTGACGTAGCGGCTGGCCACGAACAGCAAATCGGAAAGGCGGTTGATGTATTTCAGGCCCGGCGGACTCACCTGCTCGCCGGGAAGGGCTGCAAGCTCAACCATGGCGCGCTCGGCGCGTCGACACACCGTGCGAGCCACGTGGAGGGCCGCAGAGGCCGCGGAGCCGCCAGGCAGGACGAAGGATCGAAGCGGCGTCAGATCGGCGTTCATGATGTCGATCTCGCCCTCGAGGCGCTTGATCTGGGCATCGCTCACCCGTAGCCGCTCGCGCTTTGGCGGTACATCCCCGCGCTCGGGCGCGCACAGGTCGGCGCCCAGATCGAACAGGTCATTCTGAATTCGGCCCAGTATGGCGTCGAGATCCTGGTGCTTTCCGGCCAACTGGGCCCTTGCAACACCGATCAGGGCATTGGTTTCGTCAACCGTGCCATACGCAGCGATCCGCGGCGAATGTTTGGACACGCGATCGCCCGTACCGAGGGCGGTTGTGCCGGCATCACCCGTGCGTGTGTAGATTTTGTTAAGAACTACCATGGTTTCTCGAAGTCCGACCAAGCACCGCAAAGCTCAGGCTTAGCTCATCATTTAGACCAACCGACGGCCAGCCGATAACAACCTTACGATGTTGTCACTGGCGCCATAGATAAACCAACGTCATCATGAGCAGGATGGCAAGAAACTGAAGGCCGACACGCCAACGCATCAGCTTCTGGCTGAGGTTGGGACTTTTGCCACGCAGCATGTTCCACAATCCTGCCAGGAGGACGAGTAGAACCGCCAGCAGGGCAGCCGTAATAAGAACGCGAGAGCCTGTGCCCATCGGATGGTCCGGTTTGTGTAAGGGCTGAGCTTGTGTGGAACGTGTCTGGTGCAGGGAGTGGTTGCTTGCTAGGCAGTTGCGCTAAGGTTTTTTCGGCCATTCATTGATTTCCAGCCCCCGGCGCACGAAGCGGATGCGAGCCATCAACTCACCTATGCCACATTTGGCACGATCTTTTCATAGTGAATTGTACGTATATGGGATTGGCGGGAGAACCTGCAGTGCAATATAGCCATCTTGGCACGTGTGAGAGGGACCGGGCGGCAACGTGGCCCCTGCACTGACAAGAACTTGGATATTCGCAGCCGCAGCCATGGCGATCATGGCGGCGCTGCCGGCGCTCGCCTTTGCGCAAGACACGCCGGCTCCCGACGAAGCGCGCAAGCGTCTGGAAGCCGACAAGAGCCGCCTCGACACGACGCAGAAGCGCTCGAAGGACCTCAAGACTGATCTGGACAGGATTGCTGCCGAACGGCAGCGCATCAACGCCCGGCTGATCGAGACCGGCAAGCTCATCCATCAGAGCGAAGGGCAACTCACCCTGATCGAGTCGAAGGTGGACCAGCTGCAAGCGCAGGAAAAACAACTGCGAACCACGCTCGAGGAGCGCCACGGTACGATCTCCGGGCTTCTCGCGGCGATGCAGCGTATGGGCAGGAACCCGCCGCCAGTGATGATTACGCGCCGGGAGGACGCCCTCTCCATGGTGCGCAGCGCCATGCTGCTTGCAGCAGTATTTCCCGAGCTCAGAGGCCAGGCTATGGCCCTCGCAGAGCAGCTCAAGGATCTCTCGCGCGTCATGACGAGCATCCGCACCGAGGGGGAGAAGCTAAAGGCCGAGACCGTGCGGTTGGGCGAGGCGCGCACGCGCCTGGCGGCTCTCCAGGAGGTGAAGCGGCAATCGCAGTCGGAGCGGCAGGCAGAGCTGGACAGTGTGCTCAAGTCTGCGTCACAAATCGCACGCAACGTGGAAGATCTAAGCGACCTCATCGGCAAGCTGGACAAGGAGGTTGCGGCTCGCACCGAGCTTGGTTCCTACGACAAGGAGCTGACCGCGGCAGAGCAGGCGTCTACGCCTCAAGATCGCGACGCAGCCGCTGTTTTGGCGCCCAGCGCCGGATCAGTAGCGATGTTGTCCCCCGGCCGCATCAGACCAGACATACCTTTTGTGCAGGCCAGAGGGCAGCTGCCGCTGCCTGCACAGGGGCGCCGCGTCTTTGCTTTTGGTGACAAGACTCAATACGGCACGCAATCCAAGGGCCTCGTGATCCAGACGCGCGACGGCGGTCAGGTCGTGTCGCCCTGTGACGGCTGGATCGTCTATGCAGGTGAGTTCCGCACCTACGGCAAACTATTGATTGTCAATGCCGGCGGCGGCTATCATATGTTGCTCGCAGGATTGTCACAGATCGATGTTCAGTTCGGTCAATTCGTCCTCACCGGCGAGGCCGTTGGGGTGATGGGTTCAGCTGTGCAGTCCTCGCCTGTGCCAAAGGCACAGGATAACGGCCCGGTCCTGTACATTGAGCTGCGGAAAGACGGACGGTCGATAGATCCAGACCCCTGGTGGTCAGATGCCTCTCGAAAGGTACAAGGATGACGCGCAAATCAGACTTCGCGTTTTGGGCTTTCATGCTCCTGGCAGGCCTCGCCGGCGCCACGACCGTGTTCAACGTCAGCAGGACGTACTCGGCGACATCCACTAATTCCGAGATCTACAAACAGCTCGACCTGTTTGGCGACGTGCTGGAACGGGTTCGCGCGGACTACGTGGAAAAGCCAGACGATGGCATGCTGATCGACGCGGCGATCAACGGTATGCTATCGGCGCTCGATCCGCACTCCGCCTATCTCAATCCCGAAGAATTTCCGCGACATGCAGGTGCAGACCAAGGGCGAGTTCGGTGGGCTCGGCATCGAGGTCACCATGGAAAATGGCGTTGTAAAGGTGGTTTCGCCCATCGACGATACGCCGGCTGCCAAAGCTGGTCTGCAGTCCAACGACCTGATCACGCATCTCGACAGCGAGCAGATCGTCGGTCTCACGCTCGAGCAGGCGGTCGAGAAGATGCGCGGCCCCGTCAACACGCCTATCAGCCTGACGATCATTCGCAGGGGCAAGGATGAGCCTTTCGACGTTAAGATCGTTCGCGACGTTATCCGCATCAACGCGGTCAAAGCCCGGCTCGAAGGCGACGTCATCTATGTGAAGATCTCTACCTTCAACGAGCAGACGCATGCCAACCTGGTGAAGCAGGTCGATGCCCTGAAGAAGCAGCTGGGCAAGGCAGCCCGCGGCTACGTCATCGATCTGAGGAATAATCCCGGCGGCTTGCTCGACCAGGCAATTGCCATCTCCGACGACTTCCTGGACAAAGGCGCTATCGTGCTGACCAAGGGCCGCGGCCTGGAAGAAACGCAGCGCGCCAACGCGCGGGCGGGCGATATCGCCGAGGGCAAGCAGGTCGTGGTGCTCATCAACGGCGGCTCCGCGTCCGCCTCCGAGATCGTTGCGGGAGCATTGCAGGACCACAAGCGGGCAACCGTGATCGGCACACGCTCCTTCGGCAAAGGGTCGGTGCAGACCATCATCCCGCTCGGAGCGAACGGCGCCATCCGTCTTACGACCGCGCGCTACTACACCCCGTCAGGCCGATCGATCCAAGCCAAAGGCATTGAGCCTGATGTAATCGTAGAGCAGGAGTTGCCGCCCGAACTCCAGAGCAAGGGACCGCTGCGCACGCCCAGCGAGGCGAGCTTGAGGGGTCACCTCAAGAACGACAACAAGGACGCCAGGGAGAATACGGGTTCTTCCAGCTATGTGCCGAAGGAGCCGGAAAAGGACAACCAGCTCCAATACGCGTTGAAGATGCTGCGCGGCGAGCCTCTGCCGCCGACGGTGCCGCGTCCTACTGGCCCCGAGGCTTCGGTACCGGCGCCGGTTCCTGCCGAGAAGCAGTAGAACGGGACGCGACAGGAGTATTTGTTGTGAGCTTGGGCGCCATCACGGCGCCCAACGCTTTTCTGTCAGGCGGACGGATCGAGACTCGCGAGTAAGCAAGACGCCATGGCATCCGTAGAGCTTCTCTATCGCCCCTGCGTGGGGATCATGGTGCTGGACCGCTCAGGGCGGGTGTGGATCGGACGCCGCCGCGATGTGCCGGATGAGCCGGAGGGTCCTGGAGCCTGGTGGCAGATGCCCCAAGGCGGCATCGACGAAAACGAAGATCCAGCCAGAGCCGCCCTGCGCGAACTGGAGGAGGAAACGGGTATTCGCTCCGTGGAAGTCCTCGCGGAGACCCCCGGCTGGTACAGCTATGACCTTCCTCCGGCCTTGCTGCCAAAGGCCTGGGGCGGACGGTATCGCGGGCAAAAGCAGAAGTGGTTTGCCGTGCGGTTCACCGGCCGCGACGACGAGGTTGTTCTGGACCGTCCTGGACACAAGCCCGAATTCGATTCCTGGCGCTGGGCCGGCATCGACGAGCTTCTGGGCTTGATCGTGCCTTTCAAGCGCGAGGTCTATAGCCAGGTCGTTCGCGAATTCGCGACGTTGGCCAGGCCACTGGGCTGAAGCGCGCAGCGCCCGCCTTCCGACATCCGCGGTCTTCGCAACGAGTTCACCGTGTCCCGCGGATTGGCGTGACACGCGGCTCCCGTACGCGCACACCTCGCTCGTCGCAATTGTGCCCCTGCAACGGATTGCGCGTCGGCAATGCGCTCGCGTTACATGCAACTGCCCTATCGCCCGTGCGTCGGGGTTCTGCTGGTCAACCGCAGCGGCCTCGTGTGCGTGGGGCAGCGGCTGCCCGAATGCGCAATGGTCGCGCCGGCGGAGTGCTGGCAAATGCCACAAGGCAGCATTGCGCCGGCCGAGCCCGCCCGCGAGGCTGGTCTACGCGTACTTTCCGAGGACATGGGGGTCGTCAGGGTGCAGGTGCTGGCGGAAGCGCCCGGCTGGTTCACCTACGAGCTGCCGGCCCACCTGATCGGCGTTGCGCTCAAGGGGCAATACTGCGGCCAGAAGCAGAAGTGGTTGGCCGTGCGGTTTCTCGGTGACGATGAGGAGATCGCCGTCGGTCCACGCGATGGCTCCATCTCGGCTTGGAGATGGGTGCCCGCTGCCGACGTGCCACGGCTTGCACCTCGGCTGAAGCGGGAAATCTACGAGGACGTGGTTGCCACGTTCGCTCCGTTCTTGCCGGTGCCGAGCCAGCCAGCGCCAAGTCGGCTGCAGGAAAACGTCACGTCGCAGCCTACGGCTGTGCTGCCCTGGTTCGTCTCGCTTTTTGGATAGTGCCTCCCGTACGGGAGAGGGCAGGTGTGGTCGCGCAACGCGCCCTAGCGCTGCAGCGCCTTCAATTGCTCGACGGCTGAAGCGGCCGCGAGCTTGTCGGCATCGCCGGTGGCGGCGGCGAGATCGGCTTCGGCGGCCTGCAGTTCCTGGCTGATGGTCGCCGCATCCATGGCTTCGACGTCCAGCGCGCGCTCCGCCAGCACCGTTACGCGATCGGCATCGACCTCGGCAAAGCCACCCTTCACGAACACGCGGATATTGCGCGCATCGCCCAGCGTGGCGTCAACCACGCCAGGACGAAGCGCGGAGATGACAGGCGCGTGCCCGGGAAGCACGGTGAACTCGCCCTCGACGCCAGGCACGACAACCTGGCTGGCGTCTTGGGAGAGAACCATGCGCTCGGGTGTCACGAGCTCGAACTTGAACGTGCCTGCCATTGTTTTCTGATCCCTGGACCTCGCCTGGGCGACTTACGTCACGCTGTGCCGGCCTTGGCTTCCACTTCGGCCTCAGTCTGAAGCTTGGTGCCGCAGAACGGGCAGAAGTACACCGGATGATCGACCATGTTGGGCTCCTGGTCGCCCTCGGCATCGAGCAATCCGACCGACATGTAGAGGACGCCCTGATCATCGACCGCCATCAGCGGCTCGAAGTCTTCGTTGGTTAGCGCGTCCTTGAGACCTTCGCAACAACCGCCAAATTTTCCTGCATCCGCTGGCATGCCCTCGTCCCTTCCTGCTTAAGCTGCTTCGGCCAATTTCTCGGCCTTGGCGATGGCTTCTTCGATAGTTCCGACCATGTAGAACGCCTGCTCCGGCAGATGGTCGTAGTCCCCGGCGCACAACCCCTTGAACCCCTTGATTGTGTCCTGAATGGACACGAGCTTGCCCGGCGAGCCGGTGAATACTTCGGCAACGTGGAAGGGCTGCGACAGGAAGCGCTCGATTTTGCGGGCGCGCGCGACCGTCAGCTTATCTTCTTCAGACAGCTCGTCCATGCCGAGAATGGCGATGATGTCCTGCAACGACTTGTACTTCTGCAACACCTGCTGGACCTGGCGGGCAATCTGGTAGTGCTCTTCGCCGACGACGCGCGGCTCAAGGACGCGCGACGTGGAATTGAGCGGGTCAACGGCGGGATAGATGCCCTTTTCAGCGATCGAGCGCGACAGCACGGTCGTGGCGTCGAGGTGGGCGAACGAGGTGGCGGGTGCCGGGTCGGTGAGGTCGTCGGCCGGCACGTAAATCGCCTGCACCGAGGTGATCGAGCCTTTTTGCGTGGTGGTGATGCGCTCCTGCAGGGCGCCCATGTCGGTCGCCAGCGTCGGCTGATAGCCCACGGCCGAGGGGATGCGGCCGAGCAGCGCCGACACCTCCGAGCCCGCCTGCGTGAAGCGGAAGATGTTGTCGACGAAGAACAGCACGTCCTGGCCCCGGTCGCGGAAGTCTTCCGCAACCGTCAGACCCGACAGCCCGACGCGCATTCGGGCGCCCGGCGGTTCGTTCATCTGGCCATACACCAGCGCACACTTGGAGCCCTTGGTGGAGCCGTTGTTCTTCTTCGGATCGACGTTGACCTTGGATTCGATCATCTCGTGATAGAGGTCGTTGCCTTCGCGCGTGCGCTCGCCGACGCCGGCGAACACCGAGTAGCCGCCGTGCGCCTTGGCGACGTTGTTGATGAGTTCCATGATCAGCACGGTCTTGCCGACGCCGGCGCCGCCGAACAGGCCGATCTTGCCGCCCTTGGCGTAGGGCGCCAGCAGGTCGACCACCTTGATGCCGGTGACGAGGATCTCGGCTTCTGTCGACTGGTCGGCGAAGGTGGGCGCGGGTTGGTGGATGGCGCGCTTGCTTGACGTCTTGATGGGGCCGGCTTCGTCCACCGGCTCGCCGATCACATTCATGATGCGCCCGAGCGTCTCGTCGCCGACGGGGACGGCGATGGGCTGGCCGGTATCAGTCACGTCCTGGCCGCGCACGAGACCCTCGGAGGAGTCCATGGCGACAGTGCGGACGGTGCTCTCGCCGAGATGCTGGGCGACCTCGAGCACGAGGCGCTGACCCTGGTTGGTCGTCTCCAGCGCGTTGAGAATTTCGGGCAGATGCCCGTCGAACTGCACGTCGACGACGGCGCCCATAACCTGGCGAATTTTACCGACTTTATTGGTGGCCATTCCGGATGTCCCTGTCTAAGCAAACGTCACTCAAAGCGCTTCGGCGCCTGAGATGATCTCGATCAGTTCCTTGGTGATGTTGGCTTGCCGCTGACGATTGTATTTGATCGTCAGCTTGTTGATCATGTCGCCGGCATTGCGGGTGGCGCTGTCCATGGCAGACATGCGTGCGCCCTGCTCGCTGGCGGCATTCTCCAGCAGCCCGCGGAAAACCTGGGTCGCGATGTTGCGCGCGATCAGCGGTGCCAAGATTTCCTCTTCGCTGGGCTCGAATTCATGGGCGGCCTGCGGTTTTGCCTGCGTGGCCGCAGAGGCGTCCGCGAGAGCCGGGATCAGCTGCAGCGCGGTCGGCTTCTGTGCGATCACCGACTTGAATTCCGAGAAGTAGAGCGTGGCGACGTCGAACTCGCCCGCCTCGAACAGTGCGAGTATCTTGCGGGCGATGCCTTCCGCATTGGCAAAACCGAGCTGCTTGACCGTCTTCAGGTCCACGCGGTCGACGATCTGCTTGCCCCAGTCGCGGCGCAGGGCGTCTGCCCCCTTGCGTCCCACGCAGATGATCTTGACCGTCTTGCCCTCCTTGGCCAGACGCAAGGCATCCTGGCGGGCGAGGCGGGCGATGTTGCTGTTGAAGCCGCCGCAGAGGCCGCGCTCGGCGGTCATGACGACCAGCAGATGCACTTCGTCCTTGCCAGTGCCGACCAGAAGCGGAGAGGCGCCTGCCTTGTCGGCCATGGTTGCGTTGATGCTGGCCATGACTGCGGCCATGCGCTGGGCATAGGGACGGGCAGCCGTTGCCGCATCCTGCGCGCGCCGCAGCTTGGCGGCAGCCACCATCTGCATGGCCTTGGTAATCTTCCGCGTCGCCTTCACGGAGGCGATGCGGTTGCGCATGTCTTTCAGGGAGGCCATGAGAGCCTTCGATATTCCTACGCAGCCAAAGTGCGGCCGCTACGTTTAATGTTTAGGCGAACTGCTTGGCAACCTGCTCGACCACGCCCTTGAGCTTGGCCGCGGTGGCGTCGGAGAGGTCCTTGGTGTCGCGAATGTCGTTGAGGATCGCGGCGTTCTGGTTCCTCAGGTTGGTCAGAAGCGATTCCTCGAACGGCTTGACCTTGTCGAGCGGCATCGGATCGCAATAGCCGTTGACGCCAGCGTAGATCACGCAGACCTGCTCTTCCATCTTGAGCGGCGAGAACTGGCCCTGCTTCAGAAGTTCCGTGAGGCGGGCGCCGCGGTTGAGCAGGCGCTGCGTGGTGGCGTCGAGGTCGGAGCCGAACTGTGCGAAGGCCGCCATCTCGCGATACTGGGCCAGCTCGCCCTTGATCCGGCCGGCCACCTTCTTCATCGCCTTGGTCTGCGCCGACGAGCCGACGCGCGACACCGACAGGCCGACGTTCACGGCTGGGCGGATGCCTTGGTAGAAGAGCTCCGTCTCCAGGAAGATCTGGCCGTCGGTAATGGAAATGACGTTGGTGGGGATGTAGGCCGAGACGTCGTTGGCTTGCGTCTCAATGATGGGTAGAGCGGTCAGCGAGCCCTTGCCGGCGGCATCGCCCATCTTGGCGGCGCGCTCGAGCAGGCGCGAGTGGAGATAGAACACGTCACCGGGATAGGCTTCGCGGCCCGGCGGGCGGCGCAGCAGCAGCGACATCTGGCGATAGGCGACGGCCTGCTTGGAGAGATCGTCGTAGATGATGACCGCGTGCATGCCCTTGTCGCGGAAGAACTCACCCATGGTGCAGCCGGCGAACGGCGCCAGGAACTGCATGGGCGCGGGATCGGAAGCCGTGGCCGCCACCACGATCGTATAGTCGAGGGCGCCATTCTCTTCGAGCGCCTTCACGAACTGGGCCACCGTGGAGCGCTTCTGGCCGATGGCAACGTAGACGCAATAGAGTTTCTGGTTCTCGTCGGTGCCCTGGTTGAGCGACTTCTGATTGAGAATGGTGTCGAGGGCGACGGCCGTCTTGCCGGTCTGGCGGTCGCCGATGATCAACTCGCGCTGGCCGCGGCCGATCGGGATCAATGCGTCGATGGCCTTGAGGCCCGTGGCCATCGGCTCATGCACCGATTTGCGCGGGATGATGCCGGGTGCCTTGACGTCGACGCGCATGCGCCCTTCGGCCTTGATGGGGCCTTTGCCGTCGATCGGATTGCCGAGGGCGTCGACCACGCGGCCGAGCAGGCCCTTGCCGACCGGCACCTCGACGATGGCGCCGGTGCGCTTGACGGTATCGCCTTCCTTGATGCCGCGGTCGTCGCCGAACAGCACGACACCGACGTTGTCGGCTTCAAGGTTGAGCGCCATGCCGCGAATGCCGCCCGGAAATTCCACCATCTCGCCGGCCTGCACCTTGTCGAGACCGTAGACGCGGGCAATGCCGTCGCCGACCGACAGCACTTGGCCGATCTCTGAGACCTCGGCTTCCTTACCGAAGTTCTTGATCTGCTCCTTGAGGATGGAGGAGATCTCGGAGGCGCGGATGTCCATCAGGCAGTACCTTTCATCGCGACTTTGAGATTGTTGAGCTTGGTCCTGAGCGAGCTGTCGATCATCCGGCTGCCGACCTTGACGACGAGGCCGCCGAGCAGGTTGGGATCGACGCGCGTATTGATCTGTACATCCTTGCCCATCTGGGCCTTCAGCGTGTCTTTTAGCGTGTTCATCTGCTCGGCGCTGAGGGGGTGGGCGGAGGCGACATCGGCGCTCACTTCGCCCCGCTCGCGGGCTAGCAGTGCGCGGAAATTCTTCAGCATGTCGGCGACAGCAAACAGGCGCCGGTTGCGGGCGATCACCCTGAGGAAATTGGCGGTCAGGCCCGATATTTGCGCCTTCTGGAGCAGGGCCGTCAACGCCGTGGCCTGGTTCTCGGCAGAGATGACCGGGCTGCGCACCAGTCTTCGCAAATCCTCGCTCGCGTCCAGCATGCCCTGGAACGTTTTGACGTCGCTCTCGACCTGCGCGAACTGCTTTTCGTCCTTGGCGATCTCGAACAGCGCGGCGGCGTAGCGCCCCGCCATGCTCGCCATCATGGGTTCATCGGTGGACACGTGAAGGAAGCTTCCGCCTTGCAACTATGGGAGAACGGTGGCGCCCCTGCGCAACAGACAGTCGGCTGAAAAAGCCTGCAGCGCTGTTGCTGTCGCCCCCTGCCCGCGCATAGCACGCTGCGCGCGGGGCAGCAACCGCGCGGCTGTGTATGGAATGCCGCATCCGAAGGGTCGTACCAGCGCGCCAGCGCCAGCTTCCGGCCGCCGTGCAGCGACGGGATATGGCGTCCTGAACCGTTCTTATGCCCACGGAGTTGAGAAAATACGCAGCATCTACGAACGACGGAGCACACTTATGCACATATGGAGACTATTGCCGGTTGGCGCTCTCGCGTTGACCGTCGGGATGGGTCCGGCCTCGGCCAGTCCTGCCGCTCAGGTTGCGACACCGCTGATGGCCAAGTCCGACACCCAAAACGGGGTGACGGAGGCGAGGTATGAAGGTCGGGGATACCGGCGTGGCCGGATTGGCAGAGGCGTCGGCGTTGGTATCGGCCTCGGCATTCTGGGCGGAATCGTAGCCGCGGAGGCCTATCGTCCGCGCGCGGGCTACTACTACGACGACGAAGCCTATGACGGGCCCTACTACGCCCCGACCGGGTATGCGGGCGATCCGCGTAACCTGTGCGCCCAGAATTTCCGCTCGTTCGAATGGAATACCGGGCTTTACACCACCTACGGCGGTGACAAGCGGGTCTGTCCCTATCTCAGGTAGGCGATTGAATTGTCAGGCAATCGAGGCTCTCCTCCCGAGGTCTCGGAAGCCGCGGTGCCTCACGGCACCACGCGAAGCCGGGGCTCAGCAAGGTGCGGGTTCACCGCTGGGCCTCGGCTTTTAGCTTTTTGTCGTCCCAAGACGCCGACATCAAAGAAAATTGTAAGGGTCGATGTCCACTGTCAGCCGCAGGTCGGAGGGCGGTTTGGGTAGAGACTCGAGCCACGCGCGCAGATAGGCCTGCAAATCGATTTCGCGCGGAGCCTTGACCAGCAGGCGCCAACGCGCGCGTCCGCGGATGATGGCGAGCGGCGCCTCGGCGGGACCCAGCACCTCGATACGTTCGGCCGGCGGAGCGTGACGGGCAACGTCGCGGGCAAACAGCTCGGCCAGCTCCTTGTCGCGCGCCGACACGATCAGCGCCGCCAACCGTCCGTAGGGCGGCAGCAGGCCCGCCTGGCGCTGGCGGATCTCGTTTTCCAGGAATGCGTCGCGATCGCCGGTGATGATGGCTTGCATCACGGGATGCTCCGGCATGTAGGTCTGCACGAACCCGCGTCCCATGGTGAGCATGCGCCCCGCGCGCCCCGTCACCTGATGCAGGAGCTGGAACGTGCGCTCTGCCGCGCGCGGATCGGCGGTGCCCAACCCAAGATCGCCGTCGACGATGCCGACGGTTGCGAGCTGCGGGAAGTGGTGGCCCTTCGCCACCATCTGCGTGCCGATGATGATGTCGGCCTCGCCGGCTTCGATGGTCTTGATGATCTCGCGCATCTCGGTGAGCGACGGCACCAGATCGGACGAAAGCAGTGCGAGCCTCGCCTCCGGAAATCGTTCGGTGACCTCTTCGGCGATGCGCTCCACGCCTGGTCCGCAGGCGACGAGCGATTCAGGTTCCGCGCACTTGGGGCATTTTTCGGGAAGATGCAGCGAGAAGCCGCAATGGTGGCAGTTCAGGCGGTTGCGATAGCGGTGTTCCACCAGCCAGGCCGTACACTGCGGGCAATCGAAACGGTGACCGCAGGACCGGCACAGGGTGAGGGGCGCGTAGCCGCGGCGGTTGAGATACAGCAGCGCCTGCTGCTTGTTTTCGAGCGTCTCCGTGATGGCAGTGACGAGCGTCGGCGCAAGCCATTTGCCCTTCTCCGGCGGCTCCTTGCGCATATCGATCGTCACGACATCGGGCAGCTCGACGCCGGAATAGCGGCCCGGCAGGATCACGCTGCGGTAGCGGCCGGTGCGCGCATTGACGTGACTCTCGATGGACGGCGTGGCCGACGACAGGATCACCGGGAACTTGCCGAGATTGGCGCGCACTACAGCCATGTCGCGCGCCTGGTAATGCACGCGGTCTTCCTGCTTGAAGCCGCCGTCGTGCTCTTCGTCGACGACGATGAGGCCGAGCTCGTTGTAGGGCAGGAACAGCGCAGAGCGGGCACCGACGACGACGCGGGCTTCGCCCGTCGCCGCGGCGCGCCAGGCCCGGGCGCGTTCCGGGGAGGAGAGCGCTGAATGCCACTCGACCGGCACGCAGCCGAAGCGTGCCGTGAAGCGGTCCATGAACTGGCTGGTGAGCGCGATCTCGGGCAGCATGATGAGCGCCTGACGCCCTTGCTCCAGCGTGCGCGCCACCGCCTCGAAGTAGACTGCCGTTTTGCCGGAGCCGGTGACGCCATCGAGCAGCGTGACGGAGAAGGCACCGTCGGCTGCCGCGCGCATGGCGTGCACCGCGCGTGCCTGCGCATCGGCAAAGTCGACCGTGGTATGCGCCGGATCTGGGCGTCCGAAACGCTTCTCCGGGATCGCCACTTCGACCAGGCTGCCGGCTTCGATGAGGCCGTTGATCACGCCGGTGGTACAGCCCGCCTCGGTCGCGAGCACATTCTTTGCCCGGATCAGGCCATCGGCGGCGATCTCGAGGGCGCGCTTGCGCGCCGGTGTCATGCGGGGCGGATCGGCCGCACCCTCGTTTGCACTGACGCCGAAGCGCGGCTTCACCGGCTCGAACACCGCCGACGAGCCCATCATCATGCGCGCCACCATGCCGAGTTGGGAAAGCGTGTAGCGCGCAACCCATTCAGCAAAGCGCAGCGAAATCGCGGGCAGCGGCGGCACCTCGGGGAGAGCGGCGGTGATGGCCTTGAGCTTCTTCTCGGGCACCGGCTTGCCCCCGCCACCGACGGCTGTGTCCCAGACGATGCCGATGCGGCTCTGCGGACCAAAGGGAACCAGCACGAAACTGCCCGGGGTGGCCTCGATGTCCTCCGGCAGGAGGTAGTCGTAGGTCTGGTCGAGTGCTACGGGCATCAAAACAGGCACGCGAGGGCGTTTGCCCGCGTTTACCAACTGGCCTTCATCGAGCTTTGCGAGCAGGCTTTCCAAACGGGAGCCTCGGGACTAGAACGCCGAATTCGACTAGGCACCTTTATAAGCCCCCCTGAGGCGAACAAAGGGCGAATAAACTGCCGCACGGACGGGTGAGGAGAAGCCGGCATGAAATTCTTCGTCGACACGGCAGACGTGGCCGAAATCAAAGAGTTGGCCGCTACCGGCCTCCTCGACGGCGTCACCACCAACCCCTCTTTGGTGGCCAAGGCCAAGCGTGACTTCAAGGAGATCATTGCCGAGATCTGCGCAGCCGTGCCGGGTCCCGTCAGCGCCGAGGTGGCCGCTACCGATCTCGATGGCATGCTGAAGGAAGGCCGGGCGCTGGCCAAGATCGCCAAGAACGTCACCGTGAAGGTGCCGCTCACCTGGGATGGCTTGAAAGCCTGCCGCGCTCTGGCGGGCGACGGGACGATGGTCAACGTGACGCTGTGTTTTTCCGCCAATCAGGCCCTGCTGGCGGCAAAGGCGGGCGCAACTTTCATTTCGCCTTTCGTTGGCCGGCTCGACGACGCGGGCCAGGACGGCATGGACCTCGTGCGCGAGATTCGCACCATCTATGACAACTACGCCGACCTGAAGACGCAGATTCTGGCGGCTTCAATCCGCAATGTCAACCATGTCAAGCAGGCAGCGATGATCGGTGCCGACGTCGCTACGGTGCCGCCGTCCGTGCTGCGCGCGCTCGTGCACCACCCGCTGACGGACAAGGGGCTGGAGCTGTTCCTCAACGACTGGAAGAAAACCGGACAGCGGATTGTCTGAGCAGCAGCGTCGCCGTGTTACGCGGCCCGTTCGGCGAGTTGTGCTTCGCTGACGACGCGCTCGAACGCTTCGGCCGCGCACTTGATGCGATAGAGGCGGTTGCCGTCCTCGACCGGCAGCAGCCGTACGATTGTGCATTCACGATTTGCCGCCGGAAAGCCCATCCTGCTCGGCTTGAAGTCGACGGTTTGGCCGACCCTGAATTTGTGGCTCGGCATCTCATGCACTCCTACAAGGTACAAAAGCGCCTCCGCTGTTTCGGAAGGCGCTTTCAAGTTTCAGGTCGGACCATGCAGCCGCATATCGACCCTGGTTCGTGAAACAGCAGGCGTTAGGCCTTTTGTATCTGGCCCGCCTGCTTGCCACGTCCCCGTTTGTCATCCTCAAGCACGAAACTGACTTTGTCACCCTCATTGAGAGAGCGAATGCCAGCCTGCTCCAGCGCCGTGGCGTGAACAAACACGTCCTTGCCGCCGTCGTCGGGCTGAACAAAGCCGTAGCCCTTGGCGGTGTTGAAGAATTTCACGGTACCTGTGACGCGCATGTGGGGAGTTCCTTTTCCCAGTATAGCGTGAATGGCGCCGGAGTTTGAGCCGCACGCTCGGCTCTTTACTCAGACGTGGGGAAGGCAAACCGCCCAAATGGGCAAGCAGCAAAACCACCGATCGTGAGGTTGCACTCCGAATGGAGCACACCGGCTGCGAGCGTATATGAGATGGAAAGGCGGCGGAAGCAAGACACATGTGCAGGAATTGAAGGGTTGTGTTTGCACCACGTTTGCCCGCTCAGCGCGCAGAAAATCCTTAATCCCCGCGGCGCCCTTTAATATCCCGTTAACCCAATGCACCGAGGTTTCGACACGGTATTTCCAGGTGGATGAGGCATGGCCGGAGGCTCCAGTCTGACGGCAGTGTTCGAGGAGGACGGCGATCTTCCGCTCTCCCAGGACCTCCACGACGCTGTCGGATCCTGGTTCGCGCATCTTGCGCACGAGCGCGGCCAGGCGGACAAGACGCTCGAGGCTTACGAGCGCGACCTGCGCCAGTTTCTGATCTGGCTCAAGGCTGCACTGGGCCATGCGCCTTGCCTGGCCGATCTCGCCCGCCTGGATGCCAAGAGCTTCCGCGCCTTCATGGCGGCGAGGCGCCGGGCCGGGTTTGCGAGCCGGTCTCTGGCCCGTAGCATGTCGGCCCTGCGGACGTTCTTTCGCTGGCTGGAAGCGGAAGAGATCGCCAGGAACCGCGCCGTTCTACAGGTTGCGCTGCCTAAGGTACCGCATGGCATCCCCAAGCCGCTGACCGTGGAAAAGGCTGCTGCTGTCGTCAACGGTGGAGCGGTTGCCGAACTCGACTGGATCGCCGCGCGCGATACGGCGGTGCTGCTGCTGCTCTACGGGTCCGGTTTGCGCATCTCGGAAGCGCTGGGGATCGAGCGCAAGAATGCCCCCTCCGCTGAGCGCGAGGTCCTGCGTGTCATGGGCAAGGGCGGCAAGGAGCGATTGGTTCCGGTGCTGCCCGTGACGCGCAATGCCATCGCGCGCTACATCGCACTGTGTCCCTATCCACTCGCGCCCGATACTCCATTGTTCCTGGGTGCCAAGGGTGGCCGTCTAAGTCCGCGCATCATACAACTCGTGGTGCAGCGGCTGCGCGAAACGCTGGGCCTGCCTGAAACGGCGACACCCCATGCGCTCAGGCACTCTTTCGCTACGCACCTGCTTTCGGCCGGCGCCGACTTGCGCCAGATCCAGGAACTGCTGGGGCATGCCAGCCTGTCGACCACGCAGGTCTACACGGAAGTGGACCGCGAGCGGCTGCTGGCGGTGTACGACAAGGCCCACCCGCGCGCCTGACCTCACTCAACGCTTCCCGCACGCGCGGGGAGCGGCTGGCAAGGCAATGGCAAACGGCCTACAAGGGCCCGAACCAAACTCTCGAGCAACTCCATGCCACTGCAGCCGGCCTGGGCACAGCCGCGCAACGTCGCACTCCTGATCGCAGGTTATCTGCTGGTGCACATGGGCGTGCGCTTGTGGATGGGGCCGACGCTGGGGCTGGACGATGCCGAGCAGGCGCTGTTCGCGCAGCAATGGCTCCTCAACTATCGCTTTCGCGCGCCTCCGTTGTTCACCTGGGTTCTGGTTGCGGCCGGCGATGTGATCGGCACGGGTGTGCTGGCGATCAGCCTCATCCGCTACGCTCTGCTCGCGATGCTGTTCGGCTTCATCTATCTGACTGCTCGCCGCCTGATACGTGACGACAGGCTGGCAGCGCTCGCGACCTACAGTTTCACGGCCATCTACGTGTTCGGCTACTACAGCCATCACGACCTCACGCACACGGCCGCCCTGTCGGCGTTTCTCGCGGCGAGCTGGTACGTCTTCGTTCGTCTCTGCGAGACGCCGAGCACGCGCTGGTACCTCGCGCTGGGCCTGTGTTTCGGTCTCGGGATGCTGGGCAAGTGGAACTTCATCATGTTCGCGCTCGCCCTCCCACTCGCCTGTCTGGCCTTGCCCGCGTATCGCGGCCTCGTGTTGAACTGGAGGATCTTGGCGGCCGCATTGGTCACCGCGGCCGTAGTCCTGCCCTCGGTCCTCTGGGCACTGCACGTGGGACCCGCCGCCGGCGACAATGTCGCTAGTCTGCTCGGCCGGGAGGACGGCCGTTTCCTGCGGGTTCTCGTGGCAGGGACGCTGGAACTGGCGACAGGCGTACTGCTCTATCCGCAAGCGTTCCTGACGATCTTCCTGATCGCTTTCGGCCGTGAGGCTTGGCACGGTTTGCGGACACGCAGCCCGGTCCAGCCGGAGCCCGTTCCCGACAGCACGTTCGTCGGCTCGACCATCGTCATTGCGGTGGCTCTGCACTGGCTGCTGGTGCCTCTTGCCCGCGCGACGGATTTCGATGAACGCCTGCTGCAGCCGGCCCTTCTGATCCTGCCGGTGTATCTGTTCATGCTGGTGGAGCGCAGCGGGATGCCTCCCCGCGCGATGGCCCGGTATGCTGCGGTGATCGGGGGGCTGATCGCCGCGGTCTTCGTGGTCCGCGTTGGCCTCCATGCGGCGGGTGCCGACTATTGCCGCGGTGCTTGCCGGGCCCTCGTGCCCTTTCCGGAACTCGCCGCAGGCCTGCGCAGCGCCGGCTTCAAGGGGCGGGGCACGATCGTTGTCAGCGACTTTCATATCGGGGGCAACCTGCGCGTTCAGTTTCCGGATGCCAGGGTTATGCAGATCGGCTATCCGTCGCAGGTGTGGCCCAAACCTTCGGGCACGGGGCAGTGCCTCGCGGTATGGGTGGGGAGTGGAGGTGCCGGCGAACGTGTGCGAAGTCAGGTTGACGCCTATCTTGCGCAAGAGTTGCGCGTGGGCGCGGACGCGGCAAGACGCGAAAGTTCGGTAGGTGCCACCATGCATGGATCAACGACACGCACCTATCGGCTCTCCTACGTCCTCTACGAAGCGCCGCAAGGTGAATGCCGGTGAACGACACCGCGCAAGTGATCGCCACGCATCGCAGCCAGGGACCGCAGGTGCCGCAAGCGCGCACGTTGAGCGTGGTCGTGCCGGCCAAGGACGAGGAAGAATCGCTGCCCCTGCTGGTTGCCCGCGTGATCGAAGTCTGTGCGAGCAGCGGCCTTGTCTTGAGCGACATCGTGCTCGTCGACGATGGCAGCCGCGACAAGACCTGGGCCGTGATGACCCAGCTCGCCGAAGCCAACACGGCGGTTCAGGCGATCAGGCTGCGGCGCAATTTCGGCAAGGCGACGGCCCTGATGGTCGGCATCGGCGCTTGTGCCGGCGACGTCATCATCACGATGGATGCCGACCTGCAGGATGATCCCGACGAGATCCCCCGCTTCATTCAAACGCTGGATGCCGGCTGGGATCTGGTTTCGGGCTGGAAGAAGGACCGGCACGATCCGCTGTCCAAGACGCTGCCTTCGCGCCTCTTCAACAAGGTGACGGCGCGCATCAGCGGCGTGCATCTTCACGATTTCAATTGCGGCTTCAAGGCGTACCGGCGCGAGATTTTCGATTCCGTCGAGCTCTACGGCGAGCTGCACCGCTACGTGCCCGTGCTGGCGCATGCGCTCGGCTATCGCGTGGCGGAGATTCCCGTACGGCACCACGCCCGCCGCTTCGGAAAATCCAAGTACGGTGTGGCGCGCTATCTGCGCGGCTTTCTCGACCTCCTGACCGTGGTGATGATCACGCGATATGCTTATCGGCCCGGGCATCTCTTCGGTGGTATCGGAGCGTTTTTCCTGGTTGCCGGTGGCGCTGTCCTCTCGTACCTGACCGGGTTGAAGCTTTTGACGGGCGCCAGCATCGGCGGCCGGCCGCTGCTGCTGTTCGGCGTCATGGTGGTCATCATCGGCATCCAGCTGGTCATGTTCGGCATGCTGGCGGAACTCGTCATCAGCCGTACGCAGCGCCCGGTGGAGGCGCAAAACGTGGTGGCGCAGCACCTGGGTCGCAGGCGCGCATGAAGCGGCTCCTGTCGGCCGTTCTCGCGCTCTGCATTACCGCAATTTGTCTGTGGGTCCTGCTGACGCCGGATATCCTGAAGGCCCTCGGCCGTGTCGCCGGCCAGGCACGGCCGCTTCCTATCCTCGTTGCGTTTGCGCTCGTGGCATTGGTGCAATGGCTGCGAGCCTGGCGCTTTGCCGTCATGACGGCAGGCACAGCAACACTGCCGGACATGGCGCTGGTCCGTATCGCGCTGCAGCTGAATTGCCTGAATTTCGTTTTGCCGTTCCGGCTAGGCGAACTCAGCTATCCTGTGCTCATGCGCCATCGCTATGGTCACGGCCTGCTGCACTCGGCCGGGGTGCTGCTGCTGGCGCGGCTTTTCGACCTGGCGACGGTCGTGTCCATTCTGCTGGGCTCCGCTGCCGTGCTTGGTCTCGCCGGCGGCACGGGCAACGCCGTCCTCGCGCTGGGCGCGCTCGGCTTGGGATTGGCGCCGTTCGGGCTGATAGCGCTTGGCCGGGCCTTGCAGCCTTGGATCGCGCAACTCCCGGGTGTCGGCCACACGGCCTCGAAGTTGACTGCAGGCCTCGATGCCATTGGCGAGCGCCGTATAGGCCTGGTGGCGGTTGTGCTTGGCTTCGCCATCTGGCTGGTGCTCGCGCTTGCCGCGATCATGGTGGCCGGTGCCGTGACGACAACGGTGCCGCCCGCCGCTGCCATGCTGGGCGCATCGGCTGGTCATGTCGCTTTCGCGCTGCCGATCAACGGCATCGCGGGTATCGGTCCGTCGCAGGCTGCATGGGTCGCCGCAACGACGAGGGCCAGCGTGCCCTGGGATGATGCAGTGATCAGCGCGCTGGCGCTGCATGCCGTCGTGTTGATGAATGCGATCGTTCTCGGCGCGGTTGCGACGATTCCCGAGCTTGGCCGCAGGTTCTCTGCCTCCGCCGACAGATGAACTGCCGATGGTCATGCATTCGTCACGGTGTGATGGCGCGGGCGATGCCTGCTCGCTATGGAGCGCACCAACCCGACATGCCGCCGCCTAGAGCTCCCAAGCCCGGCGTGCGACACGCGGACCGTGGTTGACGGTCAGAACAACCACAGCAGGCCGAGCGTAACGGCCATGATTGCGGTCACGGTTATGAAACCAGGAAACTGATCTTGAAGTGAAGGCATTTGACGCCCGCCCTGCGATCAACGAATCACGCAGATAATACGGTGTCCCAGGATTGTGACCACGTCTGGCCGCCACTTATCCCTAACTGTGTGCGGTGTGGTGGGGCGTACGCGGGTTAAGGAAAGTACCTCTGGTATAACAGTGTTATAGCAGCGGTCTCAAACAAGCTTTCCGAAACGCCTAGCATTGCCGAGGTAGCGTGGTCGAAGCCCAGCAACGGGCCCAGTAAGAAACAAATCATGAAGCGCCCCCGCACTTTCTAAGTGCCGTACACATAGCATAGCGGACGCTCAAAATGGTGATTCCGGCATCACACCCCCAGCTTTTTGAGAAGAGCACCCGGCGGGCGGAAGTTGGGGATAAGCGTGCCGTCACCGCTCCGCGCGTGCGGCGCCTATTTTGGCAAAAACGCCGCACGCGTCATGACCCTGCCTCTGCGGGGGTGCAACTTCGAGGCGCCCAACTGGTTCTGGAGCGCCCGATGCACTTGCTTTGCAGATTTCTGGCCGTTCTTCTTCTGGTAGCTGCGCATGCCGGTGCGGGACAGGCCCAGGCCCCGGCATGCACCGGCAAAAATGTTCTCGACGAACTGCGGGAGGACGACGCGGCGGCACACGCAAGGGTGATTGCTGCAGCCGAGGACACCGAGAATGCCAACGCGATACTGTGGCGGCTCGACAAGGATGGAGCCCCGCCGTCGCATCTTTTCGGCACGATGCATCTCACCGATGACCGCATCCACGCCCTCTCGCCTGCCGTGACGACTGCGTTCGAGGACTCGCGCCGGCTCGTGCTCGAACTGGAGGACCTGTCGCCCGACAGTTTCATGAAGGCCTTCACCGGCTCCCGGCAGCTGGTGGGGCTCATGCTCTTTACCGACGGCCGCCGCCTCGATCAGCTAATGGATCCTGAGGACTTCCGCAAGGTCGCCGAGATCCTGTCGCGATCCGGCATACCGCCGGGGATCGGGGGAATGTTCCGTCCCTGGGTGGCGACGCTGCTGCTGTCCGTCTCCGTCTGCGAGCAGCGCCGGATGGCCGCGGGACTGCTGCCCCTCGATGCAAGGTTGGCCAAGGACGCAGAGGGACGAGGCATCAAAGCAGAAGGCCTGGAGACCCTGGAATTGCAGTTTCGCGCACTGGCCGATGTGCCGGAGCCCGACCAGGTGGAGATGTTGAAATCCAGCGTCCGCTTCTACGATCGCATCGACGATATGATGGAAACAATGATCCAGCTCTATCTGCAGCGGGAGCTTGGAGCGATCTGGCCGCTCCAGATGGTGCTGGCGGAAAAGGTCGGCGCGCGCGTAGATGCCTTCGACGCGGCCGAGCAGAGCCTGCTCGTCGCGCGCAACCTCGGAATGCGGGACAAGGCCCTTGAAATATTGGTCGAGGGCAACGTTTTCATGGCCGTGGGAGGACTGCACTTGCCAGGCAAGCAGGGTCTGGTCGCCCTGTTTCGCGAGGCGGGATACACTGTGACGGCCGTGGAGTGAGCGCATACCAATACCGACCAACCGCTCGAATGTGCGAGGGAGCATGATGTCATGACCAGGACAGCGCTCATTGTCGGTGCAGGATCGGGCATCAGCGCCGCGTTCGCACGGGCGCTCCATGGCGACGGCTACCGTGTCGCGCTTGCTGCCCGCGGAACCGAAAAGCTCGGCGCCCTGGCGAAGGACATCGATGCGCTGGCGCTCGCCGTCGATGCGACGGACGCGGAAGGCGTTGCCAAATTGTTTGCCGAGTTGGATCGCGCCCTCGGGCGGCTGGATGTGGTGCTTTACAATGCCAGCTATCGCACGCGGGGACCGTTTCTGGACCTGGATCCGAAAGAGGTCGCCAGGTCCATCGAGGTCTCGGCTTTCGGCGGCTTTCTCGTTGCCCAGGAAGCGGCACGGCGCATGGTCAAGCAGGGTGACGGCGCAATATTCTTTACAGGCGCGTCGGCCAGCGTGAAGGGCTATGCGCTGTCGGCGCCCTTTGCCATGGGCAAGTTCGCGTTGCGCGGTCTAGCGCAGTCGATGGCGCGGGAACTGCAGCCCAAGGGCATCCATGTGGCCCACTTCGTCATCGACGGCGGCGTCAGGAATGCCGAGCGCGGCCGGGTGGAGAGCGGCGATGCCAGCGCCGACAGCTTCCTTGACCCCGTTGCCATCGCCGAGACGTATATAGCGGTGCTGAAGCAGCAGCGCAGCGCCTGGAGCCTCGAGGTCGAGGTGCGGCCGTGGGTGGAGAAGTTCTAGGCGCGCGTTATCTGCCTCAGGCGACCGCGGCTGTCCGAATCGGGGTTTGATCGACCTGCGCGGAAGGCAGATGCTGGTCGCCAGTAGCGAGCGGTGGCCAAACTTGGTTTCGGCCTTTTCGCTTTGCCGCATACAAGGCACTGTCTGCCGCAGCAATCAGTTCGGCGGCGGAGAGATCGCTGACCGAAGATGCAGCAACCCCAAAGCTTGCGGTGACGATGTCGCGCGGCCCGGCACCTTCGTTGGGGATGCCGGCCGCCTCGACTGCGCGTCGCATTCTCTCTGCCACGCGCATTGCATCGACCATTTCCATTCCTGGTAACAGCACCAGGAATTCTTCACCACCAAAGCGAACCGCATGATCGCTGCTTCCGCGGAGTTCGCCCATGATGACTGCGGCGACCCGTTTCAAGCAAAGGTCCCCGCTCGCGTGTCCATATCTGTCGTTGAGCAACTTGAAATGATCGATGTCGATGAGGACCACGGAGACTGGGGAAACCTCGAGTTCCCGTGTAGTCCACAGCTTTGCGAGCTCGACATCGAGATGATGCCGATTGGCCAATCCCGTCAAGGCATCGCGCCGGGACGCGGCATCGGCCTCGGCGTGCCGGAGGCGATCCCGCAGCGAATAGAGATATGCCCGGCGCAGGTCGCGCTCCATTTGATAGTTCGCAACCAGCGTGATGTAGGCGCACACAACGAGATGAACCAGAACCATGATGGCGGTCGGGCCCTGCAAATGGCCAACGGTCAAGGCGAGCACCGAGTGACAGAGAACGATGGTGCCAGTGACCGCCAAGGCGAACGGGAACGCCAGCCGATGGAGAGATACGTTCGCATAAAGCAGAGTGGGTATGACGACGTATTGATAGTGTGCTGCAAACTCGCTCGCGGTCGTGGCGAATCCGAGTTGAATCTGCAGGATGATCACCAGCGGTACGCTTGCCGCAAGGGTCTCGCGCACGAAACGGCTCGGTTCTCTCGATATGATCCAGGCTGCCGCCAGCATCCAGGGAGTGACAAGGCCGAAGTGGATCGCGGCCGCTCGCCAAAATACGTCGGGTATCAGCAGCCAGTCGGCTATCAGGAACAGATTGTAGATGACCGCTGAAACAAGGATGCCGATCGTGACGCGCTGACAGCGGCGGGCCTTGGTATCCGTTTCGAATTGCTGCTCGATGGCGTCGGGGAAGGCCAAGCTGCCGCGCTTGCGGCGCGCCATGCACGCTTCGAGCATTTCAACTGTAACTGAGCTGTTCGACATCCCCGGCCACCGTTCCAATCGTAGGCGGAGTATCAGGCCACTTGCTTTCAAAACCGCTTGCCGGAAGGGTTAAGAATTCTTCTCCGGCCGCCTTTTGGTTAGGGCGGTCGGCTGACCCGGTTGACGTCGCATGCCTTTGCAATCTCCAGGTGGTCCGGGCAGGCGGTTATCAACCTTCCACCTGGGATCTTGCTCGCGTACCGCATCCACGGGCTTCGGGCAAAATTGATTGGTAACCCCATCGATTTTGGCCTATAACCATTCCAGATAGCGGTCATTAGAAGCCGCGCCATTCTCTGGGAAGGGCCCGCGATGGCATCCATTATCGAGCTGACCCTCAACGGCAGAAAACGCACCGATGCAGTCCCCGGCAACCGGCTGCTGCTCGACTATCTGCGCGAGACGGCTGGCCTTACCGGCACCAAGACCGGGTGCGACGGCGGCGAGTGTGGCGCCTGCACGGTCCTCGTCGACGACAAGCCGACACTCTCCTGCCTGACATTGGCGGGAACGGTTGCCGGCAAGAGGGTCGATACGATTGAATTGCTGGGCCGGGGCGGCGCGTTGTCCGCCGTTCAACGGGGTTTTCACGAGAAGCTCGGCTCCCAGTGCGGCTACTGCACGCCGGGGTTCATCATGGCATCGGCGGGCTTGCTGCGCCGCAATCCGCGTCCGACCGAGATCGAAATACGCGAAGCGCTCGGCAGCAATATCTGCCGCTGTACGGGCTACGTCAAAATCATCGAGGCGGTGCAGCATGCGTCCGACCTGCTGGCGACGCGCGAGGCCGTGAGCCCATGAGTGCAATTGTTGTCATTCCCGCGAGCGCGATAGCGCGTTCAGCGGGAATCCTGCTGCGAGCGCCGAACTCGAAATTGGATTCCCGCTCTGCGCTTCGCTTGGCGGGAATGACGATCGAAGGGGCGGCAACATGAACGAGATGCCGCGCAAGCCGCCTGTCGGGCATACGATCGGTGGCTATGTGCCCATGGTGGACGGGCCGGAAAAGGTCTCCGGCCGCGCCAAGTACACGGCCGATTTTCTTGCGCCCGGCATGCTGGCGGGACGCATCTATCGCAGTCCCTACGCGCATGCCGAGATCGTCGAGGTGGATGTCGCCGAGGCGCTGGCCCTGCCCGGCGTGCTGGCGATCGTCACGGGTGCGGATTGCGACAAGCCGTTCGGCGTGCTGCCGATCTCGCGCAACGAGTATCCGCTGGCGCGCGGCAAGGTGCGCTACAGGGGCGAGCCGGTCGCGGCGGTGGCGGCCATCGACGAGGCCACCGCCGACAAGGCCATCCGCCTAATCAAGATGAGAGTGCGCGAGCTGCCGGCCTACTTCAAGGCGGCCGACGCCATGGCGCCTACTGCCGTGCAGCTGCATGAGAAGAAGCCGGGCAACCTCGAGCGAGATGTGTCGTTCGAGCTGGGCAACGTCGCCGAGGCTTTTGCAGCCGCCGACCTGGTGCGCGAAGCCACCTACAATTGCGCCGAGGTGTGCCAGAACCAGATGGAGATGCACGCCGCCGTCGCCGACTACGACGCGGTGCGTGATCGCCTGACCGTGCATGCAAGCACGCAGGTTCCCTACTACGTGCACCTGATGCTCGCGCAGATCCTCGGCATGGACATGTCGCGCATCCGCGTGGTGAAGCCGTTCGTCGGTGGCGGCTTCGGCTGCCGCACGGAAACGCTGAATGTCGAACTTATCGCAGCACTGCTGGCCCGCAGGGTCGGCGGCGCGGTGCGCATGGCGATCAACCGCGAGGACACTTTCATCACCCATCGCGGGCGGCCCGAGACCGACATCCGCATGAAGATCGGCCTGACCAAGGCTGGCAGGATCACGGGTGTCGAGTGCGAGTGCATCCAGCGCGGCGGTGCGCACTCGGGCTACGGCGTGGTGACGATCCTGTATTCGGGCTCGATGCTGTACGCCATCTACGACCTCAAGAACGTGAAGTACCTCGGCAAGCGTGCGCTTACCAATACGCCGCCGTGCGGGGCGTTCCGCGGTCACGGCACGGTGGATGTGCGCTTTGCTTTCGAGAGCCTGCTCGATCAGATGGCGGGAGAAATGGGGCTCGACCCGCTTGCTCTGCGGCGCGCCAACTACCTCAACGCGCCGACCTTCACCGACAACGATCTGATGGTGAACAGCTACGGCTTGCCCGAGTGCATCGACTGGGTGGAAGAAGAGAGCGGCTGGAAAACCCGCAAAGGCAAGCTCGCCGCGCCCGAGCCCGGCAAGAAGAAGGGTCTCGGCTTTGCCTGCTCGCACTATATCTCCGGCGCATCCAAGCCGGTGAATTGGACCGGCGAGCCGCACGCCACCGTGAAGCTGAAACTCGATTTCGACGGCTCCATCGTCGTGCTCACCGGCGCCGCCGACATCGGTCAGGGCTCGTCCACCATTCTGGTCCAGACCGTAGCCGAGGTGATGGGCCTCGACATCGGTCGCGTGCGCATCGTGTCGGGCGACAGCGAGGTGGTGCCCAAGGACAACGGCTCCTATTCCTCGCGCGTGACGTTCCTGGTCGGCAATGCCGCCATCGATGCGGCCAACAAGCTCAAGGCGCTGATGATCGCTGCTGCGGCGCGCAAGCTGGATGCCGCTCCCTCGGATATTGAGTGCCTGGGCGAAATCTATCGCGCGGGTGCGCAGGACAAAGGTCTCACCTTCGAGGAGGTCGTCTCCGAGGCGTTGAAGGACGACGGCACCATCACGGTCACCGGCAACTACTCCACCATCCCGGAATCGCACGGCGGCAAGAAGTACCGCGGCGCGGCCATCGGCGGCACCATGGGCTACAGCTATTCCGCGCAGGTGGTGGAGGTGACGGTGGACGAGGAAACCGGCGAGGTCACCGTCGACAAGGTGTGGGTGGCGCACGACTGCGGCAAGGCGCTGAACCGGTTGACCGTCGAGGGCCAGGTGCAGGGCTCGGTGTGGATGGGCATGGGCCAGGCCATGAGCGAGGAAGTGGGCTATCACGACGGCTTGCTCGTCACGGCCAACATGCTGGATTATCGCGTGCCCACCATCCAGGATTCGCCGCCGATCGAGGTCGGCATCGTCGAGAGTAACGATCCGCATGGGCCGTTCGGCGCCAAGGAGGCCGGTGAAGGGTCGCTGGCTGCGTTTCTGCCGGCACTCACCAATGCCATCGCCGATGCGACAGGCCTGCGGTTCAACGACCTGCCCGTGACCCCAGACCGCGTGTTCGCGGCCGTCGAGAAGCGGGAGCGGGCCAAGGCCGGCAAACGCAACGGAGGCGCCTGATGGAGGCGATCTCCGAATTCCAGCTCGTCAGGCCGACCTCGCTGGCCGCCGTGCTGGAGGCGCGCAAGAGCCATCCGCAGGCGCAATTGCTGGGCGGCGGCACGGATCTCGTGGTCAATATCCGCCGCGGCATCGTTGCGCCGCCGGTGCTGATCGACATGAAGGGCGTCGCCGAGCTGCACACGATCAAGGCCGATGCGAAGGACCTGGAAATCGGCGCGTCGGTCACGCTGGTCGAGGTGGCGAACCATCCAGGCATCGTCACGCATTATCCCGTAGTGGCGCAGGCGGCGGCCTCGATCGCCGGGCCGACGCATCGCAACATGGGCACGTTGGGCGGCAATCTCTGCCTCGATACGCGCTGCATTTTCTACAATCAGAGCGAATGGTGGCGATCCGCCAACAATCATTGTCTCAAGACCACCGGTGAGATCTGCCACGTGGCGCCGAAGAGCCGGGGCGTGTGTTTTGCCACCTTCAGCGGCGATCTGGCGCCGGCGCTCATGACCCTCGACGGCGAGGTCGACATTGTGCACGTGAAGGGCAAGCGGACGCTGCCGCTCAAGGACCTCTACATCGGACATGCCCGTCATGACGGCGCGGGCGAAGGCGATGGCAAACACTTCCTGGGGCTCAAGCCCGGCGAGTTCATCGTTGCGGTGCGGGTGAAGAACACGCCGAACCTGCGCTCGGCCTACGACAAGATCCGCATCCGCCGCTCGATCGAGTATCCGGTCGCGGGCGTCGCTGTTGCGCTCAGGCGTGACGGCGGCACGCTCGCCGATCTGCGCGTCGCCATCACCGGCACCAATCCGCGGCCCGTTCTGCTCGAAGGTACGCGTGCGTTGTGCGGCGGCGCGCTGGACGAGCGCGTGTTCAAGGGACTCGAAGATCTCGTGCGCGACCAGATCATGTCGATGAAGACGACGTTCACACCGGGTCACTACCGCCGGCGCGTCGCCGGCGTGCTGGCGCGGCGCCTGGTGCAGCGGCTGTTCGGCGAGAGTTGAGGGCACGGCCCGCATGATACGCATCGGGCCGTGCCGCATGCGCCAGGTACGCGAATACTGACTTCCGTGGCGCGCGGCCATCAAAGCCGGGTTCAGTTAAGGTTGTATGAAAGATTTGACCTTTTACTGTAACGCCAACGGCGCCTATCTCCAATCAACAGAGTGACATCTGCGGGCAAGCCGCGTGCGCGGCGCAGGTGGCGTGTCGCTGATGCCGTTACTGGGACAACGGGCTGTCCATCACGCTTCAGCATGGTGGGCCAATCCTCCACGCAATCGCTCAGCATTCAAGAGCCAGACGACAAAAAATCCGCGCCATTGCTGCCACATTGCATGTTTAATCAGGATGCGGTGCGTTCCACCTAGTGGGAGGCTACTCACATTCCGATGTGGATCACCGCCATATTGCTGACGCTTTGGCTGGCAGCGGCTGCACACGCCGGTCCGCTCGAGGACTGCGCGCAGGCGCAGGACATCGACCGCCGCATCCTCGGCTGTAGCGACCGCATCCGCCAATTTCCAGGAGATGCTACGGCCTTGTTCAACCGGGGCTCCGCCTATCTGGGCAAGGGCGATTTCGACCGCGCCATCGCCGACAACACCAAAGTTATCGCGATCGATCCGGCGTATGCCACGGCGTACTACCACCGCGGCAGCGCCTACGAGAGGAAAGAGCAGTACGATTTGGCTATCACCGACCTCAGCAAGGCGGTCGAGATCAATCCAAGGCTGGGCAGGGCCTTCGACGCCCGCGCGCGCATCTACCTCAAGACCAACCAGAGCACGCTTGCCCTGCGCGATGCCGAGCGTGCGGTGGCCATCGATTCGCTCGACGAGACGTTCCGGGACACACGCGCCCGCGTTTACGAGGCTCTGAGCCGTCCTCGGGAGGCCATCGCAGATTTCCGGCGCGTGCTGTCCAGTAACCCTTCTGCGAAATCGGCGATCGATGGCCTGGGGCGCCTCGGCGCCTCATCGAAGGCGCCTGCAGACACTATCCGCAAGGCCGAGCGCAGCCCAACACTGCACCACGATGCAGCGCAGTCGCGCCATTCCAAGGAGTACGTCGAGTGCGAGCAGGCACAGCATGCGGATCGCACGGGTCTCTATGCAGGCTATCCGTGCTGGGCGCGTGCGGCGTTTGGCCCTCGCGCCAGAGGACGCTGATGCGTTGAGCGCGCCGTCTGACAGGTGTCTCCGCATGCCGTCCACGTTGGATGTGCGCGATTGGCAGGGTCTCAGAATCTGTCGCGTCAGCCGCGCGTAACGCCGGCCGCGACCCAGCGATCGAGGAAGCCGCCGAGCCAGGCTTGCACCTTGGGGCCGTGCATGACATGGCCGTCGATGTGCTGCTGGCGCTCGCATGCGCCCTTCATCTGCAGGCGCGTGTTGTTGTTGCCGGTCCAGCGGTGCACCTGCGCGTAGGTGATCTCGGGATGGAACTGCACGCCGACCGCAGCCGGCCCATAGGCGAACGCCTGCACGGGGAATGCTCCATCCGACGTGGCGAGCAGCCGGCCATCGCGTGGCAGCTCGCAGCCCTCACGGTGCCACTGATAGACATGATCGGGGAACGACCCTAGGCGTCGGCCGTCTTCTGTCGTGACGAGCGGGTAGTAGCCGATCTCGGCCCGGTCCTGTGGATCGAAGCCGACCTTGGCGCCCAGGTGCAGCGCCAGCATCTGCGCGCCGAGGCAGATGCCGAGGAACGGCGCCTTCTCCTTCAGCGTCACGCCGATCCACTCGGTCTCGGTGCGAATGAACTCGTCCTTGTCGTTGGCGCTCATGGGGCCGCCGAACACCACGGCGCCGCAGTGGTTCGCCATCGTTGCGGGCAGCGGCTCACCGAAGCGCGGCTTGCGGATGTCGAGGTGATAGCCGTTGCGCACGAACCACTGGCCGACATGGCCGGGATTGGAATTCTCCTGGTGCAGCACGATCAGCACGGGCTTCTTGCCCGGACTGGCTGCGGCCAGAGCGGCATCTGGCCGACGGCGCGGTCTTCGCCGCTCGTCTCGGGAGATGGGGTGTCAAGCATCCTTTCGCTCACCTCTTGCGTGGCCGCAGCAACACTCCGATGATCGGAATCACAATTCTATGCGGCATGATGCGCATGGCTAGAGCCAGGAACGGGTTTACCAACCCCGGAATGGTCACGCGCAGGCCGAGCACGAAGCCGAGATAGCCCGCCCAGGCGACCGATCGTGCCGACGCCGGCGGCACGAAGCTGCGGTAGAAGGCACTCTGCGCGCCAGCCTTTGCGTGCCATCTGGTGTTGACCGGTCCTGGCGCCAGCGCACACACGCGCACGCCTTCGCCCGCCGTTTCCGCGGCAATCGCTTCGGTCAGCGAGAGCACATAGGCCTTGCTGGCATAGTAGGCGGCCTGGTTCGGCCCCGGCGCGATAGCCGCCGAGGGAAGCCAGATTGAGAATGCCGCCGCGGCCGCGCACGCGCATGCCGGGCAGGAAATGATGCGTCAGGAGTGTGAGCGCGCGCACGTTGAGATCGATCAGCCGCAGGACATCGCCGGCGGCATGTGCATGAAACGGGCCAGCCAGCCCGATCCCCGCATTGTTGACGAGCACGTCCGCATAGGCGCCGTGTGACGCGAGCGCCGCTTCGATCTGTGCCGCCGCGTCGGGCACCGTGACATCGAGCGGCAGCACGCTGACATCGGCCTTGGTCTCGGCGCGGATTTGCGACTGCGGCCTGCTCCAGAGGCTCGGGGCGCCGCGCCACCAGCATCACATCGTTGCCGGCGGAAGCGAACCGCCGCGCCAGCTCGAAGCCGATGCCCTCCGAACCGCCGGTGACGACCGTGACGGGGCGCAGGCCCTCGAATGCCGCGAGAGCTGCCGGATCGCGGCGCCACCAGCGCCGGCGCCAGGCTAGAACGAGTGATCGCATCGGGGCTTCCTGAAGCTTCGCTTCCGTCGTTACAATGGAGCACCACAACGGAAGAGACCATCATGTCGCGTGTCGCCATCAAAACCAAAGACGACCTGCCCAAGCAGCTCTGGCCGCTGTGGGAAAGAATGCAGAGCTACGGCTCGTTCGAGAATCAGGCCGGCGCCATGGTGCACCGGCCGCCGATCTTCAAGAACGTCTGGGCGCTGCTGACCGACCTGGCCGACGAAGCGGTGCTGCCGAAACGCTCTCTCGAGCTGTGTCTCGTCGCGGTCTCGCAACTCAACGCGTGCACCTATTGCGTCGCTCACCACGCGCCCAAGCTTGCCGTCGAGGGCATCTCTGCCGAGGGCGTGACCCGGCTGCTCGACTACCAGGAGCACCCCGAACTCGATGCCGTCGACAAGCTCGTGGTCGAATACGCCATCGCCGTCACCAACAACTGGAACCGCACGCGCGACGAGATTTTCGTCCGTTTGAAAGAACATTTCAGCGAGGGACAGATCGTCGAGATGACGTGGCGCACGGCCCTGTGCGGCGCCTTCAATCGCTTCAACGACATCCTCCAGCTGGATATCGAGCACGGCGTCACCGCGCGCGAAGCGGCGGAGTGACCGCGAGGGAGCGCGGCTCGGACCAAGGCGTTCGGCACTATCCCCGATAGACTGAAAGGGGCGCGAGCCATTCAGTTCGAGACAATCATTGCGTTCGCCGCCACGTGTCTCGTGATCGAGCTGACGCCCGGCCCGAACATGGCCTACCTGGCCGTGCTCAGCGCCAGCGTGGGCCGCCGCGCCGGCTTTGCGGCGACGCTCGGCGTCGCGCTCGGCCTGCTGATCGTCGGCCTTGCGGCAGCACTCGGGCTCACGGCGATCATTGCCAACTCCCGCTGGCTTTACGAGGTGCTGCGCTGGGGCGGCGCCCTCTATCTGCTGTGGCTCGCCTGGGAAGGCTGGCGCGGCGAGGACGAGACGTCGCCCGGCAAGGCCGACGCTGCGACCGAGAATTCCAAGTTCTTCGTGCGCGGACTGGTCACCAACCTGCTCAATCCCAAGGCCGGCGTTTTCTACATCGCAATTCTGCCGACATTCGTCGACGAGACGCTGCCGCTGGTGGGGCAGATCATAAGCCTTTCGCTCGTCTATGTTGCGGTCGCCACGCTCGTTCATGGCACCATTGTGCTGCTGGCGGACACGGCCAGGCCGTGGCTCGAAGACGAGCAGCGCATCATGATCGTCCGCCGCGTGCTTTCGCTGCTTTTGGTTGGCATTGCAATCTGGCTGCTTGCTACCACCCGGCGTTGAACCCGCGGTGCTGTTTGCTCCGGCCGCACGTCATCTCGCTAGCGCTGCCGGGGCGAGAGCTTTGCGCCGGTCGCGCCTTGCGAACTCGATCGTGTTGGAGTGCTGAAACCGCGTGGCGAACTCCTGGCGGATATGGCGGGCAAGTTCCACGGCGATTTCGTTCTGCCGCGCCGGGGGCAGGTACATGTTGATCAGGAACTTCGGCATCCTGGGCAGCCGGTGGTCTTCCACCACCTGCAGATAGTGGGGGATGGTGCCGCGCAGGAATGCGCCGATGGCAAGATCCGCCTCGATGGAGGCGAACAGGGCTTCCATGCTGCTGATCTCGCACACGGGTCGCCAGTCGCGACCGCTCTGGCGCATCGCGCTGATAATGCTGGGCCGGAACTCGCATGTGCCGTCGCCCAGGGAAAGCGGCAGCGGATCGCGCCGGTGCGCCGCGCCGTTCCTGGCGCCGGTCCACACCAGGTCGTCCTCCAGCAGGGTCTCGCCGCCGGCACGGCAGCGCTGCTCGGTGGTCAACGTGAGATCGACGCGGCCCTGGCGCAGCAGCTCGAGCAGCTGCGGCGTCGTTCTGCATTCCAGCGAGACGCGCACGCGCGGCCACGCCTTGTCGAAGCGCTTCAGGATCGGCGGCAGATAGGGGCCGACGATATCGTGAGGTACGCCGAGGCGCACCTCGCCCTCGTAGGCGGGCGCGCTCATGGTGCCCCACACCTCGTCGTTGAGCGCAATCAGCCGTTGCGCGTGTGCCATCAGCCGCTCGCCGCTGGGTTTCAGGCTCAGCCGCTTGTGATGCCGGTCGAACAGCGGCGTGCCGAACAGCTCCTCCAGCCGCTTGAGCTGCTGGCTGACCGCGGCCTGCGTAAGGCCCAGCAGGTTGGCCGCTCCTGTTACGCTGCCGGTCTCGACCACGGCCACGAAGGCCCTGAGCAGGCCGATGTCGATGTCACGGCGCATAGAGCTGTCCTTGAATAACAGAGATGTGATGCAGGCAATAAATAATATTCGATTTCGTTATGCAAGGGGCGGGCGTAGACAGGCGTCCTGAAAGCTTCGGAATCAGGGAGCCTGCCATGCCGTGCACCGCATTCGTTCCAGCACAAATGAGCCGCACCGCGTCTGTGGGCGCCGGCATCCAGGCTCTCGGCCGCAGGATCGTCGCCGCCCTTGCCGTGCGCGCCGAGCGCCGGGCCTTGATGGCGCTCGATGAGTCGGCCCTCAAGGACATGGGCTTCAACAAAGGCCAGGCGCAGTGCGAAGCCAGCCGCACGTTCTGGGATGTGCCGGTGGATCGGTTGCGCGCCTGAGCACAGACGCCGGGTCGAACCACGGCTTGGAACGCGAAGCCGTCCTTCGACAGGCTCAGGACGAGGATGGAGTGTGCGGCCCGCCTGCGCCAACCCCGTGGTGAGCTTGTCGAACCACGAACTGAAGATTCAGCCGGCTCCTCGGTAGGATGAAATCTCCATTCGCCACATCCTGCTACTCACTCCGCCCACGCGCCGTCCGTCCCCGGCGGTGAGGCCGGAGGTGCGACGGGTAACGCGGGTGCCGTACGCGGCAACCGCGGGGCTGGCTCGCGCCAGTCCCAGGAGACCCGCGCGGGCCTCCTCGAGCATCCCTTGTCGGGGTGCTCCGCACCTCACGGTGCCAGGGTTGCCTTCCGGCACCCGCGTTGCGGCGATTTGTGTCCCGGCCGGTTGCTTTGGCTTCCTGCGCCGCTCCAGGTCTGCCGGAGCTGCGCGATCGCACCTTGAGCCACTGAAGGCGGCCAGCGTTCCCGCGACATTGCTGCCGCTTCGCCGCTAGCGGTCCGTCCGGGCCTCCTGGATCTCGGCCCTCCAACGAAGACCTACCTTCCAGGCGCCGGCCGCTTGCCATGTGAGGAGTTGGATGCATCACACCCCGTCGCCGGCAAGCGGCGCGCATATGCTGCCACACGCGCCAGGTACCGGGGATAAGTGGCGCGCATACGATCCGAGCGCATGGTGAATCCCATGACCCGTCATCCCCGAAGCCGAGGCCCTCCGCGTCATTCCCGCGAGCGCGCAGCGCGTCAGCGGGAATCCAGAGACACGGATGGTGCTCGGGTCTGGATTCCCGCTCTGCGCTCCGCTTGGCGGGAATGACAGGGTTGGATGAATCGCGCCCACCATCAACCCCAAGTCCATCCACCCGTCATCCCCGAAGCCGAGCCTCGGGCGAGGCTATCGGGGATCCAGCCGCAAGGGAGCCGCGCGCTTCTGGAGTCCGCCGCCGCTCCGCGCACGGGAATGACGGCGATTGGTTTGGTCCCCTTACCGTCTTCCAAATCTCCCGTCGTTGATCTATGAAGGCAGCATGCGCACACAGGTTGGAATTGTCGGCGGCGGACCTGCGGGATTGTTGCTCGCGCGCCTGCTGGGCCTTGCCGGTATCGACTGCATCGTGCTCGAACGGCGTACGCCCGAATATCTGCTTGCCCGCATCCGTGCAGGTCTGCTGGAGCAGGGCACGGTCGACATCCTGACTGAGGCCGGCGTCGGTGATCGGCTGGCGCGCGAGCGCCTGATCCACGATGGACTGGAGCTGGCCTTCGACGGCAAGCGCCATCGCATCGACCTGAAGGCGCTGTCGGGCAAGGTGGTGACCATCTACGGCCAGGCCGAGGTGCAGAAGGACCTGATGGACGCCCACGCCGCCATGGGTACGCCGATCGTCTACGAGGCCGAGGACGTCAGCCTGCATGGCCTCACCGGCGACAAGCCGCGGCTGCGCTATCACAAGGACGGCAGCGTCCACGAGATCGAGTGCGATTTCATCGCCGGCTGCGACGGCTTCCACGGCATTAGCCGGCAGGCGATCCCGCAGGACGTGATCCGCATCTACGAGCGCGTGTATCCGTTCAGCTGGCTCGGCATGCTGTCCGACACGCCGCCCGTCAATCACGAGCTGATCTACACCAACCACGAGCGCGGCTTCGCACTGTGCACCATGCGCTCCATGACGCGCAGCCGCTACTACCTGCAGGTGCCGGCCGACGAGGACGTGGACGACTGGTCCGACGACCGCTTCTGGACCGAGCTCAAGCGGCGCATTCCGCCGGATGCGGCGGCTACCCTGCAGACCGGGCCGTCGCTGGAGAAAAGCGTGGCGCCGCTGCGCTCGTTCGTAGCCGAGCCGTTGCGCCATGGCCGCCTGTTCCTTGCAGGCAACTCCGCGCACATCGTGCCGCCGACCGGCGCCAAGGGCCTGAACCTGGCCGTCGCCGACGTGCGGTTCCTGACCGATGCGCTGGTAGCGTTCTACAAGTCGGGCCATACCGAACAGTTGGACAGCTATTCCGACCGCTGCCTCGCGCGCGTCTGGAAGGCGCAGCGCTTCTCCTGGTGGATGACCAACCTCACCCACCGCTTCCCCGAGGCCATCGCCTTCGAGCGGCGTGCGCAGACGGCGGAGCTCGCCTACCTCGCCAGCTCGAAGGCGGCGCAGACGGCATTAGCGGAGAACTACGTGGGGCTGCCGCTCGTCTGAGCCGCATTCGGTGCACCCATGCAGGTCTTCCTGATCGTCGCCCCGGTCTTCGCACTGATTGCGATCGGCTATGCGGGGTCGCTGTCACGCCTGTTCTCGGAAACCGCGCACAAGGGTATTTCCGAGTTTGCGTTCAGCATCGCCATGCCGGCGCTGCTGTTTCGCACCATCGCGGTCACCGACGTTCCTGCACTGGAGCCGCTGCGCCTGTGGGGCGCCTACTTCGGCGCCGGCGCGATAACCTGGCTGCTGGCCAGCTTGATCGCCGCCCACGGCCTGCGCCGCCAGGCTCCCGACGGGGCATCGATCGCCATCGGCTCGGTGTACGGCAACGTCGTCATGCTGGGCATTCCGCTCGCGCTTGCCACTTTCGGTCCCGACGCGGCCGCGCCGATGGCGTTGATCCTGTCGGTCAACACGCCGCTGCTGTGGATCGCCGGCACGCTGCACATGGGCTGGGCCGATCGTGACACGGACACGTCCCTCGGCACGCTCGCGACGACGCTGCTTTTGGATCTCGCCCGCAACCCCATCATTCTCGCCATACTCGCGGGCTCGCTGTGGCGGCTCTCCGGTCTTGGCCTGCATCCGGTGCCCGACAAGGTTCTGTCGCTGCTGGCCCAGTCCGGCGTGCCCTGTGCGCTGGTCGCGCTGGGCGCCAGCCTGACGAATTTCCAGATCAAGGGGCAGGCGCCCACGCTGACCAGCATGCTGCTGCTGAAGCTGCTCGTCATGCCGCTGATCGCGTGGGTGCTCGCCTTCAAGGTGTTCGCGCTGCCGCCCGTTGCCGCCGGAGTCGTGGTGCTGTTCGCTGCCATGCCTACCGGCGCCAACGCCTACATTTTCTCGATGAAGTATCAGCGCGTCGTCAACTCCACCTCGGGTGCTGTGGCGCTCGGCACGGTGCTGGCCGCATTCACCGCCGCCGTGCTGGTGTCGATACTCGTGCGCTGACGCGGCGGTTGCCGGTCAGCCCGCATACCCGCCGTCATCGAGGTAGCGCTGCTCATCGGGTGTCATCGCGCGTCCCAGGATCGGATTGCGGTGCGGGAAGCGGCCGAACCTGCGGATGATGTCGCGGTGGCGCTTGGCATGCGACAGGTTGGGCTCGCCCAGGGCCTCGTTGAGCGCCACGGATCTTCTCCTGGTCGACCAGGTTCTCGGAATGCCCGAACGGCAGGTAGAAGAACAGCCGCAGCCCGGCCTCCACGGCCTGGTCGTGGCCTGCCTTCAGCGCCGCATCGGCGATCTGCCGCGCCATCGCATCGGTCGCATACATGCGCGGCGTGTTGCGAAAGGAGTTGCGCGGGAACTGGTCGAGCAGAATGACCAGCGCCATTGCCCCTTCCGGCGTCTTGGACCAATCCGCGAGCTCGCCGCGGGTCGCCGCCAGATACAGCCACAAGAAGCGCTCGCGGAAACGGCGGTCGAACTCAGGATCCTTGGCGAACCAGAGGCCCGGACCCGCCGCGCGCCAGAAATCCACGACGGCAGTCGCGTCGATTGGCGCTTGCGCTGAAGCAGGCGCTGGTGTCGCTGATGTGGCCGTTATCGTCATAGGGGATCCTTTCTCGCTGGCTACGCCTTCGGCTGTCAGGGCAAAAGTCGCAGCGATCGTGGCGGCGACAGCGGTTATCGGGCGTTGGCTGGTCATCGGTTGGGTGCTCCTGATCGGTGCAGGCTGAAGCTGCCCGCGTCAGGGACACAAATCGCTGATGCCAAATCATGAATCTACCGATATGATTTCATCAATATGCTGAAACCTGTTCATCTATCGAGAGTCGATCTCAACCTGCTCGTGCTGTTCGACGCCGTGTTCGAGGAGCGCCACGTTGCGCGCGCGGCCGGGCGTTTGAACCTCACGCCCTCGGCGGTCAGCCACGGGCTCGGGCGCCTGCGGCGGCTGCTCAACGATCCGCTGTTCCTCAGGACGCCGAAGGGCGTCGTGCCGACGGCGCGCGCGACCGAACTGGCCGAGCCGATTGCCGACATTCTCACCCGGGCCCGCGGCATCGTGGCCGCGGCCGAGCCGTTCGACGCGGCCAGGTCGCACCGCCGCTTTGCGCTTGGTGCGCCCGACGCCCTCGCGGCGGTCTTCCTGCCACCGCTGCTTGCCAGCCTGCGGGAGACGGCACCGGGCATAGACCTCGGCGTGCGGCAGGTCCTGCCGGAATTCCGCAGGCCGACCGACAGTGCGTGGGAGCCGACGCTGGCCGGCCTGGATGCACGCGACTTCGATGTTGCCATCCTGCCGGTGCCACGGGCGCCGGCGCGGTTCGTCAGCCGGACGCTCTATGAGGAGGATTTTGTCATTGCGGCGCGGCCCCGGCATCCGTTTGCGCGCAAGCCGAGTCTCGACCGCTTTTGCCAGGCCCGGCATCTGGTGGTCTCGCTCACCGGCGATGCGCACGGTTTCGTCGACGAGGTGCTGGCCGGCAAGGGTCTCGCGCGCCGCGTCGCGCTGACGGTGCCGAATTTCACCATGGCGCTCGCATTGATCGCGGAGACCGACCTGATCGCTGCCCTGCCGCGGCAGCTCGTTGCGCGCTATGCCCGGCGCTTCTCCGTTGTGAGCACGGAGGCACCCCTGCCGCTGCGGCGCGACCCGATCAGCGTCATCGCCACCAAGGCCGCCATGATGGACGCCGGCGTGGCGTGGCTGTTCCACACATTGATCGACGTCGCGGCAGCGGATGCAGCGGCGCGCCAACCGAAACGTCCGCGCAAAGCGAAATAGTGCCGCGCCGGTCGAGGGAAGCGGTCGCCTACAGCGACCTGCCGCCGTCCACCACAATCTTGACGCCGGTCGCGTAGGTGAGGTGCGTGGCGCAGGCCACGATGGCGCGCGCGCAGTCCTCGGGCGTCGCAATGCGCTTGAGCGGATTGGCCGCGGCCGCCTTGGCATTGAAGTCGGCACCGCGCCCGGGCACGAAATTGGTGTCGACCGCGCCTGGCGACACGGCCATCACGCGGATTTCCGGCCCCAGCACGCGCGCCAGCGACGTCACCATGACGTCGAGGCCGGCCTTGGTGGCTCCGTACACGACGGACGAGCCCGAGCCCCGAATTGCTGCGATGGAGGACACCTGAACGATCAGGCCGTCGCCCGAGGCCTTCAGCATCGGCGCAAATGTGCGGATGGCCGCATACTGCCCGCGCCAGTTGATCTCGAACATCCGGTCGATGAGGTCGTCGGTCAGCCCATCGAGATCGCCATGCGGCACCACCTTGGTGAAGCCTGCCGTGTTGACCAGGATATCGAGCCGGCCGTAGCGCGCGGTGATCTGATCGCGCAGCGCCAGCAGCGTTGCGGTATCGCCCACATCGGCCGGCAGCGCCGCGTGGCCCTGGCCCTTGAGCGTGCCGAGCTTCTTGGCCGCCTTGGCGGCGGGCTCGTCACCCGGCCGATGCGTCATCACCACCCGCGCATCCTCGTCCGCCAGCATCACGCACGTCGCCGCGCCGATGCCCCCCGCGCCGCCGATGACGAGCGCCACTTTTCCCGCGAGCGAGATGCCTGATGCCATGACGTGGTCCTCCGCTGCGCCATCTTCGCAGAGCGTTGCGCGTGGGGGCAAGCGTATGCCGCGCGGGCCTCGGTTGCGCGCCACGCGAGGAGATTGCCGGCAGGTGCGCCTAGAACAGGTAGTGCCGATGCCCAGTGGTGACAGGCCGAACTCTTGAGCGCCGAATGTCAGCTATGTGCCAGGATCTGACGTTCGGATAGCATGCGGGCGCTCGATCTCGTTTCCGCCAACGTCCTGGCGGAGACTGGTGCCTTGACGTGAAGGATTGTTGTTGGGTTGGTTCGCTACTTTAGAGAATTGGGGTGCGGTTATGCGGCTCAAGCGTTTTTGCCAGCCGGGCTTGGCCCTGGGCCTGGCGGTTCTGGCGATTCTCTCATGCGCCCCGCAAGCGAGCGCCCAGGATCGGCCCCAGGTCGAGATTGTGCCGAACATCCCGCACTTCGGCGGGGTCAGCGCGGTTGCGTTCTCGGCCGACGGCGCCCGCGTGCTGTCGGGCAGCGACGACAGGACGCTGAAGCTGTGGGACGCGGCCACCGGCGCCCTCATCCGCACCTTCGAGGGGCATTCCGACGTGGTCTTGTCGGTTGCGTTCTCGGCCGATGGCGCCCGCGTGCTATCGGGCAGCGACGACAAGACGCTGAAGCTGTGGGACGCGGCCACCGGCGCCCAATTCTGCAACGAGCGCTGCCGCCTCAGAACGGGTAATGCCTGCGCCCGGACTGGATCGTGATCCAGCGCAGCTCGGCGAACTCGTTGATGGCGGCCTTGCCGCAGAAGGGGCCCGTAGCCGGACGAAGCCGAGGTTCGCCGCGGTGCCGGCTGCCCGGATGACGCCACAAGTGGCAGACATAGTTCGTGGCGATAATGCGAGGGGCACTCGCGGTCGAGCCGCAGCAACGATTGCGCCCGTTGGTTGGCAGCAGCCGATGGACATGTCATGGGGGGAGCCATGAATCATCTGACGCGCCGTACATTCGTTGGCTCGGTCGCCGGTCTCGGTGCAGCGGCGACGCTGCCGGCCTTCGCCCAGGGCCCGGCGCCGGGGGCCATCCTGAAAAAGGCGGTCCCGTCCTCGGGTGAGCAAATTCCCGCCGTCGGCCTGGGGACCTGGATCACCTTCAATGTCGGCAGCGACGAGAAGCTGCGCGCCGCCCGCGCCCAGGTGATGCAGACCTTCTTCGATCGCGGCGGCACCCTGATTGATTCCTCACCGATGTACGGCTCTTCCGAAGGGGTGATCGGCTACGGCCTCGCCCGCATCAAGAACAAAAGTGCGCTCTTCTCCGCCGGCAAGGTGTGGACCATGCTCAAGCCGCTCGGCGTCAACCAGATGGAGAATTCGCGCAGGCTCTGGGGCGTGGAGCGCTTCGATCTCATGCAGGTCCACAATCTTCTCGATTGGGACACCCATCTCGAGACGCTGAAGGCGATGAAGGCGCAGGGGCGTGTGCGCTACATCGGCATCACCACCTCCCAGGGATGGCGTCACGGCGATCTCGAAAAAATCATGCGCAGCGAGCGCCTCGACTTCGTGGCGTTCTCCTACAACGTGGTGGACCGCGAGGTCGAGGATCGGCTGCTGCCGCTTGCGGCCGAGCGCGGCATCGCGGTCATCGTCAACCGGCCGTTTCAGGAGGGCGTGTTGATCGACCGCATGAAGCACCGTCCGTTGCCGCCATGGGCGGGCGAGATCGACTGCGCGAACTGGGCGCAGTTCCTCCTGAAGTTCACCATCTCGCACCCGGCCGTCACCTGCGTGATCCCCGCCACCCGGCGGGTCGATCACATGGAGGAGAACATGGGCGCGATGCGGGGGCGGATGCCTGACGCGAAAATGCGCGCGCGCATGACGCGCTACGTCGAGACCGCTTAGTGCGATCAGGATCTGTGGTGACGATTGGCGCCCAGGTTGTCATGGTCGGGCTTGTCCCGACCATCCATCCAACCGCTTGCTCCGGCGTCGGTTGGGGGCTGGATCCTCGGGACAAGCCCGAGGATGACAATGGGAATCGCCTGCTGGAATCGGGGCACTAGCGCATGTTGCGATCGTTTCCCTTCACGGCAGACAGCTATCTTTCGCTCTTCGAGACCTACAACGGTACGATCTGGCCGGCGCAGGTGCTCGCCTATGGCCTCGGCATCGTCGCGCTTTTTCTGGCGCTGCGACCGCTGGCGGCGGGTGGCCGCATCGCCTTCGCCGTCCTGTCCGTCTTTTGGTTATGGAACGGCATCGCCTACCACCTGATGCACTTCTTTCAGATCAATTTTGCGGCGCTGGGTTTCGCCGCGCTGTTCGCGCTCCAGGGTGCGCTGTTCGCCGCGATCGCGATCGGTGGCCGTCGCAGCTTCCGCTTCCGGCCGGATGTCTTCGGCTGGAGCGGCTTGCTCTTTTGTCTGTTCGCGCTGGTGGCCTATCCGTTGCTCGGCTGGCTATCGGGCCATGGCGGGCCGCGGGCGGCGGCGTTTGGCGTGGCGCCGGCTCCGACCGTGATCTTCACCTTCGGCATGCTCCTGCTGTTGGAGGGTCGCGCGCCGCTCACTCTTGCAGTGATCCCGCTGCTGTGGTCGCTCGCAGCGGGAAGCGCCGCCGTGCTCCGGCTTGGCATTATCGAAGATTCGTCGGTGCTGCTCGCAGGTATCGTCGGCTTCGGTCTCCTCGTCTGGAAGCGCCGGCAGCCATCGGCCATCGCCGCAGCGACGCCGTAGCGATCGGGTCGAGGCGCTGGGAGTTTCTGTGTAGACGTCAGCCGCGCCGCGCCGCCTCGATGGCGGCGACGTCGATTTTCTTCATGTCCATCATTGCTCCGAACGCGCGCTTGGCTTCATCGCCGCCGGCCGCCATCGCCTCGGTCAGCACGCGCGGCGTGATTTGCCAGGAAATGCCCCACTTGTCTTTGCACCAGCCGCACGCGCTCTCCTGGCCGCCATTGCCGACGATGGCGTTCCAATAGCGGTCGGTCTCGGATTGATCGTCGGTAGCGATCTGGAACGAGAAGGCTTCGTTATGCTTGAAGGCTGGACCGCCGTTGAGGCCGATACAGGAGACGCCGGCGACCGTGAATTCGACGACCAGCACATCTCCCTTCTTGCCGGATGGATAGTCACCGGGCGCACGGCGGATGGCGCCCACCGCGCTGTCGGGAAATGTCTCGGCATAAAAGCGAGCGGCGGCCTCGGCATCTTTGTCGTACCAGACGCAAATCGTGTTCTTTGCCATTGCATGTCCTTTCGCTGGGCCGTCTGGTGCGACAGACTGCGGGCCTGACGCTAAACATCCTGTGCAATTTGCAGTTCCACCCAAGCACGAGCAGTGGAGGAAACCTTGCGTACGCCTCCACGTGCCCCTGAGCATGTCTGAAGGGGTGGCCGTCCGTCGTGACGGCTACAGGCTAGGTCCGAATTGAGTCAAAAAAGTAGACCTCGCAGCGCCGGTCTACCCAATTCTGCAACGGGCGCCGATCTAGAACGGATAATGCCTGTGGTGGGACTGGACGTTGATCGCCGAATGTCAGCTTTGCATCACAAGCGAACACTCAGAGACCTGCAAAGAGTGATGCGCCGGGAGGTAACCGCGACTGGCAAACTTGGTCGAGGCGGTCTTGAGGCACAGCATTGTGCGAGACGAGCAGAGCCCTACCGTGCCACTGACCTGCGACACGCCGCGTCCGGACATCGTTCGACCGCGAGGCCGGGCAGCTCTTGCCGCACCGGCATTGCTCTCAAGCGTCACGGAAACCTTTGGCCCCAGTTCTTCGGCAGGCTGAGCAACGGCTCGGGATGGACTTTCAAACGTATCGCCGCAACCCGCTTCTCGAGTGCTTGTGCCTTGGCCTCTCTATCGGTTTTGCGATACAGCGCCGCTGTCTTTTCCAGGCAATTCGCCAATTCGCGGTAATAAGGGTGCTCGGGTTCCCGCTTTTGGACGGCCTTCTCCATTATCTTCAACGCTCGAAGGTAAAGCGGTTCGGCCTCCCTATACTTGGCCTGAGTGACGAGCAGCGCCGCGATGTTCTCAAGAGCAATGGTGACCGCCACGTTTTGTGCTCCTTGAGTCTTTTCCCGGTGACGCAACGCCCGGTAGAGCAGTACTTCCGCCTCACCATATCGGCCCTGGCGGCTGTAGAGCGTGGCGAGAGCGGTTAGAGGCAGGGCGAGCTCGACGTTGTCGGCGCCACGGGCACTCTCGATCGCCAGCAAGCGCCGATAGAGCGGCTCAGCTCGGTGATACTTCGCCTGGTCGACGTAGTTTCCGGCCAGATTCATCAATGGATAGACGAGAATACGATTATTCGCTCCCTCAACGCGCTCATCGATCTCGAGAATTCTCTCCAGGAGCGGTTCCGCCTTTGCATACTTGGCCTGGGCCTCGTATAGCCTCGAGAGCTGACCCAATAGCGCCGTAACGCCGCGGTCGTCGGCTTTGCGCGTCTTCTCCCAATTGGCAAGCGTGCGCTCGTAGAGCGGCTCGGCGAGCGCATATTTGCGCTGGCGATCGAGAATCTCCGCCAGCGCATACATGGCCGAGACCGTCCTGGCATGCTCCGCACCCAGGGCTTTCTCCAGGATCGCAAATGCCCGCTGATAGAGGGGCTCGGCCTCGTCAACCTTGACGAGGACCTGCAAGAGGTGCGCCATGCGAAAGAGAGGCACCGCTACGTCAGGATGATCGGGCCCCAGGGCCTGCTCGGCGAGCTCCGCAGCCTCTCTTAGCTTCGCCAGCGCGTCATCGCCCTTGCCGGCCCAAATCAGCGCCTCCGCTTCCTTGCTGAGCTCCCTCCACTTCGCTTCTTGCGCCCAGACCTCGGTGGCAGCAAGAAAGTACATCGCCACCAGCAAGCAGAGCGGTGCCATGACAACGGTAACGCCAGCAATTTTTCGCGAATATTGCGTGGACAAACACGAACTCCTGGGCGTTGGAAAAATGCCGCAATGGACCGATCAACCTCAGAACGGATAGTGCCGGTGGCCGGACTGGATGGTGATCCAGCGCAGCTCGGTGAATTCGTTGATCGCGGCCTTGCCCCCGAAGCGGCCGTAGCCTGAATCCTTCATGCCGCCGAACGGCATCTGCGCCTCGTCGTGCACGGTGGGGCCATTGATGTGGCAGATGCCCGCTTCGATGCGGCGCGCCACGGCCATCGCCCGCGTCACGTCGCGGCTGAACACGGCGGACGACAGGCCGTAGGGCGTGTCGTTGGCGATGCGGATTGCCTCGTCGTCGCCCTGCACACGCACCACCGTGGTGACGGGGCCGAACAACTCCTCGCCGTAGATGCGCATGTCCGGCGTGACGTTGTCGAGCACGTGGGCGTTGATCAGCGTGCCGTTGACCGAGCCGCCGGCGGCAAGCTTCGCGCCCTTGGCCACAGCATCCAAAACGAGCGAGGTCACGCGATCGGCCGCGCTGCGGTCGACCACCGAGCCCAGGATCGCCTTGCCTTCGCGCGGGTCGCCGACCGTGAGCGACTTGGCCTTGGCGGCAAAGCGCTTCACGAACTCGTCGGCCACTTTCTCGTCGACCACGATGCGCTCGGTCGACATGCAGATCTGGCCCTGGTTGGCGAAGGCGCCGAACGCAGCCGCGTTCACGGCTTCGTCGAGGTCGGCGTCGTCCAGGATGACCAGCGGCGACTTGCCACCGAGCTCCAGCAGCACGGGCTTCAGGTGCTCGGCGCATTTCATGGCGATGATCTTGCCGACGCGCGAGGAGCCCGTGAAGTTGACGCGCCGCACGGCGGGATGCGCGATCAGGGCATCGACCACGGCTGCCGCATCCTTCGGCGCATTGGTCACGACGTTGACCACGCCCGGCGGGAAGCCGGCGTCACGGAAGATGCTGCCGATCAGCCGGTGCGTGCCGGGGCACATCTCGGACGCCTTGAGGATGACCGTGTTGCCGCACGCCAGCGGCATGGCGATGGCGCGCACGCCGAGAATGACGGGCGCGTTCCATGGCGCGATGCCGGCGACCACGCCCACCGGCTGGCGGCAACCCATGGCGAGACTGCCCGGCACATTGGAGGGAATGATCTCGCCCGAGATCTGCGTGGTCATGGCCGCTGCTTCGCGGATCATGCCGGAGGCCAGCATGCAGTTGAAGCCGGCCCACATGGCGGTGGCACCCGTCTCGGCACCCATGATGGGCGCGAACTTGGCGCCGGCAGCTTCGAGCAGGTCGGCGGCCTTGTTGAGCAGCGCGCGGCGGGCCGCTGGGCCCATCTCCGACCAGGCCGGGAAGGCTGCGGCTGCCGCGTCGGCCGCGCGCCTGGCGTCCTCGACGCCGCCGGCCGCCGCGCGCGAGGCGACTTCGCCGGTCATCGGGTTGAGCCGGTCGAAGGTGGCGCCGCCTGTGGCCTTGGCATCGGCATTGCCGATCATGAGACTGACATCGAACATGGATGGGTTTCCTGGTGACGGTGTGTGCATGGGTGACTGCGCGGCAGCGCCAGTTGGCTCAGGCAATGACGCGGCGAGCGCCGCATCAGCAAGCCGGCCGTTGCCGGTGGGCGCCGTTGCATTGGCAGCCGGCGCCATGCGGCCATTGCTCAGCGGCCGGGGAGAGATTGGGGTTTCGGCGCGACCATTGCCGGTATGGGCATCTCCGCCCAGATACGCGCGGCGCACGGCCGGGTCGTCCTGCAGTTGCGCGGCCGCGCCGTCGCCGACGATGCGTCCATTCTCCAGGAGATAGCCACGGCTGGCGATGGCGAGCCCCTGCCTGGCGTTCTGCTCCACCAACAGCACGCCGACGCCCAACTCCTTGATGCGCGACAACGCCTGGAACAACTCCTTGCACACGAGCGGCGAGAGGCCCAGCGACGGCTCATCCAGCAGCAGGATGTCGGGGTTCGACATCAGCGCGCGGCCGATGGCAACCATCTGCCGCTCGCCACCGCTCATGGTGCGGGCGAACTGACCCAGGCGCTCGGCGAGACGCGGAAACAGGGTGAGCACGCGCTGCAGGTTTTCCGTTTCCCGCGCATGGGCCCGCGGCGCGAAAGCGCCGAGGCGCAAATTTTCGCGCACCGTGAGATCGGCGAAGATACCGCGGTCTTCAGGCACGAGCGCGAGTCCGGCCTCGACCACCTCGTGCGGCTCCAGGGCGGAGATGTCGGCACCGCCGAGTTTAATTCGTGCACCGGGCCTATGGCGGACCATGCCGCCCAGCGCTTTCAGGCATGAAGATTTCCCCGCGCCGTTGGCACCCAGCATGACGACGATCTCGCCGCGGCCGACCGTGAGCGACACGGCGTCGAGGGCCATGTGCTTGCCGTAGGTGACCGACAGCTGGTGGACGTCGAGCATTCTCTTCCTCTCGGGAAGCCGGGCTGGCGCGTCTCCCATGTGCGTGCTGGCTCTTGTCCGTCTACGGCCGCTGCACGCGCCCAGACATCACAGGGAGCGGATAGTTTGGTCAACCCCCGATCCTGCAAATGCTTTAACCGGGAGTTGGCGTTGGAGCATCCGCGGTGAGAAGAGAAGCGGCGGTGGGCCGGAGGCGCGTTTGGCACCGGAATATGAACTGGATACTCAGTGTACGCTGAGAGGTTGCCGGCGTGGCAAGCGGCGGTGGTTCGGCCACTGCCAACGCGGGGCATCCGCCGGGGCGGGTGCCGTCGTCTAGCTCATGGACCCAGCGACCCACAACAACCCCAGCACTGCGACCATGATCGCAAGCACGGCCAGGGCGCCAGGGACTTGTTCTTCAAGCGAAGGCATAGCTGCCGTCCTCCGCGATTGGCTAATCTCGCAGAGGCCAGAATATCCAACAAATGTGGACACTTGTGGGCGGCGGAACTACCGCCGCCAGCAGTTAGACCGGATAAAGCCCTACTACAAAAAGAAGGGCGAACGTCCCAATAGCCATTCCGGTGAGCACCCAAATATTGCTTGATGGTCCAACCATAACAAACACCCCACACACTTACGCCACTCAACAATGGGGTACACCTAGCATATTATGGCGCGGGCGGACTGTGATAATGTGGCCACGTTGCATAAAAAAGCCTGCGTTCCGCCATGATTAAATCTCGCACCCCCGTACCGGGCGCATGGCGGCAGCGGCCCTGTCTGCAGAAAATCACTGATGTGCAGGACGTTCGACGACAAGCTTCTAAGCCTTGCCCCCACCTCAAGCATCCCTGGCGTTATGCCGTACCGCGCTTGTTGAGATGTAAATAGCGGGACCAGGAGTGTCCGCTATCGGTGCCGTTGTCGTGCAGCGGAACAACCATGCCGTGCGCTATTTCATTGCGACGCGCGGCAAAGTTGCGGCCTCTATTGAAGATGTCATTTGCCTGCGCCAAAGCCCCTTGTTCTTGGAATTGTGCGCTAGGATCGCTCCGTAGGCGTCTTACGCTGCTGACGTATTGGTCTCACGCATCCGGAAGAAGGGATTCGCGAGAAAGACTTCAAGCGTTTCACAACAGGTTGGAGCCCGTCCTACGGCGGCGAACAAATCGTTTGGGTCCTTGCCGCCTTCTGGTGCTGGCTCTGGAACGTCCCAAGGATTGCCGTTTGTCATGACAAAACCCAAACAAGAAAAACCTGAAACCGAAGACGCCACCATGGAGCGCATGAACGAAGCGCTCAAGCGTGCATTGAACACGCCGCGCGAAACCCAGAAGGAAATGATCGAACGACGGCGGCGTCAGACGGAGAAGCCCCGGTCAAAGTAGTGAACAAATGGTCATGTCGCCATGCACACAATCTCACGAGCCATTGCCTTGCTGATGGTAGGCGCGGGCCTTTTTATTGTCGGCGAATGGTTGGTGTTTGGCGGAGTGCTGCATAAGGTTAGCGTTGTTGCCGCCGCTCTTTTAATAGCGGGTGGCCTCGCCATAGCATTTGTCCGAGAGTGGTGGATGAAGCGCTAGCTGCCTTCAAGAAATTCGTCTCATTTCCTTATTTGGGAACATCTCAAGCTGCGCAGACGGCTCTTGCGCTTGGGCGCGCTTCCTACGCCTCGTTTCCGGCCTCGGATCTGGCCCGGCCAATCCGCCGATAGGTAAGGCGCTTGCCTTCGATGCCACGCAGGGCGCGATCTCGCGCAACCTGGCAAATGACGCCTCAAGAAAAACCCGATACAGAGGACGCCACCTTGGAGCGCATGAACGAAGCGCTCAAGAAAATGATGGCACGCCACATGACGTAAGAAGTAGCGCTTGTTTTTGGAGTAGGGGTGCGAACGCCAATGAAAATACTAGTCCAGACAACTTTTGCAGCCTGTTTGGTTTCGAACACCGCCTTGGCTCAAGTGCCGGCTCTTTCGACGAGCTGGGCGAATATGACCATCTCCCTAGAGGAATGCCTCGGTCGGGCGGAACGGACGTTGGGCCAGCATGCGTTCAAGCGAATTGAACGAATTCGCGAGAGCGTCTTCGGTGACACAAAGGATGGCCGCAGCCAGGTCGTCATTCGGTGCGCCCCCGACAAGCAGATAGCATTCTTCGCGATAGCGGGTCCCCATGATCGCGAACCAGAATTGACCAAGCTTGTAAACGCGCTCAAGACCACCTTCGGGGCATTCTAGCGCCTGGCGTTCGGGCGCAATGGCCTTTTCCTTGGCGATGTCTGCGCGCACGACAGGCATGATGTTTTGAGCATCAGCCTTAGCGATGTGGAAGCTGCGCCTCGCCCGTCTTGCGGTCGATCAGCGTCAGCACCGCCGACTTGTGATGATACCCGTGCTTGCCCTTGGCCACGCCTTCTTGCGACCGATGAAGGTCTCGTCGGCTTCGGAGATCGGCCCGGTCATCGGCGGGGCAAGGAAGCCATTGCGCAGCGCTTCCCTGATGCGATGCGACATGAACCACGCGGTTTTGTAGCTGACGCCCAGCGTGCGGTGGAGCTGGTGCGAGCTGATGCCCTTCTTTGAGGACAGCATCAGGTAGAAGGCCATAGAGCCACTTGTTCAGGGGGATGTGGCTGTCCTCCATCACGGTGCCGACCGTAACTGTGAAAGTGCCTTCGCAGTCCTTGCAGTAGTAGCGCCCACCGCGTGCGGGTTTGTAGCGCTTGCCCTCGGACGTCGGCTTGCGGCGTTTGGCTGTTTTCTGCACAGCGGAAATGGCGTCGCCGTAGGCACCGCAGTGCAGGCAGACGATCCCGTTCGGCCAGCGCAGGTTTTCGAGATAAGCGCGCGCTGCCGCTTCGTCGGTGAAGATCGGGTTCTTTGTGATGTCGGCCATGGGGTTATCTCCTATGGCGCAATATAGGGCATCACCGTTCTGTCGTCAAGTATATAATTGCCCAAGGCTTAGGCACTAGGCATCATGCATAAAAAGCAGGCAATCGGGCATTCGTTAACCTGCTCCAACCGCCCTGTGCGTCAATATAATCATTCCATATCAGTGCGTTAAAAGACGGCGACCGCCATGGCACGGCGATTGCTGTTAACCAGCGGGGGCATGTCGCACCCGCATTTTCAACAGAGGTGGTGTTCAGCTCATGACTCGCAAATTCCTTCGAACCGCGGTGGCGGCGGGCGCGCTTCTGGCGCTCGCGGCGCCTCCCCTGGCCGGCCAGGCCCAGGCCCAGGACACGATCAAGGTCGGCATCCTGCATTCGCTTTCAGGCACCATGGCTATCAGCGAGACCACGCTGAAAGACGTCATGCTGATGCTGATCGAGGACCAGAACAAGAAGGGCGGACTGCTCGGCAAGAAGCTCGAGGCCGTGGTCGTCGACCCTGCTTCGAACTGGCCGCTGTTTGCCGAGAAGGCGCGCGAACTGATCACCAAGCAAGGTGTGTCGGCCGTATTCGGCTGCTGGACGTCGGTGTCGCGCAAGTCGGTGCTGCCGGTGTTCCGCGAACTCAACTCCGTCCTGTTCTATCCCGTGCAGTACGAGGGCGAGGAGAGCGAGCGCAACGTGTTCTACACCGGCGCTGCGCCCAACCAGCAGGCCATTCCCGCCGTCGACTATCTCGCCAAGGAAGAGAAGATCGTGCGCTGGGTGCTGGCCGGCACCGACTACGTCTATCCGCGCACGACCAACAAGATCCTCGAAGCCTACCTGAAGTCCAAGGGCGTCAAGTCCGAAGACATCATGATCAACTACACGCCGTTCGGACACTCCGACTGGCAGACGATCGTGGCCGACATCAAGAAGTTCGGCTCGGCGGGCAAGCGCACTGCGGTGGTGTCCACCATCAACGGCGACGCCAACGTGCCGTTCTACAAGGAACTGGGTAACCAGGGCGTCAGCGCCAAGGACATCCCGGTGGTGGCGTTCTCGGTCGGTGAGGAAGAACTCGCCGGCATCGACACCAAGCCGCTGCTCGGCCATCTCGCCGCCTGGAACTACTTCCAGTCGATCGACACGCCGGTCAACAAGGAGTTCATCGCCCAGTGGAAGTCGTTCATCAAGAACGACAAGCGCGTCACCAACGATCCCATGGAAGCCCACGTGATCGGCTTCAACATGTGGGTCGAGGCGGTGAAGAAGGCCGGCAGCGTCGAGCCCGACAAGGTGATCGACGCCATCGTCGGCGTGAAAGTGCCGAACCTGACCGGCGGCATCTCGGAGATGCTGCCCAACCACCACATCACCAAGCCCGTGCTGATCGGCGAAATCCGCGCCGACGGCCAGTTCGACGTGGTGTGGAAGACGCCCGGCCTCGTGCCCGGCGACGCCTGGTCGAAAGAGCTCGACGGCTCCAAGGACCTGGTGGCCGACTGGGTGAAGCTCAAGTGCGGCAACTACAACACCAAGACCAGCAAGTGCGGCGGCTGATCTAGCCGTGCATGGACGCGGGAGGCGGCAATTGCGCCGCCTCCTGTTTTTCCGATACCGGGGATGAGGGATGCGGGAGTTCTGCGCACGCGTGGCGGTGCTGCTGCTGAGCATCTGGATGCTCGCACTCGCCAGTCCGTCTGCAATCGCGCAAAGCTATGAGCAGGCCCTCGCAGGATTTGCGACAGATTCGTTCGGCGATACCGACGCAGCCATCACCGCCGTGGCGGCCAGCGGCAATCCCCTGGCGATCACGGTCATCGGCGCCGTGCAGGACGGCCGCCTGCTGTTCGATCCGGAAGCCAAGAAAGTCTATGTGCGCGAGGCGTCCGGGAAGATCCTCGACGCCGCCACCGGTCAGCCGATCGCCGGCCAGGCGCCGGCCGGCCTGAAGGCCGTGCGTCTCAACAATCGCCTGCGCCGCACGGTAGAGGCCGCGATCGGCAGTCTTACGCTGCTGGCGCCGGACCCGAACCGGCGCCTCGCGGCTGCGCAGGCCGTGTTCAAGTCGCGCGATGCCACGGCGCTGCCCGCGCTCGAGGGGGCCTTGGCCAAGGAGACCGAAGCGCGCGTCAAGAAGGTGATGCTGGAAGCGCGCGCGGCGATCATTCTCACCCAGCCGTCCTCGAAAGAAGTCGACAAGGTGGAAGCCGTCGGCATCATCCGCGACCGCAGCGACCAGGATGCGCGCGGACTGCTCGGCAGCCTGCCCGCCGATCTGCCACCCACGGTGCAGCGCACGGCGGCGGAGGCGATTGCGGCCATCGATCAGCATCTCGCCCGCTGGCAGATGGTCCAGCACCTCTGGTACGGCCTCTCGCTCGGCTCCGTCCTGCTGCTCGCGGCCATCGGGCTCGCCATCACCTTCGGCGTCATGGGCGTCATCAACATGGCGCACGGCGAGATGGTGATGCTGGGCGCCTATAGCACGTTCGTGGTGCAGGAACTCATGCGCAACCTGGCGCCGGGGCTGCTCGACTATTCGGTGGCGATCGCCATTCCCGTCGCCTTCCTGTTCACCGGCCTGGTCGGGATTGCCATCGAGCGCGGTATCATCCGGTTTCTGTACGGCCGCCCGCTGGAGACGCTGCTGGCGACCTGGGGCGTCAGCCTGATCCTGCAGCAGGCCGTGCGCACGACGTTCGGCGCCAACAACCGCGAAGTGTCGACGCCGAGCTTCATGTCCGGCGTCGTCGAGTTCGGCGGGCTCGCCATCACGCTCAACCGCTTCTGGATCATCGTCTTCGCCGGCCTGGTGTTTGCCGCGCTGCTCGGCGCGCTGCGCTACACGACGCTCGGCCTGCACATGCGCGCGGTGACGCAGAACCGGCGCATGGCGAGTTCCATGGCCATCCACACCGGCCGCATCGACGCGCTCACCTTCGGCCTGGGCTCCGGCATCGCGGGGCTCGCCGGCGTGGCGCTGTCGCAGATCGACAACGTGTCGCCCAATCTGGGCCAGAGCTACATCATCGACAGCTTCCTGGTGGTCGTGTTCGGCGGCGTCGGCAATCTGTGGGGCACGCTGGTCGGCGCGCTGTCGCTGGGCATCGCCAACAAGTTCCTCGAACCTTATGCCGGCGCCGTGCTGGGCAAGATCATCCTCCTGGTGCTCGTGATCCTGTTCATCCAGAAGCGCCCGCGCGGCATGTTCGCGCTCAAGGGCCGGGCGGTGGAAGCATGATCACGCGGCGCTTCCTGGAGGCCCCCGACGGGCGCGGCTGGATCTTCCTCGGCATCCTGGCCGCAGCCGCAATCATCGTGCCGTTCCTCAACGTATTCGTGCCGCCGACCTCGCCGTTCCACGTCTCGACGACCTCGGTGGCGCTGTGGGGCAAGTATCTGTGCTTCGCCCTGCTCGCACTCTCGCTCGATCTGGTGTGGGGCTATTGCGGCATTCTCTCGCTCGGGCACGGCGCATTCTTCGCGCTCGGCGGCTACGCCATGGGCATGTACCTGATGCGCCAGATCGGCACGCGCGGCGTCTATGCCCATCCGTATCTCCCCGATTTCATGATGTTCCTGAACTGGAAGGAGCTGCCCTGGTACTGGTACGGCTTCAATTATTTCCCGTTCGCCGCGTTCATGATCCTGGCCGTTCCCGGCGTGCTGGCATTCGTGTTCGGCTGGTTCGCCTTCCGCAGCCGCGTGACGGGCGTCTACCTCTCGATCATCACCCAGGCGCTGACCTTCGCGCTCATGCTGGGTTTCTTCCGCAACGACTTCGGCTTCGGCGGCAACAACGGCCTCACCGATTTCAAGGACATTCTGGGCTTCAACGTGCAGGCGCCGGCAACGCGCGCGGCGCTGTTCGCGCTGTCGGCGGTGGCGCTGGGCATCGGCTATCTCATCGCGCAGGCCGTGGTGCGCTCCAAGGCCGGCAAGGTGCTTGATCGCCGTGCGCGACGCCGAGAGCCGCACGCGTTTCCTCGGCTATCGCGTCGAGAACTACAAGACGTTCGTGTTCACGCTTGTCCGCCTGCATGGCCGGCGTGGCCGGCGCCCTCTACGTGCCGCAGGTGGGTATCATCAATCCGGGCGAGTTCGCGCCTGCCAACTCCATCGAGGTCGTGATCTGGGTGGCCATGGGCGGCCGCGGCACGCTCATCGGCGCGGCGCTCGGCGCCATCATCGTCAACTACGCCAAGACCTTGTTCACGATCGGCATGCTGGCGCCCTACTGGCTGTTCGTGCTGGGCGCGATGTTCGTGTTCGTGACGCTGTTCCTGCCGAAGGGCGTGCTGGGTCTGCTGCCGAGGCGCGAACCGCCGGCACAGCTGCCCAATGGCGTCAAATCGGCAGCCGCTGCGCAACCGGCCGCGGCCGAGTGAGGGAATCGTCATGGCCGCAGCAGCAGTCGCAAATCCTCGCGAGATCACGCAAAGCCTGCTCTATCTCGACGGCGTGTCGGTGAGCTTCGACGGCTTCCGCGCGCTCAACAATCTGTCGCTCGATCTCGCCCACGGCGAGATGCGCGCCATCATCGGTCCCAACGGCGCGGGCAAGACCACGATGATGGATGTCATCACCGGCAAGACCCGGCCGGACAAGGGCGAGGTGCTGTTCGACAACGGCAGCATCGATCTGACAGCCAAGGACGAGGCGGCGATCGCCCAGCTCGGCATCGGCCGCAAGTTCCAGAAGCCCACCGTGTTCGACGATCATACCGTCGAGGACAATGTGCTGCTGGCGCTCAAGGGCGATCGCACGGTCGCACGCAACTTGTTCTGGCGCCCCAACGGCGACGCGGACCGCATCGACGGCATCCTGAAGACCATTGCGCTCACCGCCCATCGCCGGCGGCTGGCAGGCGCCCTCTCGCATGGCCAGAAGCAATGGCTCGAGATCGGCATGCTGCTCGCGCAGGACCCCAAGCTTCTGCTGGTCGACGAGCCGGTGGCCGGCATGACCGACGCCGAGACCATGACCACGGCGGAGCTGCTGCGCGACATCGCCAAGGATCACACGGTGATCGTGGTCGAGCACGACATGGAATTCGTGCGCCGGCTGGGCGTGAAGGTGACGGTGCTGCACGAAGGCTCGGTGCTGGCGGAAGGCACGCTGGACGACGTCAGCGCCAACGAGCGCGTGGTCGAAGTTTATCTGGGGCGATGACGATGATGCCGATGCTTGTACGGACCGCCGCTCCATCGATCTTTGTTCCGTCGATCCTCGCCCTGAGCCTGTCGAAGGGCGCTAACGGCGCGGGCTCATGGTGCCCGCTCGTGGTTCGACAAGCTCACCACGAGGTTTTCCGTGGGCCGCGTGGGTGGTGCGGAGGGATGAAAAAGTGCTAGCTGTCGAGAACATCGATCTCTACTACGGAGCGGCGCAGGCCTTGCGCCACGTCTCGGTCACGGCCGAGGCTGGCAAAGTCACGTGCGTGCTCGGCCGCAACGGCGTCGGCAAAAGCTCGCTGTTGCGCGCCATCGTCGGACACCAGCCAGTGCGCGCGGGCAAGGTGATGCTGGACGGGCAGGATCTGACGCCGCTCAAGGCCTACGAGCGGGCTAGGCAGGGCGTTGCCTATGTTCCTCAGGGGCGCGAGATCTTTCCGCTGCTCACAGTTCGCGAGAATCTCGAGACCGGCTTTGCACGTCTGCCCGCCAACGAGCATTCCATCTCCGATGAGCTGTTCGATCTCTTCCCCATCCTGAAATCCATGCTCGGCCGTCGCGGCGGCGATCTGTCGGGCGGCCAGCAGCAGCAGCTCGCCATCGCCCGCGCTCTGGTGACCAAGCCGCGCCTGCTGGTGCTGGATGAACCCACGGAGGGCATCCAACCCTCCATCATCAAGGACATCGGGCGTGCGATCACTTACCTGCGCGGGCAGGGCAAGATGGCCATCCTGCTGGTCGAGCAGTATTTCGATTTCGCCCGCGAGCTGGCCGACAGTTATGCGGTGATGGAACGCGGCGAGGTCGTCCTGGCCGGCAAAGGCGCCGAGATGGTCGAAAGCGACGTTCGGCGCTACCTTACCGTCTAGGGAAATTTCGAGGGGAGTGACGGGCGTGCTTCAGGCCCGGTCTTGGCTGCCGCGGACCGAAGGATCGTTGCGTCTCGGATTCGCCCGGGACGGTGGCGAGACCCGTCTCAGCGCCCTGCGCCAGTCCGGCGCCGCCAGGGCGCGCTTTCCGAAATCCGTGAACGGTAGCCCTCCGGAAGCGGTCATGCTGAATACGGCGGGCGGACTGACCGGCGGCGACCGCATCGACGTCGATGTGTCCCTGGCGGCCGGCTGCGAAGCGACCATCACGTCGGCCGCAGCCGAGAAAATCTATCGTTCGCTCGGGGACACCACGGGGATCAGGATCGGAGTGCACCTCGGCGATGGCGCGAGCTGCAGCTGGCTGCCGCAACCGACCATCCTGTTCGACAGCGCGAACATAGACCGGCACACGCAGGTGCACATGGCGGCCGATGCCCGGCTGCTGGCGGTCGAGATGCTGATCTATGGCCGGACTGCGATGGGCGAGGACGTGCACCGCGGTACGATCCGTGACGCATGGCGCGTGACCCGCGCCGGCCGCCTGGTATTCGCCGATACGACGCGCGCCAGCGGTGCGGTGGCACATGCGCTGGACCGTGGCGCGACACTGGACGGCACACGCGCCACCGCCATGCTGGTCTATGTCGCACCCGATGCCGGTCAGCGGCTGGACGAGGTTCGGGCACTGCTCGGGCACGCCTCGAGCACCGCAGGCGCCAGCAGCTGGAACGGTATACTGCTCGTGCGCGCTGCAGCCCGCGATGGCCGTGACCTGCAGCGCGACCTGCAGCCTGTGATCGTCCGGCTCAGCGGTCGGCCACTGCCGCGCGTGTGGCAGTGCTGATGCCGGAGAACGAGGGGAGAGACGGGGAAGCATCATGAACCTCACCGCCCGCGAGAAGGACAAGCTGCTGATCTCCATGGCCGCCATCGTTGCCCGGCGCCGGCTGGAGCGCGGCGTCAAGCTCAACCATCCGGAAGCCATCGCCCTGATTTCCGATTTCGTGGTGGAAGGCGCGCGCGACGGCCGCAGCGTCGCCGACCTGATGGAGGCCGGCGCCCAGGTCATCTCGCGGACCCAGGTCATGGACGGCATCGCCGAAATGATCCACGACGTGCAGGTGGAAGCCACGTTCCCCGACGGCGTCAAGCTCGTCACCGTGCACAAACCGATCCGATAACCGGACGCCAGACAATATGGAAGTAAACGACACCCGCTGGCGTCATCCCCGCGAAGGCGGGGATCCATGCACATCTCCGCACCCGCTCGCGCAGGTGTCCTGGGTGCCCGCCTGCGCGGGAATGACGTTGGCTTTGGCATTTGCCCTTCTTGCTCTCCCGTTCAGCTCCGCCCATGCCCACACGGGGCTGGAGCATGCCGTCTCCTTCGCCTCGGGCTTCAAGCATCCCTTCACCGGTCTCGACCACATGCTGGCGATGGTGGCCGTCGGCTTGTGGGCAGGTCTCAACGGAGGCCGCGCGCTGTGGGTGTGGCCGGTTGCCTTCGTCGGCGTGATGGTGCTCGGCGGCGCGCTCGGCATCTCCGGATTTGCGGTGCCGATGGTGGAAGCGGGCATCCTCGCGTCCGTGGTTGTGCTCGGCCTGCTGGTGCTGGCGGCGGCGCAACTGCCGGTGGCCGCCGGTGCGATTCTAGTAGCGGCTTTCGCTCTGCTGCACGGCCACGCGCACGGCGCCGAGCTTCCCGGCGATGCCGCGGCCATCACCTACGCCGCAGGTTTCGCCATCGCCACCGCCATCCTGCACGCCATCGGCATCGGCGTTTCCAGGATGGCTGCCAACGCCAACGGCCGATTGCTGTGCGCGGCGCGGGTGCGCTGGTGGCGGCCGCCGGCGTCGCTTTGGCGCTCACGTAGGAGGCCAGCATGATTCCCGGCGAAGTCATCACCGCACCCGGCGATATCGAGCTCAACGCCGGCCGCCCAGCCATCACGCTCACGATCGCCAACACCGGCGACCGGCCGATCCAGGTCGGCTCGCACTATCACTTCGCCGAGACCAACACGGCGCTGACCTTCGATCGCGCCAAGGCGCGCGGCCACCGCCTCGACATCGCCGCCGGCACCGCCGTGCGCTTCGAACCGGGCCAGACGCGCGACGTGCAACTCGTGCCGTTCTCCGGTGACCGCCGCGTGTTCGGCTTCCAAGGCAAGGTGATGGGAGCGCTCTGATGCCCGCAAAGATCTCCCGCGCCGCTTACGCCGACATGTTCGGCCCCACCGTGGGCGACAAGGTGCGCCTCGCCGACACCGATCTCGTCGTCGAGGTGGAGAAGGATTTCACCATCTACGGCGAGGAGGTGAAGTTCGGCGGCGGCAAGGTCATCCGCGACGGCATGGGGCAATCCCAGGCCACGCGCGCGGAAGGCGCCGTCGACACCGTCATCACCAACGCGCTCATCATCGACCACACCGGCATCGTCAAGGCCGACGTCGGCCTGCGTGACGGTCGCATCTCCGCCATCGGCAAGGCCGGCAACCCTGACGTCCAGCCCGGCGTCACCATCATCGTCGGCCCCGGCACCGAGGTGATCGCCGGCGAAGGCAAGATCCTCACCGCCGGCGGCATCGACAGCCACATCCACTTCATCTGCCCGCAACAGATCGAGGAGGCGCTGAACTCCGGCATCACCATGATGGTCGGCGGCGGCACCGGTCCCGCCACCGGCACGTCGGCCACCACCTGCACGCCGGGCCCCTGGCACCTCGCGCGCATGATCGAGGCGGCCGAAGCCTTCCCGATGAACCTCGCGTTCTCCGGCAAGGGCAATGCGTCCAAGCCCGGCAGCCTGATCGAGATGATCGAGGGCGGCGCCTCCTCGCTCAAGCTGCACGAGGACTGGGGCACCACGCCCGCGGCCATCGATTGCGCGCTCTCGGTCGCCGACGATCACGACGTGCAGGTGATGATCCACACCGACACGCTCAACGAGAGCGGTTTCGTCGAAGACACCATCGCCGCCTTCAAGGGCCGCACCATTCACGCCTTCCACACCGAGGGCGCCGGCGGCGGGCACGCGCCCGACATCATCAAGGTGGCGGGCCTCAAGAACGTGCTGCCGTCGTCCACCAATCCCACGCGGCCCTTCACCGTGAACACGCTGGAAGAGCATCTCGACATGCTCATGGTGTGCCACCACCTCGACCCCAACATCCCCGAGGACATCGCCTTCGCCGAAAGCCGCATCCGCCGCGAGACCATCGCCGCTGAGGACATCCTGCACGACCTCGGCGCGCTCTCGATGATCTCGTCGGACAGCCAGGCCATGGGCCGCGTCGGCGAGGTGCTGATCCGCACCTGGCAGACCGCGCACAAGATGAAGGTGCAGCGCGGCCAGTTGAAAGAGGATGCGCCCGGCAACGACAATTTCCGCGTCAAGCGCTACATCGCCAAGTACACCATCAACCCGGCCATCGCCCAGGGCGTGGCGCACGAGATGGGCTCGCTGGAAGTCGGCAAGCGTGCCGACCTCGTCTTGTGGAGCCCCGCGTTCTTCGGCGTGAAGCCCGACCTCATCCTGCTCGGCGGCACCATCGCGGCTGCGCCCATGGGCGATCCCAATGCGTCGATCCCGACGCCGCAGCCGGTGCACTACCGGCCGATGTTCGGCGCCTACGGCCGTGCCATCGCCTCTTCCGCCGTTATCTTCGTCAGCCAGGCCGCTGTCGACGCCGGTCTGGCCCGACAGCTCGGCTCGCAGAAGAAACTGCTGGCCGTGAAGAACACCCGCGGCGGCATCTCCAAGAAGTCCATGATTCTGAACGACGCCACGCCCAACATCGAGGTCGATGCCGAAACCTACGAGGTGCGCGCCGATGGCGAACTCCTCACCTGCGAACCCGCCAAGTCGCTGCCCATGACGCAACGGTATTTCCTGTTTTAGCGGCCTCTCCCGTCATGACGGAGCCATGCTACGCGGGGACGAAGAATGGGGAGAGGCAACGAAAGAGCCGCAGCATTAAGAAAATTGAACCTCACGACTTGCCAAATGCGGTGCGGCCAATGAAAGGATACAGAGTTTCGTGATCGTCCCTGGCGAGTTGTCCGTGTCGCAAACCTCGAGCCCGTCCTCGGTCAAATGGCGCCTGCTCAAGGGCCAGCTGATTTATCTGCGCAAGGCGCTCAAGGCCGCGCGCGGCGGGGACCCCGGCGAGTGTCCCTTGTGCGGATACCAGGGCCGCTTCATCAATTCCGGCAATCCACCGCTTCCCGGCATCAAGTGCCCGTCCTGCACGGCGGGGCCGCGGCACCGGCTTTTGAAACTCATCCAGGACCGCGAACGCATCATTGCCACGGGCTCGGACGTCCTGCATTTCGCAGCCGAGCGATCCACACGCAGGCTGGTGGAGGCGACCCGTCCGCGCCGCTACGTCACGGCGGACCTGGAACCCGGGTTCGACATTCAGGTCGATATCGAGAACCTGGCCGTCGTGGACGCCAGTTTCGACGTCGTCATATGCAGCCACGTGCTCGAGCACGTGAACGACAAGCTGGCGCTGGCCAGCATCCACCGCGTGTTGCGGCCCGATGGAATTTTGATCGCCATGGTTCCGATCGTCGAGGGATGGGAGACGACCTACGAGAATCCCGGGATAACGAGCAAGGAAGATCGCAAGCGGCACTATGGCAGCGGCAATCACGTTCGTTTCTACGGACGGGATTTTCGCAATCGACTGGCGCAGGCTGGTTTTGCGGTTCGCGAATATACGGGCACGCCGGACGAGGTTTTCAGGTACAGGCTGAACCGGGGCGAGCGGGTGTTCGTAGCGACGCGGTAGCCGCGTGCATGACACAGCGGTATTTCTTGTTTTAACTCCCTCCCCGTTCTTACGCGGAGAGCGAATAAAAAGGCACTGATGCTGAGAGCCACCAAGATCGTGCCGGCCGGCATATGGCACGGCACGCCTGCCGATGTGGTGCGTCTCGACTACGACCGGCGCACCCGCCGCCGCATCGCGCTGACCGGCACGGCAGGCCTCGCGTTCCTGCTCGATCTCAGCAAGGCGCCCGTGCTGCGTTCCGGCGACGGCATTCGCCTCGAAGACGGCCGCATCGTTCGCGTCGAGGCAGCACCGGAGCGGCTGCTGGAAATCACCTGTGCCGACGAGAGGGCGCTTGCGCGTATCGCCTGGCACCTCGGCAACCGGCATCTCGCCACCGAGATCGGCGATCGCGTCATCCACATCCGCGACGATCACGTCATCGCCGATATGGCAGCGGGCCTCGGTGCCGCCGTGCGCTCGGTCGAACGCCCCTTCCACCCCGAAGGCGGCGCCTACGGTCACGGTGCCGTCCACGGCCACAGCCACAACCACAGCCACGAGCTCGGACACCATCACGACGGCAGCCATGACTATTGAGATGGCGGTCGATTTTTCCCTCCCCCTCGAGGGGGGAGGACGGAACGCCACGGATTTAGGGCGTCCTTCGCCGACCGTGAGGATCAACGCCACGGACGCACTAAGTCCGATGGCGTTCCTGGTGGGGGTGACCGCAGTCGCGCGAAACAGACACCCCCACCCGGCGCGCCACGATCACTTAGCCGCTTATCTTGGCATATGCGGAAGGACCGGCACATGAAGGCGCGACTAAGTGATGGCGCGCCGCCCTCCCCCCTCGAGGGGGAGGCGAGCCCGCGTGATGCGCATCGCGAAGGAGCAAACGAAGTTACACCTGCGACCGGCCCGCGACATCCTTCTCCAGGCACCCTCGCCCGCCTCATGACCTGGCTCTCGCCCGCGTTCCCCGTCGGCGGCTTTTCCTACTCGCACGGGCTGGAATGGGTGGTGGAAACCGGCAAGATCAAGGATGCCGCTACGCTCGGCTCGTGGATCGAGGATCTGCTGGTCCATGGCGCCGGCCGCACCGATGCGATCTTCCTGGCTGAAACCTGGCGTGCGATTTCGGCCGGCGATGCGCCGTTGCTGAACGAAGTGGTCGAACTGGCCGCCGCCTTTTCACCCTCGGCTGAGCGCCGGCTGGAAACGCTGGCGCAGGGCGCCGCCTTCATGACTGCGGTGACAGCCGTCTGGCCGCATGCCGCGCTGGATGATTTCGGCCGGCAGAACGCGGAGATTGCCTATCCCGTGGCCGTCGGAGTCTGCGCCGCCGCCCACGGCCTGCCGCTGGCCGCAACGGCGCAAGCCTTCGTGCAGGCCTTCGCCGCCAATCTCGTCTCGGCCGGCGTACGGCTGATCCCCCTCGGCCAGACCGATGGCCTGCGCATCATCGCGCGGCTCGAGCCGCTGATCCCGCGCGTCGTCGCTGGCGCGCTCGCTGCCAGCCTCGACGAAGTCGGCGGCATCGCGGTCATGGCCGACATCGCCTCCATGCGCCACGAGACGCAGTACACGCGGCTGTTCCGGTCATGATCACGCTGCTCGCGGTTGTCCTGTGGATCGTGCTGGCGGCCATTGCCGTTCTGCACGCCGCCTGGGGTCTCGGCTCGCATTGGCCGTGCGAGAGCGAGGCAATCCTCGTCAGGACGGCCGGCGGCACGCCCGGCGCAACGCGAATGTACCCGCCCTCCTCCTGCTTCCTGGTCGCCGCCCTGCTGGCTGGCGTCTCGGTGTGGCCTCTGTTTGCCGTTGGCGTGCTGCCGGAGGCATGGCCGCGGTGGCTGACGGCGCTGTCCGGCGCCGGTATCGCGCTGGTATTTCTGGCACGCGGCGTGGCCGGCTACACGCCTGCGTGGCGCAGGCTGCAGAGCGCCGAGCCCTTCGCCACCCTCGACCGCCGTTACTATGCGCCGCTGTGCCTCGCCTTCGGCACCGGCTTCCTCATCATCCTGCTCCAGCGAGGCTTGCCATGACCCGCTCCCCCAACGGCCCCCTGCGCGTCGGCATCGGCGGCCCGGTCGGCTCCGGCAAGACCGCCCTGATGGAGGCGCTGTGCAAGGCCTTCCGCGACCGCTACGACATCTGCGCCATCACCAACGACATCTACACCAAGGAGGACGCGCTGATCCTCATGCGCGCCGGCGCGCTGCCCGAGGCGCGCATCATGGGCGTGGAAACGGGCGGCTGCCCGCACACCGCCATCCGCGAGGATGCCTCCATCAACCTGGCGGCGGTGGCCGAGATGCAGCGGAAATATCCCGAACTCGATCTCATCCTCATCGAGTCCGGCGGCGACAACCTTGCGGCTACCTTCAGCCCCGAGCTTGCCGATCTCACCATCTACGTCATCGACGTCGCCCAGGGCGAGAAGATCCCGCGCAAGGGCGGCCCCGGCATCACCCGCTCCGATCTGCTGGTCATCAACAAGACCGATCTGGCGCCGCATGTCGGCGCCTCTCTTGCGGTGATGGAAAGCGACACCAAGCGCATGCGCGGCGAGCGCCCGTTCGTGTTCACCAACCTCAAGACCGGCGACGGCGCCGCCACCGTGGCGAGCTTCGTGGAACGTCAGGGCGGATTGGGCTGAAGCGTCATCCCGGCCGAGCAGCCCGGTCCAGTCTGTTTCCCGGATCCTCGCCCTGAGCTTGTCGAAGGGCGCTGAACGGCGCGTGCCCCTGCTGCCCGCTCGTGGTTCGACAGGCTCACCACGAGGTTTCAAGCAGCAGTACACGCCTCGTTAACAGCGCTTGAATTCGCGCCGCGGGCCGCCGGAGTTGGAGAGCTGCGCCATCGTCTTGCGGTCTGCGCTGAAGTCGGCGAACTCGGTGCGTACCACCTTGCCGTCGCCGCGCTGCCACGACACTGCGATGCGGTCCTCGCGCGGCTCATAGGCCACCACGTCGAACACCAGCTTTTCGCTGTCGGTCCGGCGCGTGACGATCATGACCTTGCGGCTGAAGGAATAGTTGCTCTCGGTGCCGCACCAGTTGCCGAGCAGGTCGCTGTCGCTGAGCGCCATCGCGCCGCTGGCCGCGGCCAGCGCGGTCAGCGCCACCGCCGGCTTCAGCAATCTCCGCAAGCGACCGTTCACATGCGTCTCCAAGCGAAGCCGGATCACGACGTCGCCGCGCGGCAGTGCTCGTCGGCCGGCAGCGGATCGCAGGCCTTGTCCTTCACGCAGGTCTCGAACGCGTTCTGCAGCTCCCGCCGCCAGATGCCGTCGACCTCGCCGGTGTAGTGGCCGGCTTCCGTCAGCCCGCACTGGTAGAGCTTGATCATCTGCTGGCCGCCGAAAAACATCGCCTTGGTGTAGTCGCGCAGCGCCGCCTGCGGCTCGCCAAGGGACTGGCGGATGTGCGCGCGGGTATCGAGCGAGTGCGCGCTGGTGGGGCTCAGCTGCAGCGACCTCTCAACGTCCGGCAGGCCGGTAGCCGCCTTGCCCCAGCGGAAATAGGCCCAGGCGCGGTTGTTCAGCGCCACGGCGAAATCCGGCCGCATGGAGATGGCGGTATCGTAGTCGCCGATGGCGGTGGCGTACTGCCCCTTCAGCGAGTAGGCCAGCGCCCGCATGGCGTAGACGGCGCTCATCTCCGCGACGCTGGAGTCGCGCCGCTCGATCAGGGCCGTGCAACCGGCGATCCGTCCCTCGATGTCCTCGCCGAAACAATTGACGGCGTCGTCGGCGCGCACGGAGACGCCGAGCGCTACGAGAAGAGCCAGACCGGCAATGAACCCTGCGCTGCGCTTCATCGTGTCCTTAACCATTGCAGACCAAATGCAGGCGGGCCAGGAAAACACAGAACGGCGCGTGCTGCCAACCCGGTGCCCGCGCCCCGGGTGCTTCGGGGTGCCAAATAACGCTCCTCCGCGCCGCGAATAAGGCGTGGCAGCGCCGCAGCCGGTCACACGTGCGGGTTGCGCCCACCGTCGCGGCTCATTTGAAATGCTTGGAAAGCTTCAGGCCCTGGGCCTGGTAGTTGGAACCTAGATCGGTGCCGTACAGCACGTCCGGCACTTCGGTGAGCCGCTCATAGATGAGGCGGCCAACGATCTGGCCATCCTCCAGGATGAACGGCACCTTGTGGCTGCGCACCTCGAGCACGGCCTTGGAGCCGGTGCCGCCGGCCGCTGCATGGCCAAAGCCCGGATCGAAGAAGCCGGCGTAATGCACGCGGAATTCGCCGACCAGCGGATTGAACGGCACCATCTCGGCCGCATGCGTGGGCGGCACGTGCACCGCCTCCTTCGAGGCAAGAATGTAGAACTGGTCGGGATCGAGGATCAGCCGCTTCGATCCGCGCAGCTCGATCGGCTCCCAGAAATCGAGCACGGCGTAAGCGCCCGGCGCGTCGACATCCACCACGCCGGTATGCCGCTTGGCGCGATAGCCGACGAGGCCGCCGTTGTGGCCGATGAGATCCACGGAGAGCGCAATTCCATCGGCGATGTCGGCCTGATCTGACGACACCAGTTTTTCGCGGCTATGCAACTCCACCAGCGCCAGGTCGTCGTCCTGCGTCGGGCCGGCGCGAAACCGGATCTGGCTCAGCCGTGAGCCCGTGCGCACCACGATGGGGAACGTCTGCGGGCAGATTTCCGCGTAGAGCGGACCATGATACCCGGCCGGCACCTGATCGAAGGCCGTAACGCCGTCGGCGATCACGCGCGTGAAGACATCCAGCCGCCCGGTCGAGCTTTTGGGGTTGGTGGCGGCCGCCAGCTCCGGCGGCAGCGCCATGCTCTCCAGCAGCGGCACGATATAGACGCAGCCCGTCTCCAGCACCGCGCTTTTGGAGAGGTCGATGGTGTGCAGGTGCAGGTCCCGCAGCTTGGCGGCAACCGTATCGGCCCCCGGCAGGAAGCTTGCGCGCACCCGGAAGGCCTGGCCGCCGAGCCGCAGGTCGAGGCTCGCGGGCTGCAACTGGTTTGCCAGCGGCGGCTGGGCCAGCTTGACCTGGCCGGCCTCGATCAGCCCGCGAATGGCCTGCACCGGCAGGATGCCCGCGGCGCGACGCCGTCTTCATCTGCGGTTTTGCCTGCGCCTTTGCCATCCAAACCCCTCGTACATGCTCGTCTAGACGATAGGGCCATTGACGCCAAGCGTCCGAACGGGGTAATCCCCATGCCTGGATACGTGGTGATTTGGCCGGCCGGCTTGCAGCCACGCAAAACAACTCGCTAAAAGGCCGCGCGCGTGAACCGAACTCAAGGCGCCCGGCTATCTGGGGCGTATGTTGAGCCGGTTTTTTTATTGCCTGCGGTCGGGGCAGGCGAGGGAGTTGCGCGATGACCGATAAATCCACCGAAGCTGGCGTCTCCGAATCCTGGTCGCCCGAAACGCTGCTGGTGCACGGCGGCACCTTGCGGTCGCCGTTCGGCGAGACGTCCGAGGCGCTGTTTCTCACCCAGTCGTTCGTCTACGCCAACGCCGAGCAGGCCGAGGCGCGCTTCAAGGACGAGGACCCCGGCTTCATCTATTCCCGCTTCTCCAACCCGACCGTCGGCATGTTCGAGGAGCGCATGCGGCTGCTGGAAGGCGCGGAAGCCGCGCGCGCCACCGCCACCGGCATGGCGGCCGTCACCTCGGCGCTGCTGTGCTTCCTGAAGGCCGGCGATCACATCGTCGCGGCGCGAGCGATGTTCGGCTCGTGCCTCTACGTCGCGCAGGAGCTGTGTCCGCGTTTCGGCATCGCCTGCACGCTCGTCGACGGCCGCGATACGGCAAGCCTGGCAGCGCGCCGTGCAGCCCAACACCAAGGCGTTCTTCTTCGAGACGCCGGCCAATCCCACGCTCGACCTCGTCGACATCGCCGCCGTGTAGCGAGATCGCGCACGCAGCCGGCGCCCTCGTCATCGTCGACAACGTGTTCGCCACGCCCCTGCTGCAGAAGCCGCTGAAGCTCGGCGCCGACGTCGTGGTCTATTCCGCCACCAAGCACATCGACGGCCAGGGCCGCTGCCTCGGCGGCGTCGTGCTGTGCTCGCAGAAGTTCCTCAAGGACCACCTGCACACCTTCCTGCGCCAGACCGGCCCGGCGCTCAGCCCGTTCAACGCCTGGGTGATGCTGAAGGGCCTGGAGACGCTTGCCGCTGCGCGTGCGGGCGCAATGCGAGACGGCGGCGAAGATCGCCGACCACATGGCTGGCCAGAATGGCATGGCCCAGGTGCTGTTCTGCGGGCGGCCCGACTACCCGCAGGCGGCGCTCGCGAAGCGGCAGATGTCGGGTCCTGGCACGCTCGTGACCTTCGAGGTCGAGGGCGGCAAGGCCGGGGCGTTCCGCTTCCTCAACGCGCTCAAGCTGATCCGCATCTCCAACAACCTGGGCGATGCCAAGAGCCTGATCACGCATCCCGCCACCACCACCCACCAGCGCCTGAAGCCCGAAGCGCGCGCGGAACTTGGCATATCCGACGGCATGCTGCGGCTTTCGGTGGGGCTGGAGTCCTACGTCGATCTTGTCGCCGACATTGACCGCGCGCTCGGCGCCATCTAGGATCGGCTGAGGACCGCTTGAGCTTCAGTTGGCGCGATTGCATGTATGAAGCCGTGACTCAGGGCATCCGCGTTCGCGTAATGCCGCAGTATCTGGAGGAGGAGTCTTGCCCGGACGAGGACCGGTATGTCTGGGCCTATACCATCGACATCGTCAACGAAGGCAGCGAGACCGTGCAGCTGCGCTACGCGGCACTGGCGCATCACCGACGCCACGGGGCGCACCGAGGAGGTGCGCGGTCCCGGCGTCGTGGGGCAGACCCCCGTACTCGCAGCCGGGCGCTTCGTTCCGCTACACCTCGGGTTGCCCGCTCGCCACGCCGTCCGGCATCATGGTGGGCAGCTACCAGATGACGACGGAGGCGGGCGAGCGCATCGACGTGGCGATCCCGGCGTTCTCGCTCGACAGCCCGCACACGACGCGCAGCCTGAATTGAAGGACGAGATGGCCCCCGAGCTCGGTACGGCGAAGGAACTGCTGGCGCGGCTCGTCGCCTTCGACACGACCAGCCACAAGTCCAACATCCCGATCATCGAGATTCATCGAGGGCTATCTGCGCGGGCATGGCGTCGACAGCGCGCGCGTGCCGACGCCGGACGGGCAGAAGGCCAGCCTGTTCGCCACCATCGGGCCTGCAGATGTCGGCGGCATCGCACTCTCGGGCCACACCGACGTGGTGCCGGTGACGAGCCAGGCCTGGGACACCGATCCGTTCACGCTCGTCGAGCGCGACGGCAAGCTGTACGGCCGCGGCGCCTGCGACATGAAGGGCTTTCTCGCCTGCGTGCTGGCCCTGGTGCCCGCATTCAAGGCGCGCAAGCTGAAGGTGCCGATCCACATCGCCTTCTCCTACGACGAGGAGGTGGGCTGCACCGGCGTGCGGCCGATGATCGCCGAACTCGGCAAGACTCTGCCGCTGCCGCGCTACGTGCTGGTCGGCGAGCCGACCAGCATGACCGTCGTCGACGCCCACAAGGGTCCCATGCGCTGGAGCGTGGAGGTAACCGGCAAGGCGGCGCACTCGAGCATGCCGCACCTTGGCGTCAATGCCATCACCTACGCCGCGCGGCTGCTGGGCGAGCTGGCGCGCATGGAAGAGGAGCTTGAAAACGCTGCCGCCCAATGCGCGCTTCGATCCGCCCTACACCACCCTGCAGGTGACCGAGATCGAAGGCGGCACGGCGTCCAACATCGTGCCGGTGCCGTGCTGGTTCGGCTGGGAGATCCGGCGCCTGCCGGGCTTCGATGCCGCCGCGCTCGACCGGCGCCTGCGCACGTTCGCGGCGGAGCAATGCCTGCCGGAGATGCAGCGGCTCGCGCCGGAGACGGGCATCGCCATCGAGATCGGCAACGAGGTGCCGGCTTTCGAGGCCGATGCCAAATCCGGCCTCGTCCCGCTCGCCCTGAAACTCGCCGGACAGAACGACACCTTTGCCGTCTGCTATGCCACCGAGGCCAGCCTGTTCCAGGTCGGCGGCGCGCCATCCGTCGTCATCGGCCCCGGCAATATCGCCCAGGCCCACACTCCCAACGAGTATCTGCCCGTCAGCGAGCTGGAGAAATGCCTCGCCTTCCTCGGGCGCGTGGCGGACTGGGCGGAGACGTGAGTTTGGCGGATCAGGTCCTGTTTCGCGAGGCCAACGCCACCGATATGCCCGGCATCTCCCATGTGCGTTTGGCGGTGATCGAGAATGCGCTGTCGGTCGAGCAGCTTCAAGAGCGAGGCATCACCAACGCCAGCGTCGCCGCCTCGCTGCTGACGCATCGCAAGGGATGGGTCGCCGAGCAAGACGGCCGGATCGTGGCTTTCTCCATGGCCGACCGCGCGGATTGGTCGATCTTCGCGCTGTTCGTATTGCCGGGCTACGAACAGCGCGGGCTGGGCGGCCACCTGCTGGACCTGGCCCTCGGCTGGCTCTGGGCCAACGGCGCGGAACGCGTCTGGCTCTCGACTGGGCCGCAAACGCGGGCGTCGCGCTTCTATGAGATGCGTGGATGGGTCTGTACCGGCAATGAGGCGGGTGGTGATCTGCGCTTTGAGCTTTCGCGGCCTGCGTCACCGGCATAGATCGGCCGCTGCGTCAAAAGCGGCTAGTGTCGGGGGCTTGCGCCGGCCGCGGCAATGTCGCAGGTGACGCCAAATCGGCGGATGTTAAGTATGCAGGGCGCATTTTTGCCGACATTCGACTGATATCAGAAGCTTCGGTCGACCGAGGGCAGTATGTTCTCGCACGATCGGGGCGCTACAGCCTGCACAAGGGAGGAATGGACTGATGCGAAAGAGTTTGTTGGCCGCTGCGCTGGGCGCGATGCTTCCGGTGTTCATCACTGGGGCGGCGGCACAGTCGTATCCCGATAAGCCGATCAACGTGATCGTGCCGTTCGCGGCCGGTGGTCCCACCGACGTCGTCGCGCGCATTCTCGGCGAGCACATGTCGCGCACGCTGGGCCAGCAGCTGGTGGTGGAAAACGTCGGCGGCGCCGGCGGCTCGACGGGCATGACCCGCGTCGCAGCGGCGGCACCCGACGGCTATACCCTGGGAGTCGGCAACATGGGCACGCAGTCGGCCGCGCCCGCGCTCTACGCCAACCTCAAGTACGATCCGGCAACCAGCTTTGCCCAGATCGGCATTGCCAACTACACACCGCAGACGATTGTCGCCAAGAACGGGACCGCGGCCAAGGACCTCAAGGAGTTCCTTGCCTACCTCAAAGACAACAGCACGAAGCTGAGCTATGGCCACGCCGGCGTTGGCTCGATCTCGCACGTGTCGGGCACGGTGTTCAATTCGCAGTTCGGCTTCAAGCCTGCGCTGGTTGCCTATCGCGGCACGGCGCCTGCGCTCAACGATCTCGTCGGCGGCCAGATCGATTACATGGTCGATCAGTCGCTGAACGTCATTCCCCAGATCAAAGGCGGCACCATCAAAGCCTATGCGGTGGCTGCACCCAGCCGCCTCGAAGCCCTGCCCGACGTGCCGACCACCAAGGAAGCCGGCGTCGACTTCATCTTCAGCGCTTGGAACGCCATGGTGGCGCCCAAAGGCACGCCGAAGGCCATCGTCGACAAGCTCGTCGATGCGCTCAACAAGGCGCTCGATGATCCCACCACCACCAAGCGCTACGTCGAGCTGGGCTCGACGGCACCGGCTAAGGAGGATCGCGGACCGGCGGGCCTGCAGAAGCTGGTGGACAGCGAGATGGCGCGTATCACGCCGGTGCTCAAAGCGGCGATGGCTGCCGAGCCCCGGAGAAGAAGTGAGCCGCTGAAGGCCCATGCGTCTCACGGATGAAGAAAACGCCATCCTGGCGGGCGACCAAGGGTCCGCCCGCCAGTGGGCTATCAAGCATCAGATCGCGGTCGGCGATTTTTTCGACGCGCCCGATTTTGTTCCCGTGGGCCAGGCCCACATCATGGCCGACACCGAGAGCCTGGGCGAAGCCGGCGTCGTGTGGCTCGAGGAACTGGCCAAGCTGCCCGAGCCGCAGCGCCGGGTGTGCATCCCCACCATCACCGATCCCCGTGGGCTCGATTTCGACAGCTACAAACGCCTGAAGCAGACCGAGGCCATGGCCGGCCTCGAAGCGCGCGCCATCGCTGCCTTCGAGGCGCTCGGCGTGTTGATGACCAACACCTGCATCAACTACCAGACCATCCTGCCGCCGGTGCGCGGCGAGCACCTCGCTTTCGGCGACACGGGCGTCGTCATCTACTCCAACAGCGTGATGGGCGCGCGCAGCAACTTCGAGGGCGGACCGTCCGCCCTTTCCGCCGGCCTCACCGGCCGCACGCCGCGCTACGGCTATCATCTCGACGCGCATCGCGGCGGCACCAAGCATTTCGAACTGCGCCACCAGCCGCGCGATCTCGCCGACTGGGGCGCGCTTGGCGGCATCGTCGGCAAGGCCACCAACAGCTATTGGGAAGTGCCGGTCGTCACGGGCGTCGAGGGTGCGCCCAATTCCGACGAGCTGAAACATTTCGGCGCGGCGCTCGCGAGCTTCGGTTCGGTGGCGCTGTTCCACATCCCCGGCGTAACGCCCGAGACGCCGGCGCTGGTCGATGCGTTCCAGGGCCGCGCCATTCCCGCGGCTGCCCCCATTGGCAAGGCTGACTTCGACGCGTTTTACGCGACCTACGCTGCAGGCGGCGACAAGGTGGACGTGGTGGTGTTCGCCGCGCCGCAACTCTCGCTCATCGAGATGCAGCAGGTCGCAGGATTGCTCGGCAGCCGGCGCATCCATGCCGACACGTCGCTGGTCGTCACCACCTCGCCGGAGATCAAGTTCGCCGCCGATCGCATGGGGCTGACGGCCGCCATCGAGAACGCCGGAGGTATCGTCGCGTCGGGCGTGTGCTTCTACCAGAGCTACGCCCGCGAGATGGCCGAAGCCAACGGCTGGCAGCGCCTGCTCACCAACTCGGCCAAGCTGGTCAACATCATCGCCGGCTACGGCTACAAGCCGACGCTCGCGACCATGGAGCACTGCATCGACAGCGCGGTTGCGGGAAAGATCGTGTGATGCCCTTCCGATTGAGCCTGCGCCAACCTAGTGGTGAGCCTGTCGAACCACGGCGTTGCGTGCGCGGTCCGTCCTTCGACAGGCTCAGGACGAGGGCGAACTAAATGCCGATCGTCCTCAAGTGCCACAAAGGCATCGGCCCTGCCGTTACTGGAACCGCACTGGTGGCGGCCGACAACTTCTCCGCCCGCTACGATCTCAATCGCCTCCAAGGCACTTTCTCGCGCCCCGCCCACAAGCTGCATGGCCAGAGCTATCTCGGCAAAATCCTGGTGCTGCAGACCGCCAAGGGCGGCGTCGCCTCCGCCTGGATGCTGCGCGAAATGACGGCGCGCGGCATGGCGCCCAAGGCCATCGTCTTCGACCGCACCAACACCATCCTGGCCCAGGGCGCCGCCTTCGCGGAAATGACCATGGTCGACCGCTTCGAAAAGGGCGACCCCACCGCCCTCATCCGCACCGGCGATGAGATCAGGGTTGAGCCGGACAAAGGGCTGGTGACAATTCTCAATCGCGATGTGTAGGTTGGGTTAGCGCGTCAGCGCATAACCCAACACTGACGGTTGATGGGTAGTTGGGTTACGGCTTCGCTCTAACTACGGCTCGCTCTCCCGGGAGTTCGAGGCTTGTGAAGGAACCTCTGGCTTTGATGTTTCAGATCGGTCCAATTCTTTTAATTCCCGTTACAGTCCTGTGGGCTGTCATCTCACACCAGTCATGCCCCGCTAGCGACGAGTGTAACAACTCTTGGCGAATGGTGCCAATGTATGGAGTGCTGATCCTTGCTGCCCTTTGGCATCTCGCACTTGTGGTGACGCAGAAGGAGCGCAAGTTTTACCTTGCCTACGCAGCCTTTCATTTCCCCGTCTTCTATTTTTTCTGGGCGTTTGCTCTCGTGTTCGCTATCAAGTTTCCGCTGTAGCGCTACCCTATCGGTTGGTGATCGGGTCGTCCTGAACCATCCATCCATCAGTGTCGGCGACGAGGTGCGCATCGAGCCCGACAAGGGCCTCGTGACGATCCTCAATCGCGATTGATCGCCACGCTCCTAGTTATGGTTCGGGATAGGGCGTGCCATCATTGTGCACGAACCGACCGTCGGCGTTTGTGCTCATCATGTCGATGTCGGAGCAGGTGGTAACGTCCGCAGGCTGGCGCGAGCCGACTTCGAGATAAACGGCGATCTGGTCCGATTTGTTGATCATGTGATGGCCATTGCCGGAGCCTTTCGCAAAGGCCGCGCAATCGCCGGTGCGCAGCACCGTCTCGCCGCCATCTTCGATCAGCGTCAACTCGCCTTCGAGCACATAGACGAATTCGTCCTCGTGCGAATGCCAGTGGCGCTGGCTCGACCAATTGCCCGGCGGCAGGCGCATGAGATTGACCCCGAAATCCGCGAGCCCGCCGGCGTCGCCCAGCCGCTGCCGCACGCGTTCGGCACAGGGTGCACCGAATGGCGGCGGATAGCCCGAACCTTTGCGTGCCGGCACGGCGGCGATGTCGATCTTGGGCATGGCAGCCTCCAGCGATCAGCGGGCCTGGGCGCGGCCCAGCGCATAGTCAACGTGGCACAGTCCCGGGGTGAGAACATGTCTGCCATTGACCGCGCCGTTGGACATTACCGAAACAGATAAATCGGGCTCGACCACATGCGGTGCCCGTCTTCCTGCTGCACGCGCACGTAGAGCCGCGTATCGCCTTTTGCGCGCACCTTGATCGTGCGCTTCAGCACCATCCGCACGTCGGTCATCGTCTCCGGCAGCCGCTGCAGCTTGATAGCCCGCTCCAGGCCGCCAGCCTCGAACACGCGCGGCTCCGTACCTAGCTCCGAGACCACCGCCTCGCCCGACACCGGCGCCGTCTTGAATGCCAGCCGCCCCGCCGCCGGGTCGGCGAGCCACAGGTCGATGGCGCCGTAATTGCCGGTCGTCACCGCCTTCCAGCTCAAGCCGGCCTCGTCCTGTTGCTGGATGCCGCGATCGAGGTTCCAGTTGTTGATCACCGCGGTGCGCAAAATGCGGTTGCCCTCGATGCCGAGTGAGCCGTCCCACGTCGTCGTCCGCGCCCGGCCGCGATATTCCGCGCCCTCGTAGACGAGCCGCACCCGCCGCCCCAGATCGCCGGCGCCGTAGGGACGCACCGTCTCCATCAGGTCCAGGCCGTCGTAGATGTCGAGCCGTTCGATTGGCGCCGAGCCGATTACCTCGATGGCCAGTTCGACCTCGTCATCCGTAACCTTGGCGATGTCGCCCATGAGCAGCCGCTGCGCCTTCTCCGACTTGGCTGGCCCCGCCGCAGGATCACGCAGGAAAACCTCGACCGGCGCCGCCGTCGTGACCGACACGTCCAGCAGCGCCCGGTTGCCCGTGGTCGCATAGTGCCGCCGACGCCGCATCAACTCGAAGATCGCGTCGCGATCCAGCCGCTCCCCGAGGAAGCAGGTGAGGCCCCCGTAGCTGCCGAAGAACGAGGCGCCCGGATAGCAGGCGCCGGGCCGCCCCTTATGGCCGTCGGAGTTGCCGACGACGCCGACGCGATAGTTCTTCTCGAACGCGTCGCGCACGATCCATTCGAACGTGCCCCAGGCCGAGTGCACTTCCACCGCCGTTTCCATCGGATCGTGGGCGAACTTGATATCGGCATAGCGCCCGCCGACATGCGCCATCACCACGCAATCCTTGCCCTGCAACTTCTGAAACAGGTCTTGTGCGGTATGCGCGTCGGTCTTCTCGTCCACGATGTCGGTGGCATCCGCGATCTGCGCGTGCGAGGAGCGATGGATGGTCTCGCCCTCGTGCCGGTAATGCACGTTGCGGTCGCCGCCGACCGCCGTGTTGGCCGACCACTCGTAGCCCGGAATGCACACGAAGCTGCCCGGCTTGTCGAACTCCTTGGAGAGTACATTCAGCTCGCGCCAGAACGCGCCCGTGATCTGGAAATCGTTGCCCTGGTGTCCCATGACGTCGAGGAACGCCTTGTCGCGACCGAACTCGAAATAGGCACGCGCATCGTTGGTGCCGAGCGTCTCGTTCGACTGCCCATGCGTGTCGCCCCAGAAGTGCACGAGCGGCACATCCTTGGCCGCCACGCGCAGCGGATTGGAGCGGCACAGCTCTTCGCCTTGCTCATCGAGCACGCGGATCGCAACGTCAGCGAAGTCTGCCACATGTAGGCCGTCGGCGACTGCGGCGAAGCTGCCCGGCGCGAAGCGCAGCGTTTCCGGCAGCCCGGCAACGGCCGCACCCTCGACTGCCAGCTGCAGGGTGCGATCAATCAGGTTCGACGTATTGCCCCACTTGTCGTCGGCCTTGACGCTCAGCCGGAGCGCTTGGCCCGCGCGCACCATGGTCGGCAGCACCGCGCGCCAGCGCACGCCAGGCCCCGGCACAATTGCGATCTTCGGGCTCTCGGGGATCGCCACGTAGTCGTAGGTGGCGATCGGATCGGCGAGCACGCGGAACTCGAATGCGCTCTCGCAGTAGGTCTGCAGCCTGATACCGGGCGATCCCTGCCGGCGGTCGCCGAAGCGGATGGTGATGGTGTCGCCGGGGCTGAGAAAATCCTTCACCACGCCGATATAGAGCGAGCGGCTCCACGGGCGGATGTTGCGCTTGAACTCCCACTTGGCCTCCAGCGTGGCGCCGTTCGAGGCCTCGACGGTGGTGTACCCCTGGCCCTTGGGGTCGGTGAATTGCACAGGGCCGAAATCAGTTGCAAAGCGGAAGCCGATCTTGATCGAGCCGGTATCGTCCACCCCGAACGCCCCGGCCGTATAGACCAGCGTGAAGCTTTGCATGGAGCCGGCCTCGAAGCTGCCCGAGGGGGTCAGTTCGGCGGAGCCCATCAGGTCGGGGCGGTAGTTGGAATAGGGCATCTTAAGTTGATCCCGCGAGGTTAGCTTCCCCCTCCCCGTCCATGCGAAGCATGGCTTTGCCATGACGCGGGGAGGGGTCAGGGGTGGAGGCTTCCAGGACGCTGCTTAACGGCATCTGGCGGCGCTAGGCAAACCCCGGCGCGATAAACTGCCATTCCCCATCGACAAAGCTCCCACACCTGGGCTAGAACCCGGCCAATCGGCTTTCCTGAACATTCGCCGTGCGGTCCCCGAACGCGATTGCCGCGGGGCGGAACGCACGTGCATTGCTGCACCTAGAGGCTCGCCATGTCACTGACGATCATTCAGCAAATCGAGCGCGACCAGATCAACGCGGTCATCACCAAGCGCACCGTGCCGGAGTTCGCCCCGGGCGATACCGTCAAGGTCATGGTCAAGGTGTTCGAAGGGCTCGAGGCTGACCCCAAGGCGAAGAAGAAGGCGGCCAAGGCCGACGAGCCCAAGGGCCCAGGCTTCCGTCTGCAGGCCTACGAGGGCGTCGTCATCGCCCGCTCCGGCGGCGGCATCAACGAGAGCTTCACGGTCCGCAAGATTTCCTACGGCGAGGGCGTGGAGCGCGTGTTTCCCATCTACTCGCCCTACATCGCTGAGATCGAGGTGCTGCGCCGCGGCAAGGTGCGCCGGGCCAAGCTCTATTATCTGCGCGGCCGCCGCGGCAAATCGGCCCGCATCTTCGAGCGCACGGACGCGCGCGCCAAGCGGCTCAACGCCGCCTTCAAGGGCTTCAAGAAGCCGAAGGGCGAGGCCGATAACCTGACCGAGATCAAGGGCCTCAACGCCGATCTGGCGGGACGGCTCAACGGCATCGGCGTCATCAAGTTCGAGCAGATCGCCAATTTCTCCGACGACGATATCGCCAACGTCGACGAAACGCTGGCGCTCGGCGGGCGCATCGAGAAGGACGACTGGGTGGGCCAGGCCCAGCGCCTGGTGGCCGAGGCCGCCGCCGCCGAAGTGCCGGCCGGCGACGATGCCAAGCCCGACGACAAGGCGCGAAGAAAAAGAAGTAACCCGTCACCCCCGAAGCCGACGCTTCCACCCGTCATCCCCAAAGCTGGCGCCCTGGCGACGGCTATTGGGGATCCAGCAACCAGTTCCAACCTCTCTTTGTGTCTGGACCCCGGATATGCGCTGGTGCGCATTCCGGGATGACGGTTGCAATCAGGCCGCCCGCACCATGCGGCTCTGCAGGTCGAGCACGGCGATCATGAAGCCGACGCGGTCTTCGGCCGCTTCCGCCACCATCGAGAAGTAGTCGGGCGTCTCGGGCAGGATCTCGCCGATCACCTCGCCGTACTCGAAGCGCAGCACGGCCTCGTGCTTCTTGGCGATCACCTGCATCTTGGCGTTCTCCGCCAGGCAGCTCATGTAGAGCCGGCGGACGCGGCGGTTGCGCGCGGCCCGCACGACGCGGCCCATGAGGTCGGAGCCCACGCCGTTGTCCTGATAGGCCTTCTCGACGGAGAAGGCGGCTTCCGCCTCCTCGCCCCAGCCGTCGCCCAGGCGGCGCAGCTCGGCTGCGCCCCGCACCTTGCCGTCCACGACGTGCCCGTAGACCAGGCTGCCGTACTCGCTCATCCGGCTGGCATAGTCCTCGATGAAGGCGTCGGACACCGCGTGCGCAAAGCGCAGGCGGCGGCTGTCCTTGTCCAGCCGCAACAGGTGGTCGCGGAACTTATCCGTTTCCGTCGGCCACAATCGGCGAATGGTGCCCTCTCCGGCACTTATGATCGCTCATGATCAAACCCTCCTGACTATCCGCATCAGAGTTTGGCTTGGCCGCCTTGGCCCGGGCGGCAACCTTCATTTGGTGTCTCATAGTGCAATGCACAATCGCCGCTAAGATGGCGCTCGTGTGATCGCAAATTATCGTGACAATTCAATGAAATAATCTTGATGCTGCATCGCCACATGTGGCGATGGGCCGCGTCGCGGAAATGAGCAGGACGGCTAATTCGCACGCACCCCTCGCGCGCTCGGAATCGCCTGCGTGAGCAGCGCTGTCTGCGCCTTGACCCCACGTGCCGCCACGCTAGCCGAGGCGCCCATGACACTCGTCGACAGATACAGCGCGCTGGTGGCGGACGGCGTGATCGAGGCCGATCCCGCACAAGCTGCCGTTGTCGCCAAGCTCGACGAGCTGGCGCGCGCGCTGCGGCACTGGCGCCGCCGGCGCAACGGGCTTGCTGCCCTGCTGTCGCGCGCCGAACCTGCGCCCAAGGGGCTCTACATCTTCGGGTCCGTCGGGCGCGGCAAGACCATGCTGATGGACCTGTTCTTCGAGACGACGACCTACCGCTACAAGCGCCGCGCGCATTTCCACGAGTTCATGGCCGAGGTGCACGACCGCATCGCCGAGGCCCGCAAGACGCATCCGGGCGATCCCATTCCCCAGGTCGCGGCCGCCATCGCCGACAAGACAGCGATGCTGTGCTTCGATGAAATGCACATCACCGACATTGCCGACGCGATGATCGTCGGCCGCCTGTTCAAGGCGCTGTTCGAGAACCAGGTGGTGGTGGTCACCACATCGAACGTGCACCCGCGCGATCTCTACAAGAACGGTCTCAACCGGCCGCTGTTCCTGCCCTTCATCGACCTGCTTCAAAGCAACATGGACGTGGAGGAGCTGGCGGCCGCCAAGGATTTCCGGCTCGAGAAGCTCGCCGGCAAGCCGCTCTATTTCACGCCGGCCGACGCCAGGGCCAAAGCCGAGATGGATCGCATCTGGTCCGAGCTGACCGGCGGCCAGGCGGGCGCGCCGCTGGCGCTCGACGTCAAGGGCCGCAAGCTGATGGTGCCGCAGGCGGCCATGGGCGTGGCGCGCTTCTCGTTCGACGAGTTGTGCGGGCAGCCGCTCGGAACGATCGACTACCTGGCGCTGGCGCACAAGTTCCACACCCTCATGATCGACGGCATACCCGTGCTGACGAGGCGCGATGTGGCACGCCGGTTCATCAATCTCATCGATACGCTCTACGATACCGCGTACCGGGCTCGTCGTGTCGGCCGAGGCGGAGCCCGATGGCCTCTATCCCGTGGGCGACGTGCGCTACCTGTTCGAGCGCACGGTCTCGCGGCTGATCGAGATGCGCTCGGAGAGCTACCTCGCCGCCCGCAGCGAACGGCTGGCCGCGCCGGAGCCCGCCGCCGCAGCGGATTGATCTGCTGTTACTCCGCGGCTTGCGCGGGTGTACGCGTGACGACTGCGCTGGACACAGGTGGGCTCAGGTTCATTTTGCGCACTGGTCCGAACCGGCGCATCAGCCGCTTCAGCTGCCGCCGGTAGTCGTAATAGTTCACCTCCAGGCGATGACGGTCGGAGGCGACCACGCCGCTGACGCGCGCGCTTTTGCCCCGCTCGGCCAGCAGGTCGCGAAACTGGCGGGCGCGCTCCGGCTCGCGCTGCCCGGCGACGATGAGGTTGGCGATCATCTGGCCCTGATAGTCGGCCAGCCGCCACATGCTGCCGTTGGCCTGCGCGAGACCCGCCGCGAACAGCCCTTCGTGCTCGGGATGGACCACGTTGAGATGAAGCCGTGGCTTGCCGTCGGCGGCGAAAATCAGGCTCTCGTCCATGAAGGGCACGACGGGCCGGTAGCCGGTGGCGAACACGATGGTGTCGATCGCCTCCGCCGTGCCGTCCTTGAAGACAACGCGGCTGCCGTCCAGGCTCGCAATATCCGGCTTCACGGTGAGCTTGCCGTGCGCGACGAGACGCGGGATCTCGTCCGTCATGGTCGGATGCGCCTGATCGATGGCGTAGTCGGGATCGGGCATGCGATAGCGCGACGGCGGGCCCTGCAGCAGCCACAGGCTGCCCTGGAACAGCCAGCGCTTCACGCAGCCGCGGCAGCGGCAGCATCTCGACGTTGGAGAGCACGTCGCCGGTCGGGAAGCCCATGATGAATTTGGGCACGAACCAGTAGCCGCGGCGGATGCTCAGGAACACCTTCGACCGGCCGTGCACGGCGTCCGACACGATGTCGGCCGCGGAGTTGCCGCAGCCCACCACCAGCACGCGCCTGTCGCGCACCTGCTTGGGGCTCTTGTAGCGGCGCGAATGCAGCGTCTCGCCGGAGAACGTGCCCGGGTAGGTCGGCATGCGCGGCGCATCGTGATGGCCGCTCGCCACCACCACGCCGCGATAGCAGGCGCGGCTCGGCCTCGCCGGCCACCGCCACCTCCCACAGCTTGTCGCCGCGGGGCGCGACTTTCGTTATGACCTTGCCGAGCTCGATATGCGGCGCCAGCCCGAAGGTGCGCACGAAGTCGCGGAAGTATCCCAGCACCCGCTCGTGGCTCGGATACTCGGGATAGTCCTCGTCCAGCATCGGCAGGTCGTCGAAGCCGGTGGAGCTGATGGAGGAGACGAGGTGCGTCGTCTCGTAGACGATGCCGCTTTCGGTGGCAAAATTCCAAAGCCCGCCGATGTCGGGCTCACGCTCCAGGCAGTCGAAGGGAATGCCGCGCTGGACGAAATTCTTGGCCACGGCCAGGCCGGAGGCCCCGGCGCCGATGATGCAATACCTGTCTGTGCGATCGCTGCTGTTCATACCGTGGCGCTAGCATATCTGATGCCCGCCCTTGAACTCCAGTCATGCAAAGATGGTTGCGGTGCCGCACCCCTGTTGTCCTTGATATGGACGCCGGTTTCGGGTTAACCAACCCGTGATCGTGGGCCCTTGGCCCGCTCGAGCGCACCGCGAACTCACATCATAGGGAGCAATCGGCAATGGCGCGCACCAAAATCGCGCTGATCGGCGCTGGCATGATCGGCGGAACGCTTGCTCACCTCATTGGCCTCAAGGAACTCGGCGATGTCGTCCTGTTCGACATCGTCGACGGGGTTCCCGGCGGCAAGGGGCTCGACCTCGGCCAGTCCGGCGCCATCGAGGGCTTCGACTTCAACCTGAAGCCCACCAATGCCTATGCCGACATCGAAGGCGCCGATGTCGTCATCATCACCGCCGGCGTGCCGCGCAAGCCCGGCATGAGCCGCGACGACCTGCTCGGCATCAACATCAAGGTCATGGACCAGGCCGGCGCCGGCATCAAGAAGTACGCGCCCAATGCCTTCGTCATCGTGGTCACCAACCCGCTCGATGCCATGGTCTGGGCGCTGCAGAAGGCCTGCGGCCTGCCGAAAACCAAGGTGGTCGGCATGGCTGGCGTGCTCGACACGGGCCGCTTCCGCAAGTTCCTCAGCGATGAGTTCAAGGTATCGGTCGAGGACGTGTCGGCGCTCGTGCTCGGCGGCCACGGCGACGACATGGTGCCGATCGCGCGCTACTCCACCGTCGGCGGCATTCCGCTGCCCGACCTCGTCAAGATGGGCTGGACCAGCCAGCAGAAGCTCGACGCCATCATCGAGCGCACGCGCAAGGGCGGCGGCGAAATCGTCAACCTGCTCAAGACCGGCTCCGCCTTCTATGCGCCCGCCTCTTCCGCCATCCAGATGGCCGAGAGCTATCTCAAGGACAAGCGCCGCGTGCTGCCCTGCGCCGCCTTCCTCAACGGCGAATACGGCGTGAAGGGCATGTACGTGGGCGTGCCGGTGATCATCGGCGCCAACGGCGTGGAGAAGATCGTCGAGATCGACCTCAATGCGGCCGAGCGGCAGATGTTCACCAAGTCGGTCGAGGCCGTGAAGGGTCTGATCGACGCCTGCCAGAAGATCGCACCGCACCTGGCGAGTTGAGGCGGCCATGGCCAAGCGCGCGATCACCACGCCGAAGGGAAGGCCATCGGCCCCTACTCCCTGGCCATCGAGTCCGGCGATCTTGTTTTCATCTCGGGCCAGACCCCGCTCGATGCGGCAACCGGCAAGCTGGTCGAGGGCGATATCAGTGCCCAGGCCCGGCAGTGCCTGGAGAACCTCAAGGTGGTGCTGGACGCCGCTGGCCTGACCTTCGCGCACGTGGTCAAGACCACGATCTTTCTCACCAGCATGGGCGACTTCGCCGCCGTCAACGAGGTCTACAAGTCCTATATGAGCGAGCCCTATCCGGCGCGCTCAACCATCGCCGTGGCGGCCCTGCCCATGGGCGCCAAAGTCGAAATTGAAATGATTGCCTCCCGCAGTGCAGTATAGCCGTCTCGCACGTCCGAAATAGCGCACTAGCAAAGACCACTCGATCTGGCATACGGTATGCCAAGCCCTTTCCAGGGCTTGCGGTCGATCATTGCAGCCGTCACCGAATTCGCGACCCATGGGGCTTTCATGAACGTCCACGAGTATCAGGCCAAGGAACTGCTGCGGCAGTACGGCGTGCCGCTGGCGCAGGGCGCTCCCGCTTTCACCGTGGATGAGGCCGTCAAGGCCGCGCAGACCCTGCCGGGGCCGATCTGGGTGGTGAAGGTGCAGATCCATGCCGGCGGCCGCGGCAAGGGCAAGTTCAAGGAGGCCGAGGCCGGCGACAAGGGCGGCGTGCGCCTCGCCAAGTCCATCGACGAAGTGAAAACGTTCGCCGAGCAGATGCTGGGCAAAACGCTGGTCACGATCCAGACCGGTCCCGCCGGCCGCGTCGTGAAACGCCTGTTCGTCGAGGACGGCACCGCCATCGCCCGCGAGCTTTATCTCTCCGCGCTGGTCGATCGCGCCACCTCGCGCATCTCCTTCATCGCCTCCACCGAAGGTGGCATGGACATCGAAAAGGTGGCGCACGACACGCCCGAGAAGATCGTCACGCTGTCGATCGACCCGGCATCGGGCTATTCGGAATTTCACGGCCGCAAGATCGCCTCGGCGCTGAAGCTCGAAGGCGACCAGATCAACCAGTGCGTGAAGCTGATCGGCCAGCTCTATCAGGCCTTCGTCGACAAGGACATGGCGCTGCTGGAGGTGAACCCGCTGGTGGTGACCAAGGCCGGCAAGGTCGTGTGCCTCGACGCCAAGATCAACTTCGACGACAACGCCACCTTCCGCCACAAGGACGTGCAGGCGCTGCGCGACATCGAGGAGGAGGACCCGGCCGAAGTCGAGGCCTCCAAGTACGACCTCAACTACGTCAAGCTCGACGGCCAGATCGGCTGCATGGTCAACGGCGCCGGCCTCGCCATGGCCACCATGGACATCATCAAGCTCTACGGCATGGAGCCGGCCAACTTCCTCGACGTCGGCGGCGGCGCCATCCAAGGAGAAGGTGGCGGCGGCCTTCAAGATCATCCTGTCCGACCCCAACGTGAAGGGCATCCTGGTCAACATCTTCGGCGGCATCATGCGCTGCGACATCATCGCCGAGGGCGTGGTGGCAGCGGCCAAGGAGATGGCCATCAAGGTGCCGCTGGTCGTGCGCCTGGAAGGCACCAACGTCGACCTCGGCAAGCAGATCCTGGCCAAGTCCGGCCTCAAGATCGTCCCCGCCGACAACCTCGCCGACGCCGCCAAGAAGATCACCGACGAAGTGAAGAAGGCAGGCTGACCATGGCAATCCTCGTCGACAAATCCACCAAGGTCATCTGCCAGGGCATCACCGGCAGCCAGGGAACTTTCCATACCCAGCAGGCGCTGGCCTACGGCACGCAGGTCGTCGGCGGTGTGACGCCGGGCAAGGGCGGCACCACGCACCCCGATGCCAAGCTGGCGAGCGTGCCGATCTTCGACACCGTGCTCGACGCCAAGAAGGCGACCGGCGCCAACGCCACCTCCATCTACGTGCCGCCGCGCTTTGCCGCCGACGCCATCCTGGAAGCCATCGACGCCGAGATGCCGCTGATCGTGTGCATCACCGAAGGCATTCCGGTGCTGGACATGATCAAGGTGAAGCGGGCGCTCGACGGCTCCAAGTCGCGGCTGATCGGTCCCAATTGCCCCGGCGTGCTGACGCCCAACGCCTGCAAGATCGGCATCATGCCGGCCAACATCTTCAAGGCCGGCAGCGTCGGCATCGTCTCCCGCTCCGGCACGCTCACCTACGAGGCGGTGAAGCAGACGACGGATGCCGGCCTCGGCCAGTCGACAGCGGTCGGCATCGGCGGCGATCCGGTCAAGGGCACCGAGTTCATCGACATGCTGGAGATGTTCCTGGCCGATCCTGCGACCAGCTCGATCATCATGATCGGCGAGATCGGTGGGGCGGCCGAGGAGGATGCGGCGGAGTTCATCAAGTCGGAGGCCAAGAAAGGCCGCAAGAAGCCCATGGCCGGCTTCATCGCCGGCATGACCGCCCCGCCCGGCCGCCGCATGGGCCACGCCGGCGCCATCATCTCGGGCGGCAAGGGCAAGGCCGAGGACAAGGTGGCGGCCATGCAATCGGCTGGCATCGCCGTGGCCGACAGTCCGGCGTCGCTGGGCACCACGCTGGCCAAGGTGCTGGGCAAAGGCTGATTCTCGCGCCGCGGCTGCCGCGTCCTTCAGTGAACTTGTTCTGCTTCCAGATTGCCGCACGGGCGCGCCGGTCGCACGTGTCTGTCGGATGCTGCCTAATTGGGCAACCGCAGTTATTGGCCGGTCATATTTGGACCCCATATAAGCGTGTGCGGCCTGTACATAATGATCCGATGTGGTAGCTAGGCGCTCCGGCGTGGGCCGCCTGGTCAGTTCAGCGTGCGATCCTCCTTTGCACCTCAACCAACGAAGCGTTGACCCCAATGACACGCGAGCCGAAGAACGAAGCCTTTGCGCGCACGTCCTTCCTGCACGGCGCCAATGCCGCCTACATCGAGGACATGCAGGCGCAGTACGAGCGCAATCCCGGGCTCAGTGAGCGACGAGTGGCGGCATTTTTTTGCCAGCCTGCACGAGGAGCAGCAGGGCGAGAACGGCCACGCGGGACCCTCCTGGGCACAGCCGCTTGATCAGTTGAATACCGAAGGCGACCGCGAGCTGCTGGGCGCCCTGACTGGCGACTACGGCGCCACGGAGCAGCACATTCGCGGCCGCCTGCAGGCGCGGGCACAGGCCTCGGGCTTCGAGATGAGCCCTGCGGTGTCCCTGCGCGCCACCCAGGACAGCATCCGCGCGCTGATGCTGATCCGGGCCTATCGCGTCATGGGGCACTTGGCCGCCGACCTCGATCCGCTTGGTCTGACGGAACGCAAGATCCACAAGGAGCTGCGCCCCGAGACCTACGGCTTCACGGAGGCCGACCTCGACCGCCCGATCTTCATCGACAAGGTGCTGGGGCTCGAGATGGCAACCATCCGCGAGATCCTGAAGATCCTGCGCCGCACCTATTGCCGGCATATCGGCGTCGAGTTCATGCACATCACTTCGCCGGCGCAGAAGTCCTGGATTCAGGAGCGCATCGAGGGCAAGGACAAGGACATCGCCTTCACCCCTGAAGGCAAGCGCGCGATCCTGAACAAGCTGGTCGAAGCCGAGCTGTTCGAGACCTTCGCCGACGTGAAATACACGGGCACTAAGCGCTTCGGGCTCGACGGCGCGGAAGCGATGGTGCCGGCGCTGGAGCAGATCATCAAGCGCGGCGGCCAGCTCGGCGTGAAGGAGATCGTCATCGGCATGGCGCATCGCGGACGCCTCAACGTCCTCGCCAACGTGATGGGCAAGCCGCATCGCGCCATCTTCAACGAGTTCAAGGGCGGTTCGTTCAAGCCCGACGACGTGGAAGGCTCAGGCGACGTCAAATATCACCTCGGCGCCTCGTCGGACCGCGCCTTCGACGGCAACAACGTGCATCTCTCGCTCACGGCCAACCCGTCGCATCTGGAGATCGTCGATCCGGTGGTGCTCGGCAAGGTGCGCGCCAAGCAGGACCAGCACGGCTGCAAGGCCGGCGAGCGCACGCCCGTGCTGCCGCTGCTGATCCATGGCGACGCGGCCTTCGCCGGCCAAGGCGTGGTGGCGGAGTGCTTCGGCCTGTCGGGTCTGAAGGGCCACCGCACCGGCGGTTCGATCCACTTCATCATCAATAACCAGATCGGCTTCACCACCAACCCGCGCTACTCGCGCTCCTCGCCCTACTGCTCCGACGTTGCCAAGATGGTGGAAGCGCCGATCTTCCACGTCAACGGCGACAATCCGGAAGCCGTGGTGCACGTCGCCAAGATCGCCACCGAGTTCCGCCAGCGGTTCCAGAAGCCCGTCGTCATCGACATGTTCTGCTACCGCAAGCACGGCCACAACGAGTCCGACGAGCCGGCTTTCACGCAGCCGCTGATGTACCGCGCTATCCGCAGCCACAAGAGCGCGGTCGAGATCTACGGCCAGCGGCTGGTGCAGGAAGGCGTTGTCGCGGCGGAGGATGTCGAGGGTCTGAAGGCCAAGTTCCGCGCGCATCTCGACGAGGAACTCGGCCGCTTCCGACAGCTACAAGCCCAACAAGGCCGATTGGCTCGATGGCCGCTGGTCGAAGATGGGTTTTGCGGAGGACGACGCCCGCCGCGGCGAGACCGGCGTTGCGATCGATACGCTGAAGGAAGTGGGCCGGCGCATCACCTCGGTTCCGCAGGATTTCAATGCCCACAAGACCATCCAGCGGCTGCTGCAGCGCCGCCGGGAGATGGTGGAAACGGGTACGGGCATCGATTGGTCGATGGCCGAGCAGCTTGTCGTTCGCAACTCTGCTGAACGATGGCTTTCCCGTTCGCCTCTCGGGCCAGGACAGCGAGCGCGGCACCTTCTCGCAGCGTCATTCGGTGCTGATCGATCAGGAAACCGAGCGCCGCTACACGCCGCTGAAATACGTTTCGCCCAACCAGGGCCGCTTCGAGGTCATCAACTCGATGCTGTCCGAGGAGGCGGTGCTGGCGTTCGAATACGGCTACACGCTGGCCGAGCCCAATGCGCTCGTCATGTGGGAGGCGCAATTCGGCGACTTCGCCAACGGCGCCCAGGTGGTATTCGACCAGTTCATGTCATCCGGCGAGCGCAAGTGGCTCAGGATGGCGGGCCTCGTTTGCCTGCTGCCGCACGGCTACGAAGGCCAGGGTCCGGAGCATTCCTCGGCGCGCCTCGAGCGCTTCCTGCAGATGTGCGCTGAGGACAACTGGCAGATTGCCAACTGCACGACGCCTGCCAACTACTTCCACATCCTGCGCCGGCAGCTGCACCGCAAGTTCCGCAAGCCGCTTATCATCATGACGCCGAAGTCGCTGCTCAGGCACAAGCGGGTGACGTCGGATCTCTCCGAGCTGGCGTCGGGCACGACCTTCCATCGCGTGCTCTGGGACGATGCCCAGGCGCGCGGCGGCGAGAAGATCAAGCTCGCGCCGGATGCCGAGATTCGCCGCGTCGTACTGTGCTCGGGCAAGGTCTACTACGACCTGTACGAGGGGCGCGAAGTCGCCGGCATCAATGACGTCTATCTGATGCGGCTGGAGCAGCTGTATCCGTTCCCGGCCAAGGCGCTGGTGTCGGAGCTGTCGCGGTTCCCGAAGGCCGAGGTGGTGTGGGCCCAGGAAGAACCCCGCAACATGGGCGCGTGGACCTTCGCGGAACCCAACATCGAGTGGGTGCTGCAGCACACGCCGATCGCCAACACGCGGGCACGCTACGTGGGCCGCCCGGCGTCCGCGGCGACGGCCACCGGCCTCGCCAGCCGGCACAATCTGGAACAGAAGACTCTGGTGGAGCAGGCGCTCGCCGGCTGAAGGTGTGAGGCAATGGCTACAGAGATCAAGGTGCCGGCATTGGGCGAGTCCGTGACCGAGGCGACGGTCGGGCAGTGGTTCAAGAAGCCGGGCGAAGCGGTCAAGGTGGACGAGCCGTTAGTGGAATTGGAGACGGACAAGGTGACGGTGGAAGTGCCGTCGCCTGTAGCCGGCGTGCTCTCCGACATCATGGTGCAGCAGGGATCGACCGTCGGTATCGGCTCCGTGCTGGGCTCCATCAAGGAAGGTGCCGCCGCAACGGCGCAACCTGCTGCCTCACCGCAACCTGCGTCCGCTCCGGCGAAGCAGCCGGAGAAAGCAGCGGCGGCCACGTCGGCGCCTGCAGGCAACGGCGGCATGCCACCGCCTCCGGCCGCGCGCAAGATGATGGAGGAGAAGGGCCTTTCCGCCGGCGATGTGCAAGGTTCCGGCCGCCGCGGACAGGTCCTCAAGGCCGATGTCGCTGCAGCCGCAGCCAAGCCATCCACTGCCAGGACCGCTCCCGAATCCGCCGCCCTCATGCCGATGACCACCGTGCCGGTACCCGTGACGCAGATGCGGGGCCCCTCGGTTGCCAACGACGCGGCCCGCGAGGAACGGGTGCGCATGACGCGGCTGCGCCAGACCATCGCGCGGCGGCTCAAGGACGCGCAGAACACAGCCGCCATGCTCACCACGTTCAATGACGTGGACATGAGCGCGATCATGAAGCTGCGCAGCGAGTACAAGGAGCTGTTCGAGAAGCGCCATCACGTGAAGCTGGGCTTCATGGGCTTCTTCGTGAAGGCCTGCATCCAGGCCCTGCGCGAGGTGCCGGCCGTCAACGCCGAGATCGACGGCCAGGACATCATCTACAAGAACTACTACCACATCGGCGTGGCCGTCGGCACCGATCGCGGCCTGGTGGTGCCCGTGGTGCGCGAGGCCGACCGGATGTCGCTCGCCGAAATCGAGCAGACCATTGCCGACTTCGGCAAACGGGCGCGCGAGGGCAAGCTTTCGATCGAGGAGATGCAGGGCGGCACGTTCACCATCACCAACGGCGGCGTCTATGGCTCGCTGCTGTCCACGCCGATCCTGAACGCGCCGCAGTCGGGCATTCTGGGCATGCACCGCATCGAGGAGCGCGCCGTCGTCAAGAACGGCCAGATCGTGGCGCGTCCCATGATGAACCTGGCTGTCAGCTACGACCACCGCATCGTCGACGGCAAGGACGCCGTGACCTTCCTGGTGCGCGTGAAGGAGTGCCTGGAAGACCCGCAGCGGTTCATACTGGATCTGTAAATGGCGGGACCTTACGACCTCATCGTCATCGGCACCGGGCCTGGCGGCTACGTGTGCGCCATCCGCGCGGCCCAGCTCGGCATGAAGGTGGCCGTGGTGGAGAAGCGGGCCACCTTCGGCGGCACCTGTCTTAACGTCGGCTGCATTCCCTCCAAGGCGTTGCTGCACGCTTCCGAGCTGTACGAGGAAGCCGGACACAGCTTCGCGGCCATGGGCATCGAGGTGCCCGCACCGAAGCTCGACCTCGCCAAGATGCTGGCCTTCAAGGACCAGGGCGTGAAAGGCAACGTCGACGGCGTCGCCTTCCTGCTCAAGAAGAACAAGGTCGATACCGTCCTGGGTACGGGCACCATCATGGCGCCCGGCAAGGTGGGTGTGGTTCTTGAAAACGGCGGCAGGCAGGAACTGGAGGCCAAGAGCATCGTCATCGCCACCGGCTCGGATGTTGCCCGGCTGCCCGGCATCGACATCGACGAAAAGACCATCGTGTCGTCGACCGGCGCCCTGGCGCTGCCGCAGGTACCCAAGCGCATGCTGGTGGTCGGCGCCGGCGTGATCGGGCTGGAGCTCGGATTCTGTGTGGCGCCGGCTCGGCTCGGAAGTGCTGGTGGTCGAGTTCCTCGACCGCATCCTGCCCGGCATGGATGCCGACGTGGCCAAGAGCACCCAGCGCATCCTCTCCAAGCAGGGCATGAGCTTCAAGCTCTCCAGCAAGGTCACCGGTGTCGCCAAGAACGGCTCCGGCCACAAGGTCACCATCGAGCCGGCAGCCGGCGACGGCGCAGCCATGTCGGTGGAAGCGGATGTTGTGCTGGTGTCGATCGGCCGTGTCCCCTACACGGAGGGCCTGGGTCTCGAGGCCGCGGGCGTCAAGCTCGACAACAAAAAGCGCGTCGTGGTCGATGCGCACTTCCAGACCAGCGTGCCCGGCATCTACGCCATCGGCGACGTCATCGCGGGACCGATGCTGGCGCACAAGGCCGAGGACGAGGGCATGGCTGCCGCCGAGATCCTGGCCGGACAGGCGGGACACGTGAACCACGACGTGATCCCGAACGTGATCTACACCTTCCCCGAGGTCGCCTCCGTCGGCAAGGGCGAGGAAGACCTGAAGGCCGCCGGCGTGGCCTACAAGGTCGGCAAGTTCCCGTTCACCGCCAACGGCCGCGCCAAGGTCAACAAGACGACGGACGGTTTCGTGAAGATCCTGGCCGATGCCGCGACCGATCGCATCCTGGGCGTGCACATCATCGGTGCCGCAGCCAGCGAGATGATCGCGGAAGCCGCCGTCATCATGGAGTTCGGTGGCTCGGCGGAAGATCTCGCCCGCACCTGCCACGCCCATCCGACGCTGACGGAGGCCGTGAAGGAAGCCGCCCTCGCGGTCGACAAGCGCGCGATCCATATGTGAACTTGTCATCCCGGGCCTCGTGCCCCGGATCCATCCATCAGCTTGCTTCGGCGTTTGCGGTTCGCTGGATCCCGGCAACAAGTGCCGGGATGACGAGTTACTTCACCAGTTCAATCTCCGCCAGATACCGCAACACCCCCAAATGAATGAGCTCGCGCTTAGGGGCCGCGGCAGCCGTATTGGCCGCCGTCGTCTCGCTGGCTTGGGCGAGGCGCTTGGAGATCGCCGCCTCGCCCTTGTGCAGCGCGCGGGCGAGCTTGTAGGCGATGTCGTCAGGAAGCGTCGGCCGGGCCAGCACAAAACTCCAGGAGCCCACCGAGACGATCGGAGCCGTTTGCCCGACGTAGGTGCCTGCCGGCACCGTCAGCGTCTTCAGGAAAGGGTGCTTCGCCTGGATGCGTTTGATCTCGTCGGCACTGGGCACGATGAAACGCCCGCCGGCCGGACCTTGGGCGACGGCGATGAAACCGGGCCAGCCGACACCCGCACCCCATAGCGCTGCAGCCTTCCCGCTCATCACCATCTCGGGCCCGTCGCCGGCTTTGTCCAAAAAGATCGCCTCGAAGTCCTTGTCGCGATCGATGCCGAGCCCGTCGAGAACGTAGCGCGCGAGGATGACGAGGCCCGAACCCTTGGCGCCGAACGCGACCGGCTTGCCCTTGAGGTCGTCGATGGTGCGATAGGCGCTGTCGGCGCGCACCACGAACATACCGGGCGTCGCGTACATGGCAGTCAGGATGCGCAGGTCCGCTGGCGGCCGGCCAATGCCGTTCAGCGCCTCCAGCGCGGCCTCACCCTGCACGAGACCGAGGTCGATCTTGCCGGCTTCCAGCAGCGGAATGTTCTCGGTGCTGCCCTTGGTGTTCTGCGGCTTGACCTCGAGCGTCGGCTCGATCTCGTTGACGGTGTCGGTGAACGCCTGGCCGTAAACGGGAAAACCACCGCCCGGCGTGGCCGTGCCCAGCGAGACGATGACTTTCTGAGGCAAAGATGTCATGCGGGCATTTCTCCCCCGGCCAGTTCGGTTCGCATTTGTGTGCGGCCAGCATACAGCACCCGGCGGCTGCATCGACATCCCCTGCCGCCCTGTTGGAGGATGAGCGCATGCAGACCGATCCGCCCGAGGGCTTCACGCCGCATTTTCGCAAAAGCCCCGTAACCAACCCGTGGGAGCCGCTGTTCTCCCGAAAGATCGACGGCACCGTGCAAATCGGCCTGTGGCTGCGCGAGGTGCACTGCAATTCGCGCGGGCTGCTGCACGGCGGCGTGATTGCCGCGCTGGCCGACAACGCCATGGGGCTGAGTTGCGGTTCGTCGCTGCCGTCGGTACAGGGGTTGCTGACGGTGAGCCTGACCGTCGACTATGTCGGGGCGGCCAAGATCGGCCAATGGGTGCAGATCGAGCCTCGCGTGCTCAGGACCGGAAAGTCCATGGGTTTTGCCGATGCGCTTATCACCGCGGACGGCACGGTTGTTGCCAGGGCCAGCGCGACCTTTCGCGTATTGAGCTGACGCGCAGCACCTCCCCTGCCGATTAAGACAGACTGTTAACTGCGCTCCGCGGCAGCGCTTTCAATTTGGTCGTTTCCTGCTGAGAAGACCCGGTGGGCAGGGTTTGATTTCGAGAAAAGAGTAGATGGGGGTTCCGTTGCAGAAGAAGCCCATTGTCCCGCTGGTCGATTTCGAAACGATCCGCGAAACGCTTGCCTACATACGCGATGACATCCAGCGCGTGCCCGGGATGGAGAAAGCAGCCGACCGGCTCACCGCGGCCCTGGCCGAGATCGCCGCTGCCGAGCGCCGGCGGCTGGCGCCCATCTCGCACTCGGTCATCGACGCGCGCCTGGTGCTGCGTCGCAAGCACTGAGCCGCAGCGCTAGCGCCGGAGGGCGGTACTGGCCGCCCTGGGCGATCCGCGCATCCTATCCCGTGGCCGTCTGCTTTTGCGTGCCTTCGCCGGCGTGTCCCTCGTGCGCGAGCGCGACGATCTCGGTCAGAAGCGTGCTGCCGGGCCGGATCAACTCGTCGACGACGGTGAAGTGATTGGTGCCGGCGATGACCTCGCACCTGGCGTCCACCCCGACCTTGCCCCAGTTTTCCGCGATGTCGCGGCCCTGGCGCAGAAATTCGCTGCTCTCGTCGCCACCGACCGCCGCAATGAAGCGCCGCCCTTTGGGAGGCGGCGGACGGAACAGCGGACTGGCGACGCGGGCCGTTCCGCTGGTCAGGCCGACCGCCTCGTTGATGCTCGTGCCCATGAGCGGCGCCAAGTCGAATATGCCGCTAATGGCGCAGCCGCGCTGCACCAGATCGGCGGGCACGCCGGCAAACCCGCTCCAGTCGCGTGCCAGCATCTCTGCAGTCAAATGGCCTCCGGCCGAGTGCCCGACGACGACGGGGCGCTTCTTGGTTTGCTTCCAGAGCGCCGCGAGACAGAGCTGAATGTCGTCGGCGATCTCCATCACGGAGACGGCGGGGCACAGCGAATAGGAGGGGATGGCAACCGTGATGCCATTGGCGTTGAACTCGCGCGCCACGAAGGAATAGTCCTTGCGGTCGCCGCGCTGCCAATAGCCGCCGTGGATGTAAACCAGCAGCGGGGCATCCTCGTTGGCGGCGTGGAAAATGTCGTAGCGCTGGCGCTCGCGCTTGCCGTAGGGCTGGTTCATCCGGCCGTCACCGGCCAGCCGATAGGCCGCCGCCAGCAGCGCCCATCGTTCGTTGATATCGACGTGCTCCGGCACCCGCTGGCGATTGTTGTACTCGGCCTCGTAGTCGATGGAGGTCATTTTTACCCTTCAGTCAGCGGCTGTTCACGCGACGTCCTGGCGGCGGTTGCATGCAGGCCTGTACCTTAGCGCCGATAGGCATCGTCGCTGACCTTCTCCATCCATGCGACCGCGCTCCCGTTCAGCGCCTCCTGGATGGCGATATGGCTCATGGCGGTGGTGGCGGTCGCCCCATGCCAATGTTTCTCGCCCGGCTCGAACCACACCACGTCTCCCGGCCGGATTTCCTCGACGGGGCCATCCCGGCGCTGCACCCAGCCCAAGCCTGAAGTAACAATAAGGGTCTGGCCGAGCGGGTGGGTGTGCCAGGCGGTACGTGCGCCCGGCTCGAAGGTGACATGGGCGCCGCGAACCCGCGCCGGTTCCTTGGTCTCGATCAGCGGATCGACGCGCACGCTGCCCGTAAAGTAATCCGCCGGTCCCTTTCCCGAGGGGCGTGACCCGCTGCGCTTGATGTCCATGGGGCTTAATCCTTCGCTGCTTGGAAACGGCTGCGTGGCGCATGCCGGCAGGACGAAATTCATGACGGGCATCATGCTGCAGCCCGGGCGTTGGCGCGAGCGTCTTCGCGGATCATGTCGGCGGCCTTCTCGCCGATCATGATGGTGGGGGCGTTGGTGTTGCCCGAGGTCATGGTGGGCATGATCGAGGCGTCGGCTACGCGCAGGCCGGCGATGCCGTGCACCTTGAGGCGGGCGTCGACCACGGCCTTGGGGTCGCTGCCCATCTTGCAGGTGCCGCAGGGGTGGAAGACGGTGGTCGCGTAGGCGCGGGCGTAGGCCATCAGCGCCTCGTCGCTCGCCGTTTCCGGTCCCGGCAGGTGCTCCCGCACCACGAATTTGGTGAACGCCGGCTGGCTCGTGGTGCGGCGGACCAGCTTCATGCCGTCGAGCAGCACGCGGCGATCGGCTTCGGCAGCGAGGTAGTTGGAGACGATCTTGGGCGGTGCGGCCGGGTCGGCGCTGGCGATCCAGAGCGTCCCCCGGCTCTCGGGACGCAACTGGCACACCGTCGCCGTGACGCCGGAGAACTTGTGCAGTCCCTGGCCTGGCCGATCGGCGCTGAGCGGCAGGAAGTGGAACTGGACGTCGGGGATGTCGACATCGGGTCGCGAGCGCGCGAACGCGCCCACCGCTCCAGCGCCGATGGTGAGAATGCCGCGCCGGGTGAATGCGTACTCGAGGCCCGTGAGGAACTGCTGCCAGCGGCTGTGCCACACGTCGTTGAGGCTGCCCGACCCGCTGCAGGCGTAGACGAACCGCACCTGCAGGTGGTCCTGCAGGTTCTCGCCGACGCCGGTGAGTTCGTGGCGCACGGGCACGCCCGCGGCTTTGAGCGTTGCGGCCGGTCCGATGCCCGACAGCTGCAGGATGTGCGGGGAGCCGATGGCGCCTGCGGCCAGGATCACCTCGCGGGCGGCAGTGATCGTTTCGACCTGCCCGTTGCGCGCATAGCGCACGCCGGTTGCGCGCCGGCCGTTGAGATCCAGACCCTGCACCAGCGCGCCGGTGATGATGCTCAGGTTGGGCCGGGAGCGGGCGGGGCGCAGATAGGCGACCGCAGCCGAGCAGCGCCGGCCGTTCCGGTTGGTGAGCTGGAAATAGCCGGCACCCTCCTGGTCGGCGCCGTTGAAGTCGGCGTTGCGGGGAATGCCGGCGCCGGCGCAGGCATCGATGAAGGCGTCGCACATCTGGTTCTGCCGCAACCGTACGTCGGACACGCCGAGCGGGCCGCCGGCGCCGTGATATTCGTCCGCGCCGCGCTCCTGGTCCTCCGAGCGTTTGAAGAAGGGCAGAACGTCCTGGTAGGACCAGCCGACGTTGCCGAGCTGGCGCCAGACGTCGAAGTCCTGGGGCTGGCCGCGCACATACAACAGGCCGTTGATGGCGCTCGAGCCGCCAAGTACGCGGCCGCGGGGCCAAGGAATGGTGCGATTATCGAGATGGGGTTCCGGCCCCGAGCCGAACTGCCAGGTAATGGCGGGATTGGAAAAGTTGCGATAGTAGCCAGCCGGGACATGGATCCAGGGGTTGCGATCGCGTCCGCCCGCCTCGATCAGCGCGACGTTGACGGCAGGGTCTTCGCTGAGCCGGTTCGCCAGCACGCAACCGGCCGATCCCGCACCGACGACGACGTAGTCAAAAGCATTCCCGGCCATTCCCAGGCATTCCCCCGTTTTATCGTTGGACTGGACTGTAAGGCGGGCGCGGCTGGGTGCCAAGTTCGTCGCGGCCGCGGAACTTGGGAATCGAAGGGTCCGATGTGGCCGCTTCATATCACGCCGATCAAAAAAAGCACGGCTGGCTGGAACCAATCGGGTTGATCGGACGCTGATTCTGGCGTCCCATCGCCGCCACGATTCGGCCGCACGCTTTGGTATGACCGTTGTCACGACGCGAACACTGGTTGTTCGCATTGCACGTTTTCGGACGCTCAGGGGAGAACACCCATGTTCGCCTGGCGCAAGAAGCCCGACGGCTTCGAATGGCACGAATACATCCGTACGGCGGTAAAGCAGCGTCGTGAGGCGCGGCGCGAGCGCGTCCATGCGGCGCGGCGCGCAGCCGGCCAGAATATGAACGCAGCCGGCGTGGCCTTGGCGGCCGGTTCCCGTGCTGCCGGGTCGGCAGCCCGCGATGGAGCGATTGCGGGTGCCGGGGCTGTATGGTTGAGTTTGCTGAATATTTGGTCGCTCCTGGTGCACGGGTTGCGCGTCGCCACACGGCCGATCCTCAACGCGGTGGCGCGGCCGAATATCGGCGGGCCAGTCATTCTGGCCGGGGCCATCGCGCTGGGTGCTGGCCTGGGCCGCTCGCGCGGGGTCGGTCTCGACCGCGAGGCGGTCATGACTTTGGCGATCGGCATCGTGCTCATGGCGGCCCTGGTGCCGATGCTGGCCCCGCTGACGAACTGGCGCTTGCCGCGCCTGTCGGCTCTGTCGAGCAAAGCAGCCACGATGGCTGCCGGACTGCTGGTCCTGGTCGGCGGTGCCGTCTGGTTCGCGAGCGGAGCTGGCCTGGGAAATCTTGCAGGCGTGGCAAATCTGTCCCTCATCGGCGGAGGTAAATCGCTGCAGGGCCGGGCCAACGCCATGGGCGCAGACACGCTGCGTGTCGCCGGTACCACGATCAAGCTGACGGGCATCGATGCCCCTGAAAGTGAACAGCGCTGCGGCAAGGGCGCAAGGGCTTGGCGCTGCGGTGCCGCTGCGGAGGCGGCGCTCTCTCGGCTCGTGAGCGGACGTAACGTTGCGTGCAACCTGAGCGGCAGCGATGAAGCCGGCCGGGCCCTCGGCCAATGCACCATGGGCGACAAAGATGTCGGTGCCGAACTCGTACGCCAGGGCCATGTGTTCGCGGAGGGCAGCATTCTCGTGCGCTACGCCGGCCAGGAGCGGGAAGCGCGTGCTGCCAAGGCGGGTCTGTGGGCGACAGGCGATGCCGAACGCCCGGCCGACTACCGGGCGAAAATTTGGGAGGAAGCCAAGCGCAGGGCACCGGAAGGCTGTCCCATCAAAGGGCAGGTGGCTGGCGCGTCGCGCGTCTACGTCTTGCCCTGGGCCGCGGACTATGAGCGGGTGCGCGTGCAAAAGACGCGCGGCGAGCGCTGGTTCTGCTCAGAGCAGGAAGCCGTGTCCGCTGGCTTCAAGGCCGCTCAGCGCGGATAGCGTGCCTATTTCTGCTCGCCCGGCGCGGGAGCCGGCGTCTGCTCCGGCGCCTGTGCAGGAGGATGGGACGGGGCAGTCGCAGGATTGGCTTTGGGCACCCTGGCAAAAACACCCACCGTAATGGTGCGCGCAATATATTGCGCCATGCAGTTGTAGCCTGTCTCGCTCGGTCCGAAATCTTCCGGATCGATCTGGCCGTTCGCCTGCATCGTGCGCGACAGAACCTCCATGGGCCTCGTAGCGCCCGATGCGCAGTACATTCTCCGCGCTGGCGACGCGTCGCAGGCTAGCGCGGATGGCCTGATAGTACTCGTCCTTGGCGAGCTGCTTCATGTAGTGCAGGCCCACCAGAATCACGTCGATATTGTGTGACTTGAGCCAGCGCACGGTGTTGCTGACCGAAAGCTGAAACGTTTCGACGGGCACCTGGGCAAAGGCGTCGTTGGTGCCCACTTGCCAGAGCACGATATCGGGATGATTGAGTGCCACCTCGATCTTGAGGCGTTCTCCCGTCGCCTCGGCCAGTTCGCCCGAAAAGCCACGGTTGATGATCTCTACGTCGAGACCCTTGATGGTGCGTTCCAGGATGCGCTCGAGAAGCGGGGGTGTTCCGCCGCGTCCCATCCCCAGCACCGCAGTCGACGACGCGCCGATTGCAAGAATCCTGATCTTCTTGCGCAGCTGGATGGCGTGTGCGCTGTTGGGCAACGGCGTGTCGCTGATCCGACTCTCTCCGCATTCCTTGGCGATGGCCGGCGGCTCGGGCGGCAGAGGCGTGCTTTGGGCCGCAACGCCGCCGGCCAAGGCCAGCCAGATCACGACCGTAAGGAATGCGCTGGCTATACGCGCTGGTAACGTTCTCTCCATTCCGACATCCATGCTGTCAGCCATAGCAGGCCGACCCCAATGATTACGACGATGGTATCAACGACCAATGAGCCCGAGTAGAGGAAACGAATGATTTGACCGCTTAAGCTTAGCAACGATCCCACACAAAACACGTGAAGAGAATTGCGCCCCAGAATAGACAGAAATTCCGGGAGCCAGCGTAGACGTGCGATAAGGGGGTAGGCCGCGGAAAAAACGGCCACCAGCGCCAGAAATTGCAGAAGCCGCATCGGGGTCAGGAAGCTCTTGCCGTTGAGGAACAGCAGACGCGGCTCAGGCAGTTTGGTCGGGTCGGGGAACCAATTGAACAGGACCAGGACTGCACTGACTACGACGACGGGGAGCGCGCCATACCGGATTCCTTGGATGTTGCGTCGCACAATGGCGCCGAACCCTTCGTCGCGCGACAAGGCAAAACCGAGCACGAAGATCGCCTGCCAGGTGAACGGATTGAAAAACCACTGTCCTTCGACCGGCCACGTGGTGGCCGTAAACGGAACCGTTAGGGAGGCGAAGTAGAGCGCAAGCGAGAGCGGCACAAGCAGCGGGCGGGCGAGACGATCGATAACGGCAATGGCGGGCGCCACAAGCATGAGAACGACATACAGCGGCAGGATGTCGAAATAGCCCAACTGATGCGTGAGCAGCACGATGCCCATCTGCACATGCGCGGGATCGAGAAAGAACGCGGACGCGTTGTGCCACTCGAGAATGAGCGGGTTGTCGGTGTAAAGGGCAGTGGCCGCGAGCAAGGCGATTGCGAGCGCGCTGATGAGGATGTGCGCAGCGTAGATTTGGAGCGCGCGTCCGCCCAATCGAAAGCCCAGTACGGGAATGCTCTTTTGCGTATCGCTGCGGCCCACGAGCAGGCCCAGCGACCAGCCGGCGAGAAAGACGAACAACTCGGCGGAATCGGAAATCGACAAATTGCGGTGCGTCAGCCGCTCGTACCAGATACCCGGAATGTGATTGACGAAAATCGAAACCAGCGCAAAGCCCCGCCAGAAATCGATGGCGTTGGGTTCACGAGGCATCGTGATCTCGACTTGGGCAAGGCAGCCCGGGCATCATGCAATCCTGCGGTCCGATCCAGTTTCAAGGTTAGGTCTGTTGCCAGAGAATCATGGCAACCGTAGACAGAAGATGCAATCGGCGCAGCCATAGGCCTGAACCGATAAAGCCGGACGTCAGAAGATCGCTAGGCAACGCCGACAAAACTTGTGATCAGGGCATTGGCGATGGCCTGTTTGCCCGGCACGTTCAAGCCCTCGGGGTGCCGCCTTTCCAGCATCGCTCGGGCATCCGACCGGGAGAACCAGCGCGCTTCCGCTATCTCGCCGCTGTCGATGGTGATGTCGGTGGTCAGCGCCTGGCCGATGCAGCCGAGCATCAGGGAGTGCGGGAACGGCCAGGGCTGGCTCGAGTGATATTTCACCTCGCCCACCTTGATGTTGGTTTCCTCGAGCACCTCGCGGCGCACGGCATGCTCGATGTCCTCGCCAGGCTCGATGAAGCCAGCGAGCGTCGAATACATCTTGTCGCCATAGCGATGCTCGTGCGCCAGCAGGCAGCGCTCACCGTCCGTGATCAGCATGATGACCACGGGATCGGTACGCGGGAACCATTCGAGCCCGCAGGCCCAGCACTTGCGTCGCCAGCCGCCGTCTTTCACCAGCGTGGTGCCGCCGCAATGGCCGCAGCAGCGGGCGTTCTCATGCCACTGGGCCAGCGCGCGCGCCTGCCCGCAGAGCGACAGTTCCTCCGGCGACATGATGCCCTGCATGGCCAGCGATCTGAGATCGACGATGGGCCGCAGCTTCTCGATGGCGCCGGGCACGTGCCGCGTGCGGTGTTCCGTCACGGCCACGGCAAAATGCCCGGTGCCCTTGTCGTCCACGCCCAGGAACAGCGCTTCGGCTACTGGAAGGCCGAATTCGGCCAGTTCCTGTCCTGAAAACCAGGCGAGCTTCGCGGTCGTGCGTTCGGCGTTGGAGCGGATCACCGGCTTGAGATCTGCCAGCAGGAGATAGCGCGCGCCGGGCGCCTCCTGCTTGGATTTCACGAATTCGGCGTCGCTCCGTTTCGGCCCCAGCCGATCGAGCATGAGCGTCGCACCGACAGTAGGCATCAAATGCTCCTTGCTAGGCGGGGGAGATCAGCACAGTGCGAAGAACCACGCAACGCATTCTGTGTGCAAGTGCCGCACAAAAAGCGCCCGGGTTGATATTGCAGGGGCATTCGTAGGATAAAGCGGGCGGGAGGTTGGCGGCGGACGTGTCCCTCGCCAACCGGGTCAGGTCCGGAAGGAAGCAGCCCTAACGAGCCCGATGCGGGTCGTTTGTCCAGCCTCCCACTAAGCCTTACATAGGGCCGATCAGTATCGATGCGGCCTTGGCGGCATGGCAAAGAAGAAATCAACGGCCAACGAGTTCCCGACGGACGGCGGTGAAGTGCCCGAAACGGCCGCGCCCTACGTCGTGCTGGCCCGCAAGTACCGTCCGACCACCTTCGACGACCTGATCGGCCAGGACGCCATGGTGACGACGCTCAAGAACGCGTTCGCCAGCGACCGCATAGCTCAAGGTTTCATGCTGACCGGCGTGCGCGGGCGTCGGCAAGACCACCACGGCGCGCATCCTCTCGCGGGCCCTGAACTACGAACGCGACGGCGTGGACAAGCCCACGTTCGACATGCCCGAGTTCGGCCGCCACTGCGTCGAGATCATGGAAGGGCGGCACCCTGACGTGCTGGAGATGGACGCGGCCTCCAATACCGGCGTCGACAACATCCGCGAGATCATCGAGAGCGCGCGCTATCGGCCACTGGTCGCCCGCTACAAGGTGTACCTCATCGACGAGGTGCACATGCTCTCCAAGGGCGCGTTCAACGCGCTGCTGAAGACGCTGGAAGAGCCGCCCGGCCATGTGAAGTTCATCTTCGCCACGACCGAGGTGCGCAAGGTGCCGGTGACGGTGCTGTCGCGCTGCCAGCGTTTCGATCTGCGCCGCGTCGACGTGCCGGTGCTGATGGAGCACTTCAAGAAGATCGTCGCCAAGGAAGGCGGCGAAGCCGAGGACGACGCCCTGGCGCTGATCGCGCGTGCGGCCGAGGGCTCGGTGCGCGATGGGCTCTCGCTGCTCGATCAGGCGCTGGCCATGAGTTCCGGCCGCGTCAACGCCCCCCAGGTGCGCGCCATGCTGGGCCTGGCCGATCGCGGGCGCATCTTCGATCTGCTCGAGAAGCTGTTTGGCGGCGCTGCCGGCGAAGCGCTGCAGCAGTTCGCGCGGCTGCATGGCGACGGTGCCGAGCCGCGGCAGGTGCTCGCCGACCTGGCCGAGGCCGTGCACGTCACGACACGCGCCAAAACGCTCGGCGTCGAGGCCGCGGGTGAGGGACTTTCGCGTCGAGGAGAAGCGCCGCGCCGCCGCGCTCGGCGGGCGGCTGTCGATGGCGATCCTGTCCCGCGCCTGGCAGATGCTGCTCAAGGGTCTGGAAGATGCCGCCAATGCGCCAAATCCAGCGGCCGCCGCGGAGATGGTGCTGATCCGGCTCGCCTACACGGCCGACCTGCCGCCACCCGACGAGATCATCAAGACTCTGGGCGGCGATGCGGTCGGCGTGCGGACCGGAAAACCGGTTGCGCCGCCGGAGAAGAGGGTGGCGGCCGCGACGCCCGTCGATGTTTTGGACGCCGATAGCAGCGACGAGAGCGACGACTTCAGCGATGAGGACGATGCCCCGCAGGATTATGCGCCGGCGGCGTTGCCGACCGTGCGCTCGTTCGCCGAGGTGGTGGAACTGGCCAGTGCGCGCCGCGAGGCCAAGCTCAAGGTCCACCTGGAAGAGCATGTGAGCCTGGTAAAATTCGATCCTGCAGGCAGCATCGAGCTGCACCTGCTGGCCGGCGCCCCCAAGGAGCTTGCCAACGAGCTGCGCGAGAAGCTCAACGCCTGGACTGGAAAGCGCTGGATGGTGGCCTTGAGCAAGGCTCCCGGCGAACGGACCATCGGAGATGTGCAGCGGCAGCGCGCCGCTGCCGAGATCGAGGACATGCAACGCCATCCGGCCGTGGCCGCGGTGCTGCAACAGTTTCCCGACGCCGAGATCACCAGCGTGCGGCCACTGCCGAAGATCGACAAGGACGACACCGGAACCGGATGAGGGCCACAGCGGAGCTGTCATGAAAGATCTGATGAAGCTGATGAAGCAGGCGGGCGAAATTCAGGGCCGCATGCAGAAGATGCAGGAGGAACTCGCGGCCCTGGAGGTCGAGGGTCAGTCCGGCGCGGGGCTGGTCGAGGTCAGGCTCAACGGCAAGATGGAGGCGCGCGGGATCAAGATCGACCCGAGCCTGATCAAGCCGGACGAGGCCGAGATGCTGGAGGACCTGATCCTTGCCGCGTTCCAGGACGCCAAGGGCAAGGCCGAGACGGCGGTGCAGGCCAAGATGCAGGAAGTAACCGGCGGCTTGCAATTGCCGCCCGGGTTGAAGCTGTTTTGATAGACTCCCTCTCCCCGTTCTTACGGGGAGAGGGTCGGGGTGAGGGGCAGCCAAGAGCGAACGTCGTGCCGTTTCCGCCCCTCACCCTAGCCCTCTCCCCATGCCGGAAGAGGCATAGGGAGAGGGGACAGGTTGGAGTTCATGTCCAAGCAATCCGCAGGCACCGAGATCGAACGGCTGGTAGCGCTGCTGGCGCGCCTGCCGGGGCTCGGGCATCGCTCGGCGCGCAAGGCCGCGCTGACGCTCATCAAGCGGCGCACCGATCTGCTGGAGCCGCTGGCGGCGGCGCTCGCCGATGCCGCCAGCAAGATCGTCACCTGCGCCAACTGCGGCAACATCGATACCGTCAGCCCCTGCACGATCTGCCAGGATCCGCGGCGCGATCCATCCCTGATCGTGGTGGTGGAGGAGATCGGCGACCTGTGGGCGCTGGAGCGCGCCGGCGTGGTGAGCGGCCTCTATCACGTGCTGGGCGGACATTTATCGCCGCTCGATGGGGTAGGACCTGAGCAGCTCAACATCGGCAAGCTGGTCGAGCGGGCCGTGCCGCCCGTAAAGGAAGTGCTGCTGGCGCTCAACGCCACGGTCGAGGGGCAGTCGACCGCGCACTACCTCACCGAGCAGCTGCAGGGCCACGGTCTGATTGTAAGCCGGATTGCCCAGGGCGTGCCGATGGGCGGCGAACTCGACTACCTGGACGAAGGCACGCTGGCCGCCGCCATCAAGAGCCGGCGGACGATGTAGTCACGACCGGGCAGGGCACTGTGGATCGCGCGCTGCGACATCTTAAGTCTTACGGCTGGCGCCTTGGCACCGTACCATTTGCTGTTCGTAGCCTGACGAGGCCAGTGTGGTGGCAATCGATAACCAGAAGCAGCCTGCCCGTAGAGACTTCCTCGTGCAGGCCGCAGGTGCGTTTGTCGGCGTTGGGTGCGCGGCGGCGCTGTGGCCGTTCATCGACCAGATGAATCCGAACAGCGCAACGCCTCCGCCCGAAGTGACGGACGTCGATCTGGCTCCGATTGCGCCTGGCCAGGCGATCTCGGTGCGGTGGCGGGGCTTGCCCATCTTTGTGCGCAATCGCACGCGTGAAGAGGTGCAGCATGCCCGCAGCACACCTTTGTCCGATCTTCGCGATCAATTGGCGCGCAACGAAGCACTTTCCAGGAAGGCACCTGCCTATGACACCAATCGCACGAAGCAGGGGCGCGACAACTGGCTCGTGGTGGTGGGCGTGTGCACCCACCTGGGCTGCATATTGAAATCCAGCGCAACGGCTGCGGCGGGTGATGCCGGCGAAGCCTGGTTCTGCCCCTGCCATGCGGCTCGGTTTGACGTCTCGGGCAGGGTTCGCAGCGGGCCCGCACTCACGAACCTGCCGGTGCCGCCGTATCAGTTTCTCACAGCCAGCCGCATCAGGATTGGATAGGCTGTTTCGACGCTGGCGCGAAACCAGGTTACTCGCGGAGTGCAATGGCCGAGAGCGTTGCCGTCATTCATCGCGTACTGGCGAGCGGAAGCAGCTTTCCCTCGGTCGTCGAGACGGGCACGGGACGTCAGTATGTCCTGAAGCTGTCCGGTGCGGGGTCTGGCAGACGCGCGCTTGCCACGGAATACCTGGCGCTCAAGATCGCAGGACACTTCGGCCTGACTGTGCCGGACGCGCTGGTGATCGATCTTCCGCGCGATTTCCCCTGGCAAACCGGCACGGATGAGTTCTACGAGGCTGTGCAACGCAGCGCGGGGCCGAACCTCGGCGTCGCACTCATTGCGGATGCGCATGACGTGAAGGCAAATGATCTTGCCGAGCTGCCTGCGCCGTTCACCCAGCGTCTTGGCGCCGTTGACGCTTTACTGCAGAACGTCGATCGCACCGCCGCCAACCCGAACATCATGCGTGATGCGGCCGGCGTGCACTGGGCCATCGATTTCGGCGCCTGTCTTTTGTTCGATCGCCTTGCGCGCGGCGCGCTCGAACCGCGACCCGATCTTCCATCCAATCATTTTCTCGCCGGCGAAGGCCGCATTGCATCCGCTCGCAGCGTCGTCGAGGTAATCGACAAAACGGATCTTCAGGCGATCATCCAAGCCCTCCCGGGAGCGTGGCTCGAGGATCTGGGGCTTCCGCGCTCCGCGTTGCGGCAGCGACTGGCGGCTTACCTGCAAGCGCTTCGCTTGGCTTGAAAGCACTGGCCGTCGTGCATGGCTGCAATTTCGCGCCGGACTATCGGGGTGACGCGCTGGACTGTAAGAGTGAGCGCTATCAAGCCGGGAGGACACGCAATGGCCAATCTCAAAGGCAAAGTCGCCTGGGTCACGGGTGCAGGCACAGGCATCGGCGAAGGCGCCGCGCTGGCCCTGGCACGCGACGGTGCAACGGTGGTGCTCACAGGTCGGCGCACGGAGGCCCTGCAGGCCGTTGCGGACAAGATCGGCAAGGCTGGCGGCAAGGCGTCGGTTCAGCCGGCCGACGTGACCAAGGCAGCCGCGGTGCAGAAAGTGGCCGATGCCATTCGTTCCGAGCACGGCCGGCTCGACATCGTCGTCAACAACGCCGGCATGAACATCCCGGATCGCACCTGGCAGCGCCTCAAGGCCGAAGGCGCCGACGCGGTGATCACCGGCAACCTCACCAGCGCGTTCTACGTGGTGCAGGCCGCGCTGCCGATCATGCGCGCGCAGAAGAACGGGCTGATCATCCATACCGCGTCATGGGCAGGCCGCTTCATAGGCCCGGTATCGGGCCCGGCCTATACGGCGGCCAAGCACGGCATGGTGGCCATGAGCCATACGATCAATCTCGAGGAATGCCAGAACGGCATCCGGTCGTGCGTAGTATGTCCCGGCGAGGTGGCGACGCCGATTCTGGTCAACCGGCCGATCCCGGAGACGCCCGAGACCATGGCGCGCATGGTGCAGTCGGAGGACATGGGCAACATCATCGCCTTCATCGCCGGACAGCCGGCGCATGTGTGCATCAACGAGATCGTGGTGAGCCCCACGCACAACCGCGGCTACATCGGCATCATGAAGGCCCGTGAGGCGGCATTGGCGGCGGCGCGGAAGTGATCCGAGGTTCGCGACCAGCCGCTTCGTCATCCCGGCGCTTGTCGCGGGATCCATCGTGCGGCGTGCGCGGCGTTGCCTATTGCCTGTCGAACTCCGCGACCAGCCGTTTGGGCGCTTTCTGGCGCCAGGCCTGCTCCAGCCGATGCCGCAGCTTGGACGTGCTGATCTTGTTCAACCGCACCAGCACGGCGTGCCACCCCTTGTAGTGGTCGGTCTCGAAGTAGACCTTGGGGTCCACCTCCATGAGCATTTCTTTCTCGTCGGGGGCACTGTGCACGACCAGCGTGTCGGCGTCCTTCAGGCGGGCAAACAACTTGCCCCGCACCTTGAGGGCAGGCGTCCCGTACGAGGTGCCTTCCTCGACTCCCGGCAGGTGTGCCGTCGCGGCAAGTACGCGTGCGAACGCAGCTTCAAGTGGCTTGGATGACATCGAGCGATTTAAGCGTCACCGCGTGCCTTCTGCAACCCGCGGCGAGGTGAGACAAGCGAGGACCGGCGCAGAACCCATGGGCATTTGCGCAACAGGGTAGCGCTCCGCCTACGCCCTTCCCCGCGGCCGCTGTTATTTCGCCGAAATCTTCCCGTAGCACGCGCCCTCCTGCCGAAACGCCCCGTGTCCGGGTTCCTTGAATCCTGGCTGGCGCGCGCCGCTTTGCGGTGGTGTGTTCCGCGTTCCGATGGGCCTATCGAGGCCGTAGCTCAGTGGCAGAGCGCCCGGGAGGTCGGGGGTTCGATTCCTTCAGGCTTCTCCAAACGGCTAGCTCAATGGGTAGAGCACAAGACTCTTCATCTTGGGGTCGTGGGTTCAACTCCCACGTCGTTCGCATGTTCGCTAACAACGAGCATTCACACATGGGAAGCCGGCTGCTTCCCTGCTGATCCATCCGATCATCGAGGCCCCGGCCGAGATGGCGGCCGGGTCGGCAACGTCGCGGCGCTCTGCGCCGGCGCGGATACCGCCTTTGGCACCGAGCCCGAGGCCCGGCACCGGCGCGTGCGATCTTCGGATCGGCGCGGACGCAGCCAGGCACGCAAGGCGAGGAGCCCAGGGCTGAAGCGCCGGCCCGTGGCTTCGGCGGGGGATGCAGCCGGTGACCTGAGCGGGTCGTACTGTTGAAGAAGAATGATTGGAGTGTGTCGTGCTGTTCAAGTTCAGGGTGATCGTCAAGGATGACGAGCGGGCGTTTCTCACGCGCGATGGCCGGTTTGAGCGTTTGCTCGGCCCGGGCCGCTTCATGGCGCTCAACTTCGGTCGCCGCCTGGCAGCCGAGACCGTCAAGGTCGCGCGCACGGAAATTGCGCCGGACAAGGCGTTGCTGCTGGCGAAGACGCATCCTCACGTTGCCGACGACAATTTCGAGATCGTGCAGCTCGGTGCCAACGAGGTGGCGATCGTCTCGCTCGACGGCGAGCCGAAGCACCTGGTCATGCCGAACAGCACGCGGGCGTTCTGGAAGGCGGTCACCAAGATCGACGTCGAGCGCATCGACGCCGGCACTGAAATGCGCGTGGCCAAGCGCCACCTCGATAGGATCGATCTCGCGCGCATGCCGCTGGTGGTTCACGCGGTGGTCGAGGCGCACGAGGCGGGACTATTGTTCGTCGACGGCAAGCTGATCGAGCGCCTGCCGGCGGGCCGGCATGCGTTCTGGGCGGTGGGCCGCACGGTCAAGATCCAGAAGGTCGACGCGCGTCCGACGCCGCTCGAGGTGACGGCGCAGGAGATCCTGACCAAGGATCGCATCGGCATCCGCGTGACGCTGACGGCGTTCACCCGCGTGGTGGACCCGGAGAAGGCCGCGCTGGCATCGGGCGACGTGTCGAACACCATCTACCGGCTCGTGCAGTTCGCGATCCGGGAGGCGGTGGCGACGCGCACGCTGGATGAGATCCTGGCGGCGCGCGACACCATCGACCGCGAGGTGCGCGCGTTCGTCACCGAGCGCGCACGCGACCTCGGCGTCGAGATCGGCGAGATCGGTGTCAAGGACGTGATCCTGCCGGGTGACGTGCGTGACCTGCTGAACAAGGTCGTGGAGGCGGAGCGGACGGCCAAGGCCAACCTGATCCGTCGCCAGGAGGAGACCGCAGCTACTCGTTCGCTGCTCAACACGGCGCGGCTGATGGAGGACAACCCTCTGCTGTTGCGTCTGAAGGAGCTGGAGGCGCTCGAGAAGCTGGTGGAGAAGGTCGGCCGCATCGACCTGCATGCGGGTGCAGGTGCCGGCGGCTTCGATGCCCTGCTGCAGAACCTGTACCGCCTGCGCGCCGACGCCGACGGCGGTTCGAAGCCGTCCTAACGCCACGGCAGGTTATGCCGCGTAGCCCCTGGATCCCGGATATTCCGCTCGCGCGGAATTCCGGGATGACAGCTACGCCTGCCCCACCGCCTGCTGAATGTGGCGGTGGTAGTGGCCCAGCGCGGGCTCATTGCGGCCGAAGGTGATGTGGGTCTGCGCTCCCGCCGTAAGCCCACGCTGGATGTCGAGGCAGACGGGGAAGTCCTCAGCATCGACCGTGCGCATCAGCAGGTCCATGTTGCGCTCCCAGTACCGCTTCTCCTTGTCGGTGACGGCGGCTTTGGGCGCGAAGAGCGCCGCCTCGGCGATGCATTTGTCCGGTGCGCCGCCGATCGGGAATGAGCGCCAGGTCTCGACATGGTCGCCTTGCCACACCAGCAGCGCGTTGGGAAACAGCGTGTAGACGATGGCGCTGTGGGTGAGCAGATCCCAACTGCTCTCGGGCTCGCTCTTCTTCTCCAGCAGAGTGCGGCGCGGAATGATGAGGCGGCCGTTGCGACCGAAGGCGTCGAACGCATTGACGTTGGGCTGGAAGATCGGACCGACGGTCTCCTTGTGCAGGGTCGCCACGTGCCAGGTCTCCAGGAACGTGTCGATGACGAGCTTCCAGTTCATGTCCTTGGTCAAAGTTTGAGTCTGATAGTGGCTGTAGCTCGTCAGGTTGTAGGAGGCGAACTCGGGAGCCAGGTCTCCCAGCAGCGCATCGACGTCGATGGCGCCGCCGGGTGTTGCCTGCACGAAGATCAAGCCATGTTTCTCCGCGGCTGGCAGTGGCACCAGGCTGCGCTCGGCGCAGGTGAGCCCCGGAAAACCGGCCTCGGGATTGAGTCGCGTCAGCCGGCCATCGAGATCGTAGGTCCAGGCGTGATAGGGGCACACGAACAGGCGTTTGCCGGAGCCCGAGCCGGTGGCGATTTTGGCGCCACGATGCCGGCAGACGTTGAGGAAGGCCCTGAGCGCACCGTCCTTGCCGCGCACCACCAGGATCGGCACGCCGCTCAAATCGTCGGCGCGGTAGTCGCCGGGATTGGGCAACTCGCAACTCAGGCCGAAAAACAGCGGGTGGCCGCGAAACAGCACGTGCTGCTCGCGCTCCGCCTGCCTGGGGCAGGCGTAGGTCGAAACGGGATTGAGATAGACGGACTCCGCCAATTCCGTCGTGCCCCGCTCGACGAAGTCAATCACACGGCGCGTGAGCGCGACTTGAGTCGCATGCTGCACAGCGGGTTCTCCCCATCGTGGCTGCCCCTCACCGCGCGCAATCGTCCCAAGCAGTGAGGCAGATTCCGATCACACCTTGATCTTCTCGTCCTCGACTACCCGCTGCACGGCCGGACGGGCGAGCATGCGATCCTTGTGGGCCGTGTAGTTCTTCATCTCGGCCATCGGCACCTCGCGCCGGATGCCCCAGGTGTAGAAGGTGAAGGCATAGGGATCGAGCACCGAGTATTGGTCCGACATCCATTCGCGCCCCGCCAGCATGCCGTCGATCTGCTTCAGGTACTCATGGAACGATTTTTTCCCCTGGGCCTGGATGCCGGGAAAATGGGAAGTATCGGCGGTATAGCGCTCGGGCCGCGAAATGTGGGCATGTGCGGGATGCACGGTGGCGGCGAAGAAGCCGATGGTCGATAGCGCTTGCGCTTCCGCGATCGGATCCTTTGGCCACAGGTTATAGCGCTTGCCGAGGTACGGCAGGATGGCGGTGTTCTCGGTCAGCGGTTGGCCGTTGTCGAGCCCAAGCGCCGGCACACGGCCCAGCGGGTGGATCTTGAGATAGGCCTCGGTCTTCTGTTCGCCCTTGCTGAGGTCCATGCGTCTTGGTTCGTATTTCTCGCCGCTTTCCTCGAGCACGATGTGCGCCGCCATCGAGCAGGCGCCGGGTCCGTAATAGAGCGTAAGCATGAGTGGTTCCTTTGCGGGTGCGAAGTCACGTTAGGCGGCCCCTTTGAGGATCGCCAGGTATTTGCCCAGGGCGTCGGACGGCAATGCGCTGCGCGACGCCAGGTGGTGAATGCAGTTTCCTGCCAGATCGTAAGATCCGTAGCAGTGATGCGCAATCGTCGCCAAGTGCTTGAGCTGCTCGTCGCTCATTCGGTCTGGAAACGTGAAGTCGCGCACGTAGACGACATCCCCCTCCAGCAGCTGGTTCATGAAGGTGTAGGGATTGTCGGCGTTGTGCAGCGGCAGGATCATCCGCTTGTTGATGTTGGCAAACATGTGCGGGACAAACCCGAGTTCGCGCAGCGCCAGATCGATGTCGCCGAAGACGGGCTGATCCTTGTAGAGGGGCATGAACGACACTTCGGTTTGAATCGCGACAGCGGTTCCCAGCCGCGACTTGCCATTGCGAAAGATTGCCAGTTCGCCGCCCTGCACGTCGATCTTCAGATAATCGAGCTGGGCGATCTCCGTGATGCTGTCCAATGTCCGGGTGTCGACTTCGACTTCGCCAACGACTTTTCCGAACTGTGCGAAGCCCGGAAAAACATTGAGAATACGCGGCTCCGGCGTAAACAGGCTCGTCATGCCGCGTGCATGGCAGACCTTCAAAGTGCCACGGGTTCCATCGCCCACGGCGTAAGGCAGATATGTTTCCAGGTCACCCTTGCTGGCGTTGAGTTTCGCAAGCGCGTCGGCCTGCGGCTCGAACCCCACGAGTGTGCAAAGGCGCTTGGCAAGCATCTTCTTGTAAGGCGGTTCGCCGTCGATCGGGTTGGCGCCGATGTCGACGACGGCGGTGAGCCGCTCTGCGCGCAGCAAGCCGGCCAGTGGGTCGGAGGCGTCAGCCATGTCAAAATCCCCGCGCTTGAACGCGCACCGCAACAACGGCGCCACCGTACTTACTGCGCCGCTTCGTGGCAAACAGCCTTGAGTGCTCTTAAGCGGATACGAACTTGAACCCGTCTCCCCAGCGGGACATGCGCCCGATGGATGGTGAGGGGAAGTGCGCCATGCACATCAAAGTGGAGGTGTCGCAGAACCGCTCGAACACCTTGCGCCGCGATACGCCGGCTTGCTTGGAGTCATAGTCGGCGCGCATGCCGAGTTCGGGGTAGCGCGCTTGGATCGGCGAATGGATCATGTCGCCAGTGATCAGCGCGTCCTGCCCCGCCTTGCCCACGTGCACCGAGAAATGGTCGATGGTGTGCCCCGGCGTGGGGATCAGTTGCACCAGATCGTTCATCCGGTGGTCGCTCTTTACCGCCTGAGCCTGCTTGGCCTGCACGATCGGCAATACGGAATCCGTGATCCACGGATGGTTCGCGGGATCTTCCTTCTCCTTGGCCGTCCAGTGTTCCAGTTCGCGGTCGGCGAACAGATACTTGGCCTTGGGGAAGGTCGGCACCCAGCGTCCGTTCTCCAGCCGCGTGTTCCAGCCCACGTGATCGACATGCAGGTGCGTACACATCACGTAGTCGATATCACCTACACCGATGCCGGTGGCCGCCAGGTTCTTCTCGTAACGGTCGCTCGACAGCATGTCCCAGAACGGCCGCGTCGGGCGCGGCTTGTGGTTGCCGACGCAGGAGTCCACCAGGATCGTATGATGCGGCGTGCGCACGAGGTAGCTCTGCACGCACAGCACCACCTTGCCCGTTGTCGGATCGATGTACTTGGGCGACAGCCACGGTAGATTTTCCGCCAGCAGTTCGGGCGTCAACGTCGGAAAGAACTCCAGCGGCGCGAAGATCGGCGCCTCCTGTTCGACCACCCGGTGGATCGTGATCTCGCCGAGCTTGATCTGCGTGGTCATGCCGCTCCCTCCTGCTCGCATTTGCAGCTGATGATAGCGGCTCGCCACGGCAAGGGCGACCCCTCTAACGTCAGCTTGTGTCTCGCGCTAGGCAAGCGCCGCGGAAGGTTGCCCATCCTCGTCAGGGCAGCAGAAGCGGCCTGCCCGCGAGTGCCTGCATGAACACAGCGGCGGTGACGGCCGTCCACAATAGCAATGACGCCCAGATGATTGCGCGGCCCGCCGCCAGGCGCTGTACGACATAGCCGATGACGGGGATCGCCTGCATGGCGTGCAGGCCGATGAAATGCGCCACGCGTGGGTCGCCGCCCGTGCGCGACCAACCGAAGAAGAAAAGCCCGCCAGCGTCGTTGTGCACGCCGCCGATCCAGTGGCTGCCGAGGCTGCTCATGAAGGCCCCGGAGGCGCCGCCCAGGATGTTGCCGGCGAGCAGGCCTGCACCGATCGCGAACCGCAGGTTTGCCGATATGCCACCCTCTGTCGAGCGCAGGATCAGCACGCCGAACCAGCCGCCAATCGACACGGCGATGAGAATAGCGACGCCCATCAGCGGATAGAGCACGGCCGCAATCGGCGTCAACTCGTTGAAGTGCGAGCCCTCCGCCAGCGCCGCGCGGTAGGTGATGTAGGCAATTTCGAGGACAAGCAGGATGCACAGCGCCCACACCCCGGCGCGCACGACGCCGCGCGCCCGGACCGCAGCATCGATGTAGGGCCAGAACCACGCGACCGTGGCCAGATAGATCCCAACCGACGACTGGAACTTGAACGGTTTGATCCAGACGTTGATGCCGTTGAAGGTGCGGACGTCCACCGCCATGGCGATCAGTGTCGGCACAGTGGCCACGACCATCAGCAGGGCAAAGGCGGCCAGCGTTGGTTCGCGTCGCCGCCATTCTGCGAACAGGCCTGCGGAGCGCAAGCGGGCGCCCGCGCTTTCGAGACCGGCGTGGCTCATGACGCGCTCCTTGCCGCTGCCCCCGCAAGAACCTGACGCAGGATGAAAAACAGCAGGAAGCCGGCGGGGCCGAACAGGAAGGTGAGCGGCAGCACCGGGATCAGAACGAGGGTCGACAGCCCGGCCCGCTCGGTTTCGGCGGCGATCCAAGCGCCGACGAAGAGATCGAACGCGAGGTAGTGCACCCAGCCTGCGAGCAGCGTCCAGTCACCGGAGAATAGCTGGCGCACCGCCGCCAGGCTCGAGAACCCACCACCGGTGGTGCCCCAGCCCAAACCGAGGGCAACGACGTAGAGCAGGGACAGTAGCAGCGGCCAGATCCTCCCCGCCACCGTGTCGCGCAACCAGGGCCGCCCGCTGATGATCGCCAAGACAAGCAGCGCCCAGCCAATGAGCGCAAACGGATTGGCGATGGAGAAGACCTGTGCTGCGGTCATGCGCTCCGCTCCTCTCGGCTTTAGCCCTCCGGTGGCGCTCCTGCATTCCGCGGGACCACGCAGGACTATCTTGACAGTGTCAGAATGCCTTTCTGCCGTTCCATCTTGTCACTGTCAAGGCAAGAATTTGACACCGTCAAGATATGGCGATAACCGAGGGTGCATGACCGCTTTGCGACCTCGCCGCAGCCCGACCCGGCCCGCGCGGCGCTACCACCACGGCAACCTGCGCGCCGCGCTGCTCGCAGCGGCGGAGGCAGAACTCGAAGCGCACGGCATCGAGGGGTTCTCGCTGCGCGGCGTCGCCAAGCGCGCAGGGGTCAGCCATGCCGCGCCCGCGCACCACTTCGGCGAGGTCAACGGCCTGCTCACGGCGTTGGCGGCCGAAGGCTACGGACGCTTCGTCGAAATGCAGGAGGCACGGCAGAAAAAGGCGGCGCCGGACGGATTGTCCCGATTGATCGCATCCGGGATGGGCTACATCGACTTTGCCATGGCGAACCCCGCGCTGTTCCGCCTCATGTTTTCGTCCGATCGCCCCGACCGTGAACACGCCGACCTCAGCGAGGCCGCGTCAGCGGCGTTCCAGCGGCTGGTCGATGACGTCCGGGGTTTGCAAGGGGCCGATCCGCGCGAGGACAAGGCTGCGATGCAGGGCGTCATGGCGGCTTGGGCCATCGTGCACGGGCTCGCCGATCTGATGACGGCTGGACGACTGAGGTTCCTGCTTGAGATGCGCCAGCGTGAGCGCGAGGCGTATCTTCTGCAGGTTCTCCGGCGGAGCCTCGAATGCCTGGGTAACCCCTCCAACTGAGCAGACCTGAGCCTGGAGGCCGATCTCTATCGGCCCCGCACTAGCCGCCCAGCGCGCCCTGCGTATTGACATAGAGCGCATAGATCGACTGGCTCGCCGCCATGAACAGGCGGTTGCGCTTGAGGCCGCCGAAGCACACGTTGGCGCAGCGCTCGGGCAGCGCGATGCGGCCGATGGGCTTGCCGTCGGGCGCGAACACCATCACCCCATCGAGTTCCGGAGAACCCATGCCCCAGCCGCACCACAGGTTGCCGTCGATGTCGCAGCGCATGCCGTCGGGCGTGCCGGGGCCCGCATCGATGAGCACGCGCTTGTTGGCGATCTTTCTGCCGCCGTCGGTTACGTCGTAGGCCAGGATCTTGCGGCTGGGCACGCCGCGGCTCTCGACGATGTAGAGGATTTTCTCGTCCGGCGAGAAGCACAGACCGTTGGGTCCCAGCACATCCTCCGCCACGACCGTTGCCTTGTTGGTCTGCGGATCGATGCGATAGACGTTGGTGCCGATCTCCGGCTCGTCCTTGTAGCCTTCGTAGTCGGCGAGGATGCCGAACACGGGATCGGTGAACCAGATCGAGCCGTCGGATTTCACGACCACATCGTTGGGCGAGTTCAGCCGCTTGCCGTCGAAACTGTCGATCAGCGTCGTGATCGAGCCGTCGTATTCGGTGCGGTAGATGCGCCGCCCGCCGTGCTCGCAGCCCACCAGCCGCCCCTGGCGGTCGCGCGTGTGGCCGTTGGCGAAGTTGGAAGGCTTGCGATAGGCGCTCACCGCGCCCGTCTCCTCCTCCCATTTCAGGATGCGGTTGTTGGGAATGTCGCTCCACAGCAGATAGCGCCCGTCGCCAAAATACACCGGCCCTTCCGCCCAGCGGCATCCGGTGGCGATGCGCTCGATGCACGAAAGCTTCAGCCAGTATTTCTCGAAGCGCGCATCGAGCGCCACGATAGCCGGATCGGGATAGCGCGTGGCCTGTTGCCAGCCGCTGGCGAAGGTTGGGACGGTCGGCGTCTGAGTCATGAAGGAGCGCTCCGAGCGTGGGACGAGCCGTCTAGTAAGCTCATTTGAGGTGCCGTGCCAACTCGGGACAACGCGCCGCAAAGCATGACCGGGGCCGTGACTTGACCCCAGGCCGTGCTAAGGCAATGTGCGTCAACGACTTCTCCGATCCGCACAGGCCCTCGCGCCTCTCATGGCCACAACCGTCGGCAACATCCTCCGCCTTTCGCGCGCCGGCTTTGTGCTGGCGCAGCATGGCGTGCGCTTCGTGCCGGCGGGAACCAAGGTGCCGTTCGCGCTCTACCTGGCCCGCGCCGCCACGCTGCCCATCCGCATTCTCACCTGGCCGTTCCGCGCCGGCCAGCCCAAGGCGCGGCGCGTCGCCGGCGCCCTCACCAGCCTCGGCCCCAGCTACATCAAGCTCGGCCAGTTCCTCGCCACCCGCGCCGATCTGATCGGGCCGGAGCTCGCAAGCGATCTGCGCCACTTGCAGGACAGGCTGCCGGCGTTTTCCATGGCCGAGGCGCGCAAGACGGTCGAGGAGCAGCTCGGCGGCAAGCTGGAGGATCATTTCGCCGAATTCGGTCCGCCCGTTGCCGCTGCCTCCATCGCCCAGGTGCACAAGGCGGTTGTGATCAACAACGGTGTGCGCCGCGACGTGGCCGTCAAGGTGCTGCGGCCCGGCATCGAGAAACAGTTCAAGCGCGATCTCGACAGCTATTTCTTCGCTGCGCGCCAGATCGAGCGCTTCCATCCGCCGACGCGGCGCCTGCGGCCCGTGGCCGTGGTGGAGACCCTGGCGCATTCGGTCGAAATCGAAATGGACATGCGGCTGGAGGCTGCTGCGATCTCGGAGATGGCCGACAACATCGCCAAGGATCGCACGCCCGAGCTTGGAGGCTTCCGCGTCCCGACAGTCGATTGGCGCCGCACCGCGCTCCGCGTTCTCACGCTCGAATGGATCGACGGCATCCCGATTGCCGATCACGCAGCCTTGAAAGCCGCCGGCCACGATCTGAGGAAATTGGGCCTCACCGCGCTGCAGTCGTTCCTGCGCCACGCCATGCGCGATGGCTTCTTTCACGCCGACATGCACCAAGGCAACCTGCTGGTCGACAAGGAAGGCCGCGTCGTTGCCGTCGACTTCGGCATCATGGGCCGGCTGGGCCCCAAGGAGCGGCGCTTCCTGGCCGAGATCCTGCACGGGCTCATCACGCGCGACTACCACCGCACCGCCGCCATCCATTTCGAGGCCGGCTACGTGCCACCGCATCAGTCGGTGGAGCTGTTCGCACAGGCCATGCGCGCCATCGGCGAGCCGATCCACGGCCGTACGGCTGATGAGATCTCCATGGCCGATCTGTTGGGCCAGCTGTTCGCCTACACCGAAGTGTTCGACATGGAGACACGGCCCGAGCTGCTGCTGCTGCAGAAGACCATGGTCGTGGTCGAGGGCGTGGCGCGCTCGCTCGATCCGGCGCTCAACCTCTGGACCGCCGCCGAGCCTATCGCCCGCGAGTGGGTGGAGGCCAACCTCGGCGTGGCCGGCCGCCTCAAAGAGGCCGGTGAGGGCGCGGAGCTGTTCGGCAAGGTCGTGGCCGAGGTGCCGCGCCTGCTGGAGCGTGCCGAAAGCACGGCCGTTGCGCTGGCCGACATGGCCCGCGGCGGCTTTCGATTGGACGACGAGACCGTGCAACGGTTGGCTGCCGCGCAGGCCTACGAAAATCGCTGGACGCGCCGGGCACTCTGGATCGGTGCAATCGCGCTCGTCGTCATGGCAGCGTGGCTGATGCTGCCGGTGGGGTAGGTCACGCCTCGGGGCGTTTCCTAAGTTTGCTCTGTTGCACATGTCAGCAGACGCCGGCCGGATCGATCTTGCAACCCATTGACTTGTGGGTAATTACCCATTATCCAATGGGAATGGACGCTACTCGCAAAGCTTTGCTCGCTGAAATTGAGGCCTTTCTGGCCCGATCTGGGCTGACGGCCACCAAGTTCGGCGTGGCCGCCGTCAACGACGGGCATCTGGTCGCCAATCTGCGCAAGGGCAACAGCGTCACCCTCAAGACTGTTGACCGGGTGCGGGCTTACATGGCTCAGGAACGCGAGCAGAACAGCGTGGTGCGCGCAAACTTTGTTTCACGTGAAGCAATCGCGACCAAGCGCATCGTCCTCATCGTCGGCGGCGGCATTGCAGCCTACAAATGCCTGGACCTGATCCGCCGCCTGCGCGAGCGCGGTATCGCCGTGCGTGCCGTGATGACAAAGGCCGCCCAGGAATTTGTTACGCCGCTCTCCGTCGCTGCCCTGACAAATGACCGCGTCTTCACGGAACTGTTCAACCTCAACGACGAGCGCGAGATCGGCCACATCCGCCTCTCGCGCGAGGCCGATCTGATCGTGGTGGCGCCCGCAACGGCCGATCTGCTCGCCAAGATGGCCGGCGGCCATGCCGACGATCTTGCATCCTGCGTTCTCATGGCCACGGACAAGCCCGTGCTGGTGGCGCCCGCCATGAACCCGCGCATGTGGCTGCATCCAGCCACGCTCCGCAACGTGGCGCTGCTGCGGGCCGACGGCATCCATTTCATCGGCCCCAACACCGGGGAGATGGCGGAGCGTGGCGAAGCCGGCCCCGGCCGCATGTCGGAGGTGCCGGAACTGGTCGAGGTGATCGGCGAACTCCTCGCGTCTTCTCCCTCGCCCTCATTGGGCGTCCCCTCCCCCCTTGCGGGGGAGGGTCAGGGTGGGGGGGATTCCAGAACATCTCCGGGAGTTCGCGGCCCGCTTTCCGGCCGCCATGTGCTCGTCACCAGCGGTCCCACGCACGAGCCCATCGATCCCGTGCGCTACATAGCCAATCGGTCCTCGGGCAAGCAGGGCGCGGCTATCGCCGCCGAGGCCGCGGCGCAGGGCGCTCGCGTCACGCTTGTCTCCGGTCCAACTCAGGTGGCGCCCCCGGCCGGGGTGGAGGTCATCAATGTGCAGACCGCGCGCGAAATGCTGGACGCGGTGCGCGTAGCCCTGCCGGCCGACATCGCCATCTTTGCTGCCGCCGTAGCCGACTGGCGGGTTGCGAGCGAGGCGCACGAGAAGATCAAGAAAGGCCTCAAGGGTGCGCCCAGCCTCGAGCTTGTCGAGAACCCGGATATCCTGAGAACCATAGCCGGTGACCGACCTGGCAAGCGCCCGCCACTCGTCGTCGGCTTTGCCGCGGAGACCGAGAACGTCGTCGAGCACGCGAAGAAGAAGCGCAAGGCCAAAGGCGCCGACTGGATCGTCGCCAACGACGTCTCGCCCGAGACAGGTGTCATGGGCGGCGACCGCAACACCGTGCATCTCATTACCGCTCAGGGCATCGAAAGTTGGCCCGAACTCGATAAGGCGCAGGTTGCGCAACGTCTGGTGGCCCGAGCGGCGGAATGGCTGACCGAAAACACCGCCGTGACATGACACGCAAACCGGACGGCTCACCCCTGCGCGTCAAAGTCGTGCGTCTGCCGCATGGAGGCGATCTCCCCTTGCCTGCTTATCAGTCGGAGGGTGCAGCCGGCATCGACCTGCTCGCTGCCGTTGAGAAAGACCTGACACTGAAGCCGGGCGCCCGTGCTCTGGTGCCCACCGGACTGATCTTCGAAATTCCACACGGCTTCGAGGCCCAGGTGCGGCCGCGCTCCGGGCTCGCCTACAAGCACGGCATCACCGTGCTCAATTCACCCGGCACCATCGACAGCGACTATCGCGGCGAAGTCCAGGTGCTCCTGATCAATCTCGGCGACAGAGCCATTTTCAATCGGCCGGGGCGAGCGCATTGCGCAGCTCGTCGTGCAACGCGTTGAACGCGCCGGGCTCAGTGAAACCCTGATAATCACCAGTACGCGCCGCGGCGCGGGTGGCTTCGGGTCGACCGGAAATGTCGCCAGGGCGTCAACGCCAAAACGCAAACGCGGCGCACGCAAAGCAAAGACGCGCTGAAACACGCGCAGGCGGCGTATCCGCCGCCGAAGATTACAGCCCGTTAATCCTCTTACTGATTGTAACGCGCCAGACACGGATGTCCGGCGTCATCGGCCTGCCTTACGTCGAACGCGCTTTCGCCGCCACTTCATCGAAGCGCGGCCAAGAAAGTCACTTAGGACGAATGCGTTGCATGGAGTTATTCAGGAAAGGGAAGAAAATGCGCATTGCGTCAGTTGTTCCTTTTCGCGGCAGCATTTGCGGCTTTCGGTGTCGCCGGCGGTTCCGCTTTTGCAGATGCCGATCGCAAGGTCTCTGGCCCGCACGTGCACGAGAACCTCGCCATTTATTTCATCCACGGGAACAGTGCCGACGGGCCCGTGCCGCTGACATTGTCCGAGGCGCTCGCGAAAGGCCGTGTGCAGGTGATCGAGACCGGTCGCGTCAACGAACTGCAGATCGAGAACACCGGCGACGAGGAGGTCTTCGTCCAGGTGGGAGACATCGTGAAGGGTGGCAAGCAGGATCGCGTGCTCACGGTCAGCCTGGTGCTGCCGCCGCAATCGGGAATGATCCCCATCGCCTCGTTCTGTGTGGAGCAAGGCCGCTGGTCCGCGCGAGGCGCCGAGGATCATGCGAAGTTCACGAGCGCCACGGACTCTCTTCCGTCGCGCAAGGCGCTTGCCATCATGGCGGCTCCGCCCAGTGCCGAGCCGCAAGCAATGAGGCCGGCAGGTGGCCCGATCCAGCGCGGCGGCGACACGGCGAGCAAACAGCAGCGGATGTGGGAGTCTGTCGCTCGAATGCAGACCGAGCTGTCCGCAGGTGTCAACGCGCGCGTTGCATCGCCGCAATCGTCGACCAGTCTGCAGTTGTCGCTCGAAAATGCCAACCTCAAGGAGGCTCAGGCCGCTTACGTCGCCGCACTCGAACGGACTGCGCTTCAGGATGCCGACGTCATCGGCTACATCGTGGCCATCAACGGTAAGACCGTTAGCGCCAATGTCTACCCTTCGAACGCGCTGTTCCGGAAGATGTGGTCGAAGCAGTTGGCGGCCGCCGTCACGGAGGCCATCGGTGAAAGGACCGGCGCCGGCAATGCGCCGCAACCGGCACCCACGCCCACAGCAGCGCGGGAGTTCTTGATGGAGGCGGAGAAGGGCGTAGCGCAGGAGCGCGAAACGGCCCTCAGGTTGCGCCAGGAAACGCGCGACAGCGACGAAGCGCTCTACAACGAGACGCGCAGTGCCGCGGGCCGCTGGCTGCACAAGAATTATCTGCGCAAGTAGTGCTGCTACGCCACCCCCGCGCTCCCTGGAATTTCAGGGGAGCCGGGGGCATGGCATTCGATGGGGATGTCTGATTTTTGCGCGCTCATCCCAGGTGCCTAATGCACGGCGAGCAGCTAGACTAGGGGGAGTTCTCGCAGGCAAGAGGGACGGCCGTGTTTAAGCGATTGGCAGCTTCATGCGCGTTTTTCTTTTTTATCCAGGTCGCGGCATATGGGCAGGGGGCCGGTCAGGAAGGTCCGCCGTCCGGTCAAGAGGGGCCGCCGCCGGCTCAGCAGGATCTGCCGCCTCGGCAGGAGTCTCCACCGCCACGCGCCGACGCTTCGCCCCGCGGCGATAAATGCGGTTCGGTGGCCTATACGGCCGATGGCGCGTTCGGCGCCGCCTATGGGATGGACAACTGTGACGACGCCGAGCGTCTGGCTGTGGACGAGTGTGTCAGGGAATCGACCGACAAGCCCGATTGCTCGCGGGGTGCCGTCACCAAGCGGGACTCCTGGTTCTACATTCAATTCTGCAGGCAGGGCAGCGAATGGACGACCCACGTCACGACCAAGCAGACGCTTTCCGGCGTCAATCAGGATGCCGCCGAGTGGGCGCGGAAGTCGAAGTACGGCAACCAGAACTGCCGCCTCGTTCCTAACGGCCTTCTGCACTCCGGCGGTCTCCATACGAAGATGTAGCTGGCGGCAGCGGGAAGATTCAGCGGCCGGCGGAACCTTGGCAGCGAACGTGAAAACGCGGCGCTCCGCCCCTACATTTGCGTTAGACTGGTCCCAGTCGAGGCATCGGACGCGCCTGCATGGCTCTCACGCCTGAAGAAATCGAGCGCTACAAGCGGCATCTCGTGCTGCGCGAGGTGGGCGGCCAGGGCCAGCAGAAGATCAAGGCCGCCAGGGTTCTCGTGATCGGTGCGGGTGGGCTCGGGTCGCCCGTGCTCATGTACCTGGCCGCGGCGGGCGTCGGCACGCTTGGCATCATCGACGACGACCGGGTTTCGCTCGACAATCTGCAGCGGCAGATCGTGCACGATACCGGCCACGTCGGCGTCTCCAAGGTCGAAAGCGCGAAGGCAGCGATCGGCAAGCTCAACCCGCATGTGCGCGTGGACACCCACGACCACCGCATCGACGCTGGGAATGCGCTCGAGATCGTCTCGCGCTATGACATTGTCGCCGACGGCTCCGACAACTTCGCCACCCGCTATCTCGTCAGCGATGCCTGCTATCTCGCGAAGAAACCCCTGGTGTTTGCTGCTGTCGGCCCGTTCGACGGCTATCTCACCACCCTGAAGCCGCACGAAAGTGGCCCGGACGGCAAGCCCCATCCAAGCTATCGCTGCATCTTTCCGGAAGCGCCGCCGCCCGGCACGGTTGCCAACTGCGCCGAGGTCGGCGTGCTCGGCGCCGCCGTCGGCGTGGTCGGGACGCTGCAGGCAACCGAGGTTCTCAAGGAGATCGTCGGCATCGGCGACAGCCTGGCGGGCCGGCTTCTGCTCTACGACGCACAGGCTACGCGCTTCAGCGAAATCAAGTTCGCCTGGGACCCGGCCAATCCGCTCTCCGGCACCGCGCCGACCATCCGCGATCTCTCCAGTCATCAGGTCGAGAGTGGCGCGGTCGGCGTGGCCTGACCGGAGATAGTGGGGCGGAGCGATGGCGATCCGGGGCATCCTCTTCGACAAGGACGGAACGCTCATCGACTATGAGCGCACTTGGGTGCCGATCAATCGCCATGTTGCAGCGTTTGCGGCCGGCGGTGATGCCAAGGCGGCAGAAGAACTGTTGCGGCGCTTCGGACATGACCCTGTCACGGATGCGATCACACCGGGTTCGGTCTTGGCCGCCGGCAGCGTTGACGACATTGCGTCCGCCTTTGCGGGTTACTTGGGGGCTCGCACGCCGCCCGGCCTGGCCGCGGGCATAGATCGTATCTACAGCGCGGGGGGCGCTCTGCATGCCGTACTGATCGATGGCGTACGCGAGACGCTGGGGGAGTTGAAGCGGCGCGGGTTTCTGCTTGGCGTCGCCACCAACGACTCCGAGGGCGGTCTCGAAGCGTCGCTGCGCCGCTCGAATATTCTTGGCGACTTCGACTTCACCGCCGGTTGCGATTCCGGCTTCGGCGGCAAGCCCGGCCCGGGCATGGCTCGCGCCTTCTGCGAGGCTGTCGGCATTGCTCCGGGTCAAGCCGCCATGGTTGGCGATGCCGTGCACGACCTCGCCATGGGTCGTGCCGCCGGATTTGCGCTCAACGTCGGCGTGCTCTCGGGCACGAGCGGCCGGGAGGATCTGGAGGACTTTGCCGACCTGATCCTCGACAGCATCAACGACATGCCGGCGCTTGCCTGTTTCCAACGATTATAGCTTCGCCTCGAGAACCGCCACGGCCCCTCATAAGCGGCACTCGGTAGTGTCATCGCGGCCACCCCGCCGTAACCCGTCCACGTTATGGTTCCCGCGTTCTGCGTGCGTCTGATGGGGGAAGTGGTGAAGGCGTTTTGGTTGTGTGCTGCGAGCTGTACCCTGATGCTCCAAGGCTGTGTGTCGAGCGAGTCAGCGACTTTTACAAAGTCGAACGTCGCGCCGGCTGTCGCTCAGCGCGATTTGGAGATGTGCTGGCAGCAAGCACAAAAGAAACAGGTTCCTGACGACAAGGCTGCAGAGAACGCGGTAGGCGCCTTCATTATTGGCGGTATGGTCGGAGTTGCCGTCAGTCAGGCAGCCAACGAGGATGCCTACAAAGGCAGCCTTCGTGACCAATGCATGGCCAAGAAGGGTTACACTAAGGCGAAGGCGACCTAGGCGACAGGTCGCCTTTCGCGTCTTGCATCACCGATGCTTGCGCAGTTCCAGGCGCGCGATCTGGTTGCGATGCACCTCGTCGGGCCCGTCGAAGATGCGCATTGAGCGTGCGTGGGCGTACATCTCGGCGAGCCCGAAATCTTCCGTCACGCCAGCGCCGCCGTGAGCCTGGATCGCCTAGTCGATCACCTTGCACAGCATGTTCGGTGCCGCGACCTTGATCATGGCGATCTCGGCCGCCGCCGCCTTGTTGCCGACCTTGTCCATCATGTCGGCGGCCTTCAGCACCAAGAGCCGCGCCTGATCGATGGCGATGCGCGATTCAGCGATGCGCTCCAGCGTCACCGTCTGCTCGGCGATCGGCTTGCCGAACGCAACGCGCGACTGTACCCGCTTGCACATCTTCTCCAGCGCCATTTCGGCCTGTCCGATGGCACGCATGGTGTGATGGATGCGACCCGGGCCGAGTCGGCCTTGCGCGATCTCGAAGCCGCGGCCTTCGCCCAGCAGCATATTGGTGACGGGCACTTCGACGTTCTCGAACTCGACCTCGGCGTGGCCGTGCGGTGCATCATCAAAGCCGAACACTGGCAGCCAGCGCACGATTTTCACGCCCTTGGCGTCACGCGGCACCAGGATCATCGACTGCTGTTGATGGCGATTCGGATTGCTGGGGTCGGTCTTGCCCATGAAAATGAACAGCTTGCAGCGCGGGTCGGGCGCGCCCGATGACCACCATTTGCGGCCGTTGATGATGTAGCTGTCGCCGCGGCGCTCGATGCGGCTCTCGATGTTGGTAGCGTCCGACGAGGCGACGCGGGGCTCCGTCATGGCGAAGCAAGAGCGGATCTTGCCTTCCAGCAGTGGCTCCAGCCACTCCTTCTTCTGCGCCTCGCTGCCGTAGCGCTCGATGGTCTCCATGTTGCCGGTGTCGGGCGCCGAGCAGTTGAACGCCTCGGGCGCCCAGGCGACACGCCCCATGATCTCGCACAGCGGCGCGTATTCCAGGTTGGTGAGGCCGGCGCCGCGTTTCGATTCCGGCAGGAACAGGTTCCACAGCTCCTCGGTGCGCGCCTTTTTCTTGAGCTCCTCGATCACGGCGACGGGCTGCCAGCGGTCGCCTGTGGCCACCTCGTCTTTGTAGCGCTTCTGGTTGGGATAGACGTGGCTATCCATAAAGGCCTGCACGCGATTCTGCAGCGCCTTCACCTTGGGTGAATACTCGAAATCCATGGCCGCAACCTCCTGCCGAGATTTAGTTGGACCATGGTAGGAGGCCGGGCTAGCATCCGGCAAATGAATTGATCGAATTGTCATACATAAGTGTCATGCATCTATCCAAGGTCGATCTCAACCTGTTCGTGGTGTTCGATACCATCTACGCGGAAGGCGGCATCACGCGCGCCAGCCGGCGGCTCAATCTCTCGCAACCCGCGATCAGTCACGCGCTCGCCCGCATGCGGCTGATGTTCGACGACCCGCTGTTCATCCGGCATGGCCATGCCATGACGCCGACGCCGCTCGCCCGCCGCATGATCGAGCCGATCCGCCAGTCGCTGCAGGGGCTGGAAGTGACGCTCAGCAAGGTGGACCGGTTCGATCCTGCCAGTGCCACCAAGCGTTTTGTCGTCGGCATGCGCGACGCGTTGGAATCGGCCGTGCTCGCGGGTCTCATGCGCAACATCGCCAAGGCTGCGCCGCGCGTCGACATCAACGTCGTCCGGACCGAGCGCCGCGACATCGAGCGTGAACTCTCGGCCGGTACGCTGGACCTCGCCCTGGATGTCATGCTTCCCCTGCCGGAGGAGATCCGGCGTCAGCATCTCGGCGTCGAATGGCTGACGATCGTCGCGCGCCGGCGTCACCCCGAGTTGCGCGGGCGGCCGACGCTTGATGCCTATCTGAAGCAGGAGCACATTGCCGTGTCGTCCCGTCGGCGTGGCCTGAGCGCTGAAGACTTCGAGCTGGGGCGGCACAATTTGCGCCGCCGTGTCCGGTTGCGTTGCCAGAACTATCTGGCTGCCTGTCAGGTCGTACGGGAAACAGACCTGGTGTTGACCATGCCCCAAGGGCACGCGCGCATCCTCAATGCGCACTTCGGCAACCAGCTCCTGCCGTTCCCTCTGAAGGTTCCGGCGTTCGACAGCTATCTCTACTGGCACGCCAATGCGGAGGCCGATCCCGCCAACGCCTGGCTCCGGCAGCAGATTGCGCTCACGCTAAAGAGTGTTGCGCGGTCCACGCGCCGGCGCGCCCAGTGAGCGCTAGAAATCGGCAGTCTGGGCTCGTCCTGATCGCTATCCCCGCGTAACGCTGCTTTGCTATAAATCGGGTATGGTGCCGGAAGTGCGGCTGTCATGGCTGTTTAGCACGGGGCCGTATCCGCCACACGAACGCCTCGTCCCCCCAGTCGAGGCGCGACAGCACCTCCAGCACGCAGAACCGGTCGTGTACGGCAAGCGCGCCTTCCAGCAGGCCGTTCCACGCCTCGAACACGGCAGGCGACAGCGGCTCCAGCCCGCGCATCAGGCGCCAGCTTACGCGGCGCACGAGAACAGCGTCGCCCTGTTCCGCGATCAGCGCTTCGTCGCCCTCGCCGGCCGCCAGCCGCATCATGAATTTGCCGAACGCCTCGGGGCCGCCGGGGTCGACGTCGAGCAGCGCGGCCGTCTCCTTGTAGAACTGCGCGCCGATCAGCTTGCCGGTCACGCGGCCGAGATGCGCAGCCTCCGCCGGCCCGAAAATCTCGGCCAGCCGCGGCAGGCCGGAGCGGATGTATTCCATCGCGTAGTTGCGCTCGGCCTTCGCCAACCGCTCGGGCGGCCAGTCGGTGGCGGGCAGTTTGGGTGCCTTTGCCGGATCGAAGGGGGGCGGCAATTCGCCCGGTCGGAACTGCAGCCGCTCCTCCGGCGCGAGGTCATGGTCGTGCTCTAGGAAATAGCCGGAGAGCCCATGTTGGCCGTCGGTGGTCTGCGCGGTACAGACGAAGCCGAGTCGGGGATTTTTCAGCGAAACACCATTCTGGGCGTACCAGCCGTGCAGGAAGGCCCGCGATACCTCGCTGGGCGCGCCGCAAATGCTTGCACCCGGATAGATCCAGCGCGGCGGCACGAAATTGATCCAGGCCTTGCGGTCGCTTTCGCGCATGAACTCGACCATGACGCCGCCGATACTGTTGGAAAGGTAGTGGTACGCGGCGCAGGCGACGGCATCGGGCATGTCCTCGAGGCCCAGTTTGCCGAAGCTCGACAGGAACTTCTCATGGTGCTGGTGGCGAAAGACGCGCAACACCCATTCCGCCGCATCCCGGGCGCTGCGCCGCGTGACCAGTGTAAGAATAAGTCCGGTGAAATAGGCGTGGTACAGCCCGGCAGCGGCCTGCAGGGCTCTGGCGTCGTCTCCAGGGTGTGAACGGTCGCGCGCTTGGGTCATGATCGGCACCGATCATAGTCCAACCAAGCCTGGGCCGTCCAAGTCCCCGCTGACGCATTCACCCTGTGCTCCGCGTCAGCCCGGCCCGGTGCGAGCTGACGCCGTCGGCTGGTCCTGCTGCTAGTGAAGAACCATGCCTGTGAACACGTAGGCCTGCAGCATGACGAGGCAGCCGACCAGGCAGGCAAGCGCGATCGAATGCCAGAACACGAAGCGTAGGATCGACCCCTCGTGCCCGAACCAGTTGGTGGCGGTGGACGCCACCACGATCGACTGCGCGTCGATCATCTTGCCCATGACGCCGCCGGATGAGTTGGCGGCCGCCATCAGGATCGGCGACAGGCCCAATTGCTCGGCCGTGATTTTCTGCAGATTGCCGAACAGTACGTTGGAAGCGGTGTCGGATCCCGTCAGCGCCACCCCGAGCCAGCCGAGCAGCGTGCCGAAGAAGGGATAGAGCACGCCGGTGCCTGCAAACGCGAGGCCGAGCGTGGCGTCGATCCCCGAATAGCGGGTGAGCGTGCCGATCGCCAGCATGGCTGCGATGGTGATGAGCGAAGCCAAAGTCACCCTTATCGTTTTGGCGTACGCCGTCACCAGCCGCACTGGACCGAAGCCCATCAGGACCCCCGAGATGATTGCCGCGATCAGCATGCCTGAGCCCGTATAGGTCAGCCACGTGAACGAGAAAACGGCGCCCTCGGGAGTCGGCTTGGCGGCGACCGGTGGCACCTTCTGGATCAGGTTGTGCAGCTCCGGAACCGGATAGCTCCAGGTGGCGTACGGATTGACCAGAGCCTTGAACCAGCCCGTGCCCCAGATCAGCAAAACCGCGCAGACGATGATCCACGGCATGAGCGAGAACCACACCTCTGCCGTTGTCGGGGCTACGCTGCTCTTTGGTTTGGGCGGGGCCATGGTCGCGGCCGAACTCGTCGCGGCTGCGCAGCGCCGGCGACGTCCAGACTTCGGGGGGCTGCCACACCTTCAGGAACAGGATGAGGCAGGCCATCGAGGTCAACGACGCGCCGATATCGACGATCCACGGATTGATGTAGTTGGAGATCAGGAACTGAGGCACGGCAAACGACACGCCGGTGACCAGAATTGCCGGCCAGACCTGCATCATGCCGCGGAAACCGGCGAACACCCAGATCAGCCAGAACGGCACGATCAGCGAGAAGAACGGCAGCTGTCGCCCGACCATCGCACCCAGCACAGACGGGTCGAGACCGGTGACGCTCGCGAGACCCGCGATCGGCGTGCCGAGCGCACCGTAGGCCACGGGCGCGGTGTTGGCGATCAGGGAAAGGCCGGATGCTGCGAGCGGCGAAAAACCGAGTCCAATCAGGATCGCGCCCGTGACGGCCACCGGCGTGCCGAACCCCGATGCGCCTTCAAAAAACGCACCAAAGGAAAATGCGATCAGCAGGAGCTGCAGACGGCGGTCCGCGGAGACACTGCCGATCGTCGTCTGAAGCGTCTCGAATGTGCCCTTCTCTACCGTGAGCCGGTACAGAAAGAGGACGTTGAGAATGATCCAGCCGATGGGGAAGAAGCCCGTGACGGCGCCGAGGATCGATGCGCGGATAGCGAGGCCAGCCGGCATCGTGAACGCGAACACCGCGACCGCAATCGCAACCAGCAGCACAGCGATGGCGGCGATAGGGGCCTTGACCTTGTTCGATGCGATCAGGGCCAGCAAGGTGACAACCGGCAGCGCAGCGGCAATGGTCGAAAGCACGGCATTGCCAAACGGATTGTAGACCTGATTCCACATGAGCGGTTCCTCCTGGCCGCCGCCCTTTGGGCTGCGTACGGCGCGGAAGCAATCACGGCACTTTTGTGCTGTCGACGGGGGAAGGCCGTCCGCTCCTGCGCCGGGCCCTGCGACTAAAGGCTAGAAGCCGGCTGTCAAATGGAGGCAAAGAAATCACAAGTCGACGAGCATCTGCCGCGACGGTTCTCATCTCACAATATCGAGAGGTTGGGCAGGAAGAGCCGAGCGTGCGTCTGTAGATGCGAGCCAGGCCCGCCAAGCCGTCTCAGAACATGGCCGCGTGCACCCGGTCGGGCGGATTGTGCCCGTCGAGGAACGTCTTGATGTTGATGATGACCTTCTCGCCCATGTCGATGCGGCCTTCCAGGGTGGCCGACCCCATGTGCGGGAGGGCCACCACGCTGGCGCAGGCCAGCAGCTTGGGATTGACGGCGGGCTCGTTCTCGAACACGTCGAGACCCGCGCCCGCAATCTGTCCTGCCTCGAGAAGACGCGCCAGTTCGTTTTCGTCGATCACCTCGCCGCGCGCCGTGTTGACGATGTAGGCGGTCGGCTTCAGCAGCTTCAGGCGCCGGGCCGAGAGCAGGTGATAGGTGGCAGGCGTATGCGGGCAGTTGACCGAGACGATATCCATGCGCGCGAGCATCTGGTCGAGGCTGTCCCAATAGGTCGCCTCCAGGTCCTGCTCGATGTCCTCAGCCACCCGGCGCCGGTTGTGGTAATGGATCTGCAGCCCGAACGCCTTGGCCCGGCGCGCCACCGCCTGGCCGATGCGGCCCATGCCGATAATGCCGAGCCGCTTGCCGAAGATGCGATGGCCCAGCATCCAAGTGGGAGACCAGCCGGTCCAGGTCTTGCGCGTGTCCTTCAGCAGGGCGGTGCCCTCTGCGAGCCGGCGTGGCACGGCCAGGATGAGCGCCATCGTCATGTCGGCGGTGTCTTCGGTGAGCACGCCCGGCGTGTTGGTGATGATGATGCCGCGCACGCGCGCGGTATCCAGGTCGATGTTGTCCACGCCGTTGCCGAAATTGGAGATCAGTTTGAGCTGTGGACCAGCCTGGGAAATCAGCGCGCGGTCGATGCGGTCGGTGACGGTGGGTACCAGCACATGCGCGGTCTTGACGGCCTCCACCAGCTCCGATGGGCTCAAGGGTTTGTCGTCGACATTGAGGCGCGCGTCGAACAGCTCGCGCATGCGCGTTTCCACGGCCTCCGGCAGCTTGCGCGTAACGATCACCAGGGGTTTTTTGGACGGTGTCGGCATGGCAACACGAGCTCGTCGGTGGTTGAATAGGCGGCCTGGACGCCCACGATAGAATGAGCCCTGTCTAACAGATACCGTGGCGATGACAAAAGAACCTTAATGGTTGTGCCTTGAGCCTTGACAAGTCGTCTGTTGCTCAGGGACTTGATCCCGACCGCCAAATCGTGCTTTGGGCCCCGAGTATGTGCAAACTCGGCCCGAGCCGCCGCCGTGGGTGGTTCTCACACAGGTTCTTTGTCGGATGCTTGCTGGGCGCCGCCGTCGTTTTCGTGGCCGCGTCGGGTGCCAAGGCACAGGCAGTGCCGGATGCACCGCGCACCAACGGTTTGCAGATCCCGCGCTACGCGAGCCTGAAAGCCGACCGCGTGTCGCTGCGCCAGGGTCCCGGCGCGGAGCATCCCACGGCCTGGGTATTCAAGCGTACGGGGCTGCCTGTCGAGATCATCGAGGAAATCGAGGTTTGGCGCAAAGTTCGCGACTCGGGCGGCACTGAGGGATGGGTGCACATGAGCCTGCTGAGCAGCCGGCGTACGGCGCTGATTCTCCCGTGGGAGCTCAAGGGCGGACAGACGCAAGCCTCTGCAACACTGCGCGATGACGACCGGGAGAGCGCTCGCGCCATCGCCCAGGTCGAAGCCGGCGTACTGGCCAGCATCATCAATTGCGAAAAGGGTTGGTGCCGCATTTCGGTGGGCGACTACCGCGGGTACATAGAGCAAAGCAAGCTCTGGGGCACCTATCCCAACGAGCAGATCAAGTAGTGGCGGAAGGTCGCGTCGGCGGTGGCCCTACTTGGGCACCAACCGTACAACGACGTCGATGTGCGAGATCTTGAGGTCTTCCGGCGGCTCCGGCAGTCCGTCGACCCGGATGGTGTCGCCCGGAATGTCCATCAGCTTGCCGTCGCCTTCGATGAAATAGTGGTTGTGGTTCGACGTGTTGGTGTCGAAATACGCGCGCTGGCCGCCGATTGCGATCTCCCGGAGCAGGCCCGCACGCTTGAACTGATGCAGCGTGTTGTAGACCGTGGCCAGCGACACGCGCTCGCCGGAGTGGACGGCCTCTTCATGCAGAATTTCAGCCGTCACGTGCCTGTCGCCCGCACCAAACAGCAACGTTGCCAGCGCCACGCGCTGACGCGTCGGACGCAACCCGGCACGCCTGAGCAGCTTGCTGGTATCCATTCCCATCGAAGGGTGCACGGCGGATCTTTCCAATAGTCGCAAAGACTATCCCGCCGCACGGGCCATCGCCGCACGGCAATTCGTCTCACAGCCTTCCAACCGATGGCAATTTTGAGTATATCCGGGTCCAGGAGAGCCCGCAACGGCAGCCCGGTGGCGCTTTAACACGCTTCCAGGGCGGAACACGGGCTTTTGGCCTGCCAGCGGGTGTGATAGGAACACCCTTGCTACGAGCGGGGCAAAAGTGCGCGCGAAAGCGCCAGCGTGGGGTAAAATCAGGGCTATGGCGGAGCGCCCCACAAGCTACGACTACGAGCAACTGCTAACTTGCGGCCGGGGCGAGCTGTTCGGGGCGGGCAACGCCCAGTTGCCGCTGCCGCCGATGCTCATGTTCGACCGCATTTCCAGCGTCACTGCCACGGGGGGCGCGCACGGCAAAGGCCAGATCGTGGCAGAGCTGAAGGTTGCGGGGAACCCGGCCCTCGACTGGTTCTTCGCCTGCCATTTCAAAGGCGATCCGGTTATGCCGGGGTGCCTGGGCGTGGATGCGCTGTGGCAGCTGACGGGCTTCTACCTTGGCTGGCTGGGCGTGGCCGGCAAGGGCCGTGCGATCGGTGTCGGGGAAGTCAAGTTCAGCAGCATGGTTACGCCCGAGGTCAAGACGGTGCAGTATGTCATCGATTTCAAGCGGGTGATCCTGCGCAAGCTCAAGCTGGCGATCGCCGACGGGGTCGTGATGGCTGACGGCAAGGTGGTCTTTCAAGCATCCGACTTGCGCGTTGGAGTGTTTGAAGCAGGTGCGCAGCCCGTCGCGGGATGAGTCCGCACAATGGCGCTGAGCGAGTTTCTCGACACGGAAGGCGGCGACACGACGATGCGAAGTGAGGTTTTGCAATGAGGCGTGTGGTCGTCACCGGCATGGGCGTCGTGTCCTCGATCGGTAACAACACTCAGGAAGTTCTGGCGTCCCTGAGAGAGAGTAAGTCGGGGATCGTGCGCGCCGAGAAATATGCCGAGCTCGGGTTCCGCTGCCAGGTGCACGGGGCTGTGAACCTGGAGTGGGAACCGATGGTTCCGCGCAAGCCTCGGCGCTTCATGGAGGCTGGCATCGGCTGGAACTACATTGCCATGGATCAGGCCATCCGCGACGCGGGGCTCGAGGCTGGCGATGTCGTCAACGAGCGCACGGGCATCGTCATGGGGTCGGGCGGTCCTTCGACCCATGCCATCGTGCGTGCCGCCGACATCACGCGTGAGAAAGAGCCGAAAAAGGTCGGGCCATTCGAGGTGCCGAAGGGAATGTGCTCCGGGCCGTCGGCCGCGCTCGCCACGGCTTTCCAGATCAAGGGCACCAACTATTCGATTTCTTCCGCCTGCGCGACTTCGGCCCACTGCATCGGTAACGGTGCGGAGCTCATTCAGTGGGGCAAGCAGGACGTCGTGTTTGCCGGCGGCTGCGAGGAGCTCGACTGGACGTTGTCCGTGCTGTTCGATTCCATGGGCGCCATGTCGACGAAGTACAACGCGACGCCCGCCAGGGCGAGCCGGGCCTACGACAAGAACCGCGACGGTTTTGTCATTGCCGGCGGTGCCGGCGTGGTCGTGCTCGAAGAGCTCAGCCATGCCAAGGCGCGCGGCGCCAAGATCTATGGCGAGGTCGTCGGCTACGGCGCCACCTCCGACGGCCATGACATGGTCGCACCTTCCGGGGAAGGTGCAGTGCGCTGCATGCGCATGGCCATGAAGGGCAATGACGGCAAGGGTGTCGGCAAGGTCGGCTACATCAATCCGCATGGGACCGCGACGCCGGTTGGCGACAAGGTCGAGATCGAAGCCATCCGCGAGGTCTTCGGCAACGACATGCCGCCGATCTCCTCGACGAAGTCGCTCACTGGCCATTCGCTGGGTGCCGTAGGCGTGCAGGAAGCCATCTTCGCGTTGCTCATGATGAACAACGGTTTCATCTGCGAGAGCGCCAATATCGACGAGCTGGACCCGGACTTTGCCGGAGTGCCCATCGTCTTGAAGCGTCAGGACGACGTCGCGCTAAATTGTGTCATGTCCAACAGCTTCGGCTTTGGCGGCACCAACGCGACTCTGATCTTCCGGCGCCACGACGCTTAAGGCGGGGAACGGCTCAGGAGACGAATCGCCGAAGCTTTCCTGCGGGGGAAGGTCAGGCCTTGGGGCAGCGTGCCCGGATCTTGCGAGTGCCAGCTCTTACGAGTGGATAACGGCTATGACGAACAAAGATATCGCCCAACCCGGCCCCCTGATGGCGGGCAAGCGTGGCCTCATCATGGGTGTCGCCAACGAACGCTCGATTGCCTGGGGCATCGCCCGCGTGCTGGCCGGCCAGGGCGCCAAGCTCGCCTTCACCTACCAGGGTGACGCCTTCGGCCGCCGCGCCATACCGCTCGCCAACTCGGTGAACTCCGACATCATCGTCAGCTGCGACGTGGGCGATCTCAAGAGTGTCGACAACGCTTTCGCCGAGATCGAGAAGACTTGGGGCAGCCTCGATTTCGTGGTGCATGCACTGGCCTTCTCTGATCGCCGCGAACTCCAGGGGCGCTACTCTGATACATCGCGGGAGAACTTCACCAATACCATGGTTATCTCCTGCTTCTCCTTCACGGAGGTGGCCAAGCGTGCCGGTGCGCTGATGCCCAACGGCGGTTCCATGCTGACGCTGACCTACGGCGGATCGCAGCGCGTGGTGCCGTCCTACAACGTGATGGGTGTCGCCAAGGCCGCGCTGGAAGCCAGCGTGCGGTATCTGGCGGCGGACTTCGGTCCGCAGGGCATTCGCGTCAACGCGCTTTCGGCGGGACCCATGCGCACGCTTGCCGGAGCGGGCATCTCGGATGCGCGCGCCATCTTCAACTTCCAGGGCGAGCATTCACCCATGCAGCGCACGCCGACGCTGGACGAGGTCGGAGGAGCCGGTCTCTACCTGCTGTCGCCGCTGTCGGGCGCGGTCACCGGCGAGGTGCATTACGTCGACTGCGGCTACAACGCAGTGGCCATGCCCACCCTGGAATCGCTGAAGGAGCAGGAGCAGCGGGCTTCGGCTGCCGGCAAGTCTCCGCCGCAGGCCGCGGAGTGAGATCGGCGGAATAGATCACGGGGCTCTTGATTTGCGCGGATGCTCCGGCCGTGGCATCTGGAACCATGATCGGCGTTTTCGATTCAGGCCACGGGGGCCTCACCGTTGTCCGCGCTCTTGTCGAGCGCTTTCCGCGCGCTGCCTTTGTCTATCTCGGCGATCACGCCAATGTGCCTTATGGAGACCGGGCCTCCGACGAGATCGTAGCGCTCACCCGCAATGGCGTTGCCGCGCTGTTCCGGCATGGCTGCAAGCTGGTGCTGCTCGGGTGCAATACGGCAACCTGCGTTGCTGCCCGCACTTTGCAGAAGGATTGGCTCGGTGTCAGCGGATGGCCCGGCCGCAATATCCTCGGCATCGTCGCGCCTACGGTCGAGGCCGCCACCCAGACGCCCTGGGCGGTAATGACGCCGCAGTATCCGCAGAAATACAATACCGACCTGGTCGCCGTGTTCGGCACCACCAGAACGATCGCCTCGCACGCCTATCCGGAAGAGATCCGCAAACGCTGTCCGCAGGTGACGGTGGTGCAGCAGACCTGCGCGGAGTTGGCAGGCGCCATCGAACAGGGTGTGCCCGAAGCTGAGCTCGACGGCTTGGTGGAGCGCGGTGTGACGGCGCTGCTGGCGCAAACGGAGGGCGCGCCGCCGCATCGGGCGATCCTCGGCTGCACGCACTATCCGCTGGTGGAGCACCTGTTCCGCCGCCACCTTCCCCCCTTCACCCGCCTCCTGTCGCAGCCGCAAGTGGTGGCTGACAGTCTTGAAGACTATCTCACGAGGCATCCGCACTATGTTGGCGATTCGATCGCGCCGCCCGTCCTGCTGACCACGGGCGATCCTTCGCGCGTCGATGCCACGGCCCGCATCTTCTGGCCCGCGGCGCCGCCCTTCGGTCATTTGCCGATGTAGCTGCTAGCGCTGGCTGCGGGCCAGCACGTCCATGAGCTCGGCGACTTTACGGCGCTGCTCGGCGGCGTTGCCGCTCTTTATCGCGTGCTCGACGCAATGCGCCACGTGATCGCGTAGAATTTCCTCCTCCACGCGGCCGAGCGCTGCCCGCACCGCCGCGATTTGCGTGACGATATCGATGCAGTAGCGCTCCTCGTCGACCATGCGCGCCAAGCCTCGCACCTGTCCCTCGATGCGGCTCAGTCGCTTGCGGCAGGATGTCTTGCTGGCTTGCTGCATCGTTGACATATACCCCCTAGGGGTATATGTGGTCAAGAAGATACCCCGCCGGGGTATAGGAGCGTTTTGCCGATGAAGCATGAGCATCACGAGTTCCCATCGCGGCGGAAGCCCAGCCGGCACCGCGATCGACCCCGTGTGCGGCATGACGGTGAAGATTGAGGGCGCCAAGCACACGCATCGGCACGGCACAGGCACGTATTACTTTTGCAGTGCGCGCTGTCGCGAGAGGTTCATCGCGCATCCGGAACGCCACCTCGACCCCGCAGCAAAGGCTCGCGCTGCGGAGGCCGAAGCCAAAGCCCGGCCGCAAGATGCGCTCTACACCTGCCCCATGCATCCCGAAGTCGTGCAGGTGGGGCCGGGCAATTGTCCGAAATGCGGCATGGCGCTCGAGCCCAAGGGCGTACCGCCGGCCGACGCAGGCCCCAATCCGGAACTCGTCGATTTCACGCACCGCCTGTGGATCGGCGCTGTTCTCACTTTCCCGATCCTGGTCATCGCCATGGGGCCGGATCTTGGCCTGCCGCTGCATCGCTGGCTTTCGCCGCAAGCTGCGGGCTGGGTCGAGCTGATTCTCGCCACGCCTGTGGTGCTGTGGTGCGGCTGGCCCTTCCTGCAGCGTGGCTGGGCCTCGATCGTAAACAGCCCCAACATGTGGACGCTGATCTCTATCGGTGTGCTGGTCGCCTACGCCTACAGCCTCGTCGCGGTGCTCGCGCCTGAAATATTCCCGCCCGACTTCCAGATGCACGGCGGGGCGGTCGGCCGCTACTTCGAGGCCGCCGCTGTCATCGTCGTTCTGGTCCTTGTTGGCCAGGTGCTCGAATTAAAAGCCCGCGAAAGGACCGGCAACGCTATCCGTGCCTTGCTCAATCTCGCTCCGAAGACCGCGCGCCGCGTGGCGCCCGATGGCGCAGAAACCGAAATTGCCCTCGACGACGTCCATGCCGGCGACCGTTTGCGCGTGCGCCCGGGCGAGGCAGTTCCCGTCGACGGCGCCGTCCTGGAGGGCCGCTCGGCGGTCGATGAATCGCTGATCACCGGCGAGCCGCTGCCGGTCGAGAAATCGCCCGGCGCCGATGTCACCGGCGGCACGCTCAACAAAACCGGCAGCTTCATCATGGAGGCCCGCAAGGTCGGTGCCGAGACCATGCTGGCACGTATCGTCGCCCTGGTGGCGGATGCGCAGCGCAGCCGCGCGCCCATCCAATCTCTGGCCGACAAGGTGGCGGCCTATTTCGTGCCGGCCGTCATTGCCATTGCCGTTCTTGCATTTTTCGCCTGGCTGGCATTTGGCCCTAGCCCATCACTCGCCTATGCCGTTGTGGCAGCAGTATCCGTTCTCATCATTGCCTGCCCGTGCGCCCTGGGACTCGCCACGCCCATTTCGATCATGGTTGCGACTGGACGCGGCGCGCGCGAGGGCGTCCTCGTCAAAAATGCCGAGGCGTTGGAGCGGCTGGCAGCCATCGATACCGTCATCGTCGACAAGACAGGCACGCTCACCGAAGGCAAGCCCGTCCTCACCGACGTTACGGCGCTCGACGGCTTCGACCAAGGCGTGCTCCTTCGCCTGGCCGCGAGCCTGGAGAAGGCAAGTGAGCATCCCCTGGCCGAGGCCATCGTCAAGGGCGCGGAAGCGCGCGGACTTCAGTTGCCGGCGTCGGAAACCTTCGAGGCCATGCCGGGCCAGGGCATCAAGGGCCGCGTCGATGGCCGCGAGATAGCGCTCGGTACAGCTCGTTTGATGCAAAGCCTCGGCATTGACGCCTCCGCTGCGCAGCCGCAGCTTGAGACCCTGCGCCGCGATGGCAAGATCGCGCTGTTGGCGGCGGTGGACGGCAAGCTGGCGGGCTGGCTTGCCATGGCCGATCCGATCAAGCCGTCCGCACGAAAGGCGCTTGCCGCCCTCCGCCAGAGAAATATCGACGTCATCATGGCCACCGGCGACAACCGCACCACCGCCGAAGCGGTCGCCCGGGAACTCGGCATCGCCACCGTGCATGCCGACGTTCTGCCCGAAGATAAGGCGCGCCTCGTGGCGGAACTTAAAGCAACTGGCCGCAAGGTCGCCATGGCCGGCGACGGCATCAACGATGCGCCGGCGCTGGCCGTAGCCGACGTCGGCATTGCCATGGGCACGGGCGCCGACGTGGCGATCGAGAGCGCGGGGCTAACTCTTCTCAAAGGCGACCTCGCCGGCATTGTGCGCGCGCGGCGGTTGGCCGAGGCCACGGTCGCCAATATCTGGCAGAATCTGGCCTTCGCTTTCGGCTACAACGCGCTGGGCATTCCCGTTGCGGCCGGAGTGCTCTATCCGGTCTTCGGCATCCTTCTTTCACCGATGATTGCCGCGGCAGCTATGAGCCTGTCGTCGGTGTCCGTGGTAGGCAACGCCCTTCGCCTCGGCTCCATCAGGCTTTCGGGCGACTAGGGCGCCAGCCTGTATCGTCGTGGATGGAGTCCGCGTGCAGCAGCTCAGCCGAACTTTGGGTCCAGTTCGCCTTTTTGGTACCGTGCAGCCATCTCGGCCAGCGTGTGCACACGCTTGAACTTTGTTGCTTGCCCGGCGGTATTGAACTCCTGAAGGCGCTGCTTGCAAAGCTTGCGCATGGCATCCATGGCGGGCTTCAGATATTTGCGCGGGTCGAATTCGCCGGGATCCTCGGCGAGCACGCGGCGGATCTGCCCCGTCATGGCCATGCGGTTGTCGGTATCGATGTTGATCTTTCTGACGCCGTGCTTGATGCCGCGCTGAATCTCCTCGACCGGAACGCCCCACGTAGGTTTCATCCTGCCGCCGAACTTGTTGATGATGTCCTGCAGCTCCTGCGGCACCGACGAGGAACCGTGCATGACAAGATGCGTGTTGGGCAGCTTCTTGTGGATCTCCTCGATGACATGCATGGCGAGAACCTTGCCGTCGGGCTTGCGCGAGAACTTGTAGGCGCCGTGCGAGGTCCCCATGGCGATGGCAAGCGCGTCCACCTTGGTTTCCTTGACGAACTTCACGGCCTCGTCGGGGTTCGTCAGCAATTGGTCGTGCGAGAGCTTGCCCTCGGCGCCGTGGCCGTCTTCCTTGTCGCCCATGCCGGTTTCAAGCGAGCCCAGCACGCCCAGTTCGCCCTCGATCGAGATGCCGCCGAGGTGGGCCATGTTCGTCACCGCCTTGGTGACGCCGACGTTGTAATCCCAGTCGCCGGGTGTCTTGCCATCCGCTTTGAGCGAACCATCCATCATGACGGACGTAAAGCCCGCCTGGATTGCGGTCATGCAGGTGGCTGGTTCGTTGCCGTGGTCGAGATGTACGCAAACGGGTATGTGCGGATAGATCTCCGTCACCGCGTCCATCATGTGCTTCAGCATCACGTCATTGGCATACGAGCGGGCGCCGCGGCTCGCCTGAATGATGACCGGCGCATCGACCTCGCTGGCGGCGGCCATGATGGCCAGTGCCTGCTCCATGTTGTTGATGTTGAAGGCCGGCACGCCGTAGCTGTGCTCGGCGGCGTGGTCTAGGAGCTGGCGAAGAGTTATGCGTGCCATGGACGTGCCGTCTCCAGAAATGCGTTGAGTCTGCGAAACCGCCGAGCAGGCAATTGGTTCACGGTCTAGACCTTGGGAGGGCCATCCGTGAAAGGCGCCAGCGCTGCCGCGATGAAGGCGTGCGTCGGCGCCGCCACGCCGTTGGCCTGAGCCAGCCGCGCCACTGCGCCCGACAACCCCGCCACCTCGATCGGCTTGCCGGCCAGCAGGTCGTGGCACATGGAGGCCATCATTGCGTTCGGCAGGCCGTCGATCAGCTTGATGGTCTTCGCCGCGTCGCCAGGCTCGACACCCGCCTTCAATGCCACGCCGACCGCAATGGCCTCCTCCACTGCAGCTTTCACGAGCGCATAGGACTGTCCGTTGTTGCGGATCGGACCCAGAGGCCCGCGCGTGAGCGCAGTCATGCCGGAGAGCGGTGCCAGCATGGCGAACTTCAACCATAGCGTGCGCGAGATGTTGTCGGAAAGAGAGGCATTGATGCCAGCCGCCACGCAGGCGGCATGAAAAGCGGTGACGCGTTCGCTGGGCTTGCCGTCCCGCTCGCCGAATTCGAGGATAGCGAATTTGCCGATCTGCTTGATGACCCCGGGCTCGGGAATGTTGGAGGCGATGCGCGCCGCGCCCTCCACCACGTTGCCCGCGCCGACGATCTTGCCGATCCGTTCCGCGCTCTCCACGCCGTTCTGGAAAGTGAAAATTGCCGCGCCCTCGGCGACCAGCGGTTTGAGGCTTTCCGCAGCGTTCTCCGTGTCGCGCATTTTCACGGCGAAGATGATGGCGTCCGCTGCGGGAATATCGCGCACATCCGAAACGACCTTGACAGGGTTGAGATGCAAGTTGCCGATTTCGCTATCGAGCCGCAGGCCCTTGGCTTTCATGGCCCCCAGGTGTGCACCGCGCGCCACGAACGTCACATCGTTGCCGGCGGCAGCCAGGCGCGCGCCGAAGTAACCTCCGACGCCGCCGGGACCCATGACTGTAATTTTCATGCTCTTGCCTCAGGGAGTGATGACCACGCGGCCGACGATCTTGCCCTCGCGCAGGTCGTCCAGTGACTTGCTGGTCTGGTCGAGCGGCCGCTTTTCCACGGGGATCGGCGCGATCTTGCCGGCTTTCACCAGCTCGATCATCTCGGCTGCCTCGGTGGTGGAGCCGACGTAACTGCCCATGACGGTCAGCGCGCGCAGGGGGAACATGGGCACCGGCAGCGTGAAGCTGCCGCCGATCAGTCCGACGACGATGGCAGCCCCGCCCTTGGCCACGGTGGCGTGCGCGAATCCGAGCGATTTGTCCGAGCCGGCAAAGTCGACCGCCGCACCCACGCCGCCGCCCGAAGCCTTGGCGATGACCTTGCGTGCACCCGCATCGGCCGGATCGAACGCCTCCGCAGCGCCGAGCTTGAGCGCGGCCTCGCGCTTGCCGGCGTCTATATCGGCAACGAAGATGGGCTTGTCGGTCAGCGCGCGCGCGAATTGCAGCCCCATCATGCCGACGCCCCCGAGGCCGACGATCAGCAACGGTCCCGCGCGCAGGTAAGGAATGGCCTTCTTGATGGCGCCATAGCCGGTAAGCCCCGAGCACATGAGGGGCCCGGCAATCTCCGGCGCAATGCCTGTCACGTCGATCAGATAGCGCGGATGCGGCACCATCACATGCGTCGCGTAACCGCCGTCGACGGTGATGCCGAGCGCTCGCGGCGCATTGCACATATGCTCGTCGCCACGCGCGCACAGCCCGCATTTGCCGCAGCCGATCCAAGGATAGGCCGCGTACTGCTTGCCGTTGACGGCGCCTTGAGCGTCGGGCCCGGCGGCTTCCACAGTCCCGGAAATCTCATGCCCGAACGTGAACGGGAGTTGCCGGCCGCTGCGTACGTCAAGCTTCTGGCCACCGCCGAGGTCGAAGTAGCCGTCCTGAAGGTGAATGTCGGAATGGCACACCCCGCAGTGGGAGACGCGCAGCAATACCTCGGTTCCCGATGGTGCCGGGGTGGGCGCCTCGGTCGCCTGTAGCGGCTTGGCATACTCGACCAGCGATTGACGATGCATCGATGAGTTCCTCGACTTGCATAGCTTGAGCTTAGCAGACATTCCCGACTGGTTGACAACGCTAACACAGGCTTGGGCGGGGGAACGCGCGAGTCTGCAGCGCGTTACCTTACTGACAAGGACCGAAATATCATGGGTACAAATCGAACTCTAAAAAAAATTGGCGGTAAACTGCGAGAAGAATCCCGCGGCCTTGTCGAGGCGAAACTGCCCGAGCGATTGCGGGTGCTGGTGGACCGCCTTGCGTGTTTGGAAAGGCGCCGGGAGCCCGAAGACGGGCACGTCGCGCGTCGAGTCGCAACAATACTAGCAGATCGCGTGAAGCAGGTTCCGGGGCGGCCTACGCACTGAGGCGAACCGCAAGCGGAACTTCAGATCATCGGTTGAGTTTAAGCTCTAGAGCCTGCGATGTGCAGGCGCTCATGAGACCGTTCTGCGTCTTGGCCACACCCAACGCAGCTGCGAGGAGCACGCATGACTGACATGAAATCGCTGATGATCGGCGCCCTTCTGGTGGCAGTAGTCGTGCTTGGTTACCTCTATTGGGATCGCCAGCGCAATACAGTCGAGATCAAGCTGCCGTCCGTCACGATCGAGAAGAGGTAGCTGCTTCTGGCGTTTTCGGACCGGGCTCAAAAGTAAAACGAGCCGCGTGAGCAGCTCGTTCCTTGTTCAGAAACTGTGTTTGCGAAATCTAACCGCGCCGGCGCTCGCGGTGGCCGCCACCGCCGCGATCGCCACGATCTCTGCGCGGGGGGCGGCTCTCGAACTGCTCCTCGGGCTCGCCTTCAGGCGCGCGGGATTTCCGCGCCTGTCGCCTGATCCACGATCTTCATGGAGAGGCGCACCTTGCCGCGGTCATCGAAGCCCAAGAGCTTGACGTAAACTTCCTGGCCCTCTTTCACGACTTCGCCGACGGTCTCCGGACGGCCCTGGGTGAGCTGCGAGATGTGCACCAGCCCGTCTTGCTTGCCGAAGAAGTTCACGAAGGCGCCGAACTCCATGATCTTCACGACCTTGCCCTTGTAGATCACGCCGACCTCGGGCTCGGACGTTATGGCCTTGATGCGCGCCATCGCCGCTTCGATCGCCTCGCGCTTGGAGGCAGCGATCTGGATGGTGCCATCGTCCTCGATGTCGACCTTGGCGCCGCTCTGGGCCACGATCTCGCGGATCACCGAGCCGCCTGAGCCGATCACTTCGCGGATCTTGTCGACCGGGATCTTGATCGTCTCGATGCGCGGGGCGTGCTCGCCGAGTTCCGTGCGAGCGCCGGATAGGGCCTTGCTCATCTCGCCCAGGATGTGCATGCGCCCGGCAAAAGCCTGATCCAGGGCAATGCGCATGATCTCCTCGGTGATGCCGGTGATCTTGATGTCCATCTGCAGCGATGTGACACCCTTCTCCGTGCCGGCGACCTTGAAGTCCATGTCGCCCAGGTGGTCCTCGTCGCCGAGGATGTCGGAGAGCACGGCAAAACCGTTGCCCTCCTTGATCAGGCCCATGGCGATGCCAGCAACGGGCCGCTTCAGCGGCACGCCGGCATCCATGAGCGCCAGCGAGCTGCCGCACACGGTGGCCATCGACGAAGAGCCGTTGGATTCCGTGATCTCGGAGACAAGACGGACCGTGTAGGGGAACTCCTCCGCCGACGGCATCAGCGGATGCACGGCGCGCCAGGCGAGCTTGCCATGGCCGATTTCGCGCCGGCCGGGCGAACCCATGCGCCCCGTCTCGCCCACCGAGTATGGCGGGAAATTGTAGTGCAGCATGAAGCGTTCTTTGCGCGTGCCTTCGAGCGCATCGACGAACTGCTCGTCATCGCCGGTGCCGAGCGTGGCAACGACGATGGCCTGCGTCTCGCCACGCGTGAACAAGGCCGAGCCGTGCGTGCGCGGCAGCACGTGCACCTCGGAAACGATGGGGCGCACGGTCTTGAGGTCGCGGCCGTCGATACGCTTCTGCGTCTTGATGATGTCGCCGCGGACGACTTCCGACTCCAGGCTTCTTGAACACCGACGCCAGAAGCACTTGCTCGTTGATATCCGCGTCGGCAGGCAGCAGCTCCTTCTTCACCTTGGCGCTGGCGGCATCGACCAACTCGTGGCGCTTCTGCTTTTCCGGGGTAGCGAAGGCCTTGCGCAGGTCGGCTTCGACCAGCGCCTTGACCTTATCCGTGTATTTGGATGCATCGGGCGGCTGGAAATCCCAGGGCTCCTTCGCGGCCTTCTCGGCCAGCTTGATGATCGCATTGATCACGGGCTGGAAGCCGCGATGGCCGAACATGACAGCCTCGAGCATCTGCTTCTCGGGCAGTTCCTTGGCCTCGGATTCCACCATCATCACCGCATCGCACGGTGCCGGCCACGACCAGGTCGAGATCGCTCTTGGCCATCTCGTCGATCATGGGGTTGAGTACGAACTGGCCGTCGACCACGCCGACGCGCGCGGCAGCGATGGGACCGAGGAACGGGAGCCCCGACAGCGTCAGTGCCGCAGAGGCTGCAACCAGTGCGACGATGTCGGGATCATTCTCCATGTCATGGGAAAGCACCGTCACAACGATCTGTGTCTCGTGCTTGAAGCCTTCCACGAACAGCGGTCTGATGGGCCGGTCGATCAGGCGCGAGGTAAGCGTTTCCTTCTCGCTCGGGCGGCCTTCGCGCTTGAAAAAGCCGCCGGGGATTTTGCCGGCGGCGTAGGTCTTCTCCTGGTAGTTGACGGTCAGCGGGAAGAAGTCGATGCCGGGCCGTACGCTCTTGGCGGCGACCACGGTCGCCAGCACGCTGGTGTCACCGTACTGGGCGAACACAGCAGCGTCGGCCTGACGCGCGACGCGTCCCGTTTCAAGAGTGAGCTTGCGTCCGCCCCATTCAATTTCCACGCGATGTGTGTCGAACATTTCGTATCTCGTTTCTCGTTATGAGCAGCGCCGAACGCTGCAACTTCCGCTCACGGAAGCCGGCCCACATTGCCATCTTTATAAGGTGACGTGAGCAGCCCCCGCGACGGGCAGGTCTTTCCGCTAGCGGCGAATTCCAAGACGCTCGATGATCTTCTGGTAGCGCCCCTCGTCGTTCGCTTTGACGTGATCGAGGAGCCGGCGACGCAAGCTCACCATCTTGAGCAGGCCGCGCCGCGAATGGTTGTCCTTCTTATGAGTCTTGAAGTGCTCGGTCAGCCCGTTGATGCGCTCCGTCAGAAGCGCCACCTGGACCTCGGGCGAGCCGGTGTCGTTTTTCTTGGTTGCGTATTCCTTGACGATCTTCTGCTTGTGCTCTGTGCTCAGCGACATCGGGACCCTTTCTCATACGTTGGGGGTAAGGAAGGCGGCCATGGCCGGGATGTCGTCCAGCTCAGGTCGCGGAAAAACCCGGGACGGAGCGCTCCAGAGCGCAGCGCCAGGGTGAGCGCCTTATACACGAATTTAGGCTGTTTGCTACACGAATCGCGCTGTTTACGGCGGAAATCAGGAATGCCAAACGCTTGATTTAGCCTAATTATCCGCCCCGCGAAAATTGAACACGCGAAGTGGATGCAATTCCCCCCGCTCGATGCGGCCGACCGCGATCAGGTGACCCCTGCACGTGGCGTACGTAGGGCCGGTCGCAGTTGGCGCATCGCGTCCGCGGATCAGCACGGCCTGGCCCCGCAGCAGGCGCGCAGCGTCGTTCTGGCCGACGTTGAGCACGGCAAGCTCGGACAGTGCAGCTTCAACCGGCAGCAGCAAACGGAGTGCGGCCTCTTCCCCGTCTTCTGCCGCAGCCCGCAGGGTCTCCATCGACACCGCATCGGCCTCGAGGAAGGATGCCACCCGCGTACGCCGCAGCGCGACGACGTGGCCAAAACAGCCCAGCGCCCGGCCCATATCGCGCGCAAGTGCACGCACGTAGGTGCCCTTCCCGCATCGGGCCTCGAAGACGGCGGTATCGGCACAGGGACCTTCCACCAACTTCAGCATGTCGATGCGGACCGGGCGTGACTTCCAACTCGACCGACCTCGCCCGCGCGCGCCAGATCGTAGGCGCGTTCGCCGTCGATCTTGATGGCCGAGAAGGCCGGCGGCGTCTGCAGGATCTCGCCGATGAACTGCGGCAGCAGCGCCTCGACCGCGCCGGACCCCGGACGGATGTCGCTGGTCGACACGGTGCGTCCTTCCGCGTCGTCGGTATCGGTCTCGACGCCCCAGCGCACCGTGAAGCGGTAGCCCTTTTCGCCTTCCACGGCATACGGCACGGTCTTCGTCGCTTCGCCGAGCGCGATCGGGAGGATGCCGGTTGCCAGCGGATCGAGGGTGCCGGCGTGACCCGCCTTGCGCGCATCGAAAAGGCGGCGCACGGCGCCGACGGCCTGCGTCGACGTCATGCCGGCCGGCTTGTCGAGGATGAGCCAGCCGTTGACGGCTTTGCCTTTCTTGCGGCGTGCCATGTTTATTTGTCGAGGTCCTTGCGTACCTTGTCGCTGGCGAGCAGCCGTTCGATGCGGTCGGCTTCGTCGAACGACTCATCCGCCATGAAGCGGATGTCGGGCGCGAACTTGAGGTTGACCTCGTGCGCGATCTCGCCGCGGATGTATTTCTTGTTCCGCTCCAGCGCCGCCAGCACCGGCTTAACGTCCTTGCCGCCCAGCGGCATCACGTAAATGCTGGCGAGCCGCAGGTCGGGCGACATGCGCACCTCGGGGATCGTCACGAGATGCGAGGCCAGCACGTCGTCGTAGATCTCTCCCCGCGTCGAGCATTTCCGCCAGCGCATGCCGGATCAGCTCGCCGACGCGCAGTTGGCGTTGCGAGGGGCCGGTGCTTTTTTCGGAACGGCGATTGGCCATGATGTTTCAGCCCGGATTGCAAGAAGGGGCCGGCCCGAGAAGGTCCGACCCCCAATCACAATTGCAGTGCCTCAAAGCGAGCGCGCGATCGTCTCGACGTTGAAGCATTCGATGACGTCGTCGGCCCGGATGTCCTGGTAGTTGGCGAACGCCATGCCGCACTCCTGGCCGGCCGGCACCTCTTTGACTTCGTCCTTGAAGCGCTTGAGGGTCGAAAGCGTGCCTTCGTGAATCACGACGTTGTCGCGGATGAGCCGCACCTTGGCGCCGCGCTCGACCTTGCCCTCAGTGACGCGGCAGCCCGCGACCTTGCCGACTTTGGAGATGTTGAACACCTCCAGGATCTGGGCATTGCCGAGGAAGTTCTCGCGCACCGTCGGCGGAAGCAGACCCGACATGGCCGCTTTCACGTCGTCCACGAGATCGTAGATGATATTGTAGTAGCGGATCTCGACGCCCGACTGGTCCGCCAAAGCCTTGGCCTGCACGTTCGCACGCACGCTGAAGCCGATCACCACGGCCCCGGAGGTATTTGCCAGCGCGATGTCGGACTCCGTTATGCCGCCGACGCCGGAATGGATGATGCGCGCCTCCACCTCGTCCGTGCCGAGCTTCCTCAGCGCGCCCATGATGGCTTCCACCGAACCCTGCACGTCGCCCTTGATGACGAGCGGGAATTCCTTGCGCCCGGCTTCCTTGCGCTGCTGCATCATCTGCTCGAGCGTACGGGCGGTACCGGCGGCGCCAAGCGTCTGACGACGCTTTCTGACGCGATAGTCGGTGATCTCGCGCGCCCGAGCTTCGTTCTCGACCACGGCAAACGGGTCGCCGGCTTCCGGCGCTGAATCGAAGCCCAGGATCTCCACCGGTACGGATGGGCCGGCTTCGGGAACGGGCTCACCGTGATCGTCGATCAACGCGCGCACGCGTCCCCATGCCATGCCGGCAACGATGATGTCGCCGACCCGCAGGGTGCCGCGCTGCACCAGAACGGTGCCGACCGGTCCACGGCCGCGCTCCAGCTTGGCCTCGATGATGACGCCTTCGGCTGAGCGGTTGGCGTTGGCTTTGAGCTCGAGCAACTCGGCTTGCAGGTGAATGGCTTCCAGCAACTTGTCGATGCCGGTCCTCTTGAGCGCCGACACCTCGACATCGAGCGTTTCGCCCGACATGCTCTCCACAATGATCTCGTGCTGCAGCAGGTCGGTGCGCACGCGCTTGGGATCGGCGTCGGGTTTGTCGATCTTGTTGATGGCGACGATCATTTGCACGCCGGCAGCCTTGGCGTGGTTGATGGCCTCCACCGTCTGCGGCATCACGCCGTCGTCGGCCGCCACCACCAGCACCACCAGGTCGGTGACCTTGGCGCCGCGTGCGCGCATGGCCGTGAACGCCTCATGGCCCGGCGTATCGATGAAGGTGATCTTTTCGCCGTTGGGCGTCACCACCTGATAAGCGCCGATATGCTGCGTGATGCCACCGGCCTCGCCGGCCACGACATTGGTCTGGCGAATGGCATCGAGCAGTGACGTCTTGCCGTGGTCGACGTGGCCCATGATGGTCACGACCGGCGCGCGCGGATGCTGGTCTTCGTCGGTATCGGCGGTGCCGGTGAAGCCTTCCTCGACGTCAGCCTCCGATACGCGCTTGGGCGTGTGGCCGAACTCGCGCACGATGATCTCGGCCGTGTCGGCGTCGATCACATCGTTGATTTTGTGCATCGCGCCTTGATTCATCAGAAGCCTGATGACGTCGACGGCGCGCTCGGTCATGCGGTTGGCGAGTTCCTGAATGGTAATGACTTCAGGAATGATGACGTCGCGCATGACCTTGTCGCGCGGCTGCTGAATGCCGGCCTGCTTGAGTTTTTCGCGCTCGCGCTTGCGGCGTAGCGACGCCAGTGAGCGCTGGCGCTGCGCCTCGTCGAAAGCATTGTTGATGGTGAGCTTGCCGCGCTCGCGCCGTTCCTCGCCTACGCGAGCCGGGCTCTTGGCGACTTTGGCGCCCTTCTTCTTGCCGCGGCCGTCGTCTTCGGTGTCTGCAGGCTCGGCATCCAGCTTGCGCTTGCCGACGGGTTCGACGCGACGCAGTTCGGTCTTCGGTTTGTCTGCCGAAGGCAGCACGACCACCGGTCCTTTTGGCGGCGGCGGTTTCGCAACGACGGCGGGCTCCGGAGCTGCGGCTGGCGCCTCGACGGCTGCCTCGGCGGTCGTCGCCGGCGTAGCGGGGGACTTAGGCCTGCTGGCCTCTTCCTTGGAACGCTGGGCTTCCAGCTGAGCGATTTCCAGCGCCTCGGCGTCGGCGCGTTCCTTGGCGGTCTCCAATGCGCGGCGGCGCGCATGCATCTCGTCGGTGGAAAGGCCGCCCGGATGTGCCTGGGCCGCGTCGTGCTCGGCCTGCGCCGGCGTCGACTCTTCGCCCTCGCCGGTACCGGAAATCGTGCGCTTCTTCTTCTTCTCGACCACCACGGATTTCGAGCGGCCGTGGCTGAAGCTCTGACGCACGTGCCCGGCATCGACCGTCCGCTTCAAGCTCAACGGCTTGCGCGTGCTGACGGAAAGGGTCTTGTCGGCGGTCTCTTTAGTCTCGCTCATGCACGTCCTGTGTTTGCTTTGTGCGTCATTTCAAGTGGTGACGGCGCCTCGCTCGTCGACCTATAGCGCCTAACACGCATAGCTTCCTGCAGAATCCGCTGGCTGGCACCGCCTTCGGACGCTGCAGCATGTACCACATTTGACCGGCCAATGGCCAAATCCAATTCGGGTCCGGTCAATTCTCCGACTGTGACTTCTGTAGCTCGTTCAGGACCCAGTAAGGCCTTGAATTTGCGGTCAAGCTTGGCTGACCCGTCCTTGGCGCCATCCGCCGCATGGATCAGAACTGCTGCCTGGCCACGAGCAATCAGCTCGTCCACCTTCCCGAAGCCGGCGGTTAACAATCCTGCCTTGTTGGCGATGCTTATGGCCTCGCCCAGCCGTTTGACCATGAGTCGCTCGATGAGAGCAGACAAGTCGTCGGGCAATAAAACTGCCTGTTTTAGGCTGCGGGCGAAGACTTGGCGGTGCACCGCCGCGGCAACGGACTTCTGTGTCGCGTCGACCCACACCCCCCTTCCGGGCAGGCGGCGCGCCAAGTCCGGTGCGATGACCCCGTCAGGTCCGAGAACGAAACGGATTAGCTCGTCGGGCCGCTTGTGGACGCGCGAGAGGGCGCACAGACGCAGCGGGCCGTCCGCCCCCTCGTCCTGATCGCTCACCGTCGCCCTTGCGCCCATTACGCCTCTGTTCGCTCCCAGCCATGGCCTCTAAGCCTTAGCCTCTGCAGGGGCGGCCACAGCCGCCTTTGCGGCTTCTGCCGCCGCCGCCGCAGTGGTCTGCTCGGTGCGCATCTTCTCGAGGTCTTCCTCGGTTACCCACCCCGCCGCGATGCGCGCCGCCATGATCATATCTTCGGCTTCCTTGCGTCCCACCTCGAAGCCTTCAAGCGCGCCCTTGTGCCGGACCGGCTCGGCATCTTTCTCCTTCTTGCGCTCTGTCCAGCCGGTGAGGTCATCTGGCACGGCGCCGGCGAGATCCTCAATCGTCTTGATGTCGTTTTCGCCGAAAGCGACCAGCATGGCAGTCGTCACGCCCTGAAGCTTGCCGAGTTCGTCGGCAACGCCCAGTTCCTTGCGCTTGGCATCGCGCTCGGCTTCCTGCTTCTCCAGAAATTCACGCGCGCGGGTCTGGATTTCCTTGGCGGTGTCCTCGTCGAAGCCTTCGATGTGCGCAATCTCGGTCGTGTCGACGAAGGCCACCTCGGCGACCGTCTCGAAGCCCTCGGTCGCCAGCAGCTGGGCGATGACCTCGTCGACGTCAAGGGCTTCCATGAAGAGCTGCGACCGCTCCGCGAACTCCTTCTGGCGCCGCTCGGATTCTTCCTGCTCCGTGAGAATGTCGATATCCCAGCCGGTGAGCTGAGACGCAAGCCGTACGTTCTGTCCGCGCCGACCGATCGCCAGCGACAGCTGGCTCTCCGGCACCACGACCTCGATGCGGTTGGAATCCTCGTCAAGCACCACCTTGGTCACCTCGGCAGGCGCCAGCGCATTGACGATGAAGGTCGCGGCATCCTGGTTCCACTGGATGATGTCGACCTTTTCGCCCTGCAACTCGCCCACCACCGCCTGCACGCGCGCGCCGCGCATGCCGACGCAGGCGCCGACGGGGTCGATCGAGGAATCCTTGGAAATGACCGCGATCTTGGCTCTGGACCCAGGATCGCGCGCCACCGACTTGATCTGCACGATGCCGTCGTAGATTTCCGGCACTTCCTGCCTGAACAGCAGCGACATGAACTCGGGTCGCGCGCGGGAGAGAAAGATCTGCGGTCCCCGCTGCTCGCGGCGTACGTCATAAATGTAGGCGCGGATGCGATCGCCCAGGCGTACGTTCTCGCGCGGGATCATCTCGTCGCGGCGGATGATACCCTCAGCGCGTCCCAGATCGACGATGACATTGCCATATTCCACGCGCTTGACCGTGCCGTTGACGATCTCGCCCACGCGGTCCTTGTATTCGTTGTGATGGCGCTCGCGCTCGGCCTCGCGCACCTTCTGCACGATGACCTGCTTGGCGTTCTGCGCCGCCACGCGGCCGAAATCCAGAGGCGGCAGCGTCTCGGCGAGAATGTCGCCGATCTTAGCGTTGGGGTTGCGTCGCGTTGCGTCGGCGAGCGTGACCTGCGTCGCGTCGTTCTCAACCTGCTCGACCACCTCCAGCACGCGGGTCAACTTGGTCTCACCGGACTTGGGGTCGATTTCGCAACGGATATCGTTCTCTGCGCCATAACGCGATTTGGCCGCTTTCTGGATCGCGTCCTCCATGGCCTCGATAACGATCTTGCGGTCGATGGATTTCTCCCGCGCCACAGCGTCGGCTATCTGCAACAGCTCCAGCCGGTTTGCGCTTACGCCTGCCTGCGCCATACTCTGGCACCCTCCATGTCAAACATGATCCGCGGCGTCAGCGGCCGCGGCATCTGCATTCGCCTTCTTCGCGCGCCGGAGCGTTTCGCGAATAAGTTCGTCCGTCAGAACCAGCCGCGCCTCGGCAATGATGCCGATCGGCAGCCTCACCTCCGGGCCGCCTTGGTCCGGTGGCACCTCGATGCGAACCTCGCTTCCGGCGAGGCCCTGAATAGTGCCGCGAAACCGCTTGCGGCCTGCGACCAACTCCTTCGTCTCGACCTTGGCCTCGTGTCCGGCCCAGGCTTCAAAATCCGACGTTCTTGCCAGCAGCCGGTCGATGCCGGGCGAGGAAATCTCCAGCGTGTAGTGGCCGGTGATCGGGTCGTGGGTGTCCAAGAGCGGCGACAAGTTGCGCGAGATGTCTGCGCAATCCTCCACCGTGATGGTGCCGTCCGGCCGCTCCGCCATGATCTGTACAGTGGTTCCGTCGCGCTTCGACACCGTGACCCGCACCAGGCGAAAGCCCATGTCGTTGAGTGCCGGCTCGATCAATGCCGCGACTTCGGCGGCCACGCCGGTCTCACTTATGAAGCGCGCTTCGGATATCGCGCCGCTCACCGTTCTCAGCCCTATGAGTGCAACTGCCGTTCCGCTTTGGAGTGCTCAGAGGGTCCCCCAAAACAAAAAGAGCGGACCCAAAGGGCCCACTCTCAGAGTTGAGATGATCATGAGCGCCTCGATAATAGGTGGGGCCTGGGCCGTTTGCAAGCAGGAAGTGCAGCAGATGTCGCATCCGGATGCTGGTCCGTTAAGCCCGCTGCCGCTCAAGCTCGCCGGAAGCAGAAATAATAGCACTTCCGGCCCTCCCGAAGGGCCTTTGCCTCATAGCGCGTTGGCGGCCAGTCGGGGGGGCGTTTGCGCCAATCGTCGGGTCCCATCGCCGTCCAGCCGAAGCCGCCATGGCCGAGCACTGCGCGCAGAATTGCGCATGCATACTCCCCGATGTCGGTGGCGATGCGCAGCTCACCGCCCGCCCGCAAGATGCGGGCAAGCGCGGCGACCGTTTCGCTCGAAACGAGCCGGCGCTTGTGATGCCGTTTCTTAGGCCATGGGTCGGGAAAAAGAACAAAGGCGCGATCCACGCCGGCCTCGGGCAGCAGGCGCAGGAGAGGCCGGCCGTCGTCTGCGTGGATCCTGACATTGGCCAGGCCTTCGGTGTCGACGGCGCTCAACACCTTGACGACGCCGTCCTCGAATGGCTCGCAGCCGATCAGGCCGACATCGGGGTTGTGGGTCGCCTGCCAGATCAGGTGCTCGCCGCCGCCGAAGCCAATCTCCAGCCAGACTTTGCCAGCCGCAGGTGCAAACACTTCGGAGATGCGTTGCAGTGCCTGGGCGTTGCAAGTTAGCGCCACGCGCGGCAGGACTTGCTCCCAAAGCGCTTTCTGTCTGGGACTCAGAGCGCGGCCCCGCCGGCGTCCGTAGGACCGCAGATCACGTTCTGGCGCCTGTCGATCTTGTATCACGCCACCCGTCTACATTGAGCGCCGCGAGATGCGCCAGCCCTAACGCTTGCGCTTCTTGGCGCTGGACAGGGCATCGTTGGCCGGCAGCCTGCGTGCGCTTTCCCGCAGGGCCTCCTTGAGCGTTGCCGGACGGCCGTGCTTGCGCAGCAGATCGCGGAAGGCCTCGTCTGCAAGGTCCTGCAGTGACTTCATGCTGTCCTGTGACAGGCTATGCAGCGCGTGCCAGGATTCGGCGTCAAACTCGATCAGCTTGCGCCGCGACCCCTTCGGCTGGTCAGCGCGAGGCATGCGACCCTCCCACTGCGGCGAGGCGTTCGCGTCGTTACGCCATCGCCGATTTCAGTGCGTCGACGATATCGGTTTTCTCCCACGAAAAGCCGCCATCCTTCTCTGGCGCGCGGCCGAAATGTCCGTACGCCGAGGTGCGTGCGTAGATCGGCTTGTTGAGGTCGAGGTGCTTGCGGATGCCGCGTGGAGAGAGATCCACCAACTCGCTCAGAACAGTCTCGAGCTTGGCTACATCGATCTTGCTTGGATTGTCGGCAACGTCGACGTAGACCGAGAGCGGTTTGGCGACGCCGATGGCATAGGCCAGCTGGATCGTGCAGCAATCGGCAAGACCGGCGGCGACCACGTTCTTGGCGAGGTAGCGCGCGGCATATGCCGCCGAGCGGTCGACTTTGGTGGGGTCCTTGCCGGAGAACGCACCGCCACCGTGCGGGGCCGCGCCGCCGTAGGTGTCGACAATGATCTTGCGTCCGGTGAGGCCAGTATCGCCATCGGGGCCGCCGATGAAGAATTTCCCCGTCGGATTGATGTGCCAGACGGTGTCCTTGTTGATCCAGCCGGAGGGCAGCGCCTTCTTGACATAAGGCTCGACCAGCTCTCGCACCTGCGCCGACGTCATCGACTCCACCAGATGCTGGTGCGAGACCACGATCTGGGTGACTGCAGCAGGCTTGCCGTTCTCGTAGCGTACGGTCACCTGGCTCTTGGAGTCGGGACCCAGCACCGCCTCCTTGCCGGAGTGCCGAGCCTCAGAGATCAGGCGTAGGATCTTGTGGCTGTAGTAGAGCGGAGCCGGCATGAGCTCGGGCGTGTCCTTGCACGCATAGCCGAACATGATGCCCTGATCGCCGGCGCCTTCATCCTTGTTGCCGCCGCTGTCCACGCCTTGCGCGATGTCGGCCGATTGCGGGTGCAGCAAGACCTTGATGTCGGCGGTCTCCCAGTGGAAGCCATCCTGTTCGTAGCCGATGTCCTTGATGGCGAGGCGCGCGACGTGAGACACCCAGTCCTTGGTGATCGTTTTAGGCCCGCGCGTCTCGCCGGCGATCACGACCTGGTTGGTGGTCGCCAGGGTCTCGCACGCCACGCGCAGCTGCCAGGGGTCGATACCGGCCTTGGGCCCTTCGCGAAAGAAAAGATCAACCACTTCATCGGAAATCCGGTCGCAGACCTTATCCGGGTGTCCCTCGGAGACGGATTCGCTGGTGAACAAGTACGACTTGCGCGACACGTGGCACACCCCTTGGCTGGACATACTGCAAAACCGCGAGGGTTCTTGCAGTGTTTCAGTCAGGGGTCAAGATGACCAAAAAGTGCGGCGATGTCGCGAACTGGCAGTGGGACAAGCCCGCCCGAATTGGGGCGTCTCCCAATGCCTCGCTACTCCGTCTCTGTCCCGGTGTCGTTGGCCAGGCTGCGGACGAGTTCGACGATCGCGCGGCGCGCCTTGGCGTCGGAGATACGCACGAAAGCCTTGTTCAGTTCCAGGCCATCGCGGCTGCGCAGGAACGCGACGATCGAATGCTCATCGGGCTTCTCGGTGGCCTCGTCCGGCGTACCCTGCTTCGGTTCCGAAGCTGGCGCTTCCTCGTAGAAAAACTGTACTGAAACGCCCAGTACCTGCGCGAGATCGAACAACCGGCTCGCGCCAATTCGGTTGATGCCTTTCTCGTATTTCTGCACCTGTTGGAATGTCAGTCCCAGCTTCTCGCCGAGCTTCTCCTGGCTCATGCCAAGCAGCATCCGCCGAAAGCGCACCCGGCTACCGACATGAATGTCTATCGGATTTGGCCGTCGCGAGCTTTTTTCATCGCCTATCAAGTTTTCGGCGATCCCTGTTGGTCTTGACATCAAAGCCCCGCAAACGTTGCCTTTGCACAAGTGGTAGGTGCAGTCCTACAGAGCGTCAACTTCCAGTCCCTCTGCTGAACAGCAGATAGCGGACGCAAGAACGCGTGTGCAACTAGCGCCGCACTACCCTGCCTAGAATGACGCCCCCGAGTAACCAGATCGTAAAGAAAATAGAATCACCAAACCGCGCATAGGGTGGCGGCTGCAACGCTGTGGGCAGTGGCACATCTATCACCCCACGGACGTCAAGGTCGATGCGGCCCAGTGGGCGGCCGTATCCATCGAAGGCTGCAGAAACCCCATTATTGGCCGCGCGGATGATGGGAACACCCTCTTCGACGGCGCGAACGCGGGCTTGATGAAGGTGCTGGCGCGGGCCGGTCGTGTTGCCAAACCATCCATCGTTTGTGACATTAACCATTACTCCAGGTCGTTCTGCCCCCTGAACAAGGGCACCCGGAAAGATCGCTTCGTAGCAAATGAGCGGCAGGGCTGGGGGAAGGCCGGGTATATCAAGCAATGGCCGAGGCGAGACGCCAAAATCGAAGGTGCCGATGGCTTGGCTGAGTTGGCGCAGGCCGATGGCTTCGAGCACCCTTCGCAACGGCAAAAACTCGCCGAACGGGACAAGGTGGATCTTGTCGTAGCGGGTCAGCAGCACACCGCCACGCCCGAAGACCAAAAGACTATTGAAGAAGATGCGCAACCGCGGCGACGCCGGCGGCGCCTGCTCGGCGCGCAGCGCTCCTGCAATAAGGACTGTTCCCTCCGGCAGCAGTGCGCCGATGGCCGCCAGCGCTTCCGGCGCATCGAGTGGCAGGAACGGCATGGCGGCTTCGGGCCACACCACGTGCGTGATGCCGTTAAGATTGTCGATCGTGCCGGCCGCATCCCGGCGTGACAGATCGATGTGATCGAAGAAAATTCGCTCCTGGTTTTCGGGCCGCCACTTGTCGCGCTGCAGAATGCTCGGCTGCACGATCCTGATTTTCACTCCGGGCACCACAGCCGAGGTGCCAAGTGCGAGCCGGATATGGCCTGCCGCGCTGGCGATGAGCAACGGCAACACGGCGACGGCAAGCGCCGCACGCCGGGACCCGCGGCCCTGCGCCTCGCTCCACAGGACAGGCGGGAGCGCGAACACGAGCACCGCAATCAGCGTCAGCCCGTAAATGCCGAAGACGGCCACACTTTGCATGAGCGATACGGGATAAGTGAGGGCGTAGCCCAATACGTTCCAAGGAAAGCCCGAGAGCATGTGGCCGCGCAGCCACTCCATCGCCGATAGCGATAACGCGAGCGTCACCACACGGTAGATGCCGGTGCGCCAGAATGATGCCGCCAGTGCCGTTGCCGCCGCATGGAACAGTGCCAGACCCGCGGGCATCAGCAGGACGGCAAAGGGCATCAGGACGGCAAAGACCTCAGCGTCGACGAGAAAGGCCTCGCCGATCCAAAACAGGCCGGCGAGGAAATAACCGAAGCCGAACCACCAGCCGATCTCGGCGGCCGCGGCTGCAGGCCGCCGATGCCAGCGCTCACCGTGGTTACGCGTGCCGCGTTCGAATGCTCCGTCGGTCAACCACACCAGTGCTGGTAGCGTGAGCCACAGGATGGGCCAGACGAAGAACGGAGCCAGTGCAAGCACCGATGCGGCACCGGCGACGACCGCGGCAGCGCGGCAACGCCATCCATCGAGCCCCTTCAAGCGTTCCGCAAGCGCCGCTATCGACAACATGCCGGGCATGGGCCTCTCCGGGGGACACCGCCGCAAGCTCCGCGCGCCCAACACTCAAGTCAAGACTTGGCGACGGCCGCATCAGCGGAAGTGCTACGCGGCATGTGTACCCTCAGTTTCTTGACGCGGCGCGGATCTGCATCGAGCACCTCGAACTCGATCCCCGCTGGATGAGGGATCAGCTCGCCGCGCGCCGGGACCCGGCTGATCAACGCAAAGATGAGGCCGCCGAGTGTATCGACCTCGGACTCTTCCCCCGGCTTCAGCAGCTTCAGGCCGAGGTATGCCTCCAGCTCGTGCACCGGTGTGCGTGCTGCGGTCACCAGTCCCTGCTTGGGATCGCTCGTGATGTTGGCGGCCTCGGCCTCGTCATGCTCGTCCTCGATGTTCCCGACGATCTGCTCGACGAGGTCTTCAATGGTAACAAGCCCATCAGTCCCGCCGTATTCGTCGACGACCAGGGCCATGTGAATGTGCGTCGACTGCATCCGAATGAGCAGGTTTGCGGCCGGCATGGAAGGCGGCACGAAGATCATCGGGCGGCGCAGCTTGGCCGAAACGATCGGCTTTGAGAGGTCGATGCGCGATAGGTCGGGCGGGCGTACTGCATTCGCCGAACCCGGGCGAATGGCGGAAGACGGCACATATCCCGCGATGGCCGGGCGGCCGAGGGCGTCTCCCATCATCCATCTCAACAGATCCTTGACATGGACCATGCCGCGCGGGTCGTCGAGCGTCTCGCGGAACAGCGGTACCCGCGACACGCCGGCGGCATCGAAGGTCTTGAGCAACTCGAGGATCGGCTCGTTTTCATCGACGGCAATAATGTCGGCACGGGGCACCATGACGTCCTCTACCCTGAGCGCGCCGAAACGCATGGTGCGCAAAAGCATCTCGCGCTCTTCGGCCGAGAACGCCTCGCCTTCGCCCGCGCTCAGCGCGTTCTCCAGCGTCGTGCGCAGCGTCGGCGCGCCGGGCAGGCCCAGTTTCGCGCGCAGCGCGGTCAGCCATCCGTAGGGCTGTTCTGCCGCTTCCTCTGCCGGCAGCGGTTCGGGTGCTTGCTTGTCTTCTGTTGGCTCGTTGCTCATGGCGCTTTCATTCAATCCCGTCAGACGCGTAAGGATCTGTAATCGCAAGCGTTGCCAGGATCTCGGTTTCTACCCGTTCCATGGTCTCGGCTTCGGCGTCCGTCTCGTGCTCGAACCCCAGCAGGTGCAGCAGACCATGGATGACGAGATGCTGGAGGTGATGCACGGGCGGAATTCCGCGCTCCGCCGCTTCGCGCACGACCGTTTCGGCCGCCAGCACGACATCGCCCAGGATGCCGTTCCGAGCGCCTCCCGGTGGAACCTGGAATGGAAAGGACAGAACGTTGGTCGGCTTGTCCTTGCCGCGGTACGTTTGGTTGAGTGCGCGGACCAGTGCGTCGTCGCCGAGGACGACGCTTGCTTCCGTGCCGCGGGCGCCTCCGCACCCGGAATGTTCAGCTAGCGCTGCTGCTGCCGTCTCGATCGCATGCTCAGTCGCCGCGAATGCACTCCAGTCGCCAGCCTCGTTGACAATGACAACGGACAGCTGTTCTGGAGGTTCGGAGCCGGCCGATGAGTCGTCGGCAGAAGCCACGAGCGTACTGTCGCCGGGGTCGTTCATAAGCGATACACAACGCTAGCCGTTCTTCCTGCCGGCTTTGTCGTAGGCCTCGACAATGCGCGCTACGAGATCGCGGCGCACCACGTCGCCTGAATTGAAGCGAACCGCTTCGATGCCTTTGATCCCATCGAGAAGCTTGACGGCGTCCACGAGCCCCGATTTCTGGCCGGCCGGCAGGTCGATCTGGCTAGGGTCGCCGGTGATGACCATCTTCGAGCCTTCGCCGATGCGGGTCAGAAACATTTTCATCTGCATGGCGGATGTATTCTGCGCCTCGTCCAAGATGATGAACGAATGCGCCAGGGTGCGGCCACGCATGAAGGCGAGCGGTGCGACCTCGATAACGCCGGTAGCCAGATCGCGCTCCACCTTGGCGGGGGGCAGCACGTCGTTGAGCGCGTCGTAGAGCGGGCGCAGATAGGGATCGACTTTCTCGCGCATGTCGCCCGGCAGAAATCCCAACCGCTCACCGGCTTCGACAGCGGGCCGCGAAAGAATGATCCGCTCGACCTGTCCGCGTTCCAGGCACTGGGCGGCGTAGGCGACTGCCAGGTACGTCTTGCCCGTGCCGGCGGGACCGAGGCCGAACACGAGATCGACGTTGTCCAAGGCCTGAATGTAAGTGGTCTGGGTCGGTGAGCGGGCCGTGATGACCTTGCGGCGGGTGCGGATTTGCGCGAGTCCATCCTTGGCCGGCGCCTCTGACCGGGCATGGCGCAGGAGACCGTCGATGTCGCCGGCGCCGATGTCTTCGCCCTTTCGGACGCGTGCGTAAAGCTTCTCGAGTACCTCGCGCGCAACTTCGCAGGATTCCACTGGGCCTGACAGTGTCACCACGTTGCCATGGGCATGCGCCTCGATGCCAAGGCGTTCCTCCAGCAGTGCCAGATGCCCGTCGTATTCGCCGAGAAGGCGATTCAAGTGACGGTTGTCCTCAAACGGCACGACCAAACGTGCCTGCTCTGACCTGGGTGCCTTACCCAACCCCGCCGCCGCTGGCCCACGCACGCCTGTCAATTAGGCGGCCTCCGAATGAATGCAGGTTCTCGAATCTCAAGCCCACCCTACCACACTCTATTGCCTTCGCCTCATGCGGCGCTGGCCTCATGGAGGACGCCAGCCAGACTATTGGGTCCGGCGGACGCAATTTCAACCTCTAAGGTTTTGCCGAGCCACGAAGAATCAAGCTGTGCATGAACCGACTGCAGATACGGAGAACGGCCGATCAGTTGCCCCGGGCGCCGCCCGCGGCGATCAAAAAGCACCGGCATGATCATGCCGACCTGCGCTGAATTGAACGCCGTTTGATGCCGGGTTATCACGCTCTGCAGCTGACTTAGACGTGCAACCTTGACCTCTTCGGGGAGCTGCTCCAGACCTGCGGCCGGTGTGCCCGGTCGCGGACTGTATTTGAAGCTGTAGGCCTGGGCAAAGCGTACGCGCTCCATCATTGAGAGAGTGTCCTCGAACTCGGCATCGGTCTCGCCGGGGAAGCCGACGATGACGTCGGTCGACAGCGCAATGTCGGGTCGCACGGCGCGGATGCGGTCGACGAGTGCCAGGTATTCGGCGCCGGTGTGCTTGCGGTTCATGGCCGCGAGGACGCGATCGGCGCCAGACTGAAACGGTAGGTGCAGGAAGGGCATCAGCTTGGGTTCGTCGCGGTGCGTGTCGATCAGGTCGTCGGCCATGTCGCGCGGATGGCTGGTCGTGTACCGCAGGCGTTCGAGCCCACCGATGCGCGCAAGTTGTCCGATCAGTCGCGCGAGTGACCACGGCCGCCCATCGGGCCCCTGACCATGATAGGCGTTGACGTTCTGTCCGAGCAACGTGATCTCGCGCACGCCGTGGTCAACCAGGCGACGTGCTTCGCCTTCCACGTCCGCAATGGAACGCGAATACTCGGCGCCGCGCGTGTAAGGGACAACGCAGAACGTGCAGAACCTGTCGCAGCCTTCCTGTACTGTCAGAAAAGCGCTTGGTGCGCGTGCTGGTGCGCGCTCGGGCAGCGAGGAAAATTTATCCAGCTCGGGAAATTCGGTTTCGACGATGGGCGGCGTGTCGCCCGTTGCTGCGCGCGATCAGCTCGCCTAGGCGATGATAGCTTTGCGGGCCGACAACGAGATTGACGCTGGGTTCCCGCCTCGCGATCTCGGCACCTTCGGCTTGGGCCACGCACCCAGCCACGGTGATGATCGTATCCTTGCCGGCAGCACGGCGTTCCGCTTTCGCGTCGCGAATGCGGCCGAGGTCGGAATAGACCTTTTCGACGGCCTTGTCGCGGATGTGGCAGGTATTGAGCAGGACGACATCGGCCTCCTCCATCGACTGTGTTTCCACAAAGCCCATGGGGGCGAGCAGTTCCGTCATGCGCGCGGTATCGTAGACGTTCATCTGACAGCCGAACGTCTTGGCGTAGATTTTTTTTGGTACGCTCATGTCACGTCTCAGCGCCCAGGGACAAGGCGCTATTGCAGTGCAGCATCCGGAGAGGTTTAGCCGGGCCGGTCGCCGGGCGTAAAGCGCCAAATTCAATGCTACTTGCGGGCGCGTTTGGCCGGCACGCCATAAAGCTCGAGCCGGTGCCCTACCAGATCGAAACCCAACTCCCGCGCAACGCGTTGCTGGATGCGCTCGATATCTTCGTTCTTGAACTCGATCACGCGACCGGTTTCGACGTCGATCAAATGATCGTGGTGGCTTCGGGAGGCCTCTTCGTAGCGCCCGCGGCCAGCACCGAAGTCGTGACGTTCGAGAATACCCTGGGCGGCAAACAGCTTGAGGGTGCGGTAGACGGTTGAAAGCGAGATGCGTGCATCGACGGCGTGTGCTCGCCGGTGCACTTCCTCCACATCGGGGTGGTCCTTGGCAATCGAGAGGACGCGAGCGATCACGCGCCTCTGCCCGGTCATGCGCAGCCGCTTGGAAGCGCAGAGCCGTTCGATGCGACTTGCCTGGTCCAGCGAAGCGGACATAATCCCGGTGGCCCGAATCTTTGATCAGCGTTTATATGCGGCCCCCTCCGGGGCGTCCACCTCCAGGAGCGAGCTGAGCTCAGAGTGCCAGTGCCAGCGCCAGGTTGACCGCGTCTTCGGGCGGGTTGCCTGGGCGCTCATAGTAGCCCTTGCGTCGCCCGATTTCCGCAAAGCCCAGCTTCTTGTAGAGCCTGAGCGCCGCCGTGTTGCTGGCTGCAACTTCAAGATACAAGCGGCGCGCTTCCGCCTTCCCGGCGGCCCGGCCGAGGGCTTCGACCAGGCGCTGTCCGATACCTCGGCGCTGCCAGTTCCCGCATACGCCGAGGGTAAGAATTTCTGCTTCGTCCGCAATCAGCCGGCCCAGAATGAAACCAGCGGTCGCCAGTGGTTCTCCGGCGCGCGCTATGAAAGCAGTGGAACCTGGATGATCGAGCAATAACCTGAAGCTGGCAGCGTCCCATGCCGGAGAAAATAGTGGAGCGTGCAGCCGGGCCAGCTCTTCTGCACTATCGACTCCCGCCCACAGGATGCTCACGTGCTCGGCGGCACTGGGTTTCGTCACGGCAGCATCCTCGGCAAAGCTTTGTCAGCCTGTGGCTTGGCATCCGGCTCCCGCAGGTAGATCGGCGTGACGCGGTCGACTGGTGCAAGCTCAGGCGCCATGAGGGCGAGCGACGTCGCGTGCGGTTGCAGATCTGGCAATCGAACCTCGGCGTGGCCTTCTGCGGCGGCAGCGACCGCCGCTGCGCCGGAGCCTGCGACGAGAACCGGCTGCCGACCGATGGCGCGGGCTGCCTGTTCTGGCGTAACCAGCAAGGCGTCACGCGCTCCAATCGTGTGATTGGGGAAGACCTGAAAGTAGATCATATCGCGGCGCGCATCGACCGCGACGGCCAGTGGCCGGCCAGCGCGCTCGCGCCCGATCAAAAGATCGGCACGGTGGGCCATGACTGCGAGGCTGGTTGTGCCGACGACAGGCCTGTCCATGGCTAACGCAAACGCGCGCGCTGCAGCAATGCCCACACGCACGCCTGTGAAAGTACCCGGACCCAGGGTTACGGCAATGCGATCGATCGAGGAAAACGCCAGTCCTGCACCTTCCATGACCTCCGCAATCATGGGGAACAGGCGTTCGGCATGGCCGGCGGTGCGCGCTTCATAGGCTTCGCGCAGCAGCCATTCGCCCCCCGCGCTCCGCCACCGCACCGCGGCGGACACCGCACCAAAACAGGTATCGAAGGCGAGGATGTTCATGGGTGGCTACAAAATTTTCCCGATCTCATCGAAATCGAACCGCGGCCCCCTCGGCCGCAAACCCGCCGGGTCGCCGAAGCCCAGGTTGCACAGAAAGTTCGATTGGACGTCGGTACCGGCAAAGAACTCCTTGTCGACGCCGGCATTGTCGAACCCGGACATGGGCCCGCAATCGAGCCCGAGCGATCGCGCTGCGAGGATGAGATAGCCGCCCTGCAGGGAGCTGTTGCGGAACGCCATCGTGCGTGCTTGCTCCGGCTTGTCTGCGAACGCGCTCAGAGGGTCTTGGCCTTTGGGCGGGTGCACGTAGAACTTCAGATCGTAGCCGACGATGACGGTCACCGGAGCGGCCATGGTCTTGTCGACGTTGCCGGCGCTCAGGTGCGGCTTCAGGCGCTCCTTCGCCGCCTTCGATTTCACGAACACGAGACGCGCAGGCAAGCTGTTGTTGGCGGTCGGGGCCATCTTTGTGAGATCGACGAGCTCCTTGAGCAGGTTGTCGGGGACGTCGCGTGGCTGCCAGGCCCTATGCGTGCGCGCGTCCAAGAACAGCTGCTTCAGCGCAGTGTCGTCCAATCGTGCCGGCATAATCCCTCCAAGAACAAAAAAACCCCGCTCGGTTTGCGAGCGGGGTCATTATGCCCGTGTTGCCGGCCTCGTTGCTAGACCGGCCGTACTTCCTGCACGTCCGGACAGAAGTGCTTCAGCAGATTCTCGATGCCGTGGCGCAACGTCGCTGTGGAACTCGGACAGCCGGCGCAGGCTCCGCGCATGTGCAGGAACACCACGCCATCCTTGAAGCCCTGGAAGGTGATGTCGCCGCCGTCGTTGGCAACTGCCGGGCGCACACGCGTGTCCAGCAGTTCCTTGATGGTCTTGACCGTGTCTTCGTCTTTGGCGTCGTACTGCTCCGAGTCCGTGTCCTGGTCGGTGCTCTCGCCACTATCGACCACCGGCGCCCCGGACATGTAGTGCTCCATGATGGCGCCGAGGATGGCCGGCTTGATGTGCGGCCATTCGGCTTCGCCCTTGGTCACGGAGATGAAATCGGACCCTAAGAATACGCCGGTCACACCGTCGACGTCGAACAGTCGGGTGGCCAGCGGCGAACCTGCCGCCTCCGACTTGGAGCGGTAGTCCACCGTGCCGTCATCCAGCACGGTCTTGCCGGGGATGAACTTGAGGGTGGCCGGATTGGGCGTGTGCTCGGTCTGGATGAACATGGCGGTCTCTCCGCTCGGGGAACTTTGGAATCATTCTAGTAGATGGGCGTTGCCAGGTCAAAAACCTAGAGGTCGAGCCCTCAGTTCAAGCCAGGGCCTGGATCTGCTCGATGCTCAGATCCCCGGGTACGATGGTGATGGGGATGGGGAACTGACCGGACGTGGCGCCGGTCGCAAGCGAGGATACCAGCGGTCCGGGGCCGGTTGTTTCCTTGGATGCCCCCAGGATCAGCACCGCGACATCCTCGTCGTCCTCGATCTGCTGCAGGATGGCCTCGACCAGCTTGCCTTCGCGGATTACCTCCTCGATCACGACCTTGTCGTAGCCCGCATTGCTGAGCTTCCGGCGAAACAGGCGGAATAGGGCTTTCGCCTTGTTGGTTTGCTCTTCCAGCTGGACTTGGCGTACCGCGTCCCAGAACTGGTTGTCTGGCTCGATCACGTAAAGCAGCATGATCTGCCCGCCGACATGGGAGACGCGTCCCGCGGCGAAAAACAGAGCACCTTCAACCTCCGGCAACTCGTCGACGATCACCAGAAGCTTGCGAGCGTGGCCTTGCTCGAATACCCGGCGTTTCTTGGTCATGGTTCATGCTGCCATGGGTTGCGTTCACCAACAATAGAGGAAGCCGCCCGCAATGGATGCAGGATGGCCTGCCTTTGGTCATGCCTGCCGCCGGCAAGCTCTTTCACGACCGCAGAAAACCGACGATGTCCCTGACATCGTTCATGATCGGGCCGGCAATCACGCGCGCCCGGCGGGCACCATCGGCCAGCGTGCGGTCGATTTCGGCGGGATCGGCGAGAAGCCGTGTCATCTCGGCGTTGACAGGTGCGATCCTGGAGACGGCAAGCTCGGCCAATGCCTTCTTGAAGGCCGAGAATTGCGCCCCGCCGAATTCCCCGAGCACATCAGCTTTCGCGGTGCCGGCCAGCGCGGCGTAGATGCCGACGAGATTGTCGGCCTCCGGGCGGCTCGCAAGACCGGCTTCCTCCGTAGGGAGCGGCTCGGGATCGGTTTTCGCTTTCTGGATCTTCCTGGCGATTGTGTCGGCGTCGTCCGTCATGTTGATGCGCGAGAGGTCCGATGGGTCGGACTTCGACATCTTCTTGGTGCCGTCGCGCAGGCTCATCACGCGCGTGGCCGGCCCCATGATGACGGGCTCCGGCAGCGGGAAGTAAATACCGTCCTCGAAACCGGCGCGCTGGATCGAGGGGGCGAAGTCATTGTTGAACTTCTGCGCGATGTCGCGAGACAGCTCCAGATGCTGCTTCTGGTCGTCGCCGACCGGCACATGCGTGGCGCGATAGGCCAGGATGTCTGCCGCCATCAATACGGGATAAGCATAGAGGCCGACGGACGCGTTCTCCCGGTCCTTGCCGGCCTTCTCCTTGAACTGCGTCATGCGGTTGAGCCAGCCGAGCCGCGCCACGCAATTGAAGACCCAGGCCAGCTCCGCATGCTCGGGCACCTGGCTCTGATTGAAGAGAATGCTCTTCTTCGGATCGATGCCCGCGGCCAGATAGGCTGCAGTCACCGCGCGGATCTGGTCCTTGAGCTCAGCCGGGTCCTGCCACACGCGTGATGGCGTGCATGTCGACCACGCAGAAGATGCACTCATGCGTCTCCTGCATCGCGACCCATTGCACCATGGCGCCCAGATAATTGCCGAGATGCAGATTGCCCGTCGGCTGCATGCCGGAAAAAACGCGGGGGGTGAATGCCATGCGAGGTCCCTTCCAATGCGGCGCGGGTTATGACGCGCTCGCTGGCCGCAGACAAGTGTTCCGGCAGTTTACCGTATTATGGCGACGGCCTGCGCCGCAGCAGGGCGCGCAACTGACGCACTTCGACGGCCCCGGAAAGCAGGATTGCGGCGCCATAGACCGCCAGCCCCGAGGCCACCAGCAGGCAGAGCCCGCCGGCGCGCAAGACCACGCTCGGAGCGACAAACCACTCCTGGAGGGCGGTGGCCGTGCCCCAGACGGCAACGCCCATCATCAAGCTGGCAACCACGATGAGCTTGAGCGCACGCCGCAGCCGTGCGTCCGGCACGAAGATGCCTCGTCTGATCAGCGTGACATACAAGAGGCCGGCGTTCAGCCACCCGCCCAGCGTTGTCGCCACGGCGATGCCGAGATGCGGCATGAGGCCCAGCGAGCGGAACAGGAAAAACAGCGCAATCGAGCCGATGGTGTTCGCCGTCAGGCTCAGCACGGCGTATCGCATCGGCGTTGCGGTATCCTCACGCGCAAAGAAAGCGGGGGAGAACACCTTGATCATCACGAACGACGGCAGACCCAGCGCGAAGATCGCCAAGGCATAGGCCGTGGGCGGCGTGTCGGCCGCCGTGAAGGCACCGCGCTGAAACAGGCCTTGCACGATGGCGGTGGGCGCGATCGCCAGCGCGACGGCAGCGGGCACGGTCAGCAGCATCGCGAATTCGAATGAGCGGTTCTGGCTGTCCATGACTCCGGCGTGATTACCGGCGCGCACCTGCCGCGATATGTCCGGCAGCAGGACGACGCCGATGGCGATACCGACGATCGCGAGCGGAAGCTCGTAGATGCGATCAGCGTAGTAGAGATGCGATACGGCGCCGTTCTGCATGGACGCGATAACGGTGCCGATGACGATGTTGATCTGCGTAACACCGCCGGCGATGATGCCGGGAATGCCGAGCGTGATGAGGCGGCGCACGCCGTCGGTCATTCGAGGCCAGCGCAGTTTGAGCACCAACCCATGGCGGCGCACCCCGTAGAGCAGGAGGGCGAGCTGGAAAATTCCGGCGGCGAACACGCCCCACGCCTGCACGATGCCAGCCAGCGGTTCGTTGCTGAGGCCCATGAGGATGGCGCAGATCGTGGCCGCCATCATGGTGAGGTTGAGCACGATCGAGACCGCCGAGCTCTCCACGAATTTGCCCATCGAGTTCAGGACGCCCGACAGCAGCGCCACGACCGACATGCACAGCAGGTAAGGCATGGTGATGCGCGTGAGCAGCACTGCCAGGTCGAACTTCTCGGGGGTCGCGGAGAATCCCGGCGCCAGCCCGAGCATCAGGAACGGCATGGCGATTTGGGCTACGGCGGTCAGCGCCAGAAGAATGAAAACGAGGCCGGCCAGGGCTTCTTCCGCGAACTTGCGTGCGGCCTCGCGGCCCTCTCCTTCCAGGCGCCCGGCAAACAGCGGCACGAAGGCCGAGTTGAAAGCGCCCTCGCCGAACAAGCGGCGGAAAAGATTGGGGAATCGAAAGGCCACGAAGAAGGCGTCAGCCACCGCGCCGGATCCCAGCGTCGCCGCGATCAGGATGTCGCGGGCGAAGCCCAGGATGCGGCTGATCATGGTCAGGCCGCCGACAGTAGCAAAGGCGCGATAGAGCTTCATGGCGGTTGAGGCCTTAGCGGAGCGCATGGACCAGGGCAAGGCAGATGCAGGCGGCGTGCAACGAAATCACTTCGGCAACGTTAGGTGCATGATTTGCCGTAGGCGCGATTGGCGTGTCCGGCTAGAAGTGCCCTGCCGCACAGTAGGGCGCACAGGGATGGAGGGGCTCATGTTTCCGATCGGTGACGACAATTCCGCTCGCAGGTCGATGCCCATCGTTACCGTCGTGCTGATCGCCCTCAATGTCCTCTTCTTCTTCGTCGAACTCAACGGCGGCGATGCGTTCATTCGTCAATGGGCCTTCATTCCGGTCCGTTTCGGCCAGGACCCAGCTGGAAACGTGCCCACGATCTTCTCCGCCATGTTCATGCACGGCGGCTGGCTGCATCTTGGCGGCAACATGCTTTATCTGTGGATCTTCGGCGACAACGTCGAGGATGCATTCGGGCCGGTCAAATTCCTGATCTTCTATCTGGTGTGCGGCGTGGCTGCGACGTTTGCGCAGTATTTCGTGGTGCCGCAATCGGGCATCCCCAATGTCGGTGCCTCTGGCGCGATTGCTGGTGTTCTCGGAGCTTACCTGCTGCTGTTTCCGCACTCTCGCGTCCGGGTGCTCGTGGCCAATCAGATCGTCGCCTTGCCTGCGCTGATGGTGCTCGGATTTTGGATCGTGCTGCAGGTGTTCAGCGGCGTTGGGTCGATTGCGCCAACGGCGCAAACGGAGGATACCGGCGGCGTAGCGTATATGGCCCACGTCGGCGGTTTCGTTGCCGGGCTGGCGCTGGCGTTCGTCTTGCGCGGGAGCAATCGGCAGCAGGCAGGATGAACCGGAGATCTCGCCTGCGACAGATCAGGCGCTCGCCATGCCGATCCGCCCGAACCCCGGCAGCTTGAGTGCGGGACGGCGGATATCGAGGCCTGTCGACCAGCCCCAAGACATTGACCTCCAGTCCTTCAACCCAGCCAACGCTGATGCCGAACAGGCCGCCGAGCGATAGCTGAATGCCCGTGCCGCTCGGTGTCCAGCCGACGACCTGCGCATCGACGCGCCAATCCTTGCCGATGGCGGTGGGCGGCAGGGCGATGCCGGCCTCGGGAATTGCCGCGAGCACATACGCGATGAAGCTGTTGGAGTTCGGCCCCGGCCAGACAGAGTAATCGCCGGGCTGACTGAGGGGATAGCGTGCCACTGCCGCCTTTATTTTCGCAACCAGCTGCTCGGCGTGCGGCCCTTCGATGGCGGCAACCAGCATTGGCGTATGGCCGTACCAGCGGGCGTCCGGGGCCCAGTTGTTGATCTTGACCGGCCGGCCCCAATGCCACCTTGTCGAAACGCGTATAGCTGGTCGCGCCGCGCTCCTTGACGACAATCCAGCTGTGGTGCGCGAAGATGCCCTTCCAGCGCCCGGTGCGCGCAGCAAACACGTACACCGCCGCGCCGGGTTTGGCGCGCGCCGGCGGCAGGATGCCTGCACTCGACCAGTCGGCCCGGTGCCACGCAACGGCATCGTCGTGGGAGACCCACCACGCGGCATGCGCGGCCAAGGGAACGAGGAACGCGGCGGCGAAGAAGAGGAGAGAGAACCTGACAATGTGCATAGGGCTGCAAGGTGGTTCTGGAATGCGCCCGCTTCAAGGCCCACTGCGGGCAAGCTCGTACTGCGACCTGCCGACCGCATGGGAATGGCCGCTTGGGCCGGGACAGTTACGTACCCGGCGCAGCCAGCACATCCATGAGGCGGGCCTTGATGGCTTTTTGCCGTTGCGGGCTCGTGACCTGCTTGCTGGTGAGGTCGGTCACGTAGAACACGTCCACGACCTTCTCGCCGAACGTCGTGACGTGGGCGCTCGTAATATCGAGGTTCAGGTCGGAGAGCGTGTTGGTGAGCTCGAAGAGCAGTCCAGGCCGGTCGAGGCCCGCCACCTCCACCACGGTGAACTGGTTGGAGAGCGTGTTGTCCACGAGCACTTCGGGCGCAACCGTGAACGCGCCGATGCGGCTGCTGCGCCTGCCGTGCCGCTTTGCCATCAATGAGCTGAGTTTGATCTCGCCCTTGAGAAGCTTCTCGATGGTCTCGGCAATGCGCCGGGCGCGCCGCAACTCGTCCTCGTCCTGCTCGAACTCCCGGGCAAGCAGGAAGGTGTCGAGCGCGAAACCGTCCCGCGTGGTCGAGATATGCGCACCCGAGATGTTGGCGCCGGCGGCGGCACACGCCCCGGCAAAGAGCGCCAGCAGGCGCGGATGGTTGGGCGCCAGCAGCGACAGCTCGGTGATCGCCGTGAACGCGTCCGTCGTGAAGTGACTGGCGAGCTTGGTGCCGGCGAGTTCGGCGGCGCGCACCATCTGGGCGTGCTCGGCTGCCTTGCGCGTGTCGGTGCGAAGCCAGTAGTCGGGGTATTGCCGATCGATGAAGCGTTGCAAATCGTCCTTCGGCCAATCGGCCAATGCGACACGAAATGCTTCCTCCGCTGCCGCGACGCGCTCGCGGGCCCCGAGCTGCGTGTGCCCGCCGGCAACCAGCGGTTCGGCTTCGCCGTAGATCGCGCGCAGCAGCTGGCCTTTCCAGCCGTTCCAGATGCCCGGTCCCACCGCGCGGATGTCGGCGACGGTCAGCACCAGCAGCAGCTTGAGGCGCTCCGGGCTCTGCACGACATTGGCGAAGTCGCGCACGGTCTTGGGATCACCGATGTCGCGGCTGAAGGCGACCTGGCTCATGGTGAGATGCTGCTCGATCAGCCAGGCCGTTGTTTCGACCTCGGCGGGCGTCAGACCCAGGCGAGGACCCAGGCGGCGTGCAATGCGCGCGCCGACGATGGAGTGGTCCTCGTCGCGACCCTTGGCGATGTCGTGCAGAAAGGCCGCGACGTACAGCGCGCGCCGGTGCTGCACCGTGTTGATAATTCTGGTGGAGAGCGGATGTGAATCGGCCGCCTCGCCGCGTTCGATGTCGGACAGGACGCCGATCGTCCTGATCAGATGCTCGTCCACCGTGTAGTGGTGGTACATGTTGAACTGCATCATGGAGACGACGCGGCCGAAGTCGGGAATGAAACGCCCGAGCACGCCAGCTTCGTTCATGCGCCGCAGCGTCGGCTCCGGATTCTTGGTGGAGCAGAGCATCTCGAGAAAGATGCGGTTGGCTTCCGGGTCGTTGCGCAGCTTGTCGTCGATGAGGCGCAAGGATCGCCGCAGCAGCCGTACCGCGTTGGGATGGAAGAAGGCATCCGTCTCCTCCGCCCTGGCAAAGAAGCGGATGAGGTTGACGGGATCGCGCTTGAAGACATCGGGGTCGGCTACGTTGAGCCGGCCATTGTCGATGCGGAAATCGCTGGTCGTGCGGATGTGGCGGCGCGTGCGCCAGCTCAAGGGATTGAGCAGCCGGCCGAGCCCCGGGGACGTCTTGACCTGCTCCATCTCCAGCGCCGAGCACAGGATGGTCGTGAGGTCGCCGACGTCCTTGGCGACCAGGAAGTAGTGCTTCATGAAGCGCTCGACGGATCTGAGCCCGCCGCGGTCGACATAGCCGAGCCGTTCGGCCATGGCCTGCTGCACATCGAAGGTCAGCCGTTCTTCGGCGCGTCCCGTCAGGAAATGCAGGTGGCATCGCACGCCCCACAGGAATGTTTCGCAGCGGCGGTAGGTGGCCTGCTCGTCAGCCGTGAAGATCGTGGCTGCGACAGCGCCCTCGCTTGGGCCCTTGCCGTACATGTACTTGGCGAGCCAGTGCAGCGTATGCAGGTCGCGCAGGCCGCCCTTGCCGTCCTTGATGTTGGGCTCGACGCGGTAGCGCGACTCGCCGGCGCGCCGATGGCGCTCGTCGCGCTCGGCCATCTTGGCCTCGACGAACTGCTTGGCGGTGCCCTGGACGACCTCGCGCTGGAAACGCTGCATGAGATCTTCAAACAGCGGCTCGTCGCCGAGGATCAGACGGGAGTCCAGAAGAGCGGTGCGAATGGTGAATGTCGGTGCGTGCCAGCTTGAGGGATTGATCAATGGTGCGCGTGGCGTGGCCCACCTTGAGGCCGAGGTCCCAGAGCACATAGAGCACATACTCGACAACGCTCTCGCCCCAGGGCGTCTGCTTGTAGGGGAGGAGGAACAGCAGATCGACGTCCGAGAATGGCGCCAGCAGACGGCGGCCATAGCCTCCTGTCGCGACCACGGCCATGTGCTCGGCATTGGATGGGTTGGTGGCGCTGTAGATGTGGGTGACGGTGTGGTCGTAGACGAGGCGGATCAGCTCGTCCTGGAATGCGGATAGACCCTCCGCGCAGCGGCGGCCGTTGCCGTCGGCCAGCAGCTGCTGGTTGGCCTCGGCGCGCGCGGTTTTCAGCAACTGCTTCAGGCGTTCGAGCACCGCTGGGCGCGCATTGGCGGCGCCGCCGTGCTTGGCGACGAAGTCCGCCAGCTCGGCGCCGACCTCGCGGGCGTCGAAGTAGGGAGCCTTGGTGGTGACGCTTCTGTCCATCGTGCCCAGCAGCAAGGATGTGGCGCAGGGGTTGATGCCCTTGCAGCGACGGCGGTTCTAGCACGCTCGGTCTAGCGGCGCTCTTTACGCGCCAAGTCTTTCAACTTGTAAAGGATTTCGAGCGCAGCTTTGGGTGTCAGCTCGTCCGGGTTGATGGCGGCCAGCGCTTCCTCCGCGGGGGAAGGGCCGGATTCGGCGGGGACATGCGATTTCGGCCGCGCCGCCGCGAACAGTGGCAGCTCGTTGAGGAGGGCCGCCCTGTCGCCAGCCTTGCCGTCGCTCTTTTCCAGCAGGGCGAGGACTTCGGCGGCGCGCCTGGTGACCGGCTTGGGCAGGCCCGCCAGCTTCGCCACCTGGATGCCGTAGGACCGGTCGGCGGCGCCCGCTTTCACCTTGTGCAGAAACACGATCTCGTCGCGCCACTCGCGCACGTCCACGGTGACGTTGGCGATCTGGGACAGGCGGCCTGCAAGGGCCGTCAGCTCGTGATAGTGCGTGGCGAACAGGGCGCGGCAGGCGTTGATCTCGTGCAGGTGCTCCACCACCGCCCAGGCGATCGAGAGACCGTCGAAGGTGGCGGTGCCGCGGCCGATCTCATCGAGGATGACGAGCGAGCGGCTGGTGGCCTGGTTGAGAATGCCGGCCGTTTCCACCATCTCGACCATGAAGGTGGAGCGCCCGCGCGCCAGATCGTCGGCGGCCCCCACGCGCGAAAACAGCCGGTCGACAATACCGATGTGGGCCGAGCGGGCGGGCACGAACGAGCCCATCTGGGCGAGCACGGTGATAAGCGCGTTCTGGCGCAGAAAGGTGGATTTGCCCGCCATGTTGGGACCGGTGACCAGCCACAGGCGCGCTTCCGTCATTTCGTCGAAGCCCGTAGGTATCTCGGGGCGCGACGCCACCAGCACGCAGTCGTTCTCGATGAAGGCACCGGCGTTGGCTTTCTTCAAGGCCTGCTCGACCACGGGATGGCGGCCGCCGCGAATCTCGAACGTGGTGCTGTCGTCGAGAACAGGCCGGACGTAATCCTGCTCCACGGCGACTTCGGCCAGCGCCGTCATGCAATCGAGTTCTGCCAGCGCCGCTGCGGTTTCCCCCAACGTTCGTTCCTCGTCCGCGACGGCAGCAGCGAGCTCGGCGAAAATTTCCTGTTCGGTCGCGAGCGCTCGGTCGGCAGCCGAGACGATACGGCTTTCGGTTTCAGTCAGCTCCTGCGTGGTGAAGCGCGTGGCCCCGGCCATGGTCTGGCGGTGGCGGAAGGTGTCGCTGAGCGGCGGCGCTCAACATCGGCTTGGAGGCGCCGGCCGGTACCTCGATATAGTAGCCCAGGATATTGTTGTGCCGGACTTTCAGCGCCTTGATGCCGGTATCCTGCTGGTATCCGGCTTCCAGTGCCGCCATAACCTGACGGCTCTGGTCGCGAAGCGCGCGCGTGTCGTCCAGATCCTTGGAGAATCCGGGGCGGACGAAATTGCCGTCGCGGCGTAGATGCGGCGGGTCGTCGACGAGCGCCCGGGCGAGCAGGGGCTGCAGACCGGCGTCGCAGCCCGCAAGGCGCGAACAGATGTCGCTCAGCGCCGCGGGCAAGCCAATTGCATCGCCACCGCTGTGCAGAAGCTGCGCGACAGACTGCGCCGCCGCGAGTCCGTCTCTGATAGCGCCAAGATCTTTCGGCGTGCCGCGCTGCAGGGCGAGCCGCGACAATGCGCGAGCCAGATCGGGTGTGTAGCGGAGCGTGCGCCGGACATCCTCACGCAGCGTCTCGCTCGCGTGCAGAAAGCCCAACGCATCGAGCCGATCGGCAATAACCGCAAGGTCGCGCAACGGACTGGCAAGCCGGGCCGCAAGCTCGCGTGCGCCAGGGCCGGTGACGGTGCGGTCGATGGCCGCGAGCAGGCTCGATGATTTGTCGCCTGAGGTCGAGCGCAGAAGTTCGAGGCTCGACCGCGTCGGCGCATCGATCACGAGGTGAGCCGAAGGCCCGCTGCGCCGCGGCGGACGCAGGCAGGGCTTCTTGCCGATCTGGGTCAGCTCGACGTACTTGAGCAATGCGCCGACGGCTGCAAGCTCGGGCCGCGAGAACGACCCGAATGCTGCGAGATCGGCGACACCGAGTTGGGCCTTCAACTGCCGCTCGCCGGCGAGGCTGTCGAAATGCGCCGCAGGAACCGGCGTGGCGGCAGCGCCCGCGATCTCGATCCATTTGCGGAGAGTCGCGTCGGCGAGGAAGCTGTCGGCGGCCATGACCTCGCCGGGGGAGAGGCGCACGATCTCGCCGGGAAAGTCGATGGCCGGGATTTCGCCTACTTCGAACTCGCCGGTCGAGATATCGAGCGAGGCAAGTGCGACGGTTGCTTTGTCGCCGCCGTGTGGGCCATTGAACACCGCGGTGAGGTAGTTGCGGGCCTTGGCGTCGAGCAGGCTCTCTTCGGTCAGCGTGCCGGGCGTGACGAGGCGCACGACGTCGCGATGCACGACCGCTTTGGAGCCACGTTTCCTGGCTTCTGCCGGATCTTCCATCTGCTCGCAGACGGCGACGCGGAAGCCCTTGGTGATCAGCCGCTGCAGATATTCATCGGCGCGGTGGACCGGTACGCCGCACATGGGGATGTCTTCGCCCAGGTGCTTGCCGCGCTTGGTGAGTACGATACCAAGCGCTTCGGCGGCGGCGACCGCGTCCTGGAAAAACAGCTCGTAGAAGTCGCCCATGCGGTAGAACAGAATGCAATCGGGATTGGCGGCCTTTATCTCGAGAAACTGGGCCATTGACGGCGTGACGCCATGAGGGGCCGCGGCAGTTCCCACGGTCGGCTGTGGTGCAGGCTCGGTGGCTGCACCGTCCTCGGTACGATGTTTCCGGCCCTTTCTCAGGTCCTGCGCCATGCCGCCTCGCGGTTCGATCGGCGGTAGGGATAGCCTGTCCGCCGGCCGCAGGGAACCAGGCCGCGTTGGCCGGAATGGAGTTGTCGAAAAATGAGAAGAATCATGGGCTCGCCGCAGTCATGACCGCTCATACTCCCAACCTCCTCCTGGGTCCTGTCGAAGGACAGGCCGCGCGTACAAGCCGCCGCGGTTCGACGGAGTTCACCACGGGGTCGGCGCATGCTGATCTTGTCCGTACAATATTCATCCTCGCGGGTATTCCAGCTTGTAGCATGCCTCAATGAGGCGCAAATCGTTCGGCCGCAGGCTGACATGAGGCAGCTATGGACGTTACACCGTTTTCTCGCGCGGGACGGTTCTGGCGCGGCAACCTGCACACGCACTCGACGCGTTCGGACGGCAGGTTGCCGCCGGAGGCTGTGGCCGATTTCTACAGAAACGCAGGCTACGATTTCTTGGCGCTGACCGATCACTTCTGGGAGGTCTACGATTTCCCCGTAACGGATACGCGGGCGCTGCGGTCGAGGTCTTTCACGACCCTGCTGGGCGCGGAAATTCACGCGCCGGTGACGTCCAAGAATCATGATTGGCATATTGTCGCGCTGGGGCTGCCGCTCGACTTCGCGCCCTGGACCAGTGGTGAAACCATGCAAGCGATGAGTGCGCGTGCTGCCGCTGCGGGCGCATTTCTCGGCATCGCGCATCCGCAATGGTATGGCCTGACGACAGAGGATGCGCTGTCGCTGCCGCTTGCGCATGCCGTGGAAATCTACAATCACGGCTGTGCCATCGATTGCGACCGCGGAGACGGTCTGGTGGTGTTCGAGGAAGTCCTGGCAGCAGGCAAGCGTCTCAACGCCTACGCTGCCGACGACGCGCATTTCCAAACGCCCGATGCCGGTGGCGGCTGGGTGATGGTGAAGGCGGAAGCGCTCGAGCCCGAGCTGCTGCTTTCGGCTTTGAAGCAGGGCGACTTCTATTCGAGTCAGGGGCCGCAGATCCATGACGTCGCAGTCATTGGCAACGAAGTCCGCGTTGCCTGTTCGCCCGCCATATCCGTGAGTATCTCGGGCTCCGGCACCGGTTCGCGCAGCGAGCATGGCTGCGACCTCGCGCGCGCGAGCCTCTCGCTCGATCCTTTCGGTGAGGGATGCTACTTCCGTGTCACTGTGACGGACGACAAGGGACGGCGCGCCTGGAGCAATCCGATCTGGCTCTAGTCGGGTATCAAGCGCCCGTGCCTGTCTTGTTCGCCTTCGCGCGATAGGGGCTCGCCTTGTAGGCGCCGAGGATGTGAACCTCGCTGGAGAAGAACTTCAGCTCCTCCAGCGCGCGCGCCACGGCCGGATCATCCGGGTGGCCTTCCACGTCGGCGTAGAACATGGTCGCCACGAAGCGGCCGTCGAGCTGATAGCTCTCCAGCTTGGTCATGTTGACGCCGTTAGTGGCAAAGCCGCCCATGGCCTTGTAGAGCGCAGCCGGCACGTTGCGGACGCGGAAGAGGAAGGTGGTGACGATCAAGCCGTCGCCGGGCTTGGCGTGATCAGGCTCGTTGGCCAGAATGACGAACCGGGTCGTGTTGTGCTGCTCGTCCTCGATGTCGTGCTTGAGGATCTTGAGGCCGTAAATCTCTGCTGCCAGCGACGATGCGATGGCAGCCAGCGCCGGGTCGCTACCCTCCGCAACGATGCGCGCCGACCCTGCCGTATCGGCTTCAGGCACCGGCACGAGGCCTAGCTTGCGCAGGTTGTTGCGGCATTGGCCGAGGGCCTGCGTATGCGAAAGTGCCTTCTTCACCGTCGCCAGTGTTGCGTGCGGCAGTGCCATGAGCTGGTGGCGCACGCGCAGGAAATGCTCGCCGACGATGTGCAGCCTGGCTCCGGGCAATAGGTGGTGGATGTCGGCCACGCGCCCTGCCACGGAGTTCTCGATCGGGATCATGGCGTAGCGGGCGTCGCCGCTCTTCACCGCTGCCAAGGCATCCTCGAACGTGGCGCAGGCGATGGGCTGGAGCGCCGGGAATGCTTCCTGGCAGGCCAGGTGCGAATTCGCGCCAGGTTCACCTTGAAACGAAATGCGCGAGCCTGGGTCGCGTCTGCGCTCCGGCGCCGCCGCGCGTTTGGACTTGGCCGATACTTGCGGCGCTCTAGCTCTTCGATCGGTCATGGGTGCTGGAAGCCAATGCTCGCTGCTAGCTGGCAAGAAGACCGCGCACGAGCTCGAGATCTTCAGGAGTATTGACCTCGACAGGAACGGAGTCAACGATCGTCACGTCGATGCGCATGCCGTCCTCGAGCGCGCGCAACTGCTCGAGCTGCTCGCGCTTTTCCAGAGGTGAGGGTTTGAGCGAAACGAACCGCTGGAGCGCGGCACGGCGGTAAGCATACATGCCGAAGTGATGGTAAAGAGGGCCGTCGCCGAATGGCGCCGTTGCCCGCGTGAAGTAAAGCGCTCTCAATCGTCCGGGCACGGTGGTGGATGCGCCGACAACCTTGACCGCGTTCGAGTTGGTGCGATCCTCCGGCTTGGTGATTACGGCAGCTATGGTGGCGATGTCGGCGTCGCCGTCGAGCAAGGGCGCGAGGCAGTCGCCCGGCAGGCTTTGCGCCAGCATCGGCAGATCGCCCTGAAGATTGAGGATGAACTCGAAGTCACCGGCCGGGTCCACGCGGCTCATGGCCTCGAACACGCGATCGGAGCCCGAGGGGTGGTCGGTGCGTGTCATGACGGCTTCGCCGCCTGAGGCGCGAACGGTCGCAAGAATCGCTTCGTTGTCAGTCGCCACGACCACGCGGCCCACTTGGGCTGCCATGGCGCGCTGCCAAACATGCACTATCATGGGCCTGCCGGCGATCTCGGCCAGTGGCTTGTCGGGCAATCGGCTCGACTGCATCCGGGCTGGAATGACGACAAGAGTGCGCTGCATGGCCATCGCAATGAGTGACAATTCGCCTCGGGGTTAGCACCTAGAACGGACTTCAGTTCGGTTGCAAGCTTGGAGCGACATCCTATATTGGCCGCCGGTTTGCGGTCGCGTTGACGCACGGCGCTGGTTACCGCCCTCGGGGACATCGCAGTTCACATGGATGGTTTCGAGATCAACAAGGTCGCCGGGGCAGTGCTCGCGGCGATGCTGGTCATCGCAAGCGGCAAAACCGTGATGGATATCGGCTTGCACAAGCACAAGCCCGAGAAGGCGGGCTGGGCGCTGCCGATCACGGAGGTCAAAGCCAAGGCCGCCGAACCGGAAGTGCCGTTCGATGCCAAGGCCGTGCTGGCGCTGCTGCCCAAGGCCAGCGCGGACAACGGTCTGGATACCTTCAAGAAATGCTTGGCCTGCCACACGCCCGACAAGGGCGGCCGCAATCTCGTAGGGCCCAATCTCTGGGGCGTGGTTGGGCGCAAGATCGCTCAGGCGCCAGGCTTCAATTATTCGGATGCCATGAAAGGCCATCCGGGCGAGTGGACTTGGGAAGAGCTGGCCAAGTATCTGCATAGTCCTACACAGACTGTACCTGGCAACAGGATGCAGTTTCCTGGGGTGAAGGACAGCGCTGACCTCGCGGATCTGCTTGCCTACATGCGCAAGCTGTCTGACACGCCGCCACCGCTGCCGCAGTGAAGCCTTGGACTTGCCAATCAGGCGTGCATAATACTGTTCATCGATTAGTTTTGCCTAGACAAGCCTTCCTGGCTAGGGCTTGGCTGTTAAGGCCTCCTGGCAATGGACAAAGCTTAACTTGGCGACAAATGCCCGGCGTTTCATACTCAACTCACGAAGTCGTCCCAACGGCTCGGTCCATCGCGGCATCCAACGGGAGGAATAGCGAGGCGCATGGCCTGTAATCTACGCTTCGCGCTTGCACCGATCGCCGTCCTGCTTGCCCTCAGTCCGGTCGCGTCTGCCTCCGACACACCCAAGAAGCATCATGCGCTGTCTTTGATCGGCGCTCCGGCGCACGGGCCCGATTTCACGCACTTCGACTGGGTGAATCCCAGTGCGCCCAAGGGTGGCCGCGTGCGGCAGTGGGCCATGGGCAGCTTCGACTCGCTCAACCCCTTTCCCGTCAAGGGTAACCCTGTTGCTGCAGCGACGCTGATCTACGATCAGCTCATGGTCGGGAGTCCCGACGAGCCCTCGACCGAATATGGTCTGATCGCCGAATGGGCGACACACCCTGACGACTTCTCGTCGGCTACCTTTCAATTGCGCGCAGGCGCACGCTTTCACGACGGCAAGCCGATCACGCCGGAAGACGTGGTCTTCTCGCTGGAGGCGATCAAGAAAGCCTCGCCTCGCTACGCGTTCTATTACAAGAACGTGGTCAAGGCCGAGAAGGTCGGTGACCGCCAGGTCAGGTTCGAATTCGACGTCAAAGGCAATCGCGAGCTGCCGATGATCATCGGTGAGCTGCCGGTCCTGCCCAAGCATTTCTGGGAGGGCACCGGTGCCAACGGCGAGCCGCGTGATCTTTCCAAGTCCACGCTGGAGATTCCGCTGGGCTCGGGTCCCTATCGCATCAAGCACGTAGATGCGGGCCGCACGATCACTTATGAACGCGTCCCGGATTGGTGGGCCAAGGATCTGCCGGTATCGAAGGGGCAGTGGAACTTCGACGAGATAAAGTTCGTCTACTTCCGGGCGCGTGATGCCGCGTTCCTGGCCTTCAAGGCGGGCGAACTCGATTTCTGGCGCGAGTCGAGCGCGAAATACTGGGCCACATCGTTTGACTTCGATGCGGTCAAGCGCGGCCAGGTGGCGATGCATCAGCTGCCGGTTGCGACCGTCGCCCCGATGCAGTCCTTCGCATTCAACATTCGCCGTCCTCAGTTCAAGGACCCCCGTGTTCGGCAGGCGTTCAACCTGGCGTTCGATTTCGAGTGGGCCAACAAGAATCTCATGTTCGATGCCTACCATCGGGTCGGCAGCTATTTCGAGAACTCGGAATTGAAAGCGACCGGCCTTCCGCAAGGGCGCGAGCTGGAGTTTCTGAACGAGATCCGAGCTGAAGTTCCGCCGGAAGTGTTCACCAAGGAATGGAAGAACCCGGTCAATCATTCCGAAAAGGAAGCGCGCCAGCACATGGCGATGGCAGCGAAGCTGTTGGCGGAAGCCGGCTATCATCACAAAGGCGGCGCGCTCACCAACGCTGCGGGCGAGCATCTCGTTGCGGAATTCCTTCTGAACCAGCCTGATTTCGAACGTCTTGTTTTGCCCTACATCGAAAAGTTGGAGAGGCTCGGGGTCAAGGCCAGCGTCCGCACCGTGGACACGTCGCAGTATCAGCGGCGCACTGATACCTTCGATTTCGACATCATTGTTCAATCCTTTCCCCAGTCGGTTTCGCCCGGCAACGAGCAGCGCGATTATTGGGGATCGGACGCTGCCTCCAAGGACGGCAGCCGCAATGTCATTGGCATCAAGAGCGCGGCAGTCGACAAGCTGATCGACAAGATCATCATGGCCAAGGATCGCATAGACCTCGTCGCCGCCACGCGAGCGCTGGACAGGGTGCTGTTGTGGAATCACTATGTCGTCCCCCAGTGGCACACGCCCTTTGAGCGTGTCGCCATGTGGGATGTCTACCGTCGGCCAGACAAGCTGCCGTCGAGGAGTTCGTCGTTCCTGCGCGTGTGGTGGTGGGACGACAATGCCGCCAAGCGGCTTGCGGATGGTCGCGGGTAGAGCAGGCGCCGCTCAAGTGCAATGCGAGAGTACATGACGCCGTGTCTGTTCCGTCTTTGGATGCCGGCGCTACTAGCGGTATGTCTTGGTGCAGTCTCCGCGCAGGCGGCTGATCGGCACGGGTTGTCGGCCTTCGACGTGCTTAAGTATCCCGCTGATTTCAAGCACTTCGAGTGGGTCAACCCGGATGCGCCGAAAGGTGGACGCCTGGCACTGATCGGCCCGGCCGCGCGCACGACGTTCGACAATCTCAATGCGTTCATCCTGAAGGGCGATGCGGCACAGGGCCTCGACCTCTTGTTCAATTCGCTCATGACGCGGTCCCCCGACGAGCCCGACGCCGTTTATGGTCTCGTTGCGCGCTCCGCCGAACTGGCGCCCGATCGCAGCGCGGTCACTTTTCGCATGCGTCCCGAGGCCAAGTTCGCGGATGGCACGATGATCACCTCCGCCGACGTCGTCTTCAGCTTCGACACCCTCAAGACGAAGGGCCATCCCAATATTCGAGGGCAGCTACGAGACATCGCGAGCGCGGTGGCGGTCGACGTACATACCGTGCGCTTCGATTTTACCGGCGCGCTGACCCGTGATCTGCCGCTCGTCGCAGCCGGACTGCCGATTCTCTCCAAAGGCTACTACGCGACGCGCGAGTTCGATCAGACGACGCTGGACCCTCCGCTTGGATCGGGTCCTTACAGGATCGGCGAGCTCAATCAAGGTTCGTTCGTCAGCTACCGTCGGCGCGAAGACTACTGGGGCAAGGATCTGCCGTTGAACCGCGGTCGCTTCAACTTCGACGAGGTTCGCTACCTGTATTACCGGGACAGGTCGGCAGAGCTGCTGGCGCTGCAGGCGGGCGAGTTCGATCTGCGCGAGGAATTCACGGCGGTCGCCTGGGTTACGGGCTACGATGTTCCGGCGGTCAAGGCGGGAAAGCTGTTGCGGATCGCGCTACCCGACGAAAGCCCGTCCGGCGCGCAAGGTTTTTTCCTCAACACGCGCCGTCCGAAGCTGGCGGACGTGCGCGTGCGCAGGGCGCTCGACTACGTGTTCGACTTCCAGTTCGCCAACAAATCGATCTTCCACGAACTCTATACGCGCACCGAGAGCTTTTTCGAGAACTCCCCGATGAAGGCGACGGGGAAGCCGAGCGCCGAGGAACTTGCGCTGCTGGAGCCGTTCAAGGCTTCGCTGCCGCCGGAGGTGTTCGATGAGCCCTACCGGCCGCCGGTATCGGATGGCTCGGGCAAGGATCGCAAGCTTCTGCAGGCGGCCGACAAGCTGCTGAACGAGGCCGGGTGGACCGTAAAAAACGGGGTGCGAGTCAATCCGAAGGGCGAGGCGTTCGATCTGGAATTCCTGATCGTCGACCCGACGTCGGAGCGCGTGCTGTCGAACTATGTGGAAAATCTCAAACGGCTTGGCTTTGCCATCAGCATCCGCCGCGTCGATCCGGCGCAATATCAGCGGCGGGTGAAGTCGTTCGATTTCGATGTGGTTACCGCACGCTACAGTCTGCGCCTCACGCCCGGCGTCGAACTCAGAAGCTATTGGGCGAGCGAAACCGCCAGCATGGATGGCAGCTTGAACCTGGCTGGCATCAGCAATCCCGTCATCGATACCCTGATAGGCAAGGTCGTGGCGTCCAAGTCCCGCGCCGAGCTCGAGGTTGCCGCGCGTGCTCTTGATCGGGTCCTGCGCGCTGGGCACTACTGGGTGCCCCAATGGTACAAACCGATCCACCATATTGCCCATTGGGACCGGTTTTCTCGTCCGGCCATAAAACCGAGCTACGATCGGGGAATCGTCGACACTTGGTGGTACGATGCGGCCAAGGCTGAAAAGCTGAGATCAAACTGACGCGAGCCAAGCAGTTCGGCGATGGCCACCTATCTGTTGAAACGCACCCTGCTGATCATCCCGACCTTGTTCGGGATTATGCTGATCAGCTTTGCCATCATTCAGTTCGCGCCGGGTGGGCCGGTCGAGCGGGTGATCGCGCAGATCTCCGGCACTGACGTTTCCGCCACGGCCCGCATCGGAGGTTCGCAGGGTGACACGCTGTCTCCCAGCTCCCAATCCCCGGCGGGACAGAACGAGGTGAGCTCAAAGTACCGGGGTGCCCAAGGCCTGGATCCGGAATTCATCAAGCAGCTCGAGAAGCAGTTCGGCTTCGACAAGCCTGCCCACGAGCGTTTCTTCCTGATGATGAAGAGCTACCTGCTGTTCGACTTCGGCAAGAGCTACTTCCGCGATGTGAGCGTGCTGCAGCTCATCAAGGAGAAGCTGCCCGTTTCCGTCTCACTCGGCATATGGATGCTGCTCATCACATACCTGGTGTCGATCCCCTTGGGCATCCGCAAGGCCATGCACGACGGAGAGCGGTTCGATACCTGGACCTCCGGCGTGCTGGTCCTTGGCTATGCCATTCCGGGATTCCTGGTCGCCGTGTTCCTGCTCGTCGTATTTGCCGGCGGGTCGTTCGTGCAGTGGTTTCCGTTGCGCGGCCTGACCTCTGACAATTGGCATCAGCTTTCGCTGTTCGGCAAGATCGTGGACTACTTCTGGCATCTGACGCTACCGCTGATCGCCATGTCGCTGGGCGCCTTCACGACCATGACGTTTCTCACGCGCAACGCTTTCCTCGACGAGATCCGCAAGCAGTATGTGATGACCGCCCAGGCCAAGGGGCTGGGACAGGGGCAGGTGCTCTATGGTCACGTGTTCCGCAATGCGATGCTTCTCATTATCGCTGGCTTTCCTGGCGCCTTCATCCACGCCTTTTTCTCTGGCTCCCTGCTGATAGAGACGATCTTCTCGCTCGACGGCATAGGTCTACTCAGCTTCGAGAGTGTCATCAATCGGGACTATCCGGTGGTCTTCGCCAGCATCTACATTCTCGCCCTGATGGGCTTGGCGCTGAATCTGGTGTCGGACTTCATCTATACGCTGGTTGACCCGCGCATCGACTTCGAGACGCGGGAGGTTTGAGCGCCTTGGACATTCGCGTCGAAGACAAGCGGAGCGGAGCGGCAGGCGCGGCTGCAAACGAGTTTGGCGTCGGCCGCTGGTGGCCGGCATGGTTGGTTGTTTTCGCCACTCAACCGGCGCCGTTGGCGCAACTTCAAGGCCAACAGGCGAGGCTACTGGAGCCTGCGGATTTTCCTGGCGCTGTTCGCCGTGACGCTGTTTGCCGAGGTGATCGCCAACGACAAGCCGATCCTTGCCTACTACAAGGGCGAGGTTCTGTTCCCGGTACTCGTCGATTATCCGGAATCGAAGTTCGGCGGCTTCCTTGCGATGACCGATTACAAGGAAGAGGTGATCCTCGATGAGATCGAGCGAGCACGGTTGGGCCATCTGGCCGCCCATCGGCTACTCCTACAGGTCGATCAACAAGGACTATCCGCGTATAAAGAATACCGCCGGCCAGTGTCTGGGTTTCCCTGGACCGCCACCGTGGTCCACCAGCGCAATTCCTTGCGAAGCGTCGCGCCGCCCAGCTCGCGCGCTATCATGCGATCGGCAACCGCAACTGGCTGGGGACCGACGATCAGGGTCGCGATGTGTTGGCCCGGCTGATCTACGGCTTCCGCATTTCGGTGCTGTTCGGTCTTCTGCTCACCATTCTCTCCTCGATCATCGGTGTGACGGCCGGCGCCGTGCAGGGTTATTTCGGTGGTCGCGTCGACCTCGTTTTCCAGCGCTTTCTTGAGATCTGGTCCTCGATTCCGTCGTTGTTCGTGCTCATCATCATCTCTTCCGTTCTGATTCCGGGTTTCTGGACCCTGCTGGGCGTTCTTCTGCTTTTCCATTGGGTCTACCTCGTCGGCGTGGTGCGGGCCGAGTTCTTGCGCGGGCGCAATTTCGAATACATCACCGCGGCGCGGGCGCTGGGCCTTTCGAACGTCCGCATCATGTTCAAGCATCTGCTGCCAAATGCCATGGTGGCGACGCTGACGTTCGTGCCGTTCAAGCTCTCGGGCTCGATCACAGCTTTGACGGCGTTGGATTTCCTGGGACTTGGGCTGCCGCCCGGCTCGCCGTCGCTGGGCGAGCTTTTGGCGCAGGGTAAATCCAATCTACAGGCGCCATGGCTGGGATTGGCTGCCTTCATCTCGATTGCCGGGCTTCTGAGCCTGCTCATCTTTGTCGGCGAGGCCGTACGCGATGCCCTCGATCCGAGAAAGACATTCCGATGAGCGGGCCCATGACCATCGCCGCTCGTGGACGTGCGCAACCTGTCGGTGCAGTTCCGCTCTGGCGGCAGCGCGGTCGACGCCGTCAAAGGGGTCTCGTTCAACGTCGCCAAGGGTGAGATCGTGGCGCTTGTGGGCGAGTCGGGCTCGGGCAAGACGGTTTCAGCACTCTCGATCCTGAAGCTTCTGCCATACCCGGCCGTGCATCACCCGACGGGGGAAATCCTGTTTGCCGGCCAGGATCTGCTGAAGGCGCCCGACAGCGTCATGCGCAACATCCGCGGCGAGAAGATCTCCATCATCTTCCAGGAGCCGATGACTTCGCTCAACCCCCTGCACACCATCCGCAAGCAGGTTGGCGAGATCATGAAGGTGCATCAAGGTCTCGACGATGCCACCGCGCGCGAGCGCGTGCTGGAGCTGCTGCGCAAGGTCGGTCTGGCCGAGCCCGAGAAGCGGCTCAACGCCTATCCCCATCAGCTCTCCGGCGGACAACGCCAGCGCGTGATGATCGCTATGGCGCTGGCCAACGAGCCGGACCTTCTGATCGCCGACGAGCCGACCACTGCGCTCGACGTCACCATCCAGGCGCAGATTCTCGATCTGCTCAAGGCTCTGCAACGTGAGAGCGGCATGGCCATGCTGCTCATCACGCACGATCTTGGTGTCGTGCGGCACATGGCGGATCGCGTGTATGTCATGAACGCCGGCAAGATCGTCGAGGAGGGCAGGACGGCCGATGTGTTCCAGCGGCCGCAGCATTCCTACACGCGCCATCTGATGTCGGCCGAGCCCAAGGGACGTCCACCCGAGGCGAGACCCGGTTCTCCGATCGTATTGGAGGCCGAGGACATCAAGGTCTGGTTCCCGATCAGGAAGGGCATGTTCCGGCGCACGGTCGATCACATCAAGGCGGTGGACGGTCTGTCGCTGAAGCTGCGTGCCGGCGAGACCCTGGCTGTCGTCGGCGAGTCCGGGTCCGGCAAGACGACCTTGGGCCTTGCCCTGCTGCGGCTCATTTCCTCTCGGGGCCGTATTGCCTACGTGGGCAATCGCATCGACCAGCTGAATTCGCGGGCGATGCGGCCGCTGCGCAAGGAGATGCAGGTTGTCTTCCAGGACCCCTATGGCTCCCTGTCGCCGCGTCTGTCCGTTGGCCAGATCATCGAGGAAGGCCTGACGATCCAGAAGCCGTCCATGGGCCCTGACGAGCGGCGCGCGCGTGTCGGCGCCGCGCTGAAGGAAGTCGGGCTCGATCCCGACGGCCAGGATCGTTACCCGCACGAATTCTCCGGCGGCCAGCGCCAGCGCATCGCGATTGCCCGCGCGATGGTGCTGGAGCCGAAGTTCGTGCTGCTCGACGAGCCTACCAGCGCGCTCGACATGTCGGTGCAGGCACAGATCGTGGACCTGCTGCGCGACCTGCAGAAACGGCACGACCTCGCCTACCTCTTCATCAGCCACGACCTGAAGGTCGTGCGCGCATTGTCGAATTACGTGGTTGTCCTGAAAAACGGCAAGGTGGTCGAGGAAGGACCATCCGGGGAGGTATTTGCCAATCCGCGCGAGACGTATACCAAGGCGCTGCTGGCGGCTGCGTTCGACCTTACGGTTGCGCACCGCGCCGCGGTGGCGACGTGAGGGGCGGTTGGAATGGCGCTGTTGATTGCCTGCAGCTCGAGGGCGGAGCAGTTCGCAGCCGAGATCCTTGCCCTCGATCCTGAACTCGACATTCGCATTGCGCCCGATGCCGGCGATGTCGCCGGCATCGACACCGCGTTGGTCTGGCAGCCGCCGCCGGGCCTGCTGCGGACGTTGCCGAACCTCAAGCTGATCGTATCGGTCGGCGCCGGGGTCGACGCCCTGGTCGGTGATCCGACCCTGCCCTATGTGCCGCTGGTGCGCTTTGTCGATCCCGATCTCACGGGCCGTATGGTCGAGTACATCGCACTCAACGTGCTCTACCATCATCGCCGCATGGCCGAGTTCCGCGAACTGCAAACGCGCAGAGTCTGGGAGTTCCTTCCCGAGCCGGCTGCGCACGATGTCCGAGTCGGGGTGATGGGGCTCGGCGTGCTGGGTGCGGCTGCTGCTCAGGCGCTCAAGCCGTTCGGCTATCAGGTGAGAGGCTGGAGCCGCACGTCCAAGACGCTTGACGGGATCGCCTGCTACCACGGCACCACCCAGCTTGAAGCATTCCTCGCCGATACCGATATCCTCGCGGTGCTGCTTCCTCTCACCCCCGACACGCGTGGCATGCTGAACCGGACGCTTTTCCGCGGACTCTCGCGGAGAGGCCGCAGCGGGTTACTGCCAGGTCCGGTGCTGATCAATGCCGGGCGGGGCGATCTGCAGATCGATGCGGACATCGTTGCCGCTCTCGACGCCGGTGAGCTCTATGCCGCGTCTCTCGATGTGTTCCAGGCGGAGCCGCTGCCGGCCGATCATCCGCTATGGTCGCATCCACGGGTCATTGTCACGCCGCACAATGCCGCCGAAAGCGCGCCGGCGGCGATCGCACGGTACGCGCTCAGACAGATGCAAGCGCAGCGGCAAGGCCAGCGCCTCGAGAATGTGGTGCACCGCGCGCGCGGGTACTGAAACCAACTGGTGTCCATGCAAGTATTGCACGCGCCAATCTATTTTTGCGCGAAGTTCAATAGTCTGCACGCGGAGATTGGCAAGTAGTTATGCATTGTGCGCAAGCGAATAGCGCGGAGAACTGACGTGCGGTCGTAATGCGCGCCGCCATTATGCCTCAATGGAGGATAAAAACGATAATATCGACGTTGCCAGTATGCCAATCACGCATGGCTTGAGGCGGTGAGGCATGCGGTAGGGCGAGGGTGCGGTGGACCCCGGCTCTGCGAGCGCGGGTAACTCTCTAGTTCGCATCGGTCGGTGGTAGCCATCGCGGTCGCCAACGTGTGATTTGCGCTTCATTGCGCAACCTGGGCTCGTAGTACCTTCTGATGCAACCGGTCGTGTTTCGTGTTGAGGAGTTGGAGATGTCGATCAGGAACTGGCGCAGTCTTGGCTTGGCTCTGGCGGTGATGGCCTTCGCGGCTTGGTTGCCGGGGGCGAGTGTCGAGGCGCAAACGGAATCGAAGCCGGCCAAGGCGGCGACCGCAAGGGGCAAGGTCGCGCACAAGGTGGCGATCCAGGTCAGCCAAAACGACAAGGCGCAAATGGATCTGGCGCTCAACAACGCCAAGAACATCATCGAATTCTACAAGGGCAAAGGGGAACCGGTAGCGATCGAAATCGTAACCTATGGTCCGGGGCTGCACATGCTGCGCTCCGATACCAGCCCGGTGAAGGATCGCATCGCGCCGATGGCGCTCGAGAATCGGAACCTGAAGTTCATCGCCTGCGCCAATACCCAGGCCAACCAGAGCAAGGCCGAAGGCAAGCAGGTCACATTGATCAGTGAGGCTACCGTCATGCCTTCAGGCGTGGTGCGTCTGATGGAACTGCAGAACCAGGGTTACGCCTACATCAGGCCTTGAAGCGGGGGCGTGCGGGCGCCCCGTTCCTGCATCGCTGGCCGTAGCGCGGCGCTTCGGCCAGCGGTTTCGAAAGGAGATCAGCCGTAGTTGTCATCAGTTGAGAGGGCGAATGTCATGCGTAGTCCTTTGCGTTCGCGTTGTGCTGCTGCATTTGTGCTCTTTTTTGCCACGCTATCCCTTCCCGTCAGCGCCCAAGCACCGGGACCGAAGGCAGTTCCAAGGCCACCGGCGCGTCCGGCTGCGTTGACCGACCAACAGCAAAAGGATCGCATCAACTCCTGGACCGTCGGTCTTGCTGCGGGCCGGATAGAAGGGGCGCCGCTGCTGCTCGCCTCGGAACTTGCTCGCGTGCTCGACGACGGCGACGACATGCGCGTGCTGCCGATCGTCACGCGAGGACCTTTCGACAATGTCTACGACCTGCTCTATCTGCGCGGCGTGGATGCGGCCATCGTTTATGGCGACGTGCTCGATCACTTCAAGAACAAGCCCGAGTTCGCCAACTCCTGGCGTCGCATCAATTATTTGGTGAGCCTGTTTCCGTCGGAAGTGCACGTGTTTCGCTAGGCCCGAGATCAAGTCGATGCAGGACCTTGCCGGCAAGGTGGTTAATTTCAATACGCCCGGGACGGCGGCGAATTTCTCCGGGCCGATCATCTTTCGCCAGCTCGGCATCGACGTGAAGGCCACCTTCATCCCGCACAAGCGTTGCCATGGAGAAGATGCGCGAGAGCGACGAGATCGCTGCCACATTCTGGCTGTCGACCAAGCCATTGCCGCAGTTCCTGAAAGGCAAGTGGCCCGAGGGCTTCAGGTTCCTGCCCGTGGAATACAGCTCGAAGCTCGAGTACTACGCGCCGACCCAGCTCGAGCATGCCGACTATCCCGGCCTGATCCCCGAGGGTCAGCAGGTTGCGACCATCTCCGTTCCCTCCGTGCTCGCCGTCTATGACTGGCCTGAGAACACCGACCGCTACAGGCGCCTGGTGCGGCTGGTCGATTACCTGTTCGATCGCTTCGATAAGCTGCAGAAGGAGCCCGGCTACCACGAGCGGTGGAAGGACGTAAACCTCGCCGGCCAGGTGCCTGGATGGCAGCGCTTCCGTCCGCTGCAGGAGCGGCTCGACAAGATGGCGGCGTCCACGCCGCGCAACGTCGATCCCGCCCTGGCGCGCGAGCAGGCAGCGCGCGTGGCGCCGAACGATCGGGCAGCGCAGGATCGGCTGTTCAAGCAGTTCCTGGAGTGGAGCAGCAAACAGAGCCGGCAATGAAAGTGTCGTCCGCGAAAGCATGAATTCTCTGGAGTTCAGCGGCGGGAGGGCAATCGATGCTTACGGGAGCGCAGAGGGCGTCAGCACGAGTCGACACGTGGCGCCAGTGCGGACTGGAGATGGCGGGGAGTGCTGGCTGTCGTGGCCGCCGGCATCGTGATGGCCGGGTGGTCGCAGAAGCGCGCGCAAGCGGCCGACAATGTATCGCTTCTGCTGCAGTTGGCTCAGAACGGGGGGCGCAGAGATACCGCGCATCGCGGTGCTCGCGACCGTCGTTGGCGAACCTGCCACCCAGATGCCCTTGCAGATTCGCATCGCGCCGACCGAATCGATCCCGAGAAACAGCTTTCTTCGGCTGAGGGGTTTGCCTCCTACGGCGTCACTTTCGGAAGGTCATTCGATCGCGCCGGGCGCCTGGGCGATCCCGCTCAATGGGCTTCCGCGCCTTAGACTGAACCTTCCCGCATCCGTTTCGGGCAAGTCGGAACTTGTCATCAGCTTGGTCGATGAGGATGGCAAACTGCTTGCTGAGGCGCGGGTGTCGCTGGTGATCCAGCAGCAAGCCCCTGTCTCTGTGTCGCCTGCGCCCGCCGCGGTGGAGAAGGATCGCATGCCTGCACCACCTCTGCCCCGCGTGCAGGCGCCTGCGTTGACGCTGGCGGAGCGGGAAACTGCCGAAAAGATGGTCGCGCGCGGTGAACGCGATCTGGAGCAGGGCAACATCGCGCAGGCGCGGCAATTCTTCCTGCGCGCCGCCCAAACCGGCCTGGCGCAGGGCGCGCTCATGCTCGCGGCGACCTATGATCCGCGCGAGCTTGCCCGCATGCGCGCCGTGAGCGTCCAGCCCAACATCGCCGAGGCCCGCAAGTGGTACACGCGCGCAGTCGAGCTTGGTGCGCCGGATGCTGCGCACAAGCTGGCGACGCTCGGCGGCAATTGATCGGCCGACATCAGTCGGCTGCAATCGCCGGGGCGGGCCGGAGGCCGAGTCCGCGCACGCGGATGAGCACGATGAGCGGGAACGCCACGATCGTCATGATCATCATGAGCTTGAAATCGTTGGCATAGGCGATGATGGTCGCCTGCTGGGTCATGATCTGCTCGAGCAAGGCACGACCCGTCTCGGTCCTTGGATCGAGCATGGCGGCGGCCGGGTCGGCCAGCGCCTGATTGAAAGGCGTGATGCTTTCAGCCAACCGGGCGTGCATGAGGATCGTCTTGTTGGTGAGGTTGGCAATCACGATGGAGACGCCGATCGAGCTTCCGAGGTTGCGGATCAGCGTCCACATCGCGGTGGCCTGCGTGAGCAACTGCGGCCTCACGGATGACAGTGCAACGGTGTTGAGGGGCACAAACAGGAAGCCCAGTCCAAAGCCCTGCAGCAAGCTGACCCAGACGATCGTGCGCACCGCTGTGTCAGGAGCGAAGCCGATCGAATAGTAGAGGGAAACGGTGCAGCACGTGAGACCGAAAGCGAGCATCAGGCGAGGGTCCATGCGTGTCATGAGCCGGCCAGCCGTCAGCATGGCAAACGCCATCCCAATTCCGCGCGTGGCAAGCAACAGACCGGCATCGATGATCGGGTAACCCATGACACCTTGCAGGAAGGGCGCCATAAGCGCCATCGAGGCAACGAGCAGGACGCCGCACATGAACATGAAGACGAGGCCGATGATGAAATTGCGGTCGCCGAAAATTTCGATGGAAATGAAAGGCTTCGGCGTCGTGAGCGAGTGCGCGATGAAGAAGTAGAAGCCCGCGGCCGACACGATCGACGTCGCAACGATTTCCGTGGAGTCGAACCAGCCCAGCTGCTCGCCGCGATCGAGCATGAGTTGCAGAGCGCCAATGCCGATGCTGAGCGCGGCAAACCCCAACCAGTCGAACGACAGGCGCTGGTCGCCCTCGGTCTCGTCCATGAAGGTCAGGAGGCCGAGCGTAGTGGCAATGCCGAAGGGGAGATTGATGAAGAAGATCCAGCGCCAAGTGTAATTTTCCGTGAGCCAGCCGCCCAGGATCGGGCCCATGATCGGGCCGATCATGACGCCCATGCCCCACAGCGACATGGCCCAGCCCCGGCGCTCGGGCGGGTAGATCTGGAGCATGACCGTCTGTGACAGCGGCACCAGCGCCGCCCCGAACATGCCCTGCACAATCCGGAACGCGACGATCTCCTCGATGCTCTGGGCGATGCCGCACAGCATGGATGCGATGGTGAATCCTGTGACGCACGTGATCAGCAGCTTCTTGATGCCGAAGCGGGCCGCGAGCCAGCCCACGGGCGCAGTCATGACCGCTGCAGCCACGACATAGGACGTGAGCACCCAGCTCACCTGGTCGATGGTGGCAGACAGGCTGCCCTGCATGTAGGGCAGCGACACGTTGGCGATGGTGATGTCCAGCACCTGCATGATGGTGGCCATCATGACGCTGATCGTAACCAACAGGCGCTGCATGGACGGGGTCAGGCCGTGGGCCCGGCCGGCCGCCCCGATCATGGATCTGGGTCCTGGGCTACGGCGCTCGATCCGAGCAGGCGGGCGAGCCTGCCGCGCCGGCCGGTGTCGATCTCAACGGTGGCACTCATACCGGCCCGCAGCCGCCGAAGGTCCTGCCCAGGCGCGAACTCGATGCGCATCGGCACACGTTGGACGATCTTGATCCAGTTGCCGGCAGCGTTCTGCGGCGGGAGGATGGCAAACTGTGCCCCCGTGCCGGGGCTGATGGCGCCAACTGCGCCCGACCATTCCTTGTCGGGAAATGCGTCGACCGTGATGGTCACAAGCTGGCCGTGGCGTACGTTCGTGAGGTCGGTCTCCTTGGGGTTGGCGTCGATCCAGACGTTGTCGCTGCTGATGACGCTGAAGACGGCCGTCCCGGCGGTGAGGAATCGTCCCATCTGAATGCTGGCCACCTGCGTGGCGACACCGGAGATGGGTGCGCGCAGCACGGTATTGTACAGGTCACGCTCGGTGCGTTCGAGCGACACGGTGGCTTCGATGAATTGAGGGTATTTTTCGATCGCCAGGCCCGGATCATCGAGCAACTGAATGCGCAGCGTCCGCTCTTGCTGCTCAAGCAGCTCGAGCTGGGTCTTGGCGGCGATCAGCGACACCCTGGATTTGTCGAGGTCGGATGGCGTGCTGATGCGATTGCTGAGCAGCTGGGTCTTGCGGTCGAAATCGGCTTGGGCTGCAGCGAGGCTCTGGCGTGACAGGTCTGCCTGCGTCGCGACGCTGGCCAGATTGGCCTTCAGAGCCGCAAAATCGCTGCGCACGCGCACCAGTTTTGCCTGCGCCTCCTGCGCTGCCAGGCGATAGGAGACCGGATCGATCGCCAGCAATTCGTCGCCCAGTTTGAGGAGCTGGCCCTCGACGACGGATATGCGCACGACCTTGCCCGACACCTCGGGTGTGATCAGTACCTTTTCGGCGCCGATGTAGGCGTTGTCGGTCGACACGTAGCGGCCGCTGAAGAGATAGAAGCCCAGCGCTATCGCTGCGACGAGTGTCGGGATCAGCACCAAAAGGATCAGGCGCAACGACGGCAGCCTGGACGCGTCCAATCGAACAGATACGCGCGCGAGCCATGAGGGTTTAGCCAGCATGGCGCACCCCGTTGGTTTGGCGCCGGGCACCGTTGGCGGCCGATGACTTGCGGATGTTGCCCCTGATGCGCAGCAGCATGTCCAAGAGGTTGGCGGTTTCCGCCTCGCTGAACGAAGCCAGCACACTGGCGGAGATTTCACGGCCCAGGGGAACCAAGCTGGACAGCGTGATGCGGCCTTTGTCCGTGAGATAGAGGCAGTTGGCCCGCCGGTCGCTCGGGTGGGGCCGCCGTTCGACCAGCCCTTGGCTGCACAAGCGGTCGATTAGCCGAGCAACGGAGATTGGCTGAATCTCGAGGGCCTCGGCCATTTCGGCTTGCATCATCCCTTCCTGCCGCTCGAGCCGCAGCAGCACGCCCCACTGCGCGCGCGTCATGCCGTGCTCGCGCGCCCGCTGATCGACGTAGGTACGCATGGCGCGTGCGACGTCGGTGATCTGGAACAGGATTTCGCGACGGACGGCCGGACTGCGCGACATTGGGGCCCACTCAGCTTATGGGCTTATAATAAGCAGGCTTATGATTTCGTACCGCTGAATTGTTTGCAGAGCTGGAATGCGCGGCGCTCGGGCGGTGTCTTGGATGACGGTAAACAAAGGCTGCTGGCAGCAGCGCAATGGCACCGCCGGCGGGAACCTGGCGGTAACCAGAATGCTGGAGTAGCCAGCAGAGGCGGGCTCAGATCACCCGGCCGGTCGCTTCGTCGATCAGGTGCATGTTGTTGAGATCGGCGGCGAGCTTGAGCGGCGCACCGTCCTTGGCCCCTGCATTGGGGTCCACCCGGCCGCACACCTGCGACCCGTTCAGCGGGAAGTACACAAGCGTTTCCATGCCCATCGGCTCGGTAACGTCGAGATTGGCATCGAACGGCGCCTCGCCTGGTTCCAGATGCGCGTGCGCCTCCGTGATGTGCTCCGGCCGCAGGCCAAGCAGCAACTTGCCGTTGCGCGCATGCGAACGGTAGTGGCCGGCGCGGCGCTCGGGCACCGGGAAGGAGATTGTATCCGTCAGCCGCACGCTGAGGCTACCGTTCGCCTCTTCCATGCGGCAGGGAATGAAGTTCATGGCCGGCGAACCGATAAAGCCGGCGACGAAGCGCGTCTTGGGCGAGTGGTAAAGCTCCTGCGGCGTGCCCACCTGCTCGATGATGCCGTGGTTCATGACCACCACACGGTCGGCCAGTGTCATGGCTTCCACTTGGTCGTGCGTGACGTAGACAGTGGTGGTACGGACCTGCTGATGCACCTTCTTGATCTCGGTGCGCATCTGCACGCGCAGCTTGGCATCGAGGTTGGACAGCGGCTCGTCGAACAGGAACACCTTGGGATTGCGCACGATGGCGCGGCCCATGGCAACGCGCTGACGCTGGCCGCCGGACAAGGCCTTGGGCTTGCGCTCGAGCAACTCCTTGATGTCGAGGATGCGCGCGGCCTCGTCGACGCGCTTCTTGATCTCGGCCTTGGGGTAACGCTTGAGGCGGAGGCCGAACGACATGTTCTGCGCCACCGTCATATGCGGATAGAGCGCGTAGTTCTGGAACACCATGGCGATGTCGCGATCCTTCGGCGGCACGTCGTTGACGACGTGTCCCCCGATCAGGATGTCGCCGCCGGTGATGTCTTCCAGGCCCGCGATCATGCGCAGCGTGGTGGACTTGCCGCAGCCCGAGGGGCCGACAAGGACCACGAACTCGTGGTCGGCGATGTCGAGATCGATACCGCGGACCGCCTCGACCTCATCGTACTTCTTGACGATCTTGCGCAGCTTGACTTCCGCCATCGGTCTCCTCAACCCTTTGTTGCACCGGCCGTCAGGCCGGAGATGTAGTAGTCCATCAGGAATGCGTAGATGATGAGCGGCGGGGCGGCTCCGAGCAGCGCGCCCGTCATGATCTGGCCCCAGTTGAACACGTCGCCCTTGATGAGCGATGTGATGATGCCGACCGGCAGCACGAGCTGGTCGGCCGAGGTCGTGAACGCCAGCGGGTAAAGGAACTGCGCCCAGCTCACCGTGAACGCGAAGATGGTGGCGGCGATGATGCCGGGCAGTGCCACGGGAATGAAGATCTTGGTCAGCGTCTGGGTCCAGCTTGCGCCGTCGATCAGCGCTGCCTCATCCAGTTCCTTAGGTATGGAAGCGAAGTAGCCGATCATAATCCACGTACAGAACGGCACCGTCAGTGTCGGGTAGAGGATCAGCAACACCCACCACCGGTTGATAAGCTGAATGCCGGTGTATTCGTAGATCGTGGCAAACATCTTGAAGAGAGGCAGGAACAGCAGCGTTTCGGGGATGAGGTAGGTCAGGAACACCCCCGTGGCGAGTGTTGTGGAACCCCAGAACTTCATGCGCGAGAGCGCGAACGCGGCCGGCACGCTGATCAGCATCGTAATAGTCACGGTCACGACGGACACGATGACCGAGTTGCGGAAGTATCCCAGGTACTGGGAGGAGGTCAGGAGCTCGCGGTAGTTGTCGAGCGTCGGGTTGAAGACCCACCAAGGGTTTCGGGCAGCCGAGATCTCGGCGCTGGTCTTGAGTGACGTGATCAGCATGTAGATGGGCGGCAGCAGGAAGAAGATCACGAACAGGATCAGAAAGAAGTACGACCAGCGCAGCGCCCATTTGCGGTCGTTGCTCATGCTGCCGTATTTTTTCGGCCTGGCAGCGGGTATGGCACCCATGGTGGCGTCGGCGGTGGCCATTACGCTTCATTCCCCCGGTTGGTGATGTCGCGCAGGATGAAGATCGCAGCGATGCTGAGAATGGGGACCATGAACAGGGATACGCTGGCGCCCAGCGGGATGTCGTTGCCCTGAATGCCGAGCCGGAACGACCAGGTCGCGAACACGTGCGTCATGTCGATCGGCCCGCCAGCGGTTAAGATCTGCACGATATCGAAGTTGGCGAAGGTGACGATCAGCGAAAACAGCGCAGTGATGGCGATGATGTTGCGCATCATCGGTAGCGTGATGTACCAGATGCGCTGCCACCAGTTGGCGCCGTCGATGGCCGCCGCCTCATAAAGCTGGTCAGGCACCGATTTCAGCGCCGCCAGATACATGATCATGAAGAACGGGGCGCCGATCCAAACATTGACCAGGATCACCGAGAAACGGGCCCAATAGGCATCGCCGGTCCAGGGAATGGGCCCGATGCCGAACAACGCGAACACCCAATTGAACGCGCTGTAGGAGGGATCGAACAGCCAAAGCCAGGCAAGCGTGCTCATGGCCGGCGGGATCACCCAGGGCACCAGCAGCATGCCGCGCCACTTGCGCTGACCCTTGGCCGGAATGTTGTGCACGAAGTGCGCGACGATGAAGCCGATGATGGCTTTGAAGAAGACTGCCGTGATGGCGAAGATGCAGGACTGCTGCACCACCAGCCAGAAGGTCTGTCGCTTGAACAGGAAGAAGAAGTTGTCGCAGCCCGACGAAGCGCTGCATCGACTTGTTGAGGGTCGCCAGATGGATCGAGTAGATGGCGGGGTAGACGACGAGCAGGAGGATCAGCAGAATCAGCGGCAGCGCCATGAAAAAGGCCACCGTCGACTTGCGCTGCATGTGTTTGCGCAGGCTCGATTTTTTTGCCGCCGGCCTCGCAACTTCCACGCGCTGTAGGACTGCGTCGACCATCTCGTCCTCGTTCTCGCGTCCGCAGGGTTGAAAAAGCAAAAGGCGGATGCGCACCCAGGGATTGGGCGCGCATCCGCGCGGTCTCAGCTTCAGGTGCGCATGAAGCCTTCGCACTCGCTCTCTGCCCAGGCGAGCACGTTCGCCATCGGCTCCTTGTTGAGGAGTCGCGCGATCATCTTGGTCTGCACGCCCTGGGTATAGACCTGCTCCGCGATCTTCGGCGGGGCTGGCGCGGCGGCGATGGACAGCACCTGATGGTTGTGCGGGTTGGGATAATGGTAGAGCGTGCCCGTGGGCGGCCCTTCCTCGGCCCAGGTCTTGAAGTCGGCCAGTTTCTCGAACGACGGCAGATCGTAGCCGGCACTGGCCGCCACCATCTTCTCGGCCGCCGAGCGCGTCGAGAGATGACGCAACAGGCTCTTGGCCGCCGACTTGTTCTTGCTGAAGTTCCAGATACCCCAGAAGTAGGGCAGGAACGGTGCAAAGCGTCCGTTCGGTCCGGATGGGAAGCCGTGCGTCCAGCATTGCGCGGCGATCTGCGGTGCGTCGCGCTTGGCAACGGCCCACGCACTCGGTGGGTTCATGATCAGCGCACCGTTGCCGGCAACCAGCCATTTGTTGTTGGAGCTGTCGTCCCAGGCCGGCGCATCCGGCGGGAAGAAGGAAGCCAACCGCTGCATGTATTCCAGCGCCTGGCGGACCTTGTCGGATTTGACCGTTATCTGGCCCTTGGCGTCGATCAGCATCGCGCCGTGCGCATGGAAGAACGCGCCAGCGGTGTCGACGGAATCGGATGTAGTGCCGAGACCGATGCCGAAGGGCTTGCCGCCCTTTTGACAGGCTTCGGCGGCCTTCATGAATGTCGCCAGCGTCCAGTCGTCGGCCTTGGGCGCCGAGCCGGCCGGATACATGGCCTGCACGTCGATGCCGGCGAGCGATTTCATGAAGTCGATGCGCGAGCAGGGGCCCTTGATCTGGCTGCCGACGGTTGCCGGAACTACGATCCATTTGCCGTCGGCGCGGCCGAGGTATTCGACCGTGGCGTTGACCTTGCCGTGCTCCTTGATGAGGTCGGCCATGATGTCGTCGACGGGCTCGAGGTTCTGGGCGTGCCCCTGCGGCTGCCAGGTCGGGAACGCCAGGATGTCATGGCCGGATTTGGCCTGCGATTCAGCAGCGATGGTGAGCAGGTTTTTGCTGCCCTGCGAGGGAATGTAGTCGATCTGGACCTCGACCTTCTCCTTAGCGCCCCATTCCTCGGTCAGCGCCTTGGTGACGCTGTTGGCGCCGGGCACCCAGTGGTCCCAGAAGCCGATCGAGATTTTGCCGGCAGCATTGGCCGTGCGCACGAACGGCGCGGCCATCATCGTTGCCGACGCCGCAGCCGTGGTGGCCACAAAGCGGCGGCGTGTCATTTTCGCTTTCGTCATGTCGCTTCCTCCTGATGTTGCGATGTCGTCGATTTTCTTGGTCTCGTCCAACTTCATGCCGTTGCCGACAGGCGCTTGCGCGCCGGCCGGGCTTCGGACTCGCCGCTCGCGGGCGGCAGGCTCCCCGAAGTCGCGGGCGAAGCGCTGATGCGAACGCTCGAGATGATGATGCATCGCTGCGCGCGCCCCCGCCGGGTCGCTTGCGGCAATGGCGTTGCGGATCGCAACGTGCTCCTGGTGCGCGAGCGTGCGAAAGCTCTGGTCTTCGGTGTGGCGGGCGAGCTGCTCGAAATACGGATTGATGCGCAAGTCGAAGAGTTCGCCGACGAAGCGCACGAGCACGGCGTTGTCGAGCGTTTCGGCTATCGCGGTGTGGAAGCTTCGGTCGAAAACGAGATAGGCGTCTCGCGAGCGCTGACGGCGTTTTCCCTGGGCCAGAACGCGGTCGAGCCTTGCCACATCCGCAGGCTTGGCCAGGCGTGCCGCTTCCTCGGCAACCGCGCTTTCCACGAAGGCACGCGCCCGCAGGATCTCGAACGACCCCTCGATCGGCGGGTTGGCGGTTGCAACGGGGGCAGTGGGCGGCTGGTCGATGACGTAGATGCCGGAACCGACGCGGATGCGCAGGCGGCCTTCCACCTCCAGCGCGATCAGCGCCTCGCGCACGGTGGGCCGGGAGACGCCGAGCTGCTCGGCCAGCTCCCGCTCGGTCGGCAGGCGGCTGCCGACACGGTACTCGCCATCGTCGATGAGCTGGCGCAGCTGATCGGCGATCTGGCGGTAAAGGCGGCGCGGTTCAATGACAGCCAGAGGCAACTGCCGCACTCCAAGCGTTTCCCACGTTCATTCTTATCTTGGCTGGCCTTGGTGGCCATTTGGTCAGACCATTTGACAATCCAGCGATCGTGTCAAGTTAGCAAAAAGCCGTTGATCGTTAAAAGGAGGCCGCGTCGAGCGGGAACCGATTGCCCGTCGGCCCCGATGCCAGCCGAGAGCTTGGCTATTTGTGGACACCGCGAGGCGAGCTGGTATGGCGACCCCGGCAGGACTTGAACCTGCGACCCCCTGATTAGGAATAAGCTTCGCACCGGTCAAGTGTATGCCTGGACGGGGTTTTTGTTTTACAGTGCGCCCCAAAGTAACCCAAGAAACACTAAGAATGCACAGCGATTGTAAAACATAAGGGATACTGGTGAATGCTTTGACATCACGAGAATGTGATCATAAAGACGAGGGGATATTGGATGCTTCAGGAAACACAACTTGATTTTCACGCCGATTTTTGCTACCTGTTTTCTCGTGAGGGGCCACTGTGTCTGCAGTTCGGTCCCTTCTTCTTTCCCTACAACCCGACCGCCAAAGCGCCCGCGCGCACCACCACTGCGCGCGCGATGACCCATTGGCTTTCGGTCTGCCAAGAGGCTCCAAAATGGCAAGCAAAGCTGTGGGATCGAAGGCATCGCAGCCTTCCGAAACCAGTCAGAAAATACCGGTGTGGAACTGGACAGGCGCTATCGCGGCGGCCAACGTCGAGCCGACTACGAAACTCGTCTGCTTCGCGATCGCTCGCTACCTGAATGACGCTGGCAAGGGCTGGCGCATCACGGTCAAGCAACTCATGGCCGACACCGGTCTCTCAAACAAGACCATAAGCACTCATACGGAAAAGGCCGAGGGCGCGGCCCTGTTGGCGATAGAGCGCACGCTCAAAACGAACGGCCAGCGCGGCACCAACTTCTACAAGCCCCGCTTCCCCGACACCGTTGAGTTGTCCCGCGAGCCGGCAGAACTGCCCGGAGACGATGGCGAATCTCACCGAGCGCCTCCAAGTGTACCTTGTACACGTGGAGCAGCTGCGCCAAGTGTACCTCGTACACCTCGGCCACGTGTACAGCGTACACCTAGTCCAAGTGTACCTCGTACACGACAAGGATCTTTCCAAAAAGGATCTTTCCAAGAAAGAGGCGCGCAAGCGCTCCCCGCCCCTAGCCCTGCTCGTCATAGCGATGCCGAGAAGGCAATCGACCTCTACAATCGAGCTGCTGACGAACATGGGTTTAGCAAATGCGTTAGCAGAACCGCACCGCGGCTGGTCAAACTGAACCGCCGTCTCAGCGAGATCGGCGGGCTTGAAAGGTTCGCGCAAGCTCTGACCGCCATCCCGAAAGACGATTTTCTGATGGGGCGGGTGGTCCGGGACGGCCAAACTCCCTTCAGGCTCAACATCGGTCACCTGCTGCAGACCGAAGGCAAGATGGGCGACGTGCTGGCCAATCTGCTGGACCGGGCGAGCGAGATCCACAAGCGCGGAGGCGGGCCGCTGCGCCCCGACTGGTGGCGCGAGATCGCCGACAGCGCCCGGCGCATGCCGGCCGACTGGTGGGGCCGCATGATCACCAAGCACGCCAACGGGCGCTGGCCGGTGGAGTTCCTGGGGCCTGGGCCGTGGGACCGGGAGAACTGCCTCGTGCCGATGACGGTGCGCGCGCAGATGAACCTCGACGAGAAGTACCCAACAGAACTGGTGCCTGAAACGTCGTGATCCAGCCAGCCCGCTGCCGTTTACCTCTTGGACGGTTAGCCCGAGCTCCGCTCTTCGTAACGACGCTCTGGGTGCCATAGGCGCGGGAACACGGCCTGTGGTGGGCCGCCCGCGCCGCCTTTCTTCAAGATGGATAGGTTTGCTCCGCCGTCCTATTGTCGGAATCACCGAACGCATATGCCCGACGAGGTGGAAATCTCCTCAGCGGCGTGCGCCTCCTCGCAGGAACGCCGCGAGCCATGGATATCGTTCTACCGAACCGAGGAGATCGGACGCCGCCTCCTGGCGCTCGGGTTTAGTCAGGTTCGACCGCTCACCCCCGAAGACGCCGAGCGGTATTACAATGGCCAGCCTGTGGCAGTTGCGCCTTTGAACGCATGGCAACTCCGGCACTGGTGTAGGTGACAGGCTCGGACATGGAGACGACAGGGGGGACCGCAAGTTTGGGTCACAACTTGCCAGTCCGGCGGCTGTTAGCGCACGGCAGAAAGACCCTCAAAAGGCGACGAACCTGAAGACTTCCACCGCGGCACTCGCGACGGCGCCCATGCTGATACCTCAGATATGTGCCCTTACCACCACGACCACGACTTGGCCGCGTTTGCGCGAACATCTCTTTCTTTGCGTTCTTCCGGCGTCAACTTCGCTTCGGCCCGCCTACGACCGCGTTCGTACCGAATGTTGAGTACTAGCGCCCCAGCGAATGCCACGAGCACCAGTAGCCCAATCAGTGCGTACCAAGCATATTCGAAGAACATTGATGTTACCTCGAATTCTGGATTTGCCGAGAATGTACCCGATATGTCGCCAAATGCCCTTTGCCCATGGCGGGGCTCTCCCGGCCAAAGCCTCACAGATCACAAGCTGCGCCGACCCGAATGTCTTTTGTGGGTCAAAAGCGGACATCTTAGTGCTCCGAGCGCTTGTCCGCTTTGCTCCCGAAAGCAGACATCACTGGCCTCCGCCTATGCTGTCTGGTTAGTGCCAATGACTTGCCGCTTGTAGAGCCGCATAATGGGCGAGTTGCGGCGGCTCTCTATTCGAGCTTTTCCCAAACCACCTCTGCGAAGATATCCAGGCCGGTCGTTGCGGCCTTGAGAGGCGCCGACTTGCCCATCAGTCGGGTGCCACTGATCTCGACGGTGAGCGGTCGTTGTGTGCCGTTCCAGGATTGGATGTGGGAGTTATCAATCGTCAGGATGAGTTTGTTGCCGTCGATTTGGTAGACACCATTGTATGCCACCATGGAGTTGAATAGCGCGACCCGTTCGGCCTCGGTGGCATTTGCATCTACCGGAGCCTTGCGGTTGACACTAAAGACCAGGCCCGAAAAGCGGCCCCCAGGTGTGAACATAAAGGTTCCTATTACGTCGCCCAATGGGCGCACGGCCTTTCCGGACACGACTTCCTTGGTCTCGATGCTGATGACCTTCCAAACGCCGACGATGGTCAACGCATTGTCTTGCGCGTGCACAGCACCAGCCGACGGGATGGTGGAGCACAAGGCAGCGACGAATGCTCGAGACACCATGCCTAGCAAGGCCCATAGAGGGAGGTGTCTCATGGCCTCGTCCACGCTATAGTTGAGATCAATCTTGGGAGGTGGAGTGGAGCACGGCCACCGGTTGCAAGTCCTGAAATTCCGAGGAAATTTGGCTGACGTTTGCCTGATATTCCTAGACTCCAGGACCGGTTGGCGAGCAGGTCCTGATGCTGACAGGCAAGTCGTTCAAGTTTGAATCCTTCACCCTCGATCTGGAACGGCTCTGCTTGTACGGGCCCTCCGGTCGGAAGGATTTGCGGCGCAAGAGCTTCGACGTGCTGCGTTGCCTCGTCGAGCATGCGGGTCGTGTTGTCACCAGAGAGGAGCTGACTAAGGCAGTCTGGCCCGGCGTGGTGGTCGGCGAGGACTCGCTAACTCACTGCATCGGTGAGATCCGACGCGCGATCGCTGACCAGGAACAACGGATCATCAAGACCGTTCCGAGGCGCGGCTACCTGATGGATGTGTCAGTGTCGCCAGCTGACGGGTTAGCGGACAAGTCCGCCGAGCCCGCTGCAACGGCCGCGCCGCCTCTTCCTGACCGCCCCTCCATCGCGGTGCTCGCTTTCACTAATCTCAGCGGCGATCCGCAGCAAGAATACTTCAGTGATGGCATGACCGAAGACATCATTACTGAGCTATCGCGGTCCTCCGAGCTATTCGTGATCGCTCGGAACTCGGCGTTTCAGTACAAAGGCAGGTCGGTTGACCGCCGTCAGGTCGGCCAGCAGCTAGGGGTGCGCTATATCCTGGAGGGCAGCATGCAACGCGCTGGCGATCGCGTCCGCGTCACAGCCCAGCTCGTCGACAGCGCCACTGGCAGGCATCGCTGGGCCGAGCGCTATGATCGCGAGATCGCGGACGTTTTCGCGGTGCAAGATGACGTCGCGCGCACGATCGTGGCGATACTTACAGCCCATGTAAACAAGGCCGAGATTGAGCGCACGTTGACCAAGCCACCCACGACTTGGCAGGCCTATGACTATCACATGCGCGCCACCGACGCTTTGGTCTCGTTCTGGTCATCGTTCGACGTTAAGCGCCTCTACGAGACGCGACGGCTGCTCGAACGCTCACTGACGCTCGATGTCAACTACGCCCGAGCCTACGGCACGCTTTCACACACCTACGCCATCGCCTGGACAAACCCAGTAGATGACGATTTCTTGAATCCCACCGCTCTCGACCGGGCCTACACACTGGCTCTCAAGGGTGTCCAGCTCGATCCCAATCTGCCGTCGGCGCATGCTCACCTTGGCAGCGCCCTGACTTGGAAGCGCCAGCTCGATGCGGCTCTGGCCGAATTCGAGAAGGCGATGGCTCTCAATCCCAATTTCACAGATTGGCGTCTGGCAGGCGCCTTGATTTTTGCTGGAGAGCCGGAAAAAGCTATCGACGTCGAGCGAGCGCTCATGCGAACTCGATCCATTCTTTCACCCCTTGGCATCTGGTTGGTTAGGGCTCGCCTACTATCAAACAAAGCGCTATTCGCAAGCGCTGACGCCGCTGCGCGAGTGTCTCTCACGCATACCAAACTACAGGTCTGCTCGCGCTTGGTTAGCCGCCACCTATGCTCAATTGGGACTGCAGGAAGAGGCGCAGCGGGAGGTCGCCGAACTCATTCGAATCGACCCCAAGCACTCGATTGACGGCTACTACCGCCGGGTTCCACCTTACAAGCGCGCATCAGACGCAGAGCATTTGTTTACCGGCCTTCGAAAGGCAGGCCTGCCGGAGTTGTGACATCTGGGCACTTCGGCTTAGGGTCAATTTTCCCCGTCATGACAACTGTCTCGCAACGGAAGGTCTGCGCTTAAAAGCGGAAGTTCAGATGATCCGGCTGATAAGGGGAGTTTGTGCCACTTTCACCAGTTGGCAACGCTGGCGCTCATGTTTTGTGGGGGATGACGTCGAACCTTTTCGGGACTTCGCGCGACCAATCAGGCGGCCGGGGCATCCTGCGGGGTGCGAACGGCAGGATGAACAGATGGAGCAGTAACGGTGATCAACTACACCCGATCGATCAGCACCGCCGCGCTTTTAGGCTTTGCCGTATTGGTGGCAAATACCGGAACGTCACACGCAGCCCGAGATAGGTGCGATTACTATGCTGGGAACGACGCCGGCAAGCGCTACGCATTTGGCCAGGCGACAGCCAGTAAAATGAGTACGGCATGCGACCGAGCGCGTCGAGAATGCAATCGTCGCCTGGAACGCAAGTACAGACGTGGTGAGGTACCCCGTGGAGTTCAGTGCGTTCGGCTCCAAGAGGTGCGGTAAATACTGGACGCTGTGGGCGTGCTCATGAATGAGCGCGCCCTCCGCCAGTCACAACCTTCTCGATGTCCGGCTGGGTCATAAGCGGACATCGCTGGCGCGTTGCCCAATGTCCGTTTTACTCCTGGAAACAGACGTCGCCGCATAGCATCCGCATGTCCGCTTTGTGCCAGGTCCGGACATGCGGTCGACCGCATCGAACGCAATGACGATGATGCGGTGACAGGCTACGCTGTGGTCAGCTGTCATTTTTTTTGAGCATGGATGATGATCCTGGCCCAGTGGGAGAGAGCGCATGTGGCCTCAGAATGCACTGACCAAGCGTTTGAACCTCAAGTGGCCGATACTCCAGGCGCCGATGGGCTCCATGAGTACGCCCAGCCTGGCCGCAGCGGTCAGCAACGCTGGAGGGCTTGGTGGTCTGGGCATGTGGGGCTTTTCTGCTGAAGATGCCGAACGGCGCATCGCCGGCTTTCGCCAGCAAAGCGGCGGCAGTCTCAACGTCAACTATCCCCTCTGGCCCGAGCCCAAGGTTAGCGCTGATGTCAGCGGGCCGATGCGCAAGCATCTTCAGACTTACTACGACGCCACGGGAATGGGGACGGTACCGGAGCCACATGGAACGGTGAGCGAAGTTAGTCGCGAACACGTCTCCATGCTCCTACGATCAAGACCGGAATTGGTCAGCTTCCATTTTGGTCTTCCTACCGACGAGGTCATAGAAGCCATCAAGAATGCTGGAATCTTTATCATATCCAGCGCCACCACCGTGGCCGAAGCAAGGATTCTCGAGCGGCGCGGCGTCGACGCCATTATCGCGCAGGGCACAGAAGCCGGAGGACATCGCGGCACCTTTACCGGCGTCGATATGAGCATGCAGCCAGGGCTGTTCGCGTTGCTGCCTCAGATTGTCGACGCAGTGAGCGTTCCGGTCATCGCCGCGGGGGGAGTGGCCGACGGGCGGACGGCGGCAGCTGCATTCGTTCTTGGCGCCAGTGCGGTGCAGTTGGGTACAGCGTTCCTGCGCTGTGAAGAAGCCAATGTGCCCGATGCGCACCGTACGGCACTCGGGCAGGCCGATGACGCTTGCACCTTCGTGACGGACATGATCACAGGCCGACCTGCACGCTTCATCAGGAACAAGCTGACGGACGATCTCGTGGCATCGGGACTAAAGCCCCTGCCATTTCCTGTGCAGCTGAGCGTGACCTTGCCGCTGGGAACCTCAGGGGACAGAGAACTCACGGCGTTGTTCTCAGGGCAGTCCGCGGCGCTGACGAAAGATACGACAGCGGCTGAACTGGTTGAGTCCCTCGCAGAGGAGACGTCTCGTCGCCTTCGCGTATTTTTCGCGAACACGATTTGACACTGTTCTGCGTCGGCACAGTTGCCGGTTGATGCGTAGGCGAATGACCGTTCCGGGTCAAAACTCACCGGTCCGGCGACGGCGAGCGTACGGCAGATGAGCCTCCGATAGCTACCGGACTTGTGCAACGTCGCCAATCAGCATCAACGCCAGCGCGGAGGCAATCTACCCGTCAAGACGCTGAAACAGAGACGGCCATCATTTCGCCGATTGGCGGGTATCTCGAAGTAGAAGACCGTGTCTTCATCCTCGGCGGACTAGCGGAAACTGAGTTCCCGATAATTCTTGCGGGCCGTTTCGTCGGTCTTCTTGCGGAAGTGAGCACCATTGCCGTTGTAGCCGAGCACGCGGCGTTCGGTTCGGCCAGCGACGTTGCGGTTGACGCCGGTCTGCCAGGAATCGATCTTCGAGGCGAGCAACCCTTCGGACGCCTTGATGACCGTATCAGTCCACTCGGCAACATGCTCGGGCCGCGTTTCGACGCGCCTGTAGTTGTTGTCCTTCATGAAGCGCAGCAAGCCCGCCTGGAAGTTGACGCAGTGCTCGATCGCCTGCGGGATGTTGCCGCGGGCCGTATGCGGTCCGAGCACCATAAGCATGTTCGGGAAACCATCCGCGAGCATGCCCAGGTACGTCCGCGGCTGCCCGGCGTTCCAGACGTCTTTCAAGCTTATGCCGTCGGGCCCGCGAAGATCGATACGATCGTAGGCCCCTGTCACGCCGTCGAAACCGGTGGCATAGATCAGGATGTCGAACGCGTGCTCTCGCCTGGTCGTCTTGACGCCATTGGGTGTGATGCGCTCTATGGGCTCGTCCTCCTTGATGTCCACCAGCAAGACGTTGTCACGGTTGTAGGCCTCGAAGTAGCCGCTCTCGAGGGGCACGCGCCGCGTGCCGAAGCCGTGATCCTTCGGGATCAGCTTGTCGGCGACGGCCGGGTCCCCGACACGCTGGCGGATCTTTTTGGCAACAAAATCGCTGAGGAGCGCGTTGGCCCGCTCGTCCGTCAGAACGTCGCTGAAGTTACCGATCCAGATGCCGAAGCCTGGCTCGGCATAGAGCTTTTCCCAGAAGGCCTCGCGCTCCTCGGGCGATAGGTCCAACGCGTTGCGCGGATCGGTCTGATGGATGAACCAGGTCGATGTCTGGCGGCAATGGGCATAGATCTCGTCGTAGCGGGATTTGATTTCCTCCATCTCCGCCTTGCTGATCTTGGCATTGTGCAACGGCGCCGCCCAATTCGGCCGGCGCTGAAAGACGGTGAGTTGCCTGGCCTGCTTGGCGATCTCGGGGATCGCCTGGATGGCGGTGGCGCCAGTGCCGATGACGCCGACGCGCTTGCCGGTGAAATCCACCGGCGTGTGCGGCCACCGTGCTGGGTGATAGGTGGGCCCGCGGAAGCTGTCGCGGCCTTCGATAGCCGGCAACGTGTACGCCGAGAGAATTCCGACCGCAGTGACCAGAAACCGTGCGCGCGCCTGCTCGCCGCTTTCCAGAACCACTGTCCAGGTCGTGGCGGCTTCATCCCAATGAGTTGACTTCACCGTCGAGCGGAACTGAATATCGCGGCGCAGATCAAACTTATCGGCAACGTAGTTCAGATATTCCAGCGTGTCTGGCTGCGGGGAGAAGTGCTCCTTCCAGTCCCACTCCTGCATCAGCTCTTTGGAGAAGGAGTAGCCGTAGGTCCAGCTTTCCGAATCGAAACGTGCGCCGGGATAGCGATTCCAGTACCAGGTCCCGCCCACATCGGTTCCGGTCTCGAACACCCGAGCCGTCATGCCCAGCTCACGCAGGCGGTAAAGCATGAACATGCCGGAGATGCCGCCGCCGATGATAACGGCATCGATGTCTGTGGTTTTACCCGCGGGGCTTGGGTGCGCAACCGTATGCGAAGTAGTCATGGTGTTCTCTTGATTGTCTTTTCGTTTGGGGCCGCAATTGGAAGATGGAGGTCGACAGAACATACTGGAAGCAACCGATCGCGTCTTCATCCTCTGGAACGGCAAGCGACGAGGCGCTAAGTACCGATGTGGGAGGGCTTCTGAACACCGTGATGTGACCCCCGTCCTTATCCAGCGGAAACCGGAATCCGGTCGTCATTGAACGCTCCCGATGAGCGTCCTTCAAGCTTTCGGTTCTCCTGCCAGCATGCCGCGTAGCCGGCCGGCGTCAGCCAGCCGAGCTTCGAGTGCGGACGATGGTGGTTGTAATCGTGGCGCCAGGCTTCGATCAGCCGCCGCGCCTCGCCGAGCGAGCGGAACAGCGTCTCGTTGAGCAGCTCGAACTCTGAGCCGGGCATTGAAGCTCTCTGCACGGGCTTGCCGGGCTGGATATAGCGCCAGGCGATGCGCCGCTCGTCGACCCAGGCAAGGATGGCGTTCGAGGTCAATTCCGTGCCGTTGTCGGAGAGGATCGCCTCCGGCTTGCGAATGGCGGCCATGTCATCTGCAAGCGCTCAGTCGCAGCAACAAGCATGCGAAGCGCGCGGCGGTTTTGTGTCAACAGCACGCATCCATCCCCAGCGCTCGGAAGCACGGCAGGTCCACCCCCAAGAGCAGACGACCCTGTGTGGTGCGGCGACAGGGCAAAGGTGCCAACGTCCAGACATGCATTGTCTGACTAAGAGCACGCCACTTTCGCTACGTTGGCGTAGTCGGGATGCCAGCGGGACAACGGTGGACGGTTTTCGGTCATATCGCCGGCGGCCCAACGAATGCGCTTCTTGTCCATCTCCACCGTCACTTCACCGTCGGGACAGATGATGTAGAAATCGCCTCGCGCAACTCCCGACAGCATCGCATCGACGACCTGTTCCGGGAGCCACGCGCCGGGCTTGTGCTCTTGTGTTCCGGTTGTCGTGAAGCCAGGAATGAGCAAATGTGCGGTCACGCGACGATGGCCCTGATTGTCAGAGTTCGACCTCAGCTCATGCTCGAGCGCCTCCGTGTAGGTCTTCAGCGCTGCCTTCGTCATATTGTAGATCGGATGTCCCGGCGGGTTGGTGATCCCTTGCTTGGAGCCAACATTGACGATCACGCCGGCTTCTCTAGAGGTCAGCATGAGCGGCAGAAATGCGCGCACCCCCAGAATTGGCCCCCACAGGTTTACGTCCATAGCTCTGCGCCAATCGGCCACGTCCGCGTCATGTCCACGCCCGACACGGGTCGCCGCGTTGTTGATCAAGACGTTGACCTTGCCGAATCTTGGCGATGACGCTATCGCGCAGGCTTTGAACCTGCTGCGGGTCGGCAACATCAGTCGGTGCTCCGAGGATCCGGTCGGGTCGTGGTGAGACAGTCTTCAGCGAGCGAACGGCCGAGTCCAAATCTTCGCCCGGTAAATCTACCAGAACGACCGACATCCCTGCCTCCGCGAACCGCTTGCACGTCGCCCGGCCGATGCCGAGAGCCGCACCGGTAACGACGGCGACGTTGTCGAGTTGGACGATCGCGACGGTGGTCATGCTGCAACTCCCGTGGAGAGAACATGTCATCCTAGTCGAAGGCAATAGGGGCAGACACGGTTCGATTGAGACGGAGTTCCCCTGCCCTCTATGGGCCTGCTCAAGCGGTCTTGGCAGGACTGCCGCGCCCCCATCCCCTGGGCAGCCCGCTATTCTTTCAGCTTTCGCCTGTGCGCATCGACCGCCCCGCGATAAGCATTCGCTACCAGGTCATCGATTTGAACCGGCGGTCGCTTGCCCATCGCGACAAACCGGCGCGTGGCTGCGAAAGGCACGTCAACGGCTGCGAACATCGTTGCTTGCAGGTTGTCTGCGGAGGCACGTCCAAACAGGCGCCGGGTGAGGTCACCGAGGACGTCCTTTACCTGGGATCCCAGGCGTTCTGCTTCCTGCGCCAGTTCGCGAGGCCAAGTGCCGGATAGGAAGTCTTCGCGGCGATAGAGCAGCATTATGCGCGAGCTATCGAGATCGGCCCTGGCAACATGGATCATCGACAGAGCGGCTTGCAGCCCGGCCGTGGTTGGATCGGGGTGTTGCGCTTTTTCAGCGAACGCATCCTGAAAGCGTTTGGCGGTCCTTAGCCACAATGCGCCCAGCAATTCGTCGCGCGTCCGAAACCGGTGGTAGATGGAGCCGCTCGGTGCGCTCAGGAGGTTTCCGATTGCGCCGATCGTGGCAGCATTCGGCCCTTCGCGCGCTACAATCTGGCCGGCTGCATCGAGGATGTGTGCTTCGGTGTATTTGGCAGGTCTCGGCATGTGGTCCTGCGCAAGAGGATTGTTCGCAGCTAGAGCGGAGAGAGTTTGATCAACAGACTGGTTCCCGCGCCAAGGATCGGGTGCGCCCATAATGCCAGGCTCCACAGCACCAGCGCGACAAATATACGGATGGCCCCAATCTCCGCAATCGACAGCTGCTGGCGGCCCGTGAGAATTGCCCCGAAGGGCACATTTGACGTGCGTTGAGCAAAGTCCGGCCAAGCTGGACCAAGGGCAATGCGCCGTTTGCGATCGATGCTCCAGGTCCCGCGAAGTGCAACCAGGCCGATGGAGCCAAAGAGTATGAGCCCTGGGGCATTGCGGCAGACCGCAAGATGGGATGCCGACCATAGGACGACGCCCCACAGGAACGGGTGTCGGGTCACCCTGAGCATGCCGTGCATAACGTCGGGGCGCTTGACCGATGCCTCCAGGCCTGCGGTGGTGGGGTTAACCGTTGAAAGCCCGGCTACCACGAGGAGCATGGCAAGCAATTGCACTGCCGATAGTCCGGCGGCCAACCAGGATGGGGTGTCCGCTGGCGTGACGGGCTTGACGGCGAGGTAGCTGGCGAACAAGGCCGCCAGGCTTGCAATCGAAAGTAGAGCGAATAGCGCCCGGTAGACTTTTTGACCCAGCCGGTCCGCGAGCCACGGCCGCAGGGGACCTCCTGAAATCAGCACATGAATGAGCACCCAGACGAGGGCTGCAACGACAAGGCTGATCATTCTGGGTTGCCCGCGGGTGGTCCGCGCACGACAGTGATCGTCCCTTGCGCTGCTGCGCATAAGCGTTCGACGCCGTTCGTTACAGTGTAAATCTCGCAGCGTGTGACGGCTTGGGTCTTCCCGGAACTGATGGCCTGGCCCCGCGCCAATAGGGCATCGCCCTGCGCCGGACGGATGTAATTGATCTTGAACTCTCCGGTAACCACCTGCCCCACCAGCCGTCCCCCGCCGGCGAAGGTCAGGGCATTGTCGGCGAGATAGCTCAACACGCCTCCATGCACGAACCCGTATTGCTGGGTAACCTGCGGGGTGATGGGCATTCTGATTTCGACGGCTGCTTCCGAGTAAGCCGTGATCTCGGCGCCAAGCAGGACACTGAATGGCTGGTCTGCGAGTACCCGCCTGGCACGGGAAAGTGATGCTTCCACGGCGTCACTCCATAACACTGCCCACCGCTAACTTGCGGTTATATTAAATAGATAATAGCCTCTAATATCTAAATCAAGCGAATGTTGGAGGGATGATGTCTGTTGCCTTGTGGTGCGTGCTTGCGGCCGGCTTGTTGCCGGTCCTCATCGTTTTCATCGCCAAGTCGGACCCTCGCCTGGACATACACAATCCACGCGATGTGCATGCCGTTCAGACCGGATTGCGCAAGCGGGCCTATGGCGCGCACCTGAACGGCCTCGAGGCATTCCCTCTGTTTGCAGTTGCCGTGCTCGTCGCGACCGTCAAAGGCGTACAGCAGCCGTTGGTGGACTGGGTAGCGTGCGGGTGGCTGGTCGTGCGCCTCGCTTACACGGCGGCATACGTGTGGGACTTCGCCCGCGTACGCCCCACGCTATGGGCTATCAGTGTGATCATCTCGGGGGTCATCTTCCTGTTGCCCCCATGAGCTACTGAATCATTCCGCAGGGGATCGAAGCCGAGGGGCGGAGAGGACAAGCGCGGCACCATGGCGGCCGTCAAGGCGGTGCTTGCAGACCTCCCCAAGGTGGTGGATCGCATCCGCACCACAGAGCTGTGTGATCGGCTTGGGAAGCTGGAAGGCTTCCAGGGTGCGCAGCGGTATCGCAACCTCAAAGAGCGGCAGGCGGGACGGCTTCTACGCGCACAGTTTGAGGACTTCCCGGAGATACCTGGGCCGAGGAAGATTCGCTTCGGTGACAGCGTCTATCAAGGCTACATGCTGGCCCCTTTTAAGGACGTTTTCGCCCGCTACGACATCAGAACGGTCGATGAGCTGGAGGAGGAGCCCGACCCGCCTGAATAGACCGTGTTCCCTTGTGTGTGCCCTTGTTGTTCCGAGGGGTGTTCCATCATAACTCTATGAAAATAAAAAGAAGTTCCGATGTTCCCTTTGTTCCAACGGACAAGGAGGTGGAGGCGCGACCATCAAAAACATCTGTTCTTATTGTTCTATTTCTTTTTCGCCTCTCTAGCACAGGAATCGGTATTACGGAACATAGAACTCCTTATGCGGAAGGATTTAAGGCACGACGACAGGATGCCAAGGCGCCACGCAACGGCGCTCTGCACATCCAAAAGGCGCGTCCCACGATGTGGTGACCGCGACGGAAGAACTAACTGGTCCGCCGCGCCGAACATCCAAACTGAGACACCACTGAAAACTCGTTGGCTTGCGATGTGAGTGGCAGCGCACTATGTCCATTGACTATGGCAAGGTATCGAAGAGCACCGAAGGCCCTGCACGGCATCATTATCGGCCGACGCGCCATTGCCGTGACGCTCGGGTGCTCGATGCGCACCGTCGACAGGTGGACCCGCGAACGCGGATTTCCCGCAGCGCATCTGCCGAACGGTCTACTCGCAACGTCCACGGGTTTGATCGACTTGTGGCTCTTGCAGCGACTAGAGAACAGGTTAAAGCCAGTGGAAAAGCGTGAAAGCTAGTGACACGCCCGCGCGGGAGCGCTCCAACTAAGGAGCCTCTAGTCAGCATACTGCTAGACCTGAAATTTGCCGAGTTGGATGACCTCGCCTCGATGCTTCGACCATCACTGCGCTGCCCGCGCCGTGTGGCTCCACACGTCTGGGTCACGCGGCTCGCCGAGCTGGCAAACCTTCACCAGCTTTCGGGTAGTCTCGAAGGCGACTTTCGGCGCCTCGCGAGTGCCGACGTTCCGCGTCGAGTGAGGCGTGCGAGTTAAGCCCGCAAATGCTGGGATTTTGGGGTCAGGCTTCCTGCTCCGTGTGGGATTGATCATGAGCGCCGAAATCGCAGGTCACTCCAGCCCTGAACGTCGTCACCCTTTTCCGACAGATTGAAGCACGCCGCGGATGCCGGCCATCAGGATGCCCTGGTCGGTGCCGGTCGCGATCATGTTGAAGCCGTACTTTCTGTATTTGCGAGCCCAGGCCGCGTCTGCCGCCATAAAACCGAGCGCCTTGCCGTTCCGGCGGCCGGCGGCGACGATGCGCTTCACGCCCGCGATATAGACCGCATTGTCGAACTCGCCCGGAATTCCAAGAAAGTTGGTCAGGTCGAAGTGGCCGAGCCAAAGGCAGTCGATGCCCTCAACGGCGGCGATCTCGTCCACTGCTTCGACGCCACGCTCGGTTTCGATCTGCGCGATGATCAGGTTGCGCCGGTCGGCCTCTTTCATCTTGTCGCGGGGGTTACCGGGCTCGTAGTTATCATGCGCGAAGCCGAAGGCCGCTCCGCGGCGACCCTGCCTTGGATAGCGGGCTGACTGCGCAATATCACGAGCCTGCCCGGCGCTCTCCACCATGGGGACCATGATCCCCTGGGCGCCGACATCGAGCGCGCGAGCAATGAAGTGGTACTCGCCGCGCGGGACCCGCACCATCGGCACCACGCCAGTGCCGCGACTAGCCGCGACCAGCATCTTCAAAGTTTCAAGACCGAGCCCGCCATGTTCCATGTCGTAGATCGCGTACTCTGCGCCGGCGAGGCTCAGGATTTGCGGCATACCGGGCACGAAGAACTCGAAAACCATCGAGCCGAGCACTATCTCGCCCGCAAGTGCACGCTGGCGTATCGTATTCTTAAGCATCAGCCGTCGCTCCTCTTGCCGGCCATGGTGCCTGGCCGATCTTCGCCACGATGCCCGCAATATCGCGCGGGACAAAGCGCCGGCAACTCCCAAGGCGCGCAAGTTGGACGTGTTCACCGACGGCGACCCAATCGACTGAGCACCTCCCTCACGCGACCCTCATCGGCGAACATCGGTCCAACCAAACGCCTGTACGAAAACCTTCTAATCACGCGCGTTCGGCTATGCGCTGGGTGCATGGATTTTTCCAGTGTTTTTGCGTTTAATTTTCAATGTCGAGGACTGGCTTACTGACCGGAAAACACTCGGTTTTTGGACACCAAAATGGTATTATTTCGCATCGAAAAGTGAGGGATTTTCGGTGTCCAAGCGCGTCGCACTTTACTTGCGAGTGAGCACAAAAGAGCAGACCACCGCGAACCAGCGGATCGAGCTGGAGCGCTGGGCCACCGCTCGTGGTTATGACGTGGTTGGAGTGTATGAAGACCATGGCGTGTCCGGCGCCAAGGGCCGCGACAAGCGCCCCCAATTTGACCGGGCGCTTAAGGATGCCACCCGGCGCAAGTTCGATGTGTTCGCCGCGTGGGATGTGTCGCGCATCGGGCGCTCGCTGCCACATCTCGTCGATACCCTTGGCGAGCTGCACGCTGCCGGAGTTGACCTGTACCTTCATCAGCAAGGCTTGGACACGACCACACCCAGTGGTCGCGCCATGTTTGGCATGTCCGCTGTGTTTGCTGAGTATGAGCGTGCGATGACAATCGAGCGCATTCATGCTGGCCTCGGCCGCGCCCGCACCAACGGCACTCGATCAGGCAAACCCATTGGCCGGCCGGGCTTACCGAACACGGTCAGGGAAGCTGCCATAGCTGCACTCCGTGGTGGCGCAAGCATACGGCAAGCTGTGAAGATGAGCGGTGCAAGCGTCGGTGCGGTCGGCGCAATGCGTCAGGAACTGATTGCCGCTGGCGAGGTCGCAGCATAGGCCGTCGAACTCTCGCTCGTGCAAGACATCACTGAATATCAGGAGGCGATGCTATGCCCAGCTACCGCATCAAGAACCACCGTGGCGACTACCTAAGGCGAGAGTTTACTTGGTATGGCAGGTGCAAGCCCTACACCTGGGTCAGCGCCAAGCACAGGCGGCGCGCTGATTTCCTCAACATCGCGGAAGCGACCAGAATAGCTGGAGAGGTCGAGAGGCAAGGCTTTCTCAGGGTGGCGATTGTTCCCGTCTCGACACGAGCTCCTGATGTCTCTCGGCGTCTCAATTCGTTAGCACCGTGACGAACTCTGTATTCAGCTAACTCGCGGCAGAGCTCAGGGATATCCAGCAAACAGATAATACAAATGTCTCCGGGAAAATGCGACCCCTGCCGGGGTGGGTGGATCCCAATTGAAGGCAGATTTGACCACACTGATGCTCGCGGGAGTGCTCAGGTAGCTGAACAAAGCCCCAATATGGCACTTTTGATCCAGCTACGACTTCCTTCTGTGATCATCGCACGATCGGCCGCCCGACGGCCTGCGCCGCGCTCGGCTGTGACGCCAACACTAGGGCAAATGTGAATAGAGCGCCGTAAACAGTGGCGCGGAACAGGGACATGGCAAGTATCTCGCAATAAGCACTACGCGCCACTGGCCCTAACCCGAGACATGGCAGGAAATAGCCTAGCCGATGAACCGCGCTGGTGGCTCAAGCTGCGCTGGTGTGCCATACGTTGAGCCCACCCGAGCTGGCGCAATACGGCCGCCGTGCACCATCGTTCCTATTTCATCATCTCAGCTCAAACCCGCGCTTCGTAAGCGCCCGCCTAAAAGCGACGGCCAGTAAAGCCGCGATGGCCACGGCGAGGCAGCCAAGCCGACGATGGCGCCAAGGGCGCGGGGCAACTAGAGCGACGGCGGAAGGTCACCAAGACGGGCAATGGCAACAGCGCGCTGGAGTTCTCGTTTAAGGCCACCCGTGCGAATTGGACGGAACAACCCCTGCAAACCCACGTTGGCCTCTAGGGAGGGGCACTCCAGTTCGGAGAGTCCATGTGGCAAACGCACGAGTTTATACGTCGCGTCGGCACGGCGCTGCGCACCAGGAAGGACGATCTCACCCAAGAGCCGCTACCCGAGCGTTGGGTTGATCTGATTCATTACTTGGATGAAAAGGAATGGCGGGAGTTGCGGGAGCGGCAACTGAAGCCAAACTGAGCTTAAGCTTCAAAAAAGGGCCCCGGCGCTAGGGGCCAACGCCCCATAGGAGCGCGAGGCTTTCTCAGCAGGCGCTCTGGTGGACGGGAGAAGGATAGCGCGTCTGAGCGTCAGCGCATCCAGGCGGCAACCTTAACCGCGCCGCTCAAACTGATTCACGACAGACACCAAGCGGTGCGCAAGTTTACGCTTGGTGTCGCAGCGTCTCGAAGGCGACCAGGTTCGACGACAACCAGTGAGACTCGGCGACAAGCCCGCGCTCGTTTGCCCGGCCAGCATGGCTGGAAGGAACTAAGCGGCTGTTCCGAGCGTTGTTATTCTGCTTTCCAACTCTTAGGAGTTCAAATGCCCTTGCGCCCTGCGCCCGGGCCTCCTCGCCCCGAGCAGAACTACATTCGCTTCCCGATGCAGGACGCGCGCCAAGGGGGCGTTGTCATCTGCCGGATTACCGAAGAGGCGCTCCGGAAGTTGAGTGGCTCGCCCGTCCACTGCATGCAGACCATGTTCGAACGATACCGGCGGCTCGCCGAAAGCCTTGCAAGCGCGAAGTTTGATGCCGGCCAGGGTTGTCCCGTGGTGACTCCGAGCGACGTCAGTGGAGCAAAGGCCCCCGCCGTTGCCTCAGTCAGATCGTTTGTCACCGCGAGCCTCAAACCCGTGGATAGTTACCGGTACGAAGACGAACGCCTTTCCTCCAGAACGGAGCAGCCCAGCGCCGTGGCGACCCAGCCATCTGGGGTGCGTGCAACGTAGCCCGCTTCGGTCAGTGCAGCCATTCGCGGCTGGACGGCAAAAGGCACGCAAGCGGTCGGCCTTGCAGCGAGCGCTCTCAAAAGTGACAGATCATCAAGGGACATGGCCTACCCCGCGTAGGTTTCCTGGCCGCGGGGTCTAGGCCGCTCAGCGGCGGTCGGCCATTCAAATTCTGTGACGGGATGTTTCGTGGGTCAAGGGTGATGGCCCGCCAGCCGCGCTGCTCGCGCGGAATCGAAGGCATCGTGTCCAAGCGCACGAATGCGCCTTACCGCTCTGGGAAGTGCAACTGGATCAAGGTCAAGAGCAAGGCATGGCGCGAAGCCAATAAGGATCGACGATCGGTACCGCGCTCTTAGTCAGCTCGCCTCGACCATCGTCTGGAGGAACAATAAGTTACTCGCGGCGTTTGAGACTTCGATCACACTAGCCAGCTCGCAGCCAGCCACGTGGGGGTTCCGTCGTGTTTCGTGTCAATTACAAATCGCCCGAAAGCCTGTCGCCACCCGAGCGTGACTTTCCGCGTCGAGCCCAATCAGAAGAAGCTCTTGCAGGCGGTTCCCAAGCATTAGCCGTCGCGGTCTTCGGTTACATTCTGACCATCTTCGCAATAATTGTTGTAATCGGCACCTTCGCGCCGACCACCGTTGCTACGACGACCTCAAACTTTACCCACTCGCCGTCTCGCTAGTGAGCAGACTGTCATGAAACATTTTTGCGGTCATGGCTGTCCGGGAGAAGGCTATCGGCGGCGATGTCTTCGCAGTGCCAAGCAACCTGTCGAAGTGGCGATCGGCGCCGGTCGATCACGGATGCCGCCACTGTGAGCCGTCCTGCGTGCGAGCTGCATAACCGGCTCCAATCAGCACCGCCATTCTAGGTTCGTTGGCTGGAGACAAAACCGCTATCGGGCGGGCGGCAAGCGTGCGCAACAGCGCATAGTCGTCATTGCTCATCAAGTGACCCCGCAAAGTTAAGTTGGGGTCACTAGGCCAGACGGCACGCGTAAGCGATTTACGTTCCATTGCCGGTGTTGCGGAACTGGAGACTGGGGCGCTTGCACTGAGAAGCACGGCCTGGAGAGGCACCGGCAGGCGCGCGGCGGCTAGGGAAACCAGGAGGTAAGCTACTTTTCGGGCCGTTCTAGCCTACCTCTGACCTGCTCAGCACTGATCGTAAGCTCCACGTGATCGCCTTTGTTGGCGAACATCTCCATCGGTATGGCGACGGCGTCGTAGCCGATCCCAAGCGGGCGAACGATTTCACCAATAACGATGGCCTGCCCGTCGTCAATGCCGACCTCGGTTATGTAGCCAACGGTTTCCCCATCAGAGGTGACGATCGGCAGGCCAATGAGGGTTCGGTCTACCACTGACGTTTCTGGGACTTCCTCGCGGGCGATCTGCGCTGTAGCCGGCATCGTCGCGGTAAGCATTACAACGAGGGAAGCTGCGATTGTGCGTGACATGGATGTTGTCCTTGAGGGCTTCCACGGAACGCCGCATCGAGCGCGAGGTTCCGCGTGACGGAGCGCAACAGGTGTCAGACTATCTCCAAGGTTGTTCAAGCTCCGCTACGTGAGCTGGCACGCGCAATCGCCAAGATGCGCTTCGCCAGCGCTCCCGCCTCTGCTGTGAAGGGTGGGTCAACGTATCCTCAGTCGGAACCGAGCCTGGTGGGGCATGCGTCTCGAGTATTCCATGCCGTGCCGGTCGACCTTACCGCTTGTCTTCGACGAGCCACGCCCACCAAGGCACCGCTGACGCAATGAGGATTGGCAAACCGACGCTCTCCCGCGCAGCTAACACATGCAGAAGACCCAATACGGCCAAGCCCACGACAGTAGCTTGTTTCGCTCCCTCGATCATATAACGGTTACTAGAATTTCCGCTGATAGTCCTTGTCCTTCCGGCCCTGCGGACCCCCATGGTCATCGCGTTCCGCTTCGTGCTGGCGCTGCTGCTGGCGGCCCTCCTTCGCTTCCTTCCGAAACTTTTGCTCAGCGCCGCGGTCCGCTGATCCTTTCCGCGATTTCGAACCATCACTTGATGAAGCAGAGGTCTTGTTAGGCATAGTTTTTGCTCCCTAAGTCGGAGGTCTTTCTTCGAAATTGGACGTCGCTGGCGGGCGACGCCTAGGCGCCGCGCGGGCCGAGATTCCAGTACGGGTCGGACACACCATAGTGCTGGTGCGTGCGGGTTTCCCAATCCCGGTCCCGATCTTCCCACGAGTCGTCACTGAATTGCGGCGCATCTTTCAGTTGCTGTTCGCTGATATTAGTCCGGAAGCCGCCGAGCGACGTATCGTACTTGAGCGCTCCCCACGGGACGGGATAGTGGCTATGGCCAAGGCCCATGAAGCCGCCAAAGCTCATGACTGCATATCCCACGCGGCCTGAGGTCTTATCAATCATCAGGTGGTCGACCTCGCCGATGTTTTTACCAGAAACGTCGTACACTTCCGTACCTTCAACATCTTCGCTCGATATGAGCTGGTGGTTGGGATGAGCGGTTGACTGAGCCATTGGTCTCCTCCTTGTAACTGAACAACGAAGGGGCCGGCTGAGCCGGCCCGATCATTGCGATTACTTCTTGGTGGTATCCCAGCGCCACTCCGGCGCGCCCTTCAGCGCATCTTTGGTTGTGTTGGCTGTAAGGATCAGGTTGTTGTTGGAATCGCGGCTCATGCGCAGCGACTCGAAGTTCATGGCGACTTCGCGCTCGCCCATGCCCAGAAAGCCGCCGACGCCAATGATGACCGCCGCGACCTTGCCATCCTTGCCCAGAACGATCTCGTTGATGTCGCCGATCGTCTCATTCGCAGTGTTGACGACCTTCGTGCCAATCAGCTTGCTCGCCCGCATCTCGTCAGCCTGATGTGAATACCACATCGGCTGGCCGCTCGGCGAAGCCGCCGGGGGTGGCGTAGTGGGTGCCGTGGGGCTGGTCTGCGCAAGAGTTGGCGGGGCGGCCGCCAGCATTAGAGAAGCGGCCAATCCAATGGCGCTCGCTTTCATGGGCTTTCTCCACGTGTGAGGTTAGGACGCACGATGCGCGTCTATTGCCCTGCTAACGCTTTGTCTCGAATGTCAGTTCCGCACATGCGGGGCAATATCCCACACGTGCTGGCAACTCTCTCGGGTGTCCCGGCTGCCGGAAAGACTAACGTCAGCTTTCGCCAGTCGGTGGCGCCAAATTCGCGAGCGCTGAGGATGAACCCCTTATTACGATGGACCTCACACTAGCTCTTGAACACACCGGAGCTTCGGTAACGAGTACCAACACACTCAAGCACGCTCTTCTACTGGTGGAGAACGATGGACTATCAGCCGCCATCCTTGATCATGCGTTGGGAGACGAGAACAGCTCACTTCTCTACAAGCGCCTCAATGAGAGAGGCATCCCCTTCATGATCTACAGCGGATACCCGAAGATCGAAGGCGCTACGCATGGCGCTTTGCACATAAATAAGCCCGCATCCCATGATGTGCTGGTGGCTGCAACGGATGAGCTGATCCGACGAGCCGAAATTCCAAATTGAGAGGATCGCTACGGGTTGAGATCGAATTGCCGTGCCAGCGGAATGTCCTAGTGGACGAAAAAAAGAAGAGGCGTTCCACCATGCGCTAGTGGAACGCCATAGGTCCTTTGGAGAACCATCGCCGCAGAGGGGCCCGGGGCGATGGATCGAAAACCATCCCCGAGGGCAGGGATGCAACCCTTAAGTCCAAAAGCCAACGTTTGGTTCCCCCGCAGCACACATCCTCGGGCAGGAACAACGACGCTGCTAAGTACGTTCAGAACCCATTCATCGAGCTTGCATAACCGTAACAAGTTCGAAGAAGTGAAAGCGAGGAAACGCATGCAGAACGTTATGTCGTCTGCCGTCAAGTTCGTAACCGGAGGCTTGGCAGCGGTCATCTTGGTTGGCATGTATGCAGTCGGATCGGTAGCTACTTCTGTAGCAACTTCAACTGCAGCTAGTGCACATGGATGGCACTGTGGCTGGGCACGTGGTCACCGTCATCTCGGAGCGTGCTGGCGTGGTGGCCGCCGTGGCCGCAGAGGTCGTGGCCGCAGAGGGCGTCGTGGTCGCTAGCCTGGCCGCTCCACTAACCTCAAGAGATCAGAAGGCCGCAGCAATGCGGCCTTTTTGGCAGGTGGTTCTGCAGAGAAAGAGGCCCCAACGCTGCTGTGTTTGGAGGATTGCGCTGAAGCCTCCCCTTCAGCTTGGCCTCCAGCCTCGGGCTATGGGAATTTGAGAGAGGTGGTGCCAAGCATCAGACCCTCAGTATACTCCCCTCTGCATAGTGAAGGAAGGCCCCACCACTTAGGACGGGTAGAGGGTAGTAGGACAGGGCGATCAGAGAGAGTGCCCCTGCAAGGGGGCGCAACAGACCCCAGCGCCAGGTGCAAGTAAGAGATGGGAAGCGGTGCCAAGCTACTACAGCTGCAGCTAGTGAGCTGACAGAACCCCCAGCGAAGATGCTGGCGACCCCCACTAAGGGGGAATCCATTCAGATGGGCCGCTGCCACTGCTGATGCGCCTCTAAGAAGGGGTCCTGGCCATCAGCTCTAAGGCTCGGCGTTTCAGCGTCCCAACGTCGCTCACCCCTTCGGTAGTCACTGACAGCAGCATGTTTGCAAGCCTGGCGCGGGCAGCTTCGACCTGATCGTCGCTGTAGTTAGCGGCTATCTCAGCCCATGCGTCGTCAAACGCAACAAAGACGACACGAAGCGTATCGGGTCCGACCTTCTCAATAAGCTGTTTGGGTCTCATGGGGGAGCGACTTTCCAACACTGAGGTCACTTGCCTAAGTAGAGCCGCCTTTGGGGTTCCTTGGAAGCCTCAGAGACAGGAAAAAAAAGAGACCCCACCCCAAGCATGGGCGTGCGGTTGTGAAATCGGTGGACAACCTCACGCAATCTGCATCGGACCTGAACCTGGCAGACGCGTGACGAGATCGGCCCCGATCAGTTTGGCGGGCGTGTAGGCGCCGCCGGGTACGTCGTGGGCCAGCAGATGCTCCACAACGGCCAGTGCGCCCGTCACCGTCAGGCTGTAGCCGTTGGCCGTTTTGATCCGGGCGGTGCGTTTGTCGCCTCGTGCATTCGTGGCCTCGCCCCACACGAACGTCGGCTGCGCGTCGCGCTTGGACGCCGAGGGCCCTTTGACCTTCTTTGCGATGCGCCGCTTCATGAAGTTCTGCACCACGCCCGTGCCGAGCAACCACTTGAGCCGGTTGGCACGCCGCGCCCATGCGACCATCCCCGGCGAGCCTGGGATATAGACCTCGATGTTGGGAATACCGGTCGTCGCGTAGGCCGTCGAGACGTCGCCCCAGGGAATGGTCATGGCGAGCTTTTCGCCGTCGCCGAAATCGATGCGCCTGGTCTTGTATGCGAGCGGCACGGAGATGATACGCCCATCCTGGCGCACCTTGCCGCCCTGCGCGAAGTCCTTCGACGGAGGTCTTCGCCGTTCCCGGCGAGAAGCCCGAGCGGGAATCAAAGCCCAGCGCCAAGTGTGTCGCATCGGGGAGCGCAGCCTTTAGCGCCGCCGCAACACAGTCGGTGGGGATCACGTCGAAGCCGACCCCCGGGCATATGACAATGCCCGCAGCCCGCGCCGCCGCATCTAGCGTTCGGGCGTGCTCGAACACGCTGATCTCGCCTGTGATGTCGAGGTAGTGGGCGTGCGTGGCGAGGCAGGCCGCCATCATCGGTGTCGCTGTTGCCGAGAACGGTCCCGCACAATGGAGGACAAGTCCCATCCCCTCGACGCTCCTCGAGGTCGCCGCCGCGTTTCCGAGGTCGAAGACACGCGCCTGCAATCCTAGGCTCGCAGCCAGCTGCTCCACCTTGGCCGCCGTACGCCCGGCCAGCACTGGCTTCAGGCCGCGGCTGGCCGCTTCCCGCGCGATCAGCTCACCCGTGTAGCCGTTGGCGCCATAAATCATCCACGGCTTCGGCACGGGATCCCTCCCTAGTTCCTTGCTCACTATACGGCCTTCGCGAAGGCCGAGGACGCACTGCTCTCGTTCCTCATGGTCAAGGATCGATCGGAGCGATAGCGGTGCTTATTCAGGCTCGCGCACAAACGTGCTTTCCTTGTCGAACAGGCCGGAGCGCTAAACGTCCCCACGGCAACTCCCCCGCCGAAATGGCCGTCTAACCCTATCCAGCGCGCAGGCGCATTGCTGGTGGCCGCAAGTGAACCAGTCCGCACCACGAGCGTTACTGCCTTGTCGCCCAAAGGAACGGAAAACCATGGCACGTGAACGAACCGACTATCCTCTCAACTACGGGAATGGATCGCAACACCCACACGACCGTCCCAATGAACTTGCAGACGCCGTGACTGATAGGGTCAAAGAAGTCACCGACGGCCTGCAAGAACGGGCCGGTCAGGTCGCTGACCAGGCCCTCCAGTATGCGGAAATGGCTCAGGATGCCGTGAAGCAGTTCAAGCCGTTTGTGCAGAAGTCGCTCAAGGAAAAACCAATGGCAACCTTGGCCAGTTTCGTGCTGGTGGGCTTTGTCCTGGGAGCGATGTGGAAGAAGTAACGCCCTTTGCGGGGCTCTTTATAAGAAAGGCTAGCGCATGAACCAGACATCTGGACCTTCAGACTATCGTTCCACCTCAAGCCCAACTGATCCCTCCCAATTGGAGGGCGTTATGGACCAGGTATCAGAGGCGGCGCAGGACGTCGGCGCATTTGCGTCCGAGGTCGTGGGGGCCATCAAGGAACGCCCCTACGCGACCATGGCCGTCGCCGGCGGTCTGGCATTTGCCATTGGCGCATTGTGGATGGTTCGGCGTCAGCAACCGCAAACCACCTACGAGGCGATGCTCTCGCGGCTTCCGTCACTTCCCGACCGCCAGAGCCTGTTGCCTGCGCGCTGGCGCTAAGTCAGCGATAGGCACCGGGCGCGGGCGGCTCAAAGCCGTTGGGGCGAGGGCGCATCGTCTCGGTGTCCTCGCCCTCCTGACGGCCAGAATAGAGCGCCGACTAGGACCAGCAGCAGGACCAAGGGAAAGTTGCGGCCCAGAACCTGCGCCACTTTCAGGGCTGAGGTGGCGCCCCCAGGCATGGTGAACAGGGCACCAAGCAGTGCGAGGGGAGCCTGTGCTGCAACGTCTGTCGCCACCTTCGATGTGTCAGCCGCTTCAGCGGCCTCTTCGGCCACCTCTTCCTCGTGTTCCTTGAACGACACCACCAAGGCGGCGATGACGCCGATGGCGGCAAGGCCTCCAGCCATCAGAAGATAGCCGGTCACGTACCCGTATTGATTGACCAGCCATACCGTAAGGGCAGCCAAAGCAAAACCGAGCGCAATGACGAACGGTATCGCCACGGAGGCGCGCGCAACATATTTGAGGACGAGCGAACTTGCCGCCGACTTGGCGTCATTGATCAAACCGCGGAACATGGTCTGGCCTCGGCTTACGTCTTCCAGATCGCGCCGAGGACAAACCCTACCGCTGCGGCAACGGCCAAGGTTGCCATGGGCTGATCCTTGATCGACTTGTCGAGGGCGCCCTTCATGTTGCCGGCGACGTCCTGTACGCCTTCGGCGGCCTGGCGTCCTTGGTCGGCAACGCGGGAGGCAACGCCTTCAGCCGTATCGGCGGCGCGCCTGATCTGATCGCTCGCCTTGTCCTTGAGGTCAGACATCGTGTCGGACCGTCCGTGTGTGCTCTGTGCCATGGGAAATCCTGGGTTAGGGTGTGTTGGCAAGAACGCTGCGGTCGATCGCTTTGTTCAAAAGATTGTCACGCGCGGGCTGCGCCGACCTCGTCAGCCATCCTCGCGCCTCGGGCACCAATCGGTTTGCCGCGACCTTCGGTACTATCCCTAGCGGTCTGATGCTCGGCTTCGGCATTGATCTCGGCCCCGGTCAGCACGATGATCGTGGAAAGCCACATCCAGATCAGGAAGCCGATGATCGCGCCCAGCGAGCCATAGGTGGCGTTGTAGTTGCCGAAGTTGGCCACGTACCACGACAGCAATAGGGAGCCGGCAATCCAGATGCCGGCGGCAATGGCACTGCCCCACGTGACCCATCGCCATTGCGGCCGCTCACGGCTTGGCCCAAAGCGGTAGAGACAGGCGAGGGCGAATAGGATGGCGACAAACAATAGTGGCCAGCGCAGCAGGCTCAGCAAAGAGGCCGTTGACCCATCCGAGAAACCGATAACCTTGAGCGCCACCGGTACAATAACAATGCTGCCGATCGCGATCAGCACCAGCACTATGCCCCCGAGCGTGAAAACGAGAGAGCGCAGCGTCAGCTGGATGAAGCTCCTCTTCTCCTGTTCCTTGTAGATGATGTTGAGGGCGTCGAAGATGGCCTTGGTGGCAGCGTTAGCGCCCCATAAGGACAGCGCCAACGTGCCAATGAAGGTGAACCCCAACGTGCTTTGGCCTTGGGCCGTAAGAAGCTTGACCTGATCGCCGATGACTTCCACCGCACCTACAGGAAGAAATCCGGAGAGCAGGCCCAGATGGTTTGTGATGGTCGTGGCGTCGGTGAAGAGCCCGTAGAGGGATACGACCGCGGCGATCGCCGGAAACAGGGCCAACAGGGCATAGAACGTGACGCCGGCTGCCACCAGCATGACGCGGTCGCTCTGGAAGCCTTCCAGCACACGCCAGGCAATGTCCATCCAGCCTTTGGCAGGGATTTCCGACGGGGCTTCGGCTGATCGTCCTCGCGCGTTTGGAGATCGATTTGAGGCCGCGGGCTCGACTGAACGCGAGGTTGGCTTCGCGGACCCAAACAGCGCCCTGCTGACACCGATAAGAGCGGCCATGAGAAGGAGGTCGCCGGACAAATGCGCGCCTCCCTTCGGAGGCGGCCGCTTGTTGGCATTCGATGTTTTGACTGAACTCACTCGTTCGGCGCCCTCGTGCTCATCACGCAGCACTGACAAGCTTTGGCCGCCCTCTTTCCTCGGGCGCCAGCATCACAACGAGTTTTTCGCAGTGCGCTTGAAGCTCTCTGAGCTTTTGCGCGGCGTCTTGGTTGCAGCCCGCAGAGCGAGGCGACCTCCGCCTCAGCCAGCATGCGCCCCAGAGCATAGAACCGTGCCGCCGTCGCTGATTGAACACCGCACATTTTCGAAAAATCGTCCGCGCAATCCCACAGGTCTTTCCCAAGCGCCATGGCCGCCTCCATTATCGGACAACAAACGCGTGCTTGGGATGCGAGTTCCTGATGATCAAGACAGGAGATCGCCGAAGTTGCCCATGCCGGCGGCCTCCACTTCTTCCGTTAAGTAGCGGTAGTAACCAGCATCGACGGGCCCACGTTGCTAGTGCAAAACTGAGGTGGCGAAGGCCTTAGTAGAGGACGTCGACGCATCACCGAGGAAAGCTGGTGGTCTTTCGTTTCGACGGAGGCCATACCAGCGCGAATAGGTACTACTCGGGGGGTCGGGGGAGGCAAGTTCCGCTCCTCGCCCCTGCGTTGCCTCACGCACGCAAATAGCCGTCGCCTCTACGAGAGACCCACAAGCAAAGTCAGCCCCCACAATTGTTCTCCATTCCTCTAGCTTTGTGGCCTCATTGCCGAGCATCCAAAAGCCGGCAAGAAAGCGTGCGTGGGGCATCAGCCGTTTCAATCGACGGATTAGGTACCGCATATGCGTGGGAGTAGCTTGTGCCCCGAAATAGGAGACGCAGACCAATCGTGCGTCGAGGGCGTCGATCTTGAAGTTTTTTACTGAAGAGACATCGGCAAAAGGTTGCACCCAGGCAGCAAGCCCATGCTTGCCGAGGATCTGAGCCAGCATGACCGACGCACCCTCATCGAGAGGCCTTCTGCTTGCGATGCAAAGTACGGGATATGGAACTTGCCATTCCGGGTGCAACTGCTCCTTGGAAACAACGGGAGCCAAGTTGGCCGCAGTCTCCTGCTGGTCCACCGCATCAGGGTCGGCCTTTTTCTTAGCTTTGGCCGGGAGCTCATCAGCATGGTCGCTGAGATCATCGACAATCTCTTCGATGACGTCGCGAAGCTCGAGCTGTCTCTGGCGACTAAGTTTGCCTTGCGCGGAGTCGGCCTGCGCCAACGCCAAGGCCTTCATGGGCACGGCATCGTAATAGGCAGATAGCGGTTGGCTCTTAAGGGCTTCCTCAGCTTGGTCGGCGGCTTCGGTCGCATCACCGGCTAACAGGCGTTGATAGAACCGCTCTTCCGGCTCCAGCGCGGGTTCGTCCCCTAACAGGACGTCGACAAAGCTCAATGCCTCAACGTGCTTACCGAGGACGACGAGGCAAACGGTCAGCGGCGTTGCAAGTAGCAGACCGATCGGTCCCCATAAGATCGTCCAGAATATCGTTGCGATGACGATGGCGACCGGCGAAAGGCCGGTATGCTTGCCGTAAAGAAGCGGCTCGATGATGTGCCCAGCGACCGGCTCCGCAATAAGAAACAGCGCGGCCGTCCACAGCACCATCGACCAACCGGGGTCGACGGCCGCAGCTACAGCAATTGGAAAGAAAGCCGCGATGAACCCTCCGACGAAGGGTACATAGCGCATGAGACCAGCGAGGATTCCCCACACCACAGCATTAGGCACACCGATGATCGTGAGGCCGACGGCGATAACGACACCAAAGCCCGCGTTGAGCACGGTCTGCATCAGGAAGAAACGGCTCAATCGCGAGCCTGCGTCGTCCAGCGCGGCCGTGCTGCGCTGGAGATCTCCGGTACCCGCTAATCGAAGAAATCGGTCCCGAAGATCCTCCCGTCCGAGCAGAATGAACAATAAGAACAAAATCACCAATGCGGTCGTGGCGAGCGGCGACAGGAGCGGACGCACGAGGCTGGCGATCGATTCCAGTCCCGTGGGCTGGGGTTGACGGACTTCTACAAGCAGAGGTTTGGGAGCGGGAGCTGCGGTACGAGCGGGTGGGGACGGTTTGGCGATTTCTTCCTGCAAATCGCGCAACGTCTCTGCCGCTCGATCGAGTGTCGCCGATGCGGCGGGCGTCCCACTTAGGGCGCCAATTTTGGCGCGCAGAGTGCTTTCGTATTTCGGTAAGTCGGTGGCGAGCTGCGTGATTTGCAGGGCGAGTATGTAACCCAACCCCCCTAAAGCCGCGATCGCTAGAGCGACCGTGATGATCACCGAGGGCCCGTTCCAGAGACCCCAAGCCACGCAACCTGCGGATGACCGGCGAGAGAATGAAGGCGAGCAATGTCGCGATCACAAGCGGCAAAAGAATTTCGCGGCCGATATGCAAGAACGCGATGATTGCGGCGGCTACAATGAAGGCGCTTGCGAGGGCGCTGAGGCTTAGGTTCGGGGGAGACGGCAACCTAACGACTGGGCGAAAACGTCATTGATGTCCCTCCTGTTTGGCACAGCGGCCAGCGTGAATTTCAGGTCATATTCGCCAAGGAGGCCGACGCGTTTAGGCCAAATGATGCAGTCGCCAGCGATGCGGCAGCGAGCGGGGCGTGCCCCGCTCGCTTTCGCACTATCGCCTCAGATAAGTCTCCCGTTCTTGGCGGATTTCGTCGGCGGTATATCCCTTCGCGTCGGGATCATACTTCGACCATCCGCCGGCGACATAAGTCCTCGCGCCTCTGCCGAACGTCGACAGGCTTGTGGGCATTCAGGATCGATTCGGCCTTCGATGCGCGTCGGATCATCGGTGGTGACCGTGACAAGGGAACTCCCCCGCCGCACGCCTTCCGAGTACACGTGAGCATCTTCCTCGCTTACTCCGGCATTCGTGAGCGCGCCTATCAAGCCGCCCACAACCGACCCGCCAGCAGCACCGACAAGCGTTGTCGCCAACACTCCCGCTGCAACAAGCGGGCCGATGCCTGGAATGGCTATGAGGCCGAGAGCCGCCAGGAGTCCGCCGCCGCCACCGACGAGCGCGCCAGCCGTGGCGCCTGTCGCGGTACTGGACACCTCGTCGTCCGCCAAGGTGTTGTCGTCTCTATAACGACTGACCAGGCTGATTTCGGAGGAGGTAAAGCCAGCCTGTTCCAAGGCTTCAACAGCAGCTTGGGCTTGGCTGTAGCTGTCAAACAGTCGGGATACTGTACGTGTCATTTGACAGGTCCTTATGGGGTGACGACGTTGCCGCGGAAATCGACAGAGACGGTGACCTGCTTGCCGTTCTGCATTGCAGAACCTCGCCAGACACCTTGGTCGTCTTTCTTCAGCCCGGTAACTTTGGTGAAGCCGGCGCCTTCGATCCGGCTTTTGGCCTGACCTTCGGTAAAGCTGTTGGCACCGGCGACCGGCGCCTTGTCATCTGTCTTCGGCGGGGAAGTCTGGGCCAGGGCATTGCCTGTCACGCCAAGCGCGATGACAAGGGGAACCATGTAGGCGAGTTTCTTGAGGGGCATGTGTGAGCACTCCATGTGACGGACGGCTCCAATAACTCAATGCTCGCGTTGGCGTTCCGTCGAAGGACAAACCTTAGTTCCGACTGCGCACCTTAAAAGAGCCAACCGGCGTCTGAGTACCGATCATCGCCCGAGCTTCGTCCAGTGCCCGTGCGGCGTGCGCGAGATGGATCGCCCGACCGGTTTCCCGATAGGCCTGAAGCTCTTTTTCGATGAGGTCGATCAGGTGCATGGACGAGCCGCGTTAGGTTGCGGCTGATAACCCCACAACGAGTTATCCGTTCCAACGCGGAACCGCTGTTGTTTCTTCGAGTTAGGCTGAAGCAAAAGCCCACTTCGGAGAAACCCATGGAAACCCTCAAAGAGATGTTCGAGGAGACGTTGAAGGACGTCTACTTCGCAGAGAATGCCATTATCAAAGCGCTGCCGAAAATGGCTGAGAAAGCCCAGTCTGAACAGCTGAAGGCTGCGTTCGAGGAGCACCTTGAAGAAACCAAAGGTCAGGTCGGCCGACTCGACAAGATCTTCAAAATGCTCGGCAGCAAGGCCGAAGGAAAGGAGTGCCCCGCCCTAAAGGGACTGGTCCAGGAGACCGAGGAACTGATGAGCGAGGCAAAGAATCCCGACGTGCTCGATGCCGGTCTCATAGGCTGCGCGCAAGCCGTTGAGCACTACGAGATGGCCCGGTACGGCACTCTCAAAGCTTGGGCTGAGCAGCTGAAGATGGAGGATGCCGCCGAACTTCTTGAAGAAACCCTCGACGAGGAGAAGGCTGCTGACGAGAAGCTCAGCGAACTCGCCTTCGGTGGGCTCAACGAGGAGGCGGAAGGAGAAGGCGAGGACGACGAAAAGGAGGAGAAGCCAAAGCGGGCGTCAACACGAAAGAAATAGGAGCGTTGTCCGATCTCAATGCAGAACCTGAGCGTGTGTGGGCTGGGCCAAGTCCAAGACATACGCATCAAGGAGGATAAAATGCGCCTTCAAATTCTCACCGTAACAACTTCAATGTTCATCCTCGCTAGTGGAATGGCAGGAGTCAAAGCTCAACAGCCCCCCGGTACATCCGGGCCCGATGCGGATCGCCAGGTGCAGCAGGGGCAGCGTGCCCCGCCGGACCGTTATTCCCGCGATGAAGAATCTGACGACCGGGACGACTGGCGCGGCCCGGGGATGATGGAACGAAACCCTAGTCCTGAACGTGGGTGGAGACGACAACCTGGAGCGGCTACGGGAACAATGGCATTCGAAATGATGGGTCCGGGGATGGGAGGATCAGGCATGGTAAGAATGATGATGATCTTGATGGACTCCGATGGTGATGGCTCTGTTTCACTCCAGGAGTTCCAAGCCGGCCACGAACGGATGTTCAAAGCAATGGACGTGGACAAAGATGGGCGCCTAACTCTGGAAGAGGTGCAGAACTTTGGGCGTGCTCTGCGAGGCCCTCGTCGGTAGTTCACGCGGTACCGCTACGGAGAGCGGTCACCGAAGTCCTGCATCGTATGCCGGTCGTTCCAACGGTCGGAAGCAGCGCAAGCAAGCTTGGGGTCATTCGATCATTCAGGCTCACAACAGCCGCGATCACAGCAAGCAAGCCGCCAACCAAATGGTGCCGGTATAGAGCCGAACCTGCGAATGAGAACACCGCAGCAGCCAGGCCGCCCGCGGCGAGCTGCCAGCACCGTGTTTCAGTGTGGAAGAACGCAAGTGGATGGTTGTCCTTTACAACAAACACACAGTAGGCGAACGATAGTGCAAATCAGCCCTAAGAATCAGCGGCGCGAACCTGCGGAACTTAAGATGACATCATGCGGCCAGCAGGACGACCGGCCACACAATCAATTGCTGCTCGATGCTGAGCGAGCAATAATGCAGAACGGTCTTGGTGAGCCCTCAACATTTGCCGGCAAGTTTCTCGACAATGAGAAACGCACATGGCTGTGGCACGGGCATTAAACGACAACGCGAAGCAAATTTACCTGCGCCCGACCCTGTTCGAGCAGCAGTGGAGCACATGTTTGATAAGCACTTTAAGCAAGTGTGTCGGTTGGCATGTCGTGCCAGCTCCTACCTTAGAGCCCCGTTATGCGCACCACGCTCACTCGGGGCCGCTCTAATCCCACCGCACGTATGGGAAGAATTGGCCAAGGAGGTTGCGCTTGGGTCGGTGTGCGTCGCGAATTATCGCTTCGCCTCCAAGTCGGTCGATTACTTTCATCTGCCAGCGACGGCAATCACCAGCGTCAGTGACGGCAATCCTAGAACTGGTATCCGACGCCAGCCGCGATCCAGGCCTTCAAACGTGCTAGCTCGCATTGTCACGGCTGCTTTCGTCACCTCTTGCGATCCAGCTTGAGCTTGTCGTTAAGGAAACGGAACCAAATCAATAGGTCCTGCATTTTTGCTCCGGCATGCTTCAACTAACGGGGGACCTCATGCAGCACAGCACCCTCCAGGTTCGTATCTCCCGCATCGGACGCACCATCGAACTCCTTCATGATCGATTGCACCACCTCGCGCCATCTCAGAGAGCCGAGGCTCTGCACGTGCGAACCCGTCTTTACGTACTAACGCGGTGTCTCAAGGTCTTGCGAGCAGAACGGGATCGCAGGGGAATGAAAAAGGTGCGCAAGCAAAGAACGCTACCCAAGCGGCGGCTCAACGCTGGTCACCAGCAGGACGTCATAGCGGTACGCATTTTATCGAATTGAGTGCGTAGCGCTTTGCCCATATTCCCAAACGGCTGTTCCAACGACGCCTAATTGAACTTGGTGGGCGCTACCTGCGAAGCGGAACCTAGCCGTGACTGCAGCGTTGTCGGCAGGAGATAAATCATGTCCGAACAACCCTCCTCCTGGAGCTTTTCCAATGTTGCTAGGCAAGCGGCTTGCTTGCTGGGTACGCCATTCGCCTTCGCTGCGGCTTGCGCAGTTGTTATTTTGTGGGCCGTGACTGGACCGGTTTTCGGCTATTCCGATACCTGGCAGTTGGTGATCAACACAGGGACTACTATCGTCACCTTTCTGATGGTGTTCCTGGTTCAAAACACCCAGAACCGCGACTCGCGCGCTCTGCACCTCAAGCTGGACGAAGTATTGCGTAGCTTGGACGCCGCCCGAAATAGGCTCATAAACCTCGAGAACTGCAGCGATGAAGAGCTCGAGAAAATTGAGCGGCAATTCAAGACGCTCCGACTGCGCGAGGAGCGACTGAAATCTAAAACGCACTAAGTCCAAATCACCAAGATCGGGGCCGCGAATCGATCCGCCCCGCATTTCGTGACAAAAAAAAGAGCGCGCCAGCACAGCGCGCTCCCTTTGTTAGTTGCAGTGGAGGACTACCTCCACCAGCGCGAACACTGCTGACGATACCTGCGGCAGTTGCCTTCGCCCCGCTCGCCGCGCTCGTCTTTGTTTACGCATTGACGGCGGAGGCGGCGACAGCGTCTCTCATCCCACTGCACCTGTTCGACGCCAGACTGTCCCAATTGGTAGCCAGGCGGGCTGAACGGAGCAGCAGATGATGGAATCGCTGCGAAGCCAAAGCCGGCGGCCAGTGTCAGAGCTGCAAGAATGCTTTTCATGGGTGTGTTCCTTGAATGTTGATGAACACAATGACACTCGCCGGCGTGACCCGAGATACTTCGTGTTCGGACCAGAAAGCGTGCACATCACGAATAAGTTCCAGAAAGGCCGTATCAACACGCGTAGTCATGAAGCAAAATTGGACGGTTTGGAACGAGCTCGCAACAGGCGCCTTATTCAAGTGCAATGAACCAAGCACCGCCTCCACCAGGGCCCCCGTCGTCGTCCCAGTCTCCGCTATGCGAGGGTGATTGCTGACATCGCTCTGCAACGAGTTTCTGCCGCACTATCGACGAACGCAGCACGTCGAGGGCTATTGCCGCGTCACGTAGCCGCGCAGGATCTTGCGGTCATAGGGGGGACGGGTTCCCCGCAGGATGACAATGACGTCCTGGCCGCGCTCTCGTGCAATACGGTCTGCCAAAATAGATCGCTCCTCGGAGTAGGCGCGCCGAGAGGGGCCAGAAGCCTGTCGGCGCGCTGGCGGCGGGAGCGCCAATCCTACTCGCTTGCAATCGCGTGCGGGCCTGAACGTGTCTTCCACACGCTCGACAATTGGATCAAAGATGTGTCGCTGATCGATGGGATAGATCATGGCGAAGCTGTTGATCAGGCGCCCTCCGCAAGTAAACATCACTTTCTCGTAGAAAATGCGCCCATTTCCCTCGCCCGACAGCACAAACCAGGTTTGGCCGAGGCGGCGGTAGCCCAGCTTGTAATCGCCGTAAGAATGGCGCGCGATATAGGCTTGGTAGCTAGCGGCGGTGTACCCCATCTCGTTGACAAGCCCACCCACGAGCAACCGCGCATTCCCCTCTGCGGCTACAAAGACCTGCCCATCTCCCGCCTCGGTCTGGCGCTCCACAACAAACAGGTCTGCTGGATACTCAAGGCTCATCCCGTAGCGTTCATTGCGATATTCAGTCCAGTCCTGCGGCGCAGCGCCCACGCCACCTGAGATCGCGCCAAAAATAATTGCAAGGGCCGCTATCCGAAGCGCGGCCCTTTTTGAACCAATAAAGAGACTCGACGCGCTCATGGTCTCTTCGCCAATGTAAAGTCGCGCAAGGCTTGATAATTTTGGAAGGCGTCAGAACTTTTAGAAGGAGGTGGAGGAGCCGCGGCGGGCGGCACCTGCGGCGCGGGTTTGCCCTCAGGGAGAAACGGACGCTCTTCGGCGCGGCTAACTTGCGGCGGAGTTGGTAATGACGTTACCACCGATACGGTCGTGCCTATCTCCGTGAGGGACGCAAGATGCAAAACCGCGGCATTCACCATTCTAAAGCAGCCTGACAACTCGGCGCGGCCGATGGACTTAACGTCATTTGTGCCGTGAATACGATAAAGTGTGTTCCCTAAGTAGAGAGCCACAGCCCCCAGGGGGTTCTTTATGCCCCCGGTCATCTTCTCCGGTAAGCTGCTGTCCCGCTCGCGCATTTCCGCCGGCGGATGCCAATCGGGCCAGGCCTGTTTGCGGCTTACAGTTTCAGTCCCCGTCCAATTGAACCCTTCGCGCCCGACCGAAATTGAGTACGCGTAAGCACGGTTTTCGCCCAGCACGTAGTAGAGCTTGCGTCCGCCAGTATCGATGACGATCGAGCGAACCGGAAAATCATAAGCGAAACTGACAACTGGCGGTTCTATTGGAGCAATGCGCGGTCGAGCGCCGCCGTCACGAATTTCGTTGCCCTCGGGGCTTAGCGGTCGGAGCTCCCTTTTAGGGCTCTCTCTCTCGGGCTCCGCCCAGCGCGGTGATCGTTCATACCTCCAGCCGCGATCGCCAAAGACGTCATTGGCCCAGGGAGGCCAACCCTGAGCTTGGCTAGGCAAAGAACAATTAAGGCAGGTGGCTAAGCTCAGTGCTATGCCGGCAAATCCACGCATGAACAGCTCCACTACCCATCGTGCTAACGCAAGGGATGAAGATGCGTTCCGGAGCCGACAACGTCTTTTGCGATACTCGTCCTCTCCCCTTTTGAAGTGAGAGTGCCCAGGCGCCGCACGCCGATCGGTCAGCCTTCGACGAAGCTCTCTCTTTTTAGTCCACTGGGACCCTTCGTTTTAATTCCTTAATGGGAACGGAACGTTACGCCTCGAGTTTCCTAGCTGGATTACGCCTATTTGAGACAGCGTCTCCGTAGACGACAGGAGTTTAGCGATCATGAAACATCTACTGATTGGCGCAGCCGCCGCCATGGCGTTTGTTGGGGCAGTAGCCTCCGGCAACGCTCAGACGCAGGACGACAAGGGCAAAACTCCGGCAGCCGAAAGCAAATCGCAGCCGTCCGCACCGACACCTGAGGCGACCGATCCCAAGGCCGAGCCTCGCAAGGGCGCGGAACAAGGTCCGAGCAAAGACCAGCCCAAGTCCACGCAGCAAAAAGGACGAGATCAGCAGCAACGGCAAAGCCAGGATGAACCTAAAGGCCCGGAGAAGGATCGCAAGGCAACGGAACAGCGTCAACCCGGTAAGGGTGAGCCGAAGGCGACTGAGAAACGCGATCCCAGCAAAGACCAGCCCAAATCAACTGAACAGCGCCGGCCAGAGAAAGACCAGCCGAAGTCGACTGAGCAGCGTGAGCCCAGTAAGGACCAACCGAAGTCCACAGAGCAGCGTGATCCTGCGAAGGACAAACAAAAGTCAACGCAGGGACAGACTGATCAGAAGCAGGCCAATCGGGTGCAAGTAACGGAAGAGAAGCGTAGTGGCGTCCGCGATCGCTTGATCAAGGAGCGCAAGGTTCAACGGACCAAAATCAACGTGTCCATCAATATCGGTACCACTCTGCCTCGTTCGGTACGTCTGCACCGCCTCCCCACCACGGTGGTGTCATTTGAGCCGGCCTACCGCGGTTACAGCTACGTCCTCCTGGAAGACGAGACGATCGTTATCGTCGACGAGCGCACCTACGTCATTGTGGACGTCATACCTGCCGGCACGCAACGCGCCGACCGGCCGAACCGTACACAGCTTTCACTCAGCCCGGACCAGATGCGCCTGATTTACTCGAGAGTGCCGAAGGACCGTATCGCCAACGTGCGGGTTCGTCTGGCGCTGGGCGCTGAAGTGCCGCGCGACGTAGAATTGCTGGAATTCCCTAGCGATGTGATGGATCAGATACCCGACGTGCGCCGCTATCGCTATCTGGTGACCGGCAACGACGTCGTTATCGTCGATCCGAACGACCACGCGGTCGCACTCGTCATCAACGAATAGGATACACATACCATTCATTAGCCCCCGTGCTTGCGCGGGGGCTTTTTTATCTGTGAGGTGGTCAATCGCGGTAGCGGGTCGATTTGTTGTCCAACGCTTGTGAACGCTACAAAGCCGTGGTAACCGCGGCTGCATCAAATATTGAGTTTAGGTCCATCAGTTGTGCTGCGATCTGGAGCTGCTCATTCGTGTCGGGCGTCAATCCTTCGGCGGCGTAGAGTGCTTCTTCAAGTGTGGGAGGATCGACACGCACGCGCCGCATCCCATACTTGGTCTTCCACACTGAACCCATTGCGACACCCTCGCTGCCACTAACCGCACGCGCACGATCATATGGTTGGGTAACTTCGGCTATGTGACATTGCAATGCGTGGCGACGCGCCACGTGGCCGTAAAATGCTCAGTTGGCGAGATTTTGTGCAATCCGGGGGCTTCGGGAACGGAGGAAGACTCGTTGCGTTAATGCACTGCAACAACTTGAGTGGGTGCCTTGCGTAACATCTTCGACTTAGCCCCCGTCATCGCCGACATCATCGGTTCACACTGCCCTCGAACGCATGCACGGCGCGACTTCCTGAGGGCGTGTCTCCAAGAGGATTGGGAGGAGGTGCACGCAATGGTCGAAGGGATGCTGGCCGAACCCTGGTACCTCCGGGGCTATCAGGCAGTTCGCCTTCGCGAGTTCTTGACGATGCTGTAAGGCTGAACGGGAACCAAAGCGGCGTGTTCGCAATTTTTCTCGGCAGGAGATTCTGCCATGGACGCTCAGACCGCTGTTCTTGTCGGCTTAGACGAACTTAACAACATCATCGACCGTTTGCACGGTCGGGTGCTAACCCAGCGCATTCGGGTCGGGCAGCAACCAGCGTTATCCAGTGATCACCAGCGTGAGGAGGGCGCGCTCAAGAACATGCAGACCGCCCTAGCGAGGATGCGGGCGCTGCGGGAAGCAATGATGGTAGAGGAGCCAACTGGCTACCTCCACTGAGGACAATCAAGAGACTCGTGTTACTTCGGCAATGGCGCGTGCGAGGTCCGCTTGACCGAACGGTTTCGCGATGCGCGGCCACTGGCTTCCTGCGGGAAGTTCAGCATAGCCAGTAGCAAGCAGGAGAGGCATTCTAGGATGATCCTTCCTGACCGCTTCAGCCAACTGGAGACCTGTCATCAAAGGCATAATGTGGTCGGTGATAACGAGGTCGATACGCTGACGACCAATGGCCTCAAGCGCAAATTTTCCGCCCCGCGCTTGCACAACGGTGTGACCCAGGTCTTCGAGCATGGCGACAGTGTTCCAGAGGACCAAGCTGTCGTCATCGACTGCAAGAATGGTCAAGGATTTTCCAGGTTGGCGTGACTCCTCTTGCTGGAATGTCACACCAGCCGCTTGCTGGGCATCTGCGACAGGCAGCCATAGTTGGACCGACGTGCCTTTGCCTACGCCTGTCTCAATCACAAGCTTGCCACCGAACTGCTCAACCATGCCTTGGACCATCGGCAGTCCGAGGCCGGTGCCCTTGCCAACCCCCTTCGTCGTGTAAAATGGCTCTGTCGCGCGTGCGAGCGTTGCCTCGTCCATGCCGTGGCCAGTGTCATCGACGGACACACACACGAAACCATTTTTTGCGTCTTTCAATCTCGCTGGTCCCTCATCCCATGCCCGTGCACCGATGGTAACCCGCCCTCCATCGGGCATCGCATCGCGGGCGTTGACAACGAGATTAAGCAGTGCCGTCTCGAACTGATTGGGGTCCACCATGACGAGGGGAAGCCGGAGGGGAAACCGGGTCTCGATGACAATGCCACTGACGAGCGAGCGCTCAAGCAGGTCTGACATGCCTCTCACCAGACCCACCACCTCAACAGGCTCAAGCTTGACCTCCTGCCGCCGCGCGAAAGACAGCATCCTCTGCGTGAGTGCTGCACCCCGCTGTGCGCCCTGTATGGCGTTGCTGAGCAGCGCGCGCATTTTGTCATCGTTCGGTAACCGTTTTCCCAGCAACTCCAGACTGCCAAGAACGGCCATCAGCAGGTTGTTGAAGTCGTGCGCCACTCCTCCTGTGAGTCTGCCGATCGCCTCCGTCTTCTGACTCTGAAACAGAGCGTCGCGTGCACGTTCAAGCGCTTCCTGATTCTGCTTCCGCTCCGTGATGTCCCTCGTGATCTTCGCGAAGCCTTGCAGTTGGCCGTCATCGTCGCGCAGCGCGTCCATGATCACGTGTGCCCAGAATTGCGTCCCATCCTTGCGCACGCGCCATGCCTCTACCTCAAACTTGCCTTCCCGTGACGCAGTGGCCAAGCTGCGCTGCGGCTCACCGCGCGCACGCTCCTCCTCCGTGTAGAACCGAGAGAAATGTTCCCCGATAATCTCCTCCGGCGCGTACCCCTTGATGCGCTGGGCGCCCGCATTCCAATTCGTTATTCGACCCTCGGGATCGAGCATGTAAATCGCGTAGTCCGTCACACCTTGCACGAGGAATTTGAATTGTTCTTCACTGCGTCTGAGGGCGTCTTCTGCCTTTTTGCGATCTGTAAGGTCCCGCGTGACCTTGGCATAACCGACCAGTTCCCCGTTCGGATCCCTAATAGGATCGATGACGACGTGCGCCCAGAAACGCGTGCCGTCCTTACGAACTCGCCAACCTTCAGTCTCGAAAACACCGGTGCGGGCGGATGTCTCAAGGGCGGTGGCAGGAACACCAGCAGCCTTTTCCTCTGGAGTATAGAAACGCGAGAAGTGTTCGCCGATAATTTCGTCGGCTGAATAACCCTTAAATCGTTGGGCACCCGCATTCCAGCTCGTGACTCTGCCCTGGCGGTCCAGCATGTAGATGGCGTAGTCGCAGATGGTTTTCACGAGCAACGTGTGGCGCTCGTGTTCCGTGTAGGAATCTGTGCGAAAATCCTGCAAGGCGCTATCCAGCAGGGTCGTGCTGTTGAGTCACGGTATTCTCCCTTGGTGCTGGAGAGGAACTCGTCGCTCTGTAATAACGTTCCCGCACCGCAGCACACGTCATATGACATAGCTAACTTGAGATGTTGCGGTACAAGTTTATAAAACGCAGCACCGAGCCCGCCCAAGCTACGCGGGTTTTGCTCCCAGTTGGTCATCACGCTTGTTGCGCGTTAGGTCGGCTCCATCGTTGGAAAGTCGTGCTTATCCAACGCGCTTGCCGATGCGCCGTTCCGAGGGGCCAGCCGTATTGTCTCTTTCTTCGAGGATCAATTGCCCAGTGCGCGAAGGGGAGTCACTGGGTCTGGCTTCTGCCATGCGATGTCCATGCGAACATTGGGGCGTTCCCACGAATTAGTGCATGCATTCACAGGCAGCGAGCGTTAGTGATCTCACAGCGACCATCGATGCTGCCGACCGACGAATTCTCCAACGTCATAGTTTGTCGTTTGGAAATGCTCCCCGCCATTCCCTGGTTTTGTTCACCGGGACAAACTGCTCGGGCGTTGATAATGCTTGTCCCTGCGAAGGCGACGGTGAAAATAAATATAAGATGGCAGCGCCAATTGCGATCAGTACCACAATGAAGGCGGCCACCGCGCCGATGAATAACCGGTAATCTGCACCCAAAGCAATGCGCATTCGAGGGTCGCTCGATTTCGAACGGGGTGGCCTTGTGAAATCGTTCCCGCGAGACATGCGACTCTCTCGTTCGACTCTCTCGTTCACTCCTGTAGAATGTAATCAATTACCCGGCCGGAGAAGGGCTCCGCCTTGGAAGCGAAGCCCTTCGTACCGTCAGTTCGACCGGCGATCCCCTTGTCCACCACCGCCATCACGTCCGCCACCCTGCTGAGGGCCGCTTGAACGCTCACGCCCACCTTCAGAGCGTCCACCTGCGCCTCTGTCAGTTCCGCGATTGTCGCCTGGGCTTAGGGCGCGACCCCCACTGCGCTCGCGGGTGTCACCGCGATCAGCGCGGCCGCTGGACCGCTCCTCGCGGTTCGCAGGGCGGTTCATACCCTTCTCGCTGCCTTCGCTCTGGCGACGGTTGGCATCTCCACGCCCATCTGATTGGCGCCGATCTGCCTCACCTTGACGACGATCAGTTTGGCGGTCTGCTTTGCCTTCGCGTCCATCTCTCGGACGGTCGGCATTTTTCCTTCCGCCGCCATCATGGTCACGCCAGACGGTGCGCCAACGGGTACGCTCCCCGTAAAATGGACGACCCCGGTAGTAGCGGTCCCAGTAGGTGTCGAATGAGAAGACGACAATCGGCAAGCCAATGCGGGGGCCATACTCCACAACCGGCACATACCGCTGCTGATAGAAGTAGGCCAGCTCATCACCAGCGACCCAACCGCGCGCGTCCCGCCAGCTAATATCGCACCAACGATAAGCTCGAACGCAGCCGTGCACTGTAACTCGGGCATCATCAGGGATGCTGTCTACTACAGGGAAGTCGAATGCAGGACCTGCCCGCAGATTGGTGGGTTCCGTCGTCATAGCGGTCAGCGCGGACGCGAGGGTAGGGCCGATAACAAGCCCAGCCACAGTAGCGGCCACGCTCAGTGTTATGCGTTTCATATAAGTTACTCCATCTGCGGGAAGCGCGGCTGTAAGCCCGCTTGCTCATACGCTCCCTCCGAAAACGCATGTTGGAGTTGATCGTTCCGCATGGGAGTTCACACGAGAAGTTATCGGCCGCGTTCGCTCACCCGCGACGCGTACGGCCGTTCTGAGCTTGGCCGGAACAGAAGCCTGCTGGCACGGTTTAGATGTAGGAGCCAGACTTTTTTGAAGCGAGAATACAATGCACAGAACCAACCTTGTGTTTGCAGTCATCTTGTTCATGGTCATTCCAGTCCTCGCCCAGGACGACAAGAATACCGGCACATCTGAGAGCGAATGTGCGGACAGGTTCAAAGCCTCCGACGTGAACAACGATAATGTGCTCACCGTCACTGAATTGCCGAAAGCTCAGAAATTGCCACCACCACTTGCGAAGGAGAGCCTCATAAGTCGCAAGGAATACTTGGCAGCCTGCGGGAAGTTGCCGTTAGCTCAAGGTCCGCAGTTCGATAAGCCCGCACCTCCTTCCCCTCACAGCACCGGACAAACGATTTCGCCCGAAAATAAGGGCCAGCAACAACCACAGGGTCCAACCGGTCCGCTTGAGACTAAGAGCGGCGGGGCACCGGCAGAGAGTCCGCAGGGTCAGACACCGCCGGGAATGCAGCCGGCTCCTGATGGTTCGTCCAAAACCATCATCGATCCTGACACCAAAAAATGAGTGGCCGTGCCGCTCTTTGCGCGCCACCCGCTTCATGAGCGGCGAAGGAGGGCGCAGAAATCTCAGTCCAGTTTGCATCCTGGTGCGATGGAGTAGTCGCGGGCAAGGTGCTGCGCCCCAGCCACCCTCCGGGTGACGCATCACTAACAAGGTATTCAACGGGAATGGCACATTCGCGCTAAGTGCCAACGGCGAGTAAGCATCAAGCCTTCTGCACGAGCGCATCCATGCGCGACCGCAAATCCGGACCATCGGAACCTTTAGTAGGTTCTGCAAGTCCCTCCGGAACGATGAGCTGGCGCAAGTATCGGCCGAGCATCTCGGTCGGCGGGTGAAAGCGGTGAGCGTAAAGCTGAAGGTCGGCGAGGCCGAGGGCCACGAAACCGGCCAGCGCAAACTTGCGAGGTATCTTTCTCAGCATCAGGGGCCCCCCACTGAAGATGAAAGTGTGAGGGCGTCATCGCAGATGTCACTCGGCTAGTAAAGTCGAAGAGTGTGGCTCGCCTGTTTCGTCGCGTTCCAATGTGGCAGCTCCGCCCCAGGCTGGGGCAGGCATTGCTAAGTAACCGTCAGAACGAAAAAGCTGCCCCGACAACAGGCAGAGACGACCGCACCCCATGTTACGGCTCGCGAAGAAGCCCCGCATTGAGGCGGGGCTTCTCGGTGAGGGGCTTCTGGTTAGGTCTTACTTCTGAGGGGCCGGCGCAGGTGTCGGCGCTGGCGTGGTCGGAGCCGGTGCGTTGGCAGGAGCTGAAGATGGCGGGGTCGTCACGGGCCTGTTGGCGCTGGGCGTCGTCTGAGTGGTTCGCGGACCAGTGGTGTCCCGCGACGGCATGAACATCAAAATAAGAGCGACGATGATGGCAGCGCCGATTGCGATTGGCAGCCAAGAAAAGCTTCCATCCGCGCGGCGACCGTAGCCGGTCCGCGGGCGGTTCGGATCATTCTGATAGGTCATTTGAGCGCGCTCCATGGGTTAAGATGATCACCAACTCGGCGTCCCAGGATTGGTTCCTACCGCGAACAGAGGGCATTGGCGTATTGGAGCCTCAAGCGTACCCAGCACTAAGCTTGAGCCTCACAGTGGTCCCACAGATGCTCGATAGTGTCGAGGATCGCATCGATCATTCGCCGATTTGTTCACCGCGTACGGATCGCCGTATTTCATTAGTTGTGACGGGAACGGCATCAACAAATCACGCGGATCTGGCTCGATGTTAGCGAGCCAGCGGTCGTAGGCGTCCGGCGGGAGAATGACGGGCATGCGGTCGTGGATCCTGCCCACAAGCTCGTTGGCCGCCGTCGTGATGATGCAGAAGGTGCGCATCCATTCTTCGGTGTGAGTCCGCTTCCCCTCAGGCCTAAACCTACCGTAACTTTCCACCCCCTCTTCGACGTCCTGCATCGCTCACATCTGGGCATGTGGTCGGCACTATTTCTGTGTGTCCTTGAGAAGCCCATCGAGCATTCCATAGAAGAAATCCTCGCCAGGGTAGCCAACGATCCGTCCGACCTCGCGCCCGCCTTCTGCCAGAACAAATGTCGGCGTCACGGTCACGGGCCGTGAAAGCGTAATGCCGGCAAGCGTCTGGTCGCGAATGTGATGTCGGCGCAAGGGTGCTGCTTTTCCTTCCGTCGTAAGCGGATATGCAGGGCCGATCTCGGTGTGCCAGCGTTTGCACCAAGGACAGCCGGGACGCTCGAACATGACAAGCTCTGCCGCATGCGCGTTGGCGCCTAGCGCAACAAGAGCGCCAGCAAACAGTACAACGGCGAAAGCTAGCTTGCGCGTGACGTACACCCGTCGTAGCCCAGAGTTGTTACTTACGAGCCATCCCCGCATTTCCTACACCCGGTTGCAGTTTCGATCCAACCGCTACGCAAGCGTGGGCTTCACTACACTCGTATCTGGCTCAGGAACTACGGCAGCGCAGCTCACCCTCGACTGCCGGGCGCTCCAAGATCGCTCATCATCATTCTCAGGCTTGTTCACCCGCGTGCTGATCGGCCATATTTTCATCAGCTCTGACGGGTAGGGCACCAACAGATTGCGCGGATCGGGCTCGATGTTGGCGAGCCATCGCTCATAGGCGTCGGGCGGCAGGATCACCGGCATTCGGTCGTGTATTTGGCCCACAATCTCGTTGGCGGTCGTCGTGATGATGCAGAAGGTGCGCATCCATTCATCGGTATGGGGAATCTTCCAGTTCTCCCAGATCGCCACCAGAGCAATGGTTCGCCTGATTTCATTGCGATCGCATATGGTTGCTAGCCGTTTGTGGCGGCTATCGGCGAGTATTTGAACGCGACCTCGGCAACTGACCTTCTGGCAGGCACGCGACGCATGTCACACGTTGGGGGCGTTCATTCTTCCTGTTCTATGTCGATGAAAACAAGCGTATAGCGCGGACCAGGGGTCACCCGCACCCGAACCTCGTGATTGACCATCGGCCCGATCAGGTCATCGACCGTCTCCCCTACGCCCCTCACTCTCTTAGTCTCACCATTCACCAGCAGTGGCATGCGCCAAGCTTGTTTATCGCAAGTATTGGCTCGAGGGCTGCGCCACCAGCGATGCCGCTGTGGCCGCAAAGGTAGCTACCCCGTTGGTTTCGACCAAGACGCGGTGGTGGCGGGCATTCAGGAGGAAAGCACCAAGGTGAGCCGCGCCCCTCAACATGGGTTCTAAGCCAGGTCAGTTCCGGGCATTTTATCGCTAACGACCGGCCAACGCTCCGCGTCTCCGATCGCCTTTGTGGGAGGCGGTTTGGGCTAATAGATGGCTAAGATTTCGGGGGCGGCGCTGAGCACATTCCGGTGCGTCAGGGCGTTGCTTTTTATCGCTTTTCTGCACTTAGCTGCTAAGCAACCGCTAAGAAATCTAAGAAGCCGGTTAAAGGCGGTTGTCCTTGGGCGGGCCACCGCTTTGCCTATACCCGTGCGAGCTTAGCGACAGTCGTATGAGAGACTTTGAACAGTCGCGCTATTTGCCGGCAGCTGTCGCCGCTGCTCAGCCGGCGCAAGGCCTCTTCCTGCTGCTCGGGGTTCAGTTTGGGCTTGCGACCGAAGCGGCCGCCGCGAGCCACCGCAGCCGCCCGGCCCTCATTGGCCCTCTTGGTGATGCGCTCCCGCTCGTCCTGCGCGATGGCGGACAAGAAGGCCAGGATGCCCTTGCCCATGGTCGTGGTACCCCCGACGCTTCGTCTGCTTTGCCCCCGAAAGCGGACATTCTCGAATATCGCGTCGATGTCTGTTTTGTGCCAACAACGGACATTCCCTGCTGCGTCAGAGCGACAACGGATGGTTTACTTGCGATGGCCTCGAACCCGAAGCAGGCAGTGCGCTCATGCCGACGTGTAGCGAGCGGTTGGTGGCGACCTAGGCCAAGCGCGGAGGTGACAGTGTTTAAGGCGGCGCGCGAATTGGCGCCGCAGACTGTTCCGGCGAGGCAAGATGGCAGGCAACGAATTGGCCGGTGGCGGTCTCGCGCAGCATCGGCTGCTCGAGCGAGCAGCGCGGCACGACATATGGACAGCGCGGGTGAAAATGGCAGCCTGTTGGTGGAGCCAGCGGCGATGGAATCTCGCCCTTGACCGGATGAAACGTCCGCCTGCTCGTTGTGACGCGTGGCATCTCGGCAAGCAACGCCTGTGAGTAGGGGTGGCGCGGTGTGGCGAACAGTACCGCGGTCGGCGCGATCTCAATGATGCGGCCGAGATACATGATGACGACGCGGTCGGAGATGTGCCGCACCACGCCAAGATCGTGGCTGATGAACAGGTAGGTGAGATCGAAGGCCTTGCGCAGGTCCATGAAGAGATTGATCACCTGCGCCTGGATCGACACATCGAGGGCGGCGATCGCCTCGTCGCAGATGAGTACGCGCGGACGAACGGCGAGCGCGCGGGCGATGCCGATGCGGGCGCGCTGGCCGCCCGAGAACTGATGCGGGTAGCGTCGCATCATGCCGGGATCGAGGCCGACGCGATCGAGCATCTCGGCGACGTAGGCACGGCGCTGTTTCGGCGCTATGAGGCCGTGCGCCACTGGCGCCTCGCCGACGATGCTCTCGACGCGGGCGCGCGGATTGAGCGAGGCGGAGGGGTCCTGGAAGATCATCTGCACGGAGAGGCGGGCGGCCTTCGCTCCGTCGGCGTCCAAGGCGGTGCGGTCGCGGCCCTCGAACAACACCGCGCCTTCGCTGGGCACCATCAGGCCGGCGACCATGCGGCCGAGCGTCGATTTTCCGCAGCCCGAACTCGCCGACTAAGCCGACCACCTCACCCCGGCGAATGGCGAGCGACACGCTATCGACAGCGTGCACGGTCTCCTCGCGCTGGTCGGAGCCGAGCGCGGCGGCGATGCGGCCGGCAAGGTCCAGCGACTTGACGAAGCGCTTGGAGAGCCCGCGCGCCTCGATGATGGGCGCCTCGGTGAGAGGCGCGCTCATGCCGACACATCGATCAGCGGTCGACAGCAGCGCGCCTTGCGTCCCGGTGCGATCTCGCGCGCAGGCTGCTCGGCCTCGCAGCCCGGACCAACGCGATCGCAGCGTGGACGGAAGGCGCAGCCCGCGGGCAAGTTCAACAGTGACGGCGCACTGCCGGGAATCTGTGTCAGACGGGCCCCGCGGTCGTTGGCGCTGGGCACCGATCCAAGCAGGCCAGCCGTGTAGGGATGGATGGGCGCCGACACGACATCATCCGTCGGCCCCATCTCGACGATGCGGCCCGCGTACATGACGGCGATGCGGTCGGCCAGCGCTGAGACGATCGCGAGATCATGCGTGATCCAGATCATCGCCGTGCCGGTCCTGCGGCACATTTCCTGGGCCAGGTGCAGGATCTGGCCCTGGATGGTGACGTCGAGGGCGGTGGTCGGCTCGTCGGCGATCACGAGATCGGGCTTGTTGATAAAGGCGATCGCGATGGCGACGCGCTGGCGCATGCCGCCCGACAACTCGTGCGGGTAGGCCGCCAGCCGGCGCTCAGGGCTCGGGATTCCGACCTCGTCGAGCGCGGCGACGGCGAGCCGGTGAGCCTCCTTGCGCGACACCTGACGGTGCGCATCGATCGCCTCGATGATCTGCGTGTCGACGCGCAGCACCGGATTGAGCGTCATCATCGGGTCCTGGAAGATCATGGCGATGCGGTTGCCGCGCAAGTCACGCAGCCGCTCGAGCGTTGCCGTCTTCAATTCTTCGCCCTTGTAGCGGATGGAGCCGGCCACGATGCGGCCGGGCGGATCGATCAGGCCAAGGATCGAGAAACCAGTGATCGACTTGCCCGAGCCGAACTCGCCGACGAGACCCAGCACCTCGCCGCTCCCTACCGACAGCGATACGCCGTCCACGGCCTTCACCAAGCCCGCCCTGGTGAAGAAGTGCGTGGCAGATCGATCCTCGACCGCGAGCGTGGGCTTGGCGGGCATCATCTCGCGAGCCTTGGGTTCAGGACGTCGCGCAGCCGGTCGCCGACGAGATTGATGGCCATGATGGTGACCAACAGGGCTACACCAGGAAAGAAGCTGATCCAGTACTTGCCCGACAGCATGTACTCGAACCCGTTGGAGATCAGCAGGCCAAGCGAGGGCTCGGTCGGCGGTAGGCCGACGCCGAGGAAGGAGAGTGTCGCCTCGAGCGCGATGGCGTGCGCGGTCTGCACGGCGCCGACCACGATCAGCGGCGCAACACAGTTGGGAAGGATGTGCCGAAGCAGGATGCGTGAATGCGACAGGCCGAGGCAGCGCGCCGCCTCGACGTAGTCCTTGCCTCGCTCGACCAATGCACTCGCCCTGACAGTGCGCGCGTAGTAGGCCCATTGCACCGTGACCAGCGCGATGATGATCTTGTCGACACCCTTGCCGAGAATGGCGATCAGCATCAGCGCGATCAGAATGGCCGGGAACGAGAGCTGCATGTCGATCAGTCGCATGATCGCCGCCTCGACGCGACCGCCGGTATAGGCCGCCACGAGACCGACGATCGCGCCCAGCGCCATGGCGATCAGGCCAGACATGATGCCGACGGCGAGCGAGATCCTGCAGGCCATACAGCATGGCCGAGACGAGGTCCCGACCGGCGCCGTCCGAGCCGAGCCAGAAAGTCAGGCCCTCAAGGCTCTTGCCTCCCGGCGGCTGGCGGCTGTCCATGACGTCGACAGTCGGCGAGATCGTAGGGGTTCTGCGGCGCGATAAGCGGCGCGAGGACGGCAAGCACGATGATGATCAGCAAGAGGACGAGAGCGACGGCCGCGATAGGGCTTTCCAAGTAGGCAGACAAGAAGCGACGGAAGGGGCTGGTTTCATGGGCCACGCGAGAACTCCCCTCCCCATCCCGCGCTGGGGCTGGGTGTGGCGGGACGACGGCCTCACTAACCTTGCTCATGTGCCCTTCTCCGACAGCCTCACGCGCGGATCGAGAACGGAGTAGAGGATATCGACCAGGAGATTGATCAGAACGAACAGCAAGACGATGATGACGAGGTAGGCGACGATCACCGGCCGGTCGAGCGACTGGATCGAGGTGATCAACAGACGCCCCATGCCCGGCCAGGCGAAGATCGTCTCCGTTACGACCGAAAAAGCGACGAGGTTGCCGAACTCGAGGCCGATCACCGTGACGACCGGGATCAGGATGTTCTTGAGCAAGTGCACGCCGACAACGCGGCGCTCGGAGAGCCCCTTGGCGCGGGCGAAGCGGATGTAGTCCTGCAGGATGCCTTCGCGCGCGCCGGCCTGCGTGAGGCGGATCACCAGCGACATCTTGAGCAACGCGAGATTGAGGGCTGGCAACGCGAGGTGCCGCCATCCGTCGAGGGTAAAGAGGCTGGACGTGATGCCGAAATAAGTCGCGGTCTCGCCGCGCCCGGAGGATGGCAGCAGGCCGAGGATGACGGCGAACACCATGATCAGCATCAGCCCGACCCAGAAGGTCGGCAGCGAAAAGCCGACAATCGAGCTGGCCATGATCGTCTTGCCGCCGATGCTGTGGGGCCTCAGTCCGGCATAGAGCCCGAGCGGGATGCCGAGCAACACGGCCATCAGGAGCGCAGCGAAGGCCAACTCGAAGGTTGCCGGCATGCGCTGCAGGATGACGCGCATGGCCGGCTCGCCGAACACGAATGATTTGCCGAGGTCCCCCTGAAGCACACCGCCGACGAAGTGCGAGTACTGCTCCCACAGCGGGCGGTCCAGGCCGAGCGATTTGATCGCCCGCTCGATCTCAGCCTGGTCGGCTTGCGGATCGATCAGCAGGTAGACCGGGTTGCCAATCACGTGCACGCCTGCGAATACAATCACCGACATCAACACGATGACCAGCGCACTCTGCATCAGACGTCGCAGGATGAAGGCGAGCATGAGTGCTCCGCGTCTTCCCTCCCCGAAAGGGGAGGGGACAGTCTCACTTCCCGCTCAGGCCCGACAACAGCGTGTTCTCGTCCGACCTTGCCTTGTACGTGAGCCCCTTCCGTGCGGCCCAGGTGCTGACCTGGTAGTGCAGCGGAATGATCGCCACGTCGTCAATGGCGATCTCGGTGGCTTTGGCGAGCAACGCCGCTCGCCTGGGATCGTCATTGGTCTTCAGCGCCTCGTCAGTCAGCCTATCGACCTCGGCATTGGAGTAGCGGCCACGGTTCGTGGCGCCACGCCCGGTCGCCTTGTCGAAGGTGTTGACCAAGGGCTTGACCGAGCCTGACGCCTCGCCCGTGCCGGCACTCCAGCCGACCAGGATGAAGCTGAACTCGGGGCCGCCGCCTGGACCGCCGGTCGAGGCCCGCGTGAAGAACGTCGCCGGCGGCAGTGCCTCGATCGCCGTCTCGATTCCGACCCGCGTCAGCATCTGTGCCACCGCTTCAGCGATCTTGACGTCGTTGGTGTAGCGCCCGTTTGGAGTGTGCAATGTCAGCTTGAAGCCATTCGGCAGCCCTGAGTCGGCGAGTAGCTTGCGCGCGCCGGCGGCGTCGAAAGCCTCAGGCTTCAGTTTCTCCGATACGCCGAAGTAGCCGGCGGGCAGAAACTGCGAGGCCGGGATCGCCGCGTTTTCCATGACCCGATCGACGATCGCCTGCCGATTGATCGCTTTCGACATCGCCTGGCGCACACGTAGATCCCGGAGTGGGTTCTTGATCTCAGCGCCGTCCTTGCCTCGCGCGAACGGCGTCATCTCGCGCGCATGGTCGACGAAGAAGTAGACCACACGGTTTGATGTCGCCGAGGCGATCTCCACCTTGCTCTCCTTCTTCAAACGCTCGATGTCGGCGGTCGGCACATCCTCGATGAAGTCGACGTCGCCAGCGAGCAAAGCAGCAACGCGCGTCGGGCCCGACTTGATCAGGCGGAATGTCGCCTTCTCCCAGGACGCCTTCTTGCCCCAGTAGCTGTCGTTGCGGATGAGCTCGATGCGATCTCCCGGGGTGAACTTGGCGAGCTTGAATGCGCCGGTACCGATCGCCGCTTTACCGGAATTATATTCGGGCGTGTTGGCCCCATCGCCATGCTTCTTCGACACGATCATGATGGTGGCGATGTCGTTGGCCATGGTCGGATAGACCGAGCCCGTGGTGAAGCGCACTGTGTGATCATCGACCTTGGTGACGGTCTTGCCCTTGATGGCGCCGCCGAAGCTCGACGGACTGTTGGGCACGTTGGCGGCGCGGGTGAATGTGAACACCACGTCGTCGGCGGTGAACGGTGTGCCGTCGTGCCAGGTGACGCCTTTCCGCAGTTTGAACTCCCAGATGGTCTCGTCGACTACTTTCCAGCTCTCGGCCAAGCCCGGAATGAGCCGCTGCCGCTCGTCCATCTCGATGAGACGCTCGTAGACGTGGCTCAAGAAGGCGTTGTTGGGCGTCAGATTGTGATAGTGCGGGTCCATCGACGACGGCTCCGCCGAAAGGCCGATCTTGATCTCCTGAGCCGCTGCGGCGGCAGGCATGAGAAGTGCGCCGGCGACGACCACCAGCGAACGCAACACGCAAAGCATCCCATTCTCCCATTGCGGCTAGACGCCGGAGGCTTGCACGGATCAGAGGCGGCGTGCAATGCATGCCGATCAACTTTCGCCCCGGCGTGCGGCAATGCATCACCTGCGAGCCTAGAATGAGCGACGATATCACAACCGAGCTGGCCGACATCGAGCGGATGGCCGCCATCGAGAGCCCGACGGCGAGCCCGGACGGCGTCAACCGAATGATGGATCTCGTCATGTCGTGGTTCGCTCCGCTCGGCGCGGCGATGGAGCGGCAGAAGATCGACCCGCGCTTCGGCGACATGGTGCGAGTAACTACCGATCCACGCCGCAGTGATCCTGGTATTCTCGTACTGTCGCACCTCGACACTGTGCACCCCCTCGGTACGCTGGCGAACGACTTGCCGATCCGACGCGAAGGCGACCGGCTGTATGGTCCTGGCGTGTTCGACATGAAGGGTGGCGCCATGCTCGCCATCGCTGCCTGGCGGGGCCTGACGGCCGAGGGAGGCGAAGTCCAGGCTGCCTGTCACGTTCCTGTTCACGCCCGATGAGGAGAACGGCTCGATTGCCTCGCGCAAGCACATCGAGGCGGCGGCGAAAAATGCCAAGTACGTGCTGGTCACCGAGCCCAAGCGTAATGGCGGCAAAGTCGTCACCTCGCGCAAGGGCACCGGCCGCTTTCAGATCGAGGCACATGGCCGGCCCTCGCACGCCGGCGCCAAGCACGAGGAAGGCCGCAGTGCCATCCGCGCCATCGCCCACACAATTCTGGAGATCGAAGGCTGGACGGACTATGCCCGGGGCATCACGACAAATGTCGGCATGGTCGCCGGTGGCACCGGCGTCAACGTCATCCCAGAACACGCCCGTATCAACGCAGACGTGCGCGTGGTCGATCCGGAAAGCGCCGCCCAGATGGAGCGTCTCTATCGCAGTTTGACCTCTGAAGTCGACGGCGTGACGTTGACGGTCACCGGCCAGATGACGCGGCCGCCCTGGTCACCCGATGTGGCCACCGAGTTAATCTTCAAGAGTGCGCAGGCGATTGCCCGCGATCTCGGCATTTCGCTGGAAACAGGCCCGCGCACCGGCGGCGGCTCGGATGGCAATTTCACCGCGGCCATGGGCGTCCCAACGCTAGACGGCCTCGGAGTCGACGGCGAGGGTGCCCACACGCTCCAGGAGCACTTGCTGATCTCCTCTGTGAGGCCAGGGATCAGGCTGTTTAAAGGCTTGTTCGAGCAACTTGCGTGAACAGTGGCCATGGGAGTCAACGACACGAACCGCTTACCTGACCGTGTTCAGGGCTGCCACGATGGGTCACTGTGAACGGAAACGTGACGTGTCCGCTTGGAGTGCAAGGTCTTCGAGCTGTCACGTGCACTCAACCTCACGCACTGCGCCTACCTGTGGCGCGCTAAACTGCCCATCGGAAGGTCGCACTTAGGCGCAGCGATTTTCTTGCAGTTCACCCAGGGTGCAGCATCGCTTGGCTGGACGAGTTATACCTCCCGATAATACAGAACGTGCCGAACTTCTGAACGACAACCTGGCATTTTGCGGCAGAGGCGGAATGTCTGCCGGTACTCCGCAAGTGTCAGTTGGCGCCCCCACCCCTGCAATAGGCGCCGCAGTTAAACACGAAGTGTTTGGTTGATTTCATGCCATGTCCGGTTTGGGTCATAAGCAGACGTGACAGAGCCTTCTCCGGAACGTCTGCTTCACCCCAAAAAGCGGACATGCCGAACCATATCGGCCAATGTCCGCTTAGTGCCAATTCCGGTCATTTAGCGACCACTACTCGTCAGGCTACGGGTGACTTGCTTGTCACGTAGTTCGAGCACCAAGGTCGATGGTTGGTGTTCATTCGCCTCTGGGACGGCCGCCCTCACTGTTGCGCTGGCGCCAATTGATTGGGACCGCCTCCACGAAGCATCTCGCAGGCCATGTTGAGGTCGTAGGTGACCTCCTGGGCGACGATCCGGCCGTGTCTCACCGTGATCTCGGCGAGACCCGTAAGACCGAGGGGGGGAGCCTCGCGCCAGTAGTGGCGGCGAGCCGCGTGGGAGGCGCTCGACATGGGACCGCGCAGCGTGAATGCGAGATCCCGTGTTGCTGCAACGCCCGCAATCCCGAACCGCGCACGCAGCAATGCAAAGTATTGCGGCAGGCTACGTCTTGAGAAGTGGCCGACGAGGGGATCGTGGAAATCGTAGTCCTCGGCCGTTGCATCGGCGATCTTGGCTGGATCGGCCTCGGCCCAGCCCTCGATGTAGCGTAAGAGTATCAGGGCCGACGCTGACCCCTCTGCGACCGAGGGTCGAGCCGCCGGCATTCGATGCGGATGGCGGCGGTGTTCGTCACTCCGCAGCAGCGTTGCGTGCAACATGGGCATTACCTGGAGTTCGCGTGACTGTCGTGTGGCAATGCAAAGCGCTGCAACTTGGACGCCGCCTCAACTCTCGTCCCGTCGGCCCTGTGCTGGGTGATGTCGCTAATCAGAATGGCGAATACACCGCCCGCAACGGCCAGCAGGCTCGCGGCCTGCAAAGCGACGGCGAGGTGGGTAGGTTTGATTGGCTTGCGAGACATGGGATGGTCCTCCAGCGTTTCCTTGGCAGTTAGGTCGTGAAGCGATTTCAGTCGTTGGCGCGGTCGCACGCTTGGGAGATGTCCCAAGCGAGGGTCGCGCGTGAGAGCCCGCGTCGCTGAAACTCGGCGTCTGACAGCCCGGACAGCTGCTCGTAGACGCCTGCTGCAGCGTAGTAGTCGGCCGCCGTTGTGATCCAACCGGCGATCCGCGTGGCAAGTGGAGAGATAATGTCGAAAAGCCGCGACGGCGATCCGTTGTGTCGTGCTGCCCTGGCCGGCAAGAGGTGGTCGTGTATGGTCATGGCGCCAATCCTTGTTGGTGGGTCAGGGTGAGAACCGGCGGTGCGCGGTTACTTCTTGGAGCTGACAAGCAAGCCCGCCGTTTGCTCTCCTGAGAGGCCGCTGGGCTCGTTTGCGGCAGGCAATGCTCCGGAGGTCTCGGTCGCCTCGCCCCGCATGGCGTGCGACTCCGGTTCCAGCTGCGGCGCGAACTCGAGGTAGGCAAAGCACCCGGCGCAGGCTTGACTGGCCAGGATCGGGGGTGGGCTTACGTATTGCGCGGCGCTTGGCAGAGCAGCGGTGGCGGTTCCGAGAAAGACGGCGAGGGCTGATTGGTATGGTTTCATGGCAGGTTGCTCCTGAACCCCGATGGGTCTGAGGCTCATTCCAGCTCCCGGCCGTCATCTACCTGTGCGGCTGACCGTGACCACGGCGTGAACTCTTGCTCGGCGCACTGTGAAAAGTCAGAATGGTCGAGATCAGAGTGCGTTAGCGGGACAGGTATGGACAGCGCGCCGACGCCCACCTTTCAGCTTTCGCTCCTCGGCCGCTTAGAATTGAGCGGGCCTGAGGGGCTCATCGATCTGCCCAGCAAGAAGTTGGCCGGCCTGCTGGCCTTCCTGGCCTGCACGGCCTCGCAAGTGCACAACCGCGACAAGCTCATGGCCCTGCTTTGGGGCTCGCATTTTGAGGCTCAGGCACGGCAGAACCTGCGCCAAGCCCTCTCTCAGGCTTCGCCGGATCTTGGGCGAAGGCACCCTGGTCACCAATGGGGAGACAGTGTCGTTGCGGCCGGGCACACTCGTGTGCGACGTGGCGCAATTTGAGACGCTGCTCTCTCAAGGTACCCGCGATGCCCTGCATGCGGCGGTCGGCCTCTACAGGGACTGTCTGCTGACCGACATCGCTATCCCGGAAGAGGCCTGGACCGAATGGTTGGGCGTCCAGCGGCAGCGGCTGCAGGGCCTGGCGCTCGATGCCATGGTTAGGCTCGCGGAGCAGGAGTTTCATTCGGGCCGTCACGAGCAGGCGCTCAGGGCTGCCAGCCGGGCAATCGAGGTCAGCAGTCTGCGCGAGGACGCGCACCGGCTGGTCATGCGCGTGCTGGCTGCCGGCGGGCGCCGAGCTGACGCACTCAAACATTACGAAGACTTCGCTGCACTCCTGAAGCGCGAGCTCGCGGTCGAGCCGGATCCAACCACAAGAGCCATCTCCGCCGATCTTCGCAAATCTCAGGCGTTGCGGCCTGGATCAGAAGCTCGGCCAGATCCGGCTTCGGAGACGGGTGCGACTCTCTTGCCGCTCCCCGACCGGCCCTCGATCGCGGTCCTGCCCTTCGCCAACATGAGCGGCGATCCGGAGCAGGAGTATTTCGTCGATGGCGTAGTCGAGGACATCCTGATGGCCTTGTCGCGCGTGCGCTGGCTGCTCGTGATCGCCCGGCAGTCGAGCTTTTCCTACAAGGGCCAAGCTGTCGACTTGAAGCGGATCGGCCACGAACTCGGTGTGCGCTACATCGTCGAGGGCAGCGTTCGCAAATCCGCCAACCGCGCCCGCATCACCGTGCAGCTCATTCACGCCGAGACCGGCGCGCACATTTGGGCCGATCGCTACGACCGCGACCTGAGCGACATCTTTGCGCTGCAGGACGAGATCACGGAGCGGATCGTCAGCGCTATCGAGCCTGCCGTTCGAACAATTGAAATCAAACGCGCGCTTGCCAAGCCGACCGGCAGTCTCACCGCCTACGATTCCTATTTGCGTGCTCTCCCGTACTATTACTCGCAGACCAGAGAGGCAGTTATTCGCGCCGAAACGCTGTTGCAAGAGGCCATCGATCTGGATCCCGGGTATGCTGAGGCACTAGGCACCCTCGCCGACTGCATTGCCATGCGGACATCGACCGGCTGGCATGAGAGCTGGAGGCGCGGAACCGATGAAGCTTGCGAGGCTGCACGTCGCGCCCTTGCGGCGGGACCGGACAATAGTACATGCGTTGCGAGCGCAGCGTTTGCCTACGGCATTCTTGGACACCGGTTTGATGAGGCACTCGAGCTCGCTGAGCGGGCGATCCAGGTGCACCCCAACTCGACCTTCGTGCGTAACCGAGCGGGCGCGGTCTACAGCGTCAGCGGCGAGAGCGACAAGGCGATCGCTCAGTTCGAGGCGGCGCAGCGCATGAACCCGCTCGACAACAAGACGGCGACTGTCACCTTCACCGTCGCAACGACGGCGCATTTCTTTGCGCGTCGCTTCGAGGAAAGCGTTCGCTGGGGAAGGCGCACAATGGCAATCACACCGGACGCAAATATTGCCCGTTGGATTGCTACCGCGGCTCTCGGGCATCTTGGGCGTCTCGACGAGGCGCGAGTCGAGATCGACAAGATTCTTGCGCAGTATCCCATCGCTACGCTCGCACGCGCACGCCGCGCAAGCTTCCGCTACGACTGGATGTACGATCTGTATCTCGACGGGTTGCGCAAAGCGGGGTTGCGGGAAGAATAGCCAGCCCAATCCCCGGGCCGATGTGTGGGGCGCAGCGTCCATACCTGATGCCTAACGGTCACTTCGTCTCAGGTGGGTCAAAACGCGACTCTCGATGGCTGGTGCGCTCTACTCTGGTTACCCCTCGATTCCAGACATTCTGCCCGCCGTCGGTAAGGTCGCAGCAGCCGTCACTGCTACGCGCCGGTAACACGCCAGATCACATCGCCCACATCGTCCGCTACCAGCAGCGAGCCATCGGGCCCGAGCGTGACGCCGACCGGTCGCCCATAGGAGACCTTTTCGTCCGAAGCCAGGAAGCCCGACAGGATATCCCGCGCCGGTCCGGCCGGAAGCCCGTCGACAAAGGGGACGAAGACGACTTTGTAGCCGCTCAGCTTGCTGCGGTTCCAGGAGCCATGCTGACCGATGACCATGCCGTCCGGAAAGCCGGGCAGCGTGCCAGCCGGCAACCAGCACAGGCCGAGCGACGCTGTGTGGCCGCCGAGCGCGTAGTCCGGCGTGACGGCTTTGGCGACCGCGGCCGGGTCCTGCGGCACCCGATCGTCCACCGTCTTCCCCCAGTAGCAATAGGGCCAGCCGTAGAAGCCGCCGTCGCGGACCGAGGTCAGATAGTCGGGCGGTGTCTCGTCGCCCAGACCATCGCGTTCGTTGACCACGGTCCACAGCGCTCCGGTGTGCGGCTCCCAGGCGAGGCCCACGGCGTTGCGCAAACCGCTGGCGAAGATGCGCGCTGCGCCGGTCGCCAGATCGAGCTCATACACGGCAGCCCGGCCTTCCTCCACCGCCATGCCGCTCTCGGCGATATTGCTGAGCGAGCCCACGCCGGCATAGAGCTTACTGCCGTCGGGGCTCAGCAGCAGGCTGCGTGTCCAATGCCCGCCCGGTTTGAAGGGGACAAGTTTCCGCCCAGGCGCTGTGATGCGGTTGGCGCCCGCCAGATACGGGAAGGCCACCACGCCGTCGGTGTTGCCGACGTAGAAGGTGTCCCCTGCGAGCGCCATGCCGAAAGGCTGGTTCAGCCCCTCCATGAATATTTCGCTCGCTTCGGCGACGCCGTCGCCGTCCCTGTCGCGCAACAGCGTGATGCGGTTAGCACTCGTTCCAAGCGCACCCGCACGTTGCATCGTCGCCTGGATGGCGTAGGCGAACAGGTTCCGCACCGGACCGGGAATCGTTTTCGACTCAGCAACGAGGATGTCGCCATTGGGCAGCGCATAGATCCAGCGTGGATGCTTGAGACCCTTCGCGAACGCATTGACCGCGAGCCCCGGCGCGACCTGCGGCTTCTGCCCCTCCGCCCACCCTTTGGCCGTCGGCATCTTGAGTGTCGGGATGGCACCCTGGGGCTGCGCCGCCGGTATCACCGGGGCGTTACCCCAGGCCGGTGCGGGCTCGGCACCCAGCCTCCGCCGCCACAACAATGCGGCGCCGCCGATCAGCGCGACGATCCGCGCAAAAATTCCAGAAGCGCTCATCTACTTCCCTTGAACCCGGCCATCGATCACGGTCAACCAATCCTCATCAAAAATAGGGACATTGGGCCCTTTCTCCGACTCTCGTAGCGCGCAGCGGCACCGCCGCGCGGGCCGCCTGCAGATTGCCGGGTCATGACTTGCCGGCCCATCAGCGGAACCGGCACGGCAGCTTTACCCCCGACAACTCTCGAACCTCCTGCGGTGCGAGAGCGGCGAGTTCGTGCCAGAAGCAGACGTTGAACCGGTATCTGGGAAGTGCCTCTCTGCAGAGATACGGGTTCTCTAACTTCTCTCCGTCTTCACAAAGGCTGGAGGTCGCATCAGCTAGTCTCCACGGCCATCACGTCCATCCATTGTTGCTGGGTGATTTGAAATCCGCCAGCTTCAAGTGTGGTCAGAAGGGGTGCCACTCGATTCAGGTTGACCAAGGCATAGACGTTATAATGTTCGGCCTGCGCTTCGATTGCAGAGGCGATTTGCGCGCATCGATGTGCATCAAAATCATCGCCCAAACGCGGGAGCAAGTCGTAGAGCTCTGATCTTAGTGGAAACGTTTGCACCGCCTTAGCGGTCGTGTTTGGGTCGGATGTTATCCACTTCAAGCTGTCAGCGTATTTTTCGCGGGCGGCGGTGAGTCGCTGAACTGGCATAGCAGGAACAGAAACATTCACCCAATAGTCTTCCGGCTGAACTTCATCACCGAAGTACGCAACTCCGAACTTCTGCAAGCTCGCAATTGCCGCCTCTTTCGCCCCTTGCGATGGCTTTTCGTTGCCGCTCTCAGCGATGAGCATCTCGACACTCGCCGTGTCTTCGTAGACGATTGCAAAGCCCCGCTGCTCCCGCTTCTTGATGTGGCGCGCGATCCGTTCAAAATACTCTTTTGTCGCCAGGTCCATGATGGTCATCAGCGCGACTTCGCGCTCATTGTTCCTCAGAGTGAGAAACGCAAGTTGAAGAAACCCGTCCTTCGTTCGTGAAAACGTGCCATGTGTGGACGGCATCAAGCTCTCCAAGTCGCCTTGTTAACTGCGGCAAGTCACCGGTGCATGATCAAGACGGCGTTCGTCTTCAGTCCGATTCATTGAAGTAAGCAGCCTGGAAGGTAAAGAAAAGCCGGTGCACACTCTTTGTTCCTAAGCATCTAGTCGAGAAGGCAAAGCCAGATTCGGGTCAAGAGTTCGCCTGCATCAACGCCTGACAGCACGTCGGAAGCCCTCAAATAGCAGACGGCCTCGCCGCAGCGCAGGAAACCGGCAATCCGCGTGCAATCCTGAAGCGTCTATAGTTGATCAGGAGTTGCGAATAGGTCACGGAGAAATGACATGGCCGATATCAGAGCGAAGCTCATTGGTTTGTGTGAGGCCTTCAACGCGCATGATCTCGATCGGATCATGAGTTTTTTTGCCGATGACTGCATCCTGGAGATGCCGCGAGGACCGCACCCTTGGGGCAGTCGCTATACGGGTAAGCAGGCGGTGCGAGAAGGATTGGCCACTCGGTTCGAAGGCCTGCCAGACGTCCATTACGCCAATGACGAACACTTCGTTGATGACGATCGGCAGACCGGAATGTCGAAGTGGCTGCTGTCGGGCACCACTCGGGAGGGAAGACAATTAGAAGTGCAAGGGTGCGACTTCTATACGTTCCAAGGTGACCAAGTGATTCGGAAGGACTCGTATTGGAAGCTTGTTGATCGCTGACGCTCTGAACGAGGTCGACTTCGGCAGAGTTGGGTCACAGGCTGACGTCGGGTAAGTTTTCCGGAATGTCTGCTTTGCCCCTGAAAGCGGACGTCCGGAAGTGTCGCAGACGATGTCCGCTTTGTGCCAAAAGCGGCTGTCGGCGGCAGAACGATGGTGTCCGCCGGATGTCACTGGTCCATCTCCCCTGTGGGATGGGCAATGGAGGCCAGCGTGACGCGTTCGTACAGGATGTGGTACGCGCTCAACAGTTCATCCCACATTGCTTCCAGTCCCCCAGTCCGGTTGGCAGCCTGACGAGTTGGATCCAGATGATCCAACCAGGCCAATCCCGGTCCCCGTTCCTCCACCGATCGTCGAACGAGCGCATCTTCGGTGAGCTTGAACAAATGCAGTGCGGCATCGTCTACATGGCGCTGAGCCGTCTTGAGGCAGCGCGAGTGGTACGCCGGATGCATTGTGTCGCGCGTGTCATCGGCTTCCATGCAGGCAAGGATCGTCTGCCGGAGCGAGAAAAGGGTTTCGGCAAGAAGTTCATAAGCGGGCCAGAACTCCTCCCGTAGAGGTGTGTTCTCAAGCGCAAAGCCAAAGAAATCGAGTTCATGCATGCGCGTCTCGGTGATCCCGCGCCTATCTTCCATCCATTGTCTATCCATGGGCCGCCCTTGCCACGGTCACCTGGCGCCATAGGATTGCAGCAGCCGCTCCAAAGTCGGGTTGCCCTGCGCATGGGCCAGCGGCGACGTTTCGGTCGTCCGATCCTCGCCCCAGGTGCTCGGCAGGTTCGGGGCGGCGCCTGCCACCAACAGCATCGACACGATGTCGAAGCGGGGCATGGCGGCAATGAGGCACGTGCGCGTCTCGAAATCGATGATACCACGCCGCCTGAACACCCCGTTCGGATCGGCACCGTTGTTCAACAAGAGCTCAGCCATCGCCGCCTCGCCCCGAGAGCAGGCCACATAAAGTGCCGGCGTGCTGGACGAGCATGCCGATTCGTCCCGGACGACTGCCGTCGCATTGGGCGACGCGCCCGCGAGCAAAGCGGCGCGCGCCGCTTCCAGATCACCCGCCTCCACAGCCGCGAGCAGAAGTCCATCGTGCCCGCTCAACGGCGCTATGTCTTCTTTCGGGCTGGCCTCAGGTGCAGGAGTGCTAACCAAAGGCTGTGAGTTCTCGCCCCATTGGATGGGTAACCCTCTCTCGCGCGCCGTTTGCGCGAGTGCGATCAAGCGCTCGATCAGCGGCGCTCCGTCCCGGTCGACATGGACTTCAGCCAGGGTTTCTGGTGTGCGTCCGGAGTGGCGGAGTTTGAGGCGCCAGTTTCCATCCGGCGGGGCTGGCGGCAATCTGCGGAATGCCGCATGTATCTCCCTCAGCTCGCGCTCCAGGCCGGGCACATCCTCACTCTGCCAGTCCGAGAAGAATGTTTTGAACAGGATGGGAAAGCGAGAGGCGAACCTTCCGTCCTCCAGTGCCAAGTGGACCGAGTCCCGGAAGAACATGAAGTCATCTTCGGTCGCGGTCTCCACCGCGTCGAGTTCATCGAACTGGTTGCTGACGTAAAGCCGAACTCCCATTGCACAACCTTGCGAACGATCCGACCAGCTACGAGCGCCCCGAGAGGGGTGCGCCCACGTCGTATGCCGCATACACACCTACTACGGTATCGACGTGTATGAATAGGTGGCCAACGGCTGGCTTCGCGCACGATGTTCGGCCAGCTCGGGTTGTGGCGCCGCTCCATGCGGTGGATTATCAATCGCCCGCGCACGACTCCGTACATACATAGGGATAGAGATGAAATGACCATTGATCTCGCGCAAGCGGTCAACCTGCTCAGCGCCGCTGCCACCTCTGTTGCGGCAGTCTTGATCTACATCCAGATTAGATCCGATCGGGCCTGGGCTCGCCTCGAGACATCGCACAACATCCTCAACGAGTTTGTGTCCGGCAAGCTCGAGGATACGTTGGAGCTTCTTGAGCAGAAGCTTGGATGGGACATCCTGCACGACAGCAGGACGTACGATGAGGTTACGCGCGATATCGACCTAGGCGATGTCGACGAGCTAGACCGGCTTCTCCGCCGTCTGTTTCGACGGTTCGAGGCGATCTGTATCAGCATGGATCAACGGATCGTCAACGAAGCCACATGCCGCGAATACATCTTCAGCCTCCTGCTTACGCTGTACAGATCGTCGAAGCAGTTCATCGACAAGGAGCGTTCGCGCCGGAAAGAACCGCGTATTTTTCAATTCGTGGAGAAGTATGCGATCAAGTGGCAGAAACTCGATCGAACGCGCGCATAACAGCAATGGGCGATGTTCGATCATGCGGCCCATGGTCAGCGGGGTTGGGCCCAGCCAAGCTACCGGGGTGCAAGGAGGAGGGAGGATCGGCGCATGATACTGATCATATGGGTCGTGATCGCCATGGTGGTGCTGTTGTCGGCTCTGCTCATCTACATGGAGCACGAGTGGGGCTTGGTGCTTGGGGGCTCGACGGCCGCCATTTTGATTGTCAGCTACTTCGCAACCGAACTGCTCGTGCGCTCGCCACTCGTCATTACGCCGCAGGGATTGAGTTCACATTTCGACATTATGGCTACAACGGCAGGTGCCCTGTTGATGCTGGTGCTCATGGCGATCACCTATTTTGCGGGCCGCAGAAACATTTCGGGAAAGAAGCGGTAAGAACCCAACAGTATCGTTCACCCGTCGCCTGCACCAGGCGCACAAGCGGCCGCGCTGAATCATCTGCCGACGTTTCGCATTCGCGCAAAGTCCTGTGCCAATAAGCATAGTGATCCTCCGAGCATGGCATTTGCAATTGCACGCGGCGCTAAGCGCGCCTCACGGCGGCAGGGTCGGAATGAACGCGACCTCGCCTTGGAGAAGGGCGGTCAAATTGGTGCAACCATCTGCAGCGCTGAAGTGCCGGTAGGCATGGGCGGCAAAAAAGAAGGGATCGAAGAACAGCACGTAGTCATTCAGGACGTAAGCGTTCTGATCCGTGTTATTTGGGATCGACTGCAGGAATTTGGTGCGATCGACAGCGGGCAGCGATGCGACTTGCAAGACATACGCCGGGTATTCGTAGGCGGCATGGCTTGTCGGCTGCCGCTTGAAGTTCTGGTGCATCACACCATGCACCACCTCGTGCACGATGAGGCTCCTGTAGAAGACGTGGCGCGGCAGCGCGTCATAGGGCGTGCCGGCAACGAGGGAGGGCACGTTCGCTTCCTGCGTAACGAAAATCGTCTCGAGCTTGTTGTCGAAGAAGCCAAAAATGCTGCGCGCGCCGAAGGGGTGTTTGACCTCGCGCAGAACCTGCAGATGCAGCGGCCTGCTTGGAGCGATGCCGCACTGGCCAAGCAGTTCCAGCGCCGTGCTGGCTGCAGAGCATGCGACGTTGCGTTCCTCAGCTGACTGCGCGATTACGTCGACGGGTATCGCCGGACAGCGCGACTCCACGGCAGCATTCGCGGCTCTTGCAGGAATTGGCGATCGATCCGGGATTGGCCCTGCCGCAAGCGCCTCAGGAAGACAAACATAATCCCCACCGCATATCTGTGACTGCGCCGGCACTTCGCCGGTCATGGGCCCTATTGCAAGCAGCACGCACGTGGTTTGCAGTGGGCCTCTGAGTACGCTTTTGCCGGACTTGAAACATCGATGAAGCATGGGAAGTCCTCAATCAGCGACTGAGAGATGAGAACCGCTCGGCTTTAGTCGGAAGATTTCAGCGGCCGTCCGGTTGATAGGCCTTGCGCGCTATGCGCCATAGATCGATATAATGAAAGTCAGCCTTCCAGTTTCTGGAATGATTGGTGCAGCATGGACCGCCTTGATGAACTGGTCGTTCTTACGGCCATCCTTGATGCGGGCAGCTTGGCCGGCGCAGCTCGCCGGTTGCGCCGCTCACCACCCGCGGTAACGCGCCTGCTGTCTGCTCTGGAGCAGCGTGTTGGTGCACGCCTGGTTCAACGAACAACGCGCCAGCTCACGCCGACCCAAGCCGGGCGACGCCTCGCTGCACAAGCCAGACAACTGCTCGCGGACTATCAGCAAGCAGTTGGCGGTGTAAAAGAGAGCAAAGAAACGCCGCTAGCGGGTCTCTTGCGGATCACTGCGCCGTCCCTGTTCGGCCGCTTGCACATTGCTCCGATCATCTTGAGTTTTCTCAACGCTCATCCGGGAGTTCGGGTTGAGCTGGTGCTTGCCAATCGCAACCTTGATCTGGTCGACGAAGGTCTCGATGTCGCGGTTCGCATCGGGCCGCTCACCGAGGCGGGTTTGATTGCGCGTCGCATAGGGCAGGTTTACCTGGTTCTATCGGCGAGCCCCGACTACATCGCCCGCCGCGGACGCCCTCGCACGCCGCGGGATCTAACGAAGCATGACATCGTTTTCGTCAGCCAGCCGCGCTCGTCCGTCGAATGGCGCTTTCGTGCCTCTGGACGGCAGCAAGTCGTGCGCTTGACGCCCAGGTTCATGGTCACGGAAGTCGATGCGGCGCTCGCTGCCGTGAGAGCCGGGGGAGGCATCGCCCGCAACCTTTCTTATCAGGTAGCGGAAGATTTCTCTTCAGGAGCTCTGGTGCGGCTGTTGCGCGAGTTTGAGCTCCCAGCCTGGCCAATTCATCTCGTCGTCCCTACGGTCCGCCATATGCCGCGCACGGTTCGCGCGTTCCTCGATTTGGCAACCCCGAAGTTGGACGCGCTGAAGGTCATTCATGAGTAGGGAGGTCGACATAGTCAGATTCGGGTCAAAAGCAGACATTCTCAGAGTTCAGCGCGATGTCTGCTTTGTGCCAGTAGCAGACCTTGGTACCGGCGCTTAATCCCTTCTGCTTGGTCCCCTAAAACCTGACATTGACAGCATGTTTCCATCGGCCGGAACTGCAGCATGGGAACCGACGTATGACCGTGGTCGATCGCGCTTGTTACGAGCTGCTGACTTCGAGGGCCCCGCCAGCTATCGCAAATGCGATGCAAGATCCGACGAGAGAGAGCGTCCGCCTGACCGGTGCCGCACGCAGCGGCGGGGTTACGACGGTCATTGACGTTGCCGTACGACCATCTACGTTGCAAGGAACGGGGCGCAACCGGGGTCCAATGCGGCAATCGCAACGCCGCGAGAAACAGGGCGTCTTTGGGAGGATTGTCATGACTTGGCTCGGCGAGTTGTGTGCCGTCCAAAGGATTTTTCAATTCGTTGCAATGACCGGGCTTGTCATCGCGGCAGCCCCTGGGATCTTGCCGGCGGAAGCGGCCAAGCGCGGTGGGGTGCTGAGTTTTGCGGTGGTCGCAGAGCCCCCCAACTACGATTGCCATGGCAGCACCACGTTTGGAGTTCTGCACCCCGTAGGTCCGCACTATTCGACGTTGCTGAAGTATGTCGGCGATTGGAAGGACATGCGCATTGCGCCCGACGCCGCAGAATCCTGGTCGTCAACGCCCGACGGGCTGACCTTCACCTTCAAGCTGCGACAGAATGTGAAGTTTCATAATGGGTCGCCGATGACCTCGGCGGACGTGAAGGCGACCTACGATCGCATCATCAGTCCACCGGAAGGTATCGTGTCCGCGCGGCGCGCTCTCTATGAAGACATCTCCGCCGTCGAGACGCCCGATCCCTACACCATTGTGTTCCGGTTCTCCCAACCCAACGCTTCGGCGCTCGACGGATTCGCCTCGCCGTGGAACTGCATCTACAGCGCCGCCAGTCTGAAAGACAACCCGCGCTATCCCGAAACCAAGATCATGGGGACGGGTGCCTTCAGCTTCGTGGAGCATGTGAAAGGCCAGAGCTGGGAGGGCAAGCGCTTCGACGGCTATTTCAATGCCGACCAGCCTTATCTCGACGGGTTCAAGGCTTACTTCGTCAAGTCCAGCGGGCTTGCCACGGGCATCATCGGCGGTCAGTTCGACATCGAGTTCCGCGGTCTCACGCCTTCCGACAGAGACCTAATCGTCGACAAACTGAAGGACAACGCAGTCGTGCTGGAGGGCCCCTGGTCGGCCAGCTTGATGCTGACCATCAACGCGCGCAAGAAGCCTTTCGATGATGTCCGCGTGCGCCAGGCGCTCACGCTCGCCCTGGATAGATGGGGCGCTGCGCCCGCCATGGCCCGGATCTCGCTGATGAAGTACGTCGGCGGCTTCACGCGGCCGGGTTACGAGCACGCCCTCAGCGACACTGAACTCGAAGCCCTTCCCGGTTATGGCCGTGACATCGCCAAGTCGCGGGAGGAGGCCAAACGCTTGCTGCGCGAGGCCGGCGTCAGCGATCTCAAGATCAATTTTCTCAACCGCAATGTCGGCCAGCCCTACACGGCGGCCGGCATCTACTCGATCGACCAGTGGAGCAAGATCGGCATCCAGGCCGAGCACAAACAGCTCGAGACCAAGTTGTTCTATGACTCGTTGGCGCGGGGTGACTTCGACGTGGCGATCGATTTCATCACCGACCATGGCGACGACCCAAACCTACAGTACGTCCATGTGGTATCGGCTGCGCTGCGATCGCCAATGTCCTATTCGCAACATACCGATAAGAAGATCGATGAATTGTTCGAGCGCCAGAAGCGCGCGATCGACCCAGTTGCGCGCAGGAAACTGACGCGTGAATTCGAGCAGTATTCTATTACCCAAGCCTACAACATCATGCTGTTCTGGTGGCAGCGCATCGTCGTCCACAACAAGCGGGTCAAGGGTTGGCAGCTGACGCCCAGCCATTATCTCGGCAATGATCTGACAACGGTCTGGCTCGATCAGTAAGCAGCGGACATGGCACATCGCTTATGTCCCACTTTGCTCCCGAGGCGGGCTTGGGCAAACGAGAAGGCTGAGCGCGAGCACCCCGCAGGAGCAATTGTTAGGGGCGCCAAGCGAGGTTGCGCAGGTCGCAAAATGCCGCCCGCCAATCGCATGTCCTTTTGAAAAAATGCGTTCGTCCTTCCCGGCTATTTTTTCTTCATCGAGGCGATCCGCAATGTCGTGCGCACCCTACCTAGGGTAGCGTGTCTCCGATGCCGGGTTCGTTACCCCACGACCATCCCTAGATTGCAAGGTGATCGCACATGCTGCCGGAGTACGAGGTCTATGCACTGCGTTACGCCACGCGCGAGGCGCTGCGTCGCGATCACTTTATTGGTGGCGATCCGCACGACGGTCCCATGCCGATGGACTACTACACATGGCTGGTGATCGGCCCGGCCGGCGCCTATGTGATCGATACCGGCTTCACTGCCGAAATGGCCAAGGAGCGCAAGCGTACTTTCTTGCGCTGCCCGGCCGAGAGCCTGTCCCTGCTCGGCGTCGATCCAGGCTCCGTGCGCGACGTAGTCCTCACGCACATGCACTACGACCACGTCGGCAACTTCCACAAGTTCCCGAACGCGCGCTTCCATCTGCAGGACCGCGAGATGGCCTATGCCACGGGCAAATACATGCGCTACCCCCGCATCGGCCACAGCTATCACGTGGAAGACGTGGTCGGGATGGTGCGCCTCAACTTCAAGGGCCGCGTGGAGATGCATAGCGGCGAGATTGAGATAGCACCGGGTCTGACATTACATCCGACCTATGGCCACTCGGACGGGCTGCAATCGGTACGCGTGCACACCAAACGCGGGTGGGTCGTGCTGGCCTCCGATGCCACCCACTACTACGAGAACATGGCGACCAATCGCCCATTCACCACGGCCTTCCACATCGGCCAGATGCTCGATGCCTACCGCACGCTGGAGCGGCTGGCGCCGACGCCACGCCACATTGTTCCGGGGCATGACCCTCACGTGATGAAGGAATATCCCGCGCCCAAACCGGCACTCGAGGGCATCGCCGTGCGCCTAGACGTCGAACCGATTGGGCCGGCGCTCAAATTTGGCGGGGCACCGGGCCACTAAAGCACAACCGGCCCATTTCGGCTGCGCATTCCCCAACGCCGCCAGAGACGGCTTCGGCGCCGTGGATAACCAGCCGCCGCGACCGGATCCAACGATCAGCCGGGAGCCGCGCCTTGCGTATTGACGTAGACCGCATAAAGCGACTGGCTCGCGGCCATGAAAAGGCGGTTGCGCTTCGGACCTCCAAAGCAGACGTTGCCGCACACCTCGGGCAGACGAATGCGGCCAATCAGCTTTCCGTCGGGAGTCCAAACCGTGACACCGCTGTAGCCGACCGCGCGGCCCGCATTGCTCGAACACCACACGTTGCCCTCGATGTCCGTCCGCACACCGTCAGGTCCACACTTCACGCCATCGATCATGAAGTCACTGAACAGCCGCCGGTTGGAGAGCTTGTTGTCCGGGCCGACATCGAACACGTACATTTCGCCCTTGCCGCCCGGCCCGGTGTCCCCCGGGCCTTTGCCGGTGCTGGCCACGTAAAGCTTCTTGTGGTCCGGCGAGAAGCAAAGCCCGTTGGGATCGGGAACCTGGTCTTCGGTAATGACGAGGTCGACGCGGCCGCTCGGATCGATGCGGTAGCAGTTGGTCGGCAGCTCGCGTCTGGCCGCGCCGATCTCAGCCGCTTGGCCCAGCCTATTTTTCAGCCGTCCCGCGACGTTGCTCGGCCCGCCCGGTGCGTCGGGCGCACCCTCATAAAGCTGGCCGCCATAGGGCGGATCCGTGAACCAATAGCTCCCGTCGGGATGCGGCACCACGTCATTGGGAGAGTTGAGGCGCTTGCCCTCGAACCTGTCCGCGAGCACGGTCACGGACCCATCCAGCTCGTAACGCACGACGCGCCGGGTCAAGTGCTCGCATGAGAGCTGACGTCCCTGAAAATCGAAGGTGTTGCCATTGCTGTTGTTGGATGGCGCACGGAACACGCTGACGCGCCCATCATCCTCGAGCCACCGTAGCTGCCGGTTGTTGGGGATGTCGCTCCAGACCAGATATCGGCCTTGGGCGTTCCACGCCGGCCCCTCTGACCAGAGCGCGCCGGTCCACAGCCGCTGTATGGGCGCATTCGGCTGGGCGAGGCTGTTGAAGGTCGGATCGACGGCAATGACGTCCGGATCCCAAAAGTAGGTCGTCGGTGCGCCACCTGGGCCGAAATCGCGCGGCGGCACCGTCACCGTGCTCGGCGGCGCGACTGGGCCCTGCGGCGCCTGACCGAGCGCAACATCGGCACCCATCGCCAAGGTTCCGCCGTAGACGCCCAGCGCCCGTAGGACGTGACGTCTCGAAAGCGTGTTTGCTGTGCGCTGACCCGAGCTTGCGTCGATCATTGGTGGCCTCCCTAGCCGCCGAATTTTCGCGATCCCGCACCAATAGAACGTGCCCGCCGATTTTGTCGGAACAATGCCATGGATGAGCCTAGTGCCCCAATCCAGAGCGAATCGGGCGGTAAGGAACCCTCCCGCGGTCAGTGTGCACTAAGCAAGCGAGGAGATCGCATCATGCAAGTGGACTTCGATCGGGAAAAGTGCGTGGCTCTGGTCAAAGAGGCACACGAAATAACCCGTCATCTGAAAGCCGAGACGGAACATCTCGACAGGCAGATTGAGAGGGTGCTCGAGGGCGGCGACGATGAACCGCTAGGTGAGCGTGTGGGCGCGCGCGTTAGCCACGACCTTGCAGAGGGGCCCGTAAGCAAGTCCTTTTGGCAGTTTTGGCGTTAGCGCTGCATACCTTTTTGGGCATCGAGCCTAATTTTGGGAGGACAAACCCATGCCGCGGTGGCTGAGAGACAAAATGACCTGGCTCCTGGTTTTTACGGCCATCGCTGCGGCCTCAAGTTCATACAGCGCGTATAAAACTTATTTGATGACCGATGGAAAGCCTGTTCCCGCTAAGGGGAAACGTTAGGGTGGTTGTTGCTTAGCGGTACTGCTCGGTCGCTTCCCCGACCACGATGCTGAAGGAATGATCCACGTCGCGACTACTATGGGATCAACAGCCGTGGCGGTTCCGAATTGCGAGGCTCGAAGTCTTTCATCACATCATAGGAAAGCGGGTAAATCGCGCCATTCAGGACGTGGGTGTCCCACTGGCCAATGTCGAGGGTGTAGCCATCTGGTAGAGCGCGCGCGACGCGGCCGACACCAACGCTCCCTCCTGCGCCTCCGGCATTTTCAATAATGACGGACTGACCCAGCGAAACCTGTATGTGCTCGGACAAGATACGCGCGATGGCATCCGTGGATCCACCTGCAGGGAACGGCACGATGATGGTGGAGCCGCCGTTTGTGAAAGAGGCTGAAGTGCTGGTGAAGGGAATATTGGCGGTCGCCGCCGCGCGGTCGTAAGCTTCAGCGCGCGATCGAGATCGATGCGGAGTTTTTTAGCGCCTACTACAACCGCGCCCTCGCCTTTCGTGCCAAGGGCGACAACGACAGCGCCATCGAAGACACCACAACGGCCATCGAGATCAATCCGAGGCACGTCGGTGCCTACTTCAACCGCGGTGTCGCCCACGCTGCTAAGGGCACACACGACCGAGCCATTGCAGACTACACCAAGGCAATCGAGATCAATCCGAAACACGTTGCTGCCTATCACAACCGCAGCCTTGCTTACCGTGCCAAAGGTGACAACGACCGCGCCATCGCAGACCACACTAGGGTCGCCGAGATCAACAAGAAGCCCTCCGATGTCACTGCCGTCCCCGTGAGCATCGCCAGCGCGCCGCTTTCCACCGCGTTGATCGAGAAGAACCCTTTGCCGCCGAGCGACGCTCCGAGCCCGTCTTTCAGTTTACTGCTAAAGACCGATCTCAGCGCACAGCAACTGACCGTTGTAGAAAACGACACCGTTTTGTACGTCTGGCCGATTTCCTCGGGCACGCAGGGCTACGCCACGCCGACAGGTACCTTCCAACCGAGATCAGCACACAGAATGTGGTATTCCCGCCAATATGACTGGACACCAATGCCCTACGCCATTTTCTTTGTGCGCGGGGTCGCCTTTCACGGCACCAACATCACGTCTCGCTTGGGCAAGTCCGCGTCGCATGGTTGCATTCGACTAGCCACCAGCAATGCTGCACAACTCTACGGTCTGGTGCAGAAGCACAGTTTGGCGAAGACTCAGGTAGTCGTTTTCGGTGCAGCAAAGCACCATCCTGCCGCCGTTGCCCATCGCGCTCCAACGCCCAGGATCGAGAGCACGGCATCAAGTGGTCTACCGAGTTGGGCGAAAGTGCTGTTCAGATCCTCACCTTAACACACCGTGTCCCGAAGAGGTTCTCGGACTTCGCCGCACGTGGCAAACGGCATAAGGGTGACCGCGCGCAAGGCCTGGTGCACGTCCCTCTTGCCGTGGCGCACCGGCTTTTGGGTGATCGGCACTGTTGTCTGGCACGCGATGGTGGGCACGGTTCCAGAGCCCTTCACCATGAGTGTCATCGGTGAACCAATCTTGTGCCGCTGTGGACGCAATCACGAGGACGCACCTTCAATCCATCGACGACAAGATCGCTTGGCTCAAGGTGCTTCGGACAGAAGTTAGCCGGATGCTTCGGGAATGTACCAAGGGACGCATTGCCGAATGCAAGGTGATCGATCATGGGAAGCGCTGATCCGGCAGTCGTCAGCCGCGTGGCCCACGCACCGAATAGACAGATATGGTCGTGGGGCCACGCACGCCAACAACGACAACAACCGCACGATCTAGCCTGGTGCGTTCGTGTGGGGCGGCACGGGTGTTGATGGTGGCCGGTCTGTTGTTCGGGACCGCTCTTTGGTGCGTGATCCAGCCGTATTCCGTCTGCACCACGCCGCCCTAGTTGGAAGGCGGGGGAGCCTCTGCCAGCCGCGCCAGCAGCTCCTTCATCTTGCTTGGCAGCTTAGGCGTTTCCACGTTTCCCGACATGATCCGGATGCCACGCCCTAGCCTCTCGACAAGGAAGGTCGTGAGGATTTGCTGCTCATTGTCTTTACGCTCCATAACAAGAAACAGCAGGTCGGCGCACTGGTTCCCGGAAACTTAGCAATTCTTGAACTCGAGCAAGCGGCAACTCTAGTGTCACCTTCCCTTTGGCTTGTTCGTCGGCCTAAGCCTAACCGACAAATACGCATCATCTCTCGACCAACAATGATGCTGGTCGCAATGTGGGCACCACAGCGTAGCGTAGCCCTCGCCAAGCCTATGGAAACGGGCAAGGTCAGTCATAATGCCGGTAGGAATTTCCCGGTCTGTTTCGGGGCATTTGATGACAACCATGGCGACCATGGCACTCTCCCGCAATGTGGGAATTTTCAGGACGTAGTGCAGTAAGTTCTAATGCTAACAATGATGTCGGTCTGTGCCCTACAGCACGACGCAATTTGGCGCCGTCTCCACATCTGCGTCAGCGAACGCGGACGGCAATGGTGCTGTTCGAGTCGCTGAATGTGGAGAATCACAATGAAGACTATTCTGTCTGCCCTTGTGGCGCTGTCGTTCCTTGCTGGCGTCGTCGCTCCCGCGAACGCTGCCGAGCCCTTCTCGATCAAGCAGCTCGACGCCGAAGGCCGCGGCGGCCACGATCGGTAAGTCCCGATGAAGGCCCGCTGGCAGAGATGCTGGCGGGTCTTTTTTGGGGTGCAGCAAACGCGGGCTCTGGGCGTACCAAACCCCGCGCTTACTGGATGAGGCACCCACTTCTGGACGCATGCTGCTCCCAGGGTCTTAAAGCCCTGCAAATAATGACCCACAAATTTCATCAAATGAGGCTCCAACGCAAGCCCTTGCCCAAAGCGCCCTTTTCATTGTTCGCCCCCGCGCTTCGCAACGTTCGCTCCCGCTGTGTGGTCTCCCCGTCAATTTCCCCGTTGCCTGGACACACACGCCCTGCATAATATCCTGAGCTTGATTTGCATGCAGGGGCGGTCTTCTGGTGGGACGCTCGCAACTTGCGGGATGCGTCGTTCTCGTTGTCGAGGACGAACCGCTGGTTAGTCTCGACATCGCCGACCAAATGCGCAATGCCGGCGCGGTAGTAGTCTCAACGCACAATGTTCGGGATACCCTGGCTGCCGCAGCAACCGCCGAGCTGTCCGCCGCGGTTCTAGACATCAATATTGCCGGTGAAGACTGCTCGCTAATCTGCCAACAGCTATCCGACCGCAGCATCCCATTCGTATTTCATACCGGCTACACAGACGTTCCCGTGCTCGACAAGTGGCCTGACGCTCCCGTCTTGAGGAAGCCTTCCTTGCCACCAGACATCACCAAAGCACTTGCTTCCCTGCTGAAGTAGAAGAACTGGCGACAATATTGGGTGGGTCGCTGCGGCCCAACACATGGATTGCCCCTGTCGTCATCGGCATGCACGCCGGCCGCCCCGGGCGTTGCGTGCCTCTTCACACTGGATCAACAGCCAAGGTGTGGGCTTGACGGGGAGAAAACGCGCCGCTGAGCTAGTGCAAGAAGGCTTGGGCCAGATCGCCGCGTAGGGCTAAATTTGGGAGAAACTGCGGACGGAGGCCCCCGCTGTCTCATCGCATGGGTAGGTAGGAAGCGGGTGTCCCAATGGCGACCTAACGCAGTTGACGCCCTCTATGGCCCTGCGTCGCTAGTTTGAGACGAGACCCCGATGGGCTTGGTTCTCCGTCTGCTACACCCCTGAAACCGAACATTCTGCAGCGTCAGCTCGTGCACCGCAGCAGTCTGTGGGGCGCGAGCGCGATCTCAGGCGTAAAGGCGAGGTCCATAGGCGAGGGGCACATGCCCGCGGGCATCAGTCTAGGTCGAGGCGGTAGAACCGCCTCGCGGTACCACAGAACAGGTCAGCCTTCTCGGCATCACTTGCGCCCTTCGCCAGAACCTTGCAGGCGTTCCAAAACACCGGATAGCTGTAGGAGCCCTTGTCGACGGGAAAGTTGCTCTCGAACATGCATCGCGAGGACCCGAACGCCTCGATGCAGGTCTCGACGTAGGGGCGCCACGTGGCTGCCAGCGTCTCGGAGGAGGGCGGCTCGGGCTGTTCATGGAAGCCGAAGCCGCCCAGGCGCATGCCGAGGCCGCCGAGCTTGACGTAGACGTTGGGACAGGCTGCAAGCGCCTTGATCGAAGCGGCCCAGCCGGGCAACACCTCCTTGTGCTTGCCGGCATAGGCACCGATGCCGATCGGGCCGCCCACGTGATTGAGGACAATCTTGGTCTCCGGAAAGGCGCGCGCGAGGCCAGCAACCTCATCGATCTGGCGATGGTAGAGCCAGGCATCGAAGGAGAGCTCGAGCCGACCGAGCACGGCAAACCCTTCCCGGAAGGTCTTGTCGCTCAGCAGGCCCGGCGGCGGGCTGTAGGCCGGATTGCGCACCGATGTATCGGCGTCCCAGGCTGTGATGTGGCGGATGCCGCGGAAGCGATCGCCCCCGGCACGAATATGGGCCGCCAGCACCGGCTCGACGCGGCCGCCCAGCGCAAGATCGGCATGGCCGACGATGCCGGCGCAATGCCGGGTCTTGCCGTAAATGCCGCTGGCGCTCATGGCGGCGACGCCGTTGACGAACTCGGTTTCGCCCACGTGCCGCATTTCGGCCGGGCCCGAGGCGCGCAGCATCGCCCGCGCCTGCACGAACACGGTGGCGACGATGTTGTGGCCGCTGCTGGTGTCCGCCAGCAATTCATCGAGCAAATAGCGCCAGTCGTGGCGATCCCACAGGTGGTGATGGGGATCGACGATCGGGAGATCCGGCTCAAGGATCTCCTCCTTGCGCCGGTCGAGCCAATCCTGGCGCACGCGAAGATAGTAGGCGAACGACGACGGGGCGGATGTCGGCGTGGTGGACATGAGGCGCAATCCCTCCGGGCGGTAGCATCCCAAGAGCACGTGACCTACGATAGCACGTGTAGTGCAGCGCAGGACGACAGGAGCAGGGATTCATGCCAATCAGCTCAAACTACCTAATCGTGGCGAGCATGGATGTCGACGCCGACCAGGAGGCGCTCTTCAACGAGGTCTACGACACCGAGCACATTCCCAGTCTTTTGAAGGTCCCCGGCGTGCGTGGCGTGACGCGAATGGCTGGAGAGCCCTTTGCCATGAGCATCGCCGGCACCGAGAAGCAGGTCGCGCACGACGGCCCGCGCTACAGCGCTATCTACGAGATCGATGGGCCTCACGTCCTCATCAGCCCCGCCTGGGCCAAGGCGGTCGAGGACGGCCGCTGGCCGACCGAGGTGCGGCCCTTCACGCACAACCGGCGGCATGCGCTCTACAAGTTGCGGTAGGGCGCAATAAGCGAAGCCGTATTTGCGCCGAATTATCGAGGAGCAGATCGGCGCAATGCGCGACCGCTTATTGCACCCCACGGCCCCGCTACGACGAGATGGGGGCCACGGAGGACTGCACGATGCAAATCGTCGACGCACAGATCCATCTCTGGACCAAGGGAACCGTCGTGCCGCCGCACCGCACGGCGCCGCATCTGGTCGACGAGGCGCTGCGTGACATGAATGCCGCCGGCGTTCACGGCGCCATCCTCCATCCGCCGAGCTGGGACCCCGATTCCAACGCGCAGGCGGTCGAGGCGGCGCGCCTCCATCCCGACCGGTTCGTGATCCTCGGCCGCATCCCCCTCGACCGACCGGAGCTGCGCGGGCAGATCGAGACGTGGCGCCAGCAGCCCGGCATGCTCGGCCTGCGCTACACGTTTCTACAGCCGCACATGAAGTCGTGGCCAACCGACGGTACCATGGACTGGCTGTGGCCCGCTGCCGAACGGCTCGGATTGCCGGTCGCGCTGCTGGCCGGTAAGTTTCTGCCGGTCGTTGCGCAGATTGCCGAACGCCACCCGGGGCTGCGGCTCATCGTCGATCATTTCGGCGTCGCGCGCGGCAACATGGACGACGCGGCCTTCGCCACCATGCCGCAGGTCACGGCACTGGCAAAGCATCCCAACATCGCTGTCAAGGTCACCGGCGGACCCCAATATGTGACCGACGCCTATCCCTTCAAGAGCCTGCAGAAGCACTATCGGGCGGTCTACGACGCGTTCGGGCCGAGGCGCACGTTCTGGGGCACTGACATCACGCGCATGCCCTGCACCTGGAAGGAATGCGTCACGCACTTCACCGAGCACCAGCCATGGCTGAGCGATGCCGACAAGGCGCTGATCATGGGGCAGGCCATGGCCGATTGGATCGGCTGGAAGCGCGCGTGAAAGATTTCACCGGCTCGCCGGTTCGACCGCACCCGACTTCTTGACCACCTCGACCCAGCGGGTGACCTCGCTGGCCACCAGCCTCGTCATGTACTCGCTGCCGCGCTTGTTCCGGGGCGGGACGGCACCGCCGATATCGGCAAACCTCTTCTCGACCATCGGATCTTCCTGAGACTTCAAGACGGCCTCACGTAGCTTCTCGAGTATCGACCCGGGTACGCCCTTCGGCGCGTAGAGGCCAAGCCAGCTCTCGACCTTGAATCCGGGCAGCCCTTCCTCCGCTGCTGTAGGCGCATGCGGAAGGGCAGGCGTGCGTGCGTCAGAGGCCACGCCGAATACTTTCACGGAGCCGCCTTGCGCGTGGCCCGCCACGGACGCTGTGAGATCGCACGTACCGTCGATCGCACCGACCAGGATGTCGTTGATGGTCTGTCCGAAGCCGCGGTAGACGACATAGGTCGGTTCGACGTCGATGAGCTGGAAATAGACCAGGCACGTGAGATGCGCGAGCGAGCCGATCCCGTTGTGCCCCATCTTCAGGTCCTTGCCTTTTGCTTTCGCATAGGCCGTGAACTCTTGCAGCGTGCTGACGGGCAGGTCCTTGCGCACGATGAGCAGGTTCGGCGTCAAATTGATGAGGCCGAGATAATCGAAATCTGTGCGCGGGTCATAAGGCAGCTTGGGATTGGTGGCGACGGCGGCGGCGTTGGTGCCCATATGGCCGAGCCCGATGGTGTAGCCGTCGGGCGTCGCGTTCTTGCCGCGCAGCGTACCCGTTGCGCCACCGGCTCCGGCGGTGTTCTCGATGACGAGCGCTGCCCCGAGAATCTTTGACATCGCATCGGCCATGATGCGCGCCGAGACATCGGCGGCGCCACCAGCGGCAAACGGGACGATGAGCGTAACGTTGCGCTCTGGGTACGCCTGCGCCCACGCCAGCCCGGCCACGAGGCCGGCCGCGATCACAGCCGACAGGCCGCCTGGAAAAATGCGCCGGGCGAGCAACGTTCTCCACGCGCGTGTCAGCATGGCGAGTGTCCTCCTTCGGGTTCACCCGGCCGTTTCGCCGTGTCAGTGCATGCAGCGACATAGCGGCCGCGGAAACTCGACATCGTCGCGATCATTGTGGCTTGGGTCGACCGTGACGAACTTGGTTGGTCATTTGCGCTGCCACTTCCCCGCGCGCGCTTCTCAATGTCTAGCCTGCCACAACGCCTCGGATGGCGCGAGGATGGTGTCGGCCATGACACGCCCGATGCAGGCGTGAAGGCGGTCTTGGCGGGGGGAGCAGAATCCTGACCCCTCTCCGCTCTCCATGGTGCGTCGCAACGGGCACGGCCGTTCCGGGTCAGAAGCGGACGTCCGCGAGCCTCCTCCGCCATGTCCGCTTTCCACCTGAAAGCGGACATACGTGAAACAAGCCGAGATGGATCCCTCAGCTCCACTCACTCTCGCCGGTGGTGAGAACGAAGTCTGATGCGCAAAGAGCGGCCGATCGGGCGGAACCGCACAGGCTCCGCTTCCGTTTGTATTCGGTGGCAGTCAATGAGATACATCGATGAGAGCTTCGCGAGCAACAAAGCCCTGCTCTATCAAGGGCGTTCTCGCTGGATGAAGTGAGTGCGGTCACCGTGGAGTGTTAGCCATGCAGCAGGTACTCAATGAAGTCGGCCAGATCGCCCAGCAGCTCGCCGCAGTTATCTGGCAGGTACTACAATTCATCTGGAACTGGTCATTCGGCCAAGTTGTGAAGATGTTCCAGATGCCCTTCAACAATCTGCCATTGTGGAAACAAGTGCTCTTCGTAGTCGTCATCGCGGCGCTTGCCTACTTTCTCTACAAGGTCGCGAAAGATCTATTGAAAGCAGTGCAGTCTGTGCTCGGTGCAATCGTCGGTCTCATCTCGGCACTCATCGCAATGCTGCCGCAGATTGTGTATGCCGGACTTATCGCCTTCGGTGGCGCATGGGTGATTGCAAATATCAACCCAACATGGATACCGATCGCACTGCGATGATCTGCAGGGCTTAGGACAAACAAAGGTCTCAGCTCTTGTGCTGGGACCTCGTCGCGACCATTGCCTTTGCTCGCTGCGGCTGACTCTTGCTCCTAGGTGCAGGCGGCGCCAGCGGCCGAATTTGCGGTCGCAATTCACTTCCTCGCGCCAGCTACGCGGGACCGCCGGACCCATCAAAAAAGCGGGGCAGCAATTGCACGCTAGCGCCACCGAAATCCTCGGGAGCGCATCTCATGTTTGAAAGGATTAGCCCCTGTTGCCGACCGGATACCTTGCCAGGTTCAGGGCCGGCTACCGAGACGATCACCTCGGCCGTCTAAACGACTAAATTGGTCAATCAATTTCGCCTGGTCTTCCGCATTGACGGCGAGACTGGCGAGCAGTTTGCGCCAGCCTGTAGACGCGGCGCCAGCCGGACGGCTAACCGATAGCTAACTTTTCAGGCATGGCTGGGGGCGTACCGGTCTCGAGCCAACCTATTGTTTGTTATTAGTTTCGAGAGACGGGTGCGGCGAAGTATGTTGTTGCAGCCGACTTTTCGGATAACCGGTGGCCGAGTGGGGCGCGGCACGAGGTCTTAAGGCCGGTGAGCGACGGTCGCTTGTCAGGCGCCTCAATCGGGCGCCATTCCCTTGTCAGTCAGCTTCTTGATGGCCTCGGGGGTCTTTGCGAGGTCTGCCAGGCCCATGCCGCGCAGGATATGTGGCGCCTTGGTAAACTGGATGTTGTCGTAGCCAACGATCTCGATGCGGTTGCCCCAGGGATCGAGGAAGTCCAGGAATCGGCCCGGTAGTATCTTAACGCCCGCAGTTGTGAGGGCGTTGCGAACAGCCTCCTTGTTGTCGACCACAAGCCCGAAATGGCGGCCGTCGTCGCCGGGCTGCGTGCGGCCTTTCTGAAGGGCAAGAAACTGATCGCCCAGATCGATGAATGCGGCGTGTTCGCTCTTGCCGCGCAGCGTGAATTCGAACAGGCGTCCGTAGAAGGCCAGAGCCTCTTCGATGTCGCCAACCTCGAGCGCGATGTGGTTCAGTCCGACGGCGCGAGCTTTGCTAGTCTTGGGCATGGCGGTTGTCTCCAGATGTCTCTTGTAGAGGATGTGGTGCGCACCCGGCTGCCCGCCAATGTGGACATGCGAACCCGTGAGGAAATGTCCGGTCGGGCCAAGGGGCGGTCCCCAAGCCATGCTAAGTTGCGCGTGACCAAGTCAGCGCGTCTGACTGGTGCAGGACGCCGGCTACGAAGCAGATGATGAAGACAGCATGAACCTGCTCAGCGCCTGCAGGGAGACCGCGCGCCGGACCTTCCGCATCCATAGCCTGCGTCCCGAGCAAGAGTCGGCGATGCTCGCTGTCCTCAACGGGCGCGATGCGTTCGTTTCGCTGCCCACCGGCTTTGGCAAGTCACTGATCTATCAGGTTCCGGCGATGATCGTGGATCGGCCGACCATCGCTATCTCCCCCCTCATTGCCCTCATGACAGATCAGGAGCGCGCTCTAAAGAAGCGCGGCGTTCCTGTTGTCGCGATTTACAGCCGGCTACGGGCCGCCGAGCGACGCGACGCGCTTGAGCGACTCAAGAAGGGTGGCCGCCTCGTCGTTCTCACGACGCCCGAGACGCTCGAGTTCGGCCGCGACTGCTCCCTTGTTCGAACGCGCGCGGCCGGCGCTTCTGTGCATCGATGAGGCCCACTGCATCTCTGAGTGGGGGCACGACTTCCGGCCCTCCTACCTGCGTCTCGGCAACGCGCGTAAGCGCCTGGGGAATCCGCCGGTGCTTGCCCTCACGGCAACAGCAACGCCACGTGTCCGGGAGGACATCGCAGATCGGCTGCGGCTGGACAACCCACGGGTGCTCGTGGCACCGGCGCACCGTGAGAACCTTGGCCTCACCGTCGATATCGTGCCTGGCGCGGCGAAGTTTCCCGCTGCCGCCCGACGTATCAAGCGGCTGCAGCGCCCCGGAATCATCTATTGCGCCACCACAACGGCGGTGGACGAAGTCTCGGGCGCCCTCGGCCGCGCGCGCATCCCGGTCACGCGCTATCACGGGAAGATGCGCGCTGCCGATCGTGACGCGGCACAGCGCCAGTTCATGAATCCGTCCCGGCGCTTGATCATGGTCGCAACCACCGCCTTCGGCATGGGCATCGATAAGGCGAACATCCGCTACATCCTGCACTACCAGGCTCCCGGATCCTTGGAACAGTATGTTCAGGAGATCGGTCGCGCGGGTCGTGATGGGCGGCCGGCACACTGCATCCTTCTATTCGACCCCGCCGACCTTGCAATCCACGAGCACCTTCAGGCGCAGGGCCGCCCAAGCGTGTGGCATCTGGAGCGGCTCGAGGCCGCCCTCACTGTTTGGAAGGGCGAGCAACGCGCCCCGACCGCCGAGACACTCGCCTACGCCGCCGGTGTGCCGGCGCGGATCTGCGAGGTGCTGCTGTCGGATCTGGAAGAGGCGGGCCTCGTTGAGCGCGACCAGGAAGGCGGAATCACCATTGCGGTGGCGGCGAAGAGCTTCAAATCCGGCGTCCGCGATCTCGTGGCGAAACTCAAGACCTTCCGCTACGAGGGCGAACGGCGTCTTCGCCTCATTGCCGACTATGCCAACTCCGAGGAGTGCCGTAGCGTATTCATCCGGCGGTATTTTGGGGAGGAGTATCCACCGCGCTGCGGGACGTGCGACCGCTGTCGCGCGGACCGCGTTGTGGCCGAGCACGCGAGACCTGCACAGATGGGTCGTCCGAAAAGCGGGCCGCGCACACAGGACCGGCGCCGGTCACCTGCCAGGAGCGCGCGACGGCGACGCCAACGCGCTGACTCATGAAAACCAGCGCCATTGCCGGTGCCCTTCAGTACGCCTACTTCAACGTGTGACGGCACCGCCAATCTGCCGCCTGAAGGAGCGAATTGCGCTTAGGCCGCGCAGCTCAAGCGTGACGAGCGATAAATGAGAAGCCGCCCACCGAGTGAGATGCGGCCGGCGTCTCATCGCTCACAAGGCAGTAAGGTCAGTTACTCCAAGAACTTGTTATCGATTGCCCGAGCCGTCGTCCGCAAGGCTCCAGGCATCGATCCACTCACTGGTGGTCCGCTTCATGTCGAAGTCTTCCTTAAGCCGCTTGTCAAAGTCCGGCATGTGGGCCGCACCGTAGAAGATCGCAATTTTCTTTTTACCCGCCGCCAATTGCTGCTGGAGAACCTTCATGCACGCTTTGTTGCGATCCTCCACGAGCAGCTGGTTGACCGTCCTTCCGAGGACTACATCCCCGCCGGCGTCTTCGAACTGCTGGGCCATCATCCTCCTGAACTTGGTTGGGTTCAGGAGGTCGGTCAAGCTGATGTCCGGAGTCTGAGGCGCAGGCTTGTCGGCACCCAGGTTCTTCTTCCGCAAGAAGTCCGCGACGACGCCGAGGAAGACGGTCATCTCGTTATCACCGCGTTCCTTCATCGCCCTCCTCATCCCTTCCGGGGACAAGTCGGCGTGGATGAAGTTGGCTTTCCCGTAGTCCACGACTTCAAGCTGATGTTCCAGCCGCAGGACAAATTTCATGCCCTGCTGGAGCATGGCGAGCGGGTTGTCGCTCTTCTGCTCTCCGCTCTTCGGGGGCTTGCTGCCTTCCGGGGCCACGAGTTCGTAGAGCACGGTGTCGTACTTCTCGAACTCCTTATTCAGCCGCTCATAGTAGGCTTTCTCGCCGATGTGAACGACGGCGACCAGGTCTATTTCGACGCCTTTCGTGCCGCTAGCCGGGACGTACTTGGCGATCACGGTCTGCAGGGCGACCGGCTCACGGCTTTCATCTCGTTGAATGCGGAGAAAGCTGGATCCGGGATTGGGCTCTGCGGCCGCAAGCGTTGGCGCCAGGAAAAGCAGCACCAACAGGGCCGTGATGATTCGCATTTCTGAACCTCCTGAGTCCCGCGAAAATATATCATCGTCACGTCATTTTCACGGCCGCCCGGAAACCGAGGGTTTGCTGTGCCGCATGAACGTGTTCGTGACGGTGGCGCTCGCCGACCATAGCGAACGGGATGTACCGCCTGAGGTTCCGCGGTGATCCGTATTCATCTGCCCATCGACAGGGCTAGTCATCACCCGACTGCGTGATGAGGGCGTTCCGAATGGAAGCGGTTGCGGCGTAGGGTTCGTGCCCACCACATTTGGGCTGCAATGCGCATTCTAGCCAGCGAAGTCCGCTTGGGGTCAGAAGCGAACGTCGGCGAACCCTCTCCGCAATGTCTGCTTTGCGCCTGAAAGCGGACATGCTGAAGCGCACATCCACGCGCGGCGATGGTCGATCATCGCCGCACCAACCATCTGAGGGCGGCGGCCGCGCCATCCTACAAACGGAGCATAGCCGAGCCAGGCGACGAGAAAGAAGGTGAGTGTCCCCAGATCCAGCACTTTCAGACCCCAAATTATCATCTCCGCTTCCCCCTTTTCCGGCTGGTGGCCACTCCCCACCGTGATTACCTGCCACTAGCGTGAACCGATTTGGAATTATGGTGACCACTGCATACGGAGGGCGCCATGGAAGTGTTGCTGGTCTTGGCATTGACCATCGCCACGCTGGTTCTGGTCGACGTCACCTACGGTACAGGTATTCTGATCACAGCGATTTAGGCGGGTACTCGATATCTCTGGCGTCGGCATCCCCGCATGGCGGAGAAGCTGGGTTTGGGGCAGGAGTCTTGCGATACACAACGCTTGAATGATCCGGCTGGCGCTTTGGTCGGTCGGATTGGGATCGTCGAGCAAGCGATTGTGGCAGGGCGAGGCCGTCTCGCGATTGATGGAACAACGTGGTCGGTGCAGGGTCCCGACCTGCCCGTAGGTACGCTCGTGAAGGTCACCCAAGCGCGGGGAAACATTCTAATCGTGGACGTCGCCTAGGCGCACGTCTGGAAGGGCCAAACGCGGACGTGAGGGCAACGACGCTCGATCGTCCGCTTTACCCCCGTAAGCAGACATCCGCGAGCGTACGCGGCCCACGTCAGCTTTGTGCCAATTCCTTCCGTGCTGATGCTAGCACATAGGCGATGAGTTGATGCGCTCAAGGCGTATCGGCAGCGCGTCGCGGGGCTTCGGGATCGGCCACATCTGCCAGCGCGGACTGTAGCCGGGCTCAACGCTGACGCGCGTGGTCGTCAGCAGGTGGTAAAAGAAGCACTTCGCCTGCATGTAGGCGAAGTGCAGCCCCAGACACATGTGCGCGCCGCCGCTGTAGGGCACCCACGCGTACTTGTGCCGGCGTTGCACGGCCTCGTCGGTAAATCGCATGGGGTCGAACTTCTCGGGCTCGGGCCAGATCTCCGGCATGCGATGGGTGAAGATGACGTTGACCGAGACGCGGGTGCCGGCAGGAATGTGATGGCCCTTGAACTGGAAATCGCGTACGGCCTGCCGCGGGATGGAGGGCACGGGCGGATTGATGCGCATCGCCTCCTTAAAGGCCATCTCGAGCAGCTCGAGGTTTCCGAGCCGCTCGTAGGGCAGCGACGCGCCTATCGGCAGATTGAGCCCGCGCATTTCCACGCGCAGCTTGTCCTGCCACTCCGGTTCTTTCGCCAGCATGTACACGAGCGAGGTGACCGACGAGGTCAGAGTGTCGTGAGCAGCCAACATCAGGAAGCTCATGTGGTCGGCGATCTCCTGAGTGGAGAGCAGGGAGCCGTCCTCTTTGGTCGCGCGGCACAGCTCGGAGAACAGGTCCGTCGCCTGGCCACTGCCGGCGTTTCGGGATCTCGCTGGAGAAGAAGTCGACGATCACCTTGCGCCCTTTCACGCCCCGCCACATCGCCGTGCCGGGGATCGGCGAGCGCACGAGGCCGATCGAGGCCGCGAGCATGTCAACGAAGGAGCGATAGATGGTGTCCGTTTGGGGACCCAGCTCGATGCCGAGAAATGAGGTGGAGGCGAGATCGAGGGTGAGCTGCTTGATGGCGGGATAGAACTGCAGATCGGTGACGCCACCCTGCCCGTCGCCTGTCAGATGCCATTCGGCGATGCGGCGGGCGATGCCGTCGTTGAGCGCGCCGAGGTAAGCCTTGATCGGGGCGGGCTTGAAGGCGATGCCGAGCGCCTTGCGATGCAGGCGGTGCTCATCGAAGTCCATCAGCATCAGCCCGCGTGGGAAAACCTGGTCGAGGATCTTTTCCCCAGCCGCCGGCGGAGGAGAAATTCTTCTCACGGTCGAAGAGAACCAGTTCGTTGGCCTCGGGGCCAAGCAGGGAGACGCTGCGAAACCCGAACACACGGCTGCGGAACACCGGGCCGTGCTTCGCATGCATGGCTTTGACGGCGCCGACGGGATCCCGCAGCACGGTCAACGTGTTGCCGACGATCGGCCAACCGTCGTCGCCTGGGATGTGCTCCAGCGGGTTCTCCGTGCGGAACAACTTCGCTCTTCGTGGCTGCGAGTGATCGGTTGCAAGCATGGTCATGGTCGGGTCCACTTGCGGAACCTCTGCCTGTCACAGCGTATACCTCATGTGCGCCGAACGCGCGGGCAGAATAGCTCCACAAGCGATGACATCGTGGTCATTTTGGCAGCTCAAGGTCATAAGCGGATACTTTAGCGTCCCTGACGCTCGTCCGCTTTGCCTCCGAAAAGCAGACAACGCTGGCCTGCGCTGAGATGTCCGCTTAGTGCCAATATCGGAAGTCGCACTTTGAGCGAAGTAGTGTAACAGAATGCATGGCGCCATGACGCCCTGCTTCAAACAACTCGTCTCACGCTCTTTGAGCCTCGTCACCTCGTTCGGGTTGGTTAGGGTGTCGAGAGGGGTCGCGATGGCCCACGCTGCTCTGCTTGCGAAACGGAGACAACATCGTGACCTTGATTGTCGAGACCGTGCCCAGCGCACTCATCATTCTCGACAGAAACCTAAACATCACATCTGCCAATCGCGCATTCTACCAGACGTTCCGCACGAGCCGCGGCGAAACCGAGGGATGTCATATCTACGACCTCGGAAACCGGCAGTGGGATATCCCGGCCCTTCGCACCCTGCTTGAGAGCGTGATCCCCCATCGTGCATCGGTCGAAGGGTTCGAGGTCGAGCACGATTTTCCGACCATCGGTCGGCGCACCATGCTGGTCAACGCCCGGAAGATTTTTCGTCCCGGCGACCATGATGGCTTCATTCTGCTCGCCATCGAGGATGTCAGCGAGGAACGCGCGGCCCGGAAGGAGAGCAAGCGCAACTGGCAGCTGACTCAAAGCATCGTCGACACGATCCGCGATCCCCTGGTCGTGCTCGAAAACGACATGACGATTGTGACTGCGAGCAAGGCGTTTCTTGACGATGTTCGGGATTACCGAGGCGGAGACGCATGGGCGGCGCGTTTCCGAACTGGGCCAGCACCAATGGGACGTGCCTGCGCTTCGCCATTTGATGGAGAAGGTGCTCCCGGAAAACAAGCCGATTGAAAGTTTCGAGATCGAGGATATTTTCCCGGGCCTCGGCCGCCGTGTCTTCAATTTGAATGCGCGCAAAATTTCTCAACCGGGGAACCATGCCCATCGGATGCTTCTCGTCTTCGAGGACATCACCGACCGCAAGCAGCGCGAGCGCGACGCCCTCAGCTTGACGAACGAAATCTCTCATCGGATCAAGAACAACTTGCAGGTCATCGTTGGCTTGATCGCCTACGAAGCCAGATGGACGGCAGCAACCGTGCGTTCAAGGCTACAAAGCCATGCAGGCACGCATCGGAGCCATTGCCCAGCTTTACGACCTGATATCTCAATCCAGCCGCGGCCGGACCGTCGCTGTGGACGCGTATCTCAGGGAAATCGCCAAGACCATGTCCGCGAGCCTGCTTGGAAACACGTCGGGCATCAAAATAGAGGTCAAGGCCGAGCCGTTGGAAATCGACCCCGATCGCGCCGTACCCTTCGGCCTTCTGGTCAATGAGCTTGCGACCAACGCCATCAAGCATGCTTTTCCCGACGGGACGGGACGTGTCGTGCTGAGCGTCGAACAGGTCGGCGACCAAATTGAGCTGACCGTCGCCGATGACGGTGTGGGTATGAAGGATAAGGATTCGGTGAAGCTTCCTGAAAAGCGTGGTTCCGACTACGTGGCGATCTTCGTGCGTCAGCTTGGCGGCACGATCGTCCCGTCAGAATCGGAAGGAACTGGAACGATCGTGAGAATACGACTTCCCTTGCTTCTCGTGCCACCAGGGGGTGCCGAGCGCGTCGCTGCATAACGCCGATGACGAGCCGTGCCAGCATGTTCTACCGAGCACCAGACTGGGGACTGGGGGTCGGGAGTTCAAATCTCCCCGCTCCGACCAATAACATCAACATGTTAGCCAAATCCTGAAACTTTTTTGGCACTTTTTTGGCACTCGCGCCGAGTGGGTGATATGGCGCGAGATGGCGTGCCGTGCTAGGCGGGACGGCCTTGCAGCTCGTTCCCCCATGCGAAGGTAGCGTGGCCTGTCGCGAGGCCGCGTCCTGGCCCGACGATCTAGAGGTCGCGGTCAATCTGTCGCCTGTGCAATTCGGTACGCCCGGCTTGGTGCAGGTGGTGACGGGGGCACTTGCCTCATCAGGCCTGGACCCCGCTCGGCTTGAGCTGGAGATTACGGAGACCACGTTGTTACAGGACAGTGAGCAGACATTGTCCACCCTCTATCAGCTGAGGGAGCTGGGAGTTCGTATTGCGATGGACGACTTCGGCACTGGTTATTCTTCGCTCAGCTACCTACAGAGCTTTCCTTTTGATAAGATCAAAATCGACCGCTCGTTTATAAGTGATATTGCCGACGGAACCGGCTCCCTCAATATCGTTCGTGCCGTCGCGGCCATGGCCAAGGGCCTGGGAATGTCGACGACGGCAGAAGGTGTTGAAACAATGGAGCAGCTTGAGGCGGTCCGAACAGAAGGGTGTGGGATGGTACAAGGATATCTGTTTAGCAAACCCCTTCCAGCAAGCGAAATCGAGCGTCTGTACATTTCCGGCCGACGCACAGTCCACCGCAAAGCATCCAACGCGAGTTAAAAAAAAGCCTTCGAGCGTGAGCGAGATCAAGTTTTGGGTCAGAAGCGGACATCCTCGCGCCTTGCTCTATGTCGGCTTGACCCCCGAAAGCAGACATACCCAACAGGCCCGCTGATGTCCGCTTTGTGCCAACAGCAGACTTAGGAAACCGCCTGGGAGCGAGCAGTTCGGAAGAACGCATTTGATAGCTTTCTCACGATCGCCCTTCCTTATCGGGTTCGCATGTCAATGGTGAGAGACAGATGGTGCCCGATCATATCGGGCCACCGCGTGGGTGGCGAAGGATAGGACACCGGAACATTAGTTGGTGCCGTCTTCTCTGAACCAACGCGGTCGATAGCGCTGCTTGGGCCGCGCACTAGACTGGCGGCCATCGGGCCGATTGCTATGCCCTTCCTGCCTACTCCAGGTGTTTGAGACTGGCGCTAAGCACGCGGTACCGACCACCGCACCGACCGAATAACATCTTACTCGACCTCTCGCTGTCCCCTTTCGCTGATTAGGTTCGCCATCGTTTTCCGCAACACCTGAAAAATAACGGCGGTCGACCACCCGAACAAAAGTACGCCGTTCATCGCTGTCATCGGCCCAAGCAAATTCCAGTTCTCCAACGGAATCACGTCGCCGTAGCCGAGCGTTGTGTAGTTCACAAAGGCAAAATAAATAAGATCAGTTCCAGGAGGAGCAACACGGACGATTTGGTACGTAAACGCCCAAACGAGCACTTCGGCAAAATGAGCAGCCATCAAGACCGATACGGTCGCAATCATCACAGCAATTAACCGAAGGGATTGACGCGAAGTGGCGCTCTCTGACGCGATGCGCGCCGCGCGGATCACGGCTACCATCACCATTGCATGGATCGCAATGTTGCAAACACTGACGACAGTACCCACGAGAAATTGGCGCAACATGCGGACCGCTCCAGGCGCGGCGGCGTCAAGTATTTAGTTTACGCATTATGTATGCGGTGAGTTGAGTTTTCGGCTGTGTTTCAAAAGTATCCTTTCACTGTAGCCGAGGCGGCAACAGGTAAAGCGTCATAGCGAAAATCAGGTACACCATCAATAGGAGCACCCCGACAAACCACGCCGAGCGCCCGCTGTTAGTTACCAGGGCCGCGGTCATGGTGGCGATGAGCATCATTACCACCGCGCCCGGCCAGAATTGCAGCTCCATCGGCATCGGACCGATGGCGTAACTGAGCAATACCAGCATCGGCGCCACGAAGAGCGCAATTTGGGCCGCGCTTCCCAGCGCGATACCCACACTCAAGTCCAGCCGGTTCTTGCGTGCGCCGGAAAACGCCGAAGCCATCTCGGCCGCACCGCCCACCAGCGCCACGACGATGAAACCCACGAAGGCGGAGTCATCCCCAAGGTCGCCGCTGCCTGCTGCACCGACTCGACGAACACCTCGCTCACCAGTGCAACCAGTACCGTGACGCCGGCTAACACAGCCAGGGCCAAGCCCAACGGCCACGACGCGCCGCCCGTCTCCGCGTGTTCTGCGGCGCCGAAAAATTCGCGATGCGTCTTGAGCGAGAACAATAGGCCCAGTCCGTATGTGGCGATGAGCAGCACAGACAGACTCAAGCTCAGCTTCTCGGTGAACCCCGAGCCTGCCGTGGAATCAGCTTCCGAGACTGCTGAGGGAACTAGTATCGCGATGGTGGCCAGAAAGAGCAGGCCCGCTTGCAGGCGGGCGCTGGCCCGGTTGTATTCCTGCACATGGTGCTTGAGTCCGCCGAGCAGAAACGAAGCGCCCAGCATGAACAGCGTGTTGGTGACAATCGCGCCGGCGATGGATGCCTTCACGAGTGTGTATTGTCCGGCGCGCAATGCAGTCAGGGCAATAACCAGTTCGGTCAGGTTTCCCAACGTAGCGTTGAGCAGGCCACCAACCGTATCGCCCGTCTTGGCCGCCACGGATTCGGTGGCGTGGCTCAGCAGCGCGGCCAGTGGCACGATAGCGAGGACGGACAGCACAAAAAGCAGGGTGTGCGCTTCGGGCTTGAGTTTCTGAGCAGTGAAAACTACTGGCACGAAGGCCAGCAACCAGAGCAGAGGATTGCGGCGGATTTCTTTGAGCAAGGGCTTCATGAGATGCGTCGTGGACGGTGACAACACTGTGGAACACTCATCACTACGACATGTAGCATATTTGAGCCACTCGCTTTGAGGATGTGCCCACCATGCCTTCTTGATTTACGCAAAACGGGCCAGCCCACCCCGTATCTCGCACAGTGCAATAAGGGCGAGTGGGAGCACAGCATCCCGGCGGTGCCGACGCGCGAAATGCTCGCTTGTCCGGATGGGATTGGAAGCAGACGAATGGCGCGAGCGGAATGTCTGCTTTGGGTCAAAAGCGGACGTGAGTTAGCTTACTCATGAATGTCCGCTTTGTGCCCGAAAGCAGACATACGTCAAACAACCCGAAGATGACGGCGAGACGGGCGAGCAACTGCCGCCAGTCTGTAGACACGGCGCCCGCCGGACGGCTGGCAGATAGCTAACATTCAAGCATGGCTGGGGGTGTACCGGTCTCAAGCCAACATGTTGATTGTTATTGGTTTCCTGAGGCAAGTACGGCGAAGGATGCTGGTTGCGGCCGGCTTTTCGGATAACCGTGAGCCGAGTGGGGCGCGGCACGAGGTCGAAACGCCGGTGAACGAAAGGGCAGCGCCACTCGATGTGGCTGCACGCCAGGCC